>CAVWUP010000012.1:0-160448 GCA_963758155.1 uncultured delta proteobacterium
TACCGAGAAAGTCGCGCAGGCTCAGCGAATCTGCGGCTCGCCACGCGATTCCTCGCTCGCTGTCGATGCCCTCGAAGTACCCCAGCAGTAGACATCGGAAATACACCCCAGGTGCCATACTCGGCCGACCCATCTTCTTCGCGTAGAACTTCGCGCAGCTCTTTTCCGCGTACTTGTCGAAGCCCTTTTCGGCCAACACCTTGTTGACCGCCTGATAGTAGGGGTGGCTTTGCGAACGAAGCTGCTGGTGCGTGATGAACAGGTCTTCCTGCTCGCCGTCGCGCGTGCCCATCGCCATGCCGGCCATAGTGCACTACCAGAGATCTGCGGTCGATCTTGATCAGATGTTCAGGTCATCCGGTGCGCACCAGACGCGCCCAAGCGCGTCTGGTGCCATTCGGGACTTTCACCACGGGCTGCTAGTACCCGCCGCCGCGCGGTTTCCAGATGTCAACACTCTCACCGATCTTGCAGACATAGGTGGCGGCACCGTGGTTCATACATTGTTTTTTTCAGTCGCGCCTCCAAGGACGCTTACCGCGGAGGAAATTCAGCTCATCCGAAGCGGCACAATGCGCCTCTGTTTCCTAGGCCAGATCCAGTACGAAGATGGACTTGAACCTCTTGCCCGGCGGCACTCGCTTCCATTTTGCAAAGTCTATACTGAATTGAAGTGGCAAGACTGTTCACTATCGCCTCCGAGCAGGTGATTCCGTACAAGCGGCTGTCGTTTGTCACGGGCCGGGCCGTAGCCGAAACAAAGGGCCTCTGTGCGTGTTTGGGGCCTCTCCGCGTTGGCGAGCGGTACGGCTGGCAAGGGATGATCGGAACGTACGCGACGCTGTCTAGATCCGGTGCTCCGGCCGTACGATCTTCCGTGCGCCGCCGTGCCAGGCTTTGCTCCAGTCTTTCGGCGGATGAATCTCTTCCAGGCGATCGAGCTGGCCGATTGACTGTAGGCGCTTGAAGATGAGCTGCCAGGCGCAGGGCTTGTCGGCGGACACTTCGCAACGCTCGCTGGTGGAGCCGCCGCAGGGGCCGTTGAGCATGTGCTTGGCACAACGGGTGACCGGGCACACGCCGCCGAACTCGGCCAGCATGCACTCGCCGCAGCCTATGCACTTTTCCGTCCAGGTCGCCTGTTCTTCCAGAATGCCGAGAAACTGCGTGTTGAGCCCGGGATACACGGGCTTGCCGGGAAAGCGTTCGGCCAGGGCTTGCACGCCGGCGGCGCAACCGAATGACACCACGGCCTGGCTGCGCTCCACTGCGGGCGCCAGATCCTTGATGAACTCGTTGTCGCACTGGCGCTCGATGGTGATCTGCTCGATCTCCACCGGCTGCTTGGCCAGCTTGCGCGCCATGCGCACGCCGTAGCCGGCAATGCCCACTTCGCGCTCGCCGCCGGCCAGACACACGGTCACGCAGGTGCCGCAGCCGACGAAGAGAACCTTCTGATGGCGGTCAATCAGTTGCTTGAGCTCGGTGACGGATTTTGGACTGGCAACGATCATGGAACTCCAACTTTCTGCGCTTGTGTGGTCTCAGGGGCGTCGAGCGCCTTCAAAGGGTTGGGGCCAAGACCCTCAATCGTCTGGACGATTTCGTTGACCCTGACCGCCTATCAGATCGAGCCCGAAAAAGCTGGATCATTTCGATCACTTACGAAATAACCTGAAAAATAAGTGGAAAAGGGCCCACGGGTCCTCCGAAGTTTGGTTTGCCAACTAAACGCAGGAGGTTTCCCCGTGAGCCCAGAACGAACCTACCCATTTCTCAGCGACTTGCTCGACCCTTTTCATAAGGCGCGCCGCAGAACGCTGGGTCTGATCATCGCCGCCATCTCCGCCACTGGTCAGGCTCGCTCGTTCGCCATCGCCACGACGCTGGCCGGCTGGCTGCGGACCAGGCTGGACAGTGCGGTCAACCGCTTCTACCGGCTGCTGCGTAATGAGCACGTCGACTATCTTGAATTCGCCACGCGGTGGCTGGATTTGCTCGCCCGTCGCCCGGATCGGCATGTCCTGCTCGCTGTGGACTGGACCGAATGGCACCATGACTTGCGCCTCCTGGTCGCTGCCATGGTCACCGGCAAGCGGGCCATCCCCGTCTTCGTTCAAGGTTGGCGCAAGTTGATCCGAGATCGCTCGCAGAATACCCGGGAGAATACCTTCCTGCGCTTCCTGGCCGACGTCACCCGTCGGGCGGGTGTCACCGCGACGATTCTGTGCGACCGCGGATTTCGTCGCGCGAGTTGGCTGGCGTTGTTGCAGACGCTGCGCTTGGGCTTCGTCGTCCGTTTGATGGCCGATGTCTACGTCGAGCTTGAGCCTGGTGTACGTCGACCGTTGGAGGCCATTCTCCTGCAACCAGGGCAGGTGCTCGATCTCGGCGTGGTTCCGCTGCGTGCCGACGGTGTTGTCTCGGTTCGCATCATCGGATACTGGGCTCCTGGCGCTCATGAACCGTGGTGGGTCGCCACCAGCGAAACCGGTTCCGCCAAGCAGGTGCTGGCGCTCTATGACCGCCGCATGACTGTCGAGGAGCAATTCCGAGACACAAAAGGCCGACGCTTCGGCGCCAAGCTCTTTTGGACCCAGTTCCGCGACCCAGTGGCCCTGGCCCGCTTCGTTAGCCTTCTGGCCGTAGCCCTCTTGATCTGGACTCTGGTGGGCATCACCGCCGCGCTGATCGATCCCTCTTTGCGCCTGCGCTGCAAACGCAAAGGGCCTCGTCAGTCCTTCGTCACCATCGGCATCAGAGCCTTGGCTCTGGGTACATTCTCCGCGCGATTCGACCGCTTCTCCGTGCCCCTGATTCTCGAACCACCCACCATGCGTCCTCTGCGTCTCCTGGAGGCGTCCAAATGACGTTATCCACAGGCATTTCGCGGAGTTCCCGCACCAATGCCGCACTTTTCGCCAAAGATCAACGGTCAGCGTGCGCGCGGATTGGCCGCGTTGACCCGCAATGTTATGTATATTGGTCTGCCCTTAGCATGATTTCGACTACCGCACCGTCCGCTCCAGAGAACACCACGCACAAAGCGGAGAGTGAGCGACTCGTCTCCCTTAGCGCTGGGGTTCGACTTCTGGCCGCGTTCGTCTTCCTGGGTCTCGGGCTGCTCTGCTGGCGTCTTTCCCCCCACCAGGCTTGGCGTGATCTGCTCGTAGCGGTGACTGTCTACATGGTGGTGGCGGTGATTCTCTTCGCCCTTCGCCGCCGCAAGATGGGGGATCGCATCGCTCTCCTTCCAGTCGCGCTGGACTTGGCCGCAGCCTATGCCGCGCTGCACGCGACCATCACCATCTACGGAGAAGCCGGCCAGATCGTGGCTGGCCTGGGTCTGGGAGTCTTCGTTCTCATCGTGGTTTTCGAGGGTCTCGCTCTGCAACGGTCCTTCATCATCGCAGCCACCATCGTCGCGATGGCTGAGGAGACCCTCTTGCTCCATCAGGCCGGCGTGTGGCCTAGGCACATGCTGCTCGCCTGCTGCGTGCTCGGCCTGGCCGCCGGAGTCGGCGTCATCGTCTTTGAACGCACCAGGCGGCTGATCCACGATGCGGTCGGAATTGAGGCGGCCCGGAAGCAGCTCACACAAGCGCGCGCCCAATACGACGAGCTTGCCCGCCTGCAGCGGGACAAGGACAGCCTGGTCCAGCTCATCGTGCACGACATGCGCGGCCCGCTCAGCGCCGCTATCCTGTCGCTCGAGTTCCTTTCGCGAGAACTCAAGCGCCAGCGGGCCTCGCAGGACATGTTGGAAGCTAGCGAGGATGCACTGGCCTCGGCGACCAACGTGGCCAACATGATCACGCAGATATTGGACACCAACAAGCTGGAGGAGGGGCGCATCACGCTCAATCTTGTACCCTTGGCCACACGGGAGATACTCGATCTCGCACGCCAGCAGGCGCTGTCGCGGGCCCAGAGCCGGTTGATCACCATCGATGTGGACGCGCCGGACAACCTGTTCATGGTGGCTGACCGGCGCCTGTTCCCTCGGCTTCTCGACAATCTTCTGTCCAATGCCCTCCGCTATTCTCCCAAAGGGGGACGCATCCTGTTGGTGGCGACCGAGAGTGGAGGCGAGGTTGTGCTGTCGGTCCACAACACAGGTGAGGTCATCCCCATCGCCGATCGGGAGAAGATTTTCGCCAAATTTCAGCAGGGCGAAACCGAGACCCACCGCATGTTCGGCTGGGGCCTGGGTCTGTACTTCTGCCGTCTGGTCGCCGAAGCCCACAGCGGCCGCATCGCAGTCGAGGATGTCGCCGGCTGGCCGACTTCCTTCGTGATTCGCCTGCCCTTCCCCGGAAGGACACCATCTCCGGACCAGGCGTGAACCGTTTTGCGCCGGCAAGCATCGAAATTGCGGGGAGCGTCAGACCCCACCCAACCCGTACAAAGGAAACGAGCATGAGATCACTTCGGCTGTTCGCTGCAACCGTCAGTTTCTTGTTTCTCTCGCCGGCCCTGGCCCTGGCCAGCACCTGGGACGTGGACCCCGCCCACTCGACCGTGGAATTCAGCGTCCGACATATGATGGTCACGACCGTCAAGGGTCAGTTCCAGAAGGTCTCGGGCACGGTGGAGTTGGACGAAAAGGATGCAACCAAATCCAAAGTGGAGGTGAGCATCGATACCGCTTCCATCGACACGCGGGAGGCCAAGCGCGATGCCCATCTCAAGTCCCCCGACTTCTTCGATGCAGCCAAGTTCCCTGCCCTGACTTTCAAATCGACCAAGATTGAGAAAGCCGGCAAGGGGAAGTTCAAGGTCACTGGGGATCTGAGCATGCACGGAGTGACCAAGCCGGTGGTGCTGCTGGTCGAGGGACCGTCGGCTTCCATCAAGGATCCCTTCGGCCGAATCGTCAGGGGCGTGATGGCCACAGGCAGGCTGGATCGCAAAGACTGGGGCATGACCTGGAACAAGGCCCTTGACACCGGCGGCGTGGTGGTCAGCGACGAGGTCAAACTCGAAATCAATGCCGAGCTAGCCGAACGGTCAACCACTCCGCCCGTGGCGGCCGAGAAGCCCGCGGCTGCCGGCCCCAAAGCGCCGCCCGCAGCGCCAGCCAAACCCGGCAAATAGGGTGCCTCAACCAAGCGTGCGCGGGCCAGCCATTCCCACCGCTGTCGTGAACGCGCGTGGCCGCGCGCGCATCGTCTCAGGGCATCCCTGGGTTTTTCGGCAGGACGTGATTTCTGGCCCCGCGACCGATGCGCGCACCGACGGACCGGCGCTGGTGACTGTGCTCGACGAACGCCGACGGCCGCT
Organism: uncultured delta proteobacterium; assembly: GCA_963758155.1. Classification (GTDB taxonomy): domain Bacteria; phylum Myxococcota_A; class Polyangia; order Fen-1088; family Fen-1088; genus Fen-1137. Next base: position 5,284 of record CAVWUP010000012.1, read on the forward strand.
AGGCTGCGCGACGTGGGCCGCCCTTTCCCCAATCGCCCTGCGCGTGCTTGAACGGCGAAGCGAAAGCGCTCCCCTGCCGGAACTGATGGATTTGGTGACCGAGCGCTTGCAAGCTGCGCTGGCCTGGCGCCAGCGGCTGGCGCTGGACCGCGATGCCATGCGCCTGGTACACGGTGAAGCCGATGGCCTGCCCGGTCTTTTCGTCGACCGCTACGCCGACGCGGCCGTCATGCAGACGACCTCCGTGGCCATGGATGCGGCCCGGCCGGCGCTGGCGACTCTGCTGCAGCAACGTCTCGGCGTGCGTGTGGTGGTGGTGCGCGACGATGGATCGGCGCGCGACTTCGAGGGTTTGCCGCGCGTGAGCAAGATCGCAGTGGGCGCAGGCGCGAGCGAGGTGATCTACCGGCTGGGCGAGAATCGTCTGCAGGCCGACCTGCTGACGGACAGCAAGACCGGCGGCTTTCTCGATCAGGCGGACAACCACGCCGCGGTGGCTGCGCTGGCGCCGACGGGAGCCCGCTGTTTGGACGCCTTCACCTACCATGGCGGCTTTGCCTTGGCCCTGGCGCGACGGAAGGGCCCGGTGCTGGCCAGCGACGAAGATGCGCAAGCCGTGGCGCGTGCCCAGGCCAACGCGACCCGCAACCAACTGCCCAACCTGGAGGTGCGCCATGCCAACGCCTTTGAGCTTCTGCGAACCCTGGAAGCGGACGGGCAACTTTTCGACGTCGTGGTCCTGGACCCGCCCGCTCTGGCCAAACGCCAGGCTGGCGACCACGCCGCTCTCCGTGCCTACCAGGAGATCATCCTGCGCGGCCTGCGCCTGACCAAGCCAGGTGGCCTGGCCGTGCCCTGTTCCTGTTCGGGCCGCGTTTCGCGCGCGCAGTTTGATGAGCTGGTGTCAGCCGCCGCAGCGCAAAGCGGCCGCTCGACGCAGATCCTCGAACGGCGCGGCGCCGGTCGCGATCACCCCGAGTTGGCGGGCGTACCCGAGACCGGTCATCTCAAGTGTTGGATCCTTCGCGTGCTATGATGGGCTCGCATCAGAACATCACACGCACGCCCAAGCGGCCTGCGATAGGCGCCTGGTAGGAAGTCGGCATGAGAAAATTTGGGTTCTTGGTGACAGGCACCGCGTTGTTGTTTGCGTCGGTGGTGGTGAGATTCTGCAGATTTGCCTTGCTTCCACCCGGTATCGGCTGGACCGTGTCCTCCGTGTAGACTTGATCCTGGGTCAATACCGTGCGCTGGTTGAAAAGGTTGAAGATGTCGAAGAAGACCTCGGCGGACAGCTGGCCGAGCACGCTCCGCCGATAGGCGAGGTGCAGATCGAAACGCGTGACAAAGGGCGTTCGGCCCATCGATCCGCGCGGGAGGATGTATGAGCTATAGTCTGCCGTGGACTCGTAGCTGCCCAACGCGTTCAGTGGCTGGCCCGAACGGCCGACAAAACCCAAGCCCGCGGTTAGACTTGAGTGGCCGAACGGCTGGGTGTAGTAGCCATCGAGACGGATGAGGTGCGGGCGATCGTTGGGCAGGGGCCCATTACGGTTCACCATAATCCCGGGCGCGTCGTATTGTGTGCTCTGGTTGGGATTGCGCTGGTCATTGTCCGCATCGTATAGGCCCACGTAGTTGCCGCGCAGCCGCGACAGCGTGTACGAGCTGGCAAAGAACCAACGGCGCGCGAAGCGCTTGTTCGCGGTGAACTGCACCGCCTGGTAGGTACGTGTGGCGCCCGGAGGGTTGAACACGACGGCAGGACCGTCATCGGGATGGGCCTGATCGTATGTATCCTCGATGGCACGACCGAGCCAGCGATAGATGAGTGTGCTGCCGATCACCAAATCGCGCAGCACCTCGTACTGTCCGCCCAGCACAACCTCGTCGTTGTAACTGCCTTTGAGCCCTGGCGGCACCGCCAGCACCGCGCCGCTCGTGATGATCGGATTGCTGTCGCTGCCGAACGGGGGCCCCGTGCTCGACAGGGAACCCAGACCGGCGAATCCGCGGGCGGCCAAGTTCATCGGGATGGATTCGTAGTAGCGGCCGTAGTGGGCAAAGATCTTGGCCCGGCCGTCCTTGCTGGGATCAACGATCACTCCCACCCGCGGTGCAATGTTGTCGTAGATGGACAGCGCTGTGTTGCCCAGGTAGTCCTGCATACGCTGCATTTCCCAGCGCACGCCCAGGTTGACGGTCAAAAGCGAGAGCGGCGAGTAGCTCTCCTGTAGAAAGAGAGCCGTGTTGAACTGCCGAGTCGTCGCCTGAATCGCGTCCTGGTAGTAGGGCGCTCTCAACAAATCGGACAGCTGGTTCACCTGCGAGATTTGCATTCCCGGGGGCAGCCGGAATTGGGATATGTAGGTGGGAGCGTCCCCAGCCATGATCTGGATCACGTGAGAGCCATCCGGCCCAGAATACCAGACCTTGTCTCCATATTGGACAAGCTCGCCGTCGAAGCCGTACTTGAGCTCGTGCAACCCGGCGGCGTGAAAAATGTTGGTGCTCTTGAGTTGTCCCGCCAGGCGGAAGGCATTGATGTCCTCCATCTCGCCGTACCCGCCCGATTGGTAGCCATACACCGGACAAGGATTGAAACCGGTAGCAAGATTTGCCGCACACTGGCCCGCGACGCTGGGGTTGAACTGTGCCAGCGAGGTCGCAGTCGTGTCCCATTCGACATAGTTCGCTTGCGCCGCCGCGGGGAAAACCGGGCGATTGCTGAATTGTTCAATGTGCATGCCGAGGGTCGCGTCCAAGCGCCAGCGTCGCTGGAAGAAGGCCGCGGTCCAGCGCGCGGTTATGTCATTGGTGCGCGTGTTCTCGTTGGACATGTTAGCCGCGTAATCCATGTTGGCTCCCGGCATGTACTGCTTCTGCGAGTAGATTCCGTACAGGCTGAGGCTGAGTGTCTGCTCGGGCGTCAGTTTCCAGGTGAGTTTGCCGGCGTAGTGTTGGTTGGTGGTCTGGCCCGCGTAGCTGTTGCGATACAGGGGAACAGTTGTCGGGGTGCCGTCGGGATTGTTGGCCTGGGTCCCGTCAAGCTGACCCGTGCTTGGATCGACGTGCTCGACGAATTTGTCGGCGTACTGAACAAGGTGGTTGTGGATAATCTCGGGGGCATATCCCACCCAGAAGAACAGCTTGTTCTTGATGATCGGTCCGCCCACCTCGGCGCCGAGCGTAGTGGTGTAGTCGGGCTCGGTCACGCCGGTCAGCGAGGAACCGCGGCTGGCGATGCGTTGCTGGCCGCCCGAAAACGCCCCTGGTGACAGATAAGAAAAGGCGCTGGCATGCCACTCGTTGCTGCCTGACTTGGTGGCCATGTTGACCACGCCACCCAGGGCACGACCGTATTCAGCGCCGTAGCCCGCACTGACGATTTCGACCTCGTCAAGAAAGGGGACGAACAGATTGGTTCCGAGCGCCCCGTTCTTCAGGGATGTGATGTTGAGTCCGTCGAGATAGTAGGTGTTTTCCAGCCCCGTTCCGCCCGACAGAACCAGTCCCGTTGCATCCGACGTAGCGCCGGGCGCCTTTTCCAGCAAGTCACTCACGCTCAGGCCATTGGGTACGTTCGCGGCGAACTCGCCGTTCAACGTGACACCGACGCGCGTCGAGCCCACGTCGATGGCCGGCGCCCGCTGTGTGACCGCGATGGTCTTTATCGCCTCAGGCGCGGACGGCAGGCGGGCGTTGACCTTCACCGTCTGGTCCATCAACACCGTGGCGGAATGCTCGATGGCCACCGAGCCGCGGAAGAAGCGAACCACGTAGTCGCCAATGGGCAAGCCACGCAGCTCATACTGTCCCTTGGCGTCGGTCAGGGCGGCCTGGTCGCCCTGCGGTCCCGAAACCACCACAGTCACGCCGTCAAGGGGCTGGCGCGTGTCCTGGTCGACCACGCGGCCGACAATCGCGCCGGTGGTGGGACTGGCTATCGCCGAGCCGGGCCACGCCAGCATGGCGACGACCGCGGCGGCGAACCATCGCCAAGCGTAGCTCTTCCTGCTGGTCATAGGGCTTTCTCAGTTGGACGGATTGTTCGGTGCGCTAGGCAGACTTCGGCAGAATTGTATCAGTTCCTGACCCTCTCGGCGCCCAAGGGCCAGCAGAGACCGTCAAGGTGCCGGATGAGGGCCGTCTTGGGTGTAGTGGAAATAGTCGAAATCGGCGACGGGTCAAAGACCGCGATTGAGAAAAAGCGGCAGCAAGCCTTTCGCTCATGAGAAACCTCCGGCCAAGCGTACTCCGGTTGCAAGCGCGTGCGACTGTCGCCTGCGAAGCGTTCACGCGAGGCTCCATGTTCATCCATGGCCAGCCCGAAACACTTGCGGTAGCGATTAGCGCTTCGGGCTGAAGACCACAGCCAAGCCGGCCTACCAGATGACGACAGGCTGCTGAACGTCGACGATCTTGAAACAGGTCGCGCTCGGCTGCGACCACTTGAGCATGTTGTACCAGAACTGAGCGATCTGATAGTCGTCCTCGGGCAGGAACCCCACGCAGCTCGGATCGCTCTCGCTAGGGTTGTCCTGCCCGGTCCATTGGCTGGTGTAGGTAATCCATTCGTCGGCATAGACCAGCACATGCCCCTTTCCGGCCAGCTTGCCCACCAGTGCATTCTTGGGCCCATCCACGGTCGCCGCCACATGCGCGTCGGCAGGAGCATTGATGGAGCGACCATTGTCCAGACCCACCCAGGTGACATTGTTGCTGAGGTTGGCGATGACTGGATCGGTCCTGTTGAATGTGGACAAAGTGTTGGAATGGGCGCATCCACAAACGCGCCAGTCCACGCAGGTCGCGTAGATCCCATCCATGTTGTACGAGATGCCGGAAAAGGCGATCAGCTGATTGGTGGGATTCACTTCCCGGCCGTCGCCAGTGTAGCTGGTCAGCGTGATGAGACCACCGCCCTTGTTTTCCACCCAGTCTTGCATGGCCGCGACTTCCGAATCGGCGAACGTCCAGAATGGCCCGGTCAGCGAATCGTCTGACAGCGAAGCCAGTATGATGACGCCGTAGGGAGCGAGAAAATCGGGAGTGAGCGTGGGCTTGTCGGTGAAGTTGTCGACCTTCGCGGTACCGGCGCTGCTTGAATTGAGCCACTCTTGCAAGGCGGTGTCGCTATCTCCGTTGGGATCGGCGCCCCACTTGCCAGGCTTGCCGATGACCGCCACCGACAGCGCAGAACAATCGCAGCCCTCGCCATCGGTACACGAGACCATCTCGGTGGTGCCGCCAGTGGCGCCGCCGGCCGGGGCCGCGCTTGATGGAAGGGTGGCGAGGAGAAAACCACCGGCGCCGATGCTACCAACAATGGACGGCTGGCCCCCCGCACCGGAAACCCCAGTCTGCGCACCGCCCCCGGAAGGCGACGCGGCGATAACGCCAGCAGAGCATCCCCCCAACGCGAGGCCAACTGCCGCCAGCGCCAGGCAGGATACGCCGCGCCCTGATGATGTTGTCTTTGGCATGTGGCTTAAGTGAACCAGATTCTTCGTCGGGGTCAATCACTTCCAGGTCATCCCGATTCGCAACGGCACCCTTGCCCTCCAGGCAAGTGGTACACTTGGCCCTATGAAGTTCGTCATTGAACTTGAGCGCGAGAACGACGGGAGATGGATCGCGGATGTACCCGACCTGCCTGGCGTGCTCGCATATGGGATCTCGCGAGATGACGCCATTGCGCATGCCCAGGCGCTCGCCCTCAGAGTTTTGGCGGATCGAATCGAGCATGGCGAGAGCGGGCCCACGCTGCTCGACGTATGAACCAGTTCCTGGCTACGCTTCAGGTCAGCACCCAGCGCAAGCGCGAGCTGGTGGACATCACCGAACAGGTGCGCGAAGAAGTGCGCCGCTCGGCCATCAGCAACGGCATCTGCGCGCTTTATGCCCAGGGCGCCACCGCCGCGCTGATGATTCAAGAGAACGACGACCCGAACATCACCCTGGACGTGCTCGATTGCCTGGAAGGCATCGCCCCGCAGGGCCGCTGGCGCCACGACCGGGTCGACGACAACGGTTCGGCGCACATTCAAGCCGGCCTGGTCGGCCCCAGCGAGGTCATCCCCATCCGCGATGGCCAGCTCGCTCTGTCGACCTGGCAGAACATCTTCCTGTGCGACTTCGACGGCCCGCGAAACCGCCGAACGGTGATCGTGACGATTCAGGGAGAGTAGCGCCTCCCCGAACACGTCGCTGGCGCCGGTCTGGCAGGAGGCTACAATTGCGCGCGTTGGATTCGCGCCGATGTTGCCAGTGCGCAGGCGCGACCGAAAAGGAGAACCATCCATGCGAATCAAGTTTGCCATCCCATTCGTGGCGATTGCCCCGGTGCTGCTGTCAGTCGCCTTGCCCCGAACCAGTGCCGCGCAAGTGAACCTTCAGGTGCAAGTCGGCGTACCGACAATCCGCTTCGAAACCGCACCCGCGCTGGTCGAAGTCAGCCCCGGCATACAGGTGGTGCCAGAATACGAGCAGGAGGTCTTCTTCGTGGACGGCTGGTACTGGCACCGCGCGGGGCGAACGTGGTACCGCACGCGTGACCATCGCGGCGGTTGGGTCGTGGCTCGCGGGCGAGAGGTCCCGCGCGGATTGGTGCGCATTCCCCCCGGCCGGTACCGGCACTATCACGCCGAGGGTCCGCGCATGAACGAACCGCGCCGGGAAATGCGCGGGCACCGAGGCGAGGCCCAGTTCCAGCGGAGAGAACACGCCGAACACAACGATCGCGGCCATTTCGACCGCCACAGCGAGCACCAGGAGCACAGGGAGCAGCACAGGGAACACGGCGAATCGCACCACGGGCACCGCTAGGCGGGGCGGCTGCCGGCCCAGCCGCGCTCCTCAGGCTCTAGCGGCGAACTCGCGAACATCCATGCCTATGTCGCGGGCGATGGCACGAAGAAGAGCCGGCGAAATGTCTCGACCCTGGTGGAACGGGAGCGCCGTCACGCGGCCATCCGAATGTCGGTATTGGCAGTGCGAGCCGCGCTGGCGAACCTGAACGAATCCCAGACTGGCGAGGATGGCGGCGACCTCCCGAGGCTTCAGAACGGGAAGGTCGCCCATGGCGTCTACGCAACCTTCACCGTCTGCGTTCCGATGAAGTCGCCCTCGAGTTTTGGCGCGCCATCTTCCAGCAGCATGGCAACCACCTCTTCGAGGTTCTGGCGGAGCTCGTCGAGAGTGGCCCCTTGCGAGTGCGCGCCCGGCCAGCCGGGGACGTAGCCCACGAAAAGTCCGGTAGCCACATCTCGCTCGATGACTGCCGTAAAACTCTGCATGCGAGCCATGATACCGTGTGAGGGACCGCCCAACAAGCCGCTGCGGGCCAAGGTGCTGCCGCTTGCCGAGGCTCGTGGCTACCTCACCGACGACTATGTGTTCCGCGAATTGTCGTGAGGATCTTCTTCGATACCAATGTCTTGGTCAGCGCCTTTGCCACGCGCGGCCTTTGCGCCGATTTGTTCAGCCACGTCCTGCTCGAGCACGAGCTGATTGTCGGCGAGGTTGTTCTGGTTGAACTGCGCCGCGCGCTGCGCGACCGCATCAAGCTACCGCGCGCACTGATCGACGAGATCGACGATCTGCTCCGGGATGCGGTGCTGGTTCCCAAGCCGAAGGCCCATCTGAAGCTGGGAATTCCGGACCCCGAGTGGATCGTGGTCTCGGCGGTGGCCGGCAAGGCCGACGTTCTCGTCACTGGCGATTCCGCGCTGCTCGCTGCCCGGAGCCTACCGCTGCCCGTGGTCAATCCGCGCGGCCTATGGGATCGCCTTCGGGCAAGCAAGCCGCGCAGGTAGGCACGCCCAAGCAGACAGTTTCTACAACAAAACCGTCTCGCCCATGAGCGCGCGGTCCACGCCGCGGGCCGCTTGTCTCCCTTCCATGATGGCCCACACCACCAGGGATTGGCCGCGCACCATGTCGCCGGCGGCGAACACGCCGGGGATGCTGGTCTGCTGGTATTCGTCGACGGCCACGTTGCCGCGGCCGTCGATGTCCACGCCCAGCTCGGTCAGCAGACCCTCGCGCTCGGGACCAATGAAGCCCAGGGCCAGCAGGACCAGATCGGCGGGCAGGGTGCGAATCGTGTCCGGGAATTCTTCGATCTTGGGCGGCCGGCGCTCGGGCTGGGGCACGAAACGAATGTTGGCGATCTCGATGCCTTGCACCTGGCCATGCTGGTCACCCAACATGCGCTTGGTCTGCACGGAAAACAGCCTCGGGTCCACGCCGAACTGTGCCTCTGCCTCTTCCTGTCCGTAGTCCACGCGATAGATCTTGGGCCACTGTGGCCAGGGGTTGTCCATGGTGCGCTGGGCGGGCGGCCGCGGCAGGATCTCCAGTTGGGTGACGCTCTTGCAGCCCTGGCGAAGCGCGGTGCCCACACAGTCGTTGCCGGTGTCGCCGCCGCCGATCACGACCACGTTCTTGTCGCGCGCGTGGATTGGACTTGCGTCCGTGTCGCCGGTATCAAGCAGACTGCGCGTGTTGGCCGTGAGAAATTCCATGGCGAAGTGAACGCCGCGCAGGTTGCGTCCTTCGACCGGCAGGTCGCGTGGTTTGGCGGCACCACCACAAATGACCACGGCATCGTGACTGGCGCGCAGCTCGGACACGGGCATGGTCTTGCCAACCTCGACGCCGGTGCGGAAGCGCACGCCGGCCTCTTCCATCATTCTGACCCGTCGATCGACCAGGCTTTTGTCCAGCTTCATGGCAGGAATGCCGTACATGAGCAGGCCGCCCACGCGGTCGGCGCGTTCGTACACCGTGACCAGGTGCCCGGCGCGGTTCAAGTCGTCGGCGCAGGCCAAACCCGCCGGGCCTGAGCCCACCACGCCCACGGTCTTGCCTGTCCGCTGCGTCGGCGGCTGCGCGACTACCCAACCCTCGTCAAAGCCGCGGTCGATGATGGCGCACTCGTTGACCTTGATGGTCACCGGCGGCGCGCTGATGCCGAGCACGCAAGATCCCTCGCAAGGGGCGGGGCACACGCGGCCGGTGAACTCGGGAAAATTGTTGGTCCGGTGTAGCCGGTCAAGGGCTTCACGCCAGCGTCCCTTGTAGATGAGGTCGTTCCATTCCGGAATCAGGTTGTGCAGCGGACACCCGATGGTCAGCCCGTCGACCAGCGTGCCGGTGTGGCAGAAGGGTACGCCGCAGTCCATGCAACGCGCGCCCTGCTCGCGCATGCTGTCCTCGGGCAAATGCCCGTGAAACTCACGCCAGTCTTTCAGTCTTTCACGGGGATCGCGGTGCAGCGGCGTGGCGCGTGGGTATTCAAGAAAACCTGTTGGTCGTCCCATCTCTTACTTCCCGTGCACCTGCGCGCCGTCCTTGGCGTTGAGTTGAAAGGCCGCCATCTCCGCCTCCTCCGGCGACAGGCCTTTGTCGCGCATGAGCTTCTGCGCCTCCATCACTCGGCGATAATCATCCGGGATGACCCGCACAACCAGCAGCTTCCATTGCGCCCAGTGGGCCAACAGATCTTGCGCGCGCAGGCTGCCGGTGAATTCGGCGTGCCGCCTTATGAGGCCCAGCACCAGCTCGGTCTCCTGGGGATCGTCGAGCGGACCCAGCCCGACCATTTCCAGATTGCAGTTGGACTCCAGTTGGCGCTGCTCGTCCAGCACATAGGCGACCCCGCCCGACATGCCGGCCGCGAAATTGCGGCCGGTCGGGCCCAGGATGACCACCCGCCCGCCGGTCATGTACTCGCAACCGTGATCGCCCACTCCCTCGACCACCGCCTGGGCGCCACTGTTGCGCACGCAGAAGCGCTCGCCCGCCATGCCGCGAATGTAGGCCTCGCCGCTGGTCGCACCATAGAGCGCCACATTGCCGGTGATCACGTTCTGCCCAGGCGCAAAGCCCGCGTCGAGCGGTGGGCGCAAAATCAGCTTTCCGCCTGACAGACCCTTGCCCAGATAGTCGTTGGCGTCGCCCTCCAAGAGGAATGTGATTCCCTTGGGCACGAAAGCCATGAAGCTTTGCCCGGCCGAGCCCTTGAAGTGGATCGAGATGGTGTCCTCGGGCAGGCCTTCGCTGCCGTAGCGACGCGTGACCTCGCTGCCCAGGCGCGTGCCGACCGTGCGCTGGGTGTTGCGCACAGGAAGCGTGGCCGTGATCTTGCGGCCGGATTCCAGTGCCGGCCGACACATGGGGATGATGGTGGTGTCGTCGTACCCCTCTTCCACCTTGTGGTTCTGCGCATACAGGCAGCGCGTGCCCACGCCGTCGGCATGCGGCGGTTGGTACAGAACCGCCGACAGATCCACGCCCTTGGTCTTCCAGTGGTCGACCGCGTGCCGGATGTACAGGCACTCGGTGTGGCCCACCATTTCGTTCAGCGTGCGGAAGCCCAGCTCGGCCATCAGCTCGCGAACTTCCATGGCCACAAAGCGCATGAAGTTGACCACGTGTTCCGGTTTGCCGGCGAAGCGCTTGCGCAGTTCCGGATCTTGCGTGGCAATGCCGACCGGGCAGGTGTTGAGGTGGCACACGCGCATCATCAGGCAGCCCATGGCGACCAGCGGCGCGGATGCAAAGCCGAACTCCTCGGCGCCCAACAACGCGCCCACCACCACGTCCCAGCCGGTCTTGAGCTGGCCGTCGGTCTCAATGGCGACCCGACTGCGCAAGTCGTTGAGCAGCAGCGTCTGGTGCGTTTCGGCCAGGCCCAGCTCCCAGGGACCACCCGCGTGCTTGATGCTGGACAAGGGCGACGCGCCCGTGCCTCCGTCGTGTCCGCTGATGAGAATGACGTCGGCCTTGGCCTTGGCCACGCCCGCGGCCACTGTGCCCACGCCCACCTCGGCCACCAGCTTCACGCTGATGCGCGCTTTGTTGTTGGCGCATTTCAGATCGTGAATGAGCTGGGCCAGATCCTCGATCGAGTAGATGTCGTGGTGGGGCGGCGGCGAGATCAGCCCGACCCCGGGCGTCGAGTGGCGGACCTTGGCGATCCACGGATACACCTTGGCGCCGGGAAGTTGGCCGCCCTCGCCGGGCTTGGCCCCCTGGGCCATCTTGATCTGGATCTCGTCGGCGCTGACCAGATACGGACTGGTCACGCCAAAGCGGCCCGAGGCGACCTGCTTGATGGCACTCTTCTTGGAATCGCCGTTGGGCAAGGGCACCCACCGCGCCGGATCCTCGCCGCCCTCGCCGGTGTTGCTCTTGCCGCCCAGGCGATTCATGGCAATGGCCAGGGTCTCGTGCGCTTCCTTGCTGATCGACCCGTACGACATGGCGCCGGTCTTGAAGCGCTTGACGATCTGCTCGACCGACTCCACTTCGTCCAGAGGCACCGCGGGTCGTGGGTGGCGCAACTCCATCAGACCGCGCAGGGTGGCCAGGTTCTTCGACTGGTCGTTGATGAGCTGCGCGTACTGCTTGTAGATCTCGTAGCGGCCGGTGCGCACCGCCGCCTGCAACTTGGAGATCGATTCAGGGTTGAAGAGGTGGTGTTCGCCTTCGCTTCTAAACCGGTATTCTCCTCCCGGGTCCAGCCCCGCTTGTGGCAAGGTCCGGCTGGGGAACGCCCGGTGGTGCTGGCGCCGCACTTCCTCGGCGATGCCGCCCAGGCCCAGGCCGCTGATGCGGGAAGCAGTGCCCTCGAAGTACTTGTCGACCAGCGAGGCATGGAGCCCGATGGCCTCGAACACCTGCGCGCCGTGATAGCTCTGCACGGTGGAGATCCCCATCTTGGAGATGACCTTGACCAGTCCCTTGCTGATGGCCTTGGCGTAATTGGTGCGCGCCTTGGCGGCGTCGACCCGGATGACCCCTTCGCCGGCCAGGGTTTCAATGACCTCGATGACCAGGTAGGGGTTGACCGCGCTGGCCCCGTAGCCGATGAGAAGACAGAAGTCGTGCACTTCGCGCGGCTCGCCGCTCTCGACCACCAGACACGTGCGCGTGCGCGTGCCCGCGCGTAGCAGGTGATGGTGCACGGCCGCGCAGGACAGCAGCGAGGGAATGGGCGCGTGCTCGCGGTCGAATCCGCGGTCCGACAGGATAAGAATCTCGCAACCGCCGGCCACCGCAGCGGCCGCCTCGGCACACAACTTGTCCAGGGCTTGAGCCAGGCCCTGCTCGCCCTCGGCCACGCGGAACACCGTGGCCAAGGTGCGCGCGCGGAAGCCGTGCCAGCCGTCGAGTGCGCGCAACCTGTCCATTTCCTCGTTGAAGATCACCGGAGAGCGCAATTCGATCTGATGGGCGGACTCCGCCTGCGGGTCGAACAGGTTGTGCTCAGGACCCATGGTGGTGCCGGCCGCCATGATGAGTTCTTCGCGGATGGCGTCCACCGGCGGGTTGGTCACTTGGGCAAAGAGCTGTTTGAAATAGTTGAACAGGCTCTGCGGCCGACTGGAAAGAATGGCCAGCGGCGTGTCCGTGCCCATGGAGCCGATAGCCTCACCCCCGGTTTCCACCATGGGTTGCAAGAGGCGCATGTCCTCGGCCGTGTAGCCGAAGACATTCTGGCGCAGTTCCAACGCTACATGATCGCCCTGCGGAGTCGTTGGTGCCGGTGGCAGATCCTTCATGCGCACGCGTTGAGCCTCAACCCATTGTGCGTAGGGCAGCTCGGCCGCGACCCTGGACTTGAGCTCCTCGTCCGGGACGATGCGCCTCTGCGCGGTATCCACCAGGAACATGCGGCCCGGCTGAATACGCCCCTTCTGCACGATCTCTTCGGCCGGAATGTCGAGCACGCCAGTCTCTGACGCCATGACCACGAGGCCGTCGCTGGTCAGCGTGTAGCGCAGCGGCCGCAGACCGTTGCGATCGAGCACGGCGCCGATCTGCACGCCGTCGGTGAAACAGATGGCGGCCGGGCCGTCCCATGGCTCCATCAAGCACGAGTGGTACTCATAAAAGGCGCGCTTCTCCGGGCTCATGGTCTTGTGCTTGTGCCAGGGCTCCGGGATCATCATCATCATCGCGTGGGGCAAGCTGCGGCCGCCGATGACCAGGGTTTCCAGCACGTTGTCGAACATGGCCGAGTCGCTGCCGTCCTGATCGACCACCGGGTGCAGTCGTTCGATGTCGTCGCCAAAGAGCGGCGACGCCAGATCGTGCTCGCGCGCCGACATCCAGTTCACGTTGCCGCGCAGGGTATTGATCTCGCCGTTATGGGCGATCACGCGGTAGGGATGGGCGCGCGACCAGCTGGGGAAAGTGTTGGTGGAGAAGCGCGAATGCACCAGGGCCAGCGCCGATTCCAGCGACAGCTCGGACAGATCCGGGAAGAATGTGTCGAGCTGGTCGGCGTTGAGCATGCCCTTGTACACCAGGGTCCGGCACGACAAGCTGGCGATGTAGAAGAACTTGCGTTCGCCGAGATCGCTCGTGCGCACCAGCTTCTCGGCCGTGCGTCGCACGAGCACCAAGCGACGATCGAAAACGGCATCGTCAGCCAGGGCCGCGGGCCGATCCACGAAGACCTGCGCCATGGTCGGCCTGGACTCCAGCGCGGTCTTGCCCAGGCCCGTCGGGTTGGTGGGCACCTCGCGCCAGCCAATCACCCGGTGTCCCAGCTCGCCTGCGGCGGTCTCGAAAAGGCGCTGGCACGCGGCTGCCTCGGCCGGATCGCGCGGCAGGAAGACCATGCCCACGGCGTACTGGCCAGCGGGCGGCAATTCGATGCCGATGTTGGCGGTCACGCTGCGCAGGAAGGCATCGGGCAGCTGGACCAAGATGCCGGCGCCGTCGCCCGTGTTCTCCTCGGCGCCGCTGGCGCCTCGATGACCCAGGTTCTCCAAGACCCGGATGCCATCGCGCACGATTCGGTGGGACTTGCTGCCCGCGATGTCCACCACAAAGCCCACACCACAGGCGTCGTGCTCGTTGGTCGGATCGTAAAGCCCTTGCCGCACAGGAGCCACTTGCCGCCGCTCGGCGGTCTGCCTAGTTGCGTTGCCGTTCATCTCTCGAAAATCGCCCATTAGCTTTAGATGAAAGCTAGCGCCCACTTGGTTGGCGTGAAACCTCTGCCGCCGCAAATAGGACGGATTTTCCAAAAACGCAACACATCGGAAACATCACGGCAACAACTGTCCCCGCGGCCCCACGCCTACGAAACAATGTGGGAATCATTCTGCCTGTAGTGACTATTGTTTTCGTCCCTGCTACCCTGTGTTTCCAAAGATGCGCGCAGTCGTTGTCATGTCCAGACCGCAGGTCGGCGCAGCCGAGGTGGACTCTCCTGCCGCAGCCCTGCGTGAGCTTGGCTGCGAAGTCGTCCCGGTCGGTTACGACATGGACGACCTGCCCGACGATCTGGAGCACATTCGTCCGGCAGTGGTCGTCGTGGACGCGGGGCCCTACCTTGAGGTGGGCCGCGCTGTGGTCAAGCACGCCAAGCAGATCCCCACCCTAGCCGAGGTGCCCATTCTCCTTTGCATCGAAGTTTCGCGACTGCCCGGCCTCGATCCTGAGCTGGGCATGGATGACTTCGTGCTCCTTCCTATCGTGGGACCGGAACTCTACGCACGGGTGCGCCAGCTCGATTGGCGGCTTTCGTCCTTCTCGGCTTCGGGCCGCATCAAACTGGGCGATCTGGTCATCGACACCGTGGCGGTGGAGGCCACCTATCGCAGCCGCGTGCTCAAGCTGCCGCGGCAGGAATTCCAGCTTCTCAAGTTTCTGGCTGTGGGCGCGGGCCGCGTGTTCACGCGCGAGCAGCTCTTGTCGCGTGTTTGGGGCTACCGTTACACCGGCAACACACGCACGGTCGACATTCACGTTCGCCGCCTGCGCGCCAAATTGGGCCCTGGCGCTGAGATGATAGAGACAGTGCGCCACGTGGGCTATAAGATGCGTGCGCCAGGCGCGTCGTGACCACGAAGGTTACAGTCAAGAGAGGGCCAATTGACATGGGAACCCTCAAAGGGTTCCCAAACCCTCCCGCGACGGTGCGCGGCCGGCGACGAGGGCGCGCGCAAAGCGCGCGGGGTGGGCAGGGTGGCGGGCCGTCCCGAAGTCCCCGCAGGGGGAGCCGGCCAGCTCCCCACGCGAGCATTCTAGCCGCATTCCAGGGCGAGCACGGCGCATTTTCCGAGGAAGCCGCGCGCCGCTTCTTTGGCCCACGGCTGGAGTCCATGCCCCAGCGCGAGTTCGACGACATGTTCGATGCGGTCGTGCGGGGTGACGCCGATTGCGCGGTGGTGCCCATCGAGAACACCCTGGCTGGCTCGGTCATCAAGAACTACGACCTTCTGGTCGGCCACGACCTCACCATCGTTGGCGAGGTCGTACTGCGCGTGGCGCACAACCTCATCGCTCCCCGCGGCGTGAAGCTCGGCGACCTGCGCCGCGTGTTCTCTCACCCGGTGGCGCTGGCCCAATGTGAGGATTATCTGCGCAAGCTGCGGCAGCAGATTCCCAGCCTGGAAGTATTGCCATCGTACGACACGGCTGGCGCGGTGAAGATGGTGGTGAAGAACGGGCGGCGCGACGAAGCCGCCATCGCCAGCAAGAGCGCCGCTGAAGTCTTCGCCGCGCACATTCTAGCCGCGGGCATCGAGAGCAACCCGCACAACTTCACTCGCTTCTTCGTCATGGCGCGCCCCGATCGCGCGGGCCGCATTCCCGTGGCACGACAAGGCCAAGGAGCGCAAGACCAGCCTGGTGTTTCGCATCGCCAATCGGCCGGGATCGCTGTACGCCTCGCTCTACGCCTTCGCCGCCGAGCAGGTCGACCTGACCAAGATCGAATCGCGTCCCATCGTGGGTCGACCTTGGGAGTACTCATTTTACCTGGACTTCATCGGCGATCGCAAAGACGCCAACGTGCGCCGCGCCCTGGCCGCCCTGGCCGGCGCCGCCGAAAGCGTGCGCATCTTCGGGTCGTACCCAAGGGCGGAAATCTAGCGACGCTTGACGAGCCACATGCCGCGACAGTGCGCGCGTGTGGACAGATCGCTGGTGCCCAGCTGGGCGGCTCTCGCGGAAGGCTTGTTGCGCAACTGTGACTCAACCGTCAGAAGTGAAAACATAAGTTTCCTGCGGAAGTTCGCCAACCAAAGGAGACTCATGATGTCGCAGCACAATCGAAACCTACCAACGTTCACCTTGCTCCCCATGGGAGTCATGGCCACGTTGCTAACCCTCTCGGCCTGCAAAGGCGAACAGCAACCAACCGGTAGTGCGGATCTGACCGTGCACGCGCTCAGCGCGCTCGACGTGAGCAGCGTGGTCGCCACGGTGAGCGGCCCGGCCTTTCCCGCGCCCAAGACCGTCACGCTCTACGCGCGAGGAAGCGCGGGCAACTGGGGCGGCCTCATCGGGTCCTTGCCAGTGGGAAGTAACTACGTTTTCACGGTGAGTGCCCTCGACCAATCCAACGACCCCGCCTATGCCGGCTCGGCCACAGGTGTCGCCATCATGAGGGATCAGGTGACCACGGTCGTCATCACGGCCCAGCAAATTGCGGCCTCGGTGCCTTTCAAGAATTCCGTGCCGGTGATCGATTCCTTGGTCTTGTCGTCGACCAACGTCGTTCCCGGGGCCACCATCGCGGCCAAGGCGACCGCGCACGATCCGGACACCGGCGATACCATCGCCTTCGCATGGTCAGTCAGCGGGTCGACAAGCGGGTTCTCGGCCCCTACCGCCGCCACGACCAACTGGACCGCGCCAGCCAGTGAGGGAGACCAGACCCTGCTCCTCGCGGTGACCGACAACCACGGAGCATCGAGTTCGGCCTCCGTCGTCGTGCACGTGTCGGCCGGCAACGGCCGCGGTCAGGCCGATATCAACGTGACCTTCAACAACTGGCCGGTGGTGACGGATCTCATCGCGGCCCCTGGGTACCTCGTGCACGGCTCGCCCACGTCCCTTTCGGTCACGGCCAGCGATGCGGACGGCGACGCCCTGTCGTACGCGTGGACCAGTTCCTGCGCGAGCGCGGTCTTTTCCAGCACAACGGCCGCCGTCACCAGCGTCACGCTCCCGGCCGGCGCGATCGACTCCAGCTGCGAATTCACCGTGGCGGTCAGTGACGGCAAGGGTGGTTCGACCACCGGCCAAACCACCCTTCCGGTGGGCAAGCCCGTGACCATCGAGGCTCCCACCATCACCAGCAGCGTACAATCTTCCAGCGCGGTCGGCGCCAGTGGCAACGTGAGCTTCTTGGTGGAGGCCAGCGATCCCCAAGGCAGCGCGCTCACGTTCCGATGGGTTTCTTCCTCGGGCGCGTTCTCGAATCAGGTCGATGGCACAGGCTCTTCGCAAGTCGTGTGGACCGCCCCGGCCATTGCCAGCGCCAGTTACACGGTTTCGGTCATCGTGACCGATGCCCTCGGCGCCAGCGTTCAGTATGACTTCACCGCTTCCTCGGCCCCGGCATTCTCCGTTCAGGCCGCTCCCACGGTCATCACGCCCGGCCAGCAGCCCGCGCTTGTGGTGGTTCCGCGCGACGGAACCAGTGCTTCCACCTGGAGCTACGCCTGGGATGACGGCTTCAGCGGTTCCTCGGCCGGCCGTTTCGCGGCCAAGATCGGCAGCGACCAATCGGACGTGCTCTATACTCCGGCCTACTGCGCGCTTCTGGGCAGCGGCGCCATCCCGATCTCGCTCACGGTCACCGTCAGCGACAGCGCCACCAGCCTTGCCAAGGCTTCCTCGGTGCAGGTCACGCTCAATTGTCCTGCGCTGGCGAACCTCACCACCGAGACGCTGTACCAGCCGCAACAGAACTCGTCCACCTACGAGCCCGCGCCGGCTGGCTTCAGCCCGGTGTACGCCGAACTCGTCGCTCGTCACGGAGCCCGCGGCATGTCCAGCGAGGGCTCCGACATTGCCGTCTACAATATGTGGCTCAAGGCCCAGACCGACGGCGCGCTCACGCCGCTTGGCCAGCAGCTGGGTCCGGACCTGCTCGCCTTCATCAAGGCCAACACCATTCTGGGCGCGGGTGTCCCGGGCATCACCGCGCCGGGGTACGGCAATCTTTCGCAACTTGGCGCCGCCGAACATCAGCAGCTGGCGACCCGGCTGGCCCAGCGTTTGTCCGGCTACTTCACGCAGGTGGCGGCGAGCGGACGCAAGATCTTGGTGCAGACCTCCGGTGTGAACCGGGCCTATGACAGCTCGGGCTTCTTCGTGAACTCGTTGGCGGCAAGCAATCCCGCGCTCGCGCCACTCATCAGCTACCCCGCGGCCATCTCGGGCTACGGCACCAAGCCCAAGGCGCAATTGCCCGGCACGAACCGTTTCCTGCTTTACTTCCACAAACTGAGCGCGGCCCAGGATCAGGTGACGAACGCGAACGACCCGTACTACGCGACCTATCAGGCAAGCCTCGCCTATCAGAGCTTCAAGGCCAGCGACCCGACCCAGACCGCGAAGGTCAACGCGATCAGTGCCATTCCCGAGATCAACGCCGCCGCCCAGGTCGTCTTGCAGGGCCTCTTCGCCCAGGTCTTCATCAACAAGCTCGGCACCCCCGGCTACACCTTCGCGGACACCGGTACCTTCGGACCGTACACGGGTGCCGACGGCAAGAGCTACACCACGACCGGGAGCGGGGGCACCACGATCACCAGCGCCCTCGACGCGGCCAACAACCTCTACGGCGTCTACATCATTGCGCCCGCCATGCCGGCCGAACTGGGCAACGTTGACTTCACGAAGTACATCCCCGATGCGCAGGCGACGGTACTCGCCTACCTTGGCGACGCCACCGACTTCTACCAGATGGGGCCCGGTGCCACCGAGAGCGGCAGCGCCACCTACGGCATGGCGCAAGTCCTGTTGAATGACTTCTTCAACGAGGTCGATGCCATCGCCAAGGGCACACTCACCACAGGCGCCAAGCTGCGCTTCACCCATGCCGAGATCATGGTGCCGTTCACCTCCATCCTCGGCCTCAAGAGCCTCTTCGTCCAAATGCCGAAGGCCGAAACCTACACCTACGCGGCCAACAGCCCATGGAATGGCAGCCTGGTGGCCCCGACCCCGAGTCCATGGCGCGACGAGATCGTCGCTCCCATGGCCGCCAACGTGCAGTGGGAAGTGTACAGCGACGGCAACGGCGGGCTGATCGTCAAGATGATGCTCAACGAGCAGGAGACGGACTTCACCGCGGCCTGCGATGGGGCGCGCCACGCTCCTGGCAGCCATTTCTACGACTACGCCAAGCTCGCGACCTGCTACGGTCACGTGGCTCAGTAGTCAAGGCGCGCGCGGGCCGGCGACCGGCGTGGGCACGCGACCCGGGGCTGGGGGAGCAGCCCCGACCTCGGGCCGGCTTGACGGGAAGCCCCGCCCGAGGAAGCATGCGCCCCATGCTCAAGATTGACCTGGCTGGGAAGCGCGCCCTGATTGCCGGCGTGGCGGATGACAGCGGGTTCGGGTTTGCCATCGCCAAGGCGCTGGCCGAGGCTGGTGCGACAATCTGCCTGGCCACCTGGCCCCCGGTGCTGGGGATCTTCCAATCCCTGCTCGAACAGGGCAGGCTGGACGAAGCGCGGCGCCTGTCCGACGGAAGCCAGCTCGCTTTCGAACGCATCTGGCCCATGGATGCCGACTTCGACAGCGACGCAGATGTCCCTTCCGCCGTGCGCGAGCACCGGCGCTATCGCGACTGCGGCGATTTCAGCATCGCGGGCCTGGCCGATCGACTGCGCGCGGACTTCGGCGAGTCGTGCCTGGACGTCGTGGTGCACAGCTTGGCCAATGGTCCCGAAGTGAAAAAGCCGCTCCTCGAAACCAGTCGCAAGGGATACCTGGCTGCGGTGGGGACGAGCAGCTTTTCCTTCGCCTCCATGGTGCAGCGACTGGGCCCGCTGGTTCGGCCGGGTGGCTCGTTCCTGGCCCTGTCCTATATCGCCGGCCAGCGCGTCGTGCCCGGATACGGCGGCGGCATGGCCTCGGCCAAGGCCGCGCTGGAGAGCGACGCGCGCGTGCTGGCCTTTGAGGCCGGCCGCAAATGGAACCTGCGCGTGAACGTGATCTCCGCCGGTCCCTGGGCCTCGCGTGCGGCCAGTGCCATCGGCTCGATCCAACAGATGATCGACTACTGCCGTGTCAATTCACCTTTGCCCGAGGCCATCACCGCGGCCGAGGTGGGCGCAACCGCAGCCTTTCTGTCGAGTCCGCTCGCCTCGGGCATCACCGCCAGCACCGTCTACGTCGACAAAGGCTATCACGCCATGGGAATGGCAGTCTCGCCGCCGGGACAGTGAGTTAGCTTCTTCATCACAGAGGCACAGAGGTCACAGAGCCGGACCGGAAAGGGGATGGGTTGGGTTCTGTCTGGTCCGAACCCCTTTCCCTTCCGACCTCTGTGTTCTCTGTGCCCTCTGTGGTGAACCAGCTCGCTCTCCCGTTTTTCGCGCCGATGTGGGCCGATGCGCGGCCACCTGATAAGCTTGCGCCCGCATGAGCAACGAAACCCCCAAGGCCGGCCTGAAGGAATTGCGCCAACGTCTCAACCAGGTGGATGACGATATGGTCCACCTGCTGGCCAAGCGACTGGAGACGGTGGCTCTCATCGGCAAGGAAAAGGCCGGCTCGACCCAGGCCATCCGGGATCCGGAGCGTGAACGTGAGGTCCTGACCCGCGTCGAAACTCTGGCCCAGTCACTGGGGTTGTCGGCTCCTTTGGCGCGCAAGATCTTCTCCGAGATCATCAGCTACTCGGTCAGCCGTCAGATAGCGTCGCTGGCCGGGACAGAAGGCGAAGAGGTTGCGGTCGCTTACCAGGGTTCGCCGCTCACCTACAACAACCTGGCAGCGGAGCAGTACCTGGCCAGCCAGGGCCTGCGCGGCCGCTACCTGGGCTTGCCCACGCTCAAGCAGGTGATCGACGCTTTGACCTCCGCTGCGGTCGACCTCGCGCTTCTGCCCATCGAGAACACAGTCGCCGGCAGCATCAATCAGGTCTACGACCTGCTCCGCGAACAAGACCTGCACATCGTGGGCGAGGAGTCTTATCGCGTCGAACTCTGCCTGGCGGCCACGGCGGACGTGCCCACCTCGGCGCTGCGACGGATCCTGTCTCACCCGTTGGCGCTCGATCAGTGCTCGGCTTTCGTTTCGGCTTTGCCCCAAGCCCGCGCGGAGCCTTTCCTCGACACCCGCGAAGCCATGCGTGCCGTGGCCGAGGCCAAGGATCCCACCCTGGCCGCCATCGGTTCGCCCGAGGCCGCGGCAGCGCAGGAGCTGCACATACTGAACCGCCACGTGGGCAACCAAGATGAAATCCTCATGCGCTACGTGGCTCTGGCTCGTGCTCCTGTTGCCGTGGATGTCCGGGTGCCGTGCAAGACCAGCCTGATCCTGTCCACGCGACACGAGAAGGGGGCGCTGCTGCGCTGCCTGCACATCCTGGCGGAGTACGGGCTGAGCATGACCAAGCTGGAGTCGCGGCCGCGCCCCAATCGTCCCTGGGAGTACATGTTCTTCATCGACTTCGAGGGCAACGTGGCTGAAGAGAAGGCCGCCGTGGCGCTGGAAGCTCTGCGCAGCGAGGCGCTGTACTTGAAAATCCTCGGCTGCTATCCCGCCAAGGCCAGGCCCGCCGAGGCCCAAACCACGACCCTGCCTCATGCTGCTGAGATCGTGGCCGCCCCACCCGAAGCAACGCCCGCCGCGCCATCGGCCGGCCAGCCCAAACCCAGTCCGCCGGTTGCGCGTGCCTCAAAGCACTATCGCCTCGCCGATCGCGCCACCCATCCCGAGGACACCGTCATCCGCGTGGGCTCGTTGCTCATCGGCGGCACTGGCTTCGTCGTCATTGCCGGCCCCTGCTCGGTTGAATCAGAAGACCAGATCAACCGCACCGCCCTTTTCGTGCGCGAGCAGGGCGCCCACATCCTGCGCGGGGGGGTGTTCAAGCCGCGCACCGGCCCCTATGCGTTCCAGGGACTGGGCCACGAAGGACTGGATCTGCTGGCCGCTGCCGGCAAGGCTGCCGGGCTGCCCATCATCACCGAAGTCATGACCATCGATCAGGTGCACGCGGTGGCCGAAAAGTCCGACATCTTGCAGATCGGCGCGCGCAACATGCAAAACTTCCCGCTGCTGTCAGCCGTGGGCAAGGTGGACCGGCCCGTGCTGCTCAAACGCGGCCTGTCGAGCACCATCGAGGAATGGCTGGCGGCTGCCGAATACATCCTGGCGCAGGGAAACGGCCAAGTCATTTTGTGCGAACGAGGCATTCGCACCTTCGAAAGCGCCACCCGCAACACCCTGGATCTGTCGGCCGTTGTGGTGCTGCGCGAGCGCACCCACCTGCCCATCGTGGTGGATCCCAGCCACGGCACGGGCAAGCGTCCCTACGTAGCGCCCATGGCCTGGGCCGCGCGCGCCTGTGGCGCCCACGGCATCAGCATCGAGGTACACCCCGATCCCGATAAGGCCCTGTCCGATGGCGATCAAAGTCTCGACTTCGCAGGTTTCAAGGCCTTGATGGAAGGTCTCAGCCGCGTGCGCGTGTAATCAAACTTCGAGAATGCCGGCCCGCTCGTTCCGGCTGGCACACACCGCTCGGTGCAGCGCCCATTGTCCGCGCGCGCGCGCCAGGTTGTGTTCGCCCCGACCGGCGTAGCGCTCGGGCGCCCAGCCGAAGTACGATTCCAGCAACGCATCGGCCGCAAACCGCGCCGCCAGCTCCAAGCTGATCCATTCGACCCCGTGCAGACAGGCGCGACGCTCGTCGGCGCCAAGGGTTCGGTCCAAGGCCTCATGGAATCCTTCAAACGAGGCCCGGAAGATCTCCACATCGAACTTGGCTTGGCTCGCGTCCTCGGGGCTGCGGTTGCACCACGACCGCCAGGCATCCCCCAACTCGTGAGCCAGCGCCATAGGTCCGACGGTGTCCAGGTCGATGAGGCACACCGCCTGCTCGGCGGCGAGCGGCTCGCGTCCCGCAAACAAGATGTTGTTCAGCTTGGGATCGCCGTGGCACACGCACCTGGGCAGGTCGGGCAAAGGCGGCAAGTCACCGACCGCGGCGAACAGCTCCGCGGCCAGGTCGCTCACGTCTCGGTAGAGGCGATGGTCCTTGCGGGTGTCCAGCGCCGAGCGCAGCTTGGCCATGTGCTGGGCAGTGTCGTGCACGCCCGGCCGTAGGCCGGTGAACGTGCGGTCCATCCCGTCAAGCGCGCGATGAAAACGCGCCACCAAACCGCCGGCTGCGCGCGCCTGGCCCAGGCTAGTCACCATGTCGAAGGACACGCCCTCGACGTAGGTCTGCAGCCGCCACAAGCCAGCCTCGCTCCCCAGGTCGACCGACAAGAGGCCATCCCGGGCCGGAACCAGGCGCGGTGTGGTCATGCCCAGGTCGGCCAGTCGCCGCGTGACCGCGTCGATGTTGTCGTTGACCGCGGCCGAGAAGACTTGATTCATTCGCTGCAGCACGAAACGCGCCCCGCCGCGGCTGACCAGAAAGGTCTGGTTGACCAGGCCTCGGCCCAGCGGCGTGATGTGCGCGCCGTCCAGGCCCAGGTATCGAGGCAGAACCTGCGCCTCGATCAGATGCGCCTGATTTTCCACGAGCCCTGACCGGCGCGACTACTCCGAAGACGGCGCATCAGCCGGCGGCGCCTCCCGTTCCTCTGGCGGCCTCTCCCAGCCACCCATGGTTTCAGGCGGGGGGGGCTCTGACGACTTCTCGAAGTCGAACTTGTACGCGAACGCCACGCCGCCGTTGCCCTCGGCCAGAACCATTATCGGGCTCACGCTGGCCAGGCCCCGCACTTCCAGCCAGAGAGCGAAGTCGCGCGAAAGATGGTACATGACGCCCGCCCCGGCGCCAAAGGCCACGGGCCCTGCGCTGATGGTGTCGCTGTGATCGGTCCCGGTGGTTGGGCAGGTATACCCCGCCTTGTCGGTGCAGGCCTTGGGAACATAACCCATGAAGGCTCTCGTCCCCCCGCCTGCGATGCCCGAGGCAAAGAACTGAAAATTCCCGGCGTTGAAGAAGGCATACTGTCCGCGAAGAAACACGGCCAACGCCCAGCTCGGCGGAGTCTTCGCCTTGGTGTCATCGGTGAGCCATCCCTGGGAGTCGAGACTTGCGTACTGAATTCGCCCTTGCAGCGAAATGGCGAACCTGTCGGTGACCTGGTAGCCGAGCTCCGGCACGAGCTGGAACATGCTGGCGAGTGAGTACCCCGCTGAGATCTGAACCAGTCCCTGAAGCTCCGGAGGCCTGGTGGGCCTGTTCACCCAGATCGATTCGTGGCTGTCTGGATTGACCTTGCCGTGATAGGTCGACCCGGTTCCGCCGCCCAGCGCGAAGAAGAACGAACCCGCCAAACGCCGATGGTACTTTCGAAGCTCCTCGTCCTCCTTAAACTGCTTGTTGATTTCCTCTAGCGGGGCTTGGTCGTCCGCCATGGGCGCTGCCTTCATGCTGGTGTCCTTGCCTTGCAACAAGAGCGACAGCGTTCTGTTGTTCACGGTCGCGGCCCCTTCGACGATGGGCATCAGTTCTGGGCCGTCGGAGCTTCCGATGGTCAAGGGCTCCTTCACCCCTGGAACCTTCGCTTCCAAGTAGTACTGGAATGCGTTGCCGGTGACAGCCGCCGCCGGGACATTGGCCGACAGCCAGCCCTGGGGCGAGCGAGTCATGGGAACCGGCGTGAAATCCTCACTCCCGCTTTCCCGATAGAAGAGCGTGGCCGTGGAGCGCTTGGGCTGTTTCTGCGTGATGCAACGGAAGAAGATGTCCTGCTTGGGCGGCACCTCGGTCGGCAGTGGACAGAAGAAGGGCTCGGGAGCCTTGTCTGGTGCCGCTGGCTCTGCAATGTCCGCCAGCTTCTTGCCCGCGCGGAGGCCGCCCGCGGCGGACCCACCAGACGCAGGACCGCTGGCCGACGGAGTCGAGGGCGCACCCTCGTCCGCCGATGCCATCGGCGCTGTCGGCGCCGCAGATGTCCGAGCTACCGGCGGGAGGCTGGCCTGGTTGCGGGCCGCATCAAGCGCTTCGTCCAGGGCGGGCGTCTCCACTTGCGGGGTGATCTTGATGCCCGGGTTGATCTTGAGGGCCATCGCCAGCTGCCGGATGGCCTTGTTCTTGTCGTTGAAGCCGGTCAGGTAGACGGCGGCCAGGTGCACGTGCGTGCGCGCCGCAATCTCGTGGTCAGACATGTTGGCGTCGGTGAGGACCGCGATGGCGCCCCACAGAGCATCACGCGCCTGATCGAACTTGCCGGCCTGCATCTGGGCCAGAGCCTGCTTGTTGATCTCAACAACCTTGTTCACCGTGGTCTGGGTCTTGGCGGCCTTTCCGGCGGCCATGGCCTGCGACGAAAGGGCGAGAACGGACAGGAAAACGACAAGCGACGATAGGAAACAGCGGGACTTCTTCATGAATGCAGCTCCTAGCGGAGAGCCACTATCTTTATGCTGGCTGAGGGGCGATGTCCATCCCCCCAGTGCTGGCTAGAGGCAGACTTGGTGCTCCGGATCGCATCCACCGCGAGGCGCTGGTACGACCAGGCGGGAAGTGTCGTCGGGATCCGCTTCCTGGAAGTAGCCGTCGCCATCCGCATCGATCCGAGCCGGATCTGTCGCGACGTAGTGGTCGCCGGCCACCCAGTACTCGATCCCGTCTGCGCTGCGCAGCGCCACGTGTCCCACGACCCGGGCGCCGCCCAGGTCAGTGTTGGGGTTGCCGCGCTCGGTAAGATAAATGGCGCCCGTGGCCGCCAGCCGGTCAATTGCGGCCTGGTGGGGATGGCCGTCAGGGTTGTCGTTGCCCACCTCGATGATGCTGACCCTGGGCCACAGCTCGGCCAGAAATGTGGGGCTGGACGAGTATTGGCTCCCGTGGTGGTTCACCCGATAGACGTCGATGTCCCCGGCCAGTGGAGCCACGGCATATTCGATATCGTGGTACGAGTAGCCATACTGAGAAACCAGCATCTCGCCCGAGAGATCGCCGCCTGAGAAGTAGTCGAGCAAGCCGAAGCGCAGGACGAACGCCAGCGAGTAGTCGTTCTCGCTCGGCGGGTCCGGATCGTCGGCCGGTGCTTGGGCCGAGATCAGGCCATTGCCATCCACGGCAACCACGCGAAGGGCCACGCCCGGGCCGAGGTCGATCTGACCGGCGCCCAGGGTGGCGACTTCCGGGTGCAGCACGCTTTGTCCCTCGCCGGCCAGATAGCTGCGCCAGCGCGCCAACGTGCCCCCTCCTTCGCCCAAATAATGGGTGAAATCGCGGTGCAGGAGTTTGCCCACTGTGAATCCCTGCAGGTTGACCAGGTGCCACAAACCGCCGTATCCGGGATATCCGGTGTGATCCAGGTGAAAGTGGCTGATGAGCACGTAGTCCAGGTGCGCGGAGCCGAGCACGTTCTTGATGTACGGCCCCACAATCAAGGCACCGTCATCGGCCTGCCAGTCGGCTTCGCCTGCATCGACCAGCAAGGATCGGCCGGTGGGCCCGACGATCAATGTGCTGCAAGCCTGGCCCGCGTCGATGTGATGAATTTCCAACCAGCCGGGCTGCCAGGTTCCGCCGCCGGGCGGCTCGGTTGCAGCAACGGCTGGTACTTTGCCTCCGGGCACCAGACTGCAGCCGGCAAACAACGACACACTGAAAACCAACAGAGCGCGCATGCCGAGTTATCGACAGCGGCGCGCTGAGGTTGCTTGGTTGAGTCCATCCCCCGGAGCCGCGCGCAGCCGCGGCCCGCGTAATGCCGCGGCCGCGCGGGTCCCGGGAAAGCTAAGCTACGTCTTGTCGGGAAATTCCCGGCGCAGATCGGCCCGCGTGAGCGGTAGCGGTAGCGGGCTGCGTGCAGCGGCTAGCGTGCGGGACTTGCGTGAGCGTGAGCGGCCCGCGGCCCGCGGCCCGCCCACGAACTCGCTCACGCTCTCGCTAGCCGCGACCCGGCCCAGCCTGCGGCCCCAAATTTCCCGACAAGCCGCAAAACTCGCCCGCCGCTTGGGCTGCTACCAGGCGGCGGGCGGCGAAAGACGGGCTGACTACTTCTTGGCAGCGGGGGCGGGGGCAGGGGCAGCCTCAGGAGCCTTCTCCTCGGCGGCCTTCTTGCCTTTCTTGCCCTTCTTGCCCTTGGCATCAGCCGGCTTGGCCGAGTCTGCCTGCGCGACCTTCTTGGCAGCGACGGGCGCGGGCGCCTTGTGGCTGGCTTTGGCGGCAAAGGCCGACGTGCTGGTGAGCGTGGCGATTCCGAGTGCGATGATGAGGTTCTTGAACATGGCGGCGACTCCTTTTCTTTGGGTTGCTGTGAAAGCGTCTCTGTTTGGCTGGTATTGCAGCGGCCGTGCCAGCCGAAAAACAGCGCGTTTTCCGCGAATTTCCGCCTTTTCGTGCTTGCCGCGAGCAGGGATGGCAACCAATCCGCCCCTTGCGTGGGGCGTTCTGGAAGGCAATTCGCACGGGAAACTGGCGCTGGCCCGCGCGCCGGGTGAAGGTGGATCCATGGGCGCGTTCGTCAGCGCGTTTCGCAGCAAGCGGGTGGGCATGCTCATCGCGCTGGGCTTTGCGTCTGGCTTGCCACTGGCGCTCACGCGCACAACCCTGAGCGCGTGGATGACCAATGCCGGCGTCAATCTGAAAACCATCGGGCTCTTCTCGCTGGTCACGCTGCCCTACTCATTCAAGTTCGTGTGGGCGCCGCTGCTCGACCGCTTCAGCTTTCCCCTGTTTGGCCGGCGTCGCGGGTGGATGGCGCTGACCCAGGTGGGCCTGCTGCTGTCGGTGTGGATCATGGCCGACATCAATCCGAAGAACGCACCGCTGGCCATCGCGGCCCTTGCCGTGGTGGTCGCGTTTTTGTCTGCCAGCCAGGATGTGGTGGCCGACGCCTACCGCACTGACGTGTTGCCGCCCGCCGAACGCGCCTCTGGAACGTCGACCTGGATCCTCGGCTATCGCATCGCCATGCTGGTCTCGGGCGCTGGGGCGCTGGTGTTGTCAGACCACATGCCGTGGTCGCGCGTGTACGGCGTGATGGCGCTGCTTATGATCGTGGGCATCGTCGCCACCTGGCGCGCGCCCGAGCCCGAGGTCGTGCGTCCCCCGCGCACCATCGCCGATGCCGTGATCAAGCCCTTCGCGGACTTCTTCTCGCGCAAAGGCGCAGCCGTGGCCTTGGCCTTTGTCATGCTTGTACCGAATCGGCGACACCATCGCGGGAGGCATGGTGCTGCCGTTTCTCATCAGGCTGGGCTTTTCCAACAGCCAGATCGGCTTCTGGAACAAGGGCGTGGGCTTCGCCGCAACCATCAGCGGCGTCATGCTGGGCGGCGGACTGGTGGCCAAGTATGGCGTGCGTCGCTGCTTGCTGACTTTCGGCGCGATCCTGATGGTCGCCAACACCGGCTACCTGGCGCTGGCCCTGCACGGCAAGAGTGTCGTGCTGCTGGCGACAGCCATCGGCATCGACAATGTCTGCGGCGGCATGGTGGACGCGGCCTTCGCCGCCTTCATCATGTCATTATGTAACAAGTCCTTCTCGGCCACGCAGTTCGCCCTGCTGTCCAGCGCCTCGACCATCATCGGCCGCATCATCAGTGCCGGCTCGGGCTGGCTGGCGGCCACAGTGGGCTGGCCGGTCTTCTTCGGCATCACCATCCTGGCGGCCGTGCCGGCGTTGGTGTTGTTGGCGGTGGCTTTTCCGCACGATGCGGGCGCGGTGGATCAAACCTAGATACTGACCCGCAGGCCCACGCCGAGATCGAACAGACCCGGAGAACGACCAGGGATCTGGAACGGTACCATCTGGCCGGTGACCGGGTTCGGGTACTGGCCCAAGGTGGTCGTGTCCATGCCGAAGCGGAATTCGCCGTTCCTGTTGCCCCAGTGGACTGCGCTAAAGGCCTCGAATCGCAGGTGGGTGAGCAAGATCAGCGAGTAGTCGAACCGGGTGATGCCGGAATGGTCGGAAAGATTGGCGAGATTCGACAGGGTGAAGGTCGTGTTGTCCCACGAATAAGGTGCCGGCGCGGTCGCAAACAGCGCTGCATAGTGCCGGCCCAGGTAGAAGAAGGTAGCCGGCTCGCGCAGCAACTGCGAATGGGGCAAGATGAGGCCAGGGTAGACGGCTATGTCGTTGTAGCCAAGACCGTTGTAGAAATACTCGGCGCCCATTGTGAACACGTCATTGGCGGCGTACTTGAACGAGTAAGACACACCGCCAGTGGCTTGAGGCTTTACGCCGGATCCAGGCGCGACCGGGTAGAGCGTGTCGACCGCGGGTCCGAGAACGTCTTGCGCGAGAGTCGTTTGATCGACGCTGGTGGCAGGCGGCGTTCCCAAGGTGAGGGTCGACGGATCGACGCTGCGGTCGAAGCCCACGCGATCGATGTCCTGAGCAAAACGCAGCGCCACTTCACCGTAGAAATCGAGATCCCAGATCCCAGCCGAAAGATCGGCGGCCAGCTTGGGCTTGTGCCCTCGCTGCGCAACACCACCCAAGCCCAACTCGGCCGAACTCCACACCACCTCGGCGCGGGCAGCGCCTGCCACGTCGCTGGCCGTGGGCGTAGCGTTCGCTCCCTCGGTCAACCCATAGGCGTAGAAGTTCCAGCCGCGCGCTTCCCAGGGCACGTGCAGCTTGATCATGGTGGTTCCCGTGCGCGCGTCGAACACATCGAGCGGATTGCGGTGCTGGATGTGCAAGAAATCCGTCGGGGTCCAGAAGCGCGCCGTGCCCCAGCGTACATGCTGGCGGCCCGCGGTGACGAAGACCGCGTGTTTGATGTCGAAGCGCAGCCACATCTGATCGAGCAGCACTGTTGGCGTGCGCGTCGCTTGCGCGCCGAAGAGCGAGCTCAGGCTGGCGGTGCCCCCGCTGGAGAAGCCACCCTGCGACCCGCCGCTGATGGTCGAAAGACCTCGTACTCGCTGTCGCGGGCAAGGTTGGATCGAAAATGGTGCGCGCAAGCACGAAACCGCGCACCCGATCGTTGGGCCGCACGTCCATGTACGCGTCGAGCAGGGAGGGCGAGGACAGCGTCCAGTTGCCCGCGCTCTGTCCTTGCAGGGCTGAGCTTTGCGCACGCAAATAGATCTGGCCGCCGATTTTCAGTGGATCCTCTGGCGCCACCTCGGCCGAAAAGCGCGTCGCCGCCTCGGGTGCCCCGAGATTCAACTGGTCGCGCGAATCACCCACTGATGTCGTGGTCGTGGCCGTGGCCGCGACGGGCGCGGGCGAAGCCGCGGGCGGTGGGGTGGGCTGTCCGTCCCGAAGCCCCCGGAGGGGGTGGCCGTAGTCGGCGCCGGGACCGTGGCCGGTTCCGAAGCCGGGGCCGCGGCCGGCGCCGCAAACATGTCGTTCTCGCTGGGCCTGTCCTGCGCCCGCGCCGCAGTCGCACCTCCTGCCACGATCAGGATCGCCAAGCCCAGGCGCTTGCGATTCATCGGCTCTTACTCTCCAGCCAGGCCTTGGTGAAAAGATTGGCCTCCAACGGGCGCATGTCCACTGACTTGACCAGGATCAAGGTCGAGTTGGCCTTCTCCACCTCGTCGTAGAAGCGCATTTCCTCGGGGTACCAGGCATCGGCCTTCTTGGATTCGCTGTAGGCTTTCTTCCAGCGCGGATAGTACGACGTGCGCAGCAGTCGCCCTGACAGGGCGAATTCTTGGCGCTTGAGTATGTTCTTGGTTTCCTTGTCGACCCATAGCTTGATGACCGGAAACGCCGAGATCGATGTCGGGCTTGCCGGTCAGCTTCATCACCTGCGCGGTGTAGGCGCCCAGTTTCTCTTGGCCCAAATCCTCGGGCTCGTACTCCTGGGCCAGGCGCGATTCATCGAAATCCGAACGGCGCGAATTGGTGCCGCCAATCCGTTCGCGTTCAGTGCGGCGTTCCCACTTGCCCACCGACGGGTCGTAGAACCACAGGTTCTTGTCGATGCGCAGATAGCCCTGGCCCTGGGATGCCTTGGGTTTGGTGAACAGGATGATGAACTTCTGGTCCTGGCTGCGCCGGAAGACCAGGGCCTCGTAGGCCACGTCGACCTTGTCCTTCTCCTTTTGCTCCATGTACACCAGCGATGCGCCAGTCGCCCTGGTTGCGCTGCCGCTCGTCCACGGCCTTGAGCAGATCGACGAGTTCAGCCTTGCTCAAAGCCGCGGCCATGCGCGGGGTGAGCAACGAGAAGATGAATCCGAGGACAGCGAAAAAGCGGTACGTAGGCATGAGTGCGGCTCCAATGGTTGGCTAGCTCGTTTCACCACAGAGAACACAGAGATCGGAAAGGAAGAAGGGGTTCGGACCAGACAGGAGCCCACCCTTTCCTCTTTCTGGTCCGGCTCTGTGGCCTCTGTGCTCTCTGTGGTGAAGAAGCATTTCTATCCAAAGTGAGACATGGCCGACACGGGCTTCAGGCGTGCGGCCCGGTAGGACGGATACACCGCGGCCAAGGTGGTCACGACGGTGATGAAGAGCGCGGCGCGCACCAGCCCGCCACCGTGCAGGGCAAGCTGAACCCGGTCGGACATGAGAAAGAGCTGCACGGAAAGCGGCACGTGGATGCGGGCCGCATTGATGACAGCGCCCAAGCCTGCGCCGGCCAGCGCGCCGACACCTGTGCCGATGAGCCCGAGCAGCAGCGACTCGTACAGGAACATGCGCAGCACACCACTCCGCTGCATGCCAATGGCGCGCAGGGTGCCGATCTCGCGCGTGCGTTCGCGGATGGCGATCCACATGGTGTTCATGATGCCGGTCACCACGATGGCGATGAGGATGGTGAGCAGCACCGCGGTCAGACCTTTGAGAACCGTCAGCGTCCAGGTGAGGAACGAGACCTCGTCCTCCCAGGTGGTCACGTCCAGCTTCTGCCCGGTCCAGTCCTCACGCGCCACGGTCTGGAACTTCATCCAAAAGGGATTGGGATCCGCGTCCATCACAGACCAGCCCAGTTTTTCAAGCTGCCCGCGTAAACGCGCCGCGATGGCGGTCACGTCGGGAATGAATTTCGGCTTCAGGTAAATTTGGATCGCGCCGGTGGTGTCGGGGCGAAGCTGATACAGGGCGCGCGTGGTTTCCACGGGAACGAAGACCCCGAATTTGCTCAAGAGTCCCATGTCCTTGGCGATGGCGACGATGCGACAGTCGACGGTGTTGGCCGCGCCGCGCGTGGTCTGCGCCGACAAAGTGACCGCGTCGCCCACCTTGACTTTGAGCCTTTCCACCTGCGATTCGAACACCATCATGGTGCTGGGCTCGGCCAGATCCTCCAGGCGTCCACTCTTGAGTTCAATAACCTTGCGAAAGCCAGGCTCGTTCTTGATGTCGATGCCGGTGATGCCGGCCTGGGTCGAGCCCATGTCCGAGATGATCTTGGCCCAGCCGCGGCCGCGATGAACCAGACTCTCCATTTCGGGCACGCTCTTTCTGACGGCCTCGATGACCTTCTCGTAGTCGGTCACGATGGGACCGCCGGCGCTGCTGGTAACTTTGAAAAAGCCGCCCACGTTGACGTGGCCGGTGGAAAGCGTGGTGGCAGCTCGAATCATTGTCTCGCTCACTCCCGTCGACAGGGCATTGAGCAAGATGAGCAAGGCGGTCACACCGGCGATGGCCGAGGCCAAGAAGAAGGTGCGGCGGCCATGCTGAAACAGGCTGCGAAAGGCGATGCGAAGATCGAGGAGAAATCCCATGACTAGTCGTCCGATTGCATGGCCTGGCGCGGGCTCACCCGCATGGCCAAAAGGCCTGGGTAGATGCTGGAGATCGCGCTCACCACGAGCACGATGCCGAGCGAGATGATGACGTTGGCCGGGGTCAGACTGGGATGAAGGCGCGGGCCAGAGAACAAGAAGAAGAGAATGTCGTTGGCTGCCGGTATGCCCACCGCGCGGATCACGCCCACGATGCCGGCCCCCAGAGCCGCGCCCAGGCTGCCGAACAGCACCCCCACGGCCAGCGATTCGACGAGAAGCATGCCGAGCAGGAAGCGTCGCTGCGCCCCCACGGCACGCAAGGTTCCGATCTCGGGCATGCGTTCCAGGGTGGCCATGACCAGGGCGTTGTTGATGATGACCAGCGCCACGGCAAAAATGATTAGCACCGAAATATAGAGCACGGCGCGGATCATGGTCACGAACTGTCCAACCAGGCCCGAGGCCTTCTGCCAGGTGATGGCGTGCAAGGGAATCCCGGCCTTGGCGCCGGCGGCCTCGATGTCCTTGATGGTCTGCGAGATCCTCCGCGGATCCTCGACGATGACAGCCGCGTTGAGCACATCGCCTTGTTCGAGCTGCGCTGGATCGTACGGCCGAGTCGCGCGGTCCTCGCGCTGTTGCCGGCCCGCCAGGCTGCGCAGGGCTGCCTCCGCCTCGTCGACCGGATGCCGGGCGCTGCCCGCCGACGCCGCCTCGCCGACATCCGGCTTGCCAAAAAGCTCGGCCTCGGCTTGATCCCGCGCAACCTCCTTCATGCCTGCCTCGGCTTTGATCTCCTCAACTTCCCTCTCGCGCTCCGGAGTGAGCGAGCCGTACAGTTCGCGGAAGGAAACCATGTCCATCAGGTTGAGCTCGCCCGCGATGTGCGAGTCCTCCAGACCCTCGAAGACAAAGGTGCCGTACACGCGCAGTTTCACCGACTGGACGTAGCCGCTCTCTGGTGAAAGACTTGATGGTCAGCATGTCGCCCACGCGCACGCGGTACAGTTCCAGCATGGGCGCCAGCTGGTCGTAGAAGAAGCGGTATCGTCGCGCGAAGTTGGCGTCGTCGACGCGAAAGAACTCTGCCAGCAGCTTGGCCACGTCGCTTTCCTGGCTGGCCAACTCGCCCTGCAAGAGACGGCGAAAGCTGGCCGTCTTCTGCCCGTCGAGCTGCAACATGATCTCCTTCACCTCGGTGGTGTTCTGCTTGATCCAGCGCTGCAGCTCTTCGCTGCCCGCGATGGTCTTGCTGCGCTTGTTGATGCCGTCGTTGATGCGGTCCATGCGCAAGGCCGTCTTCAACTTGACCTGCTGCTCGTAGACCCACTTGGAAAACAGGAAGCCGCGCTGGCCGCGCGGAATGGCCGTGCCGTCGACAATCCTCATGCGGTCAAAAGACTTGGCAAAGGCGTCGGTGTCGGTACCCAGGTAGCGCAGGAAGAGCATGTCCGCGTCGCTGGCCAGAGGTGCGATGCGATTTTCGAGGAACTCGAGCACCGCATAGGGATCGCGGTCGAAGTCGGCCCACAATTGCGGCGAAGCCGCCTTGGCCACGGCGTCCAGGTCTTCCTGTGCGATGGCCTTCTCGTTCTGGATCTTGCGTATGTTGTCGATGTCCCCGGACAGCACCGTGATGATCTGGCGCACGTGATCCTTTTCGGACTCGTAGGCAACCTGCACGTCCTCGCCCGCCAGTTTGCGTCGGGCCAGATCGCGCAGCCGTTCCAGCACCACGTCCACGGTGTTGCCCGCAGTCACCATGGCCGCCGACAGGCCCATGGGGACCACGGCCTTGATGTTGGGCACGCCGAGCAGCATGCGGTGCAAGGCCGCAAAGTCGTCGATGGGCGTGATATCGGGCGACTCCATGTTCATGCCGCCCATCACGGTCAGCTCGTCCTTGGAGTTGGCCGAATACACCTGGATGTGCCCCGCCACTGAGCCGATCACGCTGCGGCTCATGGAGGCGTCCACGCTGTCCACCAGCGCCGTCCCCACCACCACCAAGAGCGAGCCGAACAAGATGATGCCGCCGACAATCAGGGTCTTGAGTCGACTGGCGAAGAGATTGCGCAAGGCGATCTGGACGATCACCTTGAGTGTGTCGAGATACCCGCGCATCAGGCCGGCCTTCCCGCGGGCAGCCCGCCCGCGCGCACCGCCTCCTCGGCCGACACGCGATCCTGAATCTGTCCATCGGCCAGGCGCACCACCGCGCTGGCGTAAGCCCACACGCGCGCGTCGTGGGTGGAAAAGATGAAGGTCGTCTTTTCGCTCTGGTTCAGCTCCTTCATCAAATTCAGGATGTTGGTGCCGGTCACCGAATCCAGATTGGCGGTCGGCTCGTCGGCCAGCACCAGCTTGGGCCGCGTGACCAAAGCGCGCGCGATGGCCACGCGCTGGCGCTGCCCGCCGGACAGCTCGCTGGGCCGGTGCTTGCTGTACTCGCGGATGCCCACGCGGTCGAGCAGGGCGAGCACGCGCTCTCGTCGCTCGTGCGCGTTGAGCGTCCGCTGCAAAAGCAGCGGCAATTCTACGTTCTGCAGGACGCTGAGCACGGAGACCAGATTGAAGCTTTGGAAGATGAAGCCGATGGTGTTCAGGCGCAGTCGGGTCAGGTTGCGCTCAGAGAGCAACCCGGTCTGCTTGCCATCGACGGTGACCGTCCCCGCGCTGGGGGTGTCCACGCAGCCCACCAGGTTGAGCAAGGTGGTCTTGCCACTTCCCGACGGTCCCGCGATGGCGAGAAACTCGCCCTCGGCCACGTCCAGGGTGACCCCGCGCAAAGCCGGGACCACGACCTGCCCCAGATTGTAGTTCTTGCTGACATTGTTGACGGAGACGATGTGGTTCATGAGTTTGTCTCGCTATTCGTCGTCCTCGGGGGCGTCCTCGGCCAGCAGCCGATACAGCGCCCGGCGGGCTTGGTTGAGTATCTTCTGGGCTTCGGCGATCTGGGTTGGGCTCCCGGTGTGGACGACCTGTAAGGCTGCAGCCGCAATTTGCTTCAATTCGCCGAAAAAGCCCATCACAGAAGCGTCGCTCTCGGGCTGGGCAGCCGCCTC
Source organism: uncultured delta proteobacterium (assembly GCA_963758155.1). Taxonomy (GTDB): domain Bacteria; phylum Myxococcota_A; class Polyangia; order Fen-1088; family Fen-1088; genus Fen-1137. The sequence goes on from CAVWUP010000012.1 coordinate 40,972, forward strand.
CCAGGGCGCTGACAAGGTTTCGCGATGCTTTGCTACGTAGGCTTTCCCCTGTTCAGTCAGGTGGTAGAGCCGACCGCTGCTCGTGGTCTCGGCCCGCACCAGGCCTTCATCTTCCAATTGCGCCAGCGCGGGATACACGGCGCCCGGGCTCGGCCGCCAGGCCCCGCGGCTGCGCTGTTCAAGCTCCTGCATGATCTGATAGCCATTGGTCGGCTTCTCGGCCAGCAGGACCAGAATGGCGGCGCGCACGTCGCCGCGCTTGGCGCGGACCCCGCGCCGGAACAGGGACCAGGGAAATCCCCCAAATGGCGGAAAGGGCGGAGAGCCGCCGCCGGGCGGTCCCCAGCCAAAGTGAGAGCCGCCCCTGCCTCCTCCAGAATGCCGACTGTGACTGCCGGCCCACAGCGCCGCAATAATGGCCTCGGGAAAGTCCTGTCCGTGAAGTCCTTGGTGCTTATTTCCAGCGAGCATGTACGCCTACGTATCGCGACCCTTCGCGATGGTTCAAAGATATATCGTTATCAAGCCGGACCAGTCAACAAAAGAAGCGAAGTGTTTGCGAATTCCGCCGTGCCGAGCGTTCGTGCCCGCAATCGCGCAATACTCCGAGATAAGTTGAACGAACTCTGGCATCCCTCCATGCTTGAGCCTCACCACAAGACCCGGAGTTGCTTGCATGCCTGTTCTCGAGATTGCACCGTCTGTTCTTTCTGCGGATCTCGCACGCCTGGCCGCGCAAGTGAAAGAAGCCGAGGCAGCTGGGGCCGAGCGCATCCACGTCGACATCATGGATGGTCGTTTTGTTCCCAACCTGACTTTTGGTCCGATCATGGTGGAGGCTGTTCGAAGGTCGACCAAAGCCGTGGTCGAGGCTCATTTGATGATCGTCGAGCCCGAAAAATACATCCCCGACTTTGCCAAGGCGGGCGCGGACATCATCCAGGTGCACCAGGAAACCTGCCCGCACCTGCACCGGACGATTCAGCAAATCCACGAACTGGGCAAGAAGGCCTGCGTGGTGCTCAACCCCGCCACGCCGCTTGTGACAATTGAGGAAATTCTCGGCGACGTGGACGAAGTTCTGATCATGACTGTGAACCCGGGCTTCGGCGGTCAGAAGTTCATCGAATCCACGCTGCCCAAGATCGCGCGCTTGCGCCAGATGCTGGATGCGCGCGGCCTGCGCTGCGACCTTGAGGCAGACGGCGGCGTCGGCCCGGCCACGGCAGGGGCCGTGGTCAAGGCTGGCGCCCATGTGCTGGTCGCCGGCGCTGCGGTCTACGGGTCCAAGCTAGGCGTGGCCGCCGCAGTTCAAGCGATCCGGGCAGCCGCACGAGCCGCCTAGCATGCAATGCGCCGCCGCCCAAACGTGGCCGAAATTCTGACCGGAGGCACTAAATGAAACCATCAACTGGCGCTGTCCGTGGCAGTGTCAGTGCCAGGGCCGGTATTGCGTCCGCGGCCCGTGGCACTCCCTCGGCCGGTAACCGTTCCGATTCCACTGAACGTGCCGAACCCGGTCCCTGTCCCGCGGCCGGTGAATGTCCCGAGGCCAGTTTCCGTTCCGATGCCGCTAAACGTGCCAACCGCGGTCCCCGTGCCACGACTGGTGAATGTCCCAAGGCCAGTCTCCGTCCCGATTCCGCTGAACGTACCAAGCCCGGTCCCTGTCCCACGGCCGGTGTATGTCCCGAGACCGGTTCCCGTCCCGCGCCCGGTGAATGACCCGGTGACAACAGCCGTGCGCGTGCCAGTGGCCGTCCCGCTGCCGGAGGCAGTCGGTGTGCCAGTTCCCGTCCCGCTCCCCGTGTCAGTCGGTGTGCCAGTTCCCGTCCCGCTCCCCGTGTCCGTCGGTGTACCGGTGTCTGTCCCGCTCCCTGTGTCTGTCGAAGTGCCGGTGTCGGACGGCGGGGTGGTGAGCGGTGACGTCCCGCCGGTGTCTCCCGTGTCGGTGAGGCCGCCGGCGCTGGTGCCTTGGCCGCCTTGGCTGCCGGCTTGCGCAGATTGATCGCCGATGCCCGTTTCCCCACTTCCTGCACCGGCCGCACCCGTGACGGTTCCTCCCTGGCCTCCGGGGCTCTCTGCTGGCGCGTGGCCATCCAGTTCCGTGCGTGCGCAGGCGTGCAGCAACGCCAGTCCCGCGGCAAACAGAAGCAAGCGGCTATTGGTTTTCATGGTTTTCCCCCTCATGATCGAGATCGGACTACAGGTTGCCAAGGATAGCGCGCAGTTCGCCGGCATGGCGACCGGTGGGAGCAAGTTCCAAGTATTTCTTGTAGGCAGCCTTGGCCTCGACATGCCTTCCCATCGCTTGTTCCGCCCCGCCCAGGAAGACGTAGGCGTCCGCCAGATTGCGATTGATCTGCAAGGCCCTTCTCGCCCAATTGCGCGCCTCGGCTGCGCGGCCGAGATCGATCTCAGATCGGGCCAGCATCACCAGGATATCGGCCGACTGGGGATCGGCCTCGATGGCGGGTCGGCACGCCGCCAAGACCGCCGACGGCCTGCCCCGTCCCCCGGCGTTGACCTCGCGGCAGCGCTCGGCCAGCGCCTCCGTCCCTGCCGTGGCGGTGCCTGGTGCCTGCTCGGCGGTGTCCGCCTCGACCTGCGCCGAGGCTTCGTCTGGCGCTGGTGTCGCGACCGGCACGGCGCTGGGCTGCAAGCCGGCCGGCTGGTCGACGGCCGGAGCTGCGGCCTGGCTGCCGACCTCTTGTCCTTCCGCCATCATCGCTGGAACGCTACTGAGGGGGGCTCTCGCTGCCTGTGCTACAGAACGCGACGATGCCAAGCTTCGGCTCCTCGGTCCGATGCGCATGGCGTACGAGCCTCCGGCAGCGACGAAGATCAGGGCGATGGCCAAGAGCGGCCATCGTCGCACATGGCGAGCCGCGCCGCCGTCCCGCCCGTCGAGGATGGGCCAGTTCTTGATGAGCTGCTCCTCGGCTGCCGAGTTGCACTCTGTCGTGTCCTCCTCGGTCTCGATGATGCCGTCGGCCTGCTGGACGGCGGGAACTTCGGCACAGATGTCTGCGGCGTGCGTGGCGGAACCTGCCGCGCACGGTGGCGGCTCGGTCGAACCGCTGGCCGACGGCTCAGCCGAACCATCCTGCGGCGGCAGGTATTCGGTGGACGGCGAGTCCATGTGTTTCTCCTCGCTTGCGACGGGCTGCTGGGCTGTCCCGTAGACGACAACATGCCATCTGCGTTCTTCGGGCGTATTGCCGGAAGGTAAAGCTATGTAAATCCGTCCGCTAATGTGAGGCGGTCACCGTCCCGGCCAGGGTGCCGGTCACGCCTTGGAAGGAAGCCGTCACCGTGACCTGACCGGCGGCCACGCCGGTGAAGAGCCCGCGCGAGCCAGCTGCGTTTGAAACCGTGGCGGTGCCAGCGGCGCCAGCGTCGCCGGAAGGTGTCAGCCACAGCACGTTGTTGGTGATGTCGAGGGTTGTCGAGCCCCAGGTCCCGGTGGCGGTGAGCTGCTGAGTTCCGTCGACCGCCACGCTCAAAGGCGACGGCGTAATGACTATCGCACTAAGGGTCGCGCCGCTCACCGTGAGCAGCGTCGATCCCGATACCCCCTGGTAGGTGGCCGTCACGGTCGTGCTGCCAGCCTTGATCGGCACAGCCACGCCCGCGCTGCCGCCGGTGGTCCCGATGCTGGCCACCGTGGCATCCGAAGACGTCCAGGTCGCGCTGCCTGTCACCGTCCCGGTCGAGTTGTCGTCGTAGATCGCCGTGGCCACGAAAACCTGGTTGATGCCAAGAACCGCCGTCGGATTCGTCGGAGTCACCTGGACTGTGGTCACCTTCTTCGAAATCACGGTCAGGGTGGTCGAAGCCGACTGCCCCTGATAGGTGGCCGTGATGGTGGTGGTCCCCGCCGTCAGCGCGGTGGCGCGGCCCACCGTCGCCCCTGAGTTGGAAATGGTCGCCACGCCAGGGGTGGACGACGACCACGCAGCCGAGGTGGTCACGTTCGCCGTGCTGTAGTCGGCGTAGATGGCCGTGGCCACGAACGCTTGGTTCGGGTTCAGCAGGCTTATGGTTGGAAGGGTGGGCGATATCTCGATCGACAGCAGCGCCGGGTTGTCTACGGTCAGCACGGCGGTTGCGGTCTCGCTGACTCCGTTCTCGGTGTAGGTCGCGCTGATGGTCGAGTTGCCCACTGCCAGTCCGGTCGCGGTGCCGCCGCCGGCAATCCCTGCCCCGCCTCGGCCGCCACCTGGGGCCGTCATGACCGCGATAGTCGGAGCAGAGGAGCCCCACGTGGCCGTTGCGGTCACGTTGGCGGTGCTCCCGTCGTCATACACGGCAGTGGCCACAAACGTCTGGTTTTGCCCGACGAGGATCTTGGCCGTGGCCGGAGTGATCGCCAGGCTGGTGAGCACGGGCGCGGTTACGGTCAGGGTCGCCGTGGCGCTGAAGGCGCCGTAGCTTGCGCCGATGGTTACCTTTCCGGCAAGCAAGCCAGTGGCAAGACCGCCGGCACCTCCGCCCCCGATGGCGCCTCGGCCGCCGCCGGCCCCGGGGGTGGTGATGGAAGCTATGCTTCCGTCGGAGGTGCTCCAGGTGCAGTTGACATTGTTGGTCACCGCCGTGCTCGTCCCGTCGGTGTAGGTGGCATACGCCGCGAACTGCTGCGTCCCGTTCACCCGCAGCGACGCCGTGCCTGGCGTGATGTAAAGGCCCACCTGCGTGACCGGCGTTGTCACGGTGAGCGCCGCCGTGGCGCTGAAGTTGCCGAAGGTTGCGTTGACGGTCGCGCTGCCGGCTGCCACCCCGGTGGCCAGGCCGCCCGCGCCACCGCCTCCGATTGCGCCTCGACCGCCAGCGGCCCCGGCGGAAGTAACCGTGGCCAATGTCCCGTTCGATGTGGTCCACGAACAGTTGGCGTTGTTGGTCACCGCCGTGCTCGTGCCATCGCTATAGGTGGCGTAGGCCGCGAACTGCTGCGTCCCGTTCACCTGCACCGAGGCGGTGGCTGGCGTGATGTACAGGCCGACCTGCGTGGCCGGCGCGGTCACGGTGATGGTCGCCTTCGCTGTGAAGGTCTGACCGCCGGTTGAGTAGGTGGCGGTGACGGTCGCGGTGCCTGCGCCCGCGCCCGTGATTGCCAGACCGCCGCCGAATCCGCCGCGCCCGCCCCCGGCCGCGGCCACAGTGGCCACCGTGCCATCGGACGTGGTCAACGTGACCCCGGTCGTCAAAGGCGTGGTCGTCCCATCGCTGGATGCCAACACGACCGTGTACGCTTGGTTGTCGCCGACGTCGATAGTGGCGGTCGCTGGCGTGATTCTGATCCCTGTGGGCGTCACCGGCTGGGTCACCGTCAGCGTCGCCGAATCGCTGAGCTTGGTAGTTCCGCTGGTGTAGGTCGCGGTGATCGTGGTGTTTCCCGCCGCCACGCCCGTGGCCACAGCAGCGGCCGCTGGTGCGCCAGGGAACCCGCCATCGGCCACGCCTGTCGCGATGGTGGCCACGGTGGGCGTCGACGACAACCAGCTTACGCCGGTCAGGGTCGTGGTGGTCGTTCCATTCTGGTACACGCCCGTGACCCGGTACGCCTGCGTGTCGCCTGCGGAGATGGTGGCGGTCGCGGGAGTCACCGCGATCGACACCAGCGCCGGTGCGGTCACGGTCAGGGCCGCGGTCCCCTTCACGCCTGAGTAGGTCGCGGTAATCGTCGCAGTCCCGGCGGTCAAGGAAGTCGCCACGCCGTTGCTCCCGGCTGCGTTCGACACCTGGGCCACAGCAATATTGCTGGACGACCAGGTGACCTGCGTCGTGATGTCCAAGGTGGTCGAGTTGTCGTAGTTCGCTGTCGCCGTAAACGCCTGCGTGTTGCCCGCGCTCACATTTGCTGTGGCTGGCGCCACGCTGATCGAAACCAGATTGGGCTGGGCCACATTCACTGTGGCCGACCCGCTGAGCCCAGACAGCGTCGCGGTCACTGTGGTGCTGCCAATCTTTACGCCAGTGACCTGACCGGCCGCGCTCCCCACATTGCCCACTGTTGCGACTGAACTATCCGCCACGGTCCAGGTTGCGGTGGCGGTCACGTCCTGCGTGGTCTGGTCCGCGTATGTGGCCGTGGCCTTGAGCGGGAGCGAAAGCCCCACGGGCAGGCTGAGCGGATTGGGTGTCACCGCGATGCTGACCAGCCGAGGCGCCGTGACTGTCACAACGGCCGTTCCCGTCACAGCCGACAGCGCGGCCTGGACGTTGGCTGTGCCCAGTGCCAGAGCTGTGGCCTGGCCACGGGTTCCTTCCGCATTGGAAAGCGACAGCACCGTGGCGGCGCTGGAAGACCAGGTCACCGAATCAGTGAGGTCGGCGGTGCTGCCGTCCGCATAGCTTCCCTGTGCCGTGAACGAGCTGGTGCCGCCCACCACGATGGTGGCCGTAGCCGGGCTGACCGTGATGGTGGTCAGCGTCGACGCGGTGACCGTCACCGAGGTTGTACCGCTGATGCTCCCCAGCGTAGCCTCGATCGAAGTTGTGCCCGCCGCCTGCGCTGTGGCCAGGCCGGCGGTGGCCCCGCTGGCGACTACAGTGAGGACGCTCGCATCGCCTGTGGACCAGGTCGCCTGCTGGGTCACGTCGCCAGTGGTGTTGTCGTCGTAAACGGCTGTGGCCAGGAACGGCTGGATCACACCCTTCTGCAAAATCGGCTGCGTGGGCGTGATCTGAATGCTGGTGACCTGCTTTGCCACCACGGCCACCTGCACGGTCCCGCTTATCGCCTGGATGGTGGCTGTCACCGTGACCGTGCCCGCTGCCACGCCGGTGACCTGGCCCTTGGTGGTCGCCGTGTTACCCACGGTCGCGATAGTTGCACTGGACGAAGTCCAGGTCGCCTGGGCGGTCACATCCTGCTTGCTTCCGTCGGCAAACACCCCTGTGGCCACCAAATTCATCGTCTGGCCGATGGGCAAGGGCGCCACGGCCTGGATGCTGATCGACTGCAAAGCGGTGGCGACCACCGTGACTGTCGCGGTCGCGGTCTTGCCCTGGTCGGTCGCCGTGATGGTCGCGGTTCCGGCCTTCACGCCAGTCAAGGTGGTTCCCGACACGGTGAGAATAGACGTCGCGCTGGACGTCACCGTCGAGGAGCCGGACACATCCTTGGTGCTCCCGTCGGAGTAGACTCCGGTGATTTCCAGCAAGAGGGGGACTCCGATGTTCACCGTGGGATTGGGAGGTGAAATCTCGAGGCTGGTCAGCGTCACGGCGGTGCCGCCGCCAGCGTCGCGGGGCCCGTCCGCGGGCGGTGCGGCCACGTCGGCTCGGGCCGCGTCCACCGTCGCGGCATCCCGAGGGTCGCCGGACCCGTCGGCAGTGCCGCCGGACCCATCGGCCACCGCGCCGACGTCTGGCGTGCCGCCCGCGATTTTCGCGTCCGCAGCCCCGACCTCGGCCTGGACTTCCGACCCAGATCCGCCATCCAAACGCGCGTTGGGGCCGCCGTCTCCCGCACCACCGTCGGTCAGCACCCTGAGTCCGCTGCGTCCGCCACAAGCCCCAAGCGCGCCGAGCAATGCCAGCCCAAGTACCAGTCGCGTTCGCGTGACAGCGCTGGCTAATCCTGGCTCCCGGCACGAACAAAACCGTACTGACAACGAGTTCTTTGTCGATGCCATGGGTTCCTCCAGGGATTGGATCCGCAGTCTCACAATCACGCCCATGTGAGATGACTCATGAGCTTTGCTGGCGTCTTGCTCGGAGGTAAAGTTGTGTAAAGCCTCACACCAAATGCGGCGTTCTCAAGAGCTGGCAATTGCACGCGGAGAATTCCATCATATTGTAATCAGCAGTTGCCATCAAAGCGCGGACGCCTGGCCGAACAAGCCTCCGGCCGCGAGAGGAGAGCGTGCCATGCAGTACCAAGGTGAAATGTGCCATCCTCATAACGCAAATGGCGAGTCCAACTTCCGGCGGGGAATTTCGGATCTCCGAGCAGCCGCGCTGGGCGGGGCACTGATTTCCATTTTCCTGCTAAGCTGTGGAAGCGATGTCTTCTTCACGTCAGACAGAGGGCCGCAACAACCGTCAGTGGGCGAGCCGCCGTTCACGGGCGAACCGCCGGAGCAGGACAGGGATGCTGGGCACGAGTGGAAATCCGACGCTGGCAATCACGGCCGCTGTCTCGAACAGCCTTGGGCACTGGTCTTTGACTTCGCTCTTGGGGCAGACGGGTCGCTGTCCCAGACGGGCATGGATTTCTTGCCCACCAGCCGGGTGCGACTGACCACGTCGGTTTCGTCGGTGGCGCAAGGCGCGCCTGGGTCGGAAAATCTGCTCGCGGCCTCGTTGATTTCGGCCGACGGAGTTGTCCTGTCGCGAGTGCTGTTCGATGCCCCGCGCTTCGCCGATGCCGGCGTGCGCATGAGACCCGACCGCGACTTCATCGAACTGGCCTTGCAGCTAGCCCCAGATACCCAGCGCCTTGTCATCACAAATTGGAATACAGGTGCCGTGCTGCTGGATCTCGATCTTCACGGCGACCTCCAACTGCTCTGCCTAAACCAGCCCTGTCTCGATCTCTGTGCCAACCCGGATGCCGGATCGTTGCAGGTCATGGACAGCGGCGCGGACCTGCCTGGGACAGTTTCTGACTAGCCCACGCTGCCGTTCCCGCTGAGATTTCCGTTGGCCTTCGACGGAAAGTGCGAAACGCTGAGCCGTTCGCCCGGGCTCGCGCCTCGCGTGGACCATGACCCAATGTCTTGCCGTCAGGCACGAAGCAGGCGAACGACAACCCGCGTGCCGCGATCCGGGACCGACCGATTTGACGAGCAGCGTCGCCAGCCCGAGCGCAACCGCCAGAGGTCAACAACTGGAAAGCGTGAATGTCTCAGATCCTCGCTGCCCCAAATGCCCCTTCCTTCAACCCAAAGCGGTGTCCTTCGATCTCCCCGGACCTGGCGCTGCGCTCTCTGGGTGTCCCAACCTCACGGCAAGCCAGCGGTTTCGCGCAGCTTGTTCAAGTCGACCATGGCTTCAGTCACTTTCACCGCACGATAGGACACGTCGCCGCTGGCGAAAGACATGTCCAGCACGGCGTGCCCCAGGGAATCCACCTCGCTCAAGACCAGGCCGGCCGGAAAGGTGCCCCAGCCGATAACGGTGTTGCCGTCAGCGTATCGACGACAGCTTCCCATTGCGGCGCTTGAGGCACTTCCCTGATACTGCCAGGCGACGGTGGCAATGCCGCTGCCGAAATCGATCGCATACTCAACTCCTCGCGCAGGCGCGGTCCCGTCGCTGTGGTCGTCGAAGAGAGAAATGTTGCCGTTCGGCTGCCGGCGCGCATCGTGTTGACGATTGAAGGACGTCTCGGGATCCCCTTGAATCTGGATCAATTGCGCCCCGTCCTTGTTGTACGCGACGCCGCCCATCTTCCAAACCACGGTGCCTGTCGCCTTGTCGATCATGAAGACCGCGTTCAGGTGGCGGGCTGACACCAGAAGATTCCCATCGGGGCCGACGTCGATCGAGTTGCAGTGGAATATGTCGACGACGTTTTCCCCATTGACCGCAACCAGCGGCGGCGCGACAGATTCCTTGGCGGGGTCGAAATGGTCGCTGGCCAGCCAGCTCCAAACCAGGTTGCCCGCGCTGTCGAGTTCCTGAATTGCACAGTCGGCGATTGTCGTGTTGGGGCCGTAGCTGCCATTCCCGGTCAAATCCACGCCAGGCGTGAGTGCAAACGAAATCACCATGGCATCTCCATTGGGCAAGAGCCGGAGTTCATGGTGGTCGGTCGGGGAGCCCACCGCTTGCACGTAGCGCACCTGTGATGCCCCCAGCTGATGGATCTCATATCGGCCATTGGGGTCAGTGCCGAAGCTAGCTCCGAGCTGCGGGGTGAACGATATGGTATCGGTCGCGAGTGCTTCGACGTTGAGCGTCCCCACGGTGGTCGAAACCCGACGATACCAAACCGGCGTGCCGTGCGCGTCGACCGCCATGGCGAACGAAGACTCACCAGTCGCAAGGGATATGTTGGCAATCAGGTACCAGCCAGGGGTGGGCCCCTCGGACGAGGGATAGCTGGTCACGCTGACAGGGGGAAAGTCGTGCGGCAGACAGCGCACCCAGTACTGGTCAGTGGACCCCAACGCCGCGACTTCCAGCACGATGGCTTGATCTTCGAGCATGTCGACCGGAAGACTCTGCGACGAAGCTGCAGCTGTGGTCGTGGGGCGGAGTAGTCTGACCGTGGCACCCGGGAGGGCGGCTGCTGATAGTGTGAGTGAATTCGTTCCGGCGCTGCAGGCAACGAAGTAGTCATGGATGGCTGGCGAGAACTGCGGATTCAGCGTGAGGGGCGCCACGCTCAAGGAATCGAGCGTCAGCAGAGTCGTGGATGTGTTGCTGCAGGCGGCGCCGAGACAAAGCCAGGCCGACGCAAGGAGAATGGCGTCCGCCGAAATTCGCGAGCGTTTCGCGAGCGTTTCAGGAGCAGTGCTGGTTCCATATTTCATTTGGGTCGCCAGCCGGCCCGATCGTGACATCCATGATTGAGCACGGTGCTCATAGCACAGCCCGACCGAGCGGTCTACCGATTGGGATGGAGAGAACGGACCCTCCTTGCGGCAGACACCGACCGGGTATTTGAGGCCTTAATCTTGTCCACTTCTAGTGTGTGGCGGTTACCGTGGCCACCAGGGTGCCGGTCACGCCCTGGAAGGCGGCCGTCAGCGTGACCGAGCCGGCGCTGACTGCGGTGAGGAGACCCCGTGAACCGGCGGCGTTTGAGACCGTGGCCGTGGCATCGCTGGAGGACAGCCAGGTCACGTCGTTCGTGATATCACGGGTCGACGTGTCGTCCCATGTGCCGGTGGCCGTGAGCTGCTGGTGCCCACCGACCGCAACGCTCAGGGGCGAGGGCGTGATGGCGATCGAGTTCAGTCTTCCCCCGCCAACCGTGAGCAGCGTGGTTCCGGACACGCCCTGATAGGTGGCGGTGATGGTCGTCGAGCCAGCCTTGAGCGGCGTGGCCACCCCGGTGGAGGCGCCGGTGTTCCCCACGCTAGCCACCGTGGTGTCCGAGGATGTCCAGGTCGCACCCCCCGTCACGGCGCCGGTGCTGCTGTCGTCGTAGACCGCCGTGGCCACAAAGGCCTGGGTGATGCCCAGCTCGGCCGTTGGATTCGTAGGCGTGACCTGGATCGTGGTCACCTTCTTGGTGACCACCGTCAGGGTGGTGGAAGCCGACATCCCGCCATAGGTCGCTGTGATCGTGCTGGTGCCTACGGCCAGCAGCGTGGCTCGGCCGGCCGTAGCGCCTGAGCTCGATATGACCGCCGTCGTACCATTTGACGACGACCAGGTGGCCGAAGCGGTCACGTTGCGGGTACTGTAGTCCGTGTAGATGGCTGTGGCCACGAAGGTCTGGTACTGGCTGGCCAGACCCGCGGTCGGGTTGGTCGGCGTGATCTCGATCGACAACAACGGCGGGTCCGTGACGGTCAGCAGCGCTGTTCCGGTCACGCTGATCCCGTTCTCGGTGTAGTTCGCGCTGATGGTCGCGCTGCCAGCCAGAAGCGCGGTTGCCGTGGCACCGCCCACGACTCCTCCGCCGGGGAACCCACCCCGGCCGCCGCCCACGCTCATGACCGCCACGGTCTCGTCCGACGAACTCCAGGTGGCGGTTCCCGTCACCGTAGCGCTGGTGCCGTCGTCATAGACAGCGGTGGCCACGAAGCTCTGGGTTAGGTTGACCTGAATCGTGGGAGCCGCCGGAGTGACGACCAGGCTGGTGAGCACCGGCGCCGTCACGGTGAGAGTGGCTGTGTCGCTGAAGCCAGCCGAGCTGGCGTTGATGGTCACGTTTCCGGCAGCCACTCCGGTAGCCAGACCGCCGCCACCGCCGAGCCCGCCGCGGCCGCCGCCGGCGCCGGTGATGGTCGCCACCGTGCCATTCGATGTGGTCCACGAGGCGGTTCCCGTCACGTCCGTGCTGGTTCCGTCATCCCAGGTCGCCATGGCCGCGAACTGCTGCGTCCCACCCACTCGCACCGAGGCCGTGGCGGGCGTGATGAATAGGCCGACCTGCTTGGGCGCTTGCACGGTGATGGTGGCCTGGTCGGTGAGGGTTTGGCCACCGGCCGTGTAGGTGGCGGTGATGGTCGCGCTTCCCGCGCCTATGCCAGTGACCATCAAGGCGCCGCCCAGTCCGCCCCGGCCGCCGCCTGCCACCGCAGCCACTGTTCCGTCGGAGGTGGTCAAGGTCACCCCACCCGCGATCGGCGCGGTGGTTCCGTCGCTGTAGTCCCCGTCCACGGTGTACGCCTGCGTCCCATTGACTCGAATCGTGGCGCTCGCGGGCAAGAGCCGGATGCCGGTCAATGTCTTGGGTGCGGTCACGGTGAGCGACGCGGAGTCGGTGAAAGTCAGGCCCCCACTGGTGTAGCTGGCCGTGATCACGATGTTCCCTGCGCCCACACCCGTGGCCGTCTCCCCGCCGCCACCGCCGCCGGCCGCGATGGTGGCCACCCCGGTCGATGACATTGACCAAGTAGCGCCGGTGAGAACGCCGGTGGTCCCGTTGGCGTAGACCGCCCTGACAGTAAACGCCTGCGTGTCGCCCACGGTGATGGTGGCGGTTGCCGGCGTCACCGTGATCGACACCAAGGTCGGCGCGGTGACGGTGAGGGCAGCGGTCCCCTGCACGCCTTGTAGGGCCGCCGTGATGGTCGCGGTTCCACGAGTCAAGGACGTCACCACACCATTGCTTGCAGCGGCATTCGACGCTTGGGCAACAGCGATATTGCTGGACGACCAGGTGACCTGGGTCGTGATGTCCACAGTGGTCGAGTTGTCATATTTCCCGGTTGCGGTGAAAGCCTGCGTGCTGCCAGCGGTCACAGTCGCTGTGGCAGGCGCCACGACAATCGAAAGCAGACTTGGGTTGGCGACTGTCACTGATGCCGATTGGCTGATTCCGGACAGGGTCGCGGTCACAGTCGTACTGCCGACTTTCACGCCGGTGACCTGACCAGCTGTGCTCCCGACATTGCCCACCGTGGCGATCGAGTTGTCTCCGACTGTCCAGGTCGCCGATGTGGTCACATCCTGGGTGGTCTTGTCCCCGTAGGTGGCGACGGCTTTGAGCGGGAGGGTGAGCCCGAGTGGCAGGTTGAGCGGATTGGGGGTCACCGCGATGCTGACCAGCGGGGCCGCAGTGACCGTCACGGTGGCCGTCCCCGTCACGCCGGACAGCGAGGCCACGACGCTGGAAGTTCCCACGGCCAGGGCCGTGACCAGGCCGCGCGTTCCGGCTGCGTTGGAGACCGACGCGACGGTGGTGGTGCCAGCCGACCAAACCACCGAATCGGTGAGGTCAGCGGTCGACAGATCGGAATAGGTTCCCTGTGCCTTAAACTGGCTGGTCGTGCCCGCGGAGATCGTGACTGTGGCGGGACTCACGGTGATCGAAGTCAGCGGGGGTGCTGTCACGGTCACCGAGGTGCTACCGCTGATTCCGTTCACCGTGGCTGTGATGGTGGTTTGGCCCGCCGCCACGGCCGTGGCCAGACCCGCATTGGCGCCGGTAGCGACGACGGTCAGGATGGAAGCGGCGCCGGTCGACCAGGTGGCTTGCTGGGTGACGTCACCGGTGGAATTATCGTCGTAGACGGCAGTAGCTAGGAACGGATTGGTCACGCCCTTCTGCAATATCGGCTGTGTGGGGGTGATCGCGATGCTCGTGATCTTCTTCGCTACCACGCTCACCTGAACCGTCCCACTGATGGTTAGTATGGTCGCGGTTACCGTGACCGAGCCCGGGGCCACGCCCATGACCTGGCCCGTGCTGCTGCCGGTGTTGCCCACGGATGCGATGCCGGCGTTGGACGAACTCCAGGTCGCCTGAGACGTCACGTCCTGCTTGCTGCCGTCGGAAAACACGCCCGTGGCGATGAGATTCACCGTCTGGGCGACGGGGAGCGGCGCCACGGTCTGGATGCTGATCGACTGCAAGGTGATGTCGAGCACCGTGACCGTGGCGGTGGCGGTCTTGCCCTGGTAGGTCGCTGTGACGGTGGCCGTTCCGGGATGAACGCCGGTCAGGACGTTTCCGGAGACGGTCACGTAGCCGAGGGCGCTGGACGTCAACGCAGCCAAGCTGGACACATCCTTGGTAGTGCCGTCGGAGTAGACAGCCGTGATCACGACCGAAAGGGTGGTTCCGTACGCAAGCGTCGGGGCGGGAGGTGCGATCTCGATGCCCGACAGGGTCGGCGCAGCGTCGCCGCCAGCGTCGCGCGCATCGCTCGGTGTCGATACTTCGGCGCGGCCGGTCTCAGTCACCGGCGCGTCAGGGACGCCATCGAGTCCAGCCTCAGTGCGAACCTCCGGCTGCCCCCCTTCAATCCTGGCGTCACCGGCAGCAACCTCAGCTCCAGTTTCCGACCTTCCCACGTCGGCTCCTGTCTCCACCCGTCCCACCTCGGTCCCGGCCTCCGCCGTTGCCACCTCGGCTCTGGTCTCTGGCGTCCCGCCTTCCATCATTCCGGTGTCCACCCCTAGGCGGCTGTCCGGTCCCACACCGTCGAAGCGCCCGTCGGCACGGCCGTCCCCAGCGTCACCTCCATCGCCGTTCGCCACGCGAAGCCCGCTGCGGCCACCGCAAGCGCCTAGCGCGCCGATCACTGCCAGACAGAGTACCAGTCTTGTTCTCGTCATAGCTTCTGCTGCTCCTGCTTCGGTTCGTCTTGTTCCAGCTGCCCCAAACCCCACCCAAGCCTGTAACTACCACACCCTCGCACCCGCGTGTAAGAGGGTCCGCCGCCACCAATTTGTCAACGATTGCAAAGACTTTCGATCATCCGAGACCAACGGGTCGTTCACTGCCGGACAAACCTGGTCCGCGGCAGTTGCTCAGACGATTCCCTTGCCAGGATTCATGATGCCCTTGGGGTCCAGCGCCTGTTTGATCCTGCGCATCAGGTCGATCTCGACCGCACTCTTGTAGCGCCGCGCCTCTTCGCGCTTGGCCACGCCGATGCCGTGTTCCGCGCTGATCGATCCGCCGTGCGCCACCACGATGGCGTGTACCACGTGGGTCACTTGCTCCCAGCGGGCGAGATACACCTGCTGGTCCACGCCCACGGGTTGGCTGAAGTTGAAGTGCAGGTTGCC
The DNA here is from genome assembly GCA_963758155.1 of uncultured delta proteobacterium. GTDB lineage: Bacteria > Myxococcota_A > Polyangia > Fen-1088 > Fen-1088 > Fen-1137. Next base: position 56,119 of record CAVWUP010000012.1, read on the forward strand.
ATCGCCCACATGACCAAAGGGCACGGGCCGGATCCCGGGAACCAGCTTCGCCACTGCGGCCAGCGCCTCCTCGATGAAGCTCGGGATCTCCGACACAGGCACCGAGACGTCGTTCTTGATGCTGCCGCCTTCACGCTTCTGCGCCTCGGAGATGGATTCGCGCAGCTTCCACAAGGCCGCGGCCTGGGCCGCGCTGCCAGCCAGCGCTCCGTCGCTGACCAGGCCGTGTTGCAGCGCCCGAGCCATGAAAGTTTCGGCGGTGGCCCGCGGGACCGTGAGATCTGTCAACACGTACCACGGCGACGATGTCGCCAATGGATCGGTCGCGCCCGCCACGTTCTTGACCACCAGATCGAGGGCGAATCGCGGAATCATTTCAAAGGCCAGCACCCCGCCGTCACCCGACACCTCGCGCGCCAAGGTCAGCAGATCGAGCACGGCGCTTGGATTGGGAACGGCGACGAACGCGGTTTCCACCTGACGATGCCGCGGAAACAGCTTCAACACCGCTGCGGTGATGATCCCCAGCGTGCCCTCGGCGCCGATGTAGAGTTGCTTGAGATCGTAGCCGGTGTTGTCTTTGCGCAACCCGCGCAAGCCGTTCCAGATATTCCCCTCGGGTGTGACGACCTCCAACCCCAGCACCAAGTCGCGCGAATTCCCATAGCGCAGCACATGGATGCCGCCGGCATTGGCCGAAAGATTGCCGCCGATCTGGCAACTGCCTTCGGCAGCCAGGCTGAGCGGGAAGAGCCGGTCTTGCTCGGCCGCGGCCTGCTGAACCGCCTCCAGCACGCAGCCCGCCTCGGCGGTCAGAGTGTTGTTCATGGGATCCACGGCCCGCACGCGGTTCATGCGCGACAGGCTGACCAGGATCTCGTCGCCGCTGGCGTGCGGAATCTGCGCCCCGACCAGCCCGGTGTTTCCCCCTTGCGGCACGATGGCGACGTCGGCCTCGGCGCACACGCGCACGATGGCCGCGACCTCGGCGGCGCTGGCGGGCTGGAGCAGCAGCGGGGTCTTGCCGTGAAAGCGACTGCGCCACTCCACCAGGTGCGGCGCCAGGGTGTCGGGATCGTCGGACCAGCCGGCAGGACCGGCGATCTGTTTCAGTCGTGCGAGTGTGGTTTGGTCAGGGGGGCGAGGCATGGATGTGTCTGACTCATCTTAGCAGCCCCTCGGAAATTCGTAGCCGTCACTCCCCGACCTTGAGAATCACTTTCCCCATCGGGCCCTGCGCCAGACGCTCGAACGCCTTGGGCAGGTCGGCAAAGGCAACCACGGAATCCACCAACGGCCGGGCGTTGGTGCTCGCCATCAGTCTCACGAGTTCTGCCCACGCCGCGCGACTCTCGGCGCTGGTCCAGGCTCCCACCGCCACGCCGCCCATGCGAATGCGGCGAAAAAACAGAGTCGCGGTGTTGAATTCCGGCACCGGCCCGGCCAGCCGTCCCACCACGCTCACTTTGCCCAGATCGCCGAGCAGATCGATGACCTGGGGAAGAACCTTGCCGCCGATGTTGTCGACGGCGAGATCGACCCGGCGGGGAGCGATGGCGGTTTTGGCCGATCGCTGCCAGCTAGGATCTTCTGGATCGAAGGTCATCGCCGCACCAAGTTCCAGCAAGCGGCGGCTCTTGTCCTGACTGCGTGACAGGGCAATCACCTTGTGCCCCATGGCCCGTGCGAGTTGCACCGTGGCCACACCCACGCCACCCGACGCGCCAGTGACCAAGACCAGCGAGTCGGGCGGAAGCGCCCCCCACATGGTCAGCGCCTGATACGCAGTCAGGCCGACCAGCACCCCGCCGGCAGCCTCGGGGTCGCTCCAGCCCGCGGGAATCTCAATGAGATTGTCGACGGGAACTGCGACCCGTTCCGCAAACGTGCCCGGGCGGTTCACGCCCACCTCGCCGCGCAGAACCGCTCGTCGGTCGCCCGGGCAAAGCGCCGTCACGCCAGAACCTAGTTGCTCGACGGTTCCCACGCCGTCACGGCCAAGCACATGCGGCAGGCTGGGCTTGGCCGGATACAGTCGCTCGGCCAGGTAGCGATCAGCGGGATTCAGACTCGCGTAGCCAATCCGCAAGATCGCCTCGCCTTGCTGCGGAATGGGATCGGGCACTTCCGCCAGACGGAGGCTGCCAATACCGGTCAGATCGTCGAGTAGCCAGGCACGCATGGCTCAATCACAGCTGCCCTTGGGGATCAATGTCAAGCCTGACGCCTCCAAGTATCAGAAGAGTGGCCCAGAAGATTGCAGATAGTACGCTTGGGCAATCCATGCCCTGGCTCAAATCTCCCGTCGTTCTCATCGTCGCGTCTCAAGCCCTCTTCACCGCGGGCGACCTGCTTGCGCGCGCCAACATGCGCCGGGGCGGCTTCACCCTCGCCACTTTTCTGACCTGGTGGTTCGTCATCTACTTCACCCTGCGCACGGTGGCCATGTTCGGCCAGCTCTACATCCTGGCCAACGTCCCCATCGGCAAGTCCATGGCTCTCTTCGGCGCGACGTCGATCGCGCTGGTGAACGTGCTGGGCGTGCTGCTTCTCGGCGAGGTTTTGGGCGTGCGCGCCTATGCGGGCGTGTCGCTCGCAGTTCTGGCGTTCGTCGTCATGGCCCTGTGAACAGGGGCGGACATCACGGCGGCGCCGGAATGACGGTGCCCGGCTTCTTGCGGTACACGGTCCAGGTTCCGCTGTGGGCCAGAACTTCCATGCTCTCTTGATACGGCCCAAACGGAGTGGCATTGGGCGGTGGGCTATGCACGAAGAAGTAGTCGAAGATCGGCACGGACTTGCTGGGCTGGATGTCCTGGGGCTTCCAGGGATTGGGCAACTCCGCGCCCGCGGGCTTTCGCGTGCAGGGCATGTGGCGCATCCCACAGTAGGACAGCGGCGCCATACTGCCGGGAGCGGGTCGCATGGCCACGTAGAAATCAGGCAGGCCAAGAAAGGCCGATTCGATTCGCATGGTCTTCGACCCACGGTTGAACACCACGCCCACGGCCTTGCCCCCAGGCGGCGTCTTGCGCATCACCTCGACAAAATCTGCCGTCTCCTTGCCGTACAGGCGATAGTGCCCGATCAGTTGGACGCCATAGACCGCACACACGATCACGGCCGGCACCGGAACCACCAAGCGCAGCCAGCCGTGCACGCGCCCCAACGCCGCCGGGATCAACGCGATGGCCATGAGCACAACCAGCACGGCAAAGCGCGGAAAGAACGTCATCAGTTCCAGCTCGGCCAGGTGGTGCGGCAAGATCAGATAGGCGGCCAGCGCGGCCACGAAGGCCACCACAAGGGCGGGCCACGTGCGCAGGCGGGGACGCGCCAGGAGCGGCGGCGGCAACAGGCGCCAGGCCACTAATCCGGCCACCAGGTAGACAGCGATCACCACGAGCAAGGCGCGGCAGGCGGCGATGTCCACCTGGTCGGAAAACGAGCGCATGGTGTGCCCGGGAAGGGCCAGAAGACGCAGGCCGAAGTCGTGCAGTAAGGTCCTCTTGCCGAGATCCTTCAAGCGATGGCGTTTGATCAGGTCCCAGGCATACTCGAACGTGGGATTGGCCGCGGCGTTGGCCACGGAGACAACCAGCCGCCAGTACAGCAGAGCGGCGAGGGCCGGCAAAAGCGTGCTCGCGCCCAGCAGGCGGCGGCGCCAGGGCACGGGCGCCAGCAGCGCGAACGCCAGGACCGCGCCCACGCCATAGAGGAAGTTCTGCAGGTGACACAGGAAAAGGAACACCGCGAGCGCGGCGGTCCACAGCCAGCTCCGTCTCACCTGGCCTGGCTGGCTGTGCAGGTGCTTCACCACCTGCGCCAGCAGCAACATGAGCACCGGCAGCGAGAGCGCGAAGCTGATGAAGCCGTAGTGCAGGGTCAGGTTGTAGGCGAGCGGGAAGGCCAGCAGCGCCGGCACGCGACTGCGACCACAGGCCTTGAGCAGTGACGCCGTGGACAGCGGCATCGCCGCGATGTACAGCGCCACGATCAGCTTGTGCGCGAGGAGCAGGTTCATCACCTTGCCCAGCGCCACCAGCATGAAGTAGTGGGCCGCGTAGGGCGCCAGACGCAGGCTGCCCTCGTAAAAGGCCGCGTAGGGAGAGGCTGCCGAACCGCGCTTGCCCAGCATGTCGGCCACTGCCAGATGGAAGGGCAGGTCCAGCCCGGGCAAGATCACGGTCACGAAGAGAGGCGCCCAGTAGAGCGGCAGGAGGATCAGAAAACACGCGCCAAAGACCTTGCCGTCGGCGTCCGACATGAAAAGGCCGTCGACTAGCCAGCGCCGAAGGCGTGTTTTCAACTCTGTGAAGCCCAAGTGACAGATTGTGTATACACCAACTCGAGGGACATTCACCCCGCTAGCGCCTGCGATCGCTGTGGTATAGATTCCGCCGACCCATGGCCTTGCTCGACATCTTCTCCAAGGAGAAGCGCGAGGAACGCGCGCTGGCGAACCTCATCCGGCGCGCAACGCACAAGTACTTGCAGTCGCCCGAGCGCTACAAGGCCATGGAAGGGCTGGCCAACCTTGGCTCGGACGCAGCCCTGTACGGCCTTTTGTGCCGCTTCGGCATGGTGTACGACAAATCCATCGAGGACGAGCAGGAAAAGGAGTGGGCCTTCGACACCCTCGCGGCCAAGGGCCGCGCGGCCCTGCCGGCGGTCAAGCGCTACCTGCGCTCCGCAGATTCGGTGTCGTGGCCGCTGCGCCTTTTGCCCAAGGTGGCCAGCAAGGAAGAGGAATTCGCCATCGTCGAGGAAGTCTTGGCCGAGCACGAACCGGGCTACGAGCGCGACCCGACCAAGAAGATCCAGTTGCTGCGCCATCTCAGCCAGCAGAAGGACCCAAGGGCGCCGTCGCTGGTGGCGCCCTATCTGGCTGACATGGACGAAGGCGTGCGCATGGCCGCGGTGGAGAGCCTCCTACGCCTGAAGAACGAAGAGGTGGCGCGCGAGGCGCTGCTGCAGCTTTTTGTCTCCGACAGCGAAGAGAGCTTGCGCCTGCGCATTCGCATCGCCGAGGGATTCGCCGAGCTCGGCTGGCTGGTGCACGGTCACCGCGGCGGCGTGGAAAAGAAATTGCCCGAGGGTTTCCAGCTCGACCGCGAGGGCCACATTCTTGACCGGCGGTCCGAGTAATGCCCCGAAGAACAGACGTCAAGTCGGTCCTCATCATCGGGTCAGGCCCCATCGTCATCGGCCAGGCCTGCGAATTCGACTACTCGGGCACGCAAGGGGTCAAGGCCCTGCGCGAAGAAGGCTTCCGGGTCGTGCTGGTCAATTCCAACCCGGCCACCATCATGACCGACCCGGAAATGGCCGATCGCACCTACGTCGAGCCGCTCACCGTCGACTTCGTGACCAAGATCATCGAGCGCGAGCGGCCCGACGCGCTCTTGCCCACCCTGGGCGGCCAGACCGCGCTCAATCTCACCGTCGAGCTGGGTCGCGCCGGCGTGCTCGATCGTTTCGGGGTCAAGCTCATCGGCGCGCAGATCGCGGCCATCGAGAAGGCCGAGGACCGCGACCTGTTCAAACAGGCCATGGCCAACATCGGCCTGCGCGTGCCGTTCTCTGGCTACGCCCATTCGCTGGCCGAGGCGCGCGAGATCCGCGACGGGCTGGCCGCCCGCACGGGTGGCAGCTATCCGGTCATACTGCGGCCCTCCTTCACCCTGGGCGGCTCGGGCGCGGCCATCGCGTGGAACGGCGAGGAATTCGACAGCAAGATGCTGTGGGGGCTGCAGCAGAGCCCGCGCCACGAAGTGCTGGTCGAGCAGTCGGTGCTGGGCTGGAAGGAATACGAGCTGGAGGTGATGCGCGACGGGAAAGACAACGCGGTCATCGTCTGCTCGATCGAGAACTTCGACCCCATGGGCGTGCACACCGGTGACTCCATCACCATCGCACCCGCCATGACCCTGACCGACAAGGAATACCAATTCATGCGCGACGCGGCCCTGGCCGTGATTCGCGAGATCGGGGTCGACACGGGAGGGTCCAACATCCAGTTCGCCGTCGACCCGAACAACGGCGAGATGGTGGTCATCGAGATGAACCCGCGCGTGTCGCGCAGCTCGGCCCTGGCCTCCAAGGCCACCGGCTTCCCCATCGCCAAGATCGCCACCAAGCTGGCGGTCGGCTACACCCTGGACGAGATCACCAACGACATCACCCGCGAAACGCCGGCCTGCTTCGAGCCGACCATCGACTACGTGGTGACCAAGGTGCCGCGTTTCGCCTTCGAGAAATTCCCGGGCGCGGATTCGACCTTGGGACCGCAGATGAAGTCCGTGGGCGAGGTCATGGCCATTGGCCGCACTTTCAAAGAGTCGTTGGGCAAGGCCCTGCGCTCGCTGGAAATCGGACGCTGGGGCTTCGACCTCGAACGCGTGCCGGCGCTCGATGATCTACGGCACCTGATCACGCAGCCTGGCCCCGATCGCCTGTGGCAACTGGCCGAGGCCCTGCGCCTGGGCATGACGGTGGACGAGGCGCAGACCCTGACCGCCATCGACCCCTGGTTTTTGATCCAGGTCAAGCAGCTCATCGACGAGGACGAGGCCGTGCGTCGGGCTGGTGCCGCGCTTCTCGACGATCCCGTTGGCCTGCTTCGTTGCAAGAAACTTGGCATGTCCGATCGCCGGCTGATGAAGCTGGCCAGCGTCGCCGAAGAAGACGTGCGCCAGGCGCGCCTGCGCCACGGCATCCGCCCGGTGTTCAAGCGCGTGGACACCTGCGCCGCCGAGTTCGAGGCGCACACACCCTATCTATATTCGACATATGAGTCTGGAACCCTGGGAGGGTTCCATGCCTCCCGCGATGGGGGCGAGCCAGCAAAGCCGTCTCGCCCCCACGCGATCGAATCGGGAACTCAAACCGAAAAAGCTGCGGAGTCGGAAGTGCGGCCCACGGGCAAGAAGAAGATCGTGATCCTGGGCGGTGGGCCCAACCGCATCGGGCAGGGCATCGAGTTCGACTACTGCTGCGTGCACGCGGTGATGGCCTTGCGCGAGGAGGGCTTCGAGACCCTCATGGTCAACTGCAATCCGGAAACCGTGTCCACCGACTATGACACTGCGGACCGGTTGTACTTCGAGCCGCTCACCCGCGAGGACGTGCTGGAGATCGTCGACGCGGAAAAGCCCGAGGGCGTGATCGTGCAATTCGGCGGGCAAACGCCGTTGCGCCTGGCCGTGCCCTTGCAAAAGGCGGGCGTTCGCCTGCTCGGCACCAGCGCGGATGCCATCGACCGCGCCGAGGACCGCCAGCGTTTCGGCGAGTTGGTGCGAAAGCTCAACCTGCGCGCGCCCGTCTGGGGCACGGCCCACGGCCTGGAAGAGGCACGCGTGATCGCCGAAAAGATCGGGTATCCGGTCATGGTGCGGCCCTCGTATGTTCTGGGCGGCCGGGCCATGGAGATCGTGCACGACGCCGCCGGGCTGCACACCTTCGTGGGCGTGGCCCTGGAGGCGGCCCGGCGCGAGAGCCTGGCCTCGGGCGGCGGACGCGGCGACGAGAGCGCGCCCATTCTGGTGGACCAGTTCCTGCGCGACGCCATCGAGGTCGACGTGGACGTGGTGGCCGACGGTCAGGACGTGGTCATTGGCGGCGTGATGGAGCACATCGAAGAGGCCGGCATCCATTCAGGCGATTCGGCCTGCTGCCTGCCGCCCTTCTCCTTGCCCCCCGCGACTGTGGCCATCATCAAAGATCAGGCGCGCGCCCTGGCGCGCGAGTTGGGCGTGCGCGGCCTGATGAATGTGCAGTTCGCGGTGCCGCGCGACGGCCGCGGCGTCTTCATTCTCGAGGTGAACCCGCGCGCCTCGCGCACGGTGCCCTTCGTGTCCAAGGTCATCGGCGTGCCGTTGGCCAAGGTCGCGGCCAAGATCGCCGCTGGCCGCACCCTGCGCGAGATGGGCATCCGCGAAGTTTCGCCCAAGCACATGGCGGTCAAGGAAGCCGTGTTCCCCTTCCTCAAGTTCGGCGGCGTGGATGTCTTGCTCGGTCCCGAGATGCGTTCCACGGGCGAGGTCATGGGCATCGACAGCAGCTTCGAGGCGGCCTTTGCCAAGAGCCAGATCGCGGCCGGCACGCGCCTGCCCATTCCCGGCGGCGACAAGCCGGTCACGGCCCTGCTCTCCATCAAGGACGCCGACAAGACCGCCGCGGTGGATCTGGCCCGCCACCTCGACAAGTTGGGCTTCCGCATTCTCGCGACCAATGCCACGCACGCCCGCCTGAGCCAGGCCGGCCTGCCCTGCACGCGCGTGAACAAGGTGCGCGAAGGTCGGCCCCACTGCGTGGACCGCATGATGGACGGCGACGTCCACTTGGTGGTGAACACCACCGAGGGTGCGGATTCCATCCGCGATTCCTTCTCGCTGCGACGAACCGCGCTCATGCGCGGGCTGGCCTACTTCACCACCATGTCGGCGGCGCGCGCGGCGGCGGTTGCCATTCAGCGCCTGCAGGCCGGCGACATGTCGGTTCGCTCTTTGCAGGAGTTCCAACATGGCTGACAGAATTCCCATGACCCCGCGCGGGGTGAAGAAGCTGCGCGAGGAGCTCAAGCGCTTGCGCGAAGTGGAACGCCCCAAGAACGTGCAGGACATCGAAATCGCGCGCGCCCACGGCGACATCTCGGAAAACGCCGAGTTTTCCGCCGCCAAAGAGCGGCAGGCCTTCATCGAGGGACGCTCGCGCGAGATCGACAGCATCCTGGCCCAGTCCGAGGTCATCGATCCGTCCACGCTGTCCGGCGATCGGGTGGTGTTTGGCGCCACCGTGCGCCTGGCCGACACGGATTCCGGCGAGGAGACCAGCTACAGCATCGTGGGCGATCACGAGGGCGACATCAAGGAGGGGCGTCTCACCATCTCGGCCCCGCTGGCACGCGCCCTCATCGGCCGCGAAAAGGGCGACACGGTGACTTTGCGTACCGGCAAGGGCAGCCGCGAGTACCAGATCGTGGATGTGCAGTTCCTTCCCGTACAAGACGCCTGAGCGATGCCGCGAATCGAAGTCGTCTTCCTGGATCTGGGCAACGTCCTGGTCTTTCACGATGACGCCATTTTGTGCCGCCGGCTTTCCCAGTTTGGCGGCGCCCCGCCTGAAATAATCCGCGAGCGCCTCTTGGCCCTGTGGGATCCCTTCAACCGCGGGACCGTGGCCGGCGACGAACTTCGCCGCGCCGTGTGCCAGGCTTCCGGCGCGACCACGCTGATGGACCCGCAGACTTTCTTCCAGGTCTGGAACTGCCATTTCCGCGTCCACCACGAAGTCATGCCGCTGGTCGAGGCGCTGCTCGCTCGCTGCAAGGTCGCGCTGCTCTCCAACTGCAACGAGATGCACTGGCGCTTCGTACGACCCCTGATTCCGCTGGTCGAGCGCTTCTGCGATCGCGTGCTGTCCTTCGAGCTGGGCCTGGCCAAACCCGATCCCGAGATCTTTCGCACGGCCCTCCGCCGCGTCGGCAATCCGCCGCCCGAGACCTGCGCCTTTTTCGACGACGTACCCAAGTTCGTCGAGGTCGCCCGCACGCTCGGAATTCAGGCCGACGTTTTCACCGACGCCGCGAATTTCCGCGGACAGCTCGCGCGGCTGGGACTGGCGGCGTAGGGGCGAATCGCCAATAGCCAGCACCAGGCAGGCGTAGGCCAGCCCCTGCAACGCTGCGACCCCATCATCCCACCGCCAATCGGAAAGGATCACGCAGCCCTTGATACCGCGATCCTGGTAATATAAGCGAATGTGCATCAAGGCCGTCCAAAAATCCTGTTTCGTTGCTGCGCTCCTCTTGGCCCTGGGTGCTGCCACCGGCTGCTCCTCAGGAGGCGGCAGTCCGGGGACGACCGGGGGTAACACCGCCGGCGGTGGCGGTGCTGGACAAAACAGCGGCGGATCGGCAGGCGTAGGCGGTGCTGGCGCGGTTGCACGCACCACGGCGGCCACAGCCGGCGCGACGACATCAAGCAGCGCTGGCGGAAGCGTAGCAACAGGTGGCGCGTCAGCTGGAGTCGGTGGAGCGGCCACCAGCGCCGGCGGCACTGTGGCCAACACCGGTGGCGCGGCTACCAGCGCTGGCGGCACTGTGGCCAACACGGGTGGCGCGGCCACTGGCGGCGCACTCGGCGGCACTGTGGCCAACACCGGCGGTGCGGCCACAGGCGGAGCAGTCGGCGGCACGGCGAGCAGCAGCGCTCCAGGCGGCGCGACTGGAGGCGGAAAGACCGGTGGCACGACTGGCAGCACGGGCGGCGCGGCCACCGGTGGAAGGACCGGCGGCACGGCAGGAAGCCTCCCTGCGGGCGGAACGACAGCAGGCGGAGGGACATCCAGCGCAGCGGGCAGCGGCGGCGGAGGCGCGGCGGGTGGAAGCACGCTCATCGGCGGCCCGGGGCCGGCGGCCCAGCTGATCACCCAGACTGGCACCGACTGGGGCAAGCTGGTGATTGACTCAACAATCGCTGGCAAGACCTCATTTGGCTCCACCTATCCCGAGGGCTTGATCCTGCACGGGATGTACCAGACCTACAAGCGACTAAAGGTTTCGAGTCCCACCGACGCCACCAAGTACCTCACGTTCATCACGACATCGGCGGACCAATGGGGCGTTGCCGACGGCTCCAGCCTGGACAACATCATGCACATGGCCGCGCTGTGCGACGCCTATGAAGCCACGCAAAAAGCCAGCTACAAAGGTTTTGCGGATTCGACGCGGAGGATCTTCGATACGTATCCTACCGTTCCTCCTGTCAATGGAGCCTTCTGGCACGCCAACAATGGGACGCGCGACTACCAGCTCTGGGGCGACGGGGTCTACATGTCGCTGTCTTTTCTCACTCGCTATGCCACGGTTTTCAACGATCCCACGGTGTACCCCATCGCTGAAAACAACCTGACCATCACGGCGTCCCACTTGAAGAATTCGGCGACCGGTCTCTTCTGGCATGCCTACGATGACAGCGGCAAAGCGACTTGGGCACAACCAACGACCAAGTCCAACCAAATAAGCTGGGGCCGGGCCATGGGATGGTTCTCTTTGGCCAGCATAATGACCCTGGAAATGCTGCCTGCCAACGATCCGGGTCGAGCTCAGATACAGTCGATTCTGACGGATCTCCTCACCGCGGTGGCCACGTACCAGGATTCGACCACAGGACGGTGGTTTCAGGTTGTCGACATGGGAACGAATGCACAGGACTGGGTCGAGACGTCATGCTCCAGCATGTACAGCTACGCGATCTGGTGGGCCTATCAGCACGGGCTGCTGGATGCGAGCTACGCCGCTGTGGCCACCAAGGGTTTCAATGGCGTCATGCAAATGGTGACCAAGAACGCCACCAACACGACCACCATTGCCAAGATTTGCACGGGCCTCAACGCCTCGGCCGCCGTGACCGACTACTTCAGCCACCCGAGCGCATCGAACGACCAGCATGGAATCGGATCGTTCTTGCTCATGTGGGAAGGCATGCAGTAGCCGGGCGACGGCCATTCGCCGCCGCCGGTAGCCCGGTTTCAGTCTGATGCTGACGAGTCGGACGCCGCCTCTGCATCGGGCGCGCTTTCGCCGCGATCGTCGGCTGCGTCCGCTGCGAGAGTGGGAACGTCGCTCGACGCGTCTGGCGTCACCAGCGGACCGGCGGCGTCCTGACCCGTGCTGCCTCCCGTACCTGGATTGGAATTCTGGCAAATGCCGTTGCCCGGCGACCCGGTGGGCGCGCAGAAGAGACCACTCGCACAGTCTGAGTTGATCTGGCAACGATCGCCTTCCCCCTGGCTGCATCCAACGAAGAGCACAAGAGAGCCGGCAAGGGCAAAGGCCAGATTCATCGCACGAAGGCTCGACGACATGGTTGGGTGGGTTAGCACGGGTGACAGGGTTTGTGAAGGCCGGAAGCGTCGGGCCTATGCTAGCCTGCGCCCATGGGACGTCGTCCGATACTGATCGCGGTCGTATTCGTCTTGGCTTGCGTAGGGGCGCTCAGCCTGCGGGCCGCCGAGATTACCAACCGAAAACTCTCTCCGACGGAGCGTGAGGCGCGCACGTTTCTCGAAACCGTGACCGGCTTGCTGCAGCCGCTCAATACCGTGGCCAACCAGGCAGCCTGGATGGCCGCCACCGACGTCAGCCCCGAACATACCGCAGCGCGGGCCGCGGCCGAGAAAGCGGCGGCAGCGGCGACTGGCTCCAAGCTGGTCATAGCGCGCACCGGGGCTTTCCTGGCCAAGCCGAGCGAGCTGTCCGATCTCAGTTTGCGCCAGCTGCGCAAGCTGCAACTGGCCGCGGCCGAGAACCCCGGCACCATCCCCGAAGTGGTCAGCCAGCGCATCGAGGCCGAGGCTCGTCAGTCGGCCGTGCTCGACAGCTACACCTTCTGCCTGCAGCCGCTGGCGGGCGGAAAGTGCGGCCGCTTCACCTCGGCCAATGAGATCGACCAGATCCTGCGCACGTCTCGCGTGTTGGCCGATCGCGAGCGCGCCTGGACCGCGTCCAAGGAGATCGGCCGCCCGCTCAAGCCTGGCCTGGTGGAACTGCAAGCCCTGCGCAACCAGATCGCGCGCGCCATGGGCTATTCATCGTTCTTCGGCTTGCACGTAGCTGACTACGGCATGACCGGCGACGAAATGATGGCGCTCATGGACGCCACGCTGGAGGCCAGCAGGCCGCTCTACGATGGCCTGCACTGCTTTGCCAAGCACGCCCTGGCTGACCGATACAAGAAGGCTGTGCCCAAGCTGATTCCCGCGCACTGGCTGGGCAACCGTTGGGCGCAGGAGTGGCCCGGCTTGGTCGAAAACGCGAGCCTGGATCCCCTGTTCAAGGGTAAGTCGCCCGAGTTCATTGTGCGCACCGCCGAGGATTTCTACGTGTCGCTGGGCTTCCCGCGCCTGCCCGAGGTCTTCTGGAAGAAGTCAGACCTCTACCCGGTGCCGCTCAATTCGCCGCGCAAGAAGAACGCCCACGCCACCGCCTGGCACATCGACGGCGAGAGCGACGTGCGCTCGCTCATGAGCGTGGAACCGAACGCGCAGTGGTTCGGCACGGCCCACCACGAGCTGGGCCACATCTACTACTACCTGTCGTATTCCACGCCCGAGGTGCCGTACCTGCTGCGCGCCGGGGCCAACCGCGCCTTTCACGAAGCAGTGGGCGAATTGGCGCGCCTGGCGAGCCAGCAGCTGGCCTATCTGCGCAAGCTCGGCCTCGTCCGCGCCGGGCAAGAGCCCGACACCTCGGCCGCGCTCCTGCAATCGGCGCTGCAGTCGATCGTGTTCCTGCCCTTTGCCGCTGGCACCATGACCCACTTCGAGCACGATCTCTACGAGCACGATCTGCCGGTGGCCGAATGGCAAGACCGCTGGTGGCAATACGCGTCTACGTACCAAGGCGTGGTGCCGCCCGGCAAGCGCGCTGCAGATCTGTGCGACGCCTGCACCAAGACCCACATCAACGACGATCCGGCCCAGTACTACGACTACGCCATGGCAACGTTGATCAAGTTCCAGCTTCACGATCACATCTGCCGCAAGATCGTGAAGCAGGAACCGCGCGTCTGCGACTATTCGGGCAGCGAGGAGGCCGGACGGTTCTTGCGCGACATCCTCAAGCTGGGCGGCACGCGCGACTGGCGCAAGGTCATGAGTGAGGCCACCGGCGAGGACATCGGCCCGCGAGCCATGCTGGATTTCTATCAGCCCCTGCTCGCGGACCTGGCCAAACGCAACCAGGGGCTGGATTGTTCGCGCTAGATTCCCATATCAGAGCGAGTCTAGCGTGAAGTGAACGTTGGCGCGATCGCTGACGAGTCCGACGACGCTGCCGTCGGCTGCGGGGCCAGTAACCGCCAAGTCGAAGGAGGCGGTCGTCCCGCTGTTCGTGTTGTAGACACAGGTCGTGGTCGAGCAGGCGCAGACGAGAGCCTGGCAGAGCGCGAACTTTCCAGCGTCAACCAGAATCATTTGCCCGGTGGCGGGATTCTGCAGAGCGCACTGATCCTGCGTACAGGAAGCGCCTCCCCAGCTCGGAATGCACATGTCGCTGCCGTTGATTGGCGTCTGCAGCGCGCACCATCCTGACCAGAGCTGGTAACTATTGATGGTGAACCTGAGCCGCTGGGTCTGGAACGTGCCGCTGGTCATCGTGTAGGCAAACCCCTCCACCCAGTAGCCAATGTTGGTGGGAAGGGGGTCCAGACCAGGCGGGTACACGACATTCGGGTCGGTGGCAGGTGGTGGCGGGGTGCCGTTGCCCAGAAAGACCGTCACCATGACCTGACCAGAGGAATCGACGGTCGAGGTGAATCTGATCACGTCTGAGCCCGACGGGAATTGGTAGTTCTCGATGTATCCGGTCCAGGAGGTTGGGCCTTGGCTGAGTGGTCCAGTCGCGGCCGGTCCCGCGTCGTGGACCGGAAGCACAGGCACGCCCGTATCGAATCTGGGTTGAGGGATTCCCGCGTCCATGTCAGGAGGCGGCGGCATGCAGGGCTGTCCAGGCAGAGGGCACTGCCAGCCTGGATCGATCGTGCAGTCTGTACAGCCGTCACCGCTGACCGTGTTGCCGTCGTCGCAGTACTCACCAATATCTATCACTCCATTCCCGCAGTTCTTGGGGTTGGGCAAGCTTGCCGTGTCCCCGCCGGACCCTCCCACAGGAAGGGAACACAAGATGCCGCATCCCCCACTGCCGCCGGCAACTTGCAGCGTGCCGCCGCCGCCGACTGAACCACCGACACCGCTGTTGACAAGAGAACCGCCAGCTTCCTGACCCGAGCTTGCGCCCCCGGCATCTGAGCCGAGCGACCCAATCCCATGATTCCGATCGCATCCGGCGAGCACGGCCAGGACTACAAGGAACAATTTCTTTCTCATGACCTTGTCTCCTCTCGGACCCTCTCGTGTGGCGAAGACAACGAAACCTTTCACTTGCCGATCAGTGTGCGGGCCTGATTCGCGAATCGTCCTGTCGGGAATCGCGCGAGATAGTCTTCGAGGTCAGCGCGCGCGCCCGCCCAATCGCCCATCTGCGCTCGGCAGGTCGCGCGGCCATACAGCGCTCGTTCGCTGACCAGATCGGCCGGTGCATCCGCGGAAAGCAGCGAGTTGAAATCGTTCAGCGCGGCCGCACGCCTTCCTTTTCCCACGCGCAATTCAGCACGCGCCACCAACATCTCGCGCCCCAGCCCCGCCGTGGTCAGCGCCATTCCGTCGAGCAACCCCAGGGCCTGATCGTGGCGGCCGAGGCGCAGCAGGGCCTCGATTCGTGTCACGTTGGCCTCAGGCTCAAGCGCGCCCTTGGCTTCGAATCGCGCGCGGTGCTCATCCAGCATGGCCAGCGCTTGTCCGGGATCGTGTTCCTGCCGGAGTTTGTGGATAGCTCCGGCGAGTAGTCGCGATTCCTGCGCCAGCGCAGATGGATTGGGCGGCGTCGCCGGGGGAGGTTCAAGCGACGCCTTTGCCGCCGACTCCAGCGTCGCCCCTCGGTAGGCCAGGCGAGGCGCATGGGTCTCCTCGGCGCGCACGACCGACGAAGGCTCGGGCTCAGGCGAAAGAACCGGAGCAGGAGGTGGAGCGACGACCGAACGCGTGCGCCGGGCAGGCGCGCTGACCGGCATCGAGACCGGGATAGCGGCCGGAAGCGCGCGAAGCGAAGGGCCGCGCAAGATGTGCAAGACAGCCGCATACAGTGCCCCGCCGAAAAGCAAGAGGCCGACCGCGACGGCAATCTTCCAGGCCCATCTTCTGGGCAGATGTCGCTCGCGACTGCGCAGTCGCGCGGCAACCTCGGCCAGATTCTTGGGGCCGAATGGCGGCACCGTCGCCGCCGCTCGCAGCAAAGCCCCTGCCAAGGCCTCGTCGCTGTCGCCAGAAGGCCGTGCGCTCCAACGGTCGCGGATAGGAGTCTGCTCGTCGGCGTCAGTCTGCCTGTCTTTCGCAGTACTTTCTTTCATTTGCGTTTCTCCGAATCGCGCTTCATTTCGGCGATGAACCGAGCCCGCGCTCGATGCAAATGCACCCAGACCGTTGCCAGCTTGAGCCCGGTCAAGGTGGCGATCTCTTCACCCGACAGCTCTTCCATTTCAAAAAGGACAAGCACGTTCCGGTACTTGCCCGGCAGTCGGTCCAGAATACGGTAAACCGTCTCGGTGGACTGGCGTCGCTCGAACTCATCAATCGGTGTCAGATACGGCGTGGCCATGGTGCGCTCGATCTCAGGCTGCCTGGCGCGCGAGAACCAGCGTCGGAACCGGTCTTTGCGCCGGCTCTCCTGCGCCACGCGCTCAGTGATGCGGTAGAGCCAGGTGGTTATCTTGGCATCGCCGCGAAACTCCGGCATGCGACGGAGAACAACCAGGAAAACCTCATGCACGAGATCGTCCACGTCAACCAGAGGCCCAGCGAGTCTGGCCGCCCAGCGTGCCACCGTGGGCGCATAGCTGCGATATACGGTCTCGAGATCCGGGACGCCAGAAGCGACTTCAAGGGCAGGCGTGGCGTCAGAGCGGACGGAGGTCATGTTGACCTAGTCCTGTGTCCCAGGCCGTCCCATACCTTTCACGGAAAACGCCCCAAGCTGAGTCCAGTCGCGATCTGGACCTCCACGCGCGGGAGCTGGCCACTGTCGCCAAGGCCGCCAATTTCGAGATGATCGTGTCCTGGATAGGCGAGCACGTCCACGCCAATCCACCCGGCCGCGTTGTTCCACGCGCGAATGCCGCGCAGCCCTGCGCCAAGGCCGAACTGCACACTTGTGTCTGATGCGGTCGAGGGCAAGCCGACACCCTCCACGCGCAGAAGCGCGAGCGCACCGCCCGCGTGAGCGTCCAACATCATCGCGTTTCGGGTCAGGCGGTACTGTGGGCCCGCGGTCAGCGCCACGCGCGTCCAGTGGGCAGCGCCCGAAGACGATCCCACCGACTGGGAATGGGTCGAGCTTGCCGAAAGCGCGGCGGCAAGGCCAAGGTGTCGATCCGTCGGAGACAGTGAAGCGGCCACCATAGCTCCGGGAACGACTTCTCCACCGGTGACGGATGCGAGCAGACCGATGCCCACATCGAAACGCAGGGGACGAATGGACGGTGACTGAACCAACTTCACCTCAGGATTTGCCGGTGGTGGAGGGGAGGCCGGCGGCAGCACCACCGAGGTTGCGACGTTGGGCCTAAACTCCGCCTCCCAGGTTGAGATGACAACGGCCGCCGCCTCTGCCAGGTCGGCGCAAGAGCCGCTCCGTTCGAGTGTCCGTTCGGCGAGAAGTCGGCCATCGGAGCCGAGTAGCTCGATGTGTACCATTCCATCGGAGCTGGACAGATTCGCCCGATGTGGATCTGAGCCTGAATACCCCGCAGTAGCGCTGGCAAGCTGGGCCAAACGGTCCCGCACCTCGGCAGGAGTGGGGCAGGTGCTGTCGCCCCCGAGATCCAGCAATGGATAGGCGAGCCAGAGAGCCATCAGCGCTGCAATCACGCCATCCTCCCCCCTTTGATACTAGAAACGAATCGCTTCGAACCTCACCAAGTCGGCAAAGGCGGCGCAGCGGGCGCGGATGGCCGTTTCGTCGAGCGATCGGAAGCGATCCAGGCTGAAGTCCTCTACGCAAAACGAGGCCAGGACCGAACCCACCACCAGCGCAGTGCGAATTCCAGTCGGTGAAATGTCGCCGGTGCGGGCCAGCCAGCCCATGCAACCGCCGGCGAAGGAATCGCCAGCGCCGGTTGGATCCACCACGCGCTCGAGCGGGAACGCAGGCGCAGCGAACACGCCCTCTTCGCAGAAGAACAATGCCCCGGCGTCGCCACGCTTGATGACCACGGCACCGGGCCCCATGGCGCGAATCACGTTGGCGGCCGCGGGCAAGTTGTCCTTGCCTGAGAGCTGGCGGGCCTCCTCATCGTTGAGCAACACCATGTTCACCCGCTCCAGCACGCGCACCAGCTCGGACCGCTTTCCGCCGATCCAGAAGTTCATGGTGTCGCACGCCACGAAGCGCGGGCGGCGCACCTGGCCCAATACCTCCGACTGCAAGACCGGATCGATGTTGGCCAGAAACACGAACGCGCTGTCGGCGTAGGCCGGTGGCAACTTGGGCCTGAAGGTTTCGAAGACGTTGAGCTGGGTATCGAGCGTGGTGCGGTTATTGAAATCTGCGGCGTAGCGACCGGCCCAGCGAAAGGTGCAGCCCGCCGCCCGTTCCAGCCCGGCCAGATCGATGCCGCGGCTGTGCAACAGACCCTCGTGCTCCGAGGGAAAATCGCGGCCCACCACGCCCACCAGGCGCACGGGCGCAAAGAAAGAAGCCGCAAACGACGCGTAACAAGCGGCACCGCCCAGCACCTCCTCGCGCCGACTGCTCTGGGTCTCGATGGTGTCAAGCGCCAGGGATCCCACGACCAGCAGGGGCGAACCCGTGGACTGGGCTTGCTGGGCAACACTGCGAACTGGATCTGCTTTCACGACAATGCCTCCTTCGGCGTGGTGAGCCTTTGCTACCATGAAACGGCGCCATGGCCGAAAACCCTTGTCCGCCTTCTGTGGAAGATCTGGTGGCTGCCGGCGACTATGCCACGGCAGCCGCACGGGCGGCCGAGGCGGGCGATCTTCCGCGCGCCATCACGCTGCTCGAACGAATTTGGCGTTTTGCCGAAGCCGTTCCCCTGGCGCAGAGGCTGGGCGATGCGCCCCTGGCCATTCGCCTGGCGCTCGACGCTCGCGATCCCGAACGCGCGCGCCAAATCGCCGAGAGCATCGACGCGACGGACGTGGACCAGATCGATCGCGCCTCTGACATCCTGGCCCGCCAAGGCCACGCCGAGATGGCTGCTCAGCTGCAGACGCGCGCCGGACTCCCGGTGCAGGCGGCGGCGCTCTTTCAGCGCGCCGGAGGCTTGCTGGCTGCCGGCAAGCTGCTGGAGCAGGGTGGGCGTTTTGTCGAAGCTGGGCAAACCTACGAGCAGGCGATGCGCGACACCGGACCAGAGGCATCGCAAGCCGCGCTGGCCATGGGGATCTTGCTCGGCCGTCTTGGCCGACACCATGAGGCGGCGCGGGCCCTGCAGGTCGCCGCCCGCAATTTCGCGACGCAGGCGCCAGCTCTGCGCCGCTTGTGCGTGGAACTGCTGGCGCTCGATCTGCCCACGGCTGCACAGGAGATCGCATCTCGTGTCCATGCGCTCGATCCTAGCCAGCCCTCGTCGGCAGCCGAAATCGCCGCGCCAGAAACCAGCTCGCCCGCCGCAACCAGCGTCGACGAGGGACCGGCCGTGCCCCGGCGCTTCCGCGTGCTGCGTGCACTGGGCGCCGGATCCCTGGGCCGCGTGTATGCCGCCGAAGATCTGCTGCTGGGTCGGACAGTAGCACTCAAGGTTCTGTCCGCGGGCGCCGGCGCGGAAGGGCCCGAACGTCAGGCTTTTGCGCGTTTTTTGCGCGAGGCCGAGGCCTCCAGCCGCCTGCAACATCCCCACATCGTGCGTGTGTATGAGGCCCGACCCGAGGAAGGCATTTTGGTGATGGAACTCCTGCCCGGCGGCACCCTCGCCGATCGCATTGCCGCCGAAGGCGCACTCTCGCCCGCGTCGGTGCGACGGCTGGCGCTGGAAGTGCTGGCCGGGCTGGAAGCGGCCCATTCCCACGGCATCGTCCACCGCGACGTCAAGCCCGCCAACATCCTCTTCGACGGCGCGGGCAATGCCAAGCTGGGCGACTTCGGCGCGGCCCACCTGCTCGACTTCGGGCAGACGCAAACCGGCGGCCTCATCGGCACCCTGGCGTATCTTTCGCCCGAACAGATCACCGGTGGACCCATCGGTGCAGCCGCAGACATTTATGGTCTGGGCGCCACCCTTTTCGAAGCGCTGACCGGTCAGCCTCCTTTCCTCGGCCCTGACCTGACGGCCCAGCACCTGGGCGAAACCTGTCCCTCTGTCACTCAACGGCGGCCCGGGCTTTCGTCTGCCCACGACCTGGTTCTCCGTCGAGCGATGGAAAAGTCAAGCGAAGCACGATTCGCTTCCGCCGCTGCCATGGCCGAGGCAATTTCCGGCTGGCCGATCGCACCGGTCCCGCCACCGTCTGCTGGCGGCACCAGAGTGAATTCTGCGACGACCGAGGAAGACACGTTGCCCCCACATTTTGTGGGACGCACGCCGCGCGGCCAGCTCTTCCTCGTGGTCGACCCGCGCGTGCACCGGCCTGTGCTGCGCGAGGAGCTGGACCAACCGCTGTCGCCCGACTCCGTCGCGCAGGTTCGCGCCCTGGCGGCCACTGGCGGCCCGCATGTGCAACGCATTCTCGCCCTGGATCCTGATCTGCGCGCGATCACCTTCGAGAACATCGAGGGCGCGGAAATCTGTCTGCGCGATCTCCTGCCGGAAGAGCAGCGGCTGCTCGAATCCTGCTGGCCGGCTCTGGCCCCGCTTGGGCTTGGCCCCGTGCCCGAACGCCGGGTTCTGCGAACCCCCAACGGCCCCGTCGTGCTGATCGCTCCGCCGACCCGAAGCTAGGCAGCATTTCATGGGCCGTGGATCGAAGTTCCTTTCGGGCCGTCGCAGATCGGCCAGCGTGAGCGGTCGCGTGAGCGGTCGCGACCAGCGGCAAGCGACCTGGGTGGGCGGCTGGCGTGAGCGTGAGCGCGCGCGGCCCGCGACACGCGGAGCGCTTACGCCCTCGCCCCGCGCCTTCCGCCTCCCGCGCACCCCACACGAACTCGCTCACGCTCACGCCCTCGCCCACGCGACCCGCTAGCCGGGAGCCGCGGGCCGTACTACCAGCCAGCAAAGAGCTGAGTGAAGAACAGAGGCACAACGTCGCCCTCGGCCTGACCCACGACCACGCCGATTCCCACATGGGTCATGTCGGGGTTGAGGATATTGGCGCGGTGGCCAGGACTGCCCATGAATCCGTTCTCAACCTCCGCCGTCGAGAATGCCCGTCCCACGTTTTCGGCAAGGGTGCGCGGGAAGGGCGACACGTGGGCAGCGCGCACGCGATCCACGGAGCCGCCGCTCTTGTCCGATACGTGAACCACCTCACCCGTACGTGCCATCTCGCGGCTGTGGCCGCGGGCGATCTCCTGCAAACGCGCATCCCGCGCAAGCTCAGGCAAGCCAGCGGCCGCGCGGTCTCGGTTGACCAGGACGAGCAACTCGCGCTCGGCCTCGGCCGGATCCTGGCGCCTGGTCACCTCGTTGGCAGTGGCCGCAACCCGCGCGGGCGGATCCACTCCGCAATACAATGGGAAATTCGCCAGGACGCCTGGCCCGTGACCGTCATCGCCTTCGATCTCCAACTGGTACACGCCGTCGCCAGAATCACATGCCACCGTGAGTTCGAAGCGGCCCTTGCGCGCGGAAAGGGCCAGATTGCGCACGCCTCCGTGCGGGACCGCCACCAAAACCCCGGGCTGGGCAAAGCGACCGAGCAACCGGCCCACAAGGGTCACCGTGCCCCGCGAGGGCAGCCGTCGCGATAGCGCGCGCAGCTCCAGGTTCTGCGGCTGCAGGGTCAGAACCACGATCAGCTCGTCGGCCCCACGTTTGACGCCCACACCCATGCGGCGCCAGTCGCCCATTTTGAAGACACCGGGCACTTGCTTGCGCAGGTCAGCCACCAGCGAGCCATCACCCCCAGGCGAGCTGCGCACCATGACGATGTAGGGCTCAGGCTCGACGATACCGTAGTGGTGGACCAGGAAGGCAATGGCGTCGAACGAGGGCAGACGTTTGCCCACGGTGGCGCGCGCGATATCCGTCGCCACCAGATCCAATCGGCCATCGCGCAAAGGCGTCGGGGCGCGCACGGCAGCCGCCGCCCGCTGCACCTCCACCGCCACCTGCGCCATCAAGGGATCGGAATCGCGCCCAGCACGAACCTGCCCCAAAGGCGGCGCCTGATACTCCTGGGCTGCTGAACCGCTGGGAACCAGGTCCGAAGCAGCCGCCGGCAAAGCAGAGGACACAAAGGCTACACAGAATGCCAGCCCGCGAAGCGCGAGCCGCAGTTTGCGTGAGCGCGAGCGCGACGGGCGAGCGCGCAGCGCGAGGGGTGGGCAGGGCGGGTTGTCCGTCCCGAAGCCCCTCAGGGGTGAGCGAGTTCGTGTGCGGTAAGCGGCAGACGGAAAGCGTGTGCCCGTGGAGGGTGAGCGGCCGGATGCCGTGGGCCGCTCACGCCAGTCGCCCCCGCTGCCCGCTGCCCGCTGTTCGCTACCGCTCACGCTACCGCTCACGCTGGCCGAACTGCTTTGGCCCGGGAATTCCCGACGGGGTCTCTCTACTTTTTGGCCGACTTCTTCTCGGCAGTCTTACCGGCGGGCTCTGCCTTCTTGCTGTCCTTGGGCGCGGGCAACTCGCCCTTCTCGTCGACGAACACGAGCTCGCCGAACCGATCCAGCTTGTGGAAATCGCCGACCAAAGGCGCCGACCAGCCCAGAGCAATCTGAGCCTTGGCGTCCTTGGGCGAATCCATGCGGAACATGTTGACGCGCCACTTGTCGCCGAGCGCAGGCGGAACCTTGACGCCGTTGGTGTCGAGGCCGTTCACGTCGGCCAGCGGCAGCGCCATTTCCACTGTCCAGCCCTTGTCCTGATCGTCGCGCTTGTTGAGCGTGCCGTCCACCTTCACCGCCGCCTTCAACTTCGAGTTCCAGTCATAGGGCTTGCGCTTGGGGTCCAAGCTGTCCTCGTACTTGCGGTAGGTGGGCAAGTAAGTGTCGAAGATGGTTCCGTTGGGAGCCACCTGCAGCTCGATGTAGCCCTTGCCGTCGCCGTTGGCGTCGATCATCACCTCGTCCATCTCCTGCGTCCACAACTTGGAGTCGCGCTGGGTGAGTGTGCCCCACACGTCGGTGTCGGTATTCTCGAACCCGATGTAGAGATTCTGATTGTCCCAAAGCAGCTTGGCCTCGGTGTTGGGCTGCGCCGGCTCGCCGGACATGGTGTTCACAAAGGGTCCGGTCGACGGAGCCGTCTTCCACGCAGGCTCGTCCAGCTTGCCATCAATCTTGATGGGCTTGGCCGTTTTGCGCACCAGGTACCGCTTGAGCACGGGCGGCACTTTGGCCACAACCGGAATGGTCGCCGCCACCACGCGGCCCTCCTCGTGCGGGCCAGACTTGATGGACATGCGCTCGGCGCCCCGCCACAGACCGGTGTAGACGCTGACGGAATCGAAGGCCCAGTTGGGTGGCAGGTGGAACGAGTGTTGATCGCGGATGATGTCGCCGGCCTTCCAGCGGCTCACCGGGTACTTGCCGTTGATGGGTCCGTGGTCGACGTTGATGAAGCCCTTGCCGTTGGAGGCGCTGACATGGGTAAACATTCGCCACCCGTCGCTGGGCGCCGACTTCACCTTCCAATAGTGGGTTAGATGAACGTCCTTTCCTGGTTCCGCCGGGTTCGGAGAAACGTCAAGGCCGATGTACTCGACCTTGCCGTCCAGATCGGCGTGCACCACGAATTGCGGCGTGGGATCGGAGGTCAGCAGGTTCTTCTTGATAAATTCCTCGTCCTCTTTGGTGGGCTTTTCGTCGGCCTGCTCCACGCAGCCGAAAGCAAGGCCCGACAGGGCGGCGATGCAAAGCCAACCATCAAAGCGCAGCCGAACTGCGCGCGGCGTTCCTGAGACTCGTGACATCGATACTCTCCCTTTCCTAGTCGGCCGGAATCCGATCTTTTCGGACCCTGGCCGGCGGGCCTTCTTCTACTGGAGACGCAGCGGATTTGCAAACCTCGGGCTTCGTCTGCGGCGTCCGCCCCTGGTGGCGGCCGGGACCGCGATGGCCGGGGCCGCCTGGCCTACTTTTTCGGTTCGGCGACCACGCGGACCCGCGGCGTTTCGCCGATCTCGTTGATGAGAATGGGAGCCCCGTCCTCGAGAATGCCCGCCGAGAATGCATCGGAGGCAGCCTTGAGCGCGAGTTCAAGCGAAGCGTGGACGCCCATCAGCCTGCGGCCGCACACGACGGCGAACTGCCCGGCGTACCGCTCCAACAAAGCTTGCTTGCAGGTGTCGAAGTAGTGGGTTTCCTGTTGTGCGGAAAGCATGCTCCCAGCGTGGGGGCAAGCTCGGCTCCCGTCAAAAAAACGCACTCTCACAAATTCGGCCGCTGCGCAGATCCTGCGGCCGGGCGCCGATGTGTCAGATCTTGATTCCGGCCAGCGGATCGTTGTCCAACTTCTTTTTGTGCGGCAGCTGCGGAACCGCGGTGGGCGAGGCGCTGGGCGCGGGCGCCGGTGCCGCGGCAGCCGCATGCCGCCCCGATGGCCTGTGCCGGCCTCGGCTGCTGGCCGGCGGGTACGACACCGACGGCGCTGGCGCAACCGCTGCGGACGCAGCCGGAGCGACCGAAGCTGCGGCCGTTGTCCCCGGAACCGAGGCGGCCTTGGCCTCACAGGCTTTCAGCTTGGCCTGCGCTTGCCGCTCGGCCTTGGCCGCTGCTTCCACGGCTTGCGCGCGTGCATCCTCCACCCGCCGTATGCTCGCGTCCTTGTCGGCGAGCATAGCCTGGGTGTCGCTCTGCAGTTTCAGGTAGCCGATTCCGGCCCCGGCCAAGAGAAGAACCGCCACCACGATAGCCGGCTTGGCCGAGGATGTGGGCCGCGCCATGCGGGCAAGAGCCATCGGATCCACGGGTGCGTCCCATGTCGCTGCCACGGGTGCTGCCTGGGCCTGAGCGACCGGGCTGGCCCAGGCCGCCCCACCCATCACGGGCTGGCCGCCGGCGCGCGCGCCCCTTGCAGCCGAGGAAAAGTCCGACCGGGGCGGCGGCGTGACCTGATCTCCCGTCGGATCATGCGCGGCGCCCGCGTGCTTGTGGGACCGGCCATTGCCTCCGGGACCACCGGACGCATGGCCTTTTTTCCGCCGTTCTTTTCTCAGCCGGCGCAGTTCATCGAGTGATGTGAGTACCGAGTCCTCGGTCGCGGGCATATGCTACCTCCCATGTCGAGCGAGCCGCCTTGGGACGACCAACATTAATAAGCGTGAGCTAACAGCCACGCCCATGCGTGGAAATCACACCACGATCCTGCTCCCGGACCCGAATATACAATTGTAGCGTGAATATGCACACGCTTCCCCACAAAGTCGCCATGACGCAAAAAAATCCGCCGCTAGCTTCGCCGCAGTGCCCAACAAAATCCCAAGACCAGGCCAATCCATACGGGCAGCATGAAGGCGACCAGTACCAGGTTGTCTTGCGACACACCCGGGAGGGCCTTGGCGATCACACCGATGGCAGCGAGGCCGGCAGCCGTGGCCGCCACCCAGAGCGCCTTGCGCATGGCCGCGGGTCGCCCCAAGGCCGCCCCAAGGCCATAGCCAGCAAGTACGACCGACCAGGGCGCGAGCAAGAAGATGTTCGCATTGGCGTAGGCAGCCTTATGGTCGGTGAATAACCAAAAACAAAGTAGGATCAGCCCCAGCAAGCCGAAGACGATTCCCAGCAAGCCGCTCGCAATTCCCAATCCCACCCGCGCAGCCGGGTGGTTGCCAGCAAGGA
Source organism: uncultured delta proteobacterium (assembly GCA_963758155.1). Classification (GTDB taxonomy): domain Bacteria; phylum Myxococcota_A; class Polyangia; order Fen-1088; family Fen-1088; genus Fen-1137. The sequence goes on from CAVWUP010000012.1 coordinate 81,629, forward strand.
GGCCAAGCCCTGCCAAGAATGCGCCGAGAGCCAGACCGGCAACCAGGAAGTATGCGGTCCAGTTGGGCGGTCGGTTCGGCTTGGGCGGTCGGTGTGCGGCGAACAGGGTGCGTTCGGACTTGACCAGCGGTTTTTCGCCTGATTCTCCCGGGATGCGGACCTGGCGCAGAAGATCGCGCATCCGCTCAGGCAAGAACGCCTCCTCCCACAGGGTGATGGGCGCATCGGTTGGTCGGCCCAACCCCAAATCGAGGCCGAGGTACTCGGGAAAATAGTCCGCGGTCATGCGAAGCGCGTCCGCACGAAAAGTCAGGGCCGCTGGCCGCTGGCCCGCCTGCCGAACCCGGCCGCCCACCGCGCGGTCGACGACGTCGCGCACCCGCGTGGAGCAGTTGTCGCGGAAATAGTCATAAAGATACTCTCGGTTTTCTGGCCGCGCGTTCTCGCGCAAGCTCTGCCACACGGCCCACTTCTGGGCCGGCGTCAGATCGAGTTCCTGGGCCTCGATCGTCCGATTCTCGGAAACGTAGGCGGCGAACGTGTCTTCCATGCGCGACACCGACAGCCAGTATTTGAAGCGGCCCTGCAGAAACTTCGGGATGAGTGCAGGCGAGTCGAAGGCAAAGGTGCCGAAGTTGTAGACCAGCCCGTTCTCCTGGTTGGGCTGCACCAGGATGGCATTGTGCCCGAACTTGAAGAACGGATGATCGCTAGGACCGAAGGTGAGAACAGCGATGGTCAGGTCCTCTCCTGGCTCGGCTCGCGCGGGCCGAGGATCCGAGACCACGAGCGCCGCCAGCGCCATTGTGAAAAGCATTCGCAAGCCCATGGGCAGACAACCTACCAGGTCACGCGCGCATCCCCAGCGCAAATCCGACGCGCGCTCGGCACTGGACGTGCGGCGCCGCACATCAGAACGCGACTGGCAGGGCCATGGCGTAGCGCAGTCGCGCGAGAAACTCGTCGCGCGAAATCTCGATTGCGCCCAGGCCGGCCAGATGGGGATTTGGCACCTGGGCATCAAGCAAAACGAAACCACGCTCGCGCAGGTGCTGCACCAGGTGCGCGACCGCAGCCTTGGAAGCGTCGGGGCGGCGATGGAACATTGATTCACCTCCGAAGAAGCCCCCAATACTTACGCCATAGAGACCACCCACCAGCTCTTCCTTCTCATAGACCTCAACGCTGTGGGCGGCGCCCCGTCGATGCAGTTCGGTGTACGCGGCGATGAAATCGTCGGTGATCCAGGTCGTCGGCCGACTGGACGTGGGCTCGGCACACTTGCGCATGACACCCTCGAAATCGCTGTCGAGCGTGAAGCTCCATCCCGCTCGGCGGATACGCTTGCGCAAGCTTCTCGACGGTCGATAGCTTTCCAGCTCGAAGATGGCGCGCGGATCGGGAGACCACCACGTCACCAACGGGTCCGACGACCAAGGAAAAATCCCTTCGCGATACGCACGCAGCAGGGTTTCCGGCGTGACAGCTCCTCCAACTGCCACCAGTCCATCTACGACGCCGCTAGCTAAAATGCGCTCTGCGTCTTCTTCATCAAAATCTTCTTGCATGTCCGCCAGAGTCTTGCTAGTGGATGGCTGCTCGACAATTATCGCGGTGCCTCATGGGCTGCCCAGCACCGCCAATTTTTCCACTTTGTTTTGAGTTTCAAGTAAGGTATCGCCCCTGAGAGGCCTATTTAGAAGAGATCAAACCAGGAGACAAGGCTATGACGAGGAAGCTTGCTGTAACGGTGTTTGCGATGTCCCTCACGCTGGTGGGCTGCGGCAGTAGCAGCACGACCAAGGTGAATGATGCTGGCACGGACGCGAAGTCCGCGACACCCGACGGTATCGTAGCGCAGCCTGATGGGCTCATGCCGACGGGACCCGAGACTGGCTCGGCCGGACCCGAAGTGCAAAAGGCGCAGCCAGACGCCGCCGTCGACACCAACAATGTGACACCTCCAGCAGACGGCGGCTTGGATGGCGTTGCTGATGCTGGCGATGTGGGCACCGTGAATGGCCCCGAGGCCGGGACGAAGTTCGACACTCAACCGAAACTCGACGCCATTGACGCTCCCAGCGCCAAGTTCGACGGGCCGGATGCCGATGGTTCCGCCGGTGACGGTGGCGACGGCGGCGACGGCGGCGAAGTCGGCTAGGACCGAGTCGCTTAGCGCGGTTCGTCCGCGCGCCAAAGAAGGACTGGCTCCAACCTGGAAGGGTCGGACCAGTCTTTTTTTGTTGGGACGCTTTTTGTCGCTCAGGCAGTCAAGGCTCTCGTGGCCCGGACAAAAATGGTCGCCACAGCTGAGATCCCACCGCGACGACCAACCGGTTTTTTTGAGTGTTGTCGACTGGTTAGGCGGGCGAGTGGCCGCCTCCCTGCGCCGTGGCACGTGCGATGCAAGAATGAACGGAGGTGGACCATGCGAAACAACAAGCACAGCGGATTCACTCTGGTTGAACTCATGATCGTGGTCGCGATCATCGGAATCATCGCCGCGATCGCGATTCCCGCCTTCACCAAGTACGTCAGGAAATCGCGCACGGCTGAGGCTATCGGGTTTCTCAACAAGGAATGGGCAGGATCCCTGAGCTACTACATGACCGACTTCTCGGGTGGTGCGGCCACCATCCTACCGCGACAGTTTCCGGGCCCCACGGGGGCCTGGGAGTCGGCCACTGATTGCTGCTACCTGACGGGCGAGCGCTGTCCGGGCGGCGCGGCCATCTGGGGCACTGATGCAGTTTGGCTGGCGCTGAAGTTCTCTGTTCCCGACGCCCATTCCTATCTACCGGGGTACTCGGGATCTGGAACGGGAGTGCAAGCACAGTTCACCGCGTACGCCTTGGGTAATCTGAACTGCAACGCCATTCGATCCGAGTTCATTCGAACGGGCGGGGTCACCCCCAACGGTGATGTGACCGGTTCCTACCAGCCAACCGTAATCAACGAACTCGAGTAGTCTTCCACCACTCAGCCTGGCACTCTTGGCGGCGGTACGGCCCCATGTCGAGCATGCAAACCCTGCCCGTGCGGTTGGGCAGGCGCGCACGGCGCAGATTGTGTAATCTCAGGGCCGCCTCATGGACTCGCCACCTGTCCTCACCGCGACTCTCCTGGTCACTTGTCGGGATCGCACCGGTCTGGTCGCGGCGTTGTCGAACTTCGTCTTTCAGCATGGCGGCAACATCCTGGACGCCGACCAACACGCCGAGAACGAGAGTGGCGAGTTCTCGATGCGCCTGGTTTGGGATCTGAACGGGTTCTGGCTCGATCGCCAGGCCACCCGCGCCGGGATCGAGGCGCTCGCCCGCCAGTTCGATCTGCGCTGGGAGCTGACCTTCTCGGACGCGCGGCCGCGGGTCGCCGTGATGGTGAGCAAGGCTTCACACTGCCTGTACGACTTGATGCTCTGCCAGCAGCTGGGGGATCTGGGCGGCGAGATCGTCAGGATCATGTCGAACCACGACACCCTGGCCGATGTGTGCAAGCACTTCGATGTGCCGCTGACGGTGATCCCCGTAGAGCGAGACCAGAAAGCGGCAGCCGAAGCCAAGCAACTGGCGCTGCTGGACGAGCTGGGTATCGACCTCGTGGTGCTCGCGCGCTACATGCAAATTCTGTCGCCCGCATTCGTGGAGCGTTGGCAGGGACGCATCATCAACATCCACCACTCGTTCTTGCCCGCCTTCGCGGGCGCGCGACCGTACCAGCAGGCCCAACAGCGCGGGGTCAAGGTCATTGGGGCCACAGCCCACTACGTGACTGCGGAGCTGGACCAGGGCCCCATCATTGAACAGGACGTGTGCCGAGTCTCTCATCGCGACACCGTCGAAGACATGATGCGCAAGGGACGAGAACTGGAGCGACTGGTTCTCACCCGGGCTGTGCGCCTCCACCTTCAGAGGCGGGTCGTGGTATCTGGCAACCGCACCATCGTGTTTGGTTGACTCGCGACGCCTCTGTCGTCGATAATCTACACATCGGGCTGTGCGGTTTCGCCGGAAGGAAGGAGATCCTCATGAAGATCTGGCTGGTCGCAGTCGTACTGCTGGCAGCAACAAGCGTCAGCGCAGCGCCAAAGAAGGCTGGCAAAGAAGCAGCCAAGCCGACCGTGGATCCCAACACCGAAGTGGCCAAGACCCATGGTGGCAAGGTCTGGGTGGCGTCTGATTCGATTCCCTCGGTCGAGGGAGCCGAGCTGGGCAAGTGGCTAACCGCGCATCCTGCCAACGCGGAACTCACCTGTAAGAATCACGACGATAGGTGGGTCATCAATTTCTTGGCCGTGTTCAAGAAGCCGCCGGCCAAGGGTCCGATGACGGTGATGTTTGTCGACAAGAAAGATCCCAAGATCATCGTGGACCAGGTCTCGCCGCAGACGCCGGGCGCGGCGTTGGTGTACCAGGAAGGCTACGACCTGGAACAGAACAACGGATTCAACAAGGGCCACACCTACGTCATCAAGGTGGGCCAGCTGATCAAGGGCAAGTTCCAACTCTACGCCAGCGGCGACATCACCCTGAAGTAGCCGAGCAGCGACGCGCGGAGGCTGGAGGGTTCTTCCCGCTCCGCCATGCCATGCTACGATTGCGTTTGCTGCCCGACTCGGTGCAGACGACAACCGCCATTGGCTACCGACCCTGACCGCACGAAACCCCATCCTCGCCCTGGCGATGAACTGTGCCTGACCGTCGACCGTCTGGCCTACGGGGGCGAGACGGTGGGCCGGCACCATGGGCTCGTGGTGTTTGTCTCAGGCGCGGTGCCAGGCGAAACCGTGCGCGTGCGCGTGCGCCGGGTGCAGCGGCGGCACCTGGAGGCGGATGTCGTCTCGCTAGAAGAAGCCTCGCCCGAGCGGGTGCCTCCGCGCTGCGTGCACTTTGCGCAAGGCTGCGGCGGCTGTACCTGGCAGCACGTGGACTATGCGTGCCAGCTGCGGGCCAAGGAAACCGCCGTGCGCGACAGCCTGGCCCGGCTAGCCGGCCTGCGCGATTTCTCCTTGCTACCCATCATCGCCGCACCCAGTCCCTGGAACTACCGCAACAAGATGGAGTTCGCTTTTCACCCGGACGGCGTGCTGGGACTGCATCCGCGCGGAGCTTGGCACAGCATTCTGCCCCTGCGCGAGTGTTGGTTGGCACCACCCCTGACGGTCGCGCTGGTCAAGGCCGCGCAGACCTTTGCGCGTGAGGCGAACGTGTCGCTGCACGACCCGCGCACCCATCAAGGTCTGCTGCGTGAGTTGGTGGTGCGCCATAGCCGTGGCACCGGGGAAACCATGCTTGGCATTGTCACGAGCCCGGGGCCCTTCGACGCCGCAGCGGCCATGGCCGAACGTCTGGCAGCCGTCGACGCCAGCGTGGTGAGCATCGTGCGCAGCATCCGCGCCTCGGCGGATACCTCGGCGCCCTTGCAGCAGACGACCTTGCTGTGTGGCCAAGACCACATCACCGAAACCATTGGCGGCCTAAATTTTGACATCGGCATTGAAACCTTCTTTCAAACCAACTCGGCGCAGGCCGAACGTTTGGTGGCCCTGGTGCGCGAGCTGGCTGGCGACATCGCCGGGGCGCTGATCGTCGACGTCTACTGTGGCGTGGGCATGTTCACGCTGGCGCTGGCCGCGACCGGCGCCAAGGTCGTGGGCATCGAGCTGTCGACCAGCTCCATCGAAGCCGCGCGAATCAATGCCCGCAGCAACCGCCTTGACGAGGCCCGTTTTTTCGCCGGGGACGCGCGTACAGTCTTGCCCCAAGTGCTGGCCGAGCACGGCACCCCGCGCGTGGTGGTGCTCGATCCGCCACGCGCCGGCGCCGGGGGCAAGGTCATGCGGCGAATTGCCCGCGCGGCCCCTGCGCGCATCATCTACGTGTCGTGCAATCCCACCACCCTGGCGCGCGATCTCGTCGAGCTGGAGCCCTTCGGCTACCGCGTCTCCGTGGTGCAGCCGCTGGATCTGTTTCCCCAGACCTATCATGTGGAGACCGTGGTCGCGCTCGATCGCCATGCTATCCTGAATGATTCGGTTCCGCCGTCGGTGCATGAGTCCGAGTGAACCTCCCCGTGTCATGAAGCGTGCGCACAATCCCGTCTCTCTTTCAGGCATTCTCAAGGGGATCCCACGCGCGTTTGACGCCAAGCCGCTCTGGGCACAGCTCAACGTGACCTGGCGGTGCAACCTCAACTGCCACTACTGCACCGAGTACGACAACAGCAAGGGCCACGTTCCGGCCCCCGAAATATACGCCCGCATCGACCGGTGCAAGGAACTCGGCGTGATTCACACCGATCTCATTGGCGGCGAGCCGCTGCTACACCCCGACATCTTCCCGCTCATGCGCCACGTGGTACGCAGCGGAATGTCGACCGGGATGACCACGAATGGATTTCTGCTGACCGAGGACAAGCTCGACGCCCTCATCGACCTGGGCATGGGCCGCATCCAGATCTCGATCGATGGCCTGAACCCGTCGCCGGGAACGCCCAAGTCGCTGCGAACCCTGCGCAACAAGATCGACATGGTCGCGCGTCGGGGGCTGTGGTTCTACGTCGCAGCGGTGTTGTGTCCTGAAACGCTGGACGAAGTGATTCCCCTGGCCGAGCACTGTTTCGATCTGGGCGTGCCCATCTTCTTTTCGCTGGTGCACGAACGCGGACGGCTGCAGCCGGGGCCATTCGACGAGCGGTACCTGGAGAAGCTGCGCTGGCTGAGGCAGAAGAAGCGCGAGGGCAAACCCATCTCCAACCCGTACTACCTCATCAGCTATTTCGAGCGCGCCCTGGCCGGCCGACCCATGCGCTGGACGTGCCGCGGGGGCAACAAGGCCTTCTACGTCTCGCCCGAGGGAAATTTCCAATTCTGCTACCACGTCGCGCCCCTGCGCCCCTTTGCCGAGATTACCGCGCAAGACATCCGCAACTCGCGCGGACGCAAGGGCTGCGAGGACGGCTGCGGCGTGGACTGCATGATTCGCACATCGCTGCCGTTCTCCAATCGGGGCTGGGTGATCGGCCACGAGATGGCCGAGCGGGCGCGTGGACTGGGCAGCCGGCTCGGGCTGATCGGATTGGGAACTACGTCGCCGCCGGTTGATCCGGTCGGGAGAAACGTGGGTTGAACACCACCCAGCGGTTCATCGGATAGTTCCAGGCGAGATAGACCAGAACCGCCACCAGAAGTTTCGAGACGGGATAGGGTAGACCGAAAAAACGCGTGAAAATCCACACGCCGCCGGTGTGCAGGCCAGACGCGGCCACCTGGACCAGAACGAAGCGAAGAAATTGCATCGAACGCGGCTGCCAGGCCACGCGGAACGTCCACCAGCGATTGATGGAAAAATTGGAAAGCGAACCGACGACCGTCGCGATCCAGGTCGCCAGTACGTAGTTGACACCGGCCAGCTCGACCAGGCCGGTCAAGGTGAAAAAGTCCAACCCGATGGTGAAGGTCGAGGTGAGCGAGTTGCGCAAGAAAGTGCCCGGGACGGGCGCGATCGGCGACGACGCAGCCGCAGCCTTCAAGCGCCGGCCCTTCGGCGTGTTCGCCAGCCTTGATATAGCAGGAGCACCGACGGCAGGACGATCACCGCCGTGGCCAGACAGGTCAGCTCGCCCAAGACCGCAAACAGGCCAAAAAGAAACAGCCCCCGGTTCTGCGCCACCAACAGAGAAGAATAGCCAATGATGGTCGTGGCCGAGCAAAGGCTGACGGCGCCGCCGGTGGCGCTGATGGCGGCCGTCACGTCGGATCGTCCGTCCTGCAAATAGCGGCCCATCACGTTGACCGCATAGTCCACCCCAATGCCAAAGGTGATGGGAAACGCAATCAGGTTGATGAAGTTGATGCGCACGCCGAGGTAGATGGTCGCCGCGAGCATCCAGCCCACCCCCACCACGAGCGACCCGATCACAAACGGGGTGGCCAGGCTGGCGCGGAACAGAACCACCACCACCAGCACCACGCCGACGAAAGCGAGCAGCGAGGCGAGCGGACCGTCGCGGCTCATGCAAGAGAGGATATCGGCCGTAACGGGCAAGGCGCCGGCCACGCGGGCCGGGACGCCCGACGCGGAGGCGGCCAGGACGCGCAATTGCTCGACGAAGCTGGTCATGTCGGGTCCGTACCAGGCGGTCTGCGTCGGCCGGGGAAACACGAGAATGGTCCGCCCCAGGGTTCCATCCCGCTCGCGCAGGCCATTGAGCAACCCGTCGGGCAGATTGGCCGCCGTGATGGCAGGCATCGGCCCGCTTCCCAAGAAGCCATCGAGTTTGTCCTGCTCCTCGGGCGAAAGCTGCGCGCGGATCCTCGGCGTGAGTTTCTTGCGCAAGCGCTCGACGATCCGCTGCTTCTCCGCCTGCCCGACGGGAAGCACATCATCGGCCGTCACGATCGAGGAGATGCGCGCCGACAGCGGTGCGCGGGTGGCAGCCTCGCGCAGGTGGGTCGCGATGAGGCGGGTCTGCTCCACGCTGTCGGCCAGGATCACGGTGGGCGTGACCTGGCGACCGAGAAGCTTGTCCATCCTGGCGCCCCAGTAGCCTTCACCCGAGACCCAGGTGTCACGGCGCCGGAGCTTGCCAAGGTCGTACTCCAACTGGTCGGGGCCGAAGTGGCGGAGCTGGAAAAGAGCCAGCAGGGTGAGCACGAGCGCGACCACGGCGAAAGGCAACGGAGAGCGCGCGATGCGATTGGCCAGCAACACCATGGGCCGCAGGCGCGCCGCCCGCTCGCTCGGCGGTCGCAAGCGGCCCTTGTCCAGCCAGGCGATGAGCGAGGGTGCAAGCAGGAAGGTCGCAACCCAACACAGCACCATTCCCAGTCCGCCGATGACGCCGAACTGGCGAAACCCGCGAAAATCCATGGCCACCAAGGACGCGTACGCCGCCGCAGCCGCCAGCGCCGCCGACAGTGTCCCCACCCGGGTCCCGGACAGGCTGACGGCCAGCGCCTCCTCGATGGGAACGCCGCGCCGCCGCGCCTCCACGTAGCGGGCGAGCAGCACGATGCCGAAGTTAATACCGTTGCCCACGATGATCGAGCCTAGAAAACCGGTGTTGGAGTTGAGCGCGGTGATGCGCCAGGGGGGCAAGCTGGCCAGGGCAAACGCGGTCACGGTCCCGATGGCCAGCGGGGCCAGGAGAATCGGCACGGCGGCTGCCCAGCGGTAGTAGAACACCAGCGCGATGATCACCAGGACAATGACCAGAACCGACGAAAAGGTCAGGTCCACCACCAGCGCTGACATCTCCTCGACCGAGATGGGCACGTCGCCGGTGAACCCGACCCGCATCCCCGGGGCATAGTGGCCCGGACCGCCTAGTTCGGCCAGGTCGCGGCGTACCCGCTCGAGCAGCGCGCCCGCCTTCTTGGTGCCGGTCGAGTAGCTGCCCACCTCGACCAGCATGAGGGTGAGGCCAAGGCTACGGCTGGAAAAGCGATCCCCGCGCAGTCCGGGCTCGTCGAGCCGCGACTGGTATCTTCTTTCCAGGTCCGACACGTCGAGCGAAGGGGCTGGCTCGCTCTCGTCGAGGAGCATGTCCTGGTCCTTCATCAGCTCGTAGTGGATGCGGTCTTCGATGCGCTGGCGTAGGGTTTCGAGATCCGCCAGATCCATGTACAAGGGCTTGTGCTGCTCGATGAAATGCCGCTCGCCAGCCGTCCCCAGGCGAACCGCCCGAACCATGTCCGGCGGGTAGGCGCGCACGCGGGCCGCCAGGTCATCGAGCAAACGCTCGCCCGCGGGCAGATTGTCGGCCGCGCCCACGTCGACCAAGACGCCGAGATAGAGCAGCCCGGGCAGGCGCGAACGCAACTCATCGACCGCGAGGACGCTGGGCGCGCTCCGGGGTAGCAGTTCTTCAAGATCGCTGCGCAGGTTGAAGTAGAGCCTGGCGGTGGCCAGCGCCGAGGGCACGGCGAGCGCCATGGCGATCAGCCACAGGAGCCGGCCGTGTCTGAGCGCCCACGCAACAAAGGCGCGACTGCGCGGGCCAGGAAGGACCGGGGAAGACGTCAAGTGGGCGAAACCGATGCAGCTTGGGCCAAGGAGGCTCGAAATGTAGCAGACAAGCGCGTGCGAGTGCAGAGACTGTGCGCGACGCCGCCGCACGAATCGAGGTACAAGATCGCACCATGTTCGCCCTCAAGAAACTGCTGTCCGCGGCCTTGCAGCCGTGTTCCTTGCTGCTTACGGTCATGGTCCTGGGCTTGCTCCTGCTGTTCTTCACCAAGCGGCAACGGACAGCCAGGGGCCTGCTCACTGCGGGTCTCGCGCTCCTGGCGCTCATGTTCCTGGCCCCGGTGGCTCGGACTTTGGTTCGTCCGCTTGAAACGGCCTATTCCCCACTGCTGCCAGAGGCGACTCAGGTGGTTTCAGCCATGCCTGACGGATCGCTGCCGCCACGCTGGGTGGTTGTGCTGGGGGGCGGACACATCGAGGGACCTTCCCTGTCACCCGTGCAAAAGTTGTCGGAGTCAAGCCTGGTCCGTTTGGCCGAAGGCATCCGGCTGCAACGACTTCTGCCTGAGTCGAAGCTGGTCCTGTCAGGAGGTGGCGACAGCGCGGGAGAGACCGAGGCAGAGACACTGGCGGGAGCCGGCACCAGCCTGGGTGCCCCGCCCGACCGCATGGTCCTGGAATCGCAGTCGCGCGACACGATCGACGAAGTGCGGGCGCTGCACGCGATGCTGGGACAGGACCGATTCGCGCTGGTGACGTCGGCCAACCACCTGCCCAGGGCCATGGCCATGTTCAGAAAGGCCGGCATGAACCCCGTTCCGGCTCCCACCGACTACCTGGCCATGGGCGGGGACTCAGACCTGTTGGGCTATTTTCCGCATGCCCAAGCGGGCCTGACCGTCGAACGAGCCCTGCACGAATACCTAGGACTTTTCTGGGCCAGGATGCGGGGGCAGGCGCGGTAGCAACCTTCAGTGTAATCTTCACGATTCCAAGGAGAACCGTTCAGATGCCCCACGAGCTTGCAGGCAAACCCGCGCCAGCGACACTGCTGATCGACGTCGACCGCCTCATCGACGCCTACTACAGCAAAGAGCCGGATGTCAGCGACCCCGAACAACTCGTCAGCTTCGGGACCAGCGGCCACCGCGGCTCGTCGCTCGCCGGATCCTTCAACCAGGCGCACATCCTGGCCATCACACAGGCCATCTGCGAATGGCGCAAGCAAGAGGGCATCACCGGCCCGCTTTTTCTCGGCAAGGATACTCACGCCCTGTCGCGGCCGGCCGAGCAAACCGCGCTGGAGGTCCTGGCGGCCAATGAGGTGGACACGGTGGTCGACCGCGACGACGGCTACACGCCCACGCCTTCGATCTCCCGATTGATTCTGACCCACAACCGTGGCCGCAAGAGCGGCCTGGGCGATGGCATCGTGGTCACGCCATCGCACAATCCACCGGCCGACGGAGGCTTCAAGTACAACCCACCCAACGGCGGCCCGGCCGACACCAGCATCACGGCCTGGATACAGGACCGCGCCAATGCGCTCTTGCGAAGCAACCGATCGGGAATCCACCGCATTCCCTTCGAGCGCGCGCGCACCACACCTACCATTCGAAAAGCCGACTTCGTCGGTCCCTACGTGGCGGACCTGGCCAGCGTGGTGGACATGGCGGCCATCCGCGACGCACGCATCAAGTGCGGCGTGGACCCGCTGGGCGGCGCCTCGGTGGCCTACTGGCAAGCCATCGTCGACCACTGGAAACTCGACCTGCAGGTGGTCAATCCCACCGTGGATCCGCGCTTCGCTTTCATGCCCGTGGACCATGATGGAAAGATCCGCATGGACTGCTCCAGCCCGTATGCCATGGCCAAGCTGGTTGGCCTGCGCGGAAGCTACCAGGTCGCGTTTGGCAACGATCCCGACGCTGACCGGCACGGGATCGTCGTTCCAGCGGGCCTGATGAATCCCAATCACTACTTGGCCGTGGCCATTCGCTATCTCTTCTCCCACCGGCCGCAGTGGTCCCCGCGTGCAGCCGTGGGAAAAACCCTGGTGTCGAGCGCGATCATCGATCGCGTGGTGGCCGCGATGGGACGCCCGCTGGTCGAAGTGCCAGTGGGCTTCAAGTGGTTCGTCGGCGGACTGCTCGACGGCAGCCTGGGATTCGGCGGCGAAGAGAGCGCCGGAGCCAGCTTCCTGCGCTTTGACGGCAACGCCTGGTCCACGGACAAGGACGGACTCATCCTGGCGCTGCTGGCGGCGGAAATCACCGCCCGCACCGGCAAGGATCCCGGCGAGCACTACCGTGAGATCACGGCGGTCCATGGCGAGCCCATCTACACGCGCATCGATCAGCCGGCCACGCCGGCGGAAAAGTCCCGGCTCAGGCAGCTCTCGCCCACGCAAGTCAAGAGCGGCACGCTGGCTGGCGAGGCCATCACCGCCGTGCTGACCAAGGCGCCGGGCAACGGCGCCGCCATCGGTGGGCTGAAAGTGGCGTCGCAAAATGGTTGGTTCGCGGCGCGCCCCTCGGGCACGGAGAACATCTACAAAATCTACGCCGAAAGCTTCAAGGGCCAGGCCCACCTGGACAGCCTTGTCCAAGAAGCGCGGGCTATCGTGGCGGCAGCGCTCGCGACGTAGCGGCCATTTTTCTCCGGATTCGCCGGCCAGACGCGCGATCCGGAGTTTCACCACAGAGGCCACAGAGGCCGGAAGGAAGGGGTTTCGGATCCGGATCCGAACCCTTCCTTCCCATCCGTCTCTGTGATCTCTGTGCTCTCTGTGGTGAAACTCCGGGGCGGCGCTGTATTTCTTGCTCAGCCACGCAGCCGGGGCATAGTTTGATCAAGCGAATTCGTGATGAAATATGCAGCGCTGTTTGCCGTCCAGTCATGTCTAGCTTTCTTGTCGGGATGCGATGTCCGCGGGGTCGTGTCCCTGCCGCCGCCCCAGACGACCTCCTCGGCCCAGACCGCTGCCACTAGCAAGTCGCCTGAGCCTGCGCCGTCGGCCGCGACTTCTCCGGCACCCGCGCCCGCAGCGCCGGCCGCCAGCCCGAGCCTGCCGCCTGACGACGATCGCGCCTTGGTGATTCGCGACGGCCAGGAGACCTGGACCAGCGCCACGGGCGCCGCTCGTTCTGGGTACACCATCATCGATCTCGCTGACGATTGGACTCCGTATATCTTCGAGGAGCATCGTGGCCCTGACGGACAGAGCATGCCCAACCGCTACCGCCGCGTGTTTCTCGGCCTGGCCAATGACACGCTCGACGAGGATGGCGAGCCCTTGCCCGCGGGCGAAAAGAACTACCTCGAACTCTACGGCATCCCGCCATCGCTGGGCGTGCTGCGCGCCCGCTTCCTAGAGGACGAGAAGCAGAAGTGCCACGAAGGTGCGAACCTGGCGGCCATGGAGGCGGTGGAAACCGTGGGCTACGTGGCGCCGGAAAAGGTGAAACAGGAAGAGCAGCGCATCGCGCGCCTGCGCGGCGAGCTGGAAGACGCGCGCAAGAAGAACCACGCGCAGACGCTGGCCGAACTGGCGGCGAAAGACCCCAAGCTGGAACCCAAGGTCAGGCTGGTCGAGCGACGGCGCGCCGAGAAGCTGGCCATGACCGAGGTGGAACGCCGCCTGGCCTGCGAAGGCATGTTCAAGCACGGCGTGAAACACAACGCCGGCATCTACGACGATGCCATGCGCTTGGCGGTGCGGCGCTTTCAGCAGAAGCACATGATCTACGAGTCCAACTACCTGCGCCAGAAGACCATGGACGCTCTGGCCCGGCCGCCGCTGGCCAACGATCACGAGGCCCTGCTGCGCGTGCTGCGCGAACGTGTGGTGGCTGCCGCCGGCGTGGTCGAGGACGGCAGCGTGGATGTGAAAACTGGGCCGCCCAGCTACAACGGCGCCAACGGGCAGCCGATTCCGGTGCGCAACCTGGTCGACGAGCTGACCAATTCGGCCGTCGAGCAGCTCGGCCTGGCCACGCCCGAGGCTGCGCTGGCCTTCTTCAAGCGCCACAGCTTCGCCGACTTCCACCACCTGCGCGCCGCCGTCCGCTTGCCGGCCCTGCCCGAGTACTACGGACCCGACATGGATCTATCCATCGTGATCGATCGCGGCGAGGTCTGGTACGACCTGCCTTGGGACGCCTCCGGCGTGCGTCACCCCCAGCCGCGCAAGCGCTATCCCAGCTTCCACGTCTACGTGAAGTACAAGGAACAGCGCATTCCGCTGGCGCGCTGGCGCACCACCATCGGCGGCTGGCGCGCCGAACAGGCGTCTGACGGCTACGAATATTTCCGCTACAAAGGTTCGGACGTGGGGCCGCGGGTAATCCGCAACGTGGTGGCTGGCCCAGTGTGGATCGCGCCCGAGTCCACGCCCATCCGCACCCTGGTCAAGACCAAGACTGTCAACGGCCTGTGGCAGCGGGTGGTCAACTACGACGAGCTGGGCCCGGGATTCCTTTCGGCCTATGGCCTCATCGCCGGCTATCTCGTGGTCCCAGGCAAGGGCGGCAAGCCCGACTGGGACAACGGCATCCGCGCCCACGGCTCGTCGGAATATCTCTCCATGTACAGTGCCGAGGGTTACTCGCACGGTTGCCACCGCTTGCCCAACCACCTGGCCATCCGGCTCTACTCGTTTGTCTTGCGCCACCGTCCCATGCGCATCCTGGGCGACCAACCCACCAACATCGCGCGCCAGTTTCTGCTCGACAACGATGTGTTCGAACTTCGCGTTCCCTCGCGCGGCTATCAGTATGTGCTTGAACCGCCGCTGCCGGTGGACGTGCTGGAAGGCGAGATCAAGGGCACGTTGAAAACGCCGATCCTGACCTACGTACCCAAGCCTGGCGTGCGCTATCCCGGGCCTCCACCGGCGGTGCCCAATTCCGCCGAGGGTCGGGCGGGCGGGGTTGGTGCAGGTCGCTCTGGTAGCGATGAAGAAAGAGGCGCGCCATGACCTCGCGGGGCTGGCTGGCTGGCTTCGCACTGCTGGCCTTGCTGGGATCGACCGCGGCCGTGGGGCTGGGCGCGGAAGACGCCAGCAAGAGCGCGGGCGAGCCATCGGGCCAGAAGACAGGGGACAAGGTCAGCATCACCATTCAAACCGTTCCGCCGCGCAAGGCAATGGTCAAGTGGGGCAACAAGACCTTGGGCATGATTCCCGTGCCCCGGCCGCTGGTCGTGGTGCGACCGCGCGACAGCGGCCCCCTGGATCTCGTCGTGCGCATGAACGGCTTCTTGCCAGTTCACACGCGCGCCTACACCTTCTCCGACAGTCGCGTCGCCATCAAACTGACGCCACTTGAAGAAGAGAACACGCTCTTCGGATTCCGAGCGGAAGTGCCGCCCGAAGCAGCCGCCAGTCCCGACGGCGGCGCGCCACCCCCAGTGCCCCCGCCCCCGCCAGCCCCTGCGTCCGTTCCGCAGCGGTAGGGAAGAGCTAGTTTTTCACCACAGAGAGCACCGAGGTCACAGAGCCGGACCGGAAAAAAAGAAGGGGTGGGTTCCGCGCTGTCCGAACCCCTTCTTCCTTTCCGACCTCTGCGTCCTCTGTGCCCTCTGTGGTGCAAAAAGCTAACTCATCCCCTCGAATCGGAAAGACAAGCGCAAGTTCAGTCGCAAGCTCTACCGGACTCGGCACTTCGTCGAGAACTTCTTCTGCAAGATCAAGCGGTACCGGCGTGTGGCCACCCGCTACGAGAAGACCTCCACGAACTTCCTAGGTTTCGTTCTCTTCGCTGCGGTGCGAGTATGGCTGGCCTGAATTTGGGGACAGGCCCTAGACCGTGCCGGACTTTGTGCATGGCCCCGTGTGCGCGTGCTAACCTGACTGCGGCCATCGGGCCGCTCGAATCAAAGTCCCATGATCCCCATCAGCGACGACAACTCCACCTTGCGTTTTCCGCTGGTGACCATCGCCTTGCTGGTCGTCATGGGCCTGGTGTGGGTTCTGATCCAAGGGGCCGGCCTCAGCCCGACCGTGCTGGCGGCCAGCGTGTGCAACCTGGGGCTGGTGCCGGGCGAGCTGACCGGCCGCGCGCCTGTCGGCCAGGCTGTGCCACTCGGTCGTGGGCTTCTCTGCCTGGTGGACCGCGACCCGATCAATTATCTGACGCCGGTCTTTTCCATGTTCCTGCACGGCAGCTGGATGCACTTGCTGGGCAACGGCCTGTTTTTGTGGGTGTTTGGCAAGAACGTGGAAGACAGCATGGGGCGACTGCGCTTTCTGGTCTTCTACTTGGTGTGCGGCCTGGCCGCGGCGGCGGCACAGATTGCCATCGATCCCGCGTCGCCGGTTCCCATGGTGGGTGCCTCGGGCGCCATCTCGGGCGTGCTGGGCGCGTATCTGATGCTGTATCCGCGCGTTCGCGTGAACGTGCTCTTCGTCTGGGTGATCTTCGTGCAGGTGATTTCGCTGCCCGCGTACCTGGTCTTGCTGTGGTGGATCGGGCTGCAACTGCTGAGCGGGCTGCCCCAGCTGTCGTCCATGCGACCTGACGTCTCGGCCGGAGTCGCGGTTTGGGCGCATATTGGCGGCTTTTTCGCCGGATTCGTGCTGGTCAGGCTTTTCGAAAACCCGGCGCTGGTCCGCGCACGCACCTTGGCGCGACGGCGCGCGCATCCCGATCACTGGTAACCCAGGATGCACCAGGCAGCGGCTCTTACTGGCACGGCCATCCTTGTGCTTCTGCTCGCGCCCGCTTCCGCCCACGCGTCCGAGGGCTGTCGCGAATCGCCCGAGGTTCGCGTCTGGTGGTCGCCCGAAAATCCGTCCGCCGGCGCGCCCCTGCGCCTCATGGTGGTCAGCGAACAGGCCCACGACGGAACCATCACCGTCAGCCCCGCGGGCCGCCCCGCGCAGAAATTGGCGACCGTGCGCAGGGGCGGGCCGCCCTTCAGCTTTTCCGCCGAGCTGCCGGCTCCGGCGGCCGGCGAGGTTCGCGTCGCGCTGGTTTCCGGCGGCGAGGTCGTCTCCTGTCATCGCATTTCGATCGCCCCGCGCGGTCGCGCGGCGGTGGCACGCGCTCGCTCCCAAGCTCCGGGCGCGTGGCCGGTCACACGCGCCTGGAACCGCACCCTGGAGAACCTCTACTCAGCTTGGATCGAGCGCCTGTTCGACGCGCCGGCTGATGCGGCACTGGGCTTTCCCTCGCTGGCTCCCGTGGTCCGCGATCCGGCGCGCAACTTTCTCTGGGGCCACCTCGGTCTGCGCGAGGACGATCCCAAAAACCGCGCCGCGCCCCCGGCCGTGCCTGACTGCGCGGATCTGCCGTACTACCTGCGCGCCACCTTTGCCTGGAAGATGGGCTTGCCCTTTGGCCTGCGCGACTGCAACCGCGGCAGCAGCGACCATCCGCCCACTTGCGGTGCCCTGCTCACTCAGGACGAGCCGGTGGCCGGCAACGATCCCCTCGATCGCTTTCGCAAGTTCTTGCGCCTGCTCGCCAACAAAGTCCACTCGGGCAGCGCGCGCACCGCACTCGACGACGAAGAAACCGATTTCTATCCGGTCAAGCTGGCGCGCGATGTCCTGCGGCCCGGCGTGATCTACGCCGACCCCTATGGACATGTGATGATGATCGCCAAGTGGGTCGAGCAAGACGGAAGCAAGGGCGGGCGTCTCTTCGCGGTGGACGGACAGCCCGACAATTCCGTGGGTCGCAAGCGCTTCTGGGAAGGCACCTTTCTCTTTGCCAGCGACGTGAAGAGCGCGGGCCCGGGCTTCAAGGCCTTTCGCCCGGTGGAACGATCAGCCGAAACTGGATCGACGGTCGCCTTGGCTAATCATGCGCTGGCCAGTGACCGTCGCTTCGCAGCTTTTTCGGCCGAGCAGGCCAGTATGTCTGCCGACGACTTCTACGCGTGCATGGCCAAGCTCATCAACCCCAAGGGTCTCGACGCGCAGGCCAGCTATGAAGAAACCCTGAACGCGCTGGTGGAACAGCTGGAAACGCGCCTGGGCTCGGTGGACAACGGCGAACGCTTCATGCGCGACAAGGGCAACCCGGTGGTGCCCATGCCCGTGGGTGCCAAGATCTTCGAGACCGTGGGCCCCTGGGAAGACTACGCCACCCCTTCGCGCGACATGCGCCTGCTCATCGCGCTCGACGTGCTGGCGCGCCTGCCTGCCCGCGTGTCAGCCCACCCCGATCTTTTCGTGCTGGGCGGCCACAAGCCCGACGAGCTTCGCGCCGAGCTGGAGAAGTTGCACCAGCGCCGCATCCACGAGCGCAAGGTGGAGTACCGGCGCAGCGACGGGACGCCTTTCCCGCTGACCGTGGCCGATGTGTACGCGCGCCGGAGCGCCCTGGAAATGGCGTACAACCCCAACGACTGCGCCGAGCTGCGCTGGGGAGCCGATCCGACTACGGCCGACTACGCCACCTGCACCCGCCGCGCGCCCGCCGACCAGCGCAGCCGTATGCAGGAGTATCGGGCCTGGTTCCACCAGGCGCGGCGTCCACCACGCTAGCCGTGCTGGCTGTGGTTGGGGGAAGTGCCATGTGTGCAGGTACGCACCTCGGAGCACGAACAACCTTGCGCCCCATGAAATGTTTTCCTAGCTGACCGCCCGTCTATCTTATGATCGACGAGGATTCTTCCGAGAATTCTTGATGGCCGCACGTTTGCAGGCACAAGATCGGGGAGCCATGTCGCCAAGCCGCAGTCGGCAGACCGGATTCACCGTCACCGAGTTGATGGTGGTGCTCGTCATCATCGGGCTGCTGGCTGCCGTTGCGACGCCATCCCTGACCCGTGACAGCACAGCGCGAAAGGGCCGCGAGTTCGCCAGCTTCGTCGCGCAGGGTCTACAGCGCGCCCATCTCGATGCCATGAGCTTGCGCGTGAACCACTTCGCGCTGGTCTGTGAGGATGGCGTGGACCTGTATCGCGTGGACCAGACGAACCCAGTGCGCAGCCTCTATGCGCCTCCGGGCGTTGTCATCTTGAACGCGGCCACAGACGGGTCAGTGCCGTCAACCCCCGTGCTTGGCACCCAGAGGCCAGGGCAATGCGTGCGAATTTTCTTCAATACCATGGGCAATGCAGGCGTCACCGCGGCCGCGGCAAACCTGAGTTCGTGGATGGTCTATGTTCGCAATCAGAACCTGCCGCCCACTCATCCCGACGGCGGCTTCGTCATTTCGCTCACTGGCCTCACGTCGTTCGTTTCCACGCGTAACTTCACTTTCTCAATATGAGGCGCAATTCCGGATTCACGCTGGTCGAGGTCCTGGTGGCTCTGCTGCTGGGGGCCATCGGACTGCTCGGCACCCTGGCCGTGCAGCAAGCCGTGATCGGCGCCTCGAAGATGGCCAATGACTCGGCGGTCGCCCTGCGCCTGGCCAGCCAGAAACTAGAAGAGTTCAGTACCGTGCTGACCACCGGGGCGCCCACCAATGCGCCGCCCATGCCCAATGTGGACCAATTCCAGTCGCCGGTCGCCATCGCCAACCCGGTCGGCGTGACCACCTGGAGTGCACCGGTCTATCTGAATGCCGAGGGGATCGCGGCCGCCGCGCCCAGTGCCGCCTATCGCTGGACGCGCAGGTGGCGGGTCGTGAACCTGGGCGCGGCCCAGCCCTATGTCATTTCGGTCACTGTCACCTACGCCGCGGATACGGGAACCCCCAAGACCGTGCGCCTGGATCTGGAACGGAGGAAGTCGTGGTAGGCCGGCGCGTGTCTGACCAGGGCATGACCCTGGTCGAGTTGATGGTGACCATGATCATCGCGTCCATCGTGGCCGCCTCGACTTTCATGTTCTTTGCTGGCCAACAGCGCGTGTACGAGACCCAGACCAAGATGCTCAACGTTCAGCAGAACGTGTGGGCTGCCATGGAAGTTCTCAGCCGCTTCGTCCGCTCCGAAGGATCGGGAATGTACGGCTGCGTGCGACCGGTGGGGGGAATCGTGGCATCGCCTCCCCTCAATCGCTCGCTCGGGGTCGACCCGGACCTTAGCGACGATCCGCCGGTATTTCCCCCCAATCCCGCCGGGGTCGTCACGGCGCACGACCTGTCCCTGGCCAGGCGTCCCAACGCCGGGCTGCGCGCGTACAACGCAGCCACGGGCCAGGTGCAACGAATTCCGCCACTGTGGATCGTCGACCAGGTGGCTGGCAATGATGCCTCGATCACCGGCATCGTGCCCAACACCGACGTAATCACCGTCGCCTTCGGCAATCGGTCCTCGGGCACGAATTTCGATGCGACCCTTCTGGGAAACGTCACCACCACCACTGGTACGATTGCGACCACGCTGGGCATGTCTGTCGTGTTCCAGCCGGGAGAGTTCATGTTGTTGATCGGTACGCCTCCCATGGGCACGATCGTGAGCGACATCGGCTGCACGTTGTTCCAGATCACCAGTGTGACAAGTGCCGGTGACGTCCTCAATCACGCGACGGGCACCACGACCGCATGCTCGCCCCCACCCACCACAGGATGCACGGGCTCGATCTGGAACCCACCCTCTGCCATAGCCCCCATGATCCCCGGCAGCCCCGCAACTGGCTACGTGGCCGCCACCGCCGGCACCGGCATCCGCAATTTCGGGGAGTTTTGGTGGGTGCGTTTCGCCATTCGCACCACAGACGCAAATGGCGTCGCTTTGACCACGCTTGGCATCCCAGGCGTGACCCACGATGTTCCTGTGCTGACCATGGAACGCCTGGATGGATCGCCCAATGCCCCGGTTGGTCCCCAGGTTCTGGCCGAGGGTATCGAGGACCTGCAGGTGGCCTATGCCTGCGACCTCAATGCCGACGGCGTGCTCACCGAAGGCCCCGACACCTCCGCGGACGAGTGGATGCTCAACAACGCCGCCGACGTGATTGCCACCAACAACGCCGCCAAGTGCAACCAACCCAGTGCCGTGCGCCTGACTTTGGTGGCCCGGTCATTGACAGAGGATAACGGCATTGACGCCACCTTGACCGACAATGGCCGGCCCGCGGCGGAGAACCACTCCGGCCACACTCTCGACAACAATTTCACCACCGGCCGCGACCAATTCCGCCGCCGGGTACTGACCACCACTGTGTATCCCCGTAACAATTGAGGAGAGGCGTGATGACAACCGGCGACTCTTCGACTCGACTTCCACTTCGTCGTTCTGAAGGCGGGGCTGTGTTGGTGGTGGTCCTTCTGGCCATGATCGCGCTGCTGGGCATGGGCCTCACCGGCCTGTACCTGACCAGCGGAAGCATCCAGATGAGCTCGAACATCAACATGCGCAACCAGGCACTCTATGTCGCCGAGGCAGGCATTCAGGCGGCCAGGGCCGTGCTCAACCGAACCCCGGTGGGACTGCCCGGCTGGTCACCACTCCTCGGCAGCATGCTCAATGGCACCAGTCCCTCGGGCACCCCGGTCGCCCTGCCCACGGGCGTAGCTGACGAGATCCCCTGGGATCCGGTCGGTGGGTGCATGGGGGTAGACACTGACGGCACCCCAAGACGCGGGGCCTATCTGCGCGACGAGCCGGGCTTGGGCTGTCGAACCGACACGGCGGCGTACATAAATTGCAACTACCCAGCCAGCGTTGCCCACAACGAGGCGCCGCCTGACCCCAACACCATGAGTCCTGCGGCCACGCAGTACATGGGTAACTACACCCTGTTCATTCGCCAGGATCTGGCCGAGTGCCGACAGAGCCTGTTCATCACGGAGAATTGGCCGACAGGGATACCTGCTCCTGCCACCAACGGCATCGTGGTCATTCGTTCCGAGGGCGTGGCCTCGGACAATCGCACCAAGGTGGTCCTGGAAGTCACCATGTCGCCCAACTCCAATGCGACGCCATTGCCAGTGGGAGTCGCAACAGTATGCCCAGCCGGCGCAGCCGGGTGCGACGACAATGCTTCTGTACAACAGGGCATCACTGTGAGCGGAAGCCTGGCAGCACCGACGAGCACCGGCACGGCCACCAGCACAGGCACCGGAAGTGATACCGGCACCGGAACAGGCACCGGCACCGGAACAGGCACCGGCACCGGCAGCGGCGGCGCGGGCGGAAACACCAGCCCTGGTTTCACAGGCTCGGGTGGCAGCGGCGGCCAGGGCGGCTCCGGTGGCACGGGCGGCACCGCCGGCGGCTGCGGCACCGGCTGCGCGTCTGGGAAGGTCTGCTGCAACAATGCTTGCGTTACCCCCAGCGCGACCAACTCGAACGCGGCCTGCGGGCCTTGCGCTGTTGCCTGCAACGCTTCCCAGACCTGCTGCACCAACAGTGGCAGCGGCGTCTGCGTCACCACCAACACGACCAACTCGAACGCGGCCTGCGGGCCCTGTGCCATTGCTTGCACTAGTGGACAGACCTGCTGTAGCGGCACATGTGCCGTTGCCCCAACCTGCCCGGCCATCGCCACAATAGGTCTGTACGGACCTTGGGACGCCATCTACAGCCACTTCGACCACAAGAAGAACGCAGACGGCACCCTCAATCTCGGGGACGGCACCAACTGGGGAACTGTGGTGAGCGACGGCTACGACGACTTCGCGCAGTGGCTGGAGCTGCATTCCACAAGTTGCCTGCTTCCCAACCTGGACATAACCAACAACTACATAACCTCAAGCTTCCTCAACAACTACGACGTCATCATAATCTTGGATATCTCCCACACCCCGGCTGACTTGGCTGCCTGGCGCGCTCTTGAGGCCGCCAACGCAACGGGTGGCCAGCTCTACACTGGCAGCCAGCGCGCGATCACGAGTGCCGAAGTGACTGCGATGCAAAACTGGTTCCGATCCGGAAGGAAAGGCCTGATGACGACCATCGGGTACCGGACCGATGCAGCCAATTCCGCGAACGCGAACCTGCTGCTCGCTCCCTTCGGGATCAGCTACGACACTTCCGCGGCCGGCGTCAACATCCTGCCAAACAACGCTCTGACGTATGCGGCCGGCAATTTGAAGACAACCTGTCCAGTTGCCCTTCCCATCACCAGCGGTGTGAGCAAGCTATTGGTGGAACACGGATCCAACATCCTGTATCCCGGCCTTAGCGAGTCCACGACGTTCTCTGCCTACGCCACCGGGGGCGGCTGGACTCTCGGCGTGGCCAGGATCTTCCCGCAGAATCAGGTGTTCGCAGGGCAGAAGATGACGAATGACAGCCGCTTGGCTGTCTGGGGCGACGAGTGGATCACCTACGACGACGTGTGGGGCAATTACAATGCAGGGCCGTACTGGGTCAATATCCTCAACTGGCTCAGCAGCCTCCCGTGCGGGCTAGCGCCGTCCAGTCTGTGCCAGTAGCCAGGTAACCGGGGCGACCGCAGGTCGCCCCTACCGGGGACAAGAACAATCGCGCGCTTGGCGTATTGGACCGCACACGCCAAACCTGGTAGGGGGAAGTGGAACGGGATGAATCGGGCAGGCACGAAAACCATGCTGATGCTTTCGTGGCTGGCGCTCGTCGCGGTGGGGGCGGCGGCCTATGTGCGTCCGCTGTTTCTCGACGAAACCTTCGCGGTCCGCGACCATTTGATTCACACGCTGCCGTCGCGCAGCTATCTGGCCGAGAACCTGAGCCACGGGCATTTCCCCCAGTGGTGGGATGGCTTGCGCCTGGGCGAGCGTTTTGCGTCCGAACCCAACAACGGCGTGACCTATCCCTTGGCCTGGCTGGTGGCCCTGGTGGGCCCGCTGTGGGGAGCGGACCTGATCCTCATCCTGCACGTGTGGCTGGCGGGCGTGGGCACGTGGCTCTTGTCCCGACGGCTCGGCGCCAGTGCACCAGGCAGTCTGCTGTCAGGCAGCGCGCTCATGCTGTCTGGCTACTTCACGTCCATGGTGGTCAACGGCACCGTCCTGATGCCGCTGGGCTGGATGCCGTTGCTGGCATGGGCGTCGCTGGGCCTCACCGAAACCGAGGAGCGCCAGGCCTATCTGCGCCGTGGTCTGATTTTTGCGCTGGTGCTGTCGGGCTCAGTGGCGGCGGGCAATCCAGCGGGATTCAATTCGGTTGTCCTGGCCGTGGCTCTGGTCGCGCTGACCGCGCGACGACGGCTCACTTCGCTGCTGGTTTTGGGCGCCGCGGGCGTGCTGGGCGTGCTCATGGGGGCGGCCTCCCTGACGGTGGCGCTGGCTTCGCTGGGCGACAGCGTACGCGGCGCTGGCTTTTCCTTGGCCGAGGGCGGGGCCTGGTCTATGCACCCGCTTCGCTTGCTGGAACTGGTCTGGCCCAATGTTTGGGGCCAGGGTTTTCGTCCGGAACGCTGTCTCGCCAGTCTGTGGGCCAGCGGCGGCGGCTCGCTGGAAGCGACGTGGTCAGCCAGCCTGTATCTGGGCGCCCCGGTTCTGCTGTGCACGGCGCTGGCCGCTTTTCGGGGGGACAGGCTGGCACGGCGCCTGGCGATCCTGTCGCTGCTTTTCGTGGCCCTAGCCTTGGGCACGTTTACGCCGATCTACGGCCTGTACCGGACCTTGGTCTGGCCGGAACACCTGCTGCGCTACCCAGAGAAGCACATCGCTGCGGCGTTGGTGCTGTGGGCGGCGCTGGCTGGCGTGGGTTTCGACCGCCTGTTCGAGCCCTCGGCGCGCAAGTCGCGCGCGCTGCTGAGCGCGGCGGTGGCCATCTGTCTCGCGGCCGGCTTGGGTCTGGCAACTTTGGGGCGCGGATATCTATTGTCCGCCATCGCCAGCGCGAGCCAGGCTGCTGACAAGGCGATTGACGGCCCGGCCGCGCTGTCCGAGGTGCTGGCCGGCGGCTTGTCCGCCACGGTGGTCGCCATGCTGGTGCCGCTGGCCGTGCTGCTCGCCAGCCATCGCCGCTTCGGCGCTTGGGCGCGTCCTCTTTTGTTGCTCGCGCTGGTGGTGCACCTGATCGAGCACGACTGGTCGGTTCACGTGACCATTCCGCGCGAAGTGGTGCGCGCGGTCCCTGCTCTGTTGCAACCGTTGCCGCCGCCGCAAACCGGGGAGTGGCCGCGCCTGATCCGCCGCGTGAATGGGGTCACCCCACTCTCGGTTTCCGGCGAGGCCCGCGCCGCTTTTCTTCACCACACCGCGACGGCCAACGACAACGCGCGTTTCGGGTTCGCCGAAGTCCCGGCGTATGTGATTGCCGGAACCGCGCGCTTCGATGCCTTCGCAGCCGCCAGTGGTCGCGCCAATCTGGAACGGGTGATGGACGTGATCGACATTCGCTACCTTCTCATCGACGCGGCCTCGGCACCGGCCATGGGCATGCCGGTGGTTTCGCCGGCTGCCTTTGCCGGCTACGTCGCGCTGGAAAATCCCGCGCGCAGGCCGCGCGCCTTTGTGGCCTATCGCTGGCGCCACGGGGTTTCGGACCAGGACGCACTCACGTCGCTTTTCGACACGCGACGTTCTGAATTGGATCTGGGCCAAGTGCGATTGGCAGGGCCGGGAAGCAGCGAAATGCAGGCAATCGAGCAATCCACACCGTGCCTGCTGGAAAAGCCGGAGGCCGAGCATGTGATCCTGAATTGTCAGGCCACGCGGCCAGGCTATGCCGTGCTGCTGGACGAGTGGACCTACGGCTGGACAGCGACGGTCGACGGGATTGCGACCCCCATCGAGCGAGCCGACGTGGTGGCGCGCGCGCTGCCGGTTTCGGCGGGCAAGCACCGGATCGAGATGCGCTATCGCACGCCAGGTCTGCGCCTGGGACTTTGGCTGGCGACGACGGGCTGGCTCGTCTTCGGATTCTTGCTGGTGTGCAGTCGCAGAAAACGCGGGCGCAAGCAACCGCACGCGCCGCTTCCTTGGCGACCTTTTCCACCACAGAGAACCTAGTCGCTATTCACGACTAGATCGACGGCCATGCCCTTGCCCAGCATCTGGTTGGCGGCAGGCTTTTGCTCGAGCACGACCCCGGGGCTGCGATCATCGTCCGAGGCGTGGCGGATTTGGCCGACCGTCAGTCCGGCCTGGGTCAGCAGATCCCTGGCCCTGGACAATGACTTTCCGGTCACCGCGGGCACGGTGATGGCTTCGGCGCCCTTGGACACCTTCAACTCGAGTCCTGTGCCAGCGCGGACCTCAGACCCTTCGGCTATGCTTTGCGCGATGACCATGCCCACGCCCAGGGTGGGATGGGGCTGCTCGACCACACTGCTGACCGTGAGACGGGCCTTCTCCAAGCGCACGCGGGCTTCACCCACGAGCTGACCAACCACACCGGGTACCTTGACCACCGCGGGCGCGCGGGCAATGACCACGTTCACCGACTCGCCCACGCGCACCTTGGATCCGGGCAACGGACGCTGGGCCAGAATCTGACCGGGCGGCGTGGCTGTGTCTTCCCGATCCTCGGCCACCACCAGGAGCAAGCCCGACTGGTCGAGGGCCGAGCGTGCGGTGTCCACCGTGGACCCGAGCAAGGTGGGGACATCGACGGAATGGCGGAACAAATCGGTGTGAATCGAGGCATAGGAGATGCCCAGGGCCACCAGCGCTGCCACCATGGAGGACACGATTGTTTGGCGAAGCATGCAGGAACGTTAACGTGACTTGCGCCCCCAAACAACCACGGATTGGTCAAGCCGGAATCGGGGACGGTCGCTGGCGCCGCGGACCGACGCTGGCGCCGCATGCTGGAGCGCGGCGAACCGCCCCCCAGACTTCCCCTTTGAGCAGCCTCGCTTATTATACGGACATGCAGAGAAGAGAATATCCCACCATATGCAGCTTGCTCTTGTTCTTGGGCGCGGCTTGCAGCCAGTCCACGGTCGCGGCCTCGGGCGGAACCATTGGAAGCGGCGCCATCACGGGGCTAGGCGGCGAGAGCGGACAAGGGGGCGGCATCTCCATCATCACCGCCCTAGACGCGGGCTCCACTTTCACGGGCCCTCCAGCCGGTTGGGACGCCAAGCCCTGGCGTTGCGACGACGCGGGCAACTGCCAGTGCCTGACCATCGCGTCCCTGGGTAAGGTTGCCCACTACGGCAACCAGAGTGGCGGGGGCGACAACACGAATGCCTTCCAAGACTACATGAACACCCAAACCAAGGGCACCGCCACCATGGCCCTGTTCGGAAACGTGGTCGGGTCCACGAGGGATTTCACGCTGACCGCGGACTTCTTGAAGAAGTATGACGTCATCATTCTGCAGGCCCTTGAGGACAGTGAGTACACCGGCTTCTGGACTTTCACCAGTGCCGAGGTTAGTGCTCTATCTGACTGGGTGAACAAGGGCGGCGGCCTCATTACGATGAGCGGCTATGGCTCGCAGTCGCAGGAGGTCGAGCCGACCAATCAATTACTGGCGCCATTCGGGATTTCCTACCAACCGAGCCCGGATATTTTCGTTCAGAGCGACTGCACCAACAATATGTGCTATTGCGCCGACGGGTCGATTCCGTTTGGCGGCTGGAATACCTCGGACAGTCCGCTCGTCGACAATCTCAATTCGACGGACCGCCAGGTGGGCGTCTTCATGGGCCGCCCCATCACTTGCGCCGATTGCCAGGTCATGGGCACGTGGCAGACCAACACCTTGGTTGGCGTTCACAAACAGGTCGGCGCTGGCCGGGTCTTCGCCTGGGCCGACGAGTGGGTCACCTACACCAGCCAGTGGAAAGGCGATCCGATCTACCAGGCCCAAGCCCAGTGCGCGAACTACACCGCGGACAAGATCTACAACATTCCGCAGTTCTGGTACAACGTGTTCCGTTGGGTGGCGGGCGACAGCTCGAGCTGTTTCCAGATGGCTGATACCACCGTCATTCAGCGCTAGCCTCGGGTAACTGAACGCGGCATCAGTTCTCGCGTCCTCGGCACTGGCGCGCGGCGCGGGTTTCTGGGAGATTTCCGCCGAGGTCACAATGTCCCCGACGAGAATTCAAGCCAGCTCCCAACTTGCCAACGTTCGCTACGAGATCCGTGGTCCGCTGGCGCGTCGGGCGGCCGAGCTGGAAAAGGCGGGGCACGAGATCGTCAAGCTGAACATCGGCAATCCGGGCGCCTTCGGGTTTCGTGCGCCCGAAACCATGCGCCTGGCGATGATCGAAAATCTGCGCGACGCCGAACCCTATTGCCACCAGAAGGGGATCTTCTCGGCTCGCGAGGCGGTAGTGATGCAGCAGCAGAGCCGCGGCATCATGGACGCCAGCGCCGAGGATGTCTTCATCGGCAACGGGGTGAGCGAGCTGATCCTGTTCTCGCTGCGCGCCTTGCTCAACCGCGGGGACGAGGTCCTGGTGCCTAGCCCGGACTATCCCTTGTGGACAGCGGCGACCCATCTGGCCGACGGCACGGCCGTGCATTACCCCTGCCTGCCCGAGAACAACTGGTTACCTGATCTCGACAAACTTGCGCGACTGGTGACACCGCGCACGCGCGCGATGGTCATCATCTCGCCCAACAACCCGACCGGCGCGGTCTATCCGCGCGAGGTGCTGGCCAAGATGGTCGACATCGCCGAATCCCACGATGTGGTTGTTTTCTCCGACGAGATCTACGACCAGATGACCTACGAGGGCGCCGAGTACACCCCGGTGGCCACCCTGGCCAGGCACACCCTGTGCGGGACTTTTTCCGGCTTGTCCAAGGTGTATCGGGCCTGCGGCTTTCGCGTGGGCTGGCTCAGTTTCTCGGGCGAGAAGGACAGCGCGCGCGAATACCTGATGGGCCTGGACACCATCATGTCTCTGCGGCTGTGCTCCAATGTTGTAGGCCAGTGGGCCGTGCAGACCGCTCTGGGCGGCTACCAGTCAATCCGCGATCTGGTGCGGCCGGGTGGTCGCTTGTTCCAGACGCGCGCGGCGATTCTCGGATGGCTGCAAGCGCAGCAAATACCTGTCCGTGATCCCGCCCCGCGGGGCCATGTACGCCTTCGTGCGGGTCGACAGCAACAAGCTGCCGAATTTCAACGACCAACAATTCGCGCTCGACCTGCTCGAGCGCAAGCACGTGCTCATCGCCCCAGGCACCAGCTTCAACGTGCCCTACTGCGATCACTTCCGCATCACGCTTCTGCCCGACGAAGACACCATGGCCCAGGTCTTCGCACGCATGGAGGAACTGCTGGACGACTACGCCGCCGAGGCGGGAGGCTAGGGGGTTGTGCGGGCGTGATCGGCTCGCGTGCGCGTGAGGTAGCGTGAGCGTGTCCGACGAGCGTGGTGCGGATCGCGGATCGCGGCCCGCTCACGCGCACGCCCACGCATCCCGCGTTCCCCACACGAACTCGCTCACGCTCTCGCCCACGCGCCCCGCGGGCCCGCCCTACGGGCGGCCACAGCTTCTAGCCGAAGTAGGTCTTCTCCTCGGCGGTGGGCTCTTCGTCCAGCAGGTCGTGGCGGCCGTGCTTGACGGCCTGATGGTAGAAACAGTGGGGATTGCCCGCGGCCAGCGTGGGTGATTCGGCGTACATGGTCCAGGTGCAGCCGCCGCGGCAGATGTCGCGATAGCGGCACACGGCGCAGAATCCGCCCAGTTGCTCGACACGGAATTCGCGGTTGTAGGCAAAGGCGCCGGCGCGGTTCCAGATTTCGCGCAGGCTGCTCTCGCGCAGGTTGCCCTCGACGAAGCGGCTCTCACCCTGGACCTGTGACGGCAGCGACAGGCAGCCCTTCACGTTGCCGTTGCTCTCGATGCCGATGACATGGCAGCCCGCGCGGCAACCCAGCCAGAATGGCATGGAGGTGTCGCCGGTGCGCAGGTCGCGTTCGGGCTTGCCGAAATAGCCCATGTGGTCGCTGGCGTAGACCTTGATGCGGCTGTCGCTGGCGCGACACAGTTCCGCGATCTGCGGAATCAGCCACAGCCGCTCCTCGGGCGGCGCCACCAGGTCGCGATTTTCGGCCATGTAGCCCGTGGCGATGGCGAACTGCAATTGCCAGGTGCGCACCCCGATGTCGATGAGAAATTCGCGCAACTGGGGAAGCTGGCGCGTGTTCAGACGGTGAATCGTGGTGTTGATACCCACGGGCAGGCCGGCTGCCAAGGTGAGCTTCACTGCCTCGACCACGCGACGAAACGAACCCTCGGCGCGAAAGCAGTCGTGTTCCTTTTCCAGCCCGTCGAGGCTGAACGCAACACCGCGCAGGCCGGCCTGCGCGGCCTGCTGCGCATGTCGCGCGGTCCACGCCCAGCCGTTGGAGATCAGGCTGACCTCGGGAATATGCTGCGCCAGTCGCTTTCCCACCACGTCCCAGTCCGGGTAGAGCGTGGGCTCGCCCCCGGTGAGCGTGGCGCGCTCGCATGCCAGGGCTGCAAGCTGGTCGGCCACGCGCAGGCATTCTTCCAGGGTCAGCTCATCGGAGCGGCGCGGACCTGCCGCCGATCCGCAGTGTCGGCAGCGCAAGTTGCACCCCAAGGTCAACTCCCACGCGCAGGCGCGCGGAGCGATTCCGGCTCGCCTCAGAACTTCCAGCACCGATCGCTCCTTGCCGCTGCCACAGTTGGCGGCCTACTTCGGCGCCTTGACCGGCGGCGCCGGCGCGGACGGGGCCAGCGACGGCATGATCGGCAAAGCCGGGGCGGCATCCGGCGCCAGGGAGGGCGGTGGCGGCGGTGGTGGTGGCGGAGTTGGTGGCGGCGGCGGTGGCGGATTGGGGCCGAAGGTGGCCCCCATGTAGACCGGAGTTGGCAACGGAGCAGGCAGCGGCAGTCTCAGATCCGCCCGGACATCCTGTGCGGCATCGGGCAGGGGCGCAGACATGTAGGGCGGAACCGTGTACGGCGGCACGCTCACGGGCAGGTCCGCCCGAATGTCCCGGGCAGCATCGGGCTGGGGCGGAGGCATGTAGGGCGGCAAGTAGGGCGGCATGATCGCGGGCAAGTCCGCCTTGCCTGCGTCGCGACCAGCGTCCGGGGCGCGAACTTCGGCGTCCACGCCGCCTGCATCTGCATCCGGGGCCGTCGCGTCCACGCCTTGTGAAGTCGCATCCGGGCCCGCGTCCGGCTCTATGCGGACGCCGTACGGAATGTTCAGGTTGGGCAGGTCTGTTTTGAACGCATCGAGGGCGGGCTTATCATCGTTCATGCCGAAGTCCCGCGGACTGGCCGTGTCCGGGACACTGGCCGCGCTATCCCTTGCCAGCACCGCGTCGGGCGCGGTGGACTGGGCCGTGTCAGCCGCTGCGTCCCGCGTGACCTTGATTCCCGTATGGTCGCACCCGACCAGCGCCAGGCCCAGACCCACCGATGCCGGCACGACAAGCTCGCGTGCGGTCCGCTTGAGGAAGCCCTCGATGCGCTGCCGGATCTCGTGTTCCTTCATGGCCCAGGAACAACATTGTACTCTTCTTCAGCGCAAGGGGCCGCCCTTTCCAGCCGACGCTTGACACCCGACGGCGCCGGAGATCGAATGCCCTTGGCACCGCCAACTGGAGAAGACATGCCCCGCATCGATCCCCAAGGTCATGGAGAAGCTGGGCATGACCTACGAAGGCACGTTGCGCGACCATATCTGGCTGCGCGACCATTTCCGCAGCTCGCGGATTTACGGGATGTTGGAGGGGGAGTACGAGACGGCTCGTTGAGCCTACAGCAGCACTTCGCGAATATCCCCCAACAGCTCGCGCAGGTGGGTGGTGAAGCGGGCCGCCTGTGCGCCGTCGTTGGCGCGATGGTCGTAGGACAGCGAGAAGGGCAGAATCAGGCGCGGCACGAGCTGGCCGTCGCGATACACCGGCCGCAGCGAGGCGCGCGAGAAGCCCAGGATGGCGACCTCGGGCGCATTGACGATGGGTGAAAAGGCCGTACCGCCGATTCCGCCCAGGCTGGAAATGGTGAAGCTGGCGCCTTGCACATCCGCAGGCGTGAGTTTCTGCTCACGCGCGCGCTGGCCGAGCGTGCCCAGCTCGCCCGCCAGTTCCCAGATGCCTTTGCGGTCCACGTCGCGAACCACGGGCACCACCAGTCCTTCGGGCGTATCCACGGCAATGCCCAGATGATAGTAGCGCTTGCACACCAGTTTCTCGCCGCCGGCGTCGAGCGAGGCATTGAAGCTGGGATGCTCTTTGAGCGCCGCCGCCGTTGCCTTCATGAAAAAGGCGAGCAAGGTCAGGCGCACGCCCCGTTGCTTGGCCTGTTCGGCCTCGGCCTTGCGAAACGCTTCCAGGTCGGTGATGTCGGCTTCGTCGTACTGGGTGACATGCGGAACCAATCGCCACGAGCGCTGCACGCTGGCTGCGGTGGCGCGCCGGATACGACCCAAGGGTCGCAATTCTATGGGACCGAATTTCGAGAAATCCACCGCCGGCGAATCGGGCAAGTTGTTCCCGCCCGCCGCGCGCTCCATCGCGGCCTTGATGTAGCGGCGCAGGTCCTCTTCCACGATGCGGCCGTTGCGACCGGTTCCGCGAATCTCGGACAGCTCGACGCCCAGTTCGCGCGCCAGACGCCGAACCGCCGGCGCAGCGTGGTGCTGGGATCTCTCTTCGTCGAGCACCAGCGGAATGCTCGCCGTTGGCGAAGGTCGCGCGCCGCCTCGTATGCTGTCGCTGGTGGGCAATTCCATGATCACCCCCGAGGCCATGGGCAAAGGTCCGCGCGCCCCCGGCGGCGGCGCCGCAGCTTGGTTCCCCTGCGGCACCGGCGTCTCAGCCTGCCAGGGGCTGGACCGGCCGGGCGAGGCAGCCTCCGGCCCGTCACCGCCCGAAGGAACCAGTGTCGTCTCGTCGGCGACGACCATGATCGCCAGGCGCGCGCCCGCTGACACCTTGTCGCCCGGCTTGACCAGCACCTCTGCCACCTGGCCGGCATAGGGCGAGGGCACGTCCATGGAAGCCTTGTCGCTCTCCAAGATCGCGACAGGATCATCGCGCTTGATGGAAGCTCCTGGCGCAACCAGAACATCGACCACGGGAACGTCGTGAAAATCGCCGATATCAGGGACCAGCACATCAACCGTCTTGCTCACGTTGCTTCTCCTTGCCTCGTCACGCGCGGGTCGGATCGGGTTTTTCGGGATCGATTTCCAGTTTGTGCAGGGCCGCGCCGACCTGGGCAGCCGGGATCGCGCCCTCGTCGGCCAGGGCCTTGAGCGCTGCCAGCGCGACAAAGCGCCGGTCGACCTCGAAGAAGTGGCGCAGGGAACTGCGCCGATCGCTGCGGCCGAATCCGTCCGTTCCAAGCACGAGGTAGCGCCTCGACAAGAACGGCCGGATCTGGTCGGCAAACAGGCGCACGTAGTCGCTGGCTGCCACCACCGGACCTTTGCGATTGGCCAGGCATGTCTCGACAAAGCTAAGCCGGCGCGGCTCTTCGGGATGCAGCAGCGACCAGCGTTCGGCCGCTAGTCCCTCGCGCCGCAATTCGGTGAAGCTGGGGACGCTCCACACGTCTGCGCCGACGGCGAAATCGCCCTCCAGCAAGTCAGCCGCCGCAATCACCTCGCGCAAGATGGCGCCTGAGCCCAGCAACTGCACCCGCGGTCGGTTCGCGGCGACGCGACTCTCGCGCAGCAGGTACAAGCCTTTCAAGATTCCGGGCGCCGCGCCCTCGGGCATGGCCGGGTGGCTGTAGTTCTCGTTCATCATGGTGATGTAGTAGAAAACGTCCTCCTGCTGCCTGACCATCCGGCGCAGCCCATCCTGGACGATGACCGCCATCTCGTAGGCGAAGGTGGGATCGTAGGCCACGCAGGTGGGAATGGCGGCGGCCAGCAGGTGACTGTGACCGTCCTGGTGCTGCAGGCCCTCGCCCGCCAGGGTGGTGCGGCCGGAAGTTCCGCCCATGAGAAAGCCGCGCATGCGCATGTCCGCGCCGGCCCAGGCGAAGTCGCCGGTGCGCTGGAACCCGAACATGGAATAGAAGCAATAGAACGGGATCAGATTAATGCCGTGGTTGGCGTAGGCCGTGCCGGCCGCGATGAAGGACGACATGGCCCCGGCCTCGTTGATGCCTTCTTCGAGGATCTGGCCGTCCTTGGCCTCGCGGTACGACATGAGCTGCTCGGCATCGACCGGTTCGTAGAGCTGCCCTACCGACGAATAGATGCCAAGCTGGCGGAACAGACCCTCCATACCAAAGGTGCGGGCCTCGTCGGGCACAATGGGCACCACCTGGCGACCGATGACCGGGTCGCGGGTCAATTGGGCCAGCATGCGCACGAACGCCATCGTCGTGGAATACTCGCGTTCGCCGCTGCCCTTGAGCAGGAAGTCGAAGGATTCCAGGGACGGCACCGCCAGCGGCGCAGCCGTGGGTCTGCGCGCGGGCAGAAAACCGCCCAGGGCCTGGCGTCGCTCGCGCAGGTATCGGATCTCAGGGCTGTCCTCAGGCGGCCGGTAGAAGGGCGCCTTGCCGATGTCCTCGTCGCTGATGGGAATGTCGAAGCGGTCGCGGAAGGCGCGCAAGGCTTCCTCGCCCATTTTCTTTTGCTGGTGGGTGATGTTCTGGCCCTCGCCAGCCTCGCCCATACCGTAGCCTTTGACCGTCTGGGCCAGCACCACCGTGGGCTGGCTCTTTGTCGACACCGCAGCGGCGTAGGCGGCGAAGACCTTGTGCGGATCATGGCCGCCGCGGTTCAGGCGCCAGATATCCTCGTCGGTCAGGTTGGCCACCATCGCGAGCAACTCGGGATACTTGCCGAAGAATTTTTCGCGTGTGTAGCTGCCACGCTTGGCCTTGAAGGCCTGGTATTCACCGTCGACACATTCCAGGAAGCGCTTGCGCAGAAACCCCTGGCGATCGAGCTGCAACAGCGGATCCCAGTACGAGCCCCACACCACCTTGAGCACGTTCCAGCCGGCGCCGCGGAACAAGGCCTCCAGCTCCTGGATGATCTTGCCGTTGCCCCGCACCGGCCCGTCCAGGCGCTGCAGGTTGCAGTTGATGACGAAGATCAGATTGTCGAGCTTCTCGCGTGCGGCCAGCGTGATGGCGCCCAGGGACTCGGCCTCGTCCATCTCGCCGTCGCCAAGGAAGGCCCACACCTTGCGATCCTGCGCGTCCTGCAAGCCGCGGTCGTGCAGGTACTTCATGAGGCGCGCCTGGTAGATGGCCATCATCGACGAAAGCCCCATGCTCACCGTCGAGAACTGCCAGAAATCGGGCATCAGCCAGGGATGCGGATAGGACGAAAGGCCCTGGCCACCGACCTCCTGGCGGAAGTTGTTGAGTTGGTCTTCGGTGAGGCGGCCTTCGAGAAAAGCGCGCGCATAGATCCCGGGCGCCGAGTGTCCCTGGATGTAGATGAGGTCGCCGCCGTGCTGCTCCGTGGGAGCACGAAAAAAATGGTTGAAGC
The DNA here is from genome assembly GCA_963758155.1 of uncultured delta proteobacterium. Lineage (GTDB taxonomy): Bacteria > Myxococcota_A > Polyangia > Fen-1088 > Fen-1088 > Fen-1137. The sequence continues at coordinate 116,788 of CAVWUP010000012.1, forward strand.
CCACGTCGTACAAAGTGGCGGCCGAGGCGAAGCTGGCGATGTGGCCGCCCAGCTCCGCGCTTTGTCGGTTGGTATGCACCACCATGGCCAAGGCGTTCCAGCGGATGAGCGAGCGGATGCGGCGCTCGAGAGCGGAATCGCCCGGCGCAGCGACCTGACGCGATCGTGGGATGCTGTTGATGTACGCGGTGGTGGCGTCAAAGGGCAGGTGCGCGCCCGCCCGGCGCGCGCGATCGACCAGCTGCTGAAGCAGAAAATGCGCGCGTTCCACGCCGGCGTGGGCCAGCGTGGATTCCAGCGCATCAATCCATTCCTGCGTCTCCTGCGGATCGACGTCGTGCGTGTCTTGCTGGGCGTCGCCTTGCTCGTCTCGGTCGGCCGGTTCCCCTTGAGTCATCAGTGCCACTCCCTGCCGGCCCGAGGCCGGAACTTGAGTTCAAGCGTAGCGCGAAACAGGCGGTGTCGCCTGGAAACACGACCATGCGCGTTGACGGTTCACATGCGGGCAGGCCTCAGAAATCTGAGACCAGGCTGCCACAAAATTCATGGAAGAGGACGACTACGGCCATGACTCGCGTGTTATTATGAGAACTTCGCTGTGGCGTGGGGGCTGAGTGGGCGTGGCATGACACTTGCTGGGTTCCGGGAGAGCGGACATTCGCAAGCAGCCAATCGGTAGCGTAAGGAGCCGATCATGAAAGAGACAGACATCCGAGAGCGCATCCACCTCTTCCTCCGGAACACGGTTCGCCATGTCGTGGTTCCTGCCTCGATGGGGATCGGGCTCGCCCTGGTGGGCGGATGTCCAAGCTCGCCGCCGGAACCGAATCCGGATGGCTCGGCAGATACTTCATCCTTGCCGACTGGATCAGGTGGCGCCGGTGGAACGACATCCTCTGCCGCGGGCGGCGCGGTGGCTCTTTATATGGCAATGATGCCGGATGCGTCGGCTGGCGGAGCGACGGGAACGGGCGGCGCCACGGGCGCAGGCGGAATGACAGCGGTTCCTCTGTACATGGCGATGGCAGGTATGACGGGAACAGGCGGGGCGACCGCGACCGGCGGGATGACAGAGCCGGTTCTCAAGTACATGGCGATCATGCCGGACGCGGGCGGAGGAGCTGGGACTGGCGGAGGAACCAGCACTGGTGGGGTGACAGCGATGGGCGGATGGACGATCTCTGGCGGAGTTCATGCGTACGGGGCAGGCATGCCGGCCACGGGCGGCGTGACAGGGGCTGGCGGAGCTACGGGGCCTACTCCTGTGTACATGGCGATCATGCCAGACGCGGGCACCCCAAAGCCCGAAGCCGGGGCCGTGGTCAAGTACATGGGGCCGATGCCAGTGGACGCCGGGGCAGGCGCGGGCGGTGCCGTGGCTCTTTACATGGCGATGATGCCGGACGCGGGACTCACCACGCGGTATGCGTCGCCGCAGCCCACGCAGGACGGCGGTCTTGGCGTGATGCCCATGTACATGGCGCCCATGCCGACCAAGAATTAGTCAGGTAGAACACCCTCGTGATTGAAATCCTGCGGCGAGTCGGGTTCTTCCCGCGCGCTTGCGTGTGGGAATTGACCCTGGCGTGCAACCTGCGGTGCAAGCACTGCGGCTCCATTGCCGGCAGCAAGCGTGCCGACGAGCTGACGCTGGACGAGTGCATGCGCGTGGCCGGCGAACTGGTAGAGCTGGGATGCCGGCGCGTGACCCTGAGCGGCGGCGAGCCGACGATGTATCCAGGCTGGCACGAGGTGGGTCGGCGGCTGGTCGAGCTGGGCGCGCGGGTCAACCTGATTTCCAACGGTCTCACCTGGTCGACCAAACATATCGATCAGGCGCAGAAGGCCGGGTTGTGTGGCGCGGCCTTCAGCATCGACGGCTTCGAGAAGGAGCACGACGAATTCCGCGCCCCGGGCTCGTTCGTGAAGGTGGTGCGCGCCATCGATCTCAGCGTGGCGGCCGGCTTGCCCGTGGCGGTGAACACCACCATCAATCGACTCAATCAGGGCCAGCTCAAGTCGTTGCGCCAGTTCTTGATGGATCACCGCGTGTTCGCCTGGCAGTTGCAATTCGCCACCGCCACCGGGAACATGGGCGAGCACAAAGAGATGGTTTCGCCGCCCGAAGATCTGTTGTGGCTGGTGCCCCAGATCGCGGAGCTGTGCCGGATCAACTGCCCCGAATTCAAAGTCTATCCCAGCGACGACATCGGCTACTTTGGCAACCCCGAGCCTGACCTGCGCGATGCGGACGCGACGCTGCCCTTTTGGATCGGGTGTCGCGCGGGCTGCCAGGTGATCGGGATCGAGAGCGGCGGGAACGTGAAGGGATGTCTTTCTCTGCCCTCGTCGATGCTCGGCGAAGCCCGTTTCATCGAGGGCAACGTACGCAAGCACAGCCTGCGCGAGATCTGGAACCGCGCGGACGCTTTCGCCTACAACCGACTTTTCAAAGAGGACCAGCTGGGCGGGTTCTGCCGCGTGTGTCGCTATCGCGACGTGTGCCGCGGCGGCTGCAGCTGGGCCACCTACGCTCAGGGCGGAGGCGGGAACGAAAACTGTTTCTATTGCCAGGTGGTGAAACACCGGCGTTTTGAGCTGCTGGCCGAGGAGCCGACCGACGACGAGATCCGCTACTTCCACGGCCGCGCGCCGGGGGCAGCTTCGGCCGCCGGGGGCAAACCATGACCAGCCCCGAGTCCGCAGACGGCGCCTCCGAGGCCGCCCCGCCCGCGGCGGACGTGGACGCCATCATCCAGCAGGTCCGTGCCGCCATCGACGAGCACACGCTGGGCGACGCGCGAGAGAAAATCAACCAGGGGCTGGCCCTGGCGCCCGACAATCTGACCTTGCTCGACCTGGGTGGGTTCGTTTGCTTCTTTCTCGGCGACTACCTCACCACCGAGGCGCATTGCCGTCGAGCACTGACTCTCAAGCCCGACCACGCCTACGCCTGCAAAGGGCTAGGTCTGGCGCTGGCGCGTCTGGGTCGCCTGGACGAAGGCGTGCAAAGCTTGGAATGTGCCATCGCGCTCGCGCCACAATGGGCGGACTCGTACTGGGACCTGGCCGTGGCGTTGATGGAGGCCGGGCGTCCTGATGAGGCGCTACAGGCGGTCGAGCGGGGCGAGGCCGCGGTGCCCACCGAAGCCAAGCGCTTCCACGGTCTGGCCCAGACCATCCGTGTCCGCGGCCGCCGATAGCAGGCGCGCGATACGACCACTCACGCTTGGCTACGCGACAAGACTTGATTGCGTCTGCCGCGTGACTTAAATGTTTCTTTCCAGTAAACAGACAGCGCGCAATAAACCACGACAAAGCCGCATAGATTGCGTTTGTTTCGCTTGCGTAACTGACAAGTGAATTGGCCGTAAATACTGCCTCGGCGGCGGTTTGGCTCGGTTGAAGTCACTCGAAAAAGTGAAACAGTCACTCCGTCCCTGTAGACACGCGACGCCCGGTTCGTCTACCTTGCCCAACCTCGTGGCCGCTATGAAAGCACACTTCACATGGCTCCGCCCGACCCGTAATTCCGGGCGTTCCGACCCTCCGGCTACTGTTACCCGTTCAGTGCCTCTCGCTTGTCTATTTGATGACCGAAGGGCATGGAAAGGTTCAATTCGTGGCTGAAATGGCGACAGTACAATCGGCCACGCGTCCGGCCCCGGCCGCCGCCGTGATCGTGGTCTTCGTGTGCGAAAACAGCGCGCGCGCCGGCCGGATGCCCACCTCGGGCAAGCGCTTCCGGCCCGAGACGCCGAACTTCGGCTGGCCCTTCCCGGTACAAGAGGTGGTGGTGCCCTGTGCGGGCCGGCTGCAGCCGGAGCACTTCCTCAAGGCCTTTGAAGGCGGGGCCCATGCCATCGCCGTGGTGAGCTGCGACGAAGGCAACTGCCACCATCACGAAGGCAACAAGCGCTGCGCTCGGAGGATTGAGGCGGTTTCCTCGATGCTGGAAGAGGTCGGACTCGGCAAAGGCCGCTTGATGTTGTTCCACCTGCCCGGCTCGGCGGTGCAGGACATGACCATCGGCGCTGGTGCGACCGTCCCGGCCACCCCGACTCAGCCGCTTGGACAGAAAATGGCGGCGATACGCGATCAATTCGTCGCTCGCGTGTCTGCCCTGGCGCCGACCCCGTTGCGCACCACGGGCCTGTCGGACGATGTCCCGTACGAACTGGAAAATGAAGATGATAGCGAGTAGCAAGTTGTCCGAGAAACTGGGCAGTGGGAAACCGGTCGTCACCGCCGCCTGCACTCCTCCGCATGGAACCGATCCGGCCGCGGTGAAAAAGCTGGCCGCGTGCTTTCCGGCGTCGCTCGACGGCGTGATCGTCGGCGACCACGCCGAACAGGCACACGGTTCGGCCTTGGCCTGCGCGGCTCTCTTGGCCGCGGAGAAGGTCGAGCCGGTGCTCAGCCTGTGCACGCGCGACCGCAACCGCGTGGCCCTGGAATCCGACGTGCTCGGCGCCTGTGCTCTCGGCGTGAAGACCTTCTTGTGCATGTCGGGCGCGCACCAGACGCTGGGCGGATTTCCGCAAGCGGCGGGCGCCTACGACATGGATGCCGTGCAGCTGACCCAGGCCCTGGCCAAGATGGCGAGCAGCCGGGCTGGATTTCAGCGGGACGAAACTTCCCGCGGCGCCCGCGTTGACCGTGGCTGCGGCCGCGCACCCGTACCTGCGGCCCATTGAATTGGCCGTGGCGCAAACAAGAAAAAAGATCGCGGCGGGCGCGAAGATTCTGCTGACCGATCCGATTTTCGACTTGGCCGGTCTAGAAGAATGGCTCAAGGCGATCCGCGCCGCGGGCCTGGACAAGCAAGTCGCCATCATCGCCACGGTGTTGCCGCTGACCAGCGTGGCGCAAGCCGAAGAACTGCGCGCCGGGCCGGGCAGCCCCATCAGCGACGACATCATCAAGCGCCTGCGCAGCGGCGACGCGAGCCAGGCCGGCGTGGCCATCGCAGCCGAGATCGCCGGCAAGGCAAAGGCCATCGCCGGAGTGCGCGGCATCCACATCCACAGCGCAGGTTGTGAACCGCTGGCCGCAGCGGTCATCAAAGAAGCCCGACTGGCTTAGAGAACGCGATGCCTGACAAGTACCACATAAAGCCCGTGCCCACGCCGGGGCGATTCCGCCATGTCGGCAAGTACGGCAGCGTGGACTGGCGCGAGGATTGTGCCCGCTGCAGCAACTGCGTGAAGCCCCGCTGCGTGTTCGACACCTACCGCAAGGAAGCGGCCTACAACCGCGACCCGCAAACCTCAATCGTTCCGCTCTACGAGTGTCGCGCGTGTTTCTCCTGCGTGCAGGGCTGCACCAAGGGCATCCTGGCCATCTCGATTAACCCCGAGTTCCTGGCCATGGGCGACGACTACTGGAAGCCCGACATCATGGCCACCACCTGGAACCAGTCTGACACCGGCCGCGTTCCGGTTTCCGGTGCCGGCTACCGCGGCCGCTTCCACGGTTTCGGCTTCGATTCGATCTGGACCGACATGTCCGAGATCGTTCGCCCCACCCGCGACGGCATCCACGGCCGCGAATACATCAGCACCAGCGTGGACATCGGGCCCAAGCCCATGCGGCTCTCATTTTCCAGCGACGGCAAGTTGCTCGGCGAGACGGCCAACCTGATCGACCTGCCCCTCCCGCTCATCTTCGACGTTCCCGCCTGGCAAATGGGCGGCCAGGAGTTGGCGCGTGCCCGCCTGACCACAGCGACCAAGCTGAAGACCCTGGTGGTGGCTCGCGCCGCCGATGTGGCGGGCGCGCCGGCTGCGGAACTTCCGTTCCTGGTTCCGCTGGTTGGCAGCGAGGGACTTGGCAGCGTGCAGACGCTGCTGTCGCAAGTGCGGATGGTCGAGTTCGTGGATGGCCCGGATGTGGCGGCCCAGGCTGCCAAGGCCAAGGCGGCCAATCCCAAGCTGGTGCTCGCGGTTCGTCTGCCCCTGCAAGGGGCGGCGGTCGAGCGTATCCTGCAGCTGAGCCAGGCGGGCGTGAAGGTCTTCCACCTGTGCGGCGACTTGCACGGCTGCGAAGTCGGCGTCGCAAGCCCGCGGCACATCAAAGATGTCATGCGCGAGATCCATGGCCGCCTGGTCAAGGCGGGCGTGCGCGACGAGATCACGCTCATTGTGGCGGGCGGCATCGCCCTGCCCGAGCACATGGCCAAGGCCATCATCTGCGGCGCCGATCTGGTGGCCGTGGACACCGCCCTGCTGGTGTCGCTGGGTTGCCGCGTGTGTCGCGGGGCGCAGCCCGCCGACCACCAGGATCATTGTCCGGCCGGGGTTCCCAAGCTGGAAGGCGCCTACGCCCTCCAGCGCATGGTGAATCTCATGGCCGCTTGGCATTCGCAGCTTCTCGAGGTGCTGGGCGCCATGGGCATCCGCGAAGTGCGGCGCCTGCGCGGCGAAGTAGGTCGCGCGATTTTCAAAGAAGACGTCGAACGGGAGGCATTTGGTGACCTTCTCTCTCGCTAACTCCAAAGCCGAGCCCGCGGCGGCTCTGGCCCAGTCCGCTCCTGCGGACACCGAGTCGGAGTTCGTGGTGACCCGTCAGGTGCGACCCGCACCCGACCGCTACCGCAATTCCCTGGGCAAGTACAAGATCGTTCGCTCGGCGGACTGCGTGGCCTGCGGCGAGTGCGCCAAGCTGTGCCCCGAGGGCGTGCACGTGAAGCCCGACGGCTACACCTTCACTCTGCGACCGCTCGATCACCAGTGCATCGGTCCGGACTGCGCCAAGACCGACCACTTCTGCGTGGCCAAGTGCAAGCAGAAGGCCCTCACGCTCATGCGCAACCCCAACGTGGATGCCATGGGCGATCCGCGCTGGACCGCGGATCTGATTCTTTCCACCTGGCACATGGCCGCCACGGGCCACGTGCCCACCTCGGGGCTGGAGTACCGGCACGGGGCATCGGGCGGCGGCTTCGACCGCATGGATTTCAACTTCCCGGCGGCGCCAACCAAAGTCGACGCTGCCAAGGTCGACACCACGCTGGCGCTCAACCGTCGCAACGACGGCCGGCCCCAAGTCAACATCGACATTCCGGTGTACGGCGGCGGGATGTCGTTCGGCTCGGTCAGCATCCACACCATCGTGGCCAAGGCCCGCTCGGCCACGGCGTGGAACAGCTTCACCTGCACCGGCGAGGGCGGCTATCCCGATCGCCTCAAGCCCTACGACGAACACGTCATCACCCAGGTGGCGACCGGCCTGTTCGGCGTGCGCGAGGACACCATCCAGCGCGTGCGCATCGTCGAGTTCAAGTACGCCCAGGGCGCCAAGCCCGGCCTGGGCGGCCACTTGCTCGGCGACAAGAACACGCCCGCAGTCGCGCGCATGCGCGAGGCCATCGCCGGCAATGCGCTGTTCTCGCCCTTCCCGTTCCACAGCGTGTACAGCGTGGAAGACCACAAGAAGCACCTCGACTGGATCAAAGAGGTGAATTCGCGCGCCCTGGTTTCGGTCAAGGTGTCCACCCCTACCGACGTGGACATGGTGGCCGTGGGCAGCTACTACGCTGGCGCGCACATCATCCACCTGGACGGCAGCTACGGCGGCACCGGCGCGGCGCCTGACATCGCCAAGAAGAACATCGCCATGCCCATCGAGTACGCCATCGCCAAGGTGCACAAGTTCCTGGTGGCCGAGGGCATTCGCGACTCGGTCACGTTGATTGTCAGCGGCGGCCTGCGCACCGCCGACGACGTGATGAAGGCCGTCGCGCTCGGCGCTGACGGCGTGGTCATCGGCACTGCTGACATGGTGGCCTTGGGCTGCGTGCGCTGCGCTTGCTGCGAGAGCGGTCGCGGCTGCCCGCGCGGCATCGCCAGCACGGATCCCGAACTCATGATGTTGATGAGCCTGGATTGGGCCACGCAGCGGCTGATCAATCTGATGAACGCCTGGCGCGAGCGCATGGTCGAACTCATGGTGCGGCTGGGCGTGTCCAGCGTGAAGGACCTGCGCGGCCGCAGCGATTTGTTGACCTACACCCAGGCGGAGGCCGCGCTATGAGCGACGAATCCGATCGTCTCTTGGCCACGCGCAGCCAGGTGTATCGCGACGAGGAGCCGGTCGACGGCGAGCGCGCCGAAGAAGGCGGCTGCGGCGTCACGGGTTTCGCTTGCACCATCCCCGTGCGCGGCAAGTTCATCTACGAGCCGTCCATCCAGATGCAAAACCGCGGCAACGGCAAGGGCGGCGGCATCGCGGCCACCGGCCTGGTGCCCGAGCAGATCGGCGTTTCGCGCGAGGTGCTGGATTCGCACTACCTGGTGCAGCTCGCGCTGCTCGATGAGACGGTGCACCCCGAACTGGAAAAGCAGTTCATCCTGCCTAATTTCGACGTGGCGCTGTCCACGCGCCAGGATCACATCGCCGATCACCGCGACATTCCCGGACTCACGGTGCGGCCGCCCGACGTGCACCGCTACGTGGTGCGGGTCAAGCCGGCGGTATTGAAGGCGTTCGCCGAATCCACCGGACTGCAGGCGCTTTCGCCGCGCGAACTGGAAGACGAGTTTATCTGGCGCAATTCCTACAAACTGAACGACACGTTCTACGCCTCGCTGGGCGACAAGCGCGCCTTTGTGCTGTCGCATGGCCGCGATCAGCTGGTTTTCAAGATCGTCGGCTACGCCGAGCAGAACGTCGAATACTACAAGCTGCAAGATTTCCGCGCCCATGTCTGGATCGCCCACCAGCGCTATCCCACAAAGGGTCGCGTGTGGCATCCCGGTGGCGCGCACCCGTTCGTGGGGCTGAACGAGGCGCTGGTACACAACGGCGACTTCGCCAACTACCAATCGGTGTGCGATTACCTGCGCCAGCGCAACATCAAGCAGCAGTTCCTCACTGACACCGAAGTGTCGGTGCAGCTCTTCGATCTGTGGGACCGCGTGTACAAGTACCCGCTGGAATACATCATCGAAGCGCTGGCCCCGACGGCCGAGCTGGATTTCGACCAGCTCTCGCCGGAGAAGCAGCAGATCTACCGCCAGATCCAGGCGACCCACATCCACGCCTCGCCTGACGGTCCCTGGTTCTTCATCATCGCGCGCAACCACCCCGACCAGAAACGCATGCAGCTGCTCGGCATCACCGACACGGCGATGTTGCGACCGCAGGTGTTCGCCCTGGCCGACAGTGGCGACGTGCAGATCGGCCTCATCTGCTCGGAGAAGCAGGCCATCGACGCCACCCTGCGCAGCCTGGCGCGCGAGGATCCGCGCTTCTGCCCTGTGGCTGACAAGTACTGGAACGCACGCGGCGGCAGCAGCAGCGACGGCGGCACCTTTGTCTTCACCATCAACGACGACAACGGGAAGAAGAAACTGAGCTGCGCCGACAAGTTTGGCCGTCAGGTCAAGCTGGACACGGGCAACGTGCGCTGCGACCAGGTCAAGCGCGAAACACCCAGCGAGATCGCCGCCGCGGGCACGCGCAAGGCGGTGCTTGACGCACTCAAGCAGGGTCGCGCCCAGGATCTCTTCACGCATGTCGTGCAAAACTTGCCTGGCTGGCCGGCCAGCGGACTGCGCGACTTCTGCGATCGCATCGTCGAGTCTTGCGACAACGGCCGCAGCAAGGCCACGGCCATCGAGGCTTTGACCCTGCTCTACGACCGACGCTTCGACACCGGCGACAAGCGGCGCAGCACTGTGCTGCCTGTGCTGGAAGAGACGCTGATGCGCCTCTTCGACGCCAGCCCGCTGCTGGGTCAGCCCGGCGAAGGCAGTTTCCGACGCCTGAATTGGGACAGTCGCGCAACCATCGTGGCCCCGCAGGCGGGCGAGGAAGTTCTGCTCATCGACGCAGAGAAATTCCCGCCCGAAGGCGACGACTGCGATGCCGTGTATCTGCGCCGTGCCTTCCAGGCCGGCTGGCGGCGTTTCATAGTGTACCGCCTGCGCGGCCAGCGATTCACCGGCGTGGGTCTGGGCCCTGGCACCGAGGGCGTGCGCATCGACACCTACGGTTCCAGCGGCGACTACCTGGCTTCCGGCATGGACGGCGAAGAAATTCGCGTGCACGGCAACGCCCAAGATCAAGTCGGTCAGATCGCCAAACGAGGCAAGCTGGTGATCTTCGGCGACGTGGGCCAGACCTTCATGTACGGCGGCAAGGGCGGCGAGGTGTACGTCATGGGCAACGGCGCAGGCCGGCCGCTCATCAATGCTGTGGGTCGCCCGCGCGTGGTCATCAATGGCACCTGCCTCGACTTCTTGGCGGAATCGTTCATGGCCGGCGATCCGCTCAACGGCGGCGGCTTCGTCATCGTCAACGGCATCGAATTCGATCGCCGGGGCAAGCTGGTGCCGCTTCCGGCGCCTTACCCGGGCAGCAATCTTTTCTCGCTAGCCTCGGGCGGCGCCATCTACATCCGCGACCCACACAAGAAGGTCGTGGAACAGCAGCTCAACGGCGGCGTGTTCGGCCCGGTCACCGACGCTGACTGGCGCGTGATGCGGCCCTATCTGGAAGAGAATGAGCGCCTGTTTGGTATCGCCATCGAGGACCTTCTCACGGTGAACGGCAAGCGGATGCAGCCGGTTGACGTGTATCGCAAGGTCAGCGCGGTGTCGCTCGCGGTGCTGGCCTCTGCCACGGAGAAGAAGAAATGAACGCGCCTGCTGTCACGACCCTTGCAAGCGGCGGCTTCTTCGCGGAAGTCTCGCAGGAGAGCCAAGGAAACCTGTCGGCCTGCTTGCAGTGCAAGAAGTGCTCGTCGGGCTGCCCGGTCGCTGGTTGGGCAGACATCAAGCCCCACGCGCTGGTGCGCCTCGCCCAGCTGGGCCTGAAAGACGAGCTGCTCGGCAGCCGCATGATCTGGGAGTGCACCTCGTGCCAGACCTGCTTCACCCGCTGCCCGCAGCAGGTGGACATCGCGTCGCTCAACGATGCGCTTCGCCGCATGAGCAGGCGCGCGAGCCAGGTGAACAGCAAGACTACGGTACCGGCCTTCAACGACATCTTCCTGCGCACGGTGAAGAAACGCGGTCGCATGTTCGAGGCCGGGCTCATGGCCTCTTTCAAGCTGCGCACCATGCAGCTCTTTTCCGACATGGGCAAGCTGCCCATGATGTTGTGGAAGGGCAAGATGCCGCTGTGGTCGGGCAAGGTGAAGGGCCGCAAAGAGCGCGAAGAACTCTTCCGCCGCGTGAGTGACAGGAACGGAGGTCGCTCGTGAGCTACGCTTTCTTCCCGGGTTGTTCCATGGACGGAACTGCCCACGACTATCAATCTTCCACGCTGGCCATCAGCCAGACCCTGGGCCTGCAGATGCCGGAAGTCCCGGGCTGGACCTGCTGCGGCTCCACGGCGGCCCACCAGTCGGATCCGCTGCTGGCCCTGGCCCTGCCGGCCAAGAACCTGCTCGCAGCCGCGGGCACCACCGTCGCTGTGGGATGCGCGGCCTGCTACAACCGACTGAAGACCGCCAACCACCACATCGCCCGCGACACTGAAGCGCGCAAGCAGGTGGCTGCTGTTCTGGGCGCGGACTACGACGGCCAGACCCAGGTGCTGCATTTGCTTGAGATCTTGGCGCGCGACGTGGGCATGGCGAAGATCGCGGAGCAGGTGAAGCATCCGTTGCGCGGACTCAAGGTGGTGCCGTACTACGGCTGCCTGCTGGCGCGCCCACCGGAAGTGACCAAGTTCGACGATCCCGAAAACCCGACCCTGATGGACAAGGTCCTGCAGGCGGCGGGCGCCACTGTGTTGACCTGGCCGCACAAGACCGAGTGCTGCGGCGCTGGCTACTCCATCACCGATGCCAGCGTGGTGCGACGACTGACGCGCGAGATCCTGGTCATGGCCAAGGCTGTGGGCGCGGATTGCATCGCCACCGCCTGCCCGCTGTGCCAGTTGAATCTGGATCTGCGGCAGAAGGACACGGAAAAAGAGGCGGGCGAACAGTTCGGCCTGCCGGTTTTCTACTTTACTCAACTTCTAGGCCTGGCCTTCGGGATCCCCCGCAAGAAACTCGGGCTGCGCAGCCTGGTGGTCAGCCCCAGCAAATTGCTGGCTGACCGAGGCATCCCCGCCTAGGGCACGACCATGAGCGAGCAGTTAAAGCCAAACAACGGAAAATCCGCCGAGCCCGTGGGCGCGGTGTTGGTGGCTGGCGCAGGCATTGCCGGCATTCAGTCTTCACTCGACCTGGCCAACTCTGGTTTCAAGGTCTACTTGTTGGAAACGTCCGCCGCCATCGGCGGCAGGATGGCCCAGCTCGACAAGACCTTCCCCACTGGCGACTGCGCCATGTGCACGCTTTCGCCCAAACTGGTCGAGGCCGCGCGCAACAAGAACGTCGAGATCATCACCCTGGCCGACATCCAGAAGGTCAGCGGCGAGCCCGGCCGTTTCCAGGTCGAGATTCTCAAGCGTCCGCGCTTCGTGGATCTCAAGAAGTGCAACGCCTGCGGCGAGTGCTCCATCGCATGCCCGGTGTCGTTGCCCAGCGAGTTCGATCGCGAACTGGGCACGCGCAAGGCAATCTTCCGTCCCTATCCGCAGGCGATTCCCAACGTCTACGGCATTTCCAAGGCCGTGGGGCGCGCCCCGTGCAAGGCGTCTTGTCCGGCCGGCGTGAACGTGCAGGGCTACGTTGCACTTCTCGCGCAGGGCAAGGTCAAGGAAGCCTACGACGTGGTTCGCGAGCGCTGTCCCTTGCCCGCGGTGTGCGGCCGCGTGTGCCAGCACCCCTGCGAGACCAAGTGCAACCGCAACGACATCGACGAGCCAGTGGCCGCGCGCGACCTCAAGCGTTTCGCCGCCGACTACGTCTATGCCCACCGCAACGACTTGAAGGACGTTCCGCCTGTACCGCAGATGCAGCAGAAAGAACGCATCGCTGTCGTGGGCGGTGGACCGGCCGGTTTGACCGCTGCGACTGACCTGCGCAACAAGGGTTACGGCGTGACCATCTTCGACGCCATGCCACTCCTGGGCGGCATGCTCCGCTACGGCATCCCCCGCTACCGGCTGCCTGGCGACGTGCTCGATCACGAGATCCAGTACCTGCTCGACATGGGCATCGAGGCCAGGACCAGCACGCGCGTTGCAGATCCCACACAGCTGTTGAAACCGCGCGCGACCGACGGCAAGCCAGCTGCCAAGCCAGGCGAATTCGACGCCGTGTTCGTGGCCACCGGCGCCTGGGTAAGCCGCAAGCTCGGTGTGCCCGGCGAGGATTCCAAAGAAGTGTGGCCGGGACTGACCTTCCTGCGCGAAGTGAACGCGGGTCGCAAGCCGGCGATTGGACCCAAGGTGCTGGTCATCGGCGGCGGTGACGTGGCCATGGATGCCGCCCGCTGCGCGCGCCGGCTGCCCGGTGTCACCAGCGTGGATCTGGCCTGCCTGGAAAAGCGCGAGGAAATGCCCGCGCATTCCTGGGAAGCCAACGAGGCCTTGGAAGAGGGCGTGGTTTTCCACCCCAGCCTCGGCCCCACCAAGATCGTCACACAGAACGGAAAGGTTTCCGGCGTTTCGTTCCGCGCCTGCACGCGCGTGTTCGACGACAACCGCCGCTTCGCTCCCACCTTCGACGACGCGCAGGTGACCAACCTGGACGCCGACACGGTTATCGTGACCATTGGCCAGGGCATCGAGGTCATGGCTCCGCTGACTGCAGGTCCTGGCGGTCGCATCGTTTCTGACCGTGAAACCCTAGCGACCAGCATTCCCGGCGTGTTCGCTGGCGGGGACGCGGTGCTGGGACCGGCCTCGCTGGTCGACGCCATGGCGCAAGGCCACCGCGCGGCCGCCACCATCGACAGCTTCCTGCGCGGAACCTTGGCGGAAAAGGGCGCCGCGGTCGCACCCAGCAAGACCGAGGAACTGGCGCCCACGCCTGAAACCGACGCGCCCCGTGTCGAGCGACACAAGATGAAGCAAGCGGCTCCAGAGGAGCGCGTGCGCGGTTTCAGCGAGATCGACGTCGGCTACACCTATGAGGATGCGGTGGCCGAGGCCAAGCGCTGCCTGGCCTGCGGACTGTGCAGCGAGTGCGGCCAGTGCGTGAAAGCCTGCTCGGCCGGCGCCATCGTGCACGACATGCAGCCGGTCACCGAGACCCTGAACGTCGGCGCCATCCTGCTCACGCCCGGCTTCGAGGAATTCGATCCCGCTCTGCGCGGCGAATTCGGCCACGGTCGCTACAGCAACGTGATGTCCAACGTGCAGTTCGAGCGTCTGCTCAGCGCCGCCGGCCCGACGAGCGGCGAGGTGCAGCGACCATCGGACGGCAAGCACCCCAAGCGCATCGCTTTCATCCAGTGCGTGGGCTCGCGCGACACCGCCCGCGGCAACGGTTACTGCTCGTCGATCTGCTGCATGGCCGCTGCCAAGGAAGCCATGGTGGCCATCGAGCACGTGCCTGGCCTGGACGTGTCCGTGTTCTGCATGGACGTGCGCGCGTTCGGCAAAGAGTTCGACCAGTACGTGAACCGGGCGCGCGACGAGCAGAAGGTGAAGTTCATCCGCGCCATCCCATCGCGCCTGGTCGAGATGCCGGACACGCACAACCTGCGCGTGCGCTACTTCGACGACAACGGCGAAGAGCAGAAGCCCGAGTTCGATCTGGTGGTGCTGTCGGCCGGCCTGCGGCCCAACGCGGGCGTGAAAGAACTAGCCCAGCGCCTCGGATTGGAGCTCGACCAGTTCGGCTTCTGCCGCACGGATCGCATGACCCCAGTGACGTCCTCGCGTCCTGGCATCTTCGTGGCCGGCGCCTTCCAGGAGCCCAAGGACATTCCCGAGTCAGTGGCGCAAGCCACTGGCGCCGCGGCCCTGGCCATGGAAAGCCTCGCGTCCGTGCGAGGCAACCTGATCCAGCGGCAAGAGTACCCCTGGGAACGCGACGTCACCGACGAGAAGCCGCGCGTGGGCGTGTTCATCTGCCACTGCGGCCACAACATCGCGTCGGTGGTGGACGTCAAGCAAGTGGCGGAGCGTGCCGGCAAGATGCCGGGCGTGGCGCACGCCGAGGCCAGCCTTTACACCTGCTCGGACACCAACCAGCAGCACATCAAGGACATGATCCGCGAGCACAAGTTGAACCGCCTGGTGGTGGCTTCCTGCTCGCCGCGCACACACGAGATTTTGTTCCAGGAAACCCTGCGCGACTCGGCGCTGAACCCGTACCTGTTCGCGATGACCAACATCCGCGATCAGTGCTCGTGGGTTCATCGCGACGATCCCGTGGCTGCCACAGAAAAGGCAATCGATCTCATGCGCATGGCCGTGGGCCGGGCGCGGCGCCTCAAGGCACTGGAAACCGGGCAGCAGGCGGTCACGCAGACAGCGCTGGTGCTGGGCGGCGGCCTGGCAGGCATGACCGCGGCGCTGGGCCTGGCTGACCAGGGCTTTGCGGTTCACCTGATCGAGAAAGAGGCGGAGCTGGGCGGCCAGCTGCGCAAGATCCGCTACACCCTCGAGCGTTCGGATGTGGCCGGCTTCCTGACCGAGCTGGTTCGCAAGGTCGAGAGCCATTCCAAGATCACCGTGCACCGGCGCACGAAAGTCGTGGAGTTCGCTGGCCACGTCGGCAAGTTCCACACCGTCATCGAAGAGGGCGGCGGCAAGAAGACGCTGGATCACGGCGTGGTGGTGCTGGCCACGGGCGGCAGCGAGCGCGCCACCGAGTCGTATCTCTACGGCAAGAACCCTGCCGTGCTCACCCAGCGCCAACTGGAAGACAAGCTGGCCCAGGGCAGCCTGCCCCAGGCACCTGAGCCCCAGGTGGTGATGATCCAGTGCGTGGACAGCCGCAACGAGAAGAACCCCTATTGCAGCCGCGTGTGCTGTTCCGAGGCTGTCAAAAACGCCCTGGAATTGAAGCGACAGAAACCAAATGCGCGCGTGGTGGTTCTTTACCGCGACATTCGAACCTATGGTTTCCGCGAGGTCTACTATCAGAAGGCGCGCGAGGCGGGCGTTCTGTTCGTGCGCTTTGCCGAAGGCCAGGAGCCGCAGGTCAGCGACGCCGGCGGCCTGCAGGTCAAGGTCACCGACGCCGGCACTGGCCTCGAATTGAACCTCAAGCCCGACTGGCTGGTACTCTCCACTGGCATCGCCCCGGGCGCGGACAATCCGGTGTTCTCGGGCCTGATGCGCACCACGCTCACGGCCGACGGCTTTTTCCTCGAAGCGCATCCCAAGCTGCGCCCCGTGGATCTGGCCAACGAAGGTGAATACCTGGCTGGCCTGGCCCACTCGCCGCGCTTCATCGACGAAACCATCGCGCACGCCAAGGCAGTGGCCGGCCGAGCCGCGACCATTCTCTCGCGCGCCAAGCTCGACATCGCGGGACAGGTGGCCAAGGTCGATCCCGAAGGCTGCGTGGCCTGCGCTACCTGCGTGAAGGTGTGCCCGTACGGCGCGCCCATGATCAACGACCTGAAGAAGGCGGAAATCCAGGGCGCCACCTGCATGGGCTGCGGCTCCTGCGCGGCGGCCTGCCCGGCACGCACCATCACCTTGCAACACCAAGAGGACGGGCAGATGACGGCCATGCTCGACGAGCTGCTCACGGTGGGAGGCGCGACATGAGCCAGGTACAAGCCGCCCGCGCCGTCCCCCAGACGGCCAGCAAGTGGAAGCCCGAGATCATCGTTTTCTGCTGCAACTACTGTGCGTACGCGGCGGCTGACCTGGCGGGCGCGCGGCGCATGCAGTATCCGCCCAACGTGCGCGTGGTTCACGTTCCCTGCACCGGCAAGATCGAGCGCGAGCACATCCTGGCGTCGTTCGAAAAGGGCATCGACGGTGTGCTGATTGCCGGCTGCCTGGAAGGCGGCTGCCATTTCATCGAGGGCAACCTGCGCGCCAAACGCCGAGCCGAACAGTTGCGCGACATGCTCGACGAGATCGGCGTGGGCCGCGAGCGACTGCGCATGGTGAACCTGTCGGCCGCCATGGCGCCGACCTTTGTCCAGCGGGTCAACGAAATCGTCCAGACGATTGAGGGTCTTGGCCCCAACCCTTTGAAGGCGCTCGACGCCCCTGAGACCACACAAGCGCAGAAAGTTGGAGTTCCATGATCGTTGCCAGTCCAAAATCCGTCACCGAGCTCAAGCAACTGATTGACCGCCATCAGAAGGTTCTCTTTGTCGGCTGCGGCACCTGCGTGACCGTGTGCCTGGCCGGCGGCGAGCGCGAAGTCGGCATCGCCGGCTACGGCGTACGCATGGCGCGCAAGCTGGCCAAGCAGCCGGTGGAGATCGAGCAGATCACCATCGAGCGCCAGTGCGACAACGAGTTCATCAAAGACCTGGCGCCCGCCGTGGAGCGCAGCCAGGCCGTGGTGTCGTTCGGGTGCGCGGCAGGCGTGCAGGCCATTGCCGAGCGCTTTCCCGGCAAGCCCGTGTATCCCGGGCTCAACACGCAGTTCCTCGGCATCCTGGAAGAACAGGCGACCTGGACGGAGAAGTGCATCGGCTGCGGCGAGTGCATGCTGGCCGAGTTCGGCGGCGTGTGCCCGATCACCCGCTGTGCCAAGCACATGCTCAATGGCCCCTGCGGCGGCTCGACCAGCGAGCGTTGCGAAGTGTCCGCCGACAAGCCCTGCGCCTGGCAGCTCATCTTCAAACGCCTACAGTCCATCGGCCAGCTCGACCGCCTGGAAAAGATCCACCCGCCCAAAGACTGGAGCAAAGCCTGGCACGGCGGCGCGCGGAAGATCGTACGGCCGGAGCATAGGATCTAGTCGCGCTGGGTGGCCAGTCTGCGCCACCTGACCTGGCCACCGTGGTGGGGCCCGTCGCCCGCGCGAGGACACTGTTCTGGCAAGAGCCGCGTCCTCCGCCGACGCTACGGCGAGCCACCCGACGCGGCCGAGGCGTAGGCGGAGTCCGTAGCCCTATTTGAAATGACTATGGCCAACGGATCTCGCGTGCCCGCAGAAGCCCGATTAGACCCTGTTCCTTTTTGCTTGCACTGCCTACGAGCGCTGCAACGGCTTTATGGCGGCGCCTCCAGTCTATGCTTGGACATAGTAGCAAGCCGATACGCTCAGATGCTTGTTCATCAGGAAACATGCCGAGGGCGGTCCAGTACCATCGACCATGGGATCTGCAGGGTAGAGAAGCCATTCCCGGTCCCTTTCGGCCTTTTCGCGGGCGTTTGCGAGGACGCTTGGGTCAGCTCCCAGCCGATCTCCTCGGAGGAATTCGACCGCGTCGATCAAGTCTGCACGATGTCGGCCTCGGTCTGCCGCTGCATGCCTCATTGCAACGACATTACCCAAAGCCAACATAAGTGGATATGGATCCCTGTCTTGAGCTTCGGTCTCAAGTCCCTGGCGGAGTTGGCGTTCAACGATCTCGACGCAATGCACTGGATCCGATTTGTAGTCGACATGGTATAGCCCGGGCTCCGAGGGTGCCTGAAGCTCGACATCCAACTCCCAGAGAAAGTGGGTCGCGTCTTCGAAGCCGCATTCGACTAGCCGGAGTCGCTTCTTTTCGCTTCGTTCCAAGAATTTGAAGGCTCTGTCCCGACATGAGGAGAAGGACAACATGGGGCTATGAAGGGAGAGCTTCTCCGAAGGATGCCCAGTCACGTATCCGATGTGTTCCTCGACAATTTGGCGCATGCTCTTTCCCTGTACGAGGCTGTGAAATCCGTTATCGCCAAACTTTGCCATAAGACCAGTGCCACAGAAATGTTTGGCGAAGGTCTTGCCACGATCTTTTCGATTGGCCGAGAGGACCTGGCTAGGTATGGAATCACCACGATATAGTTTCATGACAATAAGATTAGGATTCGCATCCAGCATCAACGGTATGGCGTTCAGCGGCGGCGCGCAAGCGCCGTCAGTCAGCCGCGAGTTCTTGGCACTCAAGACCCACGAGTTCAGTCGGGGCGGCGATGACCCTCAACCCAGCGTCGCCGGCTCCGCCGGCCTGCGGGCTTGTGGAGCCCGCTGATCGGCCAGCTCCGCACCCGCCGCCCAAAGTCCAACGGATAGCGGGACCACGTCGTCCCGACCCCCGCCGTGGTATCTTCGCCCCAGGATCCAGGGGGACATTTCTACTTGGGGCTGACAGGCGGCAGCTTCGATTCGGTGAAGGCAAAATGGCGCTTGTTTCGACTGCTCCATCACGGGCGCTCGATTGGCCGCACGCGAAGGCGAATTCATCCTAGTTGGTGTTGCGGGTTCCGGCCCGGCCAAGCCCGACTTTCGATGCGCCCTTACGTGGGCGGGGTGGAGACCGTAGCGGTCGATTTCACTCGCTGAGAACGTCTATACCCTTCAAGAAACTCAGCCCTCATCGGCCGGAATGCTGCTGGAAGAGATCGCCAAATTCAATCTCCAAGGCCTCAGCCAGCTTCACCAGCGTCCGCACAGTCGGCGACTTCTTCGCGGCGAGTACGTCGGACAGGTACCCACGCCCAAGTCCTGAGAAATCGGCGAGCTTGTTCAGCGACCAGCGCTTGCGCTTCATCTGACCACGCACCGACAGAATCAACTGGCGGTGGACCCGGTCGGCGGGTGGCCTGGCGGTGGGCACCCCAGAACATTATTGACATTATGTGCCACCCATGCTCTCTATAGAGAGCGTCTGGCTGGACGTGGCTGCCGCTTCCATCTTGGAATGCAAGGCCGTTCTGATCTGCTGCATTGGCCGAAAGGGTGTACGATGCTGGCGGACAATCGTGCGATGGATGTCTTTGCGAAGTCACGTCAGAGCGCACGCATAGGCTGGTGTGCGTGGGCAGATCTCCGGCAAAAGGCGAGCAAGGCTGCTCGAAGACTTCGCCCGTCGTTGCCGCCAGACGATTCGGGCACCCTAGCGGCTCATTGAAGAGGATTGCGATGCGGAAGACCACGACATTTTCGACGATTCTGGTGCTGGTGGCGCTACTGACTGCTCACATGGCATGGGCTGGACCGACAGAAGACGGTGATCGTGAAGCCGCCCGAATTGCTACCAAACAGGCAACGGCCGCCTACAACCTCGGCCACTATGATGAAGCAGCATCTCTGTACGAGGAAGCCTACAGACGTGTACCCGATCCGATCCTTCTCTATGACCTCGGCCAGTCGTATCGGCAGGCTGACAGGCTCGACAAGGCCCTGACTGCATACCGTTCCTACTTGCGAACCGCTCCTGACGATGCTCCCAATCGGGCCAAGGTGCAGCAATGGGTCGGAGAACTTGAATGGACATCTGACCTCCAAAACAAGACCGCTGCCCTCAAAGCCGCTGTTGGCTGTCACGTAGTTTCGTGATCCACCGGCGGTTGCATCGCAGAGTGGTCCAGCGTTGGTTCTCCTGAGACGGGGGTAGAATTCGAGACGGCCTTGCGTGGAATTTTTGCGGGAAGGGCGGGTTGGGTGAAGCTGGGGCAGGTGATGGGCATGGTGCCCGTCCGCACGAAAACCCATAGGCAAGAAAAGAGGCCCGCCACGGTTGGCGCCGTGCGGGCCAGTGGCCGGTGCAACTGCGCCAGCAGACGGCGCTCACCAGCGAGGACTACGTTAGGCAAGAAGGCTGGCGACAGGCAAGCTTGGATCGCTGCCCGCTGCATCCACGTGGTGGCTGCGGTTTGGCCCGGCACGGGACGTACGCGCGTGTCGAGCCGCCCGGGACGCAGATCGCCCGCTGGTACTGTCCGACGGGACACACCACGTTCAGCCTGTTGCCGGACAGCCTGGCGAGTCGGCTCCCAGGAAGCCTCGACGAGGTCGAGCAGGTCGTGGCCATCGTTGAGGCGAAGGTAGCGGCAGGTGAGAGCATCGAGAAGGCAGCGGAAAAGATTCGGCCAGACATCGAGCTTCCTGGGGCCGTGCGCTGGGTGCGACGGCGGCTGGGGTATGTGCGGATGGCGCTGCTGGCGTTGGTGACGTTGCTACCGGGGCAGCTCGGGAATGTGCCACGACTGGGACGAGTGCGGGATGTTCTTGCGACGAAGTCCGCGCTGGTGCGGCTGCGCGAGATCGGGGCCGCGCATCTGGGGACGCTGGGGCCACCTTTCGGATTCGGGCCACGGCCCAAACGGCGGTGGGGAAAACGAAGGCGCAGCCAACAGGGAGCGGGCCCTGACCCGCCACGCACAAGCCGGTAGTGGTCAGGGGCGACCCCAAGCACGGGGTCCGAGGAGGAAAATCATGAAGACCGAAGCAACGACCGACCGACGTGACGATGTGGCGCTCTTCCGCTACGGACTGATTGCCGATCTGACCCACATGGAACCGGGCGAAGCGGGGACGTACGCCCGGCTCAAGGAGAAGGCGTCGAAAAGCTACGCGATCCCAGGCACGCGCCGCACCCGCGTGGCGGCCGAGACCATGCGGGGCTGGTTGCGCGAGTGGCGCAAAAGCGGTTTCGAGGCTCTGCGCCCGCAGCCGCGTGCGGATCAGGGGCAGGCACGTGCGATCCCGCAGGAGGTGTCCGACCTACTGTGCATGCTCAAGGAGGACAAGCCGGAATTGTCGGTGCGGATGGTGATCGATGCGGCGCGCACTTCGGGCAAGGTGCCAGCCGATCTGGAATTGGCGCCAGCGACGGTGCACCGGCTGCTGTCGCGGCAGGGACTGATGGCGAAGCGTCCCGAAGAGCCGACGAGCAAAGACCGACGGCACTTCGCCTTCGAGAAGGCAAACGAGCTGTGGATGAGCGACGTGATGCACGCGGTGCCGGTAACCGTCGAGGGGAAGCGGCGACACAAGACGTATTTGATCGCCTTCATCGACGATGCGACGAGGGTGGTGCCTTTCGCGGCCTTCGCTCTTGCGGAAAACACGGCGGCCTTTCTTCCCATCCTGGAGCAAGCCATCCGCCGGCGAGGATTGAGCAAGCGTCTGTACGTGGACAACGGCGCCGTGTACCGCTCGCACCACCTGGAACTGGTGTGCGCCAAGCTCGGCATCACGCTGATTCACAGCCGGCCGTACGTACCGCAGGGGCGCGGGAAAATTGAGCGATTCTTCAGGACAGTACGCATGCAATTTCTTCCGCTGCTCGGCGCCGAGGACACCGCAAGTCTGGCGGCGCTCAATCGTCGCCTGTGGGCTTGGGTCGAAGGTGAATATCACCACCGGCCGCACAAGGGGCTGGCTGGCGAGACGCCGCTCGATCGCTGGGCCCAGGTCTGCGACGAGGTCCGCCTGCCCGAGCCTGGACTCGATCTGGCCGCGCTCTTTCTTTTCGAGGAGAAACGCAAAGTCGCTCGCGACCGCACGGTGAGCCTGCGCGGCGCTGTCTACGAAGTCGATGCCATTCTTGTCGGGCAAACCGTCATGCTGCGCTTCGATCCCACGCGCCCCGAACGCAAGGTCGAGGTCTGGCACGTCGGACGCAAGGTCGGCATGGCCAAGCCGGTCGACGCCTACGCCAATTGCTTCGTCAAGCGCGACCACGCCACCAAGACGCTGCAGCCAGAGCGCGCGCCCGAGACGCCGCCCGCGGGCTTGCGCCTGCGCGACTTCGATGGTGATGAATCCAAGCAAGGAGGTCGCTGATGTACCGCAAGCATTTCGGCCTTACCCGCCATCCCTTCGGAAAAGAGATCGAGCCCGACGACCTTTTCGTATCGGCCGCCGGCAAAGAGCTGGAAGCCCGCCTCGGCCACCTCATCGAGATGCGTGGCATCGGGCTTGTCACCGGAGAGAGTGGCAGCGGCAAAACCTGCGCCTGTCGCAAGGTCGTGACGGCTCTGCACACCGGCCTATACCGTGTCGTCTACGTGTCCCTCTCCACCGGCAACGTGATGGATTTGTACAAGACCATCGCTTGGGAGATGGGCTTGCCCACCGAGCGCTGCCGGGCCGCGCTCTACCGCCAGATCAAAAACGAAGTCACCCGCCTGTGTGCCGAGGCTCGCTGCCGTCCCATCCTCATCGTCGACGAAGCCCACAATCTGCGCTCCGAGGTGCTCGAAGATCTGCGTCTGCTCACCAACTACCAGATGGACGCCGAGAACAGGCTCTGCCTGCTTCTCGTCGGCCAGGCCGAGCTGCGCCGGCGCCTGGGCATGGCGGCCTACGAGGCGCTCTCCCAGCGAATCGTCGTCCGCTACCACGTGGCTGGCCTCGGCCGCGACGAGATCGGACCGTACCTGGCGCATCTCCTGCGCCTGGCAGGCACCGAGTTGCCACTGCTGGAGCCCGCCGCCGTCGAAGCCGTGTTCCAGGCGACCCAGGGCCTGCCACGCAAGGTGAACTTGCTCGCCCAC
The DNA here is from genome assembly GCA_963758155.1 of uncultured delta proteobacterium. Taxonomy (GTDB): domain Bacteria; phylum Myxococcota_A; class Polyangia; order Fen-1088; family Fen-1088; genus Fen-1137. The sequence continues at coordinate 139,993 of CAVWUP010000012.1, forward strand.
CATGCCCTCCTCGCCGCTGCCTTGGCCCGCGCCAAGGTCGTAACCGCCGAACACGTGCAGGCAGCGCTTGCAGAGGTGTCGTGATGACAGCGACCTGGCTCCCCGAGCACAACCAGCCGCTCCTGCGGCCCACCCCCAACGAGCTGGCCCTCGCGCCCGAACTCGGCGTCCTCGCCGCGCTCGACGCCACCCTGGCCACCGCCGCCTACCAGCTCATGGCCGAGCACCCAGACCTTGGCCTTGATTCCCTCGCACGCGGCGACCTTCCATCCCCCGAGGCGTGCAAGGCCAACCACCTGTGCGTCCACATCCACGCCATCCGCGCCGCCATCAAAGACTACCGCCAGCTTGCCCTTAATCCAGAACCAGCAGGCGACTACTTGAACTTCTGATCCGTAGTCATCGGTCCCATCACCCAAGCCCCGGCACCGATCCCCTCGGCGTCGGGGCTTTCGCTTTACGCCACCGTCCCGGCGCCAATCAACGTGTCTCCCAATCCGGGAAACCGCGTCTTGCCCATCACGAACATGCGTGAAAAGCAGGCGGTGGAACTACGTGAGAAACGACAGCCGCCCAGGAGAAAGAACGGGCTGCACAGGTTGTCACCAAACCTGCCGAACCTGACAAACCTGCCGAGCCTCAGATCCAAGAACAGCAGGCTCCCACTCCGTCCGTTCTTACGAGATCGGATTTGGTTACCCAAGCCCCACCCGTTGAGGAGCCCCATTCCTCTGCTTCCTGGAAGAAGTGGGCACCATGGGTCGGCGTTGGTATCACAGCTGCATTGGGTGTAGCGACTATGGTTGAGGGGCTCTCAGCCAATTCCTCCTTCAACGACTTGCAGGGAAACTGTGGGAAGACGAGGACGTGCACGGACTCGCAAGTTGACGGGGTTCGATCCAAGACCACCGTGACCAATGTGTTGTTGGGCCTGACTGCGGCTTCGGCGGCGGCAACGGGCGTTGTGTTCTACTTCAGCTACTCTGGCAGTAAGGAAACTGCTGCTTCCTTGGCGTGGAGGTACTAGCCATGCAGCGTGTAGCCGGCCTCGTGGCAGCGCCCGTCTTGTCGATTCTTGCAGCGTCCTGTTCTTTCGATTTCGGATCCCTCCAAGGAGGCGGCGACACTGGGGTGACTGGCATGGGTGGAACTGGTGGCCAGGTAGCCACGCCCCCCAGCGACGCAGGTGTGGCCGGAGCTGGAGGACTCGGCAATGGGCGTGATGCTGGGTGGCCAGATGCCACCGGTGTTCAACCGGACGTCCCTACCGGTGGCTCGGGTGGCGCTGCGGGCGGAATCGGGGGCGGCGGGGCCGCTGGCGGGAACATGACTGTTCCGACTGGTGGGACGGGAACCTCCACCACAATCAGCACGGGCACAATGCAGGGTCCGAGTTGCACGGGCCTCCCCAAGACCTGTGGGCCGTCTGGGAACGAGAGTTGCTGTGCGAGCCTCCTGGTACCTGGCGGAACCTTCTACCGGGACTACGACAGCGTGGCATTCACAGACAAGGGCTATCCGGCTACGGTAAGTGACTTCTACCTCGACAAGTACGAAATCACAGCGGGCCGGTTCCGCGCCTTCGTGAACGCCGGTATGGGCACGCAGGCTAACCCACCCGCAGCGGGTGCGGGCGCACATCCACTCATCGCGAACTCAGGCTGGGACTCGACGTGGAATACGAATCTGCCCGCAGACACGGCAAGCTTGAAGGCGGCTATGAAGTGCGATTCAACCTTCCAGACATGGACCGACACGACGGGCGGCAACGAAAATCGGCCGCAGAACTGCATGACTTGGTTCGAGGCGGCTGCGTTTTGTGCCTGGGATGGGGGCAGGCTACCGACTGAGGCTGAGTGGAACTACGCAGCGACTGGTGGCGACGGGCAATTGGAGTACCCGTGGGGGAATAGCATCGACCCCAACGATGCAAGCTACAGGGTGGACTACACGCAGAACTGTGTGGGCGACGGGGTTCCGACATGCACTCTGGCGGACCTCATCGTCGTGGGGACGAAGCCCGTAGGCAACGGCCGCTGGGGTCACGCCGACTTGGCCGGGAACGTGTGGGAGTGGACGCTGGACTGGTATGGCAACTTCCCAATGCCGTGTAAGAACTGTGCCAACCTCGTCTCGTCCCCCTCACGGGTGGTACGTGGCGGTGGTTTCGATAACATTCCTTACTACGTTCTGGCCAATGTGCGCATCACCATACCGACAAGCGACTACAGCGATATCGGCTCTCGTTGCGCCGGAATTGGCAGCGCCCAGGGCGGCGGTGATGCTGGCGTGCCAGATGCCCCGGGTGCTCAACCGGACGTCTCTGTCGGTGGTTCGGGTGGCAGCGGCGGCAGCTCGGGCGGAGTCGGCGGCACGGTGGCTTCTGGCGGTGTGGTGGCGACCGGTGGGATCGTTGGCACGGGCGGAAACACGGCGGCGTGCCAGGAAAGCACGACCCAGTGTTCGGACTACGGCTTGCAGACGTGCATGAGCGGACAGTGGGGCGCGGCAGTGGCCTGCTCGGCCGGATTGGTGTGCGAGCGTTACCCGCCCGCCGCGTGTTTGGATCCAACGTGGGCCGAATGGCCGATGCCTAGTGATCAGGTGGACGTGACTGCGGGAGCGCCCAATCTGGAGAGTTACACGGACAATGCGGACGGAACGGTCACTGACAACGTTACGGGTCTCATGTGGCAGCAAGTTGTGTCCACGACCACGTACAACTGGGCTCAGGCGCTTGCCTATTGCCCGAAGCTGACCCTCGCCGGTCACAGCGACTGGCGTCTCCCATCGCGGATCGAGCTGGTGTCCATCGTGGACCTTGGTGTGACCAGTGGTGTGCCCATAAACGCCACATATTTCCCATCGACGCCAGTAGGCTGGTTTTGGTCTTCGTCGCCGTGGGCCGGCTCGTCGCGCTACGCGTGGGGCGTCGGCTTTGGCGACGTCGGCTACACGAACTACAGCGATGTGCCCTATATGACCAACGTTCGTTGTGTGCGCTGATGCTCATTGCGCGACTCATTGAACGAGGGCGGCAATGCCCCCCCGCACAGGGCAGCAACCGCGTCGTCCGGCGAGATTGGGCGGTCGAAACGTGCCGCCTCCTACTCCGAATCGCGGGCTTCGCATATCTCTTTGGACGGCCCTTGGCTTGCGAATGTGAACAGGAGAAATCGAAATGAAAGCCCAACTTCCCCGCTTTCTTGTCGTCGTCGTCGTCGTTGCCTCGACCACATACGCCGAGGCCAATGCCCCGGCCGGGCGGTACACCACGGCCGGCGGAACCGTCTACGACACCAAGACCAAGCTGACCTGGCAACAGACAGTCGCGTCGGGCACGTACACCTGGGCTGGCGCCAAGACCTACTGTGCCGGCCTGAACCTGGGCGGCACCGGCTGGCGCATTCCGACGGTGAAGGAGCTACAGACTATCGTCGACGATTCGCAGGCGAATCCCTCGATAGATACGACAGCCTTCCTCTCGACGCCAGTAGACTGGTTCTGGTCTTCGTCGCCGTTGGCCGGCTCCTCGTCCTTCGCGTGGGGCGTCGACTTCACCTGCGGCGTCACGAGCTACAACGGTGTGTCCGACTACCACGACGTTCGTTGTGTGCGCTGAGGACGGGCATGGCATGGGTGTAACATTGAAGGACCGGCTGGGCGGCGGACCCACAGCAAAACGGCCAGAAACGCTCCCGCATAGTTCGGACCAAAACGCAGGAGGCACAATGGGCGACATCAATACCTTTGCTCTGCAAAAGGCAGAAGCTGCCGGCGCAAGGCTTTGGGCACTCGGCAGCGCTCCATTTCCGTTGGTGGGCGGTGCAATCCTTCAGAGTGCCATTGAGCAAGAGGTCACTGATACGGCGATTGCCTTCGCGATCCATCTGAGGCGAGTTCTGGACAACAAGGCCGATGGAGCCAAGTTCCAGTTGGACGAGCCCTTTCACCTCTGGACCCCTGCGAAAGGCCTGACCAAGGTCGCCGATCTCAGAGATGCTCTGAACCGCATCGTGCACGCAACGGAATTCCAGGTTGGATTCGAGCGGCTCCCGGAAAGCGCAGCAACGAGAGGCGCGATCGGGGTCATCTACCTCAAGGCGAAGACAGACAGAAAGGACGAGGCGCTGATCGATGTCTTCGCCCTAGCCGCATGCTTCTTCCACAAGGTACTACCAACCGTCTCCAACCCGTCATTCGAATCCAATGTCTCCATGTGAGGAGACTGCCTGTACCGTCCTGCCGCCGCCACGGAGGTGCCAGAGACCCGCTTCATGCAGCGATCTTTGATATCGCAGATTGCGACATCAAATCTACGGCAGGGGCGTGGCGGACGCCGAAGGCTTCCCTATGCCATCACCGAACACGGCGCGTTCACGGCTTCATCAATGTGACGACTACAGGAGGGCGAAGCGCCCGTACTCGGCAAAGTGACCGTCGAAGGCGATGGCCTCCAGGATATTCAGGCGCTCCATGATTACGAAGCTGAGGGCGTCGCAGAAGGAGTAGGTCTTGTCCTCGTGCGCACGCAGGAGGGCGACAGCGCGGGTCTCATCTGATTCGCCCACTCTCTCGACCTGGCAACCTCCACCCTCGATCGCATCGAGGAACGCGAGGGCATTCGCCCTCCCGCCGTGGGCACGGTTGACGATGAGGGCGTGGGTTTCGATAACCACCACGTTCGTCGTGACGAGCTGCCAGTCCTGGGAGTTGGCGCGCGCGAAGAACTCCATGGCGCGCTGATGGTGGGCGTCTTCGGGCACGAACATGCCGAAGAACGCGCCGCTGTCGACGAAGACGCGCTTCACCGGTGCGTCTCGTGGTTGTCGGCGTAGATCTCGGCCAGGTGTTTGTACTTGTCGCCGGAGACGTCGGTGTGGTCAGAATGCATAGTGCCGGCCAGAGCCAGCAAGCGCGCGTACCGGCCGCCGGGCGGCACACTGACGGCCTCTTGTTCTTCGTCCTTCGCCAAAGAATCCTCGATTGCGTGCAGCAGGCGACGCCGTTCCGGCACGGGCAGCAGCTTGGCTTCTTCGACGATCTCATGGACGGTGTGCATGACAGCTTAATCTTATTGCGAGCGGTGCACATTCGCCAGTCCCGTTCGAGGGGCGCATTCGATGCTGTTGGGGACGAGCCGCGACCATTCTTTCGCGCGCCAAGCTCGACATCGCGGGACAGGTGGCCAAGGTCGATCCCGAGGGCTGCGTGGCCTGCGCCACCTGCGTGAAGGTGTGCCCGTACGGCGCGCCCATGATCAACGATCTCAAGAAGGCGGAGATCCAGGGCGCCACCTGCATGGGCTGCGGCTCGTGCGCGGCGGCGTGCCCGGCACGCACCATCACCTTGCAACACCAAGAGGACGGGCAGATGACGGCCATGCTCGACGAGCTGCTCACGGTGGGAGGCGCGACATGAGCCAGGCTCAAGCCCGCGCCGTGCCCCAGGCGGCCAGCAAGTGGAAACCGGAGATCATCGTTTTCTGCTGCAACTACTGCGCGTACGCGGCGGCTGATTTGGCGGGCGCGCGGCGCATGCAGTATCCGCCCAACGTGCGCGTGGTTCACGTGCCCTGCACCGGCAAGATCGAGCGCGAGCACATCCTGGCGTCGTTCGAAAAGGGCATTGACGGTGTGCTGATTGCGGGCTGCCTGGAAGGCGGTTGCCACTTCATCGAGGGCAACCTGCGCGCCAAACGCCGCAGCGAACAGTTGCGCGACATGCTCGACGAGATCGGCGTGGGCCGCGAGCGACTGCGCATGGTGAACCTGTCGGCCGCCATGGCGCCGACCTTTGTCCAGCGGGTCAACGAAATCGTCCAGACGATTGAGGGTCTTGGCCCCAACCCTTTGAAGGCGCACGACGCCCCTGAGACCACGCAAGCGCAGAAAGTTGGAGTTCCATGATCGTTGCCAGTCCAAAATCCGTCACCGAGCTCAAGCAACTGATTGACCGCCATCAAAAGGTTCTCTTCGTCGGCTGCGGCACCTGCGTGACCGTTTGCCTGGCCGGCGGCGAGCGCGAAGTCGGCATCGCCGGCTACGGCGTGCGCATGGCGCGCAAGCTGGCCAAGCAACCGGTGGAGATCGAGCAGGTCACCATCGAGCGCCAGTGTGACAACGAGTTCATCAAGGATCTGGCGCCCGCAGTGGAGCGCAGCCAGGCCGTGGTGTCGTTTGGCTGCGCTGCCGGCGTGCAAGCCATTGCCGAGCGCTTTCCCGGCAAGCCCGTGTATCCCGGGCTCAACACGCAGTTCCTCGGCATCCTGGAAGAACAGGCGACCTGGACCGAGAAGTGCATCGGCTGTGGCGAGTGCATGCTGGCCGAGTTCGGCGGCGTGTGCCCGGTCACCCGTTGTGCCAAGCACATGCTCAACGGCCCCTGCGGCGGCTCGACCAGCGAGCGTTGTGAAGTCTCCGCCGACAAGCCCTGCGCCTGGCAACTCATCTTCAAGCGCCTACAGTCCATCGGCCAGCTCGATCGCCTGGAAAAGATCCATCCGCCCAAGGACTGGAGCAAAGCCTGGCACGGCGGCGCGCGGAAGATCGTACGGCCGGAGCATAGGATCTCAGATCCACCGCACCCTCCCTCGGAATCTGAAGACGGCGAGGACTGGTTGGAACGACGGAACGCCGACGCGGGCGTGATGGGACAGACTGTCCCGCGTTGTCGAGAGCCCCTCACCGGGACCCGAAACCGCGGCAAAACCCGCCCCGGCGGGCCGCGCGGACGTCATATCCCTCGTGCAGGCGCAGGGCGGGAGGGGATCCCGGACGCTCAGAAACCCCCGTGGATTTACCTATGGTCCCTCGTTCCTAGTGTGCACATATTTCTGTGGACGTTATAGATCATTCTTAGATAGTTCTACCCGGCCGCTTCCTTGCCGTTTCCACACGGGTCCGGTACCTTGGAGTGAAATGCCTCGGAAACCGTCGGGCCACGTCAAGGTCATGTTCATGCTTCCGCCGAAGCTGATGGCGAAGCTCCGGAAGGCTGCGGCGGAGAGGCACCAGACCTATTCGGCTGCCGTCGAGGAGTGGATTGAGAAGGGCCTGGCCGAGCACGAGGCCCGCAAGAGCGCATCCGCGACGCCAGGCCATCGAGAAACCGGCCATGACTGAAGCCAACCTCGTCCCGCTGGAACGGGTGGAGCGGACGATCCTCGTCCTGCGCGGACACAGGGTGATCCTTGATTCCGACCTGGCCGCCTTGTACGGCGTGCCCGTCAAACGACTGAACGAGCAGGTGAAGCGAAACGCCGGCCGATTCCCGCCAGACTTCGCGTTTCAGCTCACTCGCGAGGAGTTCGACAACTTGAAGTCGCAAATTGCGACTTCAAGTTCGGAGTGGGGCGGCAAGCGGAAGCTTCCCACCGCCTTCACCGAGCACGGCGCGCTCATGGCCGCCTCGGTACTGAACTCGCCCAAGGCCGTGGAGATGAGCATCCTGGTGGTGCGGGCATTCGTCCGGTTCCGGCGCATCCTCGCCACGAACCCTCAGCTCGCCGCCAAGGTCGACGAGCTGGAGCGGAAGATGGACCAGAAGCTCGCGGCTCACGACAAGAGCATCGAGGCCCATCGCAAGGGCATCGTTTCCCTGTACACCGCGATCGAGAACCTGATGCCGACCCTGAGCGACCGTCAGATCGGCTTCAAGGGCAAGGACGCGGGCAAGACCACGGACAAGCCCAAGGGCACGCCGCCCGTCCGTCCACAGCCGTAGGCTTGACCTCGGACGATAACCTCTCGTGTAGCCGTCGTGGGTTCAAGGGTGCCCGAACGGTTGCTGCGTCCGTCCAGGACGGAAGAGCTGCGTAGGTGGTCGCAGCGGAAACGTCGTGCCCTGGTCAGAAAGCTATAGACCCGCGAGTAGATTCACGAGCGTCTGCACTTTCGCGGTGAAGTTCCGGCTTGAATTGTCTCCATCCATTGCCGCCAGATCTGCCGCAGTCGCGATGAGCGTGACCAGCTGTCTTGCGTTCTGCAGATATGGGAGCGCCGGGATTAGGGCACGCCTCATAGTAGATTGCGTGAATGCCGAACACGATGATGCTTGGTCGATGTATGCGAGGAATCGCTGCGCAAGCGCTGGGCCGAGATGAAGCTTATAAGCAATGCTGACCTCCTCCCCGAAGTAGAACCCGCTGTCGATGTGCGCGCCGCCCTTCTCTTCGATGCAGCCCATGAACCCGTTCTTTTTCTCAGGGAAGTGCCGTTTGATGGATTTCTGTCTCTTCTTCTCTGCGGCATCGGCTTGCACTTCGAGTTCGGAGACCGTGGGCTCCTGTTTGGGGGCGGCCCTGTCGGCCTCCGCTGCGTTGGAGCGAGAGCTAAACAGAGCAACTGCACAGATGACCAATGCGAGCGGTGAGGAGCGTCTTGTCATGGTTATCCTCGGATTGTACACCCGCTGCCGATCCGTCGCCGGCATTCCCCATTAGCGCTGGAACCGTGTTCAAATAGAAACTGAAAGGCAGGTTCAAAATGAGCGAGGTCCTTGGAACGACAACATCTCCCGACGGTCACGACTATCGGATGAGCTTCCGGCCTGGCTGTGGCGAAAACGACGGCCTGGCGGAGATCACGGGGCCGAGGCCGAACAACACCACCGACACCGGGACCAGCGAAATGGTCCCGGTGTCGGTGGTGTACAGGGAGGGCGCCAAGGACGCGGACGACGCGCGAGCCAAGCTCGCGGCGTGGACGCGGGCGAACGGCTGGACGTAGCCGGCGACGGCGGCCTGGCGCCGGTGGCCCGGAACTGTTTGCGGCGAATCCCGAATGGAGCGACCATGGTCTACATGGTAGCCAAGCTGCATATCGTGCTTTCAGGTCTTCTAGTGGCATCTCTCGGCGGCTGCGGAGACGGCAGTAGTAAGGCAGCCAGTCCACCAGACGCCCCTGCGGCCACGGGCGGCAGCGGCGGCTCTGCCGGAGCGGCTGGGGGTCCAGGCGGAGTGGGAGGGGGAGGGGGAGGGGGAGGGGGAGGGGGAGGCGGCGGAACCGGCGGCCAGTCGGCCACGGCCACCAGCGCCGCACCAGGCGTCTGTATTCCCGGTGCCAGCGTCGCCTGCGCGTGCGTTACCGGCCAGACCGGCGCTCAGACGTGCACCTCGGCGGGTGTCTTTGCGGCGTGCGTGTGCCCCGTGTCCACAGTGTCGCCCGATGCCAGCGCACCGGCCGGGTGCGTGCCCGGTGCAAGCGCGGCGTGTGCTTGTCCCACCGGCCAGCAGGGCGCCCGGACGTGCACCTCGGTGGGCATGTTCGCGGCGTGCGTGTGTGCCGCGCCCACGGTGGATGCCGGGGCCACAGGTGGGAGCGATGGAGCGGTCAGCCCACCCGATGCTGCCGCCGCCGTAGGCGGTGCCGGCGCCACCGGGGGGGTGAGCACCGGTGGATCGGGTGGTGGCTCTGGTGGCAACACATCCAACTCCTCAACCGAGATCGGGCCAGAGACAGCGCCGGAGGCTACAGACGCGGGGACAGGCTTGATCGATGCCGCATTGGATGTCAGCCCCAGCTTGACCCAATACAGCCTCACTATTAGCAATTCCGCTACAGGAAGCGGCACCGTCATCTCCTCTCCCGCCGGCATCCATTGCGGCACTACCTGTTCAGCGAACTTCACGAAGGGGACTCTGGTTACACTGACTGCCACTGCCAACAATACGTCGGCCTTCGTGGGCTGGTCGGGAGCATGTACCGGCAACGGAACCTGTAACGTGACCTTAGACGCGGCCCAATCTGTCACCGCGACATTTGTCACCCGCTACTTGTCGGTGAGCGCTGGTTCGGCCCAAACGTGTGGAGTGAAGATCGACGGGACCATCGCCTGCTGGGGCGACAACACCTGGGGCGAAGCCACGCCGCCCGCAGGAACCTTCACCTCGGTCAGTGCGGGCGACGCTCACTCCTGTGGCGTGAAAAGCGACGGGACCATAGTGTGCTGGGGCAACAGGAACTGCCCGCAGGTGCCGGTGCCTGCGGGAACGTTCGTTTCCGTCAGTGCGAATGGTGGCTGTTATGCCTGCGGCGTTGAGACAGGTGGCACGATCACTTGCTGGGGCGGCGGTGGCACGCCTCCAACCGGCGCCTTCGCCTCGGTCAGCTCAAGCAACGCCTATACTGCGGGCGGCGGTAGCGCTGTCGGTGACTCATTCACTTGTGGCGTGAGGATCGACGGGACCGTCGCTTGCTGGGGGGCCAACGAATTCGGCCAAGCCACACCGCCGGCAGGGACCTTCGCGTCCGTCAGCGTAGGCGGCGAACACGCTTGCGGTATGGGGATGGACGGCACAGTCACCTGCTGGGGCTTCAATCCCTGGGGCCAAGCCACACCGCCCGCAGGAACTTTCACCTCGGTCAGTGCGGGTGATAGCTTCACCTGTGGAGTGAAGATCGACGGGACCATCACCTGCTGGGGCTTGGCGTGCCAGTCATGTGTCGATCTCCCGACAGCTACACCACCCGCAGGAACCTTCACCTCGGTCAGCGCGGGCATTGGGTTCGCGTGTGGATTGAGGACAGACGGGACGATCACTTGCTGGGGTGGCAACGCTTTTGGCCAAGGCACGCCAATCTGACGTACCCCCTCTCCGACGAACGTCGAGCGCAATGAAGGCGAAAAATCCAGCCACCGCTGTCCTCAAGGTCGCCAAGAAACTGCTGACGCTCATTCCGCCGAATCTGGCGCTAGAGCCCAATGAGCTTGAGGATCTGGAATGCCTGGTAGGAGTAGCCCTGAACCGCGTGAAAGGTATTCGCGCCGGATTGTTCACCGTCGAGAACGCCCCCAGGCCACCGTCGGAGGAGCAGTTGAGGGCTGCGATGGATCGTTTCCAGCCGCCGAGCCCAGAGCAGCTCGCAGAGTTCGAGCGCTTCAACAAGGGACCAACCCGATCCGACAAGAAGGACTTCAGCGAGCTGTCGAAACGGCGCGCGCGCTTGGAGCAAAAGCTTCAAGGCATCGAGGCGGAGATTCGAGAGATCCGTCCGTTGCTTGCTGAAGGCACGAGGCGAGATGAGCAAGAGCGCGAGAAATTCTCGGTTCTTGACAGTGTGGTCCGCACCTTGGCCGAGCGAGGGCTCAAGCCCGCACAAATCAGCCACTCACTACACGAGATGTTCGGGTATCCCCCCACGAAGTCGCGACGTGCTGGAACTATTGCATTTTCCCGTGTCGACGCTTCGGGAAGACTCGAAGAAATCGACGATCCGCTCGGCTTTTCTGCCGAATCGCTAAGTGAGAAGGCCGTCAACGCGCGCCTGTCTCGCCTTCGGGCCAAAGGCTTCAAGCAGCCAGTCAGCCCGACGACCAAGAACCGCCGCATGAAGACCTAGAAATATACGAAGCGTCCAGGAAAGCGCGGCCAGCACGTACATTTCGCCAGGGGCGATCTGATTCGTCATGGTCCAATCATGGCTCTTCATACAAGCGTGTGTTTTCCCGCCTCGCAGCGGTTGCAGTTGCGGTCGTTGCCACCTCACACCCGGAAGTACGAGCGAGGCAAACCATGACGAACAGAAGACGCATCCTTCGACGAAAACCGTTCCGAAGGAAGCAAAGACGGGAGCAGATCGATACCCCTCGCCGACGTTGGTGGGCCGCGGCCCTAACCAAAATCATCATCGCCGCCGTCACCGCCCTGATCGCACACTGGCCATGGTCCAAGTAGTCGCCGGCCTCGAAACCCACGGCCAGGCTCACGGACAAGGTCATAGCGACCGCCCTAGCGCCACCTCAGCTGCAATTTCTGTGCGTACGCGGCGGCTGACCTGGCGGGCGCGCGTCGCATGCAGTATCCGCCCAACGTGCGCGTGGTTCACGTGCCCTGCACCGGCAAGATCGAGCGCGAGCACATCCTGGGGGCGTTCGAGAAGGGCATCGACGGTGTTCTGATTGCCGGCTGCCTGGAAGGCGGCTGCCACTTCATCGAAGGAAACCTGCGCGCCAAGCGCCGCAGCGAACAGTTGCGCGACATGCTCGACGAGATCGGCGTGGGCCGCGAGCGACTGCGCATGGTGAACCTGTCGGCCGCCATGGCGCCGACCTTTGTCCAGCGGGTCAACGAAATTGTCCAGACGATTGAGGGTCTTGGCCCCAACCCTTTGAAGGCGCATGACGCCCCTGAGACCACACAAGCGCAGAAAGTTGGAGTTCCATGATCGTTGCCAGTCCAAAATCCGTCACCGAGCTCAAGCAACTGATTGACCGCCATCAGAAGGTTCTCTTCGTCGGCTGCGGCACCTGCGTGACCATGTGTCTGGCCGGCGGCGAGCGCGAAGTCGGCATCGCCGGCTACGGCGTGCGCATGGCGCGCAAGCTGGCCAAGCAGCCAGTGGAGATCGAACAGATCACCATCGAGCGCCAGTGCGACAACGAATTCATCAAGGATCTGGCGCCCGCAGTGGAGCGCAACCAGGCCGTGGTGTCGTTCGGTTGCGCGGCCGGCGTGCAGGCCATTGCCGAGCGCTTTTCCGGCAAGCCCGTGTATCCCGGGCTCAACACGCAGTTTCTCGGCATCCTGGAAGAACAGGCGACCTGGACAGAGAAGTGCATCGGCTGCGGCGAGTGCATGCTGGCCGAGTTCGGCGGCGTGTGCCCGGTCACCCGTTGCGCCAAGCACATGCTCAACGGCCCGTGCGGCGGCTCGACCAGCGAGCGCTGCGAAGTCTCCGCCGACAAGCCCTGCGCCTGGCAGTTGATTTTCAAGCGCCTACAGTCAATCGGCCAACTCGACCGCCTGGAAAAGATCCATCCGCCCAAAGACTGGAGCAAAGCCTGGCACGGCGGCGCACGGAAGATCGTACGGCCGGAGCACCGGATCTAGACAGCGTCGCGTACGTTCCGATCATCCCTTGCCAGCCGTACCGCTCGCCAACGCGGAGAGGCCCCAAACACGCACAGAGGCCCTTTGTTTCGGCTACGGCCCGGCCCGTGACAAACGACAGCCGCTTGTACGGAATCACCTGCTCGGAGGCGATAGTGAACAGTCTTGCCACTTCAATTCAGTATAGACTTTGCAAAATGGAAGCGAGTGCCGCCGGGCAAGAGGTTCAAGTCCATCCTCGTACTGGATCTGGCCTAGGAAACAGAGGCGCATTGTGCCGCTTCGGATGAGCTGAATTTCCTCCGCGGTAAGCGTCCTTGGAGGCGCGACTGAAAAAAACAATGTATGAACCACGGTGCCGCCACCTATGTCTGCAAGATCGGTGAGAGTGTTGACATCTGGAAACCGCGCGGCGGCGGGTACTAGGCTCATTTTCCACTTGAAGACGACGATTTGAGCCGGGGTCGGCCGCGGGTTTTCAATCTGGATGCTGAACATACTCATTCTGCCGTCTTCCAGTATGTCGGCCTGGAAACCAGTGACAGCCAGCGCTCCTGTCTGTGCGTACAACTGCGACTGCACGATAGCAGCCTGTTTGTCGAGAACATCTAATTGCGACTGCATGATGATGGACTGTTTGTAGGCGAAGTAGGTGTATAGGCTGAGCGCCACAAGGGTCCAGCACTCTGCAACGTGTGAGAACGACAAGAACTTCTTGAATCTGGTGGACCATGATTTCCGCGACACAGTGGAACCCGTATCCGCTGGGGGCTCGCCTGAGGCCGCTGTGGCGGTAGAGGAATCATCCATGGCGACATTCTACATCAGGCCGGAGTTGGAAACGGCTTTCGTCTCCGCGGGCTGGACTGGGGCCTGCTCGTAATCGCTGGCAGTTCCGCCGCGCGTGGAGGGTGCCAGACACTTTATTAGGTTTCGCGTGGATCCGAGAGGTGAAGAGGTGACAACCTTCAGACCGAGTCCCGCCAGTTCTCGATGTTGAGTCCGAAGGGCACGAGGCGCTGGTAGTGGGATAGGTTGGCGCTTGCCAAGGTCAGGTTGTTCGCGATGGCGGCAGGAAGTCCGACAGGATGTCCGTATCAAGCACGGTTCGGTTCATCGCCGCTGCGCCAAGTATCCGTCGCCCGCAAACGCTCCAGGGCGGACGTCCTAAACTATAGCCCATTCCGAGCTTTCTGGCCGGGATCTGCATCGAGGAGGACCGCCCTAGCCAGCACGGGTGCTTGACCGCCGAACCTCTTTCACTCAGAACAGCCGCGGGAACAGCGATTCGGCGGCAGTCGTGGACACGCGCAGGGATACCGGGCCCTTGGGCGTGGCCGAGGCGAGCAGGCCGGCGTCGAGCAAACGGGCCAGGGCATCGCGAGCGGCTCGCTCGGATAGTCCGGTAATTCGTGCTGCCTCGCCTCGCGCCACCTCGCCCCTAACCAAAACATCATTCGCAATCGCGGATTCGGCGTTGCTCAGCCCCAATTTTTCCAGCACGTACTTCCCCAGTCGTTCGCGCAGGCCGTCGATCTCCAGCATGGACGTCATGAACGCGACCTGGTCGAGCATGACTTCGCAGAACCAGCGAGCGAACTCGCCCAGCGCGCGCAATGACAGATTACCGCGGCCATCCAGATCCCCAGCCCGGGGCGTATCGGCGTGGTCCATCATCTCCTGATATGACGGACGCCCCGGCAGGCCGCGGGCTAGCCCGCGTGACACAGACCACAGCCCGTGGGCTCCGATACCAGCCTGCAGAGCCATGGCGTGTGACATCAGCCGACTGGTGCGGCCGTTTCCGTCGGGAAAGGGATGGATGTAGTTGAACCTGTGGTGGGCAATAGGGATCGCCAGGATTCGCGCGGCCTTGCCCATGGGTCCTAGGGCGAATCGGCGTTCGAAGTAGTCCATGAAACTCAAGACTGCCTCGCTTGACGGGGGCTGATGGCGGCCAACGACGTTGTCTTGCTCGGGCCGCGAGCGGAAGGCCCCTGGTTCCATGCGAAGGTTCGCACCGCCGGGACGCTCGACGGTCAGCATCGACTCCGCAGCGTCGCGATAGAACTCGCGGTGGATCCAGGCAACGGTGTCGACGGATGCCGGCTCGCCCAATTCACCGCGAGCGAATCGCTCGTCGATCGCGCGCTGGACGCGAACATGCGCGGCGGCCTCACGTTGGAGATCGCGGCGCCTCCGGTCTGCGTCCAGGTCCTCGGCCAGGGCCCGCTCGATGTCGCGTGGCCTGGTCACATGCCCCTCAATCAGGTTGCTGTAGTAGCAATTCGTGAGGCGGAGCAAGTCGGCCAGACTGGCTGCTGTTGCCGGATGAAGCCGTCCATCCAAACGCGTCGCTCGTTCGACAATGTCCGCCACCAGGTCAGCCAGTTGGTCCGGAATGGATTCCAACTGACACGGTTCTATGCGCTGCGTGCTCTCCATCGCCAACTGCCGATCATAATGATAGGTAACTATCCAGAACACCAACGAATTGTCGAATATGGCGCCGATCTGATCTGCCGATCTTCGTCGCAACGCAAGCGCCGAACAACACAGGCGAATCCGCCGATGGCTGGTTTGTCGGCCGCCGATGTGGAGATCGAGCAGATCAACCATCGAGCGCCAGTGTGACAACGAGTTCATCAAGGATCTGGCGCCCGCGGTGGAGCGCAGCCAGGCCGTGGTGTCGTTCGGCGCCGGCGTGCAAGCCCTGGCCGAGCGTTTTCCCGGCAAGCCCGTGTATCCCGGGCTCAACACGCAGTTCCTCGGCACTTGGAGCACCCGCAGACTCTTGAAATCGCCATCCACAAGGAGGACACGATGGTCAGAAAGAAGCGACCTTGACTGGCACAAGGCTTGCGGCATGATGCCCCACTATGCCGTACGATCCGCGATGGTCGCGGTCGAGCCGGGAGACGGCCGAGTGGCCAGGGATCATGGTGCCCATGCACAGCCAACGCGAGGTGAAGTGCTAATGCGGAGCCTGCCAAGGTATTCGACTCTGGTTGCCAACTACCCAAAGAGCATCGACAAGCCCACCAAGGTTCTGCTTGATGAAATTGGGGGCGAGGTTCGGGCCCAGCTCTCCGACTCGGTCAACATTTGTGCGATTCGCATGAGCGTAGCGCTCAACAAGAGTCATCGACCCATCCAACCGCGCGGTCGTGTCTACCTGCTTAGGGGAAAACGCCACTCCATCCGTCCAACTCGAGGCTCAAGTTGCCTCCGAGTCTATATATCATCCGTGCCAAGGAGATGAAGACGTACCTCGATCATGAATTCGGCGCTGGCCGACTTGTCTATGACGGAAGCAAGCAGACGGAGCCGACGTTCCCCAGTCGGCAACAGCAGGGCATCATCTGCTTCGATTGGAGGGGGCCCTGGGCAGGGTTCGAGGCTGGCGGCCATGTGGATCTGCTCAGATTGGTCGCAGACACGTCTGGAACAGTCACGCATTTCCTCCCGAACTGCGAGGGACATTGCTACTTCCTACCCACCCTGGGGCCAATGCGCGCGTACTTCTGGGAGACCGACCCATGATCCGATGGGCCGCATTTCTGGTGACCCTTTCTGCGAGCGGCGTCGTGCTGTTCGAGGGCGGTCGACGTGTTTCCGAAGCCGACCTCTTGCGTGGTTATGCGGTTTCAAAATGTTTTGCCGCCGCGTACAAGGGCACGTCGATGGAACTCGATGCCAACCGGAGCGCGGAAGCCTATCGCGAAGCCGGCCATGAGGTTCGGCCGTGGGTCTATGGCGAGCTGGATCGACTCTCCAAGCAAGCCGCAAGCGAGATACCCGCCGGGCTGCCTACTGGGCGTCTCAGCATCATGAGGTGCATTGAACTGTACGAAAGCGACGATGTCCGCCATGTGTCATTGGGTCGAAAGCCAGCCGCTCGTTCTGCCCCCCCCAAACCAGCAACATCGACGGTCCATGCGCCCGACTAGGACCCGCTCAGAAAGGCCATGGCCATAGGCAGAGTTAACATAGAGCAGATCGGGAGACTACGCGCAACACTGCGGCGTGACTACTCCGCGACAGCAAGAACTGAAATCGACATTAGATGATTTCCTTTTCCCAGAATGCAAGGACCTCGGCAGCCAGATTCATTACATCGACATTCTTGCCTAGAACAGCCACGGCCGCCGCATCCCCCATTTCGTCCAACTCAACGATCAGCCTTCCGATTTGGAAGGCATCCATCTGAAAGGCGCCAGCCTGGAAGGCAGCGCCCTCAAGCGCGGTATCCTTCACCGAGCAATCCGTGCGCGCGACCGCAGGTCGCCCCTACCCCGCCGCGGCCTGCAGGTCAAGGTGACCGACGCTGGCACTGGCCTTGAGCTGAACCTCGAACCTGACTGGCTGTTGCTTTCCACTGGCATCGCCCCGGGCGCGGACAATCCGGTGTTTTCGGGCCTGATGCGCACCACGCTCACGGCTGACGGCTTCTTCCTCGAAGCGCATCCCAAGCTGCGCCCGGTGGATCTGGCCAACGAAGGCGAATACTTGGCTCGCCTGGCGCACTCGCCGCGCTTCATCGACGAGACCATCGCGCACGCCAAGGCGGTGGCCGGCCGAGCCGCGACGATTCTCTCGCGCGCCAAGCTCGACATTGCGGGACAAGTGGCCAAGGTCGATCCCGAAGGCTGTGTGGCCTGCGCCACCTGCGTGAAGGTGTGCCCGTACGGCGCGCCTATGATCAACGACATGAAGAAGGCGGAAACTCAGGGCGCCACCTGCATGGGCTGCGGCAAGCGCAGAAAGTTGGAGTTCCATGATCGTTGCCAGTCCAAAATCCGTCACCGAGCTCAAGCAACTGATTGACCGCCATCAGAAGGTTCTCTTCGTCGGCTGCGGCACCTGCGTGACCGTGTGTCTGGCCGGCGGCGAGCGCGAAGTCGGCATCGCCGGCTACGGCGTGCGCATGGCGCGCAAGCTGGCCAAGCAGCCGGTGGAGATCGAGCAGATCACCATCGAGCGCCAGTGCGACAACGAGTTCATCAAGGATCTGGCGCCCGCAGTGGAGCGCAGCCAGGCCGTGGTGTCGTTCGGCTGCGCCGCCGGCGTGCAGGCCATTGCCGAACGCTTTCCCGGCAAGCCCGTGTATCCCGGGCTCCACACGCAGTTTCTCGGCATCCTGGAAGAACAGGCGACCTGGACAGAGAAGTGCATCGGCTGCGGCGAGTGCATGCTGGCCGAGTTCGGCGGCGTGTGCCCGGTCACCCGCTGTGCCAAGCACATGCTCAACGGCCCCTGCGGCGGCTCGACCAGCGAGCGTTGCGAAGTGTCCGCCGACAAACCCTGCGCCTGGCAACTCATCTTCAAGCGCCTACAGTCAATCGGCCAGCTCGATCGTCTGGAAAAGATCCACCCGCCCAAAGACTGGAGCAAAGCCTGGCACGGCGGAGCGCGGAAGATCGTACGGCCGGAACACCGGATCTAGGCGCGCGGAATTTCGTAGTCGGTCGAGCGCTCGCCAGCAGCGGGCCGGGGCCCGCGGTTGGCATCAGCGAACGCTGGTTCTTCTTGGCGTTCCGCCGTATCGTTGGTGGATGGCTGTACCGGGATTTGAAGCATTCCTTCTGCCCGTCTTGCGTGTTTTTGCCGACGGACGAGAACTGCCCTCTGTCGAGGCGAGGGCTCGCGTGGCAGCGGCAATGGGCCTCGACGAAAACGATCTTGCTGAGCGTCTTCCGAACAGCTCACAGTCGCGGGCAGCCAACCGGGTCTACTGGGCGCAAATTTACCTTCAACGTGCAGCGCTGCTGGAGCGACTGCGACGTGGGGTCTACAAGATCACCGATCGGGGCCAGCAGTTGGTTCAGAGTTCGCCGGCGACGCTCACGATGGCAGATCTGGGTCGGTACCCCGAGTACCGCGAATGGCGGCGCAACGACGACCAGGGTGACGCCCTGCCTGGCGAGGGCACGGTCAGTTCGTCTACGCAGACTCCCGACGAGGCACTGGATAGCGCGTTCAAGGTCGTGCGGTCAAAGATCGAAAAGGATCTCCTCGACCGGATCGTCGCCGGTTCACCGGAACTACTGGAACGTATCGCCATACGATTGGTCGAAGCAATGGGCTACGGCAAACCAGGGGATGGCGCACATCTTGGCCATTCGGGAGACGGAGGAGTCGATGGCGTGGTGCCGGCAGACCCGCTTGGTCTCGACCGTGTCTACATTCAGGCGAAGCGCTACGACCCAGGGCGGGCGGTTCCCATTCGAGATGTGCGCGACTTCCTTGGTGCGCTGGAATCCAAGCGAGCCAAACGTGGCATCTTCATCACGACAGCCGGCAGCTTTCCTCGCGAGGCGCGGGAAATGGTGGACCGCATAGAAAAGCGCCTCGCGCTCATCGATGGCACCACGCTCGGCCGATTGCTGTACGGCTTCGGTGTGGGTGTGAGCGAGGAAAGGGTGCTCTCGGTGAAGAGACTGGACGAAGATACCTTTATCGACGAGTAGCTAGGGTTCGCGTGGAACCTTCAGACCAAATCTCGCCAGTTCTCGATGCTGAGTCCGAAGGGCACGAGGCGCTGGTAGTGGGCCAGGTTGGCGCTTGCCAGGGTCAGGTTGTTGGCGATGGCAGTTGCCGCAATCAGAACGTCAGCAACGCCAATCGCGGTTCCAGTCCGCAAGAGCGCGCCGGCTATCTCGCCGCCGATCCGCGCGGACTTGTCGTCGAACGCAAGCACCTCGGCATTCTGCGCCCATGCGAGAAACTGCGCCGCGCGATCGATCTGCTGCGCTTGATGCCTGCCGCGCACTACTTCGCGAACACGGTCACCGCCGATAGGGTCAGACGAGCATGTTCGCCGATGTAGGCTTGCGCTCGGCGAAGCACGTTGCCATTCTGGCCGCGCAGGAAGTCCGACAGGATGTCCGTGTCAAGCAGGGTTCGGTTCATCGCCGCTGCGCCAAGTATCCGTCGCCCGCAAACGCTCCAGGGCGGACTGGAACGCCTGAAAATCGGATTCGCTTTCGTCCGCCCAGATCGCCGACGGTGCGGCCGCGCGCGGGGTGGTCACTTCCGACGCCATGTCGTGGACCACCTGCTCGACCACACGCAGCCGGTCCGCCGCGGGAAGCGTTCGGATTTGTTCCAGAATACTTTGCGCCGTCAAAGCCATCAGACGACCTCTTGTCTTGAACTATAGCCCATTCCGAGCTTTCCGGCCGGGATATGCATCGAGGAGGACCGCCCTAACCAGCACGGGTGTTTGACCGCCGAACCTCTTTCACGGCCTCGTCGATCTCGCGCTCAGCTTCGGCCTCTTCCTCATCGGATCTGGCGCCCGCCGTACCCTCCGTGGGAAACAGCTAACTGGTACACAGATCCTTGTTCCTGGCGATCTTCTGGATGTCGCGCAGTCGTTCCTTGACCTGCCCGGCGCGGGGGGATTTGGGATAACGCTTGGACAGATCGAGGAAGATAGCCTTCGCGTCGGTGCAGTACTTCATGGCGACGTAGGACTCACCCAGCAGCCACATGGCTTCGGGCACTTCGGCAGAACGCGAAAAGCGTGACATGACGGACAGGTATTCCGCGACGGCCAGGCCGTACTTGAACTCCTGGACCAGAGACTGCCCGATCTGCAACTGGGCCTGAGACGCGCGCG
>CAVWUP010000013.1:0-20948 GCA_963758155.1 uncultured delta proteobacterium
CCTAGAGAGCGGGCAAGAGGCCTACCAGCGCTTTGAAAGAGCGGCGGCTGCGGGCCAGAGCCCGTGCGACCTTGTCATCCTGGACATGAGCCTGCTCGAAGAACGGGATGGGCTGGAGGTCTTCGAGATGATCCGCCAGCTCTTTCCCAGCCAACGCGCGCTTCTGGTGAGCGGACACGCGCCCAATGATCGCATGCAGTCCGCCATTGACCGCGGCTTGGGCTGGCTGGCCAAGCCCTACACGATAGAGTCATTGGCCGATATGGTCGCAAAGGCGCTGGAAATCAGTCACTAGTCGAGGACTCTCGCCCGGCCGATGAATGGCTTTCCTTTCGCCGTGCTCCGTGTTGGGATAAAAAACTGCGAGAAATGGCGTCGCACAAGTCACATCCCAGCCGTCCGGTGATGGCTGATCAACCAGCGCCTGGTGGCGAGTCGCCCTGGGCGACGCCGGCTTGCCTCGTGCTGATCATTCTCGCGGCCTGCGCCGCCTATCACAACAGTTTCTCCGGCCCCTTCGTATTCGACGACATCGCGGCCATCGTCGACAATCCGTCCATCAGGCACCTGTGGCCCATCACGCGGGTGATGCGGCCGCCGCTGCTGTCGGCCGGGGCGGCCGGAAGACCGCTGGTCAATCTGTCTCTGGCGGTCAACTATGCCTTGGGCGGAACCAGCGTGACGGGATACCATGTCGTCAACTTCCTGCTGCATGTGTCGGTGGCACTGGTGCTTTTCAGTCTTGTATTGCGCACATTGCGGCTGCCATCGCTGCAAGGACGATTCGAAGGCAAGGCTCGGCCGATTGCACTCTCAATGACTCTGCTTTGGACGGTCCACCCTCTCCTGACGGAGTCAGTCACGTCGGTCATCCAGCGCAACGAATTGATCGCGGGTCTTTTCTACCTGCTCACACTCTACTTCGTCCTTCGTTCATGCGACTCCGCCAGGAAGGCCTTCTGGTACGCTTGTGCTATCGCCGCGTGCTTATTGGGAATGGCCAGCAAAGAGGTCATGGCCACTGCGCCCCTCATGGTGTGGTTCTACGACCGGGCCTTCCTGTCGGGCTCGTTCAAGCAGGCGCTGAGGCAGCGGGGGCGGCTGTATCTCGGCCTGGCGGCGACCTGGCTGCCGTTGGGACTGCTTGTCTTCGCGTACAATGATCGGAACCAAACCGCTGGCTTCGGGCACGGGGTGACTTGGTGGGCTTATGCCTTGACCCAGTGCTGGGCCATCGTGCGCTACCTGGTCCTGTCGCTGTGGCCGCAGAATCTGGTGTTCGACTACGGAAGCCAGGTGATCAAGGACTTCGCCTTGGTCTGGCCGCAGGCAGCCATTCTTCTGGTGCTGTTGGCGGCAACCGTGTACGCGACAATTCGCCGACCGAAATTGGGGTTTGCGGGCTGCTGGTTCTTTGGACTTCTTGCACCGAGTTCGAGCATTATTCCGCTAACCACGCAAACCATAGCCGAGCATCGCATGTATTTGCCCTTGATCCCCGTGGCGGCCCTTGCGGCGGTCGGACTCTTTTCCAAGGCGAGCAAAAATGCGGGGCTGGTCATTGTTGCACTGGTGGCGGCGTTGCTGGGGTGGGGAACTGTGCGGCGCAATGAGGTGTACCGAAGCGCGCTGAGCCTTTGGGGCGATACGGTTGGCAAGCGCCCTGGGAATGCGCGGGCTCTCAATGACTTCGGAAATGCACTGGATGGTGCAGGCCGAAGGTCGGAGGCGCTGGCCAGCTACGACAAAGCGCTGCAATTGAAGCCAGACCACGCCATGGCCTATTACAACAAGGCCGAGTCGCTGTTGAAAATGGGTCAAACCGCAGCGGCCATCGAGCTGTTCGATCAGGCGCTGCACTTTTCCCCGGACTACTTCAAGGCGCTCAGGGGCAAGGGGGATGCGCTGGTCAAGGCCGGGCAGGGCGATGCGGCTATTCCGCTGTACCAGCAGGCGCTCCAGCTGCAGCCGGACGATGCCGACGCGGCCCGCAGCCTCGGGATTGCTCTGGTTGGCGCGGGACGGGGGGCCGAGGCCATTGAGCGGTTTGAGGCAGTCTTGCGCGAGAATCCACAGGACGCTAGAACACACAGCAATCTTGGCTACGTGTATTTGAAACTCGGGCGGCTTGATTTGGGAGTGTTGCATCTTGGGGCCGCGGCGCAGCTGGAGCCGGATTCTGCCGAGGACCATGGCAACTATGCGGTGGCCCTGGACCGGGCGGGACGGCTGACGGATGCCATCGGCGAATACCGACAGGTGATTCGGCTCAAGCCGGACGACGCCATCGCCTACTACACACTGGGGAACGCTTGGGCGCGCAAGGGGGATCTGTTGCAGGCCATTGCGGCCTACCAGGGGGCATTGAAGGTCCGGCCCGAGTATCCAGAGGCCCACAACAACCTGGGCACAGTTCTGCGGCGCCTCGGCCGCCTTGATGAGGCGCGCGAGCACTATCGTCTGGCGCTCCAGTACCGACCTGACTATCCCCAGGCGCGGCGCAACCTCGCGGCCCTTGCCGGGTCAGGGGATGGGCCGACTCCCTAGGCTAGTTTCCGTCCAACGCGACCTGCAAGACGCCCTTTCACAGGTGTTCGTGCGGCGCGCGTCACGCGGACCATCTTCAGCGGCGAACCGGTTCCGCGCGCCAGGCATCTCATTAGATGAAGCCCCAGCAAGACAAGCAGGGCGGGAGGTGTTAAATGCTAGCTGAAATCGTCCTGATGACATTGGCCCAGGCCGAAGTACCGTCCACGCTGGAATCTTGGGAGGTTCCGAGTTTTGAGGTGGTGGACGAAGCCCCGCAGGTTTTCCTGGTTTCGCGCGAGCAGAAGCGCGACTGTCCGCAACGAGGGTCGGTGTGCGTGGCACCTGGCGGGAGCGCCACAATTGTCGGCGTGGAGGTAGACGACGATCAACCGGCGGTGACGGTGCTGGCGCGGGGCGCTCAATTGGCGTCCAAGGGAGGCTTCGACTCGGCGGGCCCCAAGCAACCATGGCAGGTGGAGATGGTGGCCCGCTTCAGCGCGCGATCGAATAGCGGGCCGATCATCGTGGGTGTCTTTGATCGAGACGATCCAGAAAGCATGGCACGCAAAGAACCAAAGGCGTTCTGGAACGTGAGCATGGATCCAGGGAGCGACCTGGGCATGCGCTTCTTGCTGTCGCCCGACGATGGATTCGAGCCCTCGCACACCTATGCGGTGCGCGTGGTGCAGACGCAAGGCCTACGTGATCGCGTGCTGGCCGAGGGCAACGTCCACCTGGAATAGTCGCGGAAAGGAGATGCCATGTACCTGATAGCCGGTGTATCTGGAAAGACGGGTGCCGCGGCTGCCACGGTGCTGTTGGAAAAGGGACACCCTGTGCGCGTGCTGGTGCGCAGTGAAGAAAAGGGGCGCGCCTGGCGGGAAAAGGGAGCAGAGGTGGCGGTGGCTTCGCTCGACGATGTGCCCGGACTGACCCAGGCCCTGTCAGGGGTCAAGGGCGCGTATCTCCTGGTCCCGCCCGACCTGGCTGCCAGCGACTACTTCGCACGCGGCCGGCGTTTTCTGGGGGCCATGTGCGAGGCACTGGGCACGGCCCGCGTTCCCCATGTTGCCTTTCTGTCGTCGATCGGCGCGCAGCTGGAAAAGGGGACAGGGCCAGTGGTAATACTGCACGAGGGTGAAAAACGGCTGGCTGGCTTGCGCGACACGCGCGCGACTTTCATCCGCGCAGGCTACTTCATGGAGAACCTCGGGTCCTTGGTTTCCCTGGCGCGCGGTCAGGGCGTTCTACCTTGTCTGTTCGATCCGAGCCATCGCATTGCCATGATTGCCACTGCGGACATCGGCCGAACTGCGGCGCAGGCGCTGCTGGAGCCGCCCGCACACAACGAGATCATCGAGCTCGAGGCGCTGCAGCAATCAAGCTACGCCGATGCGGCGCGCATCTTGGCCAGGCTGCTGGGACGGCCGGTCGAGGCTGTGCGCGTGCCCGCTGAGGCAGTGATTCCAACACTGGTGCAGTCGGGGTTCTCGGAGCCCATGGCGGGACTTTTCCGAGAGATGGCCCATGCCCTGGATACTGGCACCATGAGCTTCGGCAACGGCGAGGCCAGGCACGTGCGCGGGCCCACCACTCTCGAGAGCGTGCTGGCCAAACTGGTCTGATCCGCTCGTCTACGGAAACTGTCCGGCTGCGGCCAATAGATCGAGGCGGGCCTGGCGGACGTTGTCTTCGGCGATGACTGCCCCTGTGTCGGCGTCGTGCGCGCGGCGTTCGGCGTCGATGACTTCCAGGTTGGAGGTGGCGCCGGCCCGATAGGCCTGGCTGGCCAGGGCCAGCGCCTCGCGCGCCAGCCGGGCGGCGCTGGATGCGGACTGCATGGCCTCGTCTGCGCGGCTGACCTCCTCGACCGCGATGCGGATGTCGGAGCGGGTCTGGCGTAGCAGGGCGTCGTACTGGCTGCGCGCCTCGTCGAGGAGCGCGGCCCGCTCCTTGTTTTGAGCCCAGCGGATGCCGCCCTCGAAGAACGGTACCGTCAGCACCAGCATGGCCTGCCACCCGGTCTCGGGCACCGTGAGGCTCGGCGGGTTCTGATAGAAGGGCATGAACTGACCCAGGAGCGTGGGCGTGTAGTCGGCCCAGCCCTGCTTCTTGGTCTGCTCGGCCAATTGCACCCGCGTCTTGGCCGCGACCACGTCCGAGCGCGCGGCCACCGCTTGCGTGGGATCGGCGTGGATCTTCGGCAAATCAAGATCGTCGAACACGTCGATGGGGCGTTCCTCGCCGAGCAGCATGCCCAGCGCCTCGCGCGCGCGCGCCAGGGCCGTGTAGCTGGCGGACAGCAGCGCCTCGTCGGAGGCCACCTGCTGTGCGGCCCGCACGTCGTCCACCCTGTTGCCGACGCCGCCCACCAGACGAATGTGCGCGTAGTCGTAGTGAGCGCGGTCCGTGGCCAGCGCGCGCGCGTTGATGTCGAGCTGGCGCTTCTGTGCGATGACCGCGAGGTAGGCGCGCGCCGCCAAGAGCGCCACGGTCCGGCGCGCGTCCTGGTTGCCGGCCCGGACGGACATCAGGTTGGTCCTGGCCTGCGACCATTTCACCCAGGCGGACGGTGAGATGAGCGGCACGTTCAGGGTAAGGTTCGCCGATTCCTGGTTCTTTGCGGCGAGGAGCCTGGAGCCGAGAATGGCAGGTGGGGGATACGGCTTCGTGAAATCGTAGGTCGCGGATTGCAGAACCCGATCCGCGTCGAGCCGCGTGTACGCAGCGTTCCCGATCAGGCTCGGCATGGACGGGGCGCGCGCCTCGCCGAGCAAAGCCTGGGCGCGATCGATCTCGGCCAGAGCCACCAGTGTGGTCACGTTGCGTGCCAGGGCCCGTCGCACCGCCTCGGTCATCGTGATCTTCTCGTAGGCGCTGCCGGTGTCGGACGCGGCGTCTTGCAGTTTGGGCACCGGCGGGGGCTCGCTGGTTTCTTGAGCGCGAACGGTCGGCGAGGCGGCCAGAAGAGCCGCACAAAGAACCAGTCGCAGACATCTGCGACTGTGGCCCATCGGGAGAATCCCGGTCAGCGGAAGGCGGCCAGCGTGGGCGCTAGCGGTAGCGTGAACGAACAGAGTGCAGCGGCCTGCGTGGGCGACTCGTGTGTGCATGAGCGGCCGGTCTTCCGTCTCGCGCGTACCGCCCACGAACTCGCTCACGCTCACGCTCACGCAACCCGCGACCCGCGACCCGCGGCCCAGCGGTCCCGAATTCTCCGACAGGCCGTAGCTAAGCATGGGCCGGATCCTCCGCGGCCGTCCGCTCGTCGCCCAGATCCTCGTCGTGGGGCGAGACCCGCTTGGCGAAACGATCGAGCACCGTGTACAGCGAGGGCACCAAGAAGAGAGTGAAGAACGTCGACACCATGAGACCGCCGATGACCGCGCGGGCCAGCGGCAGGTTGGTCTCGCTGCCTTCGCCGAGGCCGAGCGCCATGGGGATGAGGGCGATGATGGTGGCGATGGTGGTCATCGCGATGGGCCGCAGACGGGTGCGGCCGGCCAGTACGGTGGCCTCATGCAAGGACTTGCCCCGGCGGCGTAGCACGTTGGCGAAGTCGACCAGCAGAACCCCGTTCGAAACCACGATGCCGACCATCATGATGATGCCCATGAAGCTGTTCACGCTCAGCTTGGTGCCGGTCAGGTAGAGCATGATGAACACGCCGGAGACGCCCAGGGGCACGCTGAACATGATGACCAGCGGGTCGATGAGCGACTTGAACTGGCTGGCCAGCACCATGTACACGAGGGCCAGTGCCATGAGGGCGGCGAAGATGAGGCCGCGGAAGGCCTTCTTCTGTTCCAGCGTCTGGCCACCCAGGGTGGCGGCAAAGCCCTCGGGCGGCGGTGTGTTGTCGACCACGCGCTGGACGGCCTCGCTGGCCGCGCCCAAATCCGCAGTGGGAGCTACGTTGGCCGTGACGTGTACGATGCGCTGCAAGTACTTGCGGTCGATCATGACCGGACCGCTGTTGCGCTCGATATGCGCCAGCGTGTCCACTGTGACGATCCCGCCGCTGGGTGAGCGTATGAACATATCGCCCAGGTCCGCGACATGCTCGCGGTGGGCATCTGTCATGCGCACGTTGACGTAGTACTCGTTGCCGGTCTTGGGATCGGTGAAAGGCACGGGCGTGATCTGCGTGTTGCCCAGCAAGCCGATGAGGATGGTCTGCGCCACGTCCTGCTCGGAAACACCCAGCATGCCCGCCTTCTGGCGGTCCACCACCACGTCCAGCTCCGGGGCATTCTCCTCGCGCGACGACTGCACGTCGGTCAGCAGCGGCCGCCCCTGAGCGTCGGTCAGGGCGCGCATTTTTGTCAATAGGCTGGTCCCGTAGTGCGACCCATCGTCGAGATCGTAACCCAGAACCTCGACATCAATGGGGGCAGTGGCCCCGAAGTTCTGAATGCGCTTCACGATGCCGCCGACGAAGAAATACAGCTGTGTTCCGGGCATGGAATCGCGCAGGGCTGCGCGCACCTTTTCGGCCGCCCATACGTCGGAAACCGGACGGTCGGCTCTGGTCACCAGGTTGACCGAAAGACTGCCCGAATGGGTGCCGGTGTTCTGGCTGAAGATGGCGGTGCGGCCCAGGGGCAGGCCGGTGTCAGACAGGAGAGTGGTGTAGATACGCTGGGCCGTCTCACCGCTGCCGATGGGTGCCAGCTCCTTTTGTACGATGTCTTCCAGCCGTGCCGTCGCCTGTTCGGTACGCTCTACGCGGGTTCCGATGGGCGTTTTGTAGGTGATGCTGAATTGCGACTCGTCGCTGTCAGGAAAGAACTCGCTGCCGATACCGCGCTTGACGAACATGCTGCCCACGAAGAACAGCAGGATTCCCGCCACGGTCAGCAAGCGATGGCGCAGCACCCACTCCAACGAGCGACCGTAGGCCGCATCGACCCGGTCGAACCAGCCGGTCATTTTGGCGGCAAAGCCCTTTTGCTCGTGGCCGCCTTCCTTGAGCCAATAGAAGCAGAGCAGAGGCGTCACGGTTCGCGAGACCCAGAAGCTCATGAGCAAGGCGAAGGCAATGGTCAAAGCCAGGGGCATGAACAGGTAGCGCCCGATCCCGGTCATGAAGAGCACCGGGAAGAACACCACGATGGTGGTGATGGTCGAAACCAAAATGGGCATGGCCACTTCCTGCGCGGCCATCAATACGGCGTTGCGCCGGTTCTGGCCCATGGCCAGGTGGCGGTGGATGTTCTCCAGTTCCACGATGGAATCGTCGACCAGCCGGCCTACGCCGAGGGCCAGGCCTCCCAGGGTGAAGACGTTGAGCGTCTGGTTGGTGAAGTAGAGCAACACGAAGGTCGACACGATGGAGAGCGGAATGGCCACGCCGATGATTCCGGTGGCGCGAAAATTCACCAGGAAGAACAGAATGACCAGAATGGCGAGCACGCCACCCTGCACAGCCTCGTGCTGCAGCGCCGCCACGGCCGACCGGATGTAGAGAGACTGATCGAACCCGATCTCGATCTTCACGTTGGTGGGCACGCCGCGCAGATTGGTGATGGCGTCGCGGATCGCGTCCACCACGGCGATGGTGTTGGCCCCCGGTTGCTTGAGCACGCGCAGAAACACGCCGCGCTTTCCGTTCACGCGCACGATCTCGGTCTGGTCGGCGGTCAGATCCTCCACTTGGGCCACGTCCGACACCCTGACCACGCCCGCCCCTTGCCCCGCCGACGACGGCGTGGCGCGCACCACCACGTCGCGCAAGGGCCGCACGTCAGGAACCTGCGTGTTGGTAAAGACGTTGTAGTCGCGATCGCCGGCGCGCAGGCTGCCCGAGGGCAGAAGGAAATTCGACCCGCGCACGGCATTGGTCAGAGCCATGATATCCAGGCCGCGCGCGCGCAAGGCATCGCGGTCGGCCATGACTTCGATTTCGCGGATCTTACCCCCGCCGACCGTCGCGCTGGCCACGCCAGGGACGCGTTCCAGCTGCGGCTCGATGGTGTTGTAGGCCAGGTCGTAGAGTTGTTTCTCGTCGAGCAGGTCGCTCGCGACAGTGACCGACACGACCGGGATGCTGGTGATGTCGAACTTGATGACAAAGGGCTGCTGAATGCCGGGCGGCAGGGTGTTGAGGATCTGGGCGATGCGCTGGGACACCTCGAACTGGGCGTTGTCCAGGTTGGTCCCGTAGGCGAACCACACACTGATGAGCGATACGCCCTGCTTGGACGAGCTTTCCACCTTGTCGACACCGGGCGAGGCGCTGACCGCGCGCTCGATGGGCTGGGTGATCGACTTCTCGATGTCCTGCGGCCCCGCGCCTGTATAGAACGTGGCGATGCGGATGACCGGGATGGTGATGTCAGGAAACAGGTCGACTGACAGTCGATTGAGCGACACCACGCCCAGCACGATGAGCATGAGCGACAGCATCAGGATGAGAACGGGATTGCGAAGAGCGAGACGTGTGAGCCACATGGTGTGCTGCCCCGATCCGAACTAGTTGGGCTTGCGGGGTTGGCGCGCGGTCGTGGTCTGCGTCGCTGTGGGCGAAGCGGCAACTGCGTCTTTCTGACCCGTGTAGGGATTGATGTCGCGAACCACGCGAACCGTGGTTCCGTCTGACAATCCATCGGCGCCAGCCGTCACGACCTCTTCGCCCACCTGAAGGCCAGAACGGATCTCGAGGGCGTCGCCCATGTCCACGTCGGCGCCCGTTTCGATGGTCCGGCGTTCGACCTTGGTGTCGTGCAAGACGAAGACGTACTTCTTGCCCGAAGATATCTGCACGGCATTGACCGACACCACGGGCCGCTTGGGACGTATTTCAAGAACAATCGAGCCGCGGCCATACATGCCTGGACGCAGTTCACCCAGCGGGTTGGGAAGCTGCACCTCAGCCTCCAGGGTGCGTGTCAGCGGATCGAAGGACGGCGCCAGGCGCACCACCTTGCCCGGGAAGGTGCGGCCCGGCAGCGCATCCAGCTCCACATGCGCATCCTTGCCCAGACCCACGCCCGCGGCATCGTACTCGTTGAGAGTGATGAACACGCGCAGGCGATCGGTGCGGACCACCGTGACGATGGCGCCGCCCCCGGGTGGCCCGACCAGAGCGCCCGGATCGAGCCGGCGGGCGGCGATGGATCCCTCGATGGGAGAGGTGATGCGCGTCTCGCCCAGGCGGATGGCCAGGCCGGAGATCTGGGCCTGGGCTGCCGCCTGGGCCGATTCGGCCGAGGCCAGAGCCGCGGTGGAGGATTGCAGTTCCTGCTGGCTGACCACGCCGGTCGGCGCCAGCTTGTTCGCCCGCTCGTAGTTGGTGCGCGCCAGAACCGCCGACGCCTTGGTCTGGCCAAAGACGCTGCGGGCAGCTGCCAGCTGGTCGGGCAAATCGCTGGGCCGAACCAAGGCAATGACCTGACCCCGGCGCACCCGGTCCCCCCGGTCGACCAGGACTGCGTCGACATAGCCGAGCACCTTGGAGCCCACGTCAACCTGTTCCAGGGCGCGCAGCTCAACCGGGGCGTGGACCTCGACCGGAACATCGCGCGCCACCACCTTGGCGACCACGACCTGGGGCGCCGGACGGGCGCGGGTCGTGGGACCAGCCTCGCCTTTGGCACAGGCGAGCGCGGTCATGGATACCGCAAGGGCGGCGGCAAGAGGCGAAAGGAAGGTAGGTGGCTCCGAGCGACGGCCGAACAGCATGGCGGGGTAGCTCTAGCGCCCGAAGCTTGCATATGCAAGCATTCCGAAAACCCGCCGTGAAATCTAGGGAGCTCCAGGTCGCGCGCGCCGGGTGCGCATGATGAAATCGATGTGCGCTTGTTCCGTTTTGTAGTCCAGGCACAGGGCATACATCACCACGTTGACCGCGAATCGGAAGGCCTGCTCGCGCTGCTCTTCGCCGCCCGGGACCACGTCGTGTTCCCAGCGACCGTACCCGTCGCGCGCCAAGGCGCCGCACACATCGTTCTGCGTGTAGATGACCGCGAGACGGCGGTCGCGCTCCACACCCTCGAGGTAGGGCGCGGCCAGCACGCGCCCGACTACCCCGCGCAGAACATAGAACGACTTCCACAGCACATGCTCATCCGGCACGCGGGCTGGCATGTCGCCTGGCAGGACATGCGCCAAGAGCTGGCGCACTGACGCATCGAACGCCCCGCCCGCCCGACCCTCCGCCGAATCGACCAGCAGGCAGCCGCCGAAAGTCAGAAAACGCCGCAGGCGCGCGATGTCCGCCTCGGAAGGCATCGAAAATGTGCGATCGCCGGAGAGCAAGATCAGCGGGTAGCGAAAGAGTTCCGGGCTGGCGAGCGCCAGCACCACGGGGTCCGGCACCGCGATCAGGCTGGTGCGACGTTCGAGTTCCCAGGCCAGGCGCCGCAAAGCCGTAGGCCGCGGATCGGGCAGGTCGGCCAGGTGGAGCCGCGCCAGACGAATCCGCGACGAATCACCGATGGCGCCAACCAACCCGGATCGTCCCCAGAGCCCGGCGCCCAGCAACCCGGCCAGCACGGTTCGGCGGCTGATTTTTCGCAAGTCTGGCAAATGGCGAGCCGTCATTCGATACTATCGCCTGTCATGCAAACGTCGTGTCGCGTCGTCATTTTCATAAGTATGATCGTTGCGGCAGAAGCTGTCGCACAAAACGTTTGGGCTGCCGAGGAAACGAGACCGGAAGCAGCGCTGCCGGCAGAACCAGCAACGGCCAACGACGGTGCGACGGCCCCGGCGTCAGCGCCCCCGGGCGAGGCGCCGCGACGGCCGGCCAAGCGCCGCCAGGCCCAGGCAGCCGCGGAAGCTCCTGCGCCGTCAGAGCCATGGAGTTTCGGGCGGCCCGCCGAGATCAATCACTACGGCCAATTCGGGCTGTCAATCATGCCGGGCAGCGGATACCGCGTGATCGCTCCCTACGCGGACAACATCCCCTGCGGCGACTCGTCGGGCAACCGCAGCCGGCGGGTGTGCGCGCACATTCTGCCTTTCTTCCTCGATATCCAGCCCTCTTTCGGCCTTCACCGGCGTCTCGATCTCATTGTCGACCTGCGTTTTGCCTTGCAGAAGGATCCCGCGACCTTCAACAGTCACCAGTTCGCGCTGGCGCCCGGGGTGCGCTACTGGCTTGACCAGGATGTGGCGTTGAAGTTCTACGCCACCGGTCAGTTCGTCTACGACTACACGAACTATGGTGGCGTTGTGAAGAACAGTGACTGGGGGCTGCGCAACGCCGACGGCCTGATGTACGACGCCATCAAGAACGTGGGTTTCTTCGTGCAGGTCGGGTGGACCATGGAGTTCTTGCGTTGGTTCCGCATGGAGTTCGACGCCGGGCTCGGCGTGCAGATCCGGTTCCCCTAGGAAAGGCTCGGCCCGGCCGGCGTCACGCCTTTTGAGGCCGACGCCTGCGCATCATCTTCACCGCGATCCAGACCACGGCCAGCAGGAAAAGCACCAGGATGCCATACTCGGATCGTCGCGCCCAGCTCACCACATGGTCAATGTGTTGGCCGAAGCGCCAGGCCACGTAAACCAGCACCGGCACCGAAACCAACGCCGCCAGCGAATCATGGATGAAGAAGACCGAGGGTCGCACGCGCAGGGTCCCGGCCGACAGGAAAATGGAAAAACGCAGACCAGGCAGAAAACGCGCGATGAAGATGACCTTGCTACCGAACTTCCGGAAATAGGCGCGCACGCGAATCTGCTTGCGCGGCCTGAAAAAGCGTTGAGCCAGGCGGCTTTGGAGCAAGCGCGATCCAAAAAAGCGACCCAGCATGAAGGCAAAGCAATCGCCGCCTAGCACCGACGCAAAACACACCGCGAGAACCTTGTGCGGGTTTACGATGCCCAGGTGGGCGAGGTAGCCAGCCGAGATGAGCGAGACGTCTTCCGGGACGGGCAAGCCCAGGCCGCAGAGCAGCAGAACACCCGCCAGGGTGTAGTAGACGGCCAACGGCTGGAGCGAGGTGAGATGGGTTAGCAGCCAATCCATGCCAGGGGCTTTCGATTCCTCCCATAGCACGATTTTCAGCTCCAGGCTGGTATCGCTGCGACCTGGGCGACCAGCCTACTGATGACCGTTGACAGCGAGAGGAAGCCGCCCTAGAAACCTGGCGAGGGAAGGCCATGGAAAAAATGAGAAACACTTTGCTGCTCGGATGTTTTGCGGCTCTCTTGATCGTGGCGA
Organism: uncultured delta proteobacterium; assembly: GCA_963758155.1. GTDB lineage: Bacteria > Myxococcota_A > Polyangia > Fen-1088 > Fen-1088 > Fen-1137. The sequence continues at coordinate 12,698 of CAVWUP010000013.1, forward strand.
CGGCTGGGTGCAAGCCCGAATACCCCGTCTGTGACACCGACAAGGATTGCAAGGACAAGGAATTCTGCGTGGGCCGCAAGTGCCAGCAGTGCCGGAACGCTGCTGACTGCGGTGAGGGTCGCCAGTGCAACAACGGTCGCTGTGACGCCATTCCCGGCTACTGCAAGGATGCCGCGCAATGTGCGGACGGTCAGATCTGCAAAGCCAACCGTTGTCAGTCCTGCACGGCCGATACCCAATGCCCGGCCGGCAAGCTATGCATGACCGGCCGTTGCTCCGTCCCCCAGTGCACCAAGGACGAGAACTGCGCCCAGGATCAAGAATGCGTACACGGCCTGTGCGTGGGTTCGCAGAAGCAACCGGCGGTCAAGAAGCCGCCCTGTGATCTCGATTCGGTCTACTTCGGCTTCGACAAGTCGAACCTGACCTCGGAGGCCACCGGCCTGTTGGCCAAGAACGCGAGCTGCCTGAAGAAGACCGACATGAGCGTCAGCCTCACCGGCCGCGCCGATCCGCGTGGCACCACCGAGTACAACATGGCGCTGTCCGATCGGCGCGCCCAGGCCGTCAGGGACTACCTCAAGCACACAGGCATCGCGGCGAACCGGATGTCCGTCGTGCCGCGCGGGTCGATGGACGCCACTGGCACCAGCGAGTCCGGCTGGGCCAAAGACCGCCGCGTCGACTCCGAATGGCGATAAGGCCGCAAGCACTTCGCAAGACGACCGTGGGCTGCGCGCTCGCGGTCGTGCTGGTTTCCGGCTGCCTGATGACCACCGATCAGGGCGACAAGATACGCGATGACATCTCCCGGCTGTCCAAGCGCATGGAGGCCATCGAGACCAGCACCAACGACCAGATGGCTCGTCTGCGCAAGCTGCTCGACGAGGCCACCGGCTTGCTCGAGCGAAATTCGGCCGATCTGGGCACCAAGGTGGCGCGCAACGAAAGCGACATCGCGGCTCTCACCGGCAAGCTCGAAGAGGCCAAGCACATCTTGGACGAGCTGCAGAGGCAGCTGACCACGCGACTGGCGGAGCTGGAAGAAAGCCAGCAGAAGACGAATCAGGCCCAGCAGAAGATCATCGACCGGGTGGCGCCGTCCATGCCCGAGGACAAAGAAGCCCTGTGGAAGGAGGCACAGAATCGTCTGGCCGGCGGCATGCGCGAAGACGCGCGTCGTTTCTTGCGTTCCTTCATTCAGCGTTTTCCCAGTGACCCGCGCGCGTCTCAGGCCCAGTTGCAGATCGGGCAGTCTCTGGTCCAGGAGTTCAAGTACGGCCTGGCCGTCGCGGAATACCTGTCCGTCATGTCACGCTTTTCGCGTTCTGCCGAAGTGCCCGAAGCCATGTGGCTGCTGGGTGAGTCCTACGTCGCCATGAAGTACTGCACCGACGCGAAGGCTATCTTCCTCGATCTGTCCAAGCGTTATCCCAAATCCCCCCGCGCCGGGCAGGTCAAGGAACGACTGCGCGACATCCAGAAGATCGCCAGGAACAAGGATCTGTGTACCAGTTAGCTGTTTCCCACGGAGGGTACGGCGGGCGCCAAATCCGATGAGGAAGAGGCCAAAGCTGAGCGCGAGATCGACGAGGCCGTGAAAGAGGTTCGGCGGTCAAACACCCGTGCTGGTTAGGGCGGTCCTCCTCGATGCATATCCCGGCCGGAAAGCTCGGAATGGGCTATAGTTCAAGACAAGAGGTCGTCTGATGGCTTTGACGGCGCAAAGTATTCTGGAACAAATCCGAACGCTTCCCGCGGCGGACCGGCTGCGTGTGGTCGAGCAGGTGGTCCACGACATGGCGTCGGAAGTGACCACCCCGCGCGCGGCCGCACCGTCGGCGATCTGGGCGGACGAAAGCGAATCCGATTTTCAGGCGTTCCAGTCCGCCCTGGAGCGTTTGCGGGCGACGGATACTTGGCGCAGCGGCGATGAACCGAACCCTGCTTGACACGGACATCCTGTCGGACTTCCTGCGCGGCCAGAATGGCAACGTGCTTCGCCGAGCGCAAGCCTACATCGGCGAACATGCTCGTCTGACCCTATCGGCGGTGACCGTGTTCGCGAAGTAGTGCGCGGCAGGCATCAAGCGCAGCAGATCGATCGCGCGGCGCAGTTTCTCGCATGGGCGCAGAATGCCGAGGTGCTTGCGTTCGACGACAAGTCCGCGCGGATCGGCGGCGAGATAGCCGGCGCGCTCTTGCGGACTGGAACCGCGATTGGCGTTGCTGACGTTCTGATTGCGGCAACTGCCATCGCCAACAACCTGACCCTGGCAAGCGCCAACCTGGCCCACTACCAGCGCCTCGTGCCCTTCGGACTCAGCATCGAGAACTGGCGAGATTTGGTCTGAAGGTTCCACGCGAACCCTAGCTACTCGTCGATAAAGGTATCTTCGTCCAGTCTCTTCACCGAGAGCACCCTTTCCTCGCTCACACCCACACCGAAGCCGTACAGCAATCGGCCGAGCGTGGTGCCATCGATGAGCGCGAGGCGCTTTTCTATGCGGTCCACCATTTCCCGCGCCTCGCGAGGAAAGCTGCCGGCTGTCGTGATGAAGATGCCACGTTTGGCTCGCTTGGATTCCAGCGCACCAAGGAAGTCGCGCACATCTCGAATGGGAACCGCCCGCCCTGGGTCGTAGCGCTTCGCCTGAATGTAGACACGGTCGAGACCAAGCGGGTCTGCCGGCACCACGCCATCGACTCCTCCGTCTCCCGAATGGCCAAGATGTGCGCCATCCCCTGGTTTGCCGTAGCCCATTGCTTCGACCAATCGTATGGCGATACGTTCCAGTAGTTCCGGTGAACCGGCGACGATCCGGTCGAGGAGATCCTTTTCGATCTTTGACCGCACGACCTTGAACGCGCTATCCAGTGCCTCGTCGGGAGTCTGCGTAGACGAACTGACCGTGCCCTCGCCAGGCAGGGCGTCACCCTGGTCGTCGTTGCGCCGCCATTCGCGGTACTCGGGGTACCGACCCAGATCTGCCATCGTGAGCGTCGCCGGCGAACTCTGAACCAACTGCTGGCCCCGATCGGTGATCTTGTAGACCCCACGTCGCAGTCGCTCCAGCAGCGCTGCACGTTGAAGGTAAATTTGCGCCCAGTAGACCCGGTTGGCTGCCCGCGACTGTGAGCTGTTCGGAAGACGCTCAGCAAGATCGTTTTCGTCGAGGCCCATTGCCGCTGCCACGCGAGCCCTCGCCTCGACAGAGGGCAGTTCTCGTCCGTCGGCAAAAACACGCAAGACGGGCAGAAGGAATGCTTCAAATCCCGGTACAGCCATCCACCAACGATACGGCGGAACGCCAAGAAGAACCAGCGTTCGCTGATGCCAACCGCGGGCCCCGGCCCGCTGCTGGCGAGCGCTCGACCGACTACGAAATTCCGCGCGCCTAGATCCGGTGTTCCGGCCGTACGATCTTCCGCGCTCCCCCGTGCCAGGCTTTGCTCCAGTCTTTGGGCGGATGGATCTTTTCCAGGCGATCGAGCTGGCCGATTGACTGTAGGCGCTTGAAGATGAGCTGCCAGGCGCAGGGCTTGTCCGCGGAGACTTCGCAACGCTCGCTGGTCGAGCCGCCGCAGGGGCCGTTGAGCATGTGCTTGGCACAGCGGGTGACCGGGCACACGCCGCCGAACTCGGCCAGCATGCACTCGCCGCAGCCGATGCACTTCTCTGTCCAGGTCGCCTGCTCTTCCAGAATGCCGAGGAACTGCGTGTTGAGCCCGGGATACACGGGCTTGCCGGGAAAGCGCTCGGCAATGGCCTGCACGCCGGCGGCGCAGCCGAACGACACCACGGCCTGGCTGCGCTCCACCGCGGGCGCCAGGTCCTTGATGAACTCGTTGTCGCACTGGCGCTCGATGGTGATCTGCTCGATCTCCACCGGCTGCTTGGCCAGCTTGCGCGCCATGCGCACGCCGTAGCCGGCGATGCCGACTTCGCGCTCGCCGCCGGCCAGACACACGGTCACGCAGGTGCCGCAGCCGACGAAGAGAACCTTCTGATGGCGGTCAATCAGTTGCTTGAGCTCGGTGACGGATCTTGGACTGGCAACGATCATGGAACTCCAACTTTCTGCGCTTGCCGCAGCCCATGCAGGTGGCGCCCTGAGTTTCCGCCTTCTTCATGTCGTTGATCATAGGCGCGCCGTACGGGCACACCTTCACGCAGGTGGCGCAGGCCACACAGCCTTCGGGATCGACCTTGGCCACTTGTCCCGCAATGTCGAGCTTGGCGCGCGAGAGAATCGTCGCGGCTCGGCCGGCCACCGCCTTGGCGTGCGCGATGGTCTCGTCGATGAAGCGCGGCGAGTGCGCCAGGCGAGCCAAGTATTCGCCTTCGTTGGCCAGATCCACCGGGCGCAGCTTGGGATGCGCTTCGAGGAAGAAGCCGTCAGCCGTGAGCGTGGTGCGCATCAGGCCCGAAAACACCGGATTGTCCGCGCCCGGGGCGATGCCAGTGGAAAGCAACAGCCAGTCAGGTTCGAGGTTCAGCTCAAGGCCAGTGCCAGCGTCGGTCACCTTGACCTGCAGGCCGCGGCGGGGTAGGGGCGACCTGCGGTCGCGCGCACGGATTGCTCGGTGAAGGATACCGCGCTTGAGGGCGCTGCCTTCCAGGCTGGCGCCTTTCAGATGGATGCCTTCCAAATCGGAAGGCTGAGCGTTGAGTTGGACGAAATGGGGGATGCGGCGGCCGTGGCTGTTCTAGGCAAGAATGTCGATGTAATGAATCTGGCTGCCGAGGTCCTTGCATTCTGGGAAAAGGAAATCATCTAATGTCGATTTCAGTTCTTGCTGTCGCGGAGTAGTCACGCCGCAGTGTTGCGCGTAGTCTCCCGATCTGCTCTATGTTAACTCTGCCTATGGCCATGGCCTTTCTGAGCGGGTCCTAGTCGGGCGCATGGACCGTCGATGTTGCTGGTTTGGGGGGGGCAGAACGAGCGGCTGGCTTTCGACCCAATGACACATGGCGGACATCGTCGCTTTCGTACAGTTCAATGCACCTCATGATGCTGAGACGCCCAGTAGGCAGCCCGGCGGGTATCTCGCTTGCGGCTTGCTTGGAGAGTCGATCCAGCTCGCCATAGACCCACGGCCGAACCTCATGGCCGGCTTCGCGATAGGCTTCCGCGCTCCGGTTGGCATCGAGTTCCATCGACGTGCCCTTGTACGCGGCGGCAAAACATTTTGAAACCGCATAACCACGCAAGAGGTCGGCTTCGGAAACACGTCGACCGCCCTCGAACAGCACGACGCCGCTCGCAGAAAGGGTCACCAGAAATGCGGCCCATCGGATCATGGGTCGGTCTCCCAGAAGTACGCGCGCATTGGCCCCAGGGTGGGTAGGAAGTAGCAATGTCCCTCGCAGTTCGGGAGGAAATGCGTGACTGTTCCAGACGTGTCTGCGACCAATCTGAGCAGATCCACATGGCCGCCAGCCTCGAACCCTGCCCAGGGCCCCCTCCAATCGAAGCAGATGATGCCCTGCTGTTGCCGACTGGGGAACGTCGGCTCCGTCTGCTTGCTTCCGTCATAGACAAGTCGGCCAGCGCCGAATTCATGATCGAGGTACGTCTTCATCTCCTTGGCACGGATGATATATAGACTCGGAGGCAACTTGAGCCTCGAGTTGGACGGATGGAGTGGCGTTTTCCCCTAAGCAGGTAGACACGACCGCGCGGTTGGATGGGTCGATCACTCTTGTTGAGCGCTACGCTCATGCGAATCGCACAGGTGTTGACCGAGTCGGAGAGCTGGGCCCGAACCTCGCCCCCAATTTCATCAAGCAGAACCTTGGTGGGTTTGTCGATGCTCTTTGGGTAGTTGGCAACCAGAGTCGAATACCTTGGCAGGCTCCGCATTAGCACTTCACCTCGCGTTGGCTGTGCATGGGCACCATGATCCCTGGCCACTCGGCCGTCTCCCGGCTCGACCGCGACCATCGCGGATCGTACGGCATAGTGGGGCATCATGCCGCAAGCCTTGTGCCAGTCAAGGTCGCTTCTTTCTGACCATCGTGTCCTCCTTGTGGATGGCGATTTCAAGAGTCTGCGGGTGCTCCAAGTGCCGAGGAACTGCGTGTTGAGCCCGGGATACACGGGCTTGCCGGGAAAACGCTCGGCCAGGGCTTGCACGCCGGCGCCGAACGACACCACGGCCTGGCTGCGCTCCACCGCGGGCGCCAGATCCTTGATGAACTCGTTGTCACACTGGCGCTCGATGGTTGATCTGCTCGATCTCCACATCGGCGGCCAACAAACCAGCCATCGGCGGATTCGCCTGTGTTGTTCGGCGCTTGCGTTGCGACGAAGATCGGCAGATCAGATCGGCGCCATATTCGACAATTCGTTGGTGTTCTGGATAGTTACCTATCATTATGATCGGCAGTTGGCGATGGAGAGCACGCAGCGCATAGAACCGTGTCAGTTGGAATCCATTCCGGACCAACTGGCTGACCTGGTGGCGGACATTGTCGAACGAGCGACGCGTTTGGATGGACGGCTTCATCCGGCAACAGCAGCCAGTCTGGCCGACTTGCTCCGCCTCACGAATTGCTACTACAGCAACCTGATTGAGGGGCATGTGACCAGGCCACGCGACATCGAGCGGGCCCTGGCCGAGGACCTGGACGCAGACCGGAGGCGCCGCGATCTCCAACGTGAGGCCGCCGCGCATGTTCGCGTCCAGCGCGCGATCGACGAGCGATTCGCTCGCGGTGAATTGGGCGAGCCGGCATCCGTCGACACCGTTGCCTGGATCCACCGCGAGTTCTATCGCGACGCTGCGGAGTCGATGCTGACCGTCGAGCGTCCCGGCGGTGCGAACCTTCGCATGGAACCAGGGGCCTTCCGCTCGCGGCCCGAGCAAGACAACGTCGTTGGCCGCCATCAGCCCCCGTCAAGCGAGGCAGTCTTGAGTTTCATGGACTACTTCGAACGCCGATTCGCCCTAGGACCCATGGGCAAGGCCGCGCGAATCCTGGCGATCCCTATTGCCCACCACAGGTTCAACTACATCCATCCCTTTCCCGACGGAAACGGCCGCACCAGTCGGCTGATGTCACACGCCATGGCTCTGCAGGCTGGTATCGGAGCCCACGGGCTGTGGTCTGTGTCACGCGGGCTAGCCCGCGGCCTGCCGGGGCGTCCGTCATATCAGGAGATGATGGACCACGCCGATACGCCCCGGGCTGGGGATCTGGATGGCCGCGGTAATCTGTCATTGCGCGCGCTGGGCGAGTTCGCTCGCTGGTTCTGCGAAGTCATGCTCGACCAGGTCGCGTTCATGACGTCCATGCTGGAGATCGACGGCCTGCGCGAACGACTGGGGAAGTACGTGCTGGAAAAATTGGGGCTGAGCAACGCCGAATCCGCGATTGCGAATGATGTTTTGGTTAGGGGCGAGGTGGCGCGAGGCGAGGCAGCACGAATTACCGGACTATCCGAGCGAGCCGCTCGCGATGCCCTGGCCCGTTTGCTCGACGCCGGCCTGCTCGCCTCGGCCACGCCCAAGGGCCCGGTATCCCTGCGCGTGTCCACGACTGCCGCCGAATCGCTGTTCCCGCGGCTGTTCTGAGTGAAAGAGGTTCGGCGGTCAAGCACCCGTGCTGGCTAGGGCGGTCCTCCTCGATGCAGATCCCGGCCAGAAAGCTCGGAATGGGCTATAGTTTAGGACGTCCGCCCTGGAGCGTTTGCGGGCGACGGATACTTGGCGCAGCGGCGATGAACCGAACCGTGCTTGATACGGACATCCTGTCGGACTTCCTGCCGCCATCGCGAACAACCTGACCTTGGCAAGCGCCAACCTATCCCACTACCAGCGCCTCGTGCCCTTCGGACTCAACATCGAGAACTGGCGGGACTCGGTCTGAAGGTTGTCACCTCTTCACCTCTCGGATCCACGCGAAACCTAATAAAGTGTCTGGCACCCTCCACGCGCGGCGGAACTGCCAGCGATTACGAGCAGGCCCCAGTCCAGCCCGCGGAGACGAAAGCCGTTTCCAACTCCGGCCTGATGTAGAATGTCGCCATGGATGATTCCTCTACCGCCACAGCGGCCTCAGGCGAGCCCCCAGCGGATACGGGTTCCACTGTGTCGCGGAAATCATGGTCCACCAGATTCAAGAAGTTCTTGTCGTTCTCACACGTTGCAGAGTGCTGGACCCTTGTGGCGCTCAGCCTATACACCTACTTCGCCTACAAACAGTCCATCATCATGCAGTCGCAATTAGATGTTCTCGACAAAC
>CAVWUP010000014.1:0-23554 GCA_963758155.1 uncultured delta proteobacterium
TCAGTGGTTCGTGGGCTTGACTCGCTGAGCCTTTTCGAGGATCGTTTGCGGAGTCGTGCAGTGAGTTATGCTCTCTCGCATTTTCCAAGCAACTTCTTCAATTCACAGCCGAGAACCTCAAACATGAGAAACCAACCCTTCGTATGTTCGTGGGTGCTGACGCTCGTTTTGCCAGTGACAGCGGGATGCAATTGCGTGAGCCGAGACTGGAACATCTGCGCGCCAGAAGATAAGGAGCCATGCCTGCCGGGGTACGTGTGCACCCCTGATCTGCTTTGTGTGCGGGCTGGTGATGGCGGCATTGATGGTGTTGTGGCTGTCGACGGCCAGCGCTCGACGGAGGCGGCCGGGGCCAGCGCGGAAGTGGCTCTGCTTGGGGGCAGCGATGTGTCGCTTGGCGCGGGACCAGATGCGGCCGGGGCCAGCGCGGAAGTGCTCTGCTTGGGGGCAGCGACGTGTCGCTTGGCGCGGGTCCAGATGCGGCCGGGGCCAGCGCGGAAGTGGCTCTGTTGGGGGCAGCGACGTGTCGCTTGGCCCGGGTCCAGATGCAGCGATGCCATCGGTGTCGGGTTCGACCGACGCGCTCGCGGACACGGTAGCGGACAGCCCGGCGACGGCTGGTCCTCCCGATGCGTCTGTCGTCGGCGTTGCGGATGCACTGGCCGCGGATGCGCCTTCGGGCGCCGCCACGGTGGACGCATCCGGCCTGTGCACGGCGGACAAGGACTGTGCGGGTCGGCCAGGCACGCCTGCCTGCGCGACCAACGGTCTGTGCGTCGCTTGTACGGCGAACAAGTACTGCACCGGCACGACCGCGATATGCAATCCGACGACCAACCAGTGTGTCGAATGCACGAAACGAAGCGACTGCGTGGGAGCGTGCCAGACATGCACGAACCGTGTGTGCACAGCAATCAAGAACCAGGATGATTTGGGCGTGTGCGCCGGTACGTGCGACTCAACGGGCGCATGCAAGAGCAAACAGGGGCAGACCTGCCAGGCAGCCGGCGGTGGCTGCGCGAGCGGCACGACCTGCTCGCCGGACGGGTACTGCTGCGACAAAGCTTGCACCGGATCCTGTCAGGGGAGCACCTACCAAGCTGCTGGGACATGCAGCAGCGGTGTTTGCCAAATGCCTCTCGCGCAAACTTGTCAGTACGCATGCAGCTCGACGGCTGGCTGCACGGGCGAATGTATTCCGACCAACACTCGCTGCAACGCAGGCACTCCACAAGTGTGCAGCGCCAGCGCTGCCTGGCAGGACATCAGCCCCAACCCGTGCCATAACGGCGGGTCGTGCGTTACCAGCGCAAGCGGCTACGCCTGTATCTGTACGGACGGTTGGTCCGGAGCGAACTGCACCACGATGTTCAAGTACTTGCCTCTTCCCACGGGGTGCGCGGCCGCCATGGCCTGGGCAGTTGGAGTCAGTGGAGATGGAAATAGCGTCGTGGGCTCTGCCTACTGCCCAGACAATCGTGCTTGGCTGTGGACTGCCACGGGAGGCACCCAAACGCTCCCCAGTGTGAATGGCGACTCCTCGGTAACAGGGACCAACTACGATGGCACCGCGGTCTCGGGAAGCGACTTGGCTATGCCGGCCGAATGGACCTGGGATTCGATTTTGAGAAAGTTCGAGCAGACCCTGCTTCCGAACCACGCAGATCCGAGCTTGGGGGATCTCAGCCAGGCGAACGCCGTGAGTTCCTATGGGACCGTTGTTGGCTCGGATGTGGGTACCGCTGTTCGCTGGACCGGTGGGCTACCCGTGGCGGTCGATTCCGACCCTGGTTTCACCGTGAGTTATGCCTTTGCTATCAGCCGATACGATGAAGTCATCGCAGGAACTTATGATGACAGTGCATCAACGAACCACGGGTTCAGGATTACCGCTGGTGGAGGTCTGACAAACCTCGACTGCGCCGCTGGCATCCTGAATCCTGTCGTCCACGGAATCAGCATGGACGGCAACATTGTGGTGGGCGCGTGTGCCAACACCGCCGTGCGCTGGGATGCGAGTGGTACCCGGACATCCCTCGGCTTCCAAGGTGAGGCCTTGGCCGCGAACCAAGACGGGACAGTCATCGTGGGAGGGGCGGGCGGCATCTCGCAAGTCTTCGTGTGGTCCGCTGCGAAGGGTGCAGTCAATCTAGGAACTGTCTTGGCAGGGGTGCCTGGCATTCCCTCGGGAACCGATGGCGTCGAGATTCGCGGGATCTCTTCGGACGGTCGGATCATCGCAGGCAGCACCACTCCGGCCGGCGGAACTGGGAAGAAGGCTTGGATCGCCTATTTGCCGCCGTAGCGGAGCCGGCCACCCCGATGAGCCAAATCCGAATATCGATCCGGGAGCCGCGGCCCGACGCGCCCCAATGAGGCGCAGCTACTTGACCATATTGTAGATTTCGCTGGCGGCGAGCAGGAAGGCGCCGACCCCGTAGTCGTGGGTTTCAGTGGTTGCGGCGGCCGCCGGCGCACTGCCGGTCGCTTGAATGCAGCCAACCAGGCCTGCGCTCGTGACACACTTCATCATGCCGTTCCAGGCCGCGACCACCACAGGCAGATACGTGGCGCGATCGAGCAAACCTTGGTTGATGCCGTAGGCGAGGGCGTATGTGATCAGGCCGGTGCCGCTCACCTCGGGATTGTTATAGGTGGTTGGATGCGTGAGGTCTGAGTGCCACGTGCCGTCCGATTGCTGGTAAGTCACGATAGCGGCGGCCATGGTCTTAAGCAAGGTCACGTAGGAATCGTGCTTGGTGTCGGTAGCCGGGAGGTATTGCAGGACCCTCACGATTCCGCCCATGACCCAGCCGTTGCCGCGCGACCAGTAGGTCGTCTTGTTGACGTAGGACGAATCGCGCCAGAACAGCCCGGTCTTCGTGTCAAAGAGCCCGGTCTGCGTGGCGGTCCATTCCGTGTCCAACAGACTGTAGTACGATGCGTCGTTTGCAATCTTGCCCATGCGCACGACACCACCAGGCGCCATAAATAGGGCATCACACCACCACCAGTCGTCAGTATTCTGGACAATTCCCGGTTTTGGACTTGCCTTCACGAGGTCGATACTCGCCTTCGTACTGGTGTACATAGTCGCGCTAGCGCCGGTGGCATTCGCAAGATAGATGTCTTCGTAGACCTGTCCCGCACACTGGTTGTCTGCACTGCGCGTGGGCGACGCAAGGAGCGTCCATTCGTTCTTCGTGCCCCAGTCGGTTGCATTGGTCAGGAAGGTTGGCTCGTTGGTGGCCAAGTAGGACGCCATCACGCCGATGTAGAACGTGGCTTCGGTCCACTTGTTGACCCAGCTTGGATCCTCGGGCCCGAGCTTGATCTCGTAGGGGATTACCAGCTTCATGGTGGCCAGAATGTCGGCCGCAGCAGGCATCCCGGCGACAGTACCGCCTGAACCTGTTGCGCCCCCTGAACTGGTTGCGCCGCCCGAGCTGCCACCCGATGCAGTGGAACCACCCGTCTTGCCGCCCGAGCTCATCGAGCCGCCAGTCTTGGCCGTGGATCCGCCCGAGTTGGCCGTGTTTCCGCCGGAACCAGCCGTGCTGCCGCCGGAGCTGGCCGTGTTGCCGCCGGAGTTGGCTGTGTTGCCGCCGGTCTTGGCAGTGCTTCCACCGGTGTTGGCCGTGCTTCCAGCAGCGGGTACAGTAGTCGCTCCGCCAGAGGCCGAGGTGGTTCCACCCGGGGCGGTTGTCGTTCCGCCCGAGGCCGAAGTGGTTCCGCCCGGGGCGGTTGTCGTTCCGCCAGAGGCAGAAGTGGTTCCGCCGGCATTGGTTGTTCCACCAGGCGCGGTAGTCGTTCCGCCATGGGCGGTCGTCGTTCCAGCCTGGCGCGGAAGTGGTGCCGCCAGGGGCGGCAGGACGTACCACCCGCGTTCCCGGTGTTCCCGCCTTCCGAGCCGGCCGTGCCACCCATCGATGGTCCGGCGGAACTGCATCCGCCCGCGATTCCTGCCGTGCAGAGCGCGACGGCGAACGTGAGCCAGAGCGTGGAGGTTCGGGATTCAGTCGGAATTCTGTTTGCCATCAACGTGTTCCTTGACTTGAGTCTTGAGAAGCCGTCGGTCAAAGCAGTGGCCCGAGATCGGGTTACGGCTCAAAGCCGCGCCATATTTGCATCCGAACTCGATGTCCGTCTAGTGCCAAGAATGGCTCGACGCCAGGACGAGGCCCCAGACGAGGCTTAGCGCAGACCGCCAGCGACATGGAACTCCCAGATCCGGCCCGGAGTTATCGGCGTATGCGTTAGCGCCTTCTGCGAAGACGAAATGCGAAAATGAGAAGCGCGAGCAACGCAAAGCCGGGGTAGCTCGTCGCCTGGCCTGCGCCAATGCGACAGGAACAGCCGCTGCTTGCCTGTGTCGCGCCGGTCCCGGCTGTCGCGCCGCCTGTGACGCCGGGTTGGGTCACGCCGCCCGTGGCTGGGCTTCCCGCAGATCCCCCAGGGCCCGTGGTGAGTGCGCCGCCGCTTCCGGACGATCCGTCACCCCCGATCGATCCGCCGGCAGAACTACTGCCGCCGCTGGCAACGGTGCCAGCGGCTCCGACCGTACCACCGGCGCCAACCACGCCACCCGTTTCAATCGCTCCGGTGCTGCCGCCCGTTGTCGCAGCGCCGCCGGTTGCTGCTGCCCCGCCGGCTGCAGTGGAGCCGGCGGCCGGCGCTCCGCCGAAAACTGTGGTGCTGCCAGCCATCGCCGTGGCGCCGCCCGTCTCAGGCGTGCCGGCGGACCCCGTCGTCCCGCCCGCCCCGGTCTTGCCGCCGGTAGTCGTCACGCCGCCGGTACCAGTCTTGCCGCCGGTCGCCGTGACTCCGCCACTTCCAGTCTTGCCGCCGCTCGCGGTAGCGCCGCCGGTCCCCGATCCCCCGCCGTTGCCCCCGGAACCACCGGACGGGCCGGCATCAGGCGAACCGCCAGAATCGGCAGGACATGCTGCACTTCCGGGACCTGGGTTGTCGTGATCGAACGACGCCCCGTCAAACGGCACAACGATGATCTTGCTGCCGTGGGTATCGTTTGCCAGGTCCAGGCTCTTATCAACGTCGATGACTGCGAAGGTGAAGGCACTGACATGGCCATTCTCCATGACCACGCCGGCGCGCTCCATCTTGTACCAATGGTTGACGGTTCCGTCGGTGTAGCGCACGAAATCGCTGGTCGGATCGTACGCCAGCCCCATGCTCTTCCAGTTGTTGATGCCGTCAGTTGACGTGTAGTGGTTGGCTTTTCGGGCATTGTAATCGTTGGCCACCAGATGGTATTGGCCACCGCTGCACCAGATCACTGGATCTTCATAGCCCTGGCTTTGCAGGCTGGGAACAGTGGCCTTGATTGTGTACGGCCCAAGAATGTTGCTGGCGCTGACCATCTCCTGAAAACTCCGGCTCATGATCTCGAAGCTGCCGTCCGCATTGGCCCAGATGGTCAGGTTTTCCGTTGTTTGCGTCGAAGTGGAGTCACCGCTAATCGAAAATTGTCCTTTCGACGTCCATGGGTCGGCGAGTGAAGTGGAAGTGTAAGTATTGCCCGTGCCTTTGTTACCCAGACTGTCGAGAAGAACGTAGCTGCCATCGCTGAGGACAGCTCCGGTGACGTTCTGCTCGTCTCCAGTGAAAGGAGTCGTGGTGCCAAGAGTATAAGCTCCCACGACAGTTCCGCTACTGACTGCCTCCGCAATGACCGAATTGGGCCAGTCAGCGAAACCCTTGCTTTGCGGCCACTGGCCCGCATACATATGATACTTGCCATCCGGGCCCTTGAAGACCTTTCCATCCCAATACTGGTATTGCTTGTTGGTTGCATCTTCGAGGCCGTTGCAGGTATCTCGGGGAAGAACGCCGGCCGCGCCCCAGGTGCTCGACGTCAACGGGCAGACAATGGGTGTCGGCTGGAAATAGTCGATGAGCGTTTTCGTGCCAGCGTCAGCCGCTGCCGCCACGCGCGGGAGGAGCAGGAAGCCCACGACGAAGGTCACAAGAGACAACTTCCCGAGTGGATTTGATATGGCTCTTCGAGACTGCATGTTCGGACCTCGCTTCTGTGAGAGGACGGGCCACCGGCAGGACCCCATTTGACCTTCGTGCCCAAGGGGGCGGACCAGGGAGAATTCGGGTCTAGCTAAATTGCGATTTCGTCACCTCCCGGTGGGATCGGCACCCGCAGAGAAGTCGGCGGTGCCGCACCTGGACGTCGAGTGACCGATTTGTGGATTCCCAAGGTGGCGATTGCCCTGTGGCGATTGCCCTGTGTTGGCGAAGCTCAGACCGTGGGCTAAGCTGGCCCCACATGCCAAAGGCCTGGCTCTCGCTGCTGCTTGGCTGGATCGTCGCGCTGGCGGCGAATGGATGTGGCGCCGATCAGCGTTTGCTCGGCAGGATTTCCACGTTGCTTAGTGACGCGGGCTTTTCTGGTGCAGACGCAGCTGACGCGGATGCCGGGGACGCGGAGTCAGGCGACGCGGATGGCGGGGACGCCTTGGCGGGAGCCTGGGTTCCCTTTGGCACGGTCACGCTTTTTGCTCCGCTGGCGCCCCTGACCGCGAGCCAGGCCGATCCAACCATGACGGCGGATGAGCTGGAACTTTATTTCTCGTCGAATCCCAAGACTGACTGGGACATTTGGCTCGTTCAACGACCCAGTAAAACCGGCGCGTGGGGGACGCCGAGCAAGGTTGTTGAACTGTCGAGCGACTACCTGGACGAGACGCCGGAAGTATCCGGCGACGGGCTCACGATTTACTTGGCAAGTGAACGCCCGCCGGGAAGCCTCACCGCCGAGCACCTTTGGGTGTCACATCGGAAACTACGGACCGATCTCTGGGATCCGCCTGTGCAGGTGACCGACTTCGTCGGGGGCGACAAGGACGTGTCGCCCTCGCTGCAAGAGGAGCAGCTGATCATGGTCTTTGCTTCGTTGCACGGCTCGGATTGGGATCTCTACCAAACCACGCGCGCCTCGACCGCCGACCTTTGGGGCACGCCCACGCCGCTGACCGAACTGAATTCCCCTGAATTCGATTGGGATCCGGCCCTGTACCAAGACGGAAGAAGCATCGTTTTTGCGTCGCGCCGCTTGGGCACAACGAACTCGCTCTTCTACGCGACTCGCGCCCCCGTGACCTCCAAGTTCTCTGTCCCGCAGCCAGCCACCGAACTGAACGTCAACGACGATGCCGACCCGTGGCTCTCCAACGACGGAACCCACATCGTTTTCGATTCGCGCCGCGGGGGCGGTCCCATCAAGATCTACGAAGCCTACCGGTCACTTCCGTGAGGCATCAAAGCCGTGCGGCCAGGACGATCGCCGCAAAAGGCCTCTCCTGCCACGGTGTCCGCACCACCTCGGTGTTGGCGTCGCGAGTGACCACGTAGTGAACCGGGCGGGCCATGAAATCCAGGCCCAGGATCCCGCGCAGCGACCAGCGCCCCCAGGACCGTTCGATGCCCACAACGGCGCGAATGGTTGGGTCGAAAGCGAAGAACGCGCTTGCGGGCGAAGCGACTGGGCTGCTCAGCTCTGGCCGTATGTGGGTCAGCTCCAAGGCGAATCCGAGGCCGGGGACCAGGCGCAGCTGATGCGGCAGCGCCAAGGGTCGCGCCACGCTTAGCCGAGCCCCGCTGGAAATCAATGTGGCGCCCGAGTCACCGCTGTGGAACTGGAGCGGCAGAGTGCCGAACAGGTCCAGTGCGAAGCGGAACTCCCTTTTTTCATAGTCGATGCCGAGGGTGGCTGCGTGGCGCATGGTCGAGCCATCCCAGGCTTGAAGTTCATAGCCGGCCCCAACCTGCCAATAGGAGAACCGGCGGTCGCGGGGGCCTGCCCCGCTCGGGTGCGGTGGCGGCGTCGGGGCTGGCTTGGGCGCAGGCCGAGGCGCGGCTTCTTCGAGCGAGTGCTCATAGTCGTCGCGGGTCATGCCGATGAGCTTGCCCGCCAGCAGAGCTTCCAGGGAACTCTGGGCCACGAAAGCCAAGCCTTCGACCGCCACTTTGTCCAAAGCGTGTTCCAAACCTAGGCGCCTGACAAACACCCGCTCGCTGGTCGCATCCGTGATGTACAGAATCACGTCGCGATCCGCCGCAGCGTCGATCCACAGGTTGGCAAGAAGCGACGGTTGCGGCGAGAGAGGCTTAGCGACGCTGCGTGGGTCCACGGACGCCGCTCGTTCAAATTGGGCGGTCACGCCGATGAACGACAGAGACTCGGTCAATGATTTGGTGATGGCGGCGAAGGAGCGATCGCTGCCAGCAACCACGACGTTCACCTCGGCACGCGAAGGTGGCATGGCAAACAGGGGCTGGCCGCTCAGCATGCTGGCAGCGACGGAGATGACTAGGATGCGCAGCCCGGGAGACAATCTTCGACTAACAATACCCGATCTGAGTCGGCTCCCGGCCACAAATGGAATGCCAAAATGGGATCTCAAGGAGCGCGAGCCCATGCGCTGCTGGCTCGCTACTTCACCACAGAGATCACAGAGGTCACAGAGCCGGACCGGAAAGGGAAGGGGTGGGTCGCGTCCGATCCGAACCCTTTCTTCCTTTCCGACCTCTGTGTTCTCTGTGCTCTCTGTGGTGAAAAAAAGCTAGCTAGCGCTCCGTCGCGGCCTTGGGCTTGGCACCCAGGGCGGCCAGCCGTTCCTTGGCCCGGGCCGCGTAGATCGATCCGGGATGACTTGCCAGCACCTGTCGCCAAGCGGCCGCTTCGGCAGCCGCACGCCCCATCTGTCCCAAGGCCGTGGCCCGACCCACCAGCGCCTCTTCGGCGACATCTCCTGGGCGAGCCAGATATTGGTTGAATTGCGCCAGGGCTTGCTCCGATGCGCCTTTCTCCAGCAGCAGTCGCCCGGCGAGCGCAAATGACAGGCCCGTCTCACGCGCCGTCGGATAGAGATGCTGCAAGCGCAGGTGAGCGGCAATGGCCGCATCAACCTTGCCCTCGGCGCGCAGAGCGAGCGCTTGGGCAAAAAGCGCGGCGGCCGACGGCTGAGCGCGCGGCGTTCGCTGCAGGATCGCGTCGCTTGATGCAGGGGCAGTCTCGGCAATCGGCTCGGCCTGAGTGGGGGCTGAGAAAACTGTGGGCACCGCACCGGATGGCGCCAGGGATGGCAAGGGCACCGACGACGTTCGCTGTGACCGCCAGAGTGCCGCCCCCGCCAGACCGGCGACCAGGAGAAACCCTGCCAGCGCGAATCCCAGCTGAAAAGCTCGCCGGTTCCTCAGCCGAGCAAAGCGCGGCGGAAAGAGTCCGGTCATGGCCCTTTCCACGGCGCGCCGATTCAGTTGCTGGTCGTAGGGCCGTTCCGCCAAGGTTTCCTTCGTTCCTTGCGCCGCCGCCAGATGTGCCGTGCATGCCGCGCAGTCAGCCAGGTGCATGTTGAGATCCCGACGCTGTGCCGCCGTCAAGGTCCCGCCCAAAGCCATGTCCACAGCCTCTTCCGGATGCACGCTGGTATTCATCGAAACACCCCCACAGTCTCGGGCGAATAGCCCCGCTTTTCAAGATAGCGCCGCAATTTGTCCTTGCCGGTGCGCAGGCGCGTCTTGGCGGTGTTGACGGGAACGCTGGTAATCGACGCAATTTCCTCCACCGAACATCCCAGAAAGAAGCGCAGGAGAACCGCTTCGGTCTGCGCCTTCTTCAATTTGCGGACGATCAGACGCGTCAGCCAAGAGCACTCGACATCAGCGACGATGCCAGCCGGATCCAATGATGGCGGTCGAGCCTCGTGGCTCTGGTGCATGAGGCGCAAAGATTCCACTCGCGCGCGGTCCTTCCTGCGTTCGGCGATGGCCACGCGTAGGGCAATCTTCGCAGCGTAGTGCGAGACGTCCGCTTCAAAGCGGTACTGGGGCAACGCCCGCACGATATCGATGAGGGATTCCTGGATGGCGTCCTCGAGGTCGGGATGGGTGCATCCCATGACGCCGCGGCAGGTCCGTCGCACGGTTGGGGCAATGCCGTCGAGAAACCTACGGACTTTGTCAGGGTCATTGCCAAGGGCCGCGCGCGCCAGCACAGTCAGGGGGCTGTAGCCCTCGTCGTGAACCGGCGTACACGCGGGAGCCTTGTCGGACAAGAACGGGCTGTCCTCGGCGAGCGACACCAATAAAGTGTGGTCGATCCCGGGGCTCAAAGTCAAACCCGCTCCGGGGACAGATTGCGGCAGCGGCCGCCGTTTTGGCGGGCTCGAAACCGAGTTTGTGCTGGCTGCGTACATGGTTGACCGTTTTGCCTGCTACTGGGCGACGGGCGCCACCAGGCGGCCGCCCACGTCGACCTCGTTGATCTTCACATTGCTGCCGACGGCCGAGGTGGCCTGCAACTTCACGTAGCGCGCGGTGACCGCGTTGAATTCGGCCGAAGCCCACCCGGCCAGCTGCGTGGCGCCCCACTGCCACGTGCCGTCGTAGCCCGTCTTGAGCGTCACTGGGGTGAACGTGGTTCCGTCGGTGCTGTACGAGATGGCGTACCCGGTGATGCGTCCCGTGAAATCCTGCGAGGGCTGCTGGGGCGCGATCTGCTGCGGCTGGTAGCTGAGCATGTCGATGCCGCTGTAGGTCTTGCCCAGATCGACGGTCAGCCATTGCGGAGCCGCCGCCGCCGATTGCCACAACGTCTCGGTGTAGTGGTCAGTGAACCCGCCGTCGTTGATTCCGTCGACCGCGTTGAGGGCTTTGGATCCGGATGCGTTGCTGCTGGCCGTGGCATTGACCGCGGTGATCACGTGGTTCAAATGCGGCGGCTGCGCGGGCAAGGGCGGGCGCGAGGCATTGGGCGACCAGGCCGCGCCGACCGCTTTCAACTTGGTGACCACCGCGTCCTCGAGCAAGCCCTGTCGGTTGGGTCCGAAATCGGGCGCGTAGTTGGTGTATTTCGGCTCGAGGTCCGCCAGGTGCGTTGTCACGAAGTCCGACACGGCCGGGCCAGCGTCGCCCGCATCAGGCGGCGTCCAGAACCAGGCATGTCCCATTTTCTGGCTTTGCCACGAAGCCAGGATGTTGCCGGCCGGGGACCAGGCCCCGCCTTTGGGTTCCTCGTAGTAGACGATGTCGTCGTGCCACGGAACCTGCTGGCCCTGGTGCTCGCAGTACAGCGTGTTGGGGCTGATCTGGTAGACGTACTCGCGGATGTCCTGGTAGGGCATGATGGTCATGCCCATGGACCAGGCCCAACCATCGGTGACGAAGAATGGGATGTAGCCGTAGTTGGTCAGCAGCTCTTTGATCTGCGCCTTGACGTAGTCGATCAAGTTCTGCGGCATGCGCTCGTTGGTCACGCTCCAGCCGCTGGCGCCCAACCCAGGCGTGGAGCGATCCTGGATCGAGAAGTACAGGCCGGGCGCGACCCCGCGCGCGCGGCACGCGTCGACGAAGAGCTTGACCACGTCGACATGACCCGCGGCCGGTACCTTGGCATTGCCGACGTCATAGTCCGTGGTCGCCGAATCCCAGAGCAGGAAGCCGTCGTGATGCTTGGTCGTGAGAACGGCGAACTTCATCTTGGCCGATACTGCAGCGTCGATCCACTGACCGGGATTGAGATTGGTCGGATTGAACAGAGAAGGATCCTGATTGGGCAGGTCCTTGGCCCCATCATTGGAGAAGGTGTTCATTCCGAAGTGGAGGAATATGCCGAATCGATACTCGGCGAATGCGCGCTTGAGCTCTTCGGGATCCTGAATCGCGCCGCCGGTTCCTGTGACGCCGCCTGAGCCTTGCACGCCGCCTGAACTCTGGACGCCGCCTGAGCTTTGCATGCCGCCGGGTGCGCTTGTCCCGCCTGGTGCCGCCGTGCCGCCCGCGCCTGCCTTCCCGCTCGCACCGGCTGTTGCTGTCGCGCTGCTTGCGTCACCAGCTCCTGCGCTGCCGCTCGAACCAGCCTTGGCGCTCGTGGCGGTTGAGCCACCCGTCGCGCCGGCCGCGCCCGTCGTCGCATTGCCGGTCGTCCCGCCGCGTGTGCCAGCGGCACCAGACCCACCTGCGCCTGCGCCCGCCACCGCGCCAGCGGCCGCGCCTGCGCCTGCGTTGGTCTCGCCGCCTGTCGTGCCACCGATCTGAACTTGACCAGCTGCTGCACTGGATCCGTTTGTACCCGCAGTCTCGCCGCCGGTCGCGGGCATCGCGCTGGACCCACCTGCGCCGGCCAAGCCTGCGCTGCCGCCAAGAGCAGAGGAGCCGCTCTGGCCCGCAGCTGCCGCGCCCGCCACGCCACTACCGTTTCCGCCAGAGCCTGCATTTTGCGTGGAGGTGCTGGAACCGTTGGAGCTACATGCACCCGGCTCTAGCAACAACAGAGCAAGACCAATTCCTGCCAGCACGCGAGACCAGGCGCCTCGGCCAGCGACGGAATCAACGGTCGAAGATTGGCGGGAACGGTGTGTGTGCATGTCGTCTTTTTATTGCAGCGCTAAGCGGCGAGTGGCTACAATCATGAGAGGGGCACGCCACGGCAAAATTGGGTTGGAAAATCTTTGCTCGCGCCATCTGTCAATGGACAGTCGCGGCGCCGCAACGTTCAGGATGACTGATCGTCGCGGCTGACAAGACGCCGCCCTGGTCCTTTCTACCGTCTCGGTCTGCGGCGGCGAGCGCCCAGTATCAGCAGCATGCTGAGGGCGAAGGCTGCGCAGTCCGACAGGCCGCTGGCACGGCTTCCCATTCGGCAGGAGCAGCCGCCTTTGTCCGTACTTCCGGTGGCGCCTGCAGCGCCACCAGTGGCGACAGCAGCATCCGGACCGGCTTTGCCTGCGGCGCCGGTGTTTCCTCCAAAGACCGCGCTTGTTGCGGGGCTGGTGTTGCCCGCCAAGCTGGTGTTGCCGGCGGAGCCTGCATTTCCGGCGGCGCCGGTGTTGCCTGCCGAGCCCAAATTGCCCGCTGAACCGGTGTTTCCGGCGGCGCTGGTGTTGCCCGCCGGGGCCGTGTTGCCGGCTGAGTTTCCGCCGGAGCTGGTGGTACCGCCCAGGCTGATGATGCCTCCCGAGCCGGTCTTTCCCGCTGAGCCGATGTTGCCCGCTGAGCCCGTGTTGCCCGCTGAGCCCGTGTTGCCCGCCGAGCCCGTGTTGCCCGCCGAGCCCGAGGTGCCCGCCGAGCCCGAGGTGCCACCGGTGCCCCCGGTGACAACGCTGGCGTCTTTGAGGACAATCACAGCAGCGTCCCCTCCGCCTACCGCGCCACCATCCCTTTTTACCACCGCGCCACCGTCAGGGATGACGGTGCCGGCCGGAAGCGCAGGGGCATCGGTCCGGAAGGGCGACGCCGGCAGCGCCGGTGTTCCCTGGCTGAAGAGGCTGGCCGCAGGATTGCCGGCCCAGCAATAGCGCGCGTTCTTCGGCGCAGTGACCGAGGCGGCCGAGACAAGAATGGTCGAATCGGGCTGAATAGCCGCTGTCGCAGTCGCGTAGGTGCCGTCGGCGCCGGCAATCTCGAACCCGGTGGCCGTGCCTCCCGTGAAAGCCATGCCGGCCTCGGTATGGGTGAAATAGAGGCGGATGGAGCTGCCTTCTATGGCCATGTGATCGTAGAGCGGACTAATGCAGCTGGCTCCAAAGGAACTGATGATGAGGCCAATGGCCACGTTGGGCAGAGCCTTGGTCAGCTCTCGCGCAAAGAAATAGCCCGCAGCCGAGATATTCCCGACTGTTTGCGGCGAAGTTACCACCCATGATGCCTTGAGGGTGGAGGCGTCGAGTGGCTTGGCAGACGGATTCCAGGGTGCGGTCCAGGCGCGAATCAATGGGTAGTTGGCGGCAGCGATTTCCTGGGCCTCGTTATTCAGACCGCAGGGCGCCCCGTAGGTGCAGTGGACGGTATAGCCCATGTTGGACTGGCCCGACCCGATCCAGACTTCCCCGACGTACACATCCGCCACCGTCACGGTTGACGATCCCGTCACGGTCATGGAAAAGGGACCGCCGGCGTCCTGGGCCGGCAGGCGCACGGTCCATTTCCCGTCGGAGCCTGCCGTGGCCGTAGCTTGCTGTGTGCCAAGCTTCACGGTGACGCTTATGTTGGCGGTGTCCGTGCCCCAGACCGGCACCTCCATATTGCGCTGTACGACCATGTGATCGCCGAACAGGCTGGGCAAGGTCACGGCCGCCGTGGCTGGCGCGCTGACAAATAGGCAGGCCAGCCCGGTGAGAACCGACGACGCTGTCTTGAAGACTCTCACCCAGCGACCTTGGTCCAATGCTCTTCCGGCTCGCATGCAATTGCCTCCGTCTCAAGAATGTTCCGCGGATAACCCAGCCCGATATCAGCTGCCCCCGACGCTCGACGCCAAGCCGCCCTTGTCAACGCAGGTGATGGTGACACTCGTACTCGGCAATCCAGACGCAGTGGCGGTTACGGTAATGGATCCGGCGGTGTAGGACCTCATGGTCATCTTGACCTGACCGTAGCGAATGCACCTTGTGTCCGGACACTTGGAATTGTCGAAGGTCATGGAAGTACCGGTGGGGAAAAGTCCGCCACCCGAGGTTACGGTGAGCGTGATCGGGGTCGTGCTATCCACGGCCGTGCCGGCTGAGTTGACCAGCTGAGCGGAAAGCTCGGTATCGTCCGTCCCGTCGTTTCCGATGGTAAGGTTGTCCGCAGTCAAGACAATCTTCGCCGCTGTGCCGGCGGTAGGCAGAGTGTAGGCAGTTCCCAGATGCTCCTGTCGGTATTGGTACCATTCCGGGCCGGGAAGCCTGTAGTAATCAACCACACCACCCAATCCGCCGTTGTCAGTTAGGAACGATCCGTAACCATAACCTACCCAGCGGACTTGTCCGGCCCGCCATGGATAGGCCGCATCGCCAGTATGGTCGTAGTACTCGGTTATCAAATTGGGCTTGCCCGGGTCTTGATAGGCTGCGATGGTCGCCCCATCCCCATTGTATCCAACGACATCGGCCAGTTGATCGAATCCGTCTCGTTGAGCGCCGCCCACCGCGGACTTTCTCGATGGATCGAGTGTCTCGGCGAGAGCCGCCAGAACCTTGTAGAACGCCTTGCAGTTGGTCATGGGCGTTCCGCTTGCCACGTCGAACGTCTCGTTCCCCATGCTCCACACAATGATGCTGGGATGGTTCCTGCGCTCGCGGATGAATTCCGTCAGTTGTTGTTTCAAATTGTCTTGGAAGGGTTGCTCGTCGGCCGCGTTGGTGGGATAGGAGCTTTGCCGCCAATCGGGCTGTTCGGTGGAGGTAAATCCGCCCACTCCCCAAAAGTCGTTTTCTGGCCATTCAAGCATTCCTAACTGGTCCGCGGCATCATCCCAGGAAACGTCATGGGGGTCGTGACATTCCCTGATGAAGTTGAAGCCGGCATCCTTCATGAGCTTCACGTCTCTGCGAAAGCCCGCATTGGTCTGCGCAATGCCCCAGCCAGCGCGATCATCGTGGGCATTTATGCCGTCGATCAAG
This sequence comes from uncultured delta proteobacterium, assembly GCA_963758155.1. Lineage (GTDB taxonomy): Bacteria > Myxococcota_A > Polyangia > Fen-1088 > Fen-1088 > Fen-1137. The sequence goes on from CAVWUP010000014.1 coordinate 15,417, forward strand.
AGATGCGCTCCATTGAGGAAGAACCCCTGTTCAGCCGTCCACTCGACCGACCTAATGCCCAGCGGGCTCTCGTAGTTGTCCACCGCATTGGTGCCATTCGACACGGTGGTGAGAACCTTATACATATAGGGTGTGTCGGGCGACCAGAGATGCGGGTTGGCAATGGCTGAGCTGGTTTGGTCGAATTCGTAGACCGCTCCGGCAGCTATCGATTGGGTGCTTTCCATGGATGTGACGGTCGCATTGCTTGCGTCGACGATGGTTGTTGTCACCGTGCAGTTGGCGGCCGTCGCGTTTTCATTTTTTACTTCGGTCTTGACGTCGACGGTGGCCGATGCGGCGGTAGCCGTTGGTGTGGTGACAAAGGTGCCATACCACGTCACGTGAAGCGGATCGGTGAGAACCAGGTACACGTCCCTGTGGATGCCCCCCAGGAACAACCAGTCGCCTCCGCGCGGGGCGATCTGAGCGTTCCAGGTGTTGTCGACTTTCACGGCGATGACATTGTCGCCCGCGGTGACGGCGTCGGTTATGTCGAAGTAGAACCCAGTAAACCCGCCTTTGTGCTCCCCCATCAGTTTTCCATTGACGTAGACATCAGCGACCTGGAAAGCCGCCTCAAACTCCAGGACGATTCTCTTGGAGGTTGGCCAATCGGCTTGAACGTTGAAATGCTTGCGGTACCAGCCGATTCCCATGTACCAGAAGATTCCCTTCTTGAGTGAGTAGTAGGGCGTGTCGAACACGTGGGGCAGGTTTACCGGGGTCCACGAGGTGTCGGCGAAGCTGATCGCCTCCGCGCCGGTGACGTCGCCTTTGTTGAACTTCCAGGCTGCATTCAAGACCATCTTCGTTCGCCCGTTGGATGGGAGCGGTATCCCGCCGGTCGACGTGATGCCGCCAGCGGTGGTAACGCCGCCAGAGGTGGCGACGCCGCCGGTGGTGGTGACGCCGCCTGTCGCAGTGCCGCCGGTGATGCTGGTCTGGCCGCCGGTGGCAGTGCCGCCGGCCTTGCCGCCGGTGGCGGTCTGGCCGCTGGTCGTAGTGCCGCCGGCCTTGCCGCCAGTGGCAAGTGAGCCGCCGGTGACAAGCGAGCCGCCGGTGACGAGCGAGCCGCCGGGGACAAGCGAGCCGCCGGTGACAAGCGAGCCACCGGTGACAAGCGAGCCGCCGGGGACGGTCTGACTACCGGCTGCCGACGAGCCGCCGGTTGGCGTCGTGCTGCCGCCGCTCGCTGCGAGCGAGCCGCCAGTCGCGGCGCCAGCCGAGGCCGTGACGCCGGCCAGACCTGGCGCGCCTGCGGTCGAGGTTGGATTCTTACTGCTTGAGCTGCAGCCTTGTTGCAAGGTGATGGCGCCGCCCAAGAGCAGAGCCAGGGAGAGGGCTTCCGTCGCTTTCCGAGTTCTGGTTCGCATCATAGCCTCCGCAATGGAAACAACGGGGCGCGATGCCGCGAAATCGGGTCTGAAAATCCTACATCGTGTCCAAAGATAGGCTGCCGCACTGATGGGCCACGGCGCACGCAGTGCAGCAAGAGGCTCGTCGGATTAGCTGGCACTCTCGCTCTGATTGGACCGTTTGCGCGACGTCTCGGCTGGCGGTGCTGCGCAATGGTGGGGGCCGCAGACACCTGGCTCGACCGTTTCGTATGAAACGCAGTGCGATTTCGTTTTTCCGTTCGCGGGTACGCAAGGGACCGTCTACATGTACGACGGCGACCGCTGGATGCCAACGGGAGGGTACCAGGGTGGCTATCTGTGGCTGCCGATGGATTTCGATGCCACCGGCCTGCCGACGATGAATTATTATCAGGATTGGGATTTGAACGTGACCACCGGCACAACCTGAACGGCGACCACTTCACCTTGACCGCGCTGCCGGCACAGAACTCATCGGGGCAGCAGCGTGCCCCGGTCAACGGCATTCAAATCGTGTATCCGTCGGGATACTAGTATTGCGATCACAACGGTAACTTCAGCGCCAAATTGTGCGCTCTATGGTCTCAGGTACTTCGCCAGTCCAATGTTCTGATCTTTGATGGCCTTGGCCAACAAGCCCGCGAGCTTGTCAGCGCCTGCGAGATTGGTGTGCGTGGCGCCAGCGAGCGCGTGGAAAGCCAGGCACGCGTCCTTGGATCCAAGCGTATCGTACCAGGCCGTCGACAGGGATCGGGACGTTCGCATCTGTGGAGCAAGTCCACTTGTCGGCGCCCAGGTTGGCTTCACATTGGGCCATGGCCGTGTATTGCGCTTTGCACTTCGTTATGGCGCTCACCGTCGCGTCGGCTTCATTCACGCAGCTGGTTTGGCAGTCAGTAGCAGCGCAGCCGCTCGTGGTCTGCGCCGCGCATATCGCTGTGCAGGCCTGTTGCAGGGTCGGGCCTGTGCCCGAACTGCTGGAGGTCTTTCCACCTGAGGCGACCCCGCCGGAGCCAGCGAAAGTTCCACCTGCTGCAGGTCCGGTCACACCGCCTGAAGCGATTCCGCCGGCTGATGACGTGCCCCCACCACTCGACGTGCCGGCGAGAGCTCCGCCTGCCGCAGGTCCCGTCACCCCGCCTGAAACGGTTCCGCCGGTGCCTGATGACGTGCCTCCACCACCCGAGGTACCGCCGAGAGTTCCTGCACCGCCGCTGGAACTCGCATCCTTGGGTTCGGCGCTGTTATTGGCGATCGAGCAAGCGCATATAAACATCGTCGCCGGCAAGAGTACGCGGAAGACAGAACCTGTGCGTTGCATGGGGAAGCTCCTCGGCGTGCAGGGGCGGCTACCTGGCAGGTTGGGTTGAGTTTAAGTACGTCGAGGGCAGTTTTCGATCCAGGTATCAACCTCGCGTACTCGCGGAGATTGCGCCAAGTAGGTCAGACCTTGTGCGATTCTTAGACCCGATTTCGTGGGGTCCATTCCCCTAAGGGCTCGCAGAGCTGATCTGCCCAGCAACACTAGGGAGAAATTGACAACCCCATGCACCGACCCATCCAGGTCTCGAACGCCAGGCGCCGCCCATTTTCCGACGAGATCGCGGCCGCAAGCTTGGCCTTGTTTTTGCTGGGGTCGGTCAATTGTAGCTCCGGGAGTTCCAATCCGTCGGCCGATGCTGCGGCAGGGAACCCAGGAAATGCGGGAAAGAACGCTGGGTCGGCAGGCGCCGGTGGCGGGGGTGACCAGGGCGGCTCCTTTGGATCAGGCGGCGCGGTAGGTTTGGGGGGAACGCACGTAGAAGGCGGAACGTCGAGCGCGGCGGGCTCGATTGCGAACGGAGGCACATCGGCTGGCGGTGGCGTGACCGACAGCACGGCCATCGCCTTGGGCGGTAGTTCGTCGCAAGGCGGCTCCGCGAGCGGCGGCGCGGCGGGCGGAAATGGAGTTCCGCTGGGCGGCAGCGTGGGACGCGGCGGCTCATCGAGCAGCGGGGGCTTGGACGGATCGTCAGGGACCAAGGCAAACGGCGGCACCGCCGCGTCGGCCGGAACGGCTGGGTCGGCCGGAATAATCGCATCTGGAGCGGCTTCCGGGGGCACGAGCAGCGCGGGCGGTTCAACGGCGACCGGCGGAACCAGCGTGCCGAGCAATCGCCAGACGCTCAACATCAATCAGTTCTGGAAGTTCAAGCTGGCTGATGTGACGGGCGCGCAGGCGACCAGCTTCGATGATACGTCGTGGTCGACGGTCGGGCTGCCCCACTCGTTCAGCCTGCCGTACTTTTCATCGCTGCAGTTCTACACGGGCACCGGATGGTATCGGAAGCACTTCAACGTCCCCGCGGACTGGTCAGGCAAACGGGTGTTCTTGGAATTCGAGGGGGCGTTTCAAGACGCCCAAGTCTACGTGAATGGGAAATCGATCGGTCGCCACCTGGGGGGCTATACCGGGTTCTCCTTTGACGTGACTGGCGCGGTGGTGACCGGCGACAACGTGGTGGCTGTGCAGTTGAACAACAACTGGAACGCGCAGCTGGCGCCGCGGGCAGGCGACCACCAGTTTTCCGGCGGCTTGTACCGCGACGTGAACCTGGTCGTCACCGATCCCCTGCACGTCACCTGGTACGGCACCTTTGTGACCACGCCGACGATTTCGGCGACGTCAGCCACGGTGAACATCAAGACAGAGCTACGCAACGACAACGCGACGGACAAGAACTGCATCCTGAAAACCGACATTGTGGACGCCGAAGGAGCGACCGTGGCCACGGTGTCTTCGACACAAGTTGTGGTGGCCAGCAGCACAGTAACGGTTGAGCAAACCACGCCGGCCATCGCAAATCCGTCGCTCTGGCATCCGGATCACCCGACGCTGTACCGCGCGGTCAGCACAGTTTCCGATGGGGCGAACGCAGTGGACAGCTTCTCCACAACCTTTGGCTTCAGGTGGATCAGTTGGTCGGCCACCAGTGGGTTTTCCATCAACGGCGCGCACTACTACTTCCACGGCGTCAATGTCCATCAGGACCATGCAGGCTGGTGCGACGGCGTCACCAATGCGGCGCTATATCGCGACGTGAAGATGGTCAAGGACGCTGGATTCAACTTCATCCGCGGCTCGCACTATCCGAAAGACCCAGCCTTTGCCGATGCCTGCGACCAGCTCGGGGTTCTGTTGTGGTCGGAAAACAACTTCTGGGGCTATGGCGGCGCGACCGGCGAAGGCGACTGGAGGACAGCTGGCTCCTATCCCAACAATGCGGCTGACCAGGCGCCATTTGAAAACAGCGTGACCGACAGCCTGACCGCGATGATTCGCGTGCATCGCAATCACCCGAGCATCATCGCGTGGAGCATGTGCAACGAGGTCTTCGACACCTCTGATGCCACCATGGCCCAGATGAAGGCGTTGTTGGCAGAAACCGTGGCGCTCAGCCATCAACTGGACCCAACCCGTCTGGCGGGCATCGGCGGGGCGCAGCGACCAACGGGAACCGGACGCATTGACAAGATCGGCGACATCGCCGGGTACAATGGTGATGGCGCAACGATTTCTGACTTTCAGAATCCGGGCGTAGCAAACCTGGTCACCGAGTACGGCGGCGTCGACTTCAGCAGCCGCCCCGGTAGCTACGACGCTGGTTGGGGCAGCCTAGAGACCACGTTGACCAATGGATTTCCGACTGAATATCCGTGGCGCAGCGGCCAGTCGCGCTGGGCAATGTTTGACCACGGCACCATCGCCGGCACCAGGAATGAGGTCTCCGGAATGGTGGACTACTTCCGTCTGCCTAAGCGGCGTTGGTACTGGTATCGCAACGCGTATGCCAATGTTCCCCCGCCGACCTGGCCAGTCGACGGCACGCCAGCGGCCCTGCAACTCGAAGCCGACAAGACCAGCCTCTCTGCCGTCGATGGCACGGACGACACACAGTTGACAGTGACGGTCGTGGACAGCAGCGGGACGCCGATCAGCAACAACGTTCCGGTCACACTGTCGATCACGTCGGGTCCAGGCGAATTCCCGACCGGAACCAGCATCACATTCACCCCGCCGGGAAGCACTGATCAGTCCGACATCGCCATCCTCGAGGGCAAGGCGGCCATCGAGTTTCGCAGCTACTACTCCGGGACGACCGTCATCAAGGCAACCTCGCCCGGTCTGACTGCGGCGACAGTCACCATAACATCGCAGGGCAGCCCGGCGTGGGTTGAGGGCGTCACTCCGCCCACCGCAGCACGACCGTACACCCGCTACTCGGGTCACTGATTTGTCTTTGGATGGCACTCAGTGAACAAGAACGATGAATTGGCGGAATCGGAAAGAACGAGCGAATCCGTTACAGAGAGACGAATTGGCACAATGGAGGAAACGATGCGAATGAGAAGTCAAAGAACGAAACAGGCTCTGGTGCGGGGTTCGATGGCTCTGCTCCTTGCGGGAGCTGTCCCGTGGCTTGAGGGCTGCGACTCCGCCGCGGGTGGGGGCAGCACCACAGCGGGAACGTCGAGCTCAGGCGGCGCTACCGGTGCGGCCGGGCAGGTCAACGGCGGTACGACCGCGGCGCCCGGGGGTACGACCGCGGCGCCTGGCGGTACGACGACCGCGCCCGGGGGTACGACTGCGGCGCCTGGCGGTGCGACAACCGCGCCCGGGGGTACGACCGCGGCGCCTGGCGGTGTGACGACTGCGCCCGGAGGTACGACCGCGGCGCCTGGCGGTACGACGACCGCGCCTGGCGGTACGACGACCGCGCCGGGCGGAGCCACAATCGCAAGCGGCGGCAAGACCGCATCTGGCGGGACCACCACCGCAACCGCCGGAAAAACCAGCAGCGGCGGCGCGACGACATCAGGGGGTGTCACCACATCAGGTGGTGCGTCGAGCCCGGGCGGCGCCACGACGCAAACAGGCGGAAACACCACAGTCCCGTCGGGAAGTGGGCACTTCCAGATGGAGAACCTGGATCGCGGCGTGGTCGCCGTGAAGGTCACCGGCGGTGTCTATGTCGGGTGGCGCATGCTGGGCACCGAGTACACCGGAACGGACAGCGACACTTCGTATAACCTCTACAAGGACGGCACTCTTCTCAAGAACGTGACCGATAGCACGAACTATCTCGATCCGGCTGGGACCAGCACTTCGAAATACACGGTGAGCGTCGTGCTCAAGGGAAAGGAGGGCGCGCAATCCTCCGCAGTTACGGTTTGGGGGCAACAGTATGCGAGCATCCCGTTGACACCACCCGGCTCACAGTATAACGCGAACGATGGAGCCGCAGGGGATCTGGATGGCGACGGCAAACTCGACATCGTGCTGAAGTGGGAGGGAGCCACGAAAGACAATTCCCAATCGGGTATCACGGATCCCGTCTATATTGCGGGATACACGTTGGCTGGCAAGCAACTCTGGAGCATCAACCTGGGCGTGAATATTCGCGGCGGGGCGCACTACACGCAGATGTCGGTGGGCGATTTCGACGGCGACGGCAAAGCGGAATTTGCCTGCAAGACAGCACCGGGCACCAAGGATGGCACCGGCGCCTACCTGAGTACGGGACCGGCCGCAAATGACGATGACAGCGCTGACTATCGCAACTCGGGTGGCTACATCCTGACCGGGCCCGAGTACCTCACCGTGTTCGCCGGAGACACCGGCAAGGAGCTGGCCACGGTGGACTACCCGGTGCCTCGCGGAGTTGTGACCTCTTGGGGTGACGGCTACGGCAACCGCGTGGATCGCTTCAACGGCGGAATGGCGTACGTGAAAGATGGCGGCGTTGCAACAGGTCGGCCGAGCATCATCCAGCAGCGTGGGTACTACTCGCGTATGACGATCTCTGCGTACACATGGCGGGATGGGGTCTTGGCGAAGAACTGGATCTACGACAGCGTGACCGCCATCCCCAACGGGGGCGGTGACCATTCACTGATGGCGGCAGACACAGATGGCGATCTTGGGCAGGAGCTCATTACCGGCGCCTACACAATAAGCAGCAGCGGCGCTTTCCAGTGTACTTCGGCTATGGGGCATGGCGATGCCATGGACATCGGCGAGCTGGTTCCTGGTAAGGGCATCACCGTGTTTTCGATTCACGAGGGGCTGGGCGGAATGGATGCTCACAACGGTGCTACTTGCGCGTTCTATTTCAAGACCACGGAACAAGGTACCGACTCGAACCGCGGCCGTGCCGAATACGTCGGCCCGGGCAACGAGACCACTGCGTCGTGTTACTGTTCGTCGTGCAACGAGCACCTCGCTGCTTGCGCGACTGGCGACACGACAATTGCCACGACGACCTCACCCGGGAGCAACTTCGTCATCTATTGGGACGCGGATGAATGGCGTGAGATCGAGAACGGCACGTCGATCACCAAGGGCACGGGCGCGACCCTACTGGACGCGACCGGCTGTGCGTCGAACAACGGTACCAAGTCGACCCCGACCCTGACTGCGGATCTACTGGGCGATTGGCGCGAGGAGATCGTCTACCGCGAGTCGACCAACACGGCCCTGCGTGTGTACACCACGACGGACGTGACCGCGCGACGTATCTACACGCTCATGCACGATCCAACCTACCGAGCGCAGGTCGCATTCGAGAACGCCAGCTACAACCAACCGCCTCACCCGGGGTTCCGCATCGCTCCCAATATGGATCCTCCGCCCGTGCCCAGTATCTATCTGAAGTGAATGAGTTGTTAGCTGCTTGAACG
>CAVWUP010000015.1:0-401912 GCA_963758155.1 uncultured delta proteobacterium
CATACCCCATGGTTGGTCGCAGTATGCACAGGCGTGAGGTAGTCCAAAGGGGCATCGCGGTCTGAAAATGGACAGCGAAAGGGTGCCAAGCACGCAAGATCGCGAATCGCGGATACACGGCCCCCTTACCCCCAACACCGTCGCCGCCCGTTGCACGCGCTTTTTCAGTTGATGAGATGAGGTCGCGGCGCCAACCGCAAATTCGGAGAGCGGCCGTGTCGCCCAAAGCGGCCGGGCACCACGATGAGCGCCCGACGAAGCCAGGTCGCGCGCCAAGCGGCAATCTCGGGCGCCATGGCGAAAACGTAGCGGCGCAGGAGATTGTGGGACAGCAGCTTGATCAGTAGCGCAGCGTGGTTGGCCTCGAAATCAGCCGACGGCACTTTGCCAATGCCGAATGCGCCTTTCAGTTCAGCAATGAGTGGCTCGATTCCCGCACGCCCGTCGTAATCCCGCGCCAACTCGTCGGCGTCACCGTCCAGGTCATTGGTCAGGAATGCCTGCGCCGTCCACTCGCTGTCATCCCACAAATACAACTGCTTTCCGGTGTCGCGCTCCTTGGAGCGGACTGCGATGACCCGCACTGTGAGCCCCTGCTTCTTCCATTCGTCGCGCTCGAAATCCACCTCCGCCACTTGGCGCGTGGGCTTGCCATCGGCGTCCACGTCGACCGTGCACCAACAACCCGGCGGCACCCGATAGATGGCCGAGCACAGGTCGGACGTGGTCTTGCCCTTGATGAGAAAATGCGCGCCTTTCTCGTCGATCGTGCGCATCACCCTCGTACAGTCGCCGGCCGAGTCGATGCGCATGCGAATCAGCGTCTTGGCGCCAGTGGCCTCGCGCAGCCGGTCGATCCACGCGCCAATGATGGGCGCATCGGCGTCGCCGAACGATGTGTCGCCGCGACGAAGTTTGGCACCCACGATGGTGTCGGTCTCCGCACAACGGGCAAGAATGGGGTGATAGCTGGGGCGTCCATGGTAGCGCGGGTTGTATCCCGGCAGCGCGCCCTCGTGGTCACCGAAAACTGGCTCGACAGTCGTGTCCACGTCCAGGTGGACCAGCGCACGGCGCTTGGCTCGCACGGCGGCCAGCCCATGCTCGGCCGTCAACGCTTCCAGGTCCACAATGGCCTGCTCGTCGAAACGGCGCAGATCTCGGTAGATGGTGTCGATGCTGGGCACAACCCCGCCTGCCATATGCAGGAAGAGCGGATCGGCCGACAACGCCTCCACGCCGAATACGCGCTGCTCGCCAACTGCTGCCGCATCGATCAACAGCCGCATCTGCGCTTCCATTGGGTAGACGACCAGGACACCGGACTTGAGGCGAAAGAACAGCTTGCGCAGGACTGCGTCTACGCCGAGGTCGCAGACGAAACCGCCAAATTGCCCGAGGCCGCCATAGCCAGTCAAACCTGAGTCAGGACGCCCAATGTGAATCCGGCGCGGGTCCGGACGGCAGATGCGGTGGCTGCGTCGGTGTCCATCTCCGCGCTTGCCTCCAAGCGAATCTCGGCGCACCTTTTGGGTGCTCGGCGCGGGCTGAAGTCTTTGCATCGTAACGAATACGGATGCTTGCGCCGGGCCTTGTTTTCAAGTGCTTTCTGCACGTGCGCTTCGATTTCTCGACGGAGGAGCGGGCCGGAACATGCGAAACCCAGGTTCAATGACCGATTCCTCTCACTCGTCGTGCGACGTGTTGGCTAACGGCCAGGCGTTGGACGGATCGGGAACTTAAGTCACCCCCAGCATGTCTATCTAATCGTGGCAACAGGACGGTCTATAAGAATTCGAGTGGCGCTAGGCGTCGCCGCCGTGTCCGTGGTCGTGATATCGGCGTTCATGCTTGGAAAGACGATTGGCCGTGGACGAATAGCGATGACATCGGCCGGCGCGCAAGCATCCGTGCCGCCGGATCCCCAGGGAAAGGTGGACGTCTGCCTGCAGAGCAAGCCACCGCGGTCTCTGGTACGTGAAGGAAGAGCGTCCCTGACCATTCAAGGCCAGTTGGTCGCGCTCGGACCTACCCAAGATTCCCAAGGACAGGCGAGCACCGTGGTTGACTGTGACGGGTCGCCACAGTGGTATTTCGACGTCGTGGATTCGAACTACAGTCTATGGCGCGTCTTGTATACGTTCTCGGACCTAGACGCCGGCCGGGTCAAGGTTCAGACCGGAACGAACGTGACGGTCAAGTTCAGGGCATTGATTGGCTTTTCCAAGGCAGCCGGGTTCGTCCTGTCGGATCGAGCCGGCATTCTGCTAGCTGTTGAGGATGGCGCTTTTGGGGAGGGGCTCGCGGCTGCCGACGAGTTGCCCTTCTCCATTCGCAAGGCCGACGCACTCCCGAGATTGGACCAGGGTGGTTGCGGCGATGCTGTCTTGTTCGCGCTCAACGTCTTTGCCGACACCAAGGTGCGGGTTCTGCCGGGGCGGACGGCAGCCGTCGCTCTGGGCGGCGCAGCCTATCGATTTTGGAATGCATGTTCCTACAGTTGGGTCAATCAGCGCTGCACAGACATGCTGGGTGATACGTCATGGGTTCTTTGGCGAGAGTAGGCGCATGGCCGTCCAACAAGCCGTTGCAGCGCTCGCCGCAGAGACATCGTGTAGAATCGTAGGACCGACTTGGCGGCGCCCACACCGCTGAACGGCAAGGCGTTGACTCAACATGAAGGCACCCAAGGCATCATGGTTGGCAGCAGCCGGTATTGGCGTCCTTCTGGGGTGTCTGCTGTGGGTCGGTGCGGCCCATCGGGATCGAGGACGGCATTACGTTGTGTCGGAAGGGCAGCCAACGCCGGACCTCCCAGGTAGCTTCAGTATTTCTGTTGGCAATGGTGTCACGTTGAGCGTCCAGGCGCATTTGTTCACCTCGGCGCTCACGATCGCCGCGGAAATCGAAAACCAGGGCACCGCTGAGCTGCTTCTGCCACGCCGGGCTCCACGGCTTTTCGACGCAAACCAGGTCGAAGTGCCATTCGTCAGCGGTGGTGGATGCCTCAAGGAACGGCGACAGGAAACGAATGCCCTGAAGCCCGGCGAAACCTGCCTTCTGCAGAGCAGATTCCGCGCACTTGGAGACGAACGCTCTCTACGCCGGTTGAGGTTCTCCATCGATGGTGTAATCGATCAGCAGCCGGTAGCGATGGATCTAATTCTGAAGAAATGGTCGAAATAGGAGAGAAGAGCTGCTGAACCCATAAAGCCGTTGAAGCTGTCGATCGGCCGCGGACGGCCGCTCGCAGCTTAACGGCAAAGCGTTGCAGACCACGAGGATCAACACAAGGTTGAGAACAATCGTTGTTGGCGTCAGCATGGCCGCTGCGTTTGCCACATTCGCCATGTCGGCGGCGGTCGCCAAGGAGCCTGAGTACCCGGCTCCCACTGCGGAGAGCCTCAGCGGAGAGTGGGCAGGCTACTGGCGAGGCAAGCCTCTTGGATTCATCGTGCTCTTCACTCTGAATCTCGACGCCAAGTTGCGAGGCACGATCATCAGAAGTGCTGGGAGCGGAGTTGCGGCCGTCTACGATATCGATGAGACAGTAGTTTCGTCGGGGGTGGTCAGCATTCGAGCACACGATCGAGAGAGACCCAAGATTAGGGCTATTCTCGAGGCGAAGGGTGGCGTTTGGGAGACGGACGGTTGGCTTGATGCGACCGTCACCGATCGCAGGTTCGATAACCTCGTGTTCCAGGTGCGCCTAGAGAAGACGCCCGAAAATCTAGCCAGGAAGCTCCACCGGATGTTGAGCGCGGCACGGAGGGCGGGAAGGACCCCGAAATGATCGGCCGCTGCTGTAGGCTGTTCGTATCCGTTCAGCCCCGTCGGGGGCGTGAAGAAACTTGCATGCGCGCATAGTGGTGATGCAGTTGGTGTGTGACGAAGGTCGAACTGCCCAAGACGCTGGAAGAGGCGCATGCGCTCATCCTGCGACTGCTGGCGCGAATTGAGGAGCAGGATCGACGGATCGCGGAGCTGGAGCGTCGACTGAACCAGAACTCGCAGAATTCGTCGCGGCCGCCGTCGAGTGATCCGCCGTTGCTGAAGCTGCCGCCGAAGCGGAAGCCGTCGGGTCGGAAGCCAGGAGGGCAGCCTGGGCACGAGGGACACCACCGAGAGCCGCTTCCGCCCAACGCAGTCACCGGCGTCGAGCACCATTGGCCACCGAGGTGCGAGCACTGCCAGCGGGAGCTTCCGCGTGACAGGCGCGTGGAAGTCGGCGAGCCGCTGTGCCATCAGGTTACCGAGTTGCCGGAGGTGGTCGCGGAAACGATCGAGCATCAGATGCATACGCAGGAATGCCCGGACTGCCTGCAGAGCACGCCATGTCCCTGGCCTGCGGGCGTTCCGGCTGGGAGCTTCGGCGCTCGACTGACAGCCGTGGCGGGCTTGGTGAGCGGCTGTTACCGCTCCAGCACGCGGACGGTGGCCGAGATCCTGCGGGATCTATTTGGAGTATCCATCTCGCTGGGCACGGTCGTGGCGTGCGAACAGGCCGTCAGCCGGGCGGTGGCGCCGGCCGTAGAAGAAGCGCGCCACTACGTGCAGAAGCAGCCGGTGGCCAACGTCGACGAGACGAGTTGGCGCGAGCGACGTCGCAAGGCATGGCTGTGGATCATGGCCACCACGTTCGTGATCGTCTTTCTCATCCACCAGCGGCGAAATCGGGTGGCAGCCCGCGAGTTGTTGGGGTCCTTCAAGGGGACGCTCGGCAGCGACCGCTGGACCGCCTACCATGTGCACACTGGGCGGCGGCAGATTTGCTGGTCGCACCTGGAGAGGGATTTCCACGCAATGAGCGAGTACAAGGGGAAGGCGGGGCGCATCGGCAAAGAATTGGTGCAGCTGGCGCGCAAGATGTTCCGCTTTTGGCATGGCGTGCGCGACGGGACCATGAGCCGTGCGCGGTTCAAGCTGAAGATGAAGCCGCTCCAGAGGCGGGTGGAAGATCTGCTTCGCCGAGGTGTCGTGAGCGGCGTGCCTCGGGTTGCTGGAATGTGCTGGGATATCGGCGGCATCCATGCCGACGCACTGTGGACCTTCGTTGAAGTCGAAGGGGTCGAGCCGACGAACAACCGATCCGAGCGTGGGCTGCGGCACGCGGTCATCTGGCGCAAGTCCAGCTACGGGAGCCACAGCGAAGCCGGTAGCCGCTTCGTCGAGCGGATGCTCACGGTGCGGGCCACGCTACGCGCGCAGGGTCGCAACGTCGTCCAATTCGTCACCCAGGCGGTACTCGCCTCGCTCAACCACCTACCTCTGCCGTCGCTGCTGCCCGACTCGGAAGCCGACACACCATCCCGCGCCTTCGCGCTGGTTGCCTGACCGACCTCGACGAGGCTGAACGGATACGGCTGTTCAACCATGCCGTTGCAGCACGCTTGCGCGCGGCCGGATTAAACGTCTACTTGTTGAACGAAGCCGCGGGTTCGAGAGGTGAGAGCGGCTGTTTCCCCATGGGCAAAGTGGCCTTGGCGGGGGCGCTGACGACAACTGCGGGACGTATTTGGTGGTGGTTTGGTCGGTGAATGGGAACGGGACCACGATGACGTCGCCGAAATGGTAGGGCATGGCGTCTGGGGGCCCTACGTCTCGTCGTAAACGTCGTCCTCGGGATTGTCCCAGACCTTGGCGAATGCCGGCACGGAAGCTGCGGCGGCGGCATGGACAAGCTCGCGGTCGGCATTCCGCAGGGCGAGAAAGTCGACGAAGTCCTCGACCTCAGCAACACGGGCAGGCGGTAGACGAGCGATCTTCTCGAAGAGCGGCTCACGTGCAGGTGCGGCCATGACGACCTCCAGTGTTAATTCTAGCTGATGGCAAAGGGGTGGTGCCAGTTTGATGCCCTTCTCCGGGCGTTCGGCGGCCGCCTCCCTCTCGATCTCGACGACGCTGTCACTCAGAAGCTGTCCCCGGCCAGGTGCGGGGGCGCGCGCCGGACAGCGCCGCTGCGGCCACCCAGGCTGCCAGCCAGGCGCTGGGCTGGACGTCACCGAAAGCCCTTATTGCGAGCACGCTGGCGGGGAATTTGCCGAGGCTGCGGATCTGCCTGCGCATTCGGCGATGGCGGCGGTGATGGTTTCAGCGTGAAGATCCAGACCCAGATATCGAGTACAATTGCTCATGACCGACTCTTCCGTTGTGGCTCTGCGTCTTGTGTCTCTCACCAGGCCCGAGCGTAACCCACGGTCTCGGTGCGAGTCGGCCGTTCCATTCTGACTGGGAAGACGTGACTTGGTAGCGGAATGAAACGAGACTCACTCATTACCCCCCTCCGCGTGATACTGCTGATGGCCGGCCTTCTTCTGGTTGGAGCGGTGCCCTGGCTCGGCCTACGACCAAGTCGGCATGAGCGCAGGCGGATCGAGCCTGTGGAGACGATCAAACCTGTGGAGGCGATCGAGCCTGAAACGCTTTCGCTACCGCCGTCCGGATCAGGTCCGATGGCCGACCTCAAGCACTACAACGCAGCCCTCAAAAAGCTGCTTCTGATGCCATCGCCCTCCTCGTCGCCCGAGTACAATGCCGAGCGAGCCGAGATGCGCAGGATCGTTCGGATCCTACTGCGACTCTCCCTCCCTCTCGACTTCGAGGATCTGGTCCGTCGGGCACTGGCTGGCCATTGGGACGAAATCAATCCTGAGCAACGCACCGAGATTGTCGGCACAGTCCGCGCTCTAGCCGAGCGCAACCTCAGCAAGCAGCTCTACGATCAGCCCAACTACGACTTGCGCTTCATCAACGAGACCGTTACTGGCAACGAGGCTACGGTAGATGCGACACTCGAGGTCCCCTACCAGGGTAGAAAGGCCAGGGTTGTGATGGAGTGGAAGCTGCTCTACAAGCGCGGCTCCTGGCTAGTTTACGACGTTATCGTCGACCAGCAGAGCGTGCTGGAGAATTACCGAGTCGAGTTCGACAAAGTCATCACCAACAAATCCTTCGACGTTCTTCTCGGGCGGATGAAGAAGCAGCTCGAGAAGTTGGATAGGCGAAACGCTGTCGAACAGGGCGTTGCCCCCGACGATCGGCCGCCCGCGGCGCCCGCTCGCAGGTGAACGCCATGGCGTTGATATGGAACGACCCCGCAACTGGAACCAGCGGCTTGATGATCGAAGGCTTGAGCAAGCAGGCCTCTTGCCAGCGCAGGACAGCGACTTCGCCGACTGTGGGCGCGGGCCGCAACTGGCTGGTGATGGCCATCAGGATCAGGTCGGGCCGCTCGCGGTGGTAGGCCTCAGAGCTGACGACAACTGCGGGACGCTTTTTGGTGGTGGTTTGGTCGGTGAATGGGAACGGGACCGAAGCCTTTCCTATGGCCGAGGATCGGGCCGAGGATCGGGACGAGGCTCCTCCATGAAACATCCGGCCGGTTTGGGTTTCGAGGCGTCATGGTTACGGCAAATGGCCGGATCTGGATCCCACCTGGCGGGATTCGGCTCTCGAATGCATTCGGAAGCGTATTTCCCGAAGAGGCACATGTAGCGCGCCCTCTGACCGCACGCTTCCACATCCCAGAGTCCGCGGGAGATGTCGGCTCGGTCTAGGGCGCTGACACGATCTGGAGGGCAGGAGAACTCCCGCGCTGCCCGACGGACCGCGTCGCCTCCAAGCGAGTAACACCCGGTGATGCTGGCAGTCGCAATTACCAACTCGAGGAGCGGAACAATTCTTCGTTCTCCAAAGTGGGAATGCATTGGGTGCCGTGAGGACTAGCATCACGCCAGGAATGCGTCAATGTCTGGGCAAGGTCGCCCGCCACGCTTCCGACACAAGTGTGTTCACGGCAAGTGCGCTGCCATAAAGCCGTTGCAGCTGTCAATCCCGCCGCAAAGACTCGTGTGGAAACGGGACGCCGACTCGGCGGCTACTGCACAGCACCGCGCCGGTCCCTACCTGGGACGGCACGGGGCGGTGGCGCTCAGAGAGGCGGAGGGCTGGGGTTCGAGATAATGAAAGAGTTGGAACCGGTGGAGATACACCACCCGAACAGTGGAGTATCGTACCCAATGGTCGGCTGATAGCAGCAATTTGCGTCCGGACCAGGCGCCTGGCTACAGGGGTACCAGATAGTCATGTCGTAGTTGTACGAAGGGTCGAGCTTACTTACGACAGTGGTCTTGCATCCCGCAGAAGTCGCTGCCTCTGCGGCGCAGTCAAAAATGACGGCCCAGTCGATGCCCGCACCAAAACACGGTCCTCCTGCACTTTGACCGTTCGCCGAAACACTGCAACCGCCGCTGCCAGACCACGCGGCGTCGAGGAAACTTGGATTTGAAAACGGTGGGGGATCATTGGGCTCGACAGAACTCGTCGTCAATTGTCCGATGTCAACGAAATGGGTCTCATCTGACCCCGGCGTTACGCAGAACAAGTAGTTTTCATAAGCGAAGCACGTAGAGGCCCACCACGATCCAGGCGGGTTGACTGTGGGTGTCCACGAGCTGATGCCGCCGGGCGACAACGCGGCGACAAGAGTCGGAACCGCCAGATAGTAAATTTTGGTCCCTGCGACCGCGAAGTTTGCCACAATCGGCGTGGGCAAGGCGGTTGTCGCCGTCCACGACCCAAAACCGCCATCAGACATCGGCGCAAAGTAGGATGGACCTTCCTGGAAGGCCGACGATCCTGCCCCCGTGCCGCTGTTTCCATTACTTAGGCAATAGGCCAACTCGCCAGCAGCGATGCAACCCGCGGATGCCTCTGGGGGGCCAACCGTTTTTGTCCACGACCCAATGCCACTAGATGAAATGGGCGCAAAATAGGCATCGAACGTCTGGTCGTAGATGCAATAGAGGTATCCAGAACTCGCAACGCATGTTCCTCCGAAATTTTCACTTGGCAACGCGGTCGTTTGCGTCCACGCACCAATGCCGGACGAAGATAGGGGCGCGAAGTAGACTCCTTGCACATAGTCGTACCAATTGGGTCCGTTGTACACTTGGCCAACGCAATAGACATATCCCTGGCTGGCAACGCACGCGGGTTGGCTAAGCGGAGGCGCAGGGTACGGCGTGGTCGCGACCCACTCGCCAAGACCATTTGCGGACAACGCGGCAAAGTAACTGGCGGCAGCGCCGCCGGCGCCCAGGCAGTACACGTATCCCGAGTCCGTAACGCAGACGGGCGCGACGCAGGTAAATCCCAGTGTGGGGTCAACGCAATTGCTTGACGGCCAGGGGTAGACCGCTGTCGCCTTCCACCCTGTACCCGTCACCGAGGCACCAGTTCCAGTCGTTCCGCCGCTCGCGCTCGTCTGACCAGCCCTCGCGACTCCACCGCTGTCCACCACTCCGCCGCTTCCAATTGCGCTGCCTGAACCACAGCCCGCGAGCGCGATGGCGAAAAGCGCGGAGAGAACACAACAACCGGCCCCAAGTCGAATCGAACGAGTCATGGCTGCCTCCAGATTCAAGTTATCAGCAAGTTCGAGGCCAAGGGAAGGACTGCCTTTCTGCCGGCGAGCACGCCAGATCATGGAGGGGACCCTCAGAATTCTGAGGGCTGACGGACTTCACGGCCATGATCTCACCTCTGCTGCCGGGGCCCATCTCGACGTTCCTGCGAGGAAATTGGGCCGGCATCAGCGGTGCCAAGCTGGGGCACGGACATTGCTACCGCAGATCAAGTAGAGAACTCCATGTTCAAAATGTCTACATGCGGCTTAGGACTTCTTCTGGCTGGCTTGGTGGGATTGGCGTGTAGCGGCTCCGGTCTGAAGAGCAGAGCCGGTGATGGGGCAGCAGGAGGCCAGGCAGGCAGCACCGTCAGCAACGGAACCACGGGTGGGAGCACGGCTTCTGGTGGAACCACGGCACAAGGCGGAAGCACGGCCAGTGGTGGCGGCACAGCCACAGGCGGAAACGGTGGCATGGCTGGGGCAGGCGGTGCTTCGTCGAGCAGCAGCGGCGCCTCCTGCTTGGATTCCAGCGGCACCATCGCGACCACGGCCAAGACCTGCACCCTGGCGAGCGATTGCAAGCAGGTGGTCCAGCCAACCTGTTGCGGCTCTATCTCGGAGGTGGGCCTGGCCAAGTCGTCCTCATGCACTTTCCCCACGCCGTCTTGTGAAAATTTCGCCTGCCCCATCTACCTCTACCCGCCGGAGCAGGCCGAGGACGGCAAGGATGCGGCCCAGGGGGGCTCCATCGGTGTGGAGTGCGTGAGTGGCCAGTGCATGACCTTCGTCATGCCTGGCAGCGCGGACGCGGCAGCAGCAGATGCGACCGGCGGTGCGACAGGCGCAGGCGGATCTACCAGTTCCGGTGGGTCTTCCGCTTCAGGGGGTTCCGGCGGCAAGGGTGGCACGAGTGGCAGTGGGGGCATGAGCAGCACAGGCGCACCCGATGCGTCCGCCGACAAACCACTGGCGTCAGTGGGGACGCCTTGCAGTTCGCAGGACGATTGCGAACCGTACAGTGGCATGATGCTCGCGTGTAATGCTCCCGGAGAGTCATCGAGCTGTGGCATATGCGAGGAAACTGGCTGCGCGAACGACGCCGACTGTGTCCATGATGGCGGTTCCACAGCCGGTACAATGATCTGTAGCCCCGTGGCCAACGCGGGCTGTGTCTGCTTTGGGACCAAGGCTTGCGCTCTCGGCTGCAGGATCAATCTCGATTGCGGCCCGGGACAGGGCTGCAACCCGTTCAATAGTTGCCAGAAGACCTGTGTTGCTGGAGACGGCACATGCCCGGTGAATTACTCCTGCGACGCAAGCGGGTTCTGTCAACAGAAGTTGTGCACCAGCGACAGCGAATGCTCCGGCTTCTGCGTGAATGGCGTGTGCTACGGCGTCCGCGGGACTTGCGAGCCCATCCCCGGCTGACTCCCGGTCGAGCGCCGCCCATCGTTCACCCGCGTTGCGAGTTCCGTACTGACCTTGAAGTGGGGCAAGCGCTTCGATCGGCTGCCCGACGACTGCAGCCTTGAGGATGTCGTCTATCACCTGTACGTCATTCAGAAGATCGAGGCCGGGCTTGCCGATGTGGATGCCGGCAGGCTGATCCCCCACGACGTTGTCGCTGCGGAGCTTCGCCGGAAGTGGCTGGCGGGAAGCGAGCAGTAGTCTGGACACCCGCCGCGCGGGACTGTCTCGACGAGGCACCGCAGTACATCGCGGCCGACTCACCGGCCGCAGCGCCGAAGGTCTTGGAAGGTTGGGATTATCTGCTCGACAGGGCACGGCGATGAGTAGACGGACACCACGGGTCCGTGCCGTCCGGTATCGACGTGGCTGGCGCTAGCGCTTCTCGCGTCTTTCGCCCCCGGCTGTGCTGGATGCCTTGAGCGCGTTCAGGCTGGGGAACAGGAAATTGGGGACCTTTGACCAGTCACCAATCATAATGTTGGTCCCCGTTCCGGCGAGCGCCTTGAGTGCCTCGAAACCCTTCTCCGTGACCGCCAGGGGCGTCAGCGCCTGATTGTGGGCTCTCTCTCTTTCGCTCAACGCTTGCGCCGAAAACTTGGCCGCCTCCGCTTCGCCGCGCGCCTGGATCACGTGCTTGGCTGCCTCGGATTCTTCCCTGACCCGATCGGTTTCCGCTTGTGCCTTGCTCAGCTCCAGCTCGCGTTGCTTTTCGCGCAGGGACGCATCGGCCCGCATCTTCTCCTGCTCGGCCTGGTACTGCAGCTCGAGACGTTTGCGCATGCCCTCGTTCTCCAGCACGGTCTTTTGCCGGGACGAGTCCTGCTCGGCCGCCAGCTTGTCCTGAACCGCTTTCAGGATGGCCGGTTCGTACTGGATCGACTCCAGCGTCACCGAGGCGATCTCGACGTGCTTGCCCGCGGTGCGCCGGCGCAGATCGGCCTCGACCTCGTCCTCGATCTGCTCGTTCTTGCGGTGCAGTTCCATGTACGGGTGGCGGGCCGCTACACCGCGCGCGACGCTGCGAAACTCGGGCCCGACGACTTCGTCGTAGTAGGTGGGACCGATCTCGGTCTCCAGTTCGTAAAGCTCGGAGGCGACCGGCCGGTAGATGAGGGCGATGCGCAGGACCATCTTGAGCCCTTCCTGAGACAGGGTCTCGATCTGCTCGGCATGGGTCGCATAGGTGATATCGAAATCCTCGATTCTCCCGAAGAAGCCGACCCAGTGCCGGCCGGGCGTGAGGACATCGCGATGCAGACCCTTGGATGGTTCGAAGTACAGGCCCCGGTGTCCGGGCTCGACGGTGGCGCAACCGAGCGCCGTGCTGACCAAGGCGATGAGGACGAGAGCACGCATCTTGTTTTTCTCCTAGCTTATGGATGTGCCGTTTCCAGCCAACCGGCCAGATCGCGGGCTAGTTTTTCGAGGCAGCGATACACGACGCTGGGCGGGGCGCGGCTGTCGACGCCGGTCACCTTGCAGTAGTCTAGACTCTGGCCCAGGGACACATGTCCGTCGCGCGAGCGCAACGTCGCGCGGATCTCAATTTCCGCCTGAAGAAGCCCCCCGCGCAGCTCCGCCTGCGCGTCGACGAGATCGATCATCATCTGCCAGCCGCCACGCCTCTCCTTCGCGTGCCGGGCCGTCCAGGGGCGAGCCGCGGCGGCCATCATCTCGGTCATGGTTGTCGTCAGGTTGGAGAAGGCGTACGGGGCACCGTCGACCGGCAGCGGATCGCGGCCGCCGGAAATGGTGCCGGTCACGTCCATCAGGGGGTCAGGGGAACGCGTGCCCGCCGGCAAAACCGCGCCCGCATCGAGCGGGATTCGTGCTGTGGGCGCACGCGCTAGCAAAGGGTGCGGTGCACACCAAGAAGGCGAGGAACCTGAATCCGACCTGGTCCATGCGAAAATCCCCTTGGCCCCAGCAAGGCTGAATCCTTGCGGAAAGACCAAAGCCAAGATTAACACAGTATCGCCGCTGCACAGCCACCTCGTGTTGCGCCTGATCCTGCACCTGTTCGCGCGGGCCACACGAGCCCCTGGCGAGCGGGCCGCCCCACGTGGTATGCGCATGCGCATGAGTCGCATCCACCGCAGTCTGCCCCCCAAAGGTTCGCGCATCGGCATCGCCTATTCGGGCGGGCTCGACACCCGCTGCGCGGTCGCCTGGTTCGCGCGCAACGGGCTGGAAGTGTACGCCTACACCGCCAACTTGGCCCAGCCCGACGAGAGCGATCCCGCGGACATTCCCCCGACGGCCATGAGCCACGGCGCCAAGGCCGCGCATTTGGTCGACTGCCGCGACGCCCTAGTGCGAGAGGGGCTCATCGCCATCCAGTGCGGCGCCTTCCACCTGCACACCGCCGGTCGCAAGTATTACAACACCACGCCGCTCGGCCGCGCGGTCACCACCACGGCCATCGTGCGCGCCATGCAGCAGGACGGCGTCGACATCTTCAGCGACGGCAGCACGCACAAGGGCAACGACATCCAGCGCTTCTACCGCTACGGCGTGCTGACCAACCCGGCGCTGACCATTTACAAGCCGTGGCTGGACCAGGTGTTCGTCGACCGTTTTGGCGGGCGCAAGGAAATGTCGGAATACCTCGAATCGCTGGGCATGCCCTACCGCATGGGCACCGAGAAAGCGTACAGCACCGACGCCAACTGCCTGGGCGCCACGCACGAGGCCAAGGATCTCGAATACCTCGACAAAGGCATGCGCATCGTGAATCCCATCATGGGCGTGGCCTTCTGGAAGCCCGAGGTGGCAATCGCCGCCGAGGAAGTCACCCTGGGCTTCGAGCAGGGACTGCCCACTACCATCGACGGCAAACGCTTCGCCTCGTCGTTCGAGCTGTTCATCGAGGTCAACCGCATCGGCGGCCGCCACGGGTTCGGCATGAGCGACCAGATCGAGAACCGGGTCATCAACGCCAAGAGCCGCGGCATCTACGAGGCGCCCGCCATGGCGCTCCTGCACCTTGGCTACGAGCGGCTGCTCTCCGCCATTCACAACGAGGACACCACGGATCTCTACTACACGCTCGGCCGCCGTCTGGGGCGCCTGCTCTACGAGGGCAAGTGGTTCGACCCCGAGTGCATGATGCTCAAGACCGCTCTCACCAACTGGGTCGCGCCCACCATCAATGGCCAGGTCACCCTGGAACTGCGCCGCGGCGACGACTACACCATCCTCGACACGCGGGCCGAGCACATGGCCTACGATCCGCACAAGCTGTCCATGGAGAAGGTGGCGAGCGCCTTTTCGCCCGAGGATCGCATCGGCGCCCTGGAAATGCAGAACCTGTCGGTGCAGGACAACCGCGACTTCCTGGTCGCGCACCTGCAGTCGCTGGCCAAGCTGCCCGCGGGCGCCGAGCGTCCCGTCCTGGCCGCCTTGCTTTCGCCGGACAAGAAGATTTGACCAGTCTCAAGTCAACGCCTGGCCATAGCGCCGCCTGCGCCTGCTCTGCACTGGGGGTTGCTCTCGGCTGCGCGGCCGCCGCCCCGATCGATCACGGCGCGCCGGCCGCTGCTGTGCCCGCTGTACCGCTTGCAACCCAGGGGCAGCCCGCGTGCAGCTCGCCGGCGGATGGGCAGGTCGAAAACTGGCTCTCGGCCATGACTCTCGACGAGAAGATCGCGCTCGTCGCCGGCACCGGGTTCGATACGGTCGGTGTTCCCCGCCTGCACATTCCGGGCTTGCGCATGACCGATGGCCCCGTCGGGGTGCGGGTGGGCCAGGCCACCGCCTTTCCCGCGGGCACGCTCTTGGCCGCGACCTTCGATCCCGCGCTGGTCGAACGCGTGGGCGCGGCCATCGCTCGCGAGACCAAGGGGCACGGCAAGAACGTGATTCTCGGTCCGGCCGTGAACATCGCGCGCACAGCGCTGTGTGGCCGCAACTTCGAGTACTACGGCGAAGACCCGGAACTGGCCGCACGCACGGCCGTTGCCTACATCAAGGGCGTGCAGAGCCAGGGCGTGGTGGCCACAGTCAAGCATTTCGCCGCCAACAACCAGGAGACCGAACGCATGTCGGTCAGCGCCGAGGTCGATGCGCGGGCGCTATACGAGATCTACTTGCCCGCGTTCGAGGCCGCCGTGAAGCAAGCCGGGGTGTGGGCTGTGATGTGCGCGTACAACCGCGTGAACGGCGTCTACGCCTGCGAGAACCCCGGCTTGCTCGATCGAACGCTCAGGCGCGACTGGGGCTTCCGCGGCCTGGTCATGTCCGACTGGGGCGCAACCCACAGTGTGACACCGGCCATGCGCGCGGGGTTGGACCTGGAAATGCCGCAGGCCGTGCACTACACGCCGGCCGCCATTCGCCGCGCTCTCGACAAGAAGGAGATCGAGCCTGCCGTTCTCGACGAGATGGTGCGGCGGCAACTGCGCGCAATTGCTGCATTGAAATTGGGCGAGGACGCGAGCGAGCATCCCGAGGCCATCGACACCCTCGAACACCGCGCCCTCAATCGCGAAGCCGCCCGTTCTGGCTTCGTGCTGCTCAAGAACGACAACAACATCTTGCCGCTCGACCGCAGCAAAATTCGGCGAATCGCGGTGGTCGGTCCGCGGGGCGGGCTGGTGGATGGTGGTGGCGGCAGCGCCCATGTCTCCGCCACACACAAGGTCTCGTTGGTCGATGCGCTCCGCGAAGCCCTGGGCAGCAAGGTGCGGGTCGACTTCGCGCCTGGCGAGATCACCCCGGACGGACTGGAGCCGATCCCTGCGTCTGTGCTGGCGCCGCCAGCGGGGCACACCGGGCAGGGGCTGCTGGGCGAGTATTTCGTCGGGAAAGAGTGCGCAGGAACGCCCAAGCTCGTGCGTGTGGATCCGACTGTGGATTTCCACTGGGAGCTCGGATCTCCGGGCCCGGGCCTGCCCGAGGATGAATTCTTCGTGCGCTGGACCGGCACGCTCACGCCGCCCAAGTCCGGCTTGTACGCACTCGCGCTGCGCTCCGACGATGGCTCGCGCCTCTACCTCGACGGCAAGCTGGTCATCGACGACTGGGGCGACCACCCCCCGACGCTCAAGATCGCACAGATGGAACTGGTCGGGGGCAAGGCCCACGACCTGCGCCTGGAATACTTCGAGGGCATCATTGGCGCGTCGGTCGAGCTGCTGTGGCAGAGGGCGGACAAGGATCCGTTCCGCCGCGTGGCCGAGGTTGCGCGCGGAGCCGACATTGTGATTGCCGCTGTCGGCGACGGGATGGGAGACGAGACCGAGGGCCTCGACCGCCCTTCGCTGTCGCTGCCCGGCCGGCAGGACGAGATCGTACGCGCCGCCGCTGCCGTGAATCCCAAAATCGTGGTCATCACAGCCTCGGGCGCAGCCATCACCATGCCCTGGCTCGCACAAGTTCGCGCCGTGCTGCACGGCTGGTTTCCCGGCCAGGAAGCGGGAGCGGCTTTCACGGACGTGCTCTTTGGCGACGTCAGCCCGTCGGGCAAGCTGCCCGTGACTTTCCCCAAGCGCCTCGAGGACGAACCCGCTTTTGGCAATTTCCCGGGCACCAACGGCAAGGTCGCCTACCAGGAAGGCATCTTGGTCGGCTATCGTTGGTACGACACGCGCAAGGTCGAGCCGCTTTTCCCGTTTGGCTTCGGGCTTTCCTACACCACCTTCGTCTATCGTGATCTGGCGGTTTCCGCCTGGGATCCCGAGCGTGGAGTCAGCCTTCGCCTCAAGGTGAAAAACACCAGCGCGCGACGAGGCGCAGAGGTCGTCCAGATCTACGTTCACGCCGCATCCACAGCGGTTTTCCGGCCCGAGCAGGAACTGCGCGCCTTCGCCAAGGTCGACCTCGCCCCAGGCGAGGAACGCGAGGTCACTCTCAATCTGCCGGTGCGGGCTTTCGCCCACTTCGATGCCAAACTCCCCGAGCGCGATGCCTGGCGCACCGACCCCGGCACCTTCGAGATCCGCGCCGCCAGTTCATCCCGCGATATCCGCCTGCGCGCAAGCGTGACCGTGCCGGCGAAGTGAAGACCAACGCGCTGGCCAAGGGCCGCTCATCTCGATTGGGCGACGCGAAAGCGGAGTGCTAAGGTATGAGATACGGCAGTCCGAGGGCTGCCCCACAACTTGGGTGCAGGCAGAGGAGGAGTCATGACCATCGAAGAAGCAATCAAGACCGCGCTTGAATTTGAAAAGAAGGTTCACGCGCTCTACGAAACGGCGGCGAAGAATGCCAGCGACGCCACCGCGAAGAAGGTGTTCGCGACGCTGGCCCAAGAAGAGCAGGGCCACGTCTCCTACCTGGAAAGCCGTTTGGCCGAGTGGCACAAGGACGGCCGCCTGTCGCCCGAGAAGCTGCGCACCGTGCTCCCGTCCGCCCAGCGCATCCGGGCTGGGGTTGGGCGCACGCGCGCAGGGGTCAGCAAGGCCGCGGACAGCCACGACGCCGAGTTGTCGTCGCTGTACAAAGCCCTCGCGGCTGAGGATGAAACGTCGGCCTTCTACATTCAGATGGTCCGCGAGCTGCCGCCGGAGGGCCAGACCCTGTTTTCGCGCTTTCTGGAAATCGAGGATGGTCATGGAGCCATCGTCCAGGCCGAGATCGACAGCGTCAAGCAGATGGGGTTCTGGTTTGATTTGAAGGAATTCGATCTGGAAGCAGGCTAAGCGCGCCGCGAGACATTGGCTCTTGGCGGATCTTGAAGCGGAGGCGGCGAAATGCCCGCCTTCGTGCAGCGACGTGGATTTTGCCCGAGCTGTCTCGGCCGCCGCATGGCCGATACGGCGGCGTTCTGTGTGGATCACCTCTTCCCACGTGTGCCTGCCCGGCAATACGTTCTGTCGCTGCCCTATCGAGGCTGCCGCGTATTGCGCCTGAGAGGTGCCGGCGAGGATGCCGAGGCCGCAATCATAGGCAAACGATGCGCAGACGTCGCCGGTTTCAACGTGCATGCCAACGTGCGCGCGAGGGCCAATGACCGCGACGGACTCGAGCATCTCTGCAGATACCTGGCAAGGCCGCCAATCGCAAACGACCGTCTGCAAGAACTGCCCGACGGGCGGGCTCTGGGCCTGCCACCCAAACCCGACGACTTCCACTACCCACGACACGCCCATATTTGCCTCTTCACCCCGCCCATTGGCCGCACTTCTGAATGTGCCACTGGCACCATCCATCCATCGCGCGGTTACGGTTCGGCTCACATTGGAGGAAACCCGCATTGGCTTATGCTTATGCCGCATGGGTCGACCCAAGCCGGAAGAGTATCGATTTGGGGGGAAGGAAACGTCCGTCCGACGACTCCATTGAACAAGCAATTGCAGGTTCCTGAACCCGAAAAATCGCAAGTTACGACATAACTGTTGCCGTCACCGGTGAATATTCGTTCATCACGGCAGCCAGAAGCAGCATCTGAATAGCCTACTTCACCACTGTCGGCACCGCCTCCTATGTACCCAGCTTGGGAAAAGCAGAAGCGCCGTCCGCTCGAGTCCGTTTGGCAACACAAGTCAACTTGGCCGCCAGCGGGGGCAGACCAACCAGCAGGGCATGGGTTGCTACACCATTGAATGGGGCCGGTGCAAAGTGAGCACGGGGTAGCGGCGGGAGGGTCTTGTTCTACAGCGTCGGCTGACATCATTCCGGTTCCAAACACACAAAGATGGCCATCGAGAAACGGCGGCGGCGGGTATGCTCCGGGCGAGCAAGGGTTCTGGCAGCTAGATGCTTGCCCCGCATCAGCGGTCGCATTGGCCCCTGAAGGCTGCAGGCAAGTTGTCTTGTTGTCGAGCGAACAGCAAACGCTAGGATCGGGATAAGCGAGCTGCTCCGGTTCGCAAACGTCAAAGGGATGCGTTACATTCTCTGTGCAAGTCGTTGCCCGGTAGGGCGCGCCTCGGCAGCAGATATTGGGGTGCGCGTAACCGTCAGCGCACGGTAACACTTCTTTGCCGGTCAATTGGGTGACGGGGACGGGGGTGGCGTTTGGTGCGGCGCCGGTGCCACCAGCGCAGGCCCCAGTTCCCTTGAACGGCCTCGATGCCACTCCGCATCCGACTGACACCACGCTGCCATCACACCCGCAATCTACCGTGACGTCGTTGCAAAACTCACTGGGAATGCAATGGGCCAGATTGGAGCAGGTGATGTCCGCCTCGTAGCCGCACACTTGGGATGCAGGACAATCCTGGTCGCTCGAACACGTACCGGCACTGCCTGCCGCGCTCCCTATTGCGCCAGCGCCGAGTCCACCTGTACCATAGGCGGTCTGACCGCCGATGTTGCTGGTGCTCGATCCAGCCTGTCCGCCGCTACCGCTGCCTCCACCAGGCCCGAGACTGGGCCCGTCTGTGCATGCGAGGCACTCCAAGCCAGCTACGACAAAGGCTGCCACACCGGTTGGCATATTGAACATGCGGACCTCCGTGTGTTTGCAGTCAGCAATCTGCGTGCCAAGCCTCGCACCGCAGCCGTGGCGACGATTCCCGCGCAACCGCGGGGATATGAGAGCTGGCGGCACGTCAGACGACATCCGTGGAGTCCGTCGGTCCTCAGAATTCTGAGGGTTCACGGATCGATAAGTCGTCCAGCGGGTGCGAAACCCGTCCGGCGAAGGGAATGTCGCCCCAGCCGGGAGCTAGTACTACTGTGTTATATGGCACGGCAGGCTCCACATGCGTGGCACACGCAAAGCTGAGCCGCGAGTATCCGCGCGATAATTCGTCGAAGGGTGGCGATGGAGGCTGGGTTGTGGCGCTCAGGTCTTAGCGGGACTGCCCCGAGGGCGGAAACCTCGGGGTAGTGGAGCGGCTTTGAGGAAGGCCAAAGGCGCCGGGGGGGAAAGCCGAGCACGCTCGGCGACGAGGAATGCGTAGGCCGCTATACATAAGGCAGCGTGGTGGTGAAAGCCTGGCCAGTTGCGGCCTTCGTAGTGGTCGATCCCGATCTCGTCCTTGAGTTCCTGGTAGTCACGCTCGATCCGCCAGCGGAGTTTGACCAGATTGACCAGGTCCGTGATGTTCATGTCGGCCGCGACGTTGGAGAGCCAGAATTTCGTTGGCGCCGACTCACCGTTTGGCCATTCGATGAGCAACCATTCCTCGGGCCGAGGTTCGCTGCGCCAGTAGTCGCGGTGGGCGGCTCGCACGCGGACTCGCGCAAAACGCGAGCGCATGTCGCCCTTGGTACCGCTGCGCCACCGGATTGACTTCCACGCCGACTTGGGCAGCGACGAGGCAAGCTGGGCGACGGTGAGCGGCTGGGTATTTTCTGTCCGGCGCAGCAACGTTGCTGGCCGTCCCCGTCCCGGCCAAGCCTTAGGAGATGGCGGCTGGTTGTCCTCGAACCACACCGTCACTTCGCTCTGGACGCCGACTGCATACACCAAGCCCTGTGCGGCCAGCCAGTCTCGAAATTCCGTGGTGGTGCCATAGCCAGCGTCAGCAACCACCGGTGCCTTGGGCACTCCCTCCTGCAGTAACCGCGCGATCTGGTCGCGCGCGATCTGCCACTTGGTCTGGAACCTAATGTCCGTGGGCACCCGCGCGATTTTCCGTCGCCCAAGGTCGCTGGCCCAGATCTCCGGCAGATACAGCCTATGTGCGGCTGGAACGCTCAAGACCTCATTGACTAGCGACACCGTAACGGCGACCTGACAATTGTCCTGTTTGCCGAGCACCCCGCAGTACTGCCGCGCGACGCCGACTGAGTGCTTACCCTTTTTCGGGATACCCGTGTCGTCGACGGCCCAAGCCTCGATGGGGCCGTGGCGCTCGAACTGCTCCAGGGCCCAATCACGTGCCACCCGCAGGACTGCTCCTTCATCCCAGGGCGCATCGGCTACGAAGTGATGCATCGACTGGTGGCGCGACTCCACGTTGCGAGGATCGATCCTCGCCGCCATGGGCTCCACGCTCTTCCGCTCGCCGGGCAAGAGCAGCCCAGCGATATAGGCCCGCAACGGCTCTCGACGGTCAGCGTGACCGACGGCCTCGAACAGGCGGGTGATGAAGTCTTGGAAGCGCTCTTCTGTAGCGACCGGTTTTCTTGCCATGCCCGCAGTTTCGGGCACCCTGAGTATCGGTCAACTTTTGCAACACAGTAGTACTAGGAGCAATGCCGTTCGGTTAAGAGCGGGCATGGGCGGGGCGTTTTGCGGAGGTAGTTGCTCATTTTGATCTTCACGGCGCGGGGATAGCGGCGTGATCTTCGTCGATCGGGAGCACAAATCTGGGAAAGAGGTCCCGGAGTAGGTGCCAGAGTTTTCGTAAGCAACTGGTCCTCACGATTGCCGAAAACCAGGCATGGCCTCCAAGAAGACTTAGGCCACACACCCGGGCTGGCCTGTGGACCTCGTAAATGCCGGTCGGAAGTGTGGCATCGGGGCTCGTAGTTGCATCAATGGACGGAGCAATCCGTGTGGAGGCACACCATGATTCGGTTGACGAAGCTGTTCATTGCTCTTGCGCTCGCAGGTCTTTTCGCATGCGATGGCAGCACAACCTCGCCCAAGGACAGCGGCTTCGACAGTACCGTAACTGTTTGCACTCCAGGTTCGCTAGGCTGCCCGTGCATGAACGTCACCTGCGACTACGGCCTCATCTGCACAGGCACCGAATGCGTCTTGCCCTGGGAAAGCAGGCGGCGCGCCGCGGGGTAGGTGCCAGAGGTTTCATGAGAGGTTTCATGAGCGCCTGCCTACGGCGTCCTGACTACGGCAGCTCGAAGGCAAATGGCTCGACCTGCTGGATCGAAGCGAAGTCAGCCGCGTTGGCGGTCACTACCGTCGCCCCAATGGATCGGGCTGTCAGAGCGATAAGCACGTCGTTGCACAGCGAAGCATTACGGACGTTGTGCCCGGCGAGTTTCAGCTTGCGCAGCACCGCACCCGCTCGCTCGAATACCTCGCTCGACGGAGCCACCAGTCGGCCCGCCAATCGGTAGCCTCGAGTGAGGGCATCGACGGCGTCGCGGCTGGCGCGGTGGCTGACGCCAGCGCGGAGTTCCATCACGACAACCGCGGATAGGTAGCGGACCAGACCAGGTCCCAGCATGACGGTCTCGTGCAGCCCGCGATTCAACCAGTCGATATAGACGTTGGTGTCGAGGACGATCTTCTTCACCGGGCACCGAACAGGTCAAGCACGCCGCCGATGCCCTTGACCTTGCGGTGGGCGCGCAGGATGGGCTCCTCGGCGATGACCAGATCGAGCGCGGTCTCCACGGTTTCCTGCTCGGTAGAAAGGCCGAGCAGCCGGCGTGCCGTGTCGATTTTCGTCTGGTCCAGCTTCAAGTGCTTGTGTCTAATTGCCATGTTCATAGAACTATGTTCTGTGAACATGGCGACGTCAAGACCGCGACTGAGGTGCCAGAATTTTCATGAGCAACTGGTCCTCCCCCGGGGTCCCAGGTATTGATGCGTCTTCTCGGTATTCGCTACCACGCGGCGGCGGCATGCCAGGGGAGAACCTGACAGCCTTGGTGGGTGGTGGTCTCGCTGCCGCCATAGACCAGAGTCGTATCGGCGAGTTTCTTTCCGGGCATGGGGGTAGTTCAGTCTGGCCGGGTGTGTAGGTTGATGTAGCTTACAGAACATCCTTTATATCGGACATTTCTTGGGGATGCGATTTGGTGAAAGCAAAAGGGCGCTTGAAACGACTATGCTCAGCGAATCGAAGTGCGCGAGCCGGCCGCGCTCGACCGCGTGCCTGCTCTGCTCGACAGACCCGGCGCGATCAGGCGCTGAGCCCGGCTGAGGCCGCCGACGCCCGGGCGCGCGGGCTGGCCGCGGCCGATTCCCTGCAGGGCGCCTATCGCCGTGCGGTTGAGGACGAGCGACGCAAGGAAAACGGCAAAGGCTCGGCCGGCACTGGCACCGAGGTCGACGGTCCAGGCAACAGCGAAAATGCGCCGGGCCGACTGATCAAGGTCAAGCTGCCGCCAGGACAGGCGAAGAAGTAGCGGTCGAGACTCTGGTTGCCGGACGCGCCAATGTCCGGCCAGACAGCACGCCAGGCGGGAACCTTTTGGGCGGGCGGCGGTATAAGCAGAAAGACGCCCATGGAGGATTCCTCCCTCATACGCCAGACGCTCGCCGGCCAGCGCGATGCTTTTCGTTTGCTGGTCTTGCGGTACCAGCGCGGCGTGTTTCGCTTTCTGGGCGTGCTGGGCTTTGTTGGGCCGGCAGCCGAAGATCTGGCGCAAGAGGCTTTTCTGCGCGCCTACCGCCACCTCGGCGATTTCGACGCCAGCCGGTCCAAATTTGCGACTTGGCTGTTCACCATAGTCCGAAACTTGGCTGCGAACGAAGCCGAACGGGCGCACCGCCGCCACGAAGATCGGCGCCAGGAACTGGAATCGCGTCCCGCCGTAGCGGATCCGGCGCCTGACCCGTTGCAGGTGGCGGTCGCCAATGAAGGACGACGGCGTTTGCGCCAAGCCATCGACGGATTGCCAGAAGTCTTGCGCGTGGCCTTGCTGCTCACGCGCGTCGATGGCCTATCTGTGGAGGAAGCCGCCGCGGTCGAAAACTGCGCGGTGGGCACAGTGAAGTCCCGGGTTTTCCGCGCGCGCGAGTTGTTGCGCGCGGCTTTGTCGGAGGAACGCTGAATGAACTGCAACCAAATTCAAGAAACCATTGCTCGTGGCGAAACCCTTGGGCCGCACGAGCGCGCCCATGCAGCGGCGTGCGTCGCGTGCGGGACTGTGATGGAATCCTGGAGCCAACTGGACGATCTCCTGCAAGCAGGCCCGGCGGTATCAGTTCCCGAGGGCTTCGCGGATCGAGTGATGGCAACCCTAGCCAACGAGCCCGTCATGGTTGCACCCCTGCGCTGGTTCGAGCGGCGCTGGGTGCAACTTGGTTTGGTCCAGGTCGGCGCCCTGGTTTCCCTGTTCAATCTGTTTCGCTTCGTGCTGCGCGTGCTTGTCCCCACCCTCAGCCTCGGAGGATCTCCATGAAGACGTCGCCTCGCTTGCCGGTGCTGGCTCTGGCCGCTGGTTTGCTGGTGCCGGGACTGGGACATGTGTACGCCGGATCGCTCTCGCGCGGACTCAGTGTACTGCTCGGTATCGCGCTCTTGCCGCCGGTGACTTGCCAACTCGCGCTGATGGCTCCTCTGCGATTGTTGTCACTCATTGTCGCGTTGGGCGTGCTGGCGGGCGTGGGACTGTATGCGTGGTCGGTGCGCGATGCTTGGCGCTGTGCCCGACGAGCGGACCAGGAATTGTGTCCTTGGCAGCAGCCCCTGGTTTACCTCTTGTCAGCGCTCATCGCCTATCTCTTCGTGCTCGCGCCCTTCACGGCCTATGCCCGGCACAACCTCATCGAAACCTTCCAGGCGCCCACGGCCAGCATGTTACCGACCATTGTGCCTGGCGATCACTTCTTGGCCGACAAGCGCGTGAACCGGCCGGGCGGGATTCCGCTGGCGCGCGGCCAGGTGGCCCTGTTCGTCTATCCCAACAATCGCACCATGATCTTCGTCAAGCGCATCGTCGGGCTGCCCGGGGATTCTATCGAGATCGACGGCATGTCCATTCGAGTGAACGGCCGGGACCTGCGCGGCGCTGAGGTGCAGAACCTGGGCGATCCGCTGCGCAATCAATTGCTCGCCGACCACTCTGCTTTTCGGGAATTCGGCGATCACGGCACCTACACGGTTCTGTGGAAGAAGGACGCGACCGCCGGCAAGCAGAGCTTCGTGGTGCCCAACGCGCAGATCTTCGTTCTGGGCGACAATCGCGGGGCTTCAGTCGACTCGCGCGAATTCGGCATGGTGCCCGTGGCCGACGTGAAGGCAGTGGCCAGGCAGGTGCTGCTTTCTTACCGAAAAGGCGAGGGCGTGCGCTGGAGTCGCATGGGCAAGACCATCGAGTGAACTACCCCCGCAGTTCGGCCAGCTTGGCTTGCACCTCGGCGGCGTGGCCTTGGGCGGTGACTTTGGGGAAGTGGTGCGCGATGCGGCCCGCGGGATCGATGATGGCCGTGGACCGGATCACGCCTACGCTGGTCTTGCCGTACAGGGTCTTCTCGCCCCAGGCCCCATAGGCTTGCAGCAGCTTGTGTTCCGGATCGCTCAACAAGGTCAGCTTGAGGCCGTACTTGGCGATGAACTTGCGGTGGCTTTCGGGCGAATCCGGGCTGCAGCCCAGCACAACGGCGTCCAGCTTCTCGAAGTCGGCCAGGCCCGCGGTGAAATCGCAGGCTTCGACGGTGCAGCCAGGCGTATCGTCGCGAGGATAGAAGTAGAGCACGACCCACTGCCCTGCGAAGTTGGACAGGGCCACCTCGCGACCGTCCTGGTCGGGCAACCTGAAATCGGGCGCCTTGCTGCCCACGCTCAGATCTGTCTTGCTCATGGGTGTTTGGATGCAGCAGCTCGCAAACGGCTTCAAGTTGGTTGCGCGGCCGCCTCGCACAAGCAACAATATAGATGTGAGGAAGCTCGCAAAGCGGCCCGCGCAAGATGTGGCTCTGCTCTACGCTCCCACCGACGATGGAGCAGGCGCGCGGTTTGTGCGGGCGCACAAGGGCGAGCTGCAAACCGGTGAGGTTCGTCCGCTTCCCGAGGGTCGGTCTCTGTGCGGTCAGGAGCTGGTGCGCATGCGGCCGCGTTCGGAGCTGCCCATGCTGTTCGACGTCGAAGTCATTCATCCCGCCGAGCGCGCCGGGCGCGACACGGTGGGGCCGGCGCAGGTCGCCTCTGACCAGTACCGACGCAACTGGGAAGACACCTTTGCGCCACGCAAGCCCAGCGGGCAGTTCGTCAACTGACGCGGTTCGCGGTCGCTAGGGGCGCGGTTTCAGGGGCGGAAGAAGTGAGGGCCACCGACGAAGGGTTTTGAGTTACACTGCTAGGATGCTGCGTACAAGGTCATGCACCCTGGTCTTTCTGGCGGCCGTGTTGTTTGGCTGTGGTTCATCGAACAGCAACGGGCCGCAGAATGCGGGCGGTGCCGGTGCAGCGGGCTCCAGCGCCCCGCCCGCAGCCGGCACGAGCGGCGGTAGCAGCGCCGGCTCCAGCCCGAGTGGCGGTAGTAGCGCGGGCTCCAGCGCCCCGCCCGCAGCCGGCACGAGCGGCGGGAGTAGCGCCGGCTCCAGCGCAGCACCTGCAGCCGGCGCGAGCGGCGGTAGCAGCGCCGGCTCCAGCAGCGCGCCAGCGGGCGGCGCGGTCGGCACGTGCCTCGGGGCCCAGGTGCTGGCCGATCTGGGCAAGAACCATGTGCTGGCCGGCGCTTCGATGGAGGACGCGACAGCGGCCAAGGCCCAGGCCGACCTCCGCTATCTCTACCTGTCGGGCGGAATCTTCGACGGCACCACGCCCTGCGCCTCGTGCGCATCGGGCTGCACGACCAACGGAACTTCTTGCGCCAACACCGCGGGCTGCGCCTGGTGGGGTTGCTGGCAGTACGACCAGGATCCGCCCGGCGCCTATGTTCGCAACTTCGTGTCCACGGCCAAGGGCAACAGCCAGATCCCCATGTTCACCTACTATCAGATTCTGCAATCCAGTGGCGCGACCGAGGGCGCCGGCGAGGTCGCGGCGGCCAACAACGCGGCTTTCATGGCGCGCTATTTTGCCGACTTCCGTTTCGTCTTGCAGAACATCGGCAGCAACGCCGCCCTGGTACACATCGAGCCCGATTTCTGGGGCTATGCCGAGCAGGTGAACAGCAATCCGCATCTGATGTCCGCCGCAGTCGCCTCGGCCAATGCCACGGACTGCGCCGGCAGCGAAAACAGCATCGCGGGTTTGGGCAATTGCATGATCGCAATGGCGCGCAAGTACGCCCCCCAAGTGCGCATCGGTCTGCACGGCTCGGGCTGGGGCACCAATATGGACGTGCTGTCCAATACCAGCGCCTCTTTCAACGTGCCGGCCGAGGCCAAGAAGCTGGCCGATTTTCT
This sequence comes from uncultured delta proteobacterium, assembly GCA_963758155.1. GTDB lineage: Bacteria > Myxococcota_A > Polyangia > Fen-1088 > Fen-1088 > Fen-1137. The sequence continues at coordinate 26,763 of CAVWUP010000015.1, forward strand.
GGCGGCATGCGGGGCCGCGACCGGCGACTTCATCGTGGTCGACGCCAGCGATCGCGACGCCGGCTACTACCAGAGCGTGGGCCGCAACACCTGGTGGGACGCGACCAACGCCACGCTGCCAGACTTCACCCAGGCCTTCACCTGGGCCAAGGCCCTGGCCGAAGAGGCCGGCACCGGCGTGCTGTGGTGGCAACTTCCGGTGGGCAACATGAACCTGCCCAACCAGACCAACGCCTGGAAGGACAATCGCGTGGACTATTTCTTCGGCCACACCGCCGACCTGGCGGCCAGTCACTGCATCGGAATGGCATTCGGTGCGGGCGATGGCAACCAGACCACGCCCGAGAGCGACGGCGGCAATCTGGTGTCCAAGCTCAACGCCTACGCCGCTTCAGGCGGGCAAGCCTACTGTCCGTAGTTTCCCGGACCGTCCCGGGTTCTTCTTCCGTCGGTGCATCGCCCGTCTCAGCGGGCTGCGGCCGGCCGCTCGGCTGTCGCAGGCTGATGAGCAGGCCGGTGCCTCCAAGCACGAATCCGAACAGCAAAGGATACAGCGAACGTCTTGCAGGCAGACCGAGGGCCAGCCCGAAATTGGTCGCAGGCCCGCCGCTGTCTGTGCGGCCGTCGGCCAGCGCCACGCGGCCCTCGCGGAAAATCGGCCAGTAGTGCTTGGGCAGCGGCTTGGCAATATCCTCGGGGGTCATTCCATCGGTGCTGACCACAATCACGGTCATGAAGGCAGCAGCGACCAAGGCGGCCCAGACCAGGGGCCGAAGGTAGTGCCCAATGACATCGAACAGCGGAGCAAGTCCCAGCGCCAGGAAGGGAAGGGCGATGGTCAAGTGGCGCGGCCCGTAGGTCCAGCCGCCGTTCCAGTAGATATAGGAGGCGTTGAGAAGGATGATATAGACGATCACAATCAGGCTGAGGATTGCGGTCCAGCGCTGGCGCGCGCGCGCCAGCGAGATCCCATGTCCGATGAGGCCGAGGACCAACAAGGGGGACGTGAAAAGAAGGCCGCGCGAGCCGATGAGCAGTCCACGCAAGGCCTCGGCGCGCGGCCGGGTCACGCCGAACAGGCCCGAGTGCATGCCGTCGAATCCCTGCACGCTGGCGTAGCCCAGGTGAAAGGGCGATCCGAATGCGGCCTTGTTGTAGGCAGCCAGGACCAGCGCGGCGGCGAAGGCCGCGGCGGCGAAGGCTGCCAGTTGTCGGAACCAGCGCGACCAAGGGCGCAGTCTCCACACCAGCGCCACGGTGATCACAAGAGCCGCCGGCGCAGCCGGAAACTCTGTGACCACGGCCCAGCCTGTGGCCAGCCCGGCCAGCGCGGCCATGCGGGTGGCGCCTTTGGCCGGTGGGGCCTCGGCCAGAGTCATGACGCTCTTGGCGCCGTAGACGAGACAGAAGGCCGCTAGCACATGGCCCCAGAAAAGCCCGGCGTAGGCCCAGATCGGCGAGGTCAAGCCAAGGGCCAGGGCCGCGAAAGCAGCGCCCTTGGGCGAATAACCGCGGCGCACGGACCAGGCGAAAATACCGAGACACATGAACAGCGCGGGCAAGGTTGCCACCCACACCGTCGCCACGTGCATCTGCGCGAGCAAGCCCGGGTCGCTGACCGGATCGATGCCCACGAAGCGCAGGGCCACCTTGGCCACGGCCAGCGCAGGCAGGGCCGCCAGGGACGAGCCAGGCGCCTTATCGCAATAGTAGTGGCCCTTGTTAAAGGCCTTGTCGATGGTGTTGCCGTGGTACGGGTCGATGTTGACCTTGCCGTGCTCCAGCAGGGCGCGGTCCAGGTCAAAGCGAGAAGCCTGGTTGGGGCCACCACCTGAATAGAAATGGAAGAGTGAGAAGCCGAGGAGCCCGGCCAGCCACGCCCGGGGACTAAGTTTGAGGATGCGCCTTCTGCTGGCGATTGGCGGGCTGGGCGTGGGGGATTCAGGTTCAGGCATACGCTGTCTCGGCGGACGTCGAGGACGCGGCCATGATAGCCCGGAGAGTCGATGTTTCACCAACGGGAATCGCCCGCTGGCCAGGGCAGGTGTGAGCCCGCGCACAGAAACGGGCATGGACCGCGGCCAAAGACCTTCGGCCACGGCCAAGACCACGGCCACGTTTACGACCACGACCCTCTGCGGCTGTCGCGGGACTGGACATTGGACAGGGATTGCTTGCGGGGACCAGGTTTGTTCTACTAGGCCGCCTCTGCTTGCAAGGAGCGCCGAATGTCGACAGCCGCGACCCCGGAAAGTGAAAAGCTCTCATTCAAAGAGAAATCTGGCTACGCCCTAGGCGACGCCGCTTCCAATCTGTTCTGGATGACGTTCGTGTACTTTGGCACCTACTTCTACACGGACGTGTTCGGGCTGGCGCCCACGGCGATGGCCACCCTGTTCTTCGTGACCCGCATCCTGGACACGGTTTTCGACCCGGTCATGGGGATGATCGCGGATCGAACCAACACGCGCTGGGGAAAGTTCCGGCCCTACATCATCTGGATGGTTGTGCCCTTTGGCGTGTGCGGCACCTTGGCGTTTATCACGCCGCCCTTTGGGCCAGGCGGCAAGCTGGTCTGGGCCTATGTCACCTATGGCCTCATCGGCCTGGTCTACAGCGCCATCAACCTGCCCTACTCGGCCCTGCTGGGTGTGATCTCGCCCAACACCGTGGAACGCACCAAGGCCTCGTCGTTCCGCTTCGTGGGCGCCTACTCTGCCGGTCTGGTGGTCAGCCTGTGCACCATGTACCTGGTCGACTTCTTCGGCGGCGCCAGCAAGCAGACCGGTTTTGCTATGACCGTCGGCCTGTACGCCCTGCTGGGCATGGTGATGTGGATTGTGTGCTTTGCCACCACCAAAGAACGGGTCAAGCCGACGGGGCAGGCGTCGTCGTTCCTGCGCGATCTGGGCGACGTGGTGACCAATGTGCCCTGGCTGGTGCTCTTCGTGCTGGGCATCGCCACGCTCAGCTACGTCTCCATCCGCAACGGGTGCTTCACCTATTACTTCAAGTACTACGTGGGCAATCAGACCGTGCTCGGCATGCAGCTGACCGCGAACACCATGCTGGGAACCTTCCTGGTGGTGGGCTCGCTGGCCAATCTGTTCGGCACCTCCCTGGTCGCGCCCGTCGCCTCCCGCATCGGCAAGAAACCCCTCTACATGATCATGATGGGGATCTCGTCGGTGCTGACCATCTCGTTCTTCTTTCTGCGGCCGCAGGATGTGGTGGCGATGTTCGTGCTGCAGATTCTGGCCAATCTCGTCATGGGCCCGACCTCCGCGCTGGTCTACGCCATGTACGCCGATGCGTCCGACTACTCGGAATGGAAGACCGGGCGCCGCTCGACAGGTCTGGTGTTCGCCGCCTCGTCGTTCGCGCAAAAGATGGGCTGGACCGTGGGGGGCACGGTCACCGGTTTGATCCTGGCGGGATTCGGCTATCAGGCCGAAATCAAGCAGACCGCCGAAACCCTGACCGGGGTCAGGCTGCTGGTCAGTTTCATTCCCGCGGTCGGCAGCGTGCTGGCCACCATCCTGCCGCTCTTCTATTCGCTGGGCGACAAGCGCATGAAGCAGATTGAAAAGGAGCTGGCCGAACGGCGGGCCAGCCTCGCAGCATCGCCCAGTCAGCAACCAAGCTAGCCAGGACATTGTCATGAGCAGCAGCAAAGCCCTGTCCAATCCCTACGGCTATTTCGACGACGAAGCGCGCGAGTACGTCATCACCCGGCCCGACACGCCCACGCCTTGGTTCAACTACATCGGCGAGGGGCGCTACGGCGGCATCATCTCCAACACAGGCGGCGGCTTTTCCTTTGACCGCGATCCCAAGAACCGCCGCGTCTCGCGCTATCGCTACAACGCCATCCCCATGGATCAGCCCGGGCGCTACATCTACGTCCGCGACATGGAGAGCGGGAAGTTCTGGAGCCCGACCTGGCAGCCCACGCCCGCAGTGAAGCTGGGCTCCTATGAATGCCGTCACGGCGCCGGCTACACGCGGATTGCCAGCAGCTACAATGGCATTGCAGCCACCCTGTTCTATTTCGTTCCTCCGGCAGCCAAAGACGAAACCTGCCCTTGCGAATTGTGGGTCCTCAAGATCAAGAACACGGGCAAGAAGGCGCGCAAACTGCGCAGCTTTTCCTATATCGAGTTCAGTTACTGCGATGCTTTGGGCGACCAGCTCAATCTCGACTGGTGCCAGCACATTCTGGAAGCGCGGGTGAAGGACGGCATCATTACCTCCAAGACCCGTTTTGCGCCGACCACCAACTTCTTTGGTTCCAGCGTCAAGCCGGCCGGCTTCGACACGGATCGGGAAACCTTTGTTGGCCGCTGGCGAGATCTGTCCAATCCCGAAGTGGTCGAGCGGGGCAAGCCCAGCAACGAGGAAGCGCCCCGGGGCAACAACATTGGATCGCTCTGCCACAACGTCACGTTGGGACCTGGAGAAGAGAAGGAGATCGTCTTTGTCATGGGCGTGACCGACGAGCCGGCGCGCATTCCCGAAGTGGTGGCGCGCTTCCGCGATGCCAAGAACGTGGTGGACGCGTTCACCAAGCTGCACGCCGACTGGGACGACTATCTGGGCCGTTTCACCGTGGAAACGCCCGACCCCGTGGTCAACGCCATGTTGAACGTGTGGAATCCCATCCAGTGTCGCACCACACTCTTCTGGTCGCGTTTTGTCTCGGCGTACGAAACCGGCACTGGCCGGGGCATGGGCACGCGCGATTCGGCGCAAGACACTTTGGGGACCGTACACAACGCCGCGGATCGCGCGCGGGCGACGCTCAGCGTGTTGTGGCACCTACAATACAAGGACGGACATACCTGGCACCAGGTGCTGCCCCTGACTGGCGAGGGCGGTCCTGGCCTGGCCGCCGAATTTCCGGCCTGGCCGCAATGGTTCTGCGACGATCACCTGTGGTTGATCCTCGGCGTATGCGCCTACCTGCGCGAGACGGGCGATATTGCCTACCTCGACGAGACAATCGACTACACCGATGGCGGCAACGACAGCGTGTGGAACCACATGATGCGCGCGATCGAGTTCACCCTGCAGCACCGTGGACCCCAGGGTTTGCCGCGCATCGGGTTTGCCGACTGGGACGACACCATGAACGTGGATCACGGCAGCGGCAAGGCCGAGAGCGTGTGGTGCGGCCAGCAGTTCTGCCGTGCCCTGCTGGATCTGGCCGACCTGTCGGATCACCTGCATAAGGACGACGAAGCGAAACGCTTCCGCGACCTGCACGCCGAGATGGCAGCCATCATCAACAAGGTGGCCTGGGACGGCGATTGGTATGCGCGCGCCTTTGACGACGAGGGCAAGCCCATCGGTGTGAAGAGCGAGACTCACCATCGCATCGCGCTGAATACGCAAACATGGGCGGTGATTGGCGATGCGGCTCCGGCCGAGCGTGCCCGGCGCGCCATGGAGCAGGCGCACGAGAAACTGAACAGCAAGTTCGGCCTGGCCCTGCTGTGGCCGGCCTACACTGTGGGCGACCAGCGGGTGCGCGGCACCACGACCTATCCGCCCGGGGCCAAAGAGAACGGCGGCATTTTCTGTCACGCCAACACCTGGGCCATTGTGGCTGCGGCCAAACTGGGCATGGCAGAGCGGGCCATGCAGTACTATTTGCAGATCACGCCCTTCATGCGGCGGGATGTCGACGTCATGAAGGTCGAGCCCTATGTCTACTGTGGAAATGTCACTGGCCCAGAACACAAGCAAAACGGCTACGCCCGCAATGCCTGGCTATCGGGCACAGCTTCGTGGACCTATGTGGCCGGCACACAGTGGATTCTCGGCATTCGGCCGACCCACGCCGGCTTGATGATCGCTCCGGTCATTCCCGAAAAGTGGAAGGGCTTCAAAGCAACGCGCGCCTATCGAGGCGTGCGCTACCTCATCGACGTCAAGCGCGTGGGCAAGGGCTCGGCCGTGCAACTCGCCGTCGACGGCAAAACCATCGCCGGCAACGTGGTCCCATTGCCGGCCGCGGGCACCAAGGAGGTCAAGGTCGAGGTGAGATTGGGGTGAAGCGTGGCCGAAGCGCTGACGCGCGTTTGAACATCCGCGGAGCTAGCCCTTTTTACCGCTAGCGCATGGCCGACGCGATGGCCGTGCGCAGGGCTTTTTCGAAGTCGTCACCCTCGTGCTCGAAGATGGTACGCACGTTTCCGTCGCGGCCGACCACCAAAGTGCGGGGCAACTTCTGGCCCACGCCCAGCCGCACGGCGATCTTGGTGAACCGGTCGGCGATGATCGGCAGGCGGAGTCTTTGAATCTCTGCGAAGGACGCGGCCACCTCGGGCTCTTCGCCGTAGTCGACCAGAACGCCACGCACACCCCTGCCCGACAGAGACGCTACCACGCGCTCGATGACGGGAAGTTGCTCTTTGCAGGGTTTGCAATAGCTGGCGAAGAACGAGATTACGACAGCGGACGCGGGCGAGCCTTTGGGCGGGTTGAGCAGCTTCGACAAGGACAGCAGGTCGTTGTTCAACGCGTATCCACCGAAGCTGGGGCAGGGCTTTCCCACTTTGAGCGGGCCCGCCTCATCGACCGTGCGGCTGGGAGCCGCGGCTGTTGCGGTGGCCGGCAGGACGCACGCCAGCCCGACCAAGAAAGCGGTTGCACGTTGACTTCGGTTTCGTCTCATCTGGTCTCGCCTCCTGGCAATTAATAGGTAGGTGGCACAGAGGCAGCTTGGTGCCGCGGCCTGAGTTCAATCAGAAGCGGCCGAGCAACACCACGCCTGCGCCGTCATTGCTGACAGAAAAGGCAGGAATCAAACGCAGGGACAGGAACTGCGTTTCCGGTCGGTCGTAGCGTGTGGAATCCGGGCTCAAGGCGAAGAGCGCGACGCCGACGCCAATAAGTGCCACGCCCACACCGGCGCCAATGATGCCGGCCAGGCGGAGGTTGCGGTTGTTGTCCAGGCTATTCTGAGTGTCCGATATCTTCTGGTCGCAAAGGATGACCTGTGCGGGCGGAACGAACGTGGAATCGCAGGTGCCACCCGGCGCCTTTTTGGGCGGATTGTTGCAAATTCGTCAGGTTGTTCTGGGCGCCGGAAATCTTGCTGTTGCCCCACAGGGCCAGCCCGCCTGACACGCCACCCACGACCACGCCGGAGATCAGCGCTGTCCAGGCCCAGCGACGATACGACCGCGCATGCTGGATATAAGCTTCGCGGGTTTCCGGGGTTGGGCGCAGATCGACCTTGATGTCGATGTCGCCGCGAGATGGGACCTGCACCAGACGATCGAGCGGTTCGAATCCGGCGCGTTCGAGGCGAAGGGCGTGCGGTCCGGCCGGCACGGACAGGCTCGACTGGTACACACCACGGGCCCGTCCGTCTAGGGTGACGAGGATGTCGCCTTCGCTGATGATCAGCCGCACACGCCCGCCGTCGCTGACCGACGGGTCCAAATCTGGGTCAAAGCTCAGTTCGCCACGCGCGCCGTCCTGCAGAGTGATGACTTGCTTTTGCGTTCGATAGCCCGGTCGTCGCAGTTCAAACGATCGCTCGCCAGGCTCGGTGGTGACCGAAGCTTGCAGGGGTGTTTGCCCCACCAGGGCCCCGTCGACATAGATTTCCGCGCCGGGAAGAGGGCAGTGGACGTTGACGTGGGCCAGACGCACCTCACTGGGGCGCAATTCCAGCGTGCTCGACACGTGCGATTGCCCGGCCACGATGACTTCCACGCGGGCCGGCAGGTATCCCGACGCCACAGCGTCGGTCACGTGCCGACCGGCGGCCACGCGCAAGGGTGCGGACAAGGGCGTGGCGCCCACTTCGATGCCATCGATCTCGATGGTGGCGGGCACGTTGGTCGTGAAATCCAGGAATCCGATGCGCTTTTCCTGTTCGTTCCTCTCGGCGCGCGCCCGCGCCACCTGCTCGGGCTTGAGCGGGCTGGTGTCCTGCAAGACCTTGTCGAGCGTGTCCACCGCCTCGACCGGTCGATCCATCGCCGCGTAGACCAAACCGATGTTGAACTGCACCAATCGGTTGGGAATGAGATCGTTGGCTCTCTTGAATTCCGCTAGAGCGCCGTTGTTGTCGCCGTTCTCGAAAAGGTGCAGACCGCGCGAAAAGCGCTCGCGCGCCTCGGTGCGGGCATCGGGGGCCTGGGCGTCGTCGGCCCGGGCCACGCGAGCGGTGTGCGGGGCGAGAATAAAAGGGACGGCCAACACGAGCGGAACGAATATGCGCATCAGAATGGATTCTCCTGGATGAGCCCCTGGCGTGCGGCGCGCGATGGCTTGCCCTTGTCGGGTGTGGGGCTATCGGAATTGGCCGCGGGATGCGGGCGCGCGGACGGGTGGAGCGAATGCGGAACAGCAGGGGCCGGCGCTGACTCGCGCTCGCTCGCTTCACTCTTGGCTGGCAGTGGTTCGGGAATGGTTGGTGGCGCCATCCTTGGCGTCGCCGTGTTTTGCGGAGGCGCCGACAAGGGAGCACTGACATGCGCCTTTCCGCCACGCAGTGCCAGCCAAAGCCCGAGCGCCGCAACTACGACCGTCGCCGAAATCAGCATCAATCGCGCGTGTCCTTTCGGCACGTTGTCCTTGGTTTCCTCCGAGCCTGCGAGCAGGGTTGGCAGTCCGGTAGCGAACCCCTTCTTCGTCGCGGCCGATGCTTCGTCAGTGCGGCGGAAGGGCGCCTGGATCGCGGTAACCGACCCCGCCCACCATGGCCGCGTCCTTGAGTCGCAGGCCAAGTTCCGCAGCGCTCGACGGACGATTGGCTGGATTCTTGTCCAGACAGGAAAGGAGCAGGCTCTCCATTGCAGGTGAAACGGCGGCAAGCTCGCCTGGTCTGGGCGGCGCCTTGGTGAGATGGTCCGACATGATCTCCGCCACGGACTCGCCCTCGAAAGGCAGCCGGCCGCAGAAGATCTGAAATATGATGACCCCCAGCGAATAGATGTCGGCCCGATGATCCACGCCCCGACCGGTGCACTGTTCGGGCGACATGTACTGGGGCGTGCCCATGACGGTGCCGGTCTTGGTGACGTTGGTGACGGCTTCGGGCGCAATCAGCTTGGCAATGCCGAAGTCGAGAACCTTGATGAAGGCTTCGCCGTGCTTGGGCCGCGCAATCCACAGGTTCTCCGGTTTCAGGTCGCGGTGAATGATGCCTTCACGGTGCGCGGCTTCAAGCGCCTCGCAAACCTGCAAGAGCAGACGTCGCGCCTCGGCGGTATCGGGCCGGCCGCGGCCCAGCCATGCGGCCATGGTTTCGCCCTCGAGAAACTCCATGACGAAGTACTGGCGACCGTCGGGCAGCTGTCCGAAGGAAAAGACGTCGATGATGTTGGGGTGGCCAATCTTGTTGACGGCGCGGGCCTCGTCGAGGAATCGTTGCACCAACCCGCCATCGCGCGAAAAAGACGCGTCGAGCACCTTGATCGCCACGCGCTTGCCAATAATCGGATGCCGGGCGGCATAGACCGCACCCATGCCGCCCCGACCCAGCTCGCGCTCGATCTGGTATTCCCCGATCTTGGTTCCTGGCTGCAACGGTTGGTCAACGCCACTCGCCGTGGCTGGCGCCGAGAAATTGCCAACCTTGGTTTCAGTCACGGGCGATGGCCTTCACTGTTCGTCCCGTTTCCGTCCATCGAGGCGCACCGCTTTCTCGCTGTCATCTCCGATACTGTCGTCTACTGGCAGGTCGTCGACGCTATTACCTGGGTCGAGTGCTCGGTGTTGCTGAAAAGGGACACAGCAAAGTGCCTCCGAAATTCGTGACCAGCACCTCATCACCTCGCGCCCGTGGGCTCTTGTTGGTATAGGACCGTCTGCGGGGTTCCGCGCGGCGAGCCATCTGCGCCGAAATACAAAAAGCTGACGGAGCCGTTGGGATAGTGGATGGCAAACCCAGCTCCAGTGCCGTCGCTACTGCCGCGTACACTCCAGGGACCCGCATAAGCCTGGCCGCCCGGGAAAGCATGGGTCGCGCCGACAGGCACTCCAGCGTCGCCTGAGGCTGAGTTCGACACAAACGTTGCGAGCAATGAGGCCGCGCTCGCAGAAGAATTCCCGTTGTAGACCGCCACAAAGCCATCCGACGTGCCTGCTGCGGAAACAAAATAGTCGTAACCGCTTGCGCCAGCAAAGGCTGGCGAGAAGTTCACAGGGGTTCCAACCTCGTCACCTTGCGTGTCAAGCAGGGTCAAGTACGGAGTGTCGGCAGAAGAGTTCAGATATTCGACAGCAAACGTGCTCCCCGAGAATGCCACTTCTCCTTCCGCAACATCGGAGCTATTCACAGAACTAGATGGATCGTCAGTGGGTATGGTATTGGTGCCGCCGGCATTGGCTCCAGTAGGTGCAAAGTACCCAACCTTCATGTACGATGTTGCCGTTGTGCCAGGAGGAGGACGCAACAAATTCACCATCGATCCATTTCACAAACGACGAATCGGCGTAGTGGTCGGACCCCCAGGCCACGAATGGAGTGGTCCGACTCAGGGTTAAGGTCTTGTCGAAGAACGCCAGAAAGTCGCCCCAACCGTTGGAACTGTATGTGCGCTATAGATGATGGCTATCTCGCCAGTGGGCGCGATGTCGGCGCCGGTGATGTAAATGCCGTAGCTGTCCGTGCCAGCGGCCGTCAGCAGGGGCGTGGCGTCGCCCTTTCTCTTGCCTGAGATCGGGTCGAAGTGTTGCACGTCGATACGACTCTCTGTCGCGCCGGCGTCAGTGGAGTCAGGTCCAACATAGGCATTGAAGGTGAGGAACTCCGTGGCCGTCAGAAGACCGACTCCGGATGTATAGTGGGGGTCGGAGTCGCTGGTGGCAGCGTTGCCGAAAACGGCTGGGGCCAGACCCTCCGAGCAGGCGGTGCCAGCTTGCGCCAGCCTTTCCCGCATCGTGTTTGCTCGAACCGCCCGCACCGCCCGCGCTGCCGCCTGCGCCGCCGCTGTCGGTCCCAGAGTCGTCCCCGGGATTCGTGACCGGGGCGTCAACGCTGGCGTCGCTGCCGCCCGCGCTGCCGCCGCCGGCCCCAGAGTCTCCGGGGTTCGAGACGGCGGCATCGACACCAGCGTCGCTGGCGCCCGAGGCGCCGCTGGCGCCAGCGCCTCCGGTGCCCGTGCCGGCGCCGCCCGCCCCACCGGTGCCGCCGCCCGCACCGCCGCTCGCCGCGTCCGCCATCATTCTTGGTGACGGAATTCGTTCGTCACGCGATTGTAGTTCGTGTCGATAGTGGGATCCGCGCACAAATGAGTTACTGACGTACACTTCTGGCCAGTGGGGCAGTCGATGTCCTGCTGACATTGGTCGCGACATTTCTGGTCGAAGGAACAGACCAGAGGTGTCGTGCAATGGTGGTTATACTGGCAAGTCGCCATCTCCGGTGGCTGACAGGTATTTCCATCGGTGGCCTTAATACACCGTTCACCATGAAGGGCAGTCGCGCGATTCCTCGCACGCGGCGACACAGTACAACTGCACGCATTGCAGCGGATTTTTGCATTGGCTGGCGTGGAAGCACCTGGGAGTGGCGGGTACCTTGCTGGAACCGCTGCAGCCTCCCAAAATCAACCAAGCGACCAGAATCAATGAGCCGCGGACACCTTCAGAAAACCCTCGATGCGTCATTTGTTTGACTCCATGTTTCAAGAGACGATGCGGAGAACGTATCACGTTCTCTCCCGTCCTGTCCCAAAACCTGATCCGACGGTGGCGCCCTATCCCGCGCACACGCGGTTGCGGCCCTGGCGCTTGGCTTCGTATAGCGCCTGGTCAGCGCGCTTGAGCAGGGTCAGGGCGGTGTCGTCGGCCGCGGCAGCGGCGGCGCCGACCGAGATGGTCAGGCCCATGGCTTGTCCGGGCAGGCGCAGATCGCTGGCTGCGACCATGGCGCGGAATTTTTCGGCCACCAGCACCAGTTGCTGGGCGTCGACGTCCGAGATGATGGCGCTGAACTCCTCGCCGCCCCAGCGCGCGACGATGTCGAAGCTGCGGCAGTTGGCGTGCAGCGTGCGCGCCACCAACTTTAGAATTGCGTCGCCGAGCAAGTGGCCGCATTCGTCGTTCACCTGTTTGAACAGGTCCACGTCCATCATCAGAACCCCGAAAGGCCGGCCGTGCCGCTGCAATTCGGCCAAACGATGGCCGAGATGGTCGTCGAAGTGCCTGCGGTTGGGCAGCCGAGTCAGCTCGTCGACCAACGCCAGTCGCTCCAGTTCCTTGATTCGCTCGGCCTGCTCGATGCGCGCGCTGCGATCGTTAAACACCTCCACGGCGCCCACCGCACGCCCCTGGGCATCCAGGATGGGGGTCACCTTGATCCGCACCGGCACGCGGTGTCCGTTCTTGTGTTGCAGAGACAGGTCGAGCTGGTCGGACTTGCCAGCTGGCCATCGCTTGCTCCAGCGGGCAGCTATCGTTGCACAAAACGCGACCGTTGACGTCTGCGTGGCACAAGATGTTGTCAGGGCAGAGGCGGCCCACGACCTCGCTGCGTGCGAATCCGGTCAGCTCCTCCGCGGCCTTGTTCCAGAACAGCAGTCGGCGATCCCGGTCCACAAAGTAGACGCCGTCGTCGAGGCGATCGAGCAATTCGCGGTAGAAGCCGCGCCCCAAGTCGCTGATGGCAGCCAGCACGGGCTCGCTGTCCGGCGGCGGCTCATCTTGCTTGTGGCTTGCCATGGACGTCGTGGTGAAGCATAGCAGGACTGGCGGTTCAGGTCGTCGGCGTGTCGCGGACTACTGAAGTCCGACGCCTTTTCCAGGCCGGGTGCTATCCTTGTGGTGGCGACGTGGTCCAGGAAACGCACTTCACCAAGGATCTCCCATGAACACAGCCATCGCACATCGGCTGAAATTCCTGGTGGGCCTCGCCGGCGGGTTGATGGTTGCGGGCTGCGCGGCAGGCTCGCAGCCTCCTGCGCCGGCTGGGACCGGCGATGTGCCGTCCACAGGTGGCGTGCAGATCGCGGGCGGAACGCCGTCCACGGGTGGCGTGCAGATTGCGGGCGGAACGCCGTCCCCCTCCGGAGCGGCGGGATCGTCCGCCGCAACCGGAAGTCCCGATGCGTCCGTGGGGGGCGTCGGCGGGTCCAGGGATGCCGACTCTCCGCTCGCCGAGGTTGCGGCACCGGCCCAGTGTCCTGCGCCGCCTGCGGGCGCCCCGGCTGATGCGATTACAGCTCTCAATGCAGAGAATGCCGCGCGCGTGGCAATGGGAATTCCTTGTGCCTCGTTGGTTCTTTCATTGTGTACTTCTGCGCAGAATCACTGCAATTACTACACGACCAACCTGGGCAGCGCGACTTGTGCGGCTGCCAGTGCGCACGATGAGATTGCGGGATGCCCGCAATTCACTGGCGCAGATGCCGGCGCGCGCATCAAAGCCGCCGGATACACGGGCATGGGCTGGGCCGAGTGCATGGCGTTCCTGGGCGATCCGGCCGGCGCAGTGAAGACCTTCATTGATTCGGTCTATCACCGTACACCGGTGCTTTCGCCTTGGTACCGCGATTTCGGTTACGCCGAGGGGACTGGTTGCGACACAATCGATTTCGGGCCGGGAACCTCGACTGCCAAGACCGTGACTGCGACCTATCCCTACGACGGTCAAATCGACGTGCCGCTTTCCTTCAATGGCGCAACCGAAGGCCCAACCCCGCCGGCGCCTTCCACTGGTTGGCCGAGCGGCTATCCCATCACCCTCTACGGTCAGGGGATAACCGTCAGTGCGCACCAGATCGCGGTGGATGGAACGACCACGTCGCTTGCCCACATTTGGCTCGACGGGGACAGTTCGCTGGGCACAACCGCGAAGGTGCTCTACACCGAGGCGCCACTCAGCGCGAATACCACGTATCGCGTGACCATCGACGGCACGACCTCGACGGGCAGCGTTCACTTCGACTGGAGCTTCACCACCGGGGCCGCGCCCACCAAGCCTGGCGGCGGCGGCCGTCGGGGGTAGGCCTGGTGGACCTTCCCAACAATTGTCAGCAACTTGGGTGCACGCGCCACGCAGGTTCCGCGCCAGGTGCCGTGGACGCGGCGCTCGCCCCCTGAGAAATTCTCCTTACTCCGGCCTGCTTTCGATTCCCGTGTCCTAAAATCCTGTTAGAACTCCGCAAGCACGCGCATCTAAGGCCAAGGAGACCAACATGAAGGGCAACCAAAAACTGATCGACGTTCTCAACCAGTTGCTCGCCGACGAGCTGACCGCCATCAACCAGTACATGGTCCACTCCGAGCTCTGCGCCAACTGGGGCTACGAGCGGCTGCACAAGGTGATCGAGAAGCGCGCCTTGGGCGAGATGAAGCACGCCGAAAAGCTCATCGCCCGCATCGTGTTCCTGGAAGGGGCGCCCATCGTGAGCAAGCTGAACCCGCTGCACATCGGGGCCGACGTACCCCAGATGATCGCCAACGACATCGCGGCCGAGTTGACGGCCATCCGCAGCTACAACGCGGCCATCCCGCTGGCCCTGGAGGTGCAAGACGCGCCCACGCGCGAGTTGCTGGAGTCGATCATCAAGGATGAGGACGGCCACCTGGACCTGCTGGAAGCCCAGCGCGACCAGATGACCCAAATGAGCGTGGGCGTGTTCCTGGGCCAGCAGATCGAAGAAGACTGACCGTCCGCTCGCCGCACGGATTCGCAGTCGGCATGATCGAGAAGGGACCAGGCGACTACCACCCTCATTTTTCGGGATTCGCCAGCCAGATGCGCGATCCGGAGTTTCACCACAGAGAGCACAAAGGCCACAGAGGCCGGAAGGAAAGGGTTCCGGATCCGGGCCCGAACCCTTTTTTCCTTCCGATCCGTCTCTGTGCTCTCTGTGCTCTCTGTGGTGAAATCCGTCGCGGACTCGCGGAACACGTTGTGGCTAGCACCAATGGGTGGGCCGGTGGGTGACCGCGCCACGGTGGCCGCGGCCATCGAGGTGCTATCCGGTACTGGCCAGCGCCGCGGACTGGCGCGACTGCTGCCGTTCTTGGGACCGGCCATCATTGCGTCGGTGGCGTACGTCGATCCGGGCAACTTCGCCACCAATCTGCAAGGCGGCTCGCAACTCGGCTACACCCTGCTGTGGGTGGTGGTGACCAGCAACCTGATGGCGATGGTCATCCAGACGTTGTCGGCCAAGCTGGGCATCGCCACTGGGCACAATCTGGCGGAGCAGTGCCGCCTGAGTCTGCCGCGCGCCTCGTCTTTCCTGCTGTGGGGGGTGATGGAGATCGTGGCCATGGCCACGGATCTGGCGGAATTTCTGGGCGCGGCCCTGGGGTTTCATCTCCTCCTCGGTTTGCCGCTGGGGATTGCCGGCCTACTCACTGCGTTGGTCACATTCTTGCTGCTGAGCCTGGAACGCTACGGATTCCGCCGCTTGGAGCTGGTCATCGCGCTGTTGGTCGCGTCCATCGGGGTTTCCTATCTGGCCGAGCTGTTTCTGGCCAGGCCCGACTGGAAGCAAGCAGCGTTTCACGCTGTGGTCCCTGCATTCGGCGGCAAGAACGGCCTGCTGCTCGCTTCCGGCATCCTGGGCGCCACGGTGATGCCGCACGTGATCTTCCTGCACTCGGCGCTGACCCAGGGCCGCATCGTGGCCACGGGACTCGAGGAAAAGAAGCGTTTGCTGCGCTTTCAGACGCTCGACGTGGTCCTGGCCATGGGAGTGGCCGGCGCCATCAACGCCGCGATGCTGATTGTGGCCGCGTGCACGTTCCATACGCGCGGTCTGGTGAATGTGGACGCCATCGAGAAGGCGTACCTGACGCTGCAGCCGCTCTTGGGATCGGCTGCGGGCACGCTCTTCGCGATTGCGCTGCTGGCTTCCGGGCTGTCGAGTTCGGCGGTGGGCACCATGGCCGGGCAGATCATCATGCAAGGCTTCCTGCAATTCCGCATTCCGGTCTGGCTGCGGCGAGGCGTGACCATGGCGCCCGCACTTTTGGTCATCGGGCTGGGGCTCGACCCGACCCGGACGCTGGTACTCAGCCAGGTGGTGCTGAGTCTGGCGCTGCCCTTTGCGCTCGTCCCGCTGGTGGTGTTTTCGAGCCGCAAACGTTTGATGGGCCCGCTGGTGAACCGGCCGGCGACCACGGCCGTTGCGGCGGGGATCGCCACACTCATTGTCGTTCTAAATCTCTATCTGCTCTGGCAAACCTTCTTGGGGAGCTGACGGCCATGTTCAAACATCTGCTCTTGCCGCTCGACGGGACTGCGATGGCCGAACGGGTGATCCCCGTCGCGCGCGGATTGGTAAAGGACAGCGACGCCCGCATCACGCTGTTGCATGTGATCGAGCGTTCCGCCCCGAAGGCAAGGCACGGGCAAGCCCATCTGCAAGAGCGAGCTTCCGCTGAAGCCTATCTGCGCAGCTTGATCGCGCGTGAGTTTCCGGCCCGGGCCGGGGTCGACTGGCACGTCCACGACGAAGCCACGCGCAACGTGGCGGATGGGCTTGCGCTGCACACGCAGGAATTCCAGCCCGATCTGGTCGTGATGTGTGCCCACGGCAGCCAATGGTGGAAGGATCGCTTTCGCGGCAACCTGGCCCAGCAACTCCTGCACGCACTCAAGCATCAATCACCGACCAAGACCCCGGTGCCGGTGCTGCTGGTTCAGCCCGACGAACACGGCCAGGTGGATTTCCCGTTTCACCACATTCTCGTGCCCATGGATGGCGCCGACGAACACGAACAAGGATTGGGGCCTGCGGCGCAACTGGCGTTGCAGCTCAAGATTCCCATGCTCTTGTTCACGGCCATTCCGCCCTCGGATGCGCTCAAGGGCAAGGATTCGGCCACCGCCGCGTTCTTGCCCAGAGCCACGGAAGAAGTCCTGCGCCTGGCCGAGGAAGAAGCCGCGCGCCACCTGACCGTGCATGTCCGCGAACTACAGGAGATGGGCGTCTCGGCCTCGGGCCGGGTCATGCGCGCGGAGCCCGCCCAGGGCGTGCTCGCCACGGCGAAGGAAATGCACTCTGACTTGATCGTCATCGGGACGCACGCCTTGTCCGCCACACAGGCGTTCTGGTCTGCCAGCATGACACCCAAAGTTCTGCGCCAGGCGCGCGCCTCCTTCTTGCTTGCGCCCGGCGAAGGCGAAGCGTAGCCAGCGGCGCAGTCGAAGGGCTCAGCGCGATCCAGAGTTTCACCACAGAGTCCACAGAGGTCACAGAGGCCGGAAGGAAAGGGCTTCGGAACCGGATCCGTACCCTTCCTTCCCATCCGTCTGCGATTGCCCCAGGGTTTCCCTCGGTTTTCTGAGGGCGCGAGGTCCCCCCAGCGGCACCGATGCTGGCCATTTGTCATCCAATACAATAGGGCTTCGTGAGCCCGTGGAGGTGAGAAGCCATGTCCCAGCTCGATTCGCTGAAACGGTTCACCACGGTGGTCGCGGACACTGGTGACATAGACGCGATTGCCCTTCACAAACCCCAGGACGCGACCACGAATCCATCGCTTCTTCTCAAAGCTGCGCAGGACAAACGCTACCGGCCGCTGGTCGAGGAGGCCCTGCGCCACGCGGCCCGCGCGGGCGGTGATCACGCACGGCAAACCAGTCTGTTTCTGGACAAGCTGTTCGTGAACTTCGGGTGCGAGATATTGAAGATTATCCCCGGGCGCGTGTCGACCGAAGTGGACGCCCGGCTGAGCTTCGACACCGCGGCCAGCATGGCCAAGGCGCGCGAGATCATCCGGCTCTATCAGGACGCCGGCGTGTCGCGCGAGCGCGTGCTGATCAAGATCGCCACGACTTGGGAAGGCATCCGCGCGGCCGAGCAGCTGGAGAAAGAAAATATCCACTGCAACCTGACTCTGCTCTTCAGCTTCGCCCAGGCGGTGGCCTGTGCCCAGGCCAAGGTTACCTTGATTTCACCCTTCGTGGGCCGCATTTACGACTGGCACAAGAAGACGAGGAATGTGACTGATATCCCGCGCGCCGAAGATCCGGGTGTCGCTTCTGTCGTGCGCATCTACAACTACTACAAGAAGTTCGACCATGCCACGCAGGTCATGGGCGCGAGTTTTCGCAAGGTCGAGCAAATCATCGACCTGGCGGGCGCGGATCTGCTCACCATCAGTCCCGAGCTGCTCGCGCAACTCGCCGCGCGCGAAGGCGAAGTGGCGCGCGCACTCGACCCGGCTCGCGCCAAGACCCTCGACCTCGCGCCCATTCACCTCGACGAGAAGGGCTATCGCTGGATGCACAATGAAGACGCCATGGCCGTGGAAAAGCTGAGCGAAGGCATCCGCCAATTCAACGCCGATGCGCGCAAGCTGGAAGCCTTTGCCCAGGCCGAGGTGGCCAAGGGGATGTAGTCCTTCGCCTCGTCGTCGCTGCTGTCCCAGGCCAGAGCCCGAGCCTGGCCAAGGAGCAGGTGGATGCTGCAGCTACGTCCCAACGCGCAGCCGCGTGGCGCGTGCCTAGCGGCCGCTCACGGCTAGCACAAGAACTCACAAATGCGCTACTATCATGTGTGATTTCACGCATAGGAGTATTGATGCGTTATCCACGCCGTCGCTGGGCTCGTTCAATCAGCATGGCTCTCACTTGTGGCACACTCGTCGCGCTCCTGGGAGCTGGTTGCTCGAGCGGCGGCAGCGAATCTAGCGCCGGGATAGGTGGGACGCTGGATTCGGGAGGTCAGGGCGGAGCCAACAGCAGCACTAGGATCGTCGGTAGCGGCGGCAGTGCAGGCAACGGCGGCAACGAAGTAAGCGGCGGGAGCGTGGGCAGCGGCGGCGCTGCGGGCACCGATGGGGGCGCTGGCACCGGAGGTGGCGTCGCCAGCGGCGGCGTTGGCACAGGTGGAAGCGCGGGCGCCGCTGGAAACGTCGGCAACGGCGGAAGCGTCGGCACGGGCGGGAGCGTGGGCGCTGGAGGCAGCGTCGGCAACGGCGGAAGCGTCGACACGGGCGGGAGCGTGGGCGCCGGAGGCAGCGCTGGTGGGAGCGCCGCCAGCGGCGGCAAAGTGGGAACTAGCGGCGGTAGCGGCGGCAGCGGCAGCGGCGTGGGAAGTGGCGGAGCCAGCGCGGGAAGCGGCGGAACGGGCGCCGGTGGCACGACGAAAGGCGCGGGCGGCAGCGCAAGCGGCGGCGGCAGCGCAAGCGCAGGCGGCAGCGCAAGCAGCGGCGGCAGCGCGAGCACAGGCGGCCGGACCACTGGCACCGGCGGCACAAGTGGCACAGGCGGCGCAAGTGGCAGCGGCGGCAAGACAAGCGGGACCGGCGGTACAACCGGCACTGGTGGCGCAACTGGCACTGGCGGTGCAACTGGCACGTCTGGTGGGCAGCCGTTCAAGGGCATCGCTGGCGGGGCGTGCAAGGTGCGAACCGCGATGGGAGTGTCTTGGTACTACAACTGGGAGGGGAGCGAGAACGAGGCGTGCGCAGCCCCGAACGGGGTTGAGTATGTGCCCATGATTTGGGGTGCGGATACCGCGGCCAACATCCAGACCGCTGTCGCGGGCTTCGCGAGCAAGGGCTCCAAGTATGTGCTTGGCTTCAACGAGCCGGACAACACCACCCAGTCGAACATCACGGAGGCATCGGCAATAGCGCTCTTGCCTGCCTTCGACAGCGTGGCGACCATCGCCGTGGGAACGCCCGCAACTCAGGCCAATACCACAGGGCAGGCATGGTTCACGAAATACATGGCGGACGTCGCGGCCAGCACCACATTGCGTGCTGACTTCATCGCCATTCACTGGTACGGCTGGAACGCGGGCTCGTGTGACGCCGCGGCCTCGCAGCTCGAAAGCTACATCAAGTACGCGGAAGCCTTTCCCGGCAATCGTCCCATTTGGCTGACTGAGTGGGGCTGCCTCAACCAGAGCGCTCCGACGGCGGCGGGCGTGATTGCCTTCTTCCAGGGAGCACTCGCGGTCTTCGCCAAGCACCCACGGCTGGCGCGCTATGCCTGGTATCAGTGGTCGACGAACTGCGAAGTCTACAACACCGATGACACCCTGACCGACCTTGGCAAGGTCTACGCCGCTGCGCCGGCGACGAAATAGCCGGGCCATCACGCGGTCATTTGACCTGGCTGCAGTTCGATGTGCAACTGGCGCGCCCGGCCGCACATGCGGGGCGCGATGTCCACGCCCACGGCATCCAGGCCCAAAGCATTGGCCACGGCCAGAACCGTGCCCCAGCCGCAAAAAGGATCGACGATGGTGCGGGTGCTGGTCTCGGCCTGCACGAAGCGGCAAGCGTCGACACAGGCATGCACGCCCATCGACTTGGGGCCTGGCTGAAAGCCTCCGTCAGGCAGCACATCGATGCGCGCCTGCTTCTGGCCGCGCGGTAGTCCGCGAGCGAAGCCCAGCATGTGCGCGTAGGTCGCGCGACCAAAGCTCGTCGTGCCGGGCGGTTTGCGACAGACGATTTTGTGAAAGAGCAGGCTCATGTCGGCACGCTCGGCGGCGCGGCTGACCAGGGCGCCCTTGTCGATCCACAAACCGCCGTGCTTGATGTCGCTCTGGAAGAAGATGGCCACGCCTTCGTCGGGCGTGCACGTCATTACCAGGACGGCGGCGTCCTCGAACCAGCGCCGCCAGCCGTCGAGTCCCAGACGCGGCAACTCCGAGACATCTGGCAGCGACGTGATCACGCTCGCGCCAGCCAGTGTGCCCTGTGACTGCAGCCAGGCGATGGCGTCAGCGTTGTGTACGATGCGCGTGGGTGCCGGTGCCATTTAGCCCAGCAATCGGGGCGAAAAAGCGAACGCCGCGGCCGGCATGGCGACACCCGCCGCGCGTAGTTGCTGGGCGCGCGTGATGACCGCCGCGCCTTCCAGAAGATTGAGCGCGATCTGCACTACGCCGCGATTCGTTTGCGCCTCAAGGAACGATCCGCGCACCCAATCGTTGAAGGCGCCCATGGCCGGGCCGCACCAGATCTGGTAGTCCAGCCGCCGGCGGGATTCGCCCACCACGGGCCACTTGCTGGCCATGCCCAGGTACCAGCGAAACACCAGGGCCATGCGGTGCTTGGGCTCGCGCTGCGCGCGCTCCAGTTCGCGCGGGTCGCGCGTCTCGAAAAAACCACGCACCTCGGACCACACCTCGTCGCAGGTCGCGCCGAAAATTTCGCTCTCCAGCCGTTGGCGAGTCTCTGCCGGCAGCGCTTCCAGGCTGTCAAAGGAACGATAGAGATCGTACAGGCGCTGGGCGCGACCGCCGTACATGGTTCCGCGCCGCAGAACCTGCACCCTGACCCCCAGCTCGAACATGTCCGCGCAGGGGGCCATCATCATGTCGGCCAGGCCCGCCTCGGCCAGCATGCGCTTGCCATCCTCGGCCAAGCCCGACTCGACCGCAGCTTGGTTCACCGAACCGGTCACGACATAGGCAGCGCCCAGAGAAAAAGCCGCAGCCACCGCGGCGGGCGTGCCCAAGCCGCCAGCCGCGCCCACACGTATCGGGCGCAGAAAGCGATGCTGCTGCGACAACCTGTCGCGCAAGGCGAGCAGCACCGGAAAAAGCGCTGTCAGCGGTCGGTTGTCGGTG
The DNA here is from genome assembly GCA_963758155.1 of uncultured delta proteobacterium. Classification (GTDB taxonomy): domain Bacteria; phylum Myxococcota_A; class Polyangia; order Fen-1088; family Fen-1088; genus Fen-1137. The sequence continues at coordinate 48,284 of CAVWUP010000015.1, forward strand.
TGCCCGCCTGAATCAGCCTCGGCCGTGATGTCTTCTGCCACCGGGACCTGGGCGGCCAGGGCGGCTTCTTCGGCGCTCAGCTTGCCCGCACGCACGAGAGGTTCCAGAAGCGCAGACGGCGCCGGGCTCATGAAGGCCTCGGCCACCTCGGGCCGCGACAGCTTGGCGAAGATATGGTGGCGGCGCTGGATGGGGCCTTGGAGATCGCGGTGCAGTCCCTTGGCTGCGCACAGGACCACCGCAGGCGTCAGCCCCATGAACGCCGAAACGCAGATGTGCCTGACCCCGCGGGAAAGATAGAGATCCGCGATCACATTTTCCAGCTCGGGGCTGTGCGGCGAATGGATGAGGTTGGCGCCCCAGGCCGGGCCGTCCTTGCCCAGCGCGGCCTCGATCTCGTCGAGCGCCTTGCCCACCTGGGCCGGCGCAAGCCCGCCGGCGCCGAAGAACCCCATGATTCCCGCGCGTGCCATGGCAATGACCATGCGCGCGGTGGTGATCCCGCGCGCCATCTCGCCCACCACGTAGGGGAAACGCACGCCATGGGTCTCGCAAAACGAACGATCCCCAAGCCACTCGGGATAGAGCGCCGGCAGCGTGCCGAGCAGGGGAAACCCCGCGCCGTTGGGGGAAGTCTGTCCGCCAAGAGCCACGCCCAGCCGGCCAGCCGGTCCTTCGCGCACCACGTGCAGGGGCTCGCGCACGCGCGCCACCGCGGCCGCAAGCGCGCCCGCGTCGAAACAAGCCGGCTCTGCGCCGGGATTCCAGGTGCCAAGGACGGACAGATCTGTGCTCATGAATGGGACGAGGGATAGTACATCGAAAAGCGCCAGGCCACGGCTGTCGCAGCTTTCTGCTTGTCCGCAACCGCCACGGCGATTGAACCCCACCGCGCACCGACCGCGTCGCCTGGCGCTGCGCGTCTGGCCTCTTGAAGAGGAAGCAAAATGAGCTGTTCTGCTCGATTGTCCCCACTACACTGAAGACGTCTCGATCAGAACCGGGCATTCAGGTATGAATAGCTTTGGTCAGCCGGACCTCAACCGTCCATCAACCAGGCGGCAGCCAGCGCATCGCCAAGCGTGTCAGTAGTTCTTCCGTTCACCCTCCGAGAGAAGGATCTGTTCATGCAGAAACAACGACGGGATTTTCTCAAGATATCGGCCGCCGGCGCAGCGGGATTGGCGCTGGCCAGGGCCGACAGGGCATTTGCCGCGTGGCCCAGCACGGGAACATTGGCGGTCAATCCGACCATCAGCAACATGCGTGTCGTGGGGTGTGTCGACACGAAGATGATGAAGAGCACTCCGGCGATGACGTTCGCTGCGCAGAACGCGGCCATTGATACGGCCCGGCTGCAGGCGAACATGGATGCCATGGCCATGCAGTTGGCCAGTCAGACCACGGCCGATGCGGCCTGGAAGGCCATCTTCAGCTCGAGCAAGGCGTGGAATGCCACGAAAGTCGCCATCAAGGTGAATAGCCTGGAAACCAAAAACATGGCTCACGTGGCTATTGTGCAGAAGTTTTGCACGATACTCGCGGGCTATGGCGTGTTGCCGGCGAACATAATCATCTACGATGGGCAGTCTGCCTATGCTGGAACATCACTGTACACTTCCTATTTCAGCCTAACCGACACGACCAAGACCCCAGCGGTTGTCAGCAATCTCAATGGTTCATTGGGGGGCGCGGTCAAGGTCACGCTTCCGGGCGGAGCCTCCACGAATTGTACGGCCGACATTGCCAATGGAGTGATCGACATTCTCATCAATATCGCGAACAACAAGGGGCACGATTTGATGGGCGGGGCCACCCTGTGCATGAAGAACCACTTTGGCACATTTACTCCCACACACGACATCAATTACCTGTTCAACATCAACAAGAGCGATGCCATTGTCGGCGGAACCCCCGTGCGGCAGCAGTTGTGTTTTGTCGATTCCTTGTTTGTGAACAAGACAGAGAACACAGGTACGCCGGAGCTCATGCCGTGCTATTTGACCATGGGCGTGTTTGCTCCCGCGGTGGACTACCTGACCATCAAGAAAGTTCGCGAAGCGGCCCTAGGGTTGACCCACGTTGATGCCACCATAGACTCGTATCTGACGACCTTCGGCTACGCCACCACCGACCCGGTTTGGATTTTGGTGCCGCCGGCTGACGGCAGTGCGGGCGCCGACGCAGGCGCGGGCGGGGCTGGAGGCTCGGGAGGCGGCAGCGGCAGCGGCGGTGCCACCGCGTCTGGAGGTGCGCGCAGCGGTGGGACCAGCGGGTCGGCAGGCGCGGGCGGCGGCGGGACCAGTGGGACCGGAGGAGTGCGCAGCGGGGGAAGCAGCGGGTCGGCAGGCGCAGGCAGCGGCGGTGCCGGCGCTCCGGGCGGCACGAGCGGCACAACTGGCGGAAATAGCGCAACCGGCCGCGGGACGGGCGGGTCGGCGGATGTGGGTAGCGGTGGTGACAGCGCCTCTGGTGGCGCGACCGGCAGCGGTGGCGTCCCGTCAGGCGGTGGCGCTGCGGGGGGAACGGGCGATTCCGCAACAAGCGCTGCCTCGGCTGCAGGCGGCTCAGCCGCGACAGGCGGAACAGGGGCCGCAGGCGGGACGACCGTGAACCCAGCCGGGGGCGCCGGAGGCAGCAGCCGAGCCCCCCAAGCGAGCGGGACAAACGCCAGCAAGGGGAATTCCGGCGGCGGCTGCGCCGTGGCCGGAATCGAGCGCAGCGCCACCCGCTGGGGAGCCATGCTGGCGTTTGGCGCAGTGGTGGCCGCGAAATTTCGGCGCCCGGTCAGTGGCGGCGATCGGTCGTCGTGAGCAGCTCAGGAACCAAATGGACCCGTCGTCAGATGGCGTCGCGGGTTCGGTGCAGCACTGTCTGACTATTCCAGATAGGCCGCCAGACCGATGCCCTGATCCTTGATCGCCTGGGCCACCACGCCGGCAACTTGGGTTACGCCTTCGGTCTTGAAATGGGTGCCGTCGAACCAGAAGATTGTGCTGCTGTTCGGGCAGAGCTTGAGGCTGTTGTACAGAGCCACTGAAAGCGTCGTCACTCATCCCTAGCAAACAAGCCGAGGTACATGGCGAGGAGCGAATCGCGCGGGGTTTCGCCCACAGGAACTCGGGGCACTGTGAACACCGGGCGCGGGGCCGCGAACTCGCGCACGGCCTCCACCACCTGAGAGTGGAGCGCGGCTGCCGACTCCTGCTGGCGCCGCAACTTTTCCAAACGATCCATGAACGCCCGGGTCTGCTCGCGCTCTTCCAGGCCGCCCAGTAGAGCAGCCGCGCGCTCCACCGCGCGCTCGATCTCGCCCGGACCCGGCAGGAAGGCTTCTTCCACCCGGTTGACGATGAAGGCGCGAGGCACGCAGCCCTCGTCGGCCAAGTGCTCGCTGATGACCTGAGCCTCGACGATGCGGGCCGGATCCGGCGCGCACACCACCAGAAACACAGTACGCGGATCGCGCAGCAAGCGGCCGACTTCTTCGCCGCGCGAGCGGAAGTGGCCGAGCAGGTCGGAGAACGCCGCGAAGAACCCGACGGTCTCGTCGACAAACGACGGCCCCGCCACGCGCGCGATGAGCGACGTGGCCGCGGCCCCAGCCCGACTCCACAGGCGCGACGTCCACGAGGACACGGCCGGCGTGGGCATGAACCAGCGGGTGATTTTGTCGCTGAAAAAGGTGGCCACGCGATCGGGGGCTTCGAGAAAATCCACGGCATTTCCAGTGGGCGGGGTGTCCAGCACCACGCGGTCGAAGCGGCCGGTGCGAAACAGCTCGTGCACGCGCTCGACCGCCATGTATTCCAGGGTTCCGGACAGGCTGCGCGAGATGTGCTGGTACACCCGGTTCGACAACAATGCCTCTCGTCGCACCGGATCGGGCACCAGCAGGGCGATCATGTGATCGAAGGTGGCCGTGGGGTCGAGCATGAGAGCGCTGAGCGTGCCCGTGGGGTGCATCTTGCGAAATCCCGTCAGTTCCATGGGATCGTTGGTCAGCTCGTCGAGGCCGAGCGCATCGGCCAAACGGCGCGCCGGATCGATGGTCAGCACCAGGGCGCGCCGCCCGGCCGCGGCCTGGCGCAAGGCGAGCAGCGCCGAGAGGGTGGTCTTGCCCACGCCGCCCGGCCCTACGCACACCACCAGCGGCGCCTCGGCGATGAGCGTGGCCAGATCAGCGGCGTTGCCAGCAGCGGGCTTGCCCGGCCGGACCGATCGCCCGGCGTCAGGTGCTTGGGTCGGAGGCCGCGACGGGAACTCCACCACGCTGGCGCTCTCCAGGCCGCGCAGCCTCTCGATCTGTTTTCGCGCATGATCCAGCCCATCGAGCTGGCTTTGCGCCGCAAGCGCCAAGCGTGCTAGCGCCTCTTCGCTCTCACGTTGCAGAATTTCCAGCAGAGGCCGGTCGCTGGCGTGCAGGAGCATGGCCGGGACCTGGTTCACCACGACCATGCGGGCTGCGATGCCCATCTGACGGGCCTTGCGCAGAAGCTCCAGCGTCTCGTTGACCGGCAGCTCCTCGGGCAAGGTGATGGTCACCATCTCGCAGCGCTTGTGGTCGAGCAGCAGGCGCTGTACCCGTTCCGCTGCGTGGGCGATGGGCCCGATACGGAACATGCGCTGCACGGCGCGCGGGGTGTCCAGAAACGACAGCGCGTGGCCGGTGGCCGGCAGATCCACGATCACGGGCACATGCCGGGCAGTGCTCTCGTCGACCAAGACGCGCAATTCGTCGAGCACAATCATCTCGCGCACGGCCGGCGAGGTGCGGATGAACTGGCGTACCACGCGGTTGCGCAGCACGGCCTGGGCGAGCACGGGAATGTTGACCAGCCGTCGCAAGGCCGGCTCCACCGCGCCGTCGAGATCGATCTTGACCACCTTAACGCCGCTGTCCGGAGCGATCAGCTCGGGCAAGCGCCGGTACGCCGAGAACTCGACGGCAACCGCGCCCCCGCGCCGGCGCACGGCCAGAGCGGCCAGGGCTGCCACCAGGGTGCTCTTGCCCGTGCCGCCCTTGCCGGTGACCAGGATCACGTCGCGCTGGTCGACCAGCGGTTCAAGTGAAGCGACATCAATCATTCGGGTTGCGCTCAATCGTGGCGGCTCTCAGCCCTGCTGACAACTGAGAATTTGCTGGAACGTTGGTGTAGGAAGCCCTGGATGCATCTGTTGAGGGAGACGATGCGGGAGCCAGGCCCTGCTGTGGCGATGGCGTTGTCGACGTCACTCACGGCGAACAATGTGACCTTGGCAGGTTAAACGGCGTGTGCCTGGATGACCAAGGCAACCCACCCGACGCAGGCCAAGGGAACCCGGGGGATTGCCCAGTCGGCACCTATGTTCAATGCCTCACCCCGTGCCTGATTCCATTCATCAACCATTGATCGAGTACCCACTGGCAACGCGCTACAATTGTCCGGCCAGTGCCGCCAATCCTTGCTGCAAGGACACGGCCGGGCTGAAGCCCAGATCGCGCTCGGCCTTGCGGTTGTCGTAGCGACAATCGCTGGCCAGCAGGCGCACGCCGTAGCGTGTGAAGGGCGGCGGCGCGCGCCGGCGCAGCAGGTGCGCCACGCCCTCCATGGCGGCCGCAGCCAGGTACATGACGAAGAACGGAACAGACCAGCGCGGTCGCGGCGTGCCCAAGAGCGCGGCCAGACCATCGACCACGTCGCGCGCCGTCACGGGTTCGCCGTCTGTCAGGTGATACACTTGGCCGGCCGCTGCGGGCACCTCGGCGGCCAGCAGCAGGGCCTGGGTGAGGTTGTCGATATGGGAAAGCGCCAGGTGGTTGCTGGCGCGGCCGATGTAGACCGCGCGTCGTCGGCGCAGCAGGGCCGCGATGCGCGGGGCGATGCTGGGGTCGCCCGGTCCCCAGATGGCGCCTGGCCGGACCACGACAGTCGAGAGACCACGCTCACCGTTGGCCCCAAGCACGATCTTTTCTGCCTCGATCTTGCTGGCTGTGTACGCATCGTTTGGCGACGGATCGTAGGGACTCTGCTCGTTCACCGCGGCGCCTAGGCGTGGCAGGCCCAGCACAGTGATCGAGCTCACCTGCACCAGGCGCTCGACGCCGGCATCCTGGCAGGCTGCCACCACGTTGCGCGTGCCATCCGCGTTGGCTCGGAAGAATTCCCGCCGCGAGCCCCAGTCAGGCACTTTGGCGGCAGCGTGAAACACGACCTTCTGTCCGCGGGCCGCCTCTCGCAGCGATGCGAGGTCGCACACATCGCCGCGAATGATCTCGGCTCCCAGACCTGTCAAGCGACGGAGGTCACTCGTGCTCCGAACCAAGGCACGCACCTTGACCCCGCGCTTGCAAAGCATCGCCACCAGGCTGCTGCCGAGAAAGCCTGAGGCCCCGGTAACCAGCGCGGCTTTCATGTGACGACGAAGGTGTGGCGGCCGCCCTTATGGGCCTGACAATGCACAACAAAGAGCGTACACCCCAAGGCCAAAACTTGACGACGCATTCTTTGTGGGTTCTTATCCTACATAAACCCACTTTGCCTACCATCTCGAAAGGGGAGGTCGCCATGAACCTGGACCGTCGATTCGATGATCGCCTGCCGCTGGAGACACTTCTTTGTGCATACGTCCTGGATCGTCCCCGGCGCGGACTTGCCGTCGACATCAGCGAGCGCGGGGTGTTCCTCAACACCTTGCCGCAAGATCCGAACCCGCCGCGCACGCCGGTCGGTTTGGAATTCCAGCTGCCTGGCATGCCTGAAACCATCTGGGCTGCCGGCGAAACCTGCCGCGACACCATGGATGACTACTTCTACGGCATGGGCGTGCGTTTCACGGCCATGGCGTCCTGGCACCAGCGCATGCTGCGCGACTACTGCCGGCGCGTGCGCCGCCAGCGCAGCGGTCTTTGGGCCTGAGCGGCAACTCGCCGTCCGTCAGAGAGGCCCAAGAGTCCCCAGAAGAACCTGGGAATGGACATGGCCACAGGCGGAAAGGGCGAAAGTGGCGGCCTGACTCAAGGCCGGGATCAGCGCAAGACAGTCCTGTGGTTGACCTATGGCCTGCCCTGGCCCACGGATCGGGGTGGAGCCATCCGCTACTTCAATCTCATCCGTCAGGTGGCGGCCCGATACCGAGTCCTGCTCTTTGCTGTGCTCGAGTCGGCTGACGAAGCCCGCCACGTGCCCAAGCTGGCGTCGCTGTGCGAGAAGGTCGAGTGGGCCGTTATGCGTGCTGGTTCTGCAACCGAGCGCGCGCGCGATCTGCTGGGACACCTCTTTCGTGGCCGGCCACTGGCTACCTGGTCGTATTGCTCGCGAGCCCTGGAAACCAAGTTGAGCGATCTGGTTGGCACCGGCGCCGTCGACATTCTTCAGATCGAGCATTCTTTCTTGGCGCCGTTCCGCGATGCTGTGCCCGACGGCTCGCCTTGCCGGACCGTCCTTTCGTTTCACAATCTGGGCGAAGATCAGTATCGCAGCATGTTGCACATGCGCTCAGGGGCACTGGCGAAGCTAGGCTGGCTGATCAAGGCGGCTCTCATGCGCGGCTGGGAGGCGCGCTATGCGGAGCGTTTCAACCGCTGTCTGGTGGTCTCTGAGATCGAGGCCCAGCGCCTGTGCGCACTGGCGACTGGCGCCGCTGTGTCGCTGGTTCCCAACGGCGTGGATACGGCGGCTTTGCTCCCGTTGCCCGAGGCTGCAGCCAGCAAGCGGCTGATCTTCGTGGGACACCTGCGCTACCCGCCCAACGTCGACGCCGTTCGCTTCTTCGCGAACCGCATCTTGCCGGCCCTGCGTGCGCGCATCCCGGAAGCCCGCCTGACCGTGGTGGGCGATGGGGCGCCCGGCGTGCTGGGCGAGTTCGCCAGGCGGGCCGACATCGATTTTCTCGGCCGCGTCCCTTCTCCGCTTCCCCACTACCAGGACGCGCAGGTCGCGGTCGTGCCTCTGCGCGCAGGCGGCGGAACCCGCCTCAAGATTCTTGAAGCCATGGCGCTGGGACGGCCCTTGGTTTCGACGCCGCTGGGCTGCGAGGGTCTCGCGGTCGAGGATGGCAAGCACCTTCTCATCGCCGATCGCGCTGACGATTTCGCCGCCGCGGTGGCGCGTCTTCTGACCGACCGCGCGCTCGCTGCGCGCCTGACCTTGGAGGCGCGGGCCCTGGTGGAAAGAGACTACGATTGGACCGCCAGCGCAAAGCGGCTGCTGCAGGTGTACGACGAACTGCTGGCACCGTGACTATTGGCGCCGGCGCGATCCGCGGGTAAAGATGCAAGCATGGTATTTGACGGGCCGCGCCTGCGGCGCGATCTGGTCTCGACCATCTTGCAAGAAGATGGCGTCAAGTGCGTCGACCTCCGCGATCCCGAGCGCGGGGCCAGCTTCCGTCTCTTCGACTACGAGTACTCGGTCGCCCTCGCGTTTGATGGACGGCCTCTGGCCAAGGTCATTTCCTGGGTGCGGCTTTCGACCGGGCTGGAGCTGACGGCAGAACAACTCACGGCGTTCGCGGCCCGGCTCGATCAGCTTGGATTCCTTGAGTCGCGAAAGGCCAGGACGCCAGGGGGTGCGCCGGAAAAGACGCCAGCGTTGGTCAAAGGCGACAAGGAGACAGAGACGTCTTCGCCGACCCCGTCGCAACCAGTGATGGCCGAGCCGCCATCACCCGACCCGTCGCAACGGGAGACGGCCGAGGCGCGGTCGCAATCCGCGCCAGCCAGAGATGAAACGCCGACGGCAGCGGAAGCGAGCCCGCCAGGATCGACGCCGGCAGTAGCTCCGTCCGAGGCACAAGCCTCATCCAAGGAGACGCCCTCACCCGAAGCTCTGGCGGCGGCCGAGACACCCGCAGCCGTGACGGAGCAGCCCGAGGTGCCTTTGCAGCACCAGCCCTGGCTGCAAGCGGCCGACGCAACGTCCGCGCCCAAGGATTCACCTGCCCCACCAGCCGGCACGGAAGAGCCGGCCTCGCTTTCACCCGACACGCAGCCTGCGGCCGCTCCCCAGGCGCCCCCGACCCCGCCGCGAGAAGAAACGCCGGCTTCTCGCAAGGAGCCCCGGCCGGCAAGAAGCATGTCCGACGGCGAGGCTGCCGAAATCACCAGCCAGTCGCCCGCCGTGTTGCCGGAGGCTCGCATGGCGGCGCCGGGGCTTCGTCGCATCGTGACTCCGCCGCCGATTTCCACGCCGACTCCGCTGGTCACGCCCCTGCGGCCGGCGGGCGTGCGCGGCGGCCCGTGGATTCTCTACGCTCTGCTCGGCATTCTGACGGCCGTGGCCGTTGGTGTGCTCGCGGTGCCTCTGGCCTTGCGACCGCACCCACCCGCTGCCGTGCGCGTGCGCGCGCTCATTGCAAAACCCATGGCGGTCTTGCGCTGGTTCGATAGCAGCGCACCCTTGGAGGCACTGCCTCACCAGGCGCTGAGCTTTCCGGCGGGCGGAAAGGTGATCCGGCTGGCGTCCCCGGGAACCGCGCTGCGGGCCGGTGATGTGGTCGCTGCGACCGATGCGGCCCGCTGGCTGCTGGCGGATCTGGCCAAGCAGCAAGAACGTCTCGCGTACTATAAGCAGCTGCTGGAAGGCACGAAGGACACGGGCGACGAGAAGCGCGCCGCTGCGGCCCGGGCCCAGGTCGAATTCAGAGCCCACCTGGTGGAGCAGACACAGCAGGCGCTGTCACATGTGGCCGTGGTGGCTCAGTCTGCGGGCCGGGTCGAGGCAACCTTGGCCACTCTCGGTCAGACGGTGCAGGCGGGGGCGCCTGCGCTGCGTTTGCAATCAGCGGGTTGGCGCACCACTTTCGAGCTGGCGCGCCCGCTGGCGGCGCGGGTGCGCAAGCAGAGCATGTGCGGGGCTGAGATCGAGGGGCGGCAGGTCGGGTGCAGCCTGGCGCTGGACGCGGGCGACGAAACCCACGTGACGATCGACTTGCCGCCGGAAGCAGCGACCGCGGCCGGTCAGATGGTGCGTCTGCTGCGGGCGCGCTTTGCCGACGCGTTCTTGCTACCGGCCTCGGCCTTGTCGCGCGTGGGCGAGGGCGACCGCGTCTTGGTGGTGTCGCCCACCGGCCGGGCCGAGGTGCGCAGTGTGTTTGTGGTGGATCGGGCCGTTGCTGACGCCGTCATCACCCAAGGCCTGGATGCTGGCGACGCCGTGATCGTCGAGTCTTCCCAGCCCGTCGGGGCAGGGGCGCGGGTGCGGATGACCGAGGCGATGGGCGAGTAGCAACAGGAAACTCGTGACCGTGGGATAGGCCGGCTCGCGGCTCGCGGATCGCGTGGGCGAGAGCGCGGGCGTGAGCGAGTTCGTGTGCGGTACGCGGGAGGCGAAAGGCGGCCCGGAGATCGCGCGCCGCTGGGCAGGCGGGCCGAGCGGTGCTGGCCCCGAGTCCTTCGACAAGCCGAAGCACAACCACAGTTGCCTCCGCACGGCTCACCCGCAGGACCAAGACGTGCTAGGTTCCCGCCTATGTTCAAGGGAGTCATCACAGCACTGGTCACGCCGTTTCGCGGCGACGCGATCGACGAGGAGGCCTTGCGCGGCCTGGTCGACGAGCAGATTCGCGCGGGCATCGACGGATTCGTTCCGGTGGGGACCACCGGCGAATCGCCCACGGTCACGGTCGAAGAGCACATCCGCATCATCAAGATCGTCGTGGAAGAAACCCGCAAGCGCGTGCCCGTGATTGCCGGGACCGGCGCCAATTCCACCCGCGAGGCCATCGAGCTGACGCGCGAGGCGCGCGCGGTGGGCGCTGACGGCACTTTGCAGGTCACGCCCTACTACAACCGGCCCACGCAGGACGGACTTTTCCGTCACTTCAAGGCCATCGCCGATGCGGTGCCGCTGCCTATGGTGGTGTACAACGTGCCCGGCCGCACGGCCTGCGATCTTTTGCCCGAAACCGTGGCGCGGCTGTGCGAGGTGCCTTCCGTGGTGGGCATCAAGGAGGCCACGGGTTCGGCGCAGCGGGCGGCGCAGATCATCTCGCGCGTGGGCGACCGCATGGTCGTCCTGTCAGGCGACGATGCGACTGCCTTTCCGCTGTACGCCCTGGGCGCGCACGGCTGTATTTCGGTCGTGTCCAACGTGGCGCCTGCCGAAATGGCGGCCATGTGGGACGCAGCAGCCGCGGGCAACTGGAACAAGGCGCGCGAGCTGCACTACCGCGTGTTCCCGCTTTCGGAAGGACTGTTCATCGAGGCCAATCCCATTCCGGTGAAAGCCGCGCTGGCCATGATGGGCAAGATCACCGACGAGATCCGCGCACCGCTCTATCCATTGGCCGGGGCCAATCGCGAGAAGGTGCGCAAGATTCTGGCTGACCTAAAACTCATCTGACGGGAACGCCATGGCCGAGGCTGTACGCATCGCCGTATTAGGGGCCGCGGGCAAGATGGGCGGCGCCATCGTGCGCACGATGGCCGAAACGCCGAGGGCTGTTTTTGTGGTTGCAGTGGAGCGCCCGGATTTTCCCGCGATGGGCGCCGACGCCAGCCGTTTGGCAGGATTGCCCGAAAGCGGAGTGCGCGTGCAGGCGGACCGGCCCGGCCGGGGCGCGGCCGACGTGTGGATCGACTTTTCTGCGCCCGGCGCGGCTGTGGCCAATGCCAACGCCGCGGCCCAGGCGGGTGCGGCCATCGTGATCGGCACCACCGGGCTTTCCACCCAGGACAAAGACGCGATTGCCCTGGCGGCGAAGAAAGTCCCCATCGTGCTGGCGCCCAACATGTCAGTGGGCGTGAACGTGATGCTGCGCTTGGTGGCAGACGCGGCTCGCGCTTTGGGTGCCGCCTACGATGTTGAAATCGTGGAAACGCACCACCGGGCCAAGCGCGACGCCCCGTCTGGCACGGCCCTGCGTCTGGCTGAAGCCGTGGCCGAGGCCACGGGCCGTGACCTGGGCAAGAGCGCGCGCTATGAGCGGCACGGCGACATCGGGCCACGCTCCGTCGACGAGATTGGCATCCAGACCTTGCGCGGCGGCGACGTGGTCGGCGATCACACCGTGTTCTTCCTCGGGCAAGGCGAGCGCATCGAGATCACCCACCGGGCCTCCTCGCGCGAAGTCCTTGCCCGCGGCGCCGTCCGCGCGGCGCTCTGGCTGCACGGACGCGCGCCCGGCCTGTACGACATGCGCGACGTGCTGGGTTTGAGGTAGGCGGCCTCGACAAACCCGCAGGCCGGGAAGGAGCGCAGGAATTGGACACATGCAATCGCGCGGGCGCCATTCGGAAATGGGCACTTGGGCGCCGGCTCGCAATGGTCGTTGTGGCGCTATTCTTTTCCGCATGGCTGCTCAATTTTGCGATCATCGGTTCCGGATGGTCATGGCTTGCCGAACGGGAGCTTCCGGTCGGCAGTGATTCCGCTTTCGTCGTCGACTCGCAGGGCCGCATCTACTGGGGCCTGTTTGCGCTGGCCCGCATCCAGGTTTACGACCGTGAGGGGCGCTTTCTGCGCGGGTGGGCAGCCGGCACCTATGGAAAGCCCTTCGAGATCACCGTTGATGAGAGCGATCGCATTTTCGCCAACGTGGGCCAGGGCGCTACCATCCAGGCCTTTGAACGCGACGGAACATACCTGGGCCGCTGGACCGCAGACGCATTGTCGAAGGTGAAGATGAGGCCGGGCCAGCGATCATGGGCGGGTGAGAACTACGACCTCGGTTCCTGGCAGACCTTTCGTCCTGCGATCGTCAAGCAGACTGCAAGTGGCTCTCGAATGGTGGTCGTGCGCCCCAGCACTCTGCTGTCTCTCTTTGGGATGCCCTATCCGTGCTTCCTGATGCTAGCGGTCGGCATCGGCGCTTGGATTTTCTGCGAGGGTCGTCTGCGGCGGGCCAGGGCGAGCGAGAGTGGCTCCAAGGCCTAAGTTCTGTTGAGAATCGGCCAGGCGCAGGACAAGTCTGTCAGCTTCTCAACACCCGCAGCGCGCTGATTGGCATCTGGCCACGTCGTTGGCGGTGGTCCCGGGTTTGCAGAATGCAGATCATCATGCGCTCATCCACGAACATCTCTGGCACGCGCGGCACGGGTTGGCTCAGCGGGGCTTTGTTGCTGGCGGGAATGGCGGCCTCGGTTGTTTTGTTACGGCGGGTTGGCGCGGAATCGGTCTTGCGCAGCATTGAACGGGTCGGCCCGAACTACGTTCTGGTTCTGGTCGCGCCCGTCGTGGGAATGGTCCTGCACTGTTGCGGCTGGCTCGTGCTGCTGCCCAAGGCGCTGCGTCCCCGACCGGCGATGGCGTTGGCGGCCTACGTGGCATCGCAGGCTGGCGACGAGCTGGGCGCTGGCGTGGCCGGCGAGCCGCTCAAGGCGCTGGTGTTTCGTCCGGGGCTGAGAAGCAGCACCCTGGTCGCGCTGGCGCTCGACAACGGGACCAACATCGCGGCCACGGCGCTGGTGCTGGCCGGCGCTGCGTTTCTTCCCTGGGCCTCCACTTCACTGGTGAGCGCGCGCACCTGCGCCTGGGCCGGCGCGACCAGTTTTGCTCTCGTGGCACTCGTTGCGACCTTCATTCTCGCGGCGTCGTTGCGCCGGTGGAATGCCGGATCCGGCCGCTTGGCCCGCTTTGTTCGCCTGCTGGATGTCGCGCGCACAGCCTTGCTTTCGCGGCCGCGACTGGTTCTGGGCAGCGTGCTGTTGCATCTGGCGGGCAAGCTGTGGATCGTGGCCGAGATGGCGTTGCTGCTGGCCTTGCTGGGCCTCAACCCGACGCTGGCGTCTTGGCTGGGCGCCGCTTCCGTGCTCGCGTCGGTGGCGGGCGCGGCCATCCCTGGCCAGATGGGCGCGGTCGAGGCTGCGGTCTTTGCCGCCTGCACCGCCCTGGGCGTGGATGCTCCCACGGCCATGGCGCTGGTGCTGCTGCGCCGCTTGCGCGGGGGACTGTGGATTGCCCTCGGCCTGATGCTGACCAGAATCGTTCTGGCCCACGGCAAAGCCGGCGCGGACTCCGTCCGCCAAGTTCGGCCAGTCTTCCACACGCCCTGCGCGTAACATCCCTGCCTCGTCGCCGCACATCTGGCCGTGGACAAGGACGGGGTTCGATCGTATGAGTGGCGCAAGATGTGGTGGCCCAGCCTCCGCGCCTTCAAGGACCGCCGTCCTGGCGACGTGAGCCCGCGGCCGTTTCGGCGCTGGGGTCAGTTCGGGCTGTTCCTGGCGGTGTTCTGCTTCTTTCTCACTGTGCAGAGTCGCGAGCTGCCCTGGAACGATGCCAAGCCCATCTACGCGGCGGCGATGAATTTTGCGTTTCATGGCCGGGTGGACGCCAGCGGCGACAACGTGCCGAAGGAAAGACGGACCTACGACGTGCATCCGTTCTTGGCGTCGGCGATTCACGTGCCCGGTGCCTTGTTCCAGCGCTTCTTGGTGGCCCGCTTTCCCGCAAGACGCCGGCATAGCCAAGATCGTGGGTAGTCACCTGGGCCCGGCCGCGCTGGGAGGCCTGACTGCCGTGTTGTTCGTGCGTCTCTGCCTTTTCCTGGGGCTGGGGTTGGGCGCCAGCCTGGTTTCCAGCGTGGTCCTGGTCATGGGGACCATGGTGGGGGTCTACGCCCGCATGCCTTGGTCCGAAATGGTCCAGACCGTGGCCTTCTTGGGCTTCTTCACCGCCTTCATGCGGGTGCTGCGCGACTACCGGGGCTGGGCCGTGATGGTTTTGGGCGCCTGGTGTGGCGCCATCGTCAACGCCAAGGAGCTGTTCGTGCTGGCTGTGCCCGGGGCGTTTCTCCTGGCCCTGTGGCACCACCGCGCCACGCTCACCAGGAAGGAAACCCTCAGGTGCGTGGGCATGGGCCTGCTGGGCGCCGCGCCCTTCTTGATCGTTCAGTTCATCTACAACACCATTCGCACCGGTTCGCCATTTCGCACGGCCTACGGGAACAACGCCGTGAGCTTCGTCTTCGGCACGGAGACCCTCGACGGCTTCTTGGGCCTGTGGGCGTCGCCGGGCAAGAGCATCTTCCTGTACAACCCGCCTCTGGTATTCGCGCTGTTTGGAATCCCCCTGATTGTGCGTCGCTGCCCGCTGTGGGCCAAGGCCCTGGCGGTCACCGCGACTCCGGTTTTTCTGGTCTACGGCAAGTTCATGTTCTGGAGCGGGGACTGGTGCTGGGGGCCGCGCTACCTGCTCTTCCTCGTGCCGCTGCTCTTGCTGCCCGGCGTGTTTTTGGTCGACGAGGCCATCAAGCACCGACGGGTCGTGGTGGGCGCGCTTGCGACAGTGGTCTTTGTCTTGGGCATGGGCATACAGGTCGTCGGCGGCAGCCTGTATTGGGATCACTACATTCGGGTCGAACACAACGCCCGCGCGCAATGGTTGGGCGCCCCTGACCGGACAGGCAATGTGACCAAGCCCGGTGCCAAGAAGCCCTGCGATCCCTGCTTCGAGGATTTCTACGGGCTCAACTGGCTGCCGCCGTTTTCTCCCCTGGTTGGCCAGTACTGGATGGCCAAGCACATCTGGCGGGGCGATTCCTGGGACGTGGCCGAAGCGGATGGTCCCTGGCATCGATACACCACCATCCCGCTGACCGACATCGCCGGCCCCTACGCACGCGGGCGGCTCGACTGGTGGTACCTGGAATTCAGCCAGCGGCACTACTACCGGGCTCGCTTGCTGCAGATGATTCTTTATCCCAGCGGGCTGGTGTTGGGATCTTTCCTGTGTTGGTGGGGGTCCAGACGCCGACGGCACAGCGTCGCTGCCGTGGCAGAAACGGCGCCCGAGCCTGCGGCATAGACAGCGCGGGCCTACGAGCCAGCCTTGAGCGCCTCGACGTAGCGCAGGCGCAGATCGTACAGAAGGCTTTCCAGCAGCTTGTCCTCTTCGGGCGTGAGGTTGGACTGGGTCTTCACCTGCAGCAGCGTCAGCAGGTCGATGGTGTGCTTGGCCATGGGCAGTTCGCGGCGCTTGGCGGCTTCTCCGGGCGGCTCGATTTCGCCCAGATGAATCAGCGCGGAGCTGCCCAGAGAAAGGACGAAGGTCGAAAAGTCGGCCGGCGGCAGCACGCGATTGCTGTCTTCGCGTGCCTCGCGCTGCGCCGGGGCCTGCGGCGCAGGCGTCTCCGCCGCCGGGCCTTGCGCGCTTGCCCCCGATTCGGCCGCGCCATTCTCGGAGAACGACCGGCGATCCGTTACCTTGAACCCAGGTGTTTTCGCGGAATCCGACATGCGGCAAGGCTACGCAGCCCGGCCACCGATTTCAAGATGTCGGAGTAGGCGGGGCAGCGGTTTCCGCTGGACTCTCGCTGGTGTCCGCGGCCTCGTCGGGCGACTTCACCTTGCCGGCGGCGTCGGACAGCGACTTCAAGAACTTGTCGTAGTCCTTGCGCGTGATGAGGCCACGTTTGATGTTGCGTTCGACGATGCGGCGATCAAACAGAAGGGGGTTCGGGGCGTCTTCATCGCGAGTCATGGCGGAGAGTGCTTAGCGAGAGGCGTGGCCCAAGTCAAGGACGCTGATTTCACCGAGGAGCACGCTACAATGGGGCCACCATGACCGTTACTTTGGCCAGCAACTCGGAAAACCCCAACTTCCTCCGCCAGCTGCGGCTGTTCCTCGAGGAGATCTGCTGTGACATCTGCCGCGTGCATGCGGTCCAGCATGACGGCGCCCAGGCCGAGGAAGTCGACGTGGCCCGCGAGGTCGACCTGGGCGCGCCGGGCGCGTTCGCCGACATGCTGGTGCGCCGGCCCGGACGGCCGCCGTATTTTCTCGAGGTCAAGTTCGGCTATGCCAGCGACCGGCTGGTCCTTCATCTGCAGCACAAGTACGGGACCGCCTCCACCACGGTGCCCGATGCCGACCGCGTGGTTCTTCTCATCGACCGCGCCACGCGGCCAGACTCGACTGCGCTCTTCGCGCGCCTGCGCGCTGCCATCCGTCCCGAGCTGCAGCTGGAGATCTGGGACGAAACCAGGCTGCGCGAGCTGATCCTCGAGTGTTTCAAGCTGGATCTGCCCGCGGTTACCGTCGAGAGCCTGACCGAATTGCGCAGCGGCATCGATCAGGCCAAGTGGCACTGGGCCTTCGGCGACCGGCATGTGTCGAGCCCGCTCAAGTCGTCGCTGCTCTGGCACTTCGGCTGGTCGCGCCTTTTGCAACTGCACACGCAGTACGGCCTGACGCCCGAGCGCATCTTGCCGCCGCAACGCTATCGCAACGTGGCGGTGATCCTGGCCGACCTGTCCTACTTCTCCAGTTTCGTGCGCGACACGCGCGACGACGAGATCATGCGCGGCGCCCTGACTTCGTTCTATTCCAACTCGCGCTACGCCATCATCAATTCGGGCGGCATGATGGGACAGTTCGTGGGTGACGAGGTGCTGGCCCTATTCGGCGTGCCCGAGCCCGAGGACAAGATCCCCATGCGGGCGCTGGAATGCGCGCGTTCGCTCCTGCAGATCGGCAACTCGGTGTCCAACCGTTGGCAGCGCCAGCTCGACCGGGTGCAGCCCGCGGGCGGCGTACACCTGGGCATCGCCATGGGCGACATCCATGTTGTGCTCTACCGGCCCTTCAGCCAGACCCATATCGGCGTGGTGGGCGACGCGGTCAACCTGTCGGCGCGCCTGCTGGCCGAGGCCGGGCCCAACGAGATGGTGGTGGCCAACACCTTCTACCAGAAGCTGCCCGAGGCGGTGCAAGCCGAGTTCAGCGAGATGGAGCCCGTGGCCGCCAAGAACGTCGGCCTGATCAAGGCGTGGAAATTCCACGGCCGCTCGCAATTCTCCACCCGCGGGGCCTGAGCCCGCCTAGTCTGTGGTGCCACCGTCGTTTGGCGCATCCACAGACACGCCCGCCTCCGCCGACCCGTCTTGCGGCGGCTGGTATGCGGCCGCGATCGCGGCACTGACTGTGTCGGAAGGGAGGTTCGCGGTACAGCCGGGCTTGAGACAACAGACTCTGACAATGATCGGCGCCGCGTCCTGATTGATGGTTTCGCAGACCGCTCCGCTTGGGCAGTCTGTGTCTGCCTTGCACAAAACTTGGCCCGCGGGCACGTTGAGCTTAAAGCTACACGCCGCACCAGCCAGCAGCGTGCCAGCGAACACGACGGCGATGGGAAAGAAGAGATTCTTTCGCATGATGCACCGGCTAGAGGCGGACCGAGAGATTGAGACCCCATGCTGTGGGAGAAATGGCAGGCTGAACTTCTGCCGTCGCCCCACCGCTGTTCTTGCTCGACCCGATGAGGTGCAGCGTGATCCCGGTGGCAGCCGCGGCGCCGCCGATGGCGTAGAACACATACTGCATCGTCACGAAGCGATTGCCGTCGGCCTGCTTGGTGCGCAGATCGGTTCCCTGCACGACTTTGCCTCCGCTGGTCAGGTTGTTGGCATCGTCGCTCGTCTTGCCCACCAGGTAGCTGAACACACCGCCTGTCACTAGGGCCGCGGCTCCCACGATCTCGAGCGCGATGCCAGTCACGACCAGTCCCCGACCTTGATCCTCGGAGGACGGAGCCGGTGCTGCGCCTGCCGCAGCTGGGACCAGCGCCAGCAACCCGCCAAGACACGCCGCTAGGATAAAAGTCTGGGAGGACTGCCTCATACGACTTGGCCTGCCTTTCCTTTGGTTTTGCCCTATCTCACGCCGAAGCAGCTGGGCAGGCATGCGGGGCTCGCTAACGCGGGAACTATTCACAGCTACGCGAGTATAGATGAAGACGCGCGTCCGGGGGAGGACTCACCCTCTCACCGGTCGTTGGAAAAAAGCGGATCATGCCTGACGCGACGGGCAGCGTGAAATTCCGGTGTTTCGACAGCGCAGTCGCGCCGCTGACGGCGCGTTTCGCCGGTGGTCGGGGTTTTTCGTGAAGCAACCGTCGCGGAAGTTGATGAATCCGGATCTCTTTCGTAGCCTAGCGTGCTCCAGGGATTCCCGATCTGCCGCCGAACGGGGTTTTGCAGTGCAAATCCCGAGGAGTGTGTTCATGAAGTTTCCTCCCGCCCCTATCCTTGCCTTGCTTGCTCTTGGGGGAGGGTGCGCTTTGGCGCCCCCATCGCATTCTGGACAGGGCGGAAACACCGTGTCGGCCACGCACAGCAGTGCTGGAGTTGGTGGTAGCGGTGGAGTCATCGCGTTGGGCGGCACCACCAGTGCCGATCCGCCGTCGGGCGGCAACACGACCCAGCCAGATACGGGCATCATGGTGACAGCCGGTACGACCGCGGCTGGCGGCGCGACGTCGACGGGCAGCACGGCCGGAAGCGCGCCAACGGGCGGCACGATGGCGGGGAGCACGGCGATGGGAGGCAATGCGACGGGTGGCAGTGGCGGTGCGAGCGGAGGCAGCGCGAGCGGTGGCTCGGCTGGCGGCGGCGTGTCCGGCGGGGCATTCGCGGGCGGCAACATGACTGGCGGCTCGAAGACCGGCGGCTCGATGAGCGGCGGTTCGATGAGCGGCGGCTCGATGACCGGTGGCTCAAGGTCAGGGGGCACCAGGACCGCCGGTGTCACGGCCAGCGGTGGTGCGAGCGGAGGCAGCGCGAGTGGTGGCTCGGCCAGCGGCGGCACCGCCACCTCGGCCGCGGGCACTCACGCATCCTATCCGCCCATCACCAACGGGACCAGTGGCTTCGCCACCCGCTACTGGGACTGCTGCAAGCCCTCCTGTGGCTGGTCCGCCAACGCCAACAACAAGCCAGTGCATACCTGCGGCAAGGATGGCGTTTCGACGGTCGACGGCAGCACCCAGAGCGCGTGCGGCGGTGGGAGCGCATACATGTGCTACTGGGGCGCGCCCTGGGCCGTGAGCGACACCTTGTCCTTCGGCTTCGCCGCCTACAATGGCGTGGACTGCGGCACCTGCTTTCAGATCCAGTTCACCGGCAAGGGGCAGTACAACGACAAGGATCCGGGGTCGATGGCTCTCAATGGCAAGACGATGGTTGTTCAGGTGATCAACATCGGAGGCATCGCTGCCAACCAATTCGATCTCCTGATCCCCGGCGGGGGCGTGGGTGCCAACAACGCCTGTACCGGTGGTTCCGCGCAATGGAGCGGCGCCAACATCGGCGACACCAACGGCGGCATGCTCACGACCTGCAAGGACAGCGGATCGTGCGTTTCCCAGATGTGCCAATCCGCCTTCGGCAACATGCCGCAGCTCTTGGCAGGCTGCAACTGGGTCACCGGCTGGTTTGCCTCCGCCGACAATCCCCAGATGGTGTACCAGAAGATCGCCTGCCCGCCCGAGATCAGCGCCAAGTCGGGAGAGTAGCTAACTTTCTGCTACTCTTCATTCGCGGGGCGTGCTGCTGGTGTCCCCGCGCCTGCTGCGTCCAACTCCAACAATGATCGCGCGCGCTCTTCTTCTTGCATTGGCTGTGCTTCTGACCGGCTGCGGTCAGGGCTCCAATTCTGGGCACGCCCCCCGGCGAGACGGCGCGGCGGATCTTGGTCCCTGGGGCCAGCCCGACGGGCTGAGCAGCCCCGAGGCTGGCACCAGGCTGGACAGCAGCCTGGATCGCATCGCGACGACTGACAGGGGTGGCAGTCCTGACCAGGGCGCGGACACGGCGGCCGGTCCGGATTTGGCCGCGGACACGGAACCTGGGGCTGATCTGCGCGTGGCAGCCGACCTAGCGGCGGATTCAGGCGCCGGCCTTGATGCCGCCACCGACGCTGGTGCGGATCGTGCTGGCGCGGACGCTGGCCTTGACGCTGCCGTCGAAGGCCCCGATGCAGATGCGTCGGCTGATGGTGGCTGCGCCTTGGCCGACGACATATCCGTCGGCAAGTTGCCGCCCATCAGTTTTTCGGCCTACCACAATCAGCCGCAGATCGAGGCCTACCTGCAGGCCGTGGCCGCGGCCTTTCCCGCCATCGCCACCTACAAGGTGAACGGCCAATCGGGCCAGGGCCGTGACATTCCCTATCTCATCATCGATGCAACTTGCCAGGCCAATCCGCCAGCCCTCTTCGCCAATGGGACTCATCATGGCGACGAACCTTCAAGCACAGAATCGGTCCTGGCCATCCCCGACTATCTTTTGCGCAACAGCACCACAGATGTGTCGCTGCGAGGCTTGCTTGAGACCTACGCCTTCTACGTGCTGCCGCTGGTGAACCCGGATGGGTTCGCCTTGGACACGCGAGAGAACGCCGCCGGGCTGGACATCAACCGCGACTACTCCTACCCGTTGCGCAGCGATGCCGACTCGTTCCAGACCGTGGAAGCCCAGCATATGAAGTCCCTGCAGGAAAGCGTGGGGTTCCGTGCAGCCATTGCGTACCATAGCGGCGCGCAAGAGGTTCTGTGGCCCTGGTGCTACGAGGCCGATGCCACGCCCGACGCCAGCTTCTTCACGGCCGCTGGTCAGAAGACTGCCCAGGCCATGAATTTCGGCACGTATCAGCAGTCCTACGACGACTATCCCACTCAAGGCGAATACATCGACTTCGCCTATTGGAAGAGCCATACCTTCGCCGCCACCTTTGAAGTGTCCACGGACAAAACTCCGAGTGTGGCTTCGCTGGCCGGTGTGGTCGACGGCACTTGCAAAGGCACATTCGCCTGGATTCAGGCGGTGAACGATCGCGACAAGGGCAGCCTGCACGCCTGGCCCACGGCAATTGCGGAGCGCAGGAGATTCCCGCTCACGGCGCCATTTGACGGGACGAATCGGCTCGAATAGCGCGATTTCCGCCTCGCGCAACCTTCTGCTTCGGCTTCCGTAAAGCCGAATGATGGAGGGCAAGCCTGTTGCCAGAGTCGCCACGACTGTGGCCGGCGGCGAATTCGAGTACATGTTCGATTAGCTTCTACACGAGGCGGCTTCGCTGTGTCGGGCCGACCAGCATCACGACTTGCATGACCAGGGCGCGGTCGCCCTCGACCTGCAATCGCCCGGAAAGCAACGCCGGCAAGACGGCAAGCGTGCCGTTCGACAGGTCTTCGCAGGTGCGGCTGTCCACGCGCACGGTTGAACGGGGACGGCCAGCGCGCATGCCGGACGGGCCAAAGGCCACGTCGAGGGTCCAGCGCCGCCGGCGACGCCCCTGGATCTCGACGGCGATGCGGCCGTCGACATGCGCCAGCAGGTCGATCTTGCTGTCGTCAACGCACAGCAGATCCATCACGTCGGTGTCTGGCGGTAAGAGCGCGGGAAGATCAGGATCGTCGCGAAACAAAGCCAAGTAATCAGCCGCGCTCTGCCGGAGCCAGATGTCGGGATCGCCGTGCCGTGCACCCGGCTCGCGACGTTCCACGACGAGAGTGTCGTCGGAAACGCGGACATCCCAGTCGCCGCCGCCTGGGCCGGAAAGACTCACCCGCACCAACGGGCTGTCGGGCGGCGGACGTCGAGGCGCTGCTTCGAATGCGCGCGGCAGCCAGGACTCGATGATCTCGTCGGCCGGCATGTCGACCGGCGGGCGGCTGTACTCGCTCACCGTCTAGCGTCGCCTCTTGCCCTTCCGCTCGGGCCGCTTGGATGTCGTCTTGCCGGGACGTTTCCCCTTCCGCTGTCGGGTTCTTGCCGGACGTTCGCCCGGCCCACCGCGCTCGCGCCGCGGCTTCATCCCTTCGCCATGCAAGCGCATGTCCACCTGCCGGCGCGCCACACTGGCCGACAGAACCTCGACCTTGACCGCATCACCCAGCGCGAAGGTCCGGCCCGATCGCCGGCCCACCAGGCGACAAGCCACCTCATCGTAGTCGTAGAAATCGTCGGGAAGAAGATGCTCGCTGCGCACCAGCCCCTCGACAAAGGGCTGGTCGGTCGCCACGAAAGCGCCGAAGCTGGCTATGCCGGAGATGGTGCCGTCGAGCACGTCGCCCACGCGGTCGCGCATGAAGAAGGAACGGTAGAGATCGATCACCTCGCGCTCCACTTCCATGGCTTTGCGTTCAGCGAAGGAGGACTCGCTGGCGACCCGCTGCAGGTCTTCCAGCGTGGGGGCCAGGCCTTGCGGCAGGGAACGGACAATCCGCCGGCTGGTTTGCCCAGGGTGGCCAGGCGCTGCTTGAGCAAGCGGTGCACTACCACGTCGGGATAGCGGCGGATGGGCGAGGTGAAGTGCAAATAGGCGGGCGCGGCCAGGCCGAAGTGGCCGACATTGGTCGCGTCGTAGGTGGCCTGTTTGAGCGAACGCAGCAGTTGGAACGAAAGGGCCTTCTCCGCCGGGTGGCCCTGCAACTGCTTGAGCACCGCCGCCAGACCCGCGGGCGTGCGCGCCTTGTCCTCGTCGACCGCGATGCCATAGCGTTCGGCCATGGCCGCGAAGTTGTGCAGCTTCTCGGCGTCGGGCGCGGGATGGATCCGCCACAGGGTGGGCTCGCCGCGCGCTTGAAAGCTTTCGCCCACGGCCAGATTGGCCGCCAGCATGAACTCCTCGATCATGGCGTAGGCGTGGCGCTCGCCCGGATCGCGCCGCGCCCGACGGATGTCGCGCACCAGCCCCGGATCGTCGTGGTCCAGTTCCACCACGACTTGCGGCAGATCCAGGTCCAGGGCGCCGCCCTGCTGGCGTCGTGTCCGCAGTTTGCGCGCCAGCGCATCCAGCTCACGCAGGGCAGGCACGAACGGTTCGTATTTCTTCTGTTTGCCCTGCACCTTGCCGGCCAAGGCCGCGGCCACGCCAGGATAGTCGAGGCGCGCACGCGAATGGATCACGGCGGCGCAGAAGTCCTGGTCGCGCACGCGAAGGTTGCTGTCAAAATCGATGCGCACCACCATGGCCAGGCGATCCTGGCCGGGCAGAAGCGAGCAGATGTTGCCGGAGAGCGCCTCGGGCAGCATGGGGATGGCCCGGTCGGGCAGGTACAGGCTGCAGCCACGGCTTTGTGCCTCTTTGTCGAGAGCGGTGCCCTCGCGCAGGTAGTGCGAGACATCGGCCACCGCCACCCATAGGCGGTGGATGCCGCCAGGCAACGACTGCAAAGCCACGGCGTCGTCGAAGTCGCGCGCGGTTTCGGGGTCGATGGTCATGAACGGGACGTCGCGCAGGTCCGCGCGGTCGCGGCGGTCAGCGTCCTCAACCTTGCGTGGCATCTGGTCCGCGGCGTGGGCCACCTCGCCGGGGAACTCGTCCGCGATGTCGCCGCAGGCCAGGATCTTCTCCACCTCGGTGAGCGGATCCTCAGGCGGCCCCAGCACCTTGAGCAGCGTCACTTCCAGCGGCCCGTCTGGTTGGGTGGGGTAGGCCGCAATCTCGGCCACCACGGCCATGCCCGGGCGTGGCGGCGCGCCGCCACCGCGCAGAACCACCGGCTCGGTTATGCGCGGATCGTCGGGTTGGAAGCGCAGGGTATGGCCCGCCGCTATGATTTGTCCGGTGATCTTTCCGCGCCCGCGTTCGAGCACGCTGGTGACCCGGCCCTCCAGTCCGCGCGGTCCCACCCACCATTCCACCTCGACCCGATCGCTGTCCATGGCCGAGGCGCGGCTGCGCCGGTTGACGTGAACGTCCTCTGACCCATCCTCGGGCACGACGAACCCGTAGCCATCCGGATGCACCTTGATTCGCCCGGTGACCACGCGCGCCGCGGGCTTCTCGTTCTCTGTGTCCATTTTGTCATCCCAGCATACACGCGCCCGCCGCGCATGGCGGAGGCAAGCTAGCTTTTTTGCACCACAGAGAGCACAGAGGCCACAGAGCCGGATCGGAAAGGGAAGGGTTGGATTCGGTTCGGTCCGAACCCCTTCTGCCGTTCCGACCTCTGTGTTCTCTGTGCTCTCTGTGGTGCAAACAGGTAACTTCTACGGCGCGTGAAGCGCATAGAGTTTCTTGTCGTCGCTGCCCACGTAGACCGTGCCATCCGCGGCCAGGATGGGCGAGCTGTCCACATCGCCGCCCAACTCCACTGACCAGCGCAGCTTTCCATCGGGCTCGAGGCAGTAGAGGCGGTCGTCCTCGGATCCGAACAGGATGGCGCCGGCTGCATCCACCAGGGCTGACGAAAGAATGCGATCGCCGGTGCGAAACGTCCAAGCCGGCGTGCCGTCACGATGAACGGCGTAGAACAAGCCGTCGAACGAGCCCACGTACACCGTCCCGTCGCGGCCTATGGTGGGGGCCGCTCGGATGTCATCGCCCGTGGTAAAGGCCCACACGATCTGGCCCAGCGGACTTAGGGCGTAGAGCTTGTTGTCGTCGGATCCGAAGTAGATGGTTCCGTCTTCCTCGATGGCCGGGCTGGACTCCACGTCGCCGCGCGCGCGGAAGTCCCAGCGTTTGGTGCCATCCTTGTTGATGGCATACACGTTGTTATCCATGCTCCCCACCACCACGGTTCCGTCGGGGGTTACCGCGGGCGCGGTGGAAACATGCCCGCCCGTGGCGAAACGCCAGCGCAACTCGCCGTTGGGGTTCACCGCGTAGACCGCGTCGCCGCCGAAGTAGATGGTTCCGTCCAGCCCGATTGTCGGGCCGCCATCGACATCGCAGCGACTGGCGTCAGGACCGACCCCCAGCGTCTGCGCACAGTTGCCCGCACGAATCTTCCACAGCGACTTGCCGCTTCGGCGGTCGAGGGCATACAAGAAGTCGTCGTCGGACCCGACCAGAACTGCCCCGAAAGCCGAAACGGCTGGTGAGCTGAAGATCATGTCGCCCGTGGCAAACGACCAGCGCAGCTTGCCTTGCGCATCGATGGCATGGAGCCGGCCATCGTGGCTGCCAACCAAGACCGTGCCGTCAGACGACAGCGCCGGCGACGAGGTGATGGATGCGGCGGTCTCGAAGGCCCAGCGAATATCCGGACGCTGCGCGGGCAGCCGGTAGGGCGAGCGGCCGCGATGCTGGGGCTCGAAGCGGAACATGCCTTGCGCGGGCGGCCCGACGGAAATCGGGGTCGCGCCTGGTGCGGCAGGAGCAGCCGCGCAGGACACCGCCGCCGGCTGCTTGGGCCAGACGCACTGGCCGGCTTCGCAAATGCGCACCAGCTTGCAGTCGTTGTCGGATGCGCAGCCCACCGGCGGCGGGACGTGGGCCGCGCACCCAACCACCCCGATGACGACCAGCCCCAGCGAGCAACTCGGCCGGCGCTGGGGCTCGATTCGACGGCCCACGTTCAAGCGAGGTCGCTAGAAGAGGTTGAGAATCAAGTTGACGCCGATGTTGTACCACCATTCGCTCCCGTCGCCCTTTGTTGCAGGCTCGGGGAATCGCGCAACAAGTGCGCCCAACTCAGCCGCCAGCGATGAGCTGTGGGATTGCATGAATTCGGCTCCGATGCCCGCAACGAGGGCTTGGCCCCTGCAGTCCGACCCGTCTCCCCAGTCGTCACTCCACTCGATGCAGCCCATGCCAAGGCCCAGCCGCGAATACAGCCAAGGCTGGATGAAGAATTGTGCCCCAGCGGTGTAGGTTGTCAGTGCGTAGCCGGAATTTCCGCGAACGCCGGCACCGGAGAACTGGGCCCAGGCTCCATCGGCGGCCAACATGACCATCCAGCGCGGTGTGATTCCGAAGCCCATGTGAACGGCGTACGACATGCCCGGCTCGTGGCCCGAGCTATCCGGGTTGCTGAACGAGAGGCTGCTCACGCCCAGCCCCAGGCTGAGCATGAAGGGACGGTAGGTCGAACGCATGGGGACCGCGTAGGGGGGCGGGTAGTAGCTGGGATGGTAGCCGTAGCGGTAGCGCGGACCATAGCCTGGCGGCGGACCATAGCCGGGCGGTGGTCCGTAGCCTGGCGGCGGTCCGTAGCCTGGCGGCGAGCCATAGCCAGGCGGAGGACCGTAGCCTGGTGGCGGCGCGGGTGCTGCCTGGGCCGCGGGCGGCGGCGGGGGCGTGGGAACGGCCTGCGGAGCCGCCTCAGCTGCCGCGGCCGGCTCGGCATCAGGCGCTGGGCTCTGTTGCGCGAAGGCCGCAGTGTGAACGCCAAGCACGCCGAGCGTGGCGGTCGCGACAACCGAAACTCGTCTCAACATCGAACTTAGTCCAGTGGGTTTCATGACACTCTCCTTAGACTGGGCAGTAGCATACTCGCAACTTACAAGATTGATGCCACCATTCTGGAACCGCAATCTTCGTAACGAGATCGCGCCCTGGTGAAGTACAATCACCCTAACCATGCCGGGCCCAGGCTCAGCGGGATTGTTTGCTTCGCTGCGCAGCGCCGCGCGACTGACACAGGAACGTTTTCTGGTCGGGCTTGCTGACGCCGGGGAACGGGCGCGTGTTGTGGCCGCGCTTTCCGCCGAGGGCGCGGTGGTGGAGTTGCCGTCTGCCGAGCAGGCGCTTGACCGCCTGGCTGAGGAGTCGTTCGAGCTGGCGGTACTTGAGGAAAAGACAGTGGAAGGCCAGCGGGATCCCTTCGCCACAGCGCGCGAGCTGCGGCCCTTTGCGGACGTGGTGTTGCTGCTCGCGGGCGATCCCGAGCGCTGTTCGGACTTCTACGCACGCGAGGTGGCGGCCTTGCTCACGCGGCCCCTGCCGGAAAGCGATGCGCTTTTTCGCGCCCATCTGCGCTGGCTGGCTTCGTGCCGGCGGGGGCGCACGCGCGAGCTGCTGCTGGGCAACGCCATTGCCGACCATCGTGCAGAGTTGGAGGCGAACGAGCCGGCCCTGGCCAGCGCGCTGGACGCAGCCCTGGGTGAGCGCAAGCGCCAGCCGTCGGTCATGGTGATGGGCGACGCGGAGCTGGCCAAGCTTCTAGGGGGCGCGACGGTTTCGGGTTCGGCTGACGTGGTGGTGGTTGGGGTCGCGGCGGAGGATCGAATAGATACGCGTCTGCGCGAAGCCCGCAGCCGAGCCGCGGGCGCCGCGGTGGTGGTGGTCGACGCCACCCCAACCAGCGAACGGCTGGGAGCAGCGGTTTACGGCGGCGTGCGCGCCTATCTGGGCCGTGCGCAGGTGGGGGAGATCGGTCGCGTGGTGGCCAGCACCGCGAGCCGTCGCCGTGCCGAGGTGATGGGCCGACAGTTGGTAGAGACGCTGGCGCGTTTCGGCGTGATGGATCAGGCGGCGAGCCGAGGCTCGACCTCGGCGGCGCCACAAGACGTGGACGCCAAGCTGATCGCCGACACCGCGGCCAGCGAGGGAGAAGCCGTGGTCCCCTCGGCTCACGAAGTCCTGGTGGTCGACGACGAAGTCGTGGTGCTGACCGTGCTGCGCGAGATCTTGCGCCGGGGCGGCTATCGCGTGACCACGGCCGCTTCGGCCGAAGAAGCTATCGATCTGATGCACAAGCGGCATTTCGATCTGGTGCTGACCGACAAGAACCTGCCGGGCGCGTCGGGGCTCGAGGTCTTGCGTGTGGCGCGCACGCTCGATCCCCAACCCGCGGTGGTGATGATCACCGGATACTCGTCCTACGATTCGGCCGTGGAGGCCCTGGACATCGGGGCGCAGGACTACATCGAGAAGCCGATCCGCGACGTGGAGGCTTTGCGCTTCCGCATCCGCCGCGCGCTTTCCCGCCGCGACGAACAGCTGGCGCGCGCGCAGGCCAGCCTGCGGGTCGACCAGGACCGCCGGGGCGAGAAGGGCCGCGTGCTGGTGGTCGAGGAGGAAGGCCCGCGGCGCCAGCTGATCGCCGAGTTCTTGGGCCGCGCCTTCAACGTAACGGCAGCGGCCAATGGCGACGAAGCCCTGGGCCTCATCAAGGAACAACACTACGATGTCGTGCTGGCCGATCGGAACCTGCCGGGAATGTCCGGCTTGCGCGTGATCGAGCAGGCGCAGCGCCTGCTGCCCCACTGCGCGTCCGTGCTGTACACCGCGTATCCTTCATATGAAACGGTCAAGGAGGCCTTCGAGGCGGGCGTGGACGGCTACCTGGCGCGGCCCAGCGAGGATCTCAAGGCCCTGGCCGAGAAGGTGGCCGGCGCGCTTCGCAGCCGCGGCGGGATTCTTCTCGGGTAGTGTTCTTCGCTAGCGCCGGAACAGCGCGGTCAAGTGCCGTCTTCGCGCCGCACATCCACGTCGAACGCGGTGACGGTTACGCGAAGTTCTGGCTTGAACCGGTCGAGCTGGCTGACGCGGTGGGGTTGAAGACTGTGGAGCTCAGTCGCGCTAGAATGTTGGTCATTCAGCATCGCATCGACTTTCGGGAGAAATGGCGTGAGTATTTCAGCACCTGAGCAACCCCGGGCTTCCAGCGTCGAGGTCATCGGGGGAGAGCTGGTCGTTCATCTCGAGGACGGCCGCACTGTCACCGTGCCGCTCGAGTGGTTCCCCAAGCTCCGCGATGCCGCTCCCGGTGCCCTGGGCGACTGGCGTCTGGTCGGGCGCGGCGTGGGCATCCATTGGCCGAAGCTCGACGAAGACCTCTCTGTCCGCGCCCTGTTGGTTCCCGTGCACGTCCCGCTACGCCGCCAGAGCGTGTGATTGATCCCGCCGCTGGCGGCGATCTCCTCGACAGGGATCGTGACCAGCCGAGCGCTGCTGGTGACATCCCCAACGCTGATGGCGGCTGCCTCGGCGCTGGTGGTGAATTCCGCGCTGCTGGGGTCGGGCCGTTCAGCGCTGGTATCGAGCTTCCCAGCCCTGGCATCGAGCTGCCCAGCGCTGGTATCGGGCCGTTCAGCGCTGGCATCGCGCAGCTCGATGCTGAGGGCGGCATCATCGACACTGGCGGTGATGTCATCGACACCGGTATCGGCCTCCGTGGCGCTGGCGGTGGTTTCCGCAGCGCTGGGATCGCCTTCAGCGACGCTGATATCTCTCTCCTCGACGCGCGCCATGAGGCAAGGGCCGCGGGCCGAGCGCCAGGATCCGCGCGCCATGAGCTGCACGCAGCCCGTAGCGCACAAAGGTGCCGAAGCGCCCATCAAGTGCCTCCACGGCCTGTCGCCCCTTTCGCGATGGCAGTCTCCATGTCCGCCAAGGTCACCGCGCCGGCTCCCGCGGGAGGGACGAGCCGGGCCGCGAGAAACTCTTCCGCGCTGTACCTGCGGTTGCGCGTTCCGCCCGCGTCGCCCTCGACTTCGAGCACGATGACCTCAGCCTCACCGGGAACGACATCGGCGGGAAGTTGAAGGCGAAGCTCGCGATTCTGGGGGATGTGAACCTTCAGTCGATGTGCGTGCATGGTCATGCTCTGGGCTCTCGTGCGCTGTGGAAAACCTCGCGTGGCGTCGGGTAGTCTACCCGATGGTGCCCTGGGTTGTCTGTGGATATCCCGGGATGGCGCCGCCCATGCCAGCGCTTCCGGTCCCCTTTGTCGTCCTCGCTGCCTTGGGCCTGGTTGCCGCGGGTTGGCGCGCTGGAGGCCGCCGTGGTGATGGACAGACGGCGTGAGATTCCCGTCCATCGAACAAGACCAAGCTTGGAAACCGGCAGGGCAGCACGGGGAAGACATCACGTTACCCGCCGTGAGATGGAAACCATCCAAGGGTTGCCTTGTCGTTGATGTTGACGTAGGCCGGTCGACTTTGCTCTACTCTCGCCCCAAGACATCCGATCGACAGCGGGTGGCGACGACGACGTGAAGATCGCATTTACCCACAACCTGCGCCTCACAGATAGTGAGGACGAAGCCGAATTCGACACTGCAGAAACCGTCGACGCTATCGCCGACGGTCTGCGCGCCGGGGGACACGAGGTCGAGAAGATCGAGGTCACGGGTCCTGCCTCGCACCTGGCCGCGCGGCTTGAATCCTACGGGCCTGACCTCATCTTCAACACGGCCGAGGGGCGTCGCGGCCGCACACGCGAGGCGTTCTACCCGGCGTTGTTCGAGGAGCTGGGGTTCCCCTACACCGGCTCGGACGCCTACGTGTTGACCGTGACCCTGGACAAGTGGATGACCAAACTGGTCCTGGGTGCGCAGGGCATCGATACGCCGCGGGCGCGTCTGGTGGTGCCCGACGATGCGCAACGCGGCCGTGACATCGGTCTGCTGGGCCTAGCCTATCCGGTTCTGGTCAAGCCCAACTACGAGGGATCCTCGAAGGGCATCGGCGACGATGCCGTGGCTCGCGATGCGCGCGCCCTGGCCGAGATGTTGCCCAAGACCCTGCGTCGCTATCCAGCCGGACTGATCGTCGAGGAGTTTGTCGCAGGCACAGACGTCACGGTTCCCTTTCTCGAAGGCGCGGGTGACGAAGGCGTGCTGCTGCCGGTCGACTACGTGATCGATCCGGCGGCCCGCAGTCGCTTCAACATCTATGACTACCGGCTCAAGTCGACCGAGGCCAGTCGGGTGGCCGTGCGCTGTCCGCCCGACTTGCAGCGCGACGTGGTGGCTCGCCTGCGGGCCATTTCCAAGTTGGCTCTGCGCACCCTGGGCGTGCGCGATCTGGGCCGCGTCGATTTTCGACTGGGCGATGACGGCCGCATCTATTTGCTCGAGGTCAACGCTCTGCCGTCGTTGGAACGCGGATCCAGCACTTTCGCCGCGGCGGCGCGCGAGGGGCTCGATTACCAGGCCGCGCTGGGTGCGGTGGTGGCGAGCGCGGCGCGACGGCAAGGCATGAGCGTTCCGGCCGTGGGTCGCCGTCGCCGCGGTCCTGAGCCTCTGCGCATCGGCTTTACCCACAACATGAAGCGCGTGGATTCCAAGGGTGGCGATGATGCCGAGGCCGAGTACGACGCCCCCGAGACCATCGAGGCCATCAGCCAAGCGCTCGAGAGCTATGGCCATGTGGTGGTGCCCCTCGAGGCCACGGCCGAGTTGCCCCGCCAGCTCATGGACTCGCCCGTGGATTTGGTGTTCAACATCGCCGAGGGCGTGGAGGGCCGCAACCGCGAGGCCGCGGTGCCAGCGCTGTGCGAGTTGATGGGTATTCCCTACACCGGCTCGGACGCGGCCACGCTGTCCATCGCGCTCGACAAGGCCCTGTCCAAGAAGGTGCTGCGCCAACACGGCATTCTCACCCCCGAATTCCAGTTGATGGAAACCGGGCGCGAACGCCTGTCGCCCAAGCTGGTCTTTCCCCTCATCGTCAAGCCCAACCAGGAAGGCTCGTCCAAGGGCGTGAGCGCCCACGCTTCGGTGGTGGACGACGAGGTCTCGTTGCGGGCCGTGGTTCGCGATCTGCTGGAGAAGTATCGCCAACCCGCGCTGGTCGAGCACTACGTCGCCGGTCGCGAATTCACCGTGGGCCTGCTGGGCGACAAACGACCGCGCGTGTTGCCGGCCATGGAGATTCTCTTTCTCGACAAGAACAATCCGCGGCCTGTCTACGACTACCAGATCAAGCAGGAATGGGAGAAGCACGTCTACTACCAGTGCCCGGCTCAGCTTACGCCGAGCGAGGTCAAGGCCATCGAGCGGGTCGCCCGCGACACATTCGAGGCGCTTGACTGTCGGGATGTGGCGCGCGTGGATCTGCGCATGGACGAGGGCGGCAACTTCTACGTTCTGGAAGTGAACCCGCTGCCGGGGCTGACGCCCGAGTACTCGGACTTGTGCCTCATCGCCAAGGCCGCCAACATCGACTACCGATCGCTGATTGGCGAAATTCTTTCGGGTGGGCTCAAGCGGTTGCGCGAAAAGCGCCGCGCCGGTGCCCGCGAAGCCGAGGCGGCTCGTAGCGGCCCGGCGAGCAACGGCAACGGTGAAGGCAAGAGCGAAGGCAACGGCAAGGCCGACGGCAACGGCAAGGCCGACGGCAACGGCAAGGGTGAGAAACCAACCGCCGAAAAACCCCCCACGGTGGTGCCGCAGACATCATAGGGCGGGAGCGGAGCGAGCCAATGAGAAAGCGGCTACGCGACCTCGGCTTTTCCATCGGGCATCTGCCCACCGGACCGCTCAACGCCATCACCGACGTGCCGGGCGTGCGCGTGGGCCATACCACGCTGATCCACGGCGAGGGGCCGCTGGTGGTGGGCAAGGGGCCGGTGCGCACCGGCGTGACCGCGGTCCTGCCGCCTGACCCCATTTTCGACGAGAGGGTTCTGGCGGGCGCTTTCGTGCTCAACGGCGCCGGCGAAGTCTCGGGGCTTACCCAGGTGGTGGAGTGGGGACTTCTGGAAACCCCCATCTTGCTCACCAGCACCATGTCCGTGGGCAAAGTGTCCGATGCCACCATCAAGTGGATGACTCGTCGATTTCCCGGCATTGGCACCGAATACGACGTCATCATTCCCATTGTCGCCGAGTGCGACGACTCATGGCTCAACGATGTGGTGGGTCGGCACGTGCGTTCCGAGCACGTCTACCGCGCCATCGAGCAGGCCGAGGGCGGGCCGGTCGCGGAAGGCTGCGTGGGCGCGGGAACGGGCCTGGTGACCTGTGACTTCAAGGCGGGCATTGGCACCAGCTCGCGCCAGGTCACCATTCACGGAACTCACGGAAACGCTGCCCCGCTCACCTACACCCTGGGCGTGCTGGTGCAGAGCAACTTCGGCGTCATGCGCTCGCTGTCCATTGCGGGATCTCCGGTAGGCCAGATTCTCGAACCCGAGTTCACCCGCGCCGACAAGCGGGTGCGCAACGCCGGTTCCATCATCTGCGTGGTCGCCACCGATGCCCCGCTGCTGTCGTCGCAGATCAACCGTCTGTGCAAGCGCGCGGCCTTGGGCATCGGCCGGGTGGGCTCATTTGCGGCCCACGCTTCGGGCGAGATCGTGATCGGGTTCTCCACCGCCAACAAAGTCCCGCGCGTCTCCTCGGGCATGATCCACCCGATTGCGGTCTTGCTCGACGAAGTTTGCGACGGACTCTACGAGGCCGTGGTGGAGTGCACCGAGGAGGCCATCGTGAACGCCCTGTGCTGCGCCGAAGACATGACTGGACCTTCCGGCCACTTCGCGCCCGCCTTGCCCCTCGATCGCCTGGCGCAAATTCTGTCGCGCCACCACGAGGCGCAGAAAGCGCATCCATGAGACTCTGGCGCAATTCCGCGACAGCCGGAGCGGGCCGCGGTGGCGCGAGCGTGAGCGGTAGGGTGAGCGACCAGCGTGTAGCGGGCTGCGTGGGCGGCTGGCGTGAGCGGCCCGCGGCAACCGGATCGCTCACGCACTCGCGCACGCTTTTCGCCTCCCGCGTACCCCACACGAACTCGCTCACGCTCTCGCCCACGCGAGCCGCGAGCCGCAAGTCGGCCCTTCGCCCGACCCGGAATCTTCCGCCAGGCCGTACCTAACCTCCGTTCCCATGCGTATCGCTTTCCTGGTTCCCGATGTCCGAACCCAGCAGCCCAGCTTCGGCGGCATTCACCTGGCCTGGGCCGCGCACCGGCGTGGGCACGAAGTCCGCTTCGTCTCGTCCCGCGATCTGTCGTTTCTCGACGACAATACTGTGCTGGCCACCACCATGCGCGTGCGCGCGGGCGACTATCGCCGGCCGGCGGACTATCACGCCGCCCTGCTGTCGGTCGACGCCGTTCGCGAGGAGGACGCGCTCAGTTCCTTCGATGTGGTCTTCCTCCGCTACAACCCCCTGCGCGAACCCGCGGGCGAGCCACCCTCGCCGGTCATCGATTTTTGCTGGCGCTTGCGCATGAGCGGCGTTCTGGTGGTCAACGATCCCGAGGGTGTGCGGCGCGCCTGGGGTCGGCTGTACCTGGCCGACCTGCCACCCGAGGTGCGCGCGCGCACCGTGGTTTCGCGTTCGCCCGAGGGAATCAAGGCGTTTCTGCGCGAGCTGGACGGTCCCGCTGTGCTCAAGCCACTGGCCCACGCCGGTCGAGAAAAGGTCTTCTTTCTCCGCCGGCGGCAAGCGCGAAATGTGAACCCCATCATCAGCGCCATCACCAAAGACGGCTACGCGGTGGCGCAGGAGTACCTGCCCGAGGCTGGCGCGGGCGAGAAGCGCCTGCTGCTTCTCGGGGGCGAGCCCATTCGCGTGGGCTCGCAGGTGGCGCTCTATCGCCGTCTGCCGTCCCCACATCTGGATGCGCCTGGTTCGCCGCGAGCCGCCCGTGCACGCCGGCCTTCGGCTCCGCGCAATCGTCAATGTCGGTTCGGATCGGCCGAGCAGCGTCTGTGCGATCTTCTGCGTCCCAAGCTGCTGGCTGATGGCCTGTACTTCGTCAGTGTGGACCTTGCCGGCGACAAGATTCTGGAGTTGAACGTGTTCGCCCCGGGCGGAATCCACTCGCTGCGCGAGATCTACCGCATCGACGTCGCCGCTGTGATCATCCGCGACTTGGAACGTCGGGCGCGCCTGAGGGCCGTGTATCGCGGGACCCTAGATCCCGAGGCCGCTGGAGTCGCATAGCCCACAGGTGGTACTTTGCAACGATATCCTGTAAGCTGGGACGCACAAAGAGGTTCTGTGTGACGGTTGGCGACATGCAAACCAGAGGCAATATCGACCAACTTGCCGATGGTGACGATCCCACCCGGGCTGCCGCGCCCGCGGGGGAAGTCGAGGAAGAGCTGTCCATTCCCAACCCGGCCACCGCGCCTGGTCCCATCCTGACCCTATCGCCAGAGGAGATCACCCGCTTCTTTCTCCGCGCTCGACGGGATCAGGACACCGAGCGCTGGGACGTGCGTTTGGACGCGGCCTTGCGCGAGATTCTGGAACGCGCCAACGAGTTCGTTCCCTCCGAGTCGGGCGGCATTCTGCTCGACGATCCGCGCGCCAAGCTGGCGGGCGTGCGAACCCCGCGGCTGACCTTCATCGCAACCTACGGCCCGGGCACGTCACAGTTGCTGGGCAAGCGCGTTCCCAGCGATCGGGGATTTGTCGGACAGATCTATCGCACGGGAACGCCCTTCCGCAACGACAACCTGTCGCCCGAGGATCCCTTGTCGCTCACCATGCCAGCGCATGGCGTGGGCCAGCCCATCTCGTCGGTGATCGGGCTGCCGGTGATCGTGGGTGAATCGATTTGTGGTGTCCTGCAGCTCATCAACCGGCGCTCGGGCGGTCCCTACACCGCGCGCGACAACGAGCTGCTGCGCATCTTCGCGGCCTACATGTCCTCGTCGATCCAGAACGCCCTGGACGCCATCCGTGCGCGCGCCCTGGCCCGCCTGGATCATCTGACCGGCCTGTTCAACAGTCGGTACTTCCACATCCGATTGGAGGACGAGATCGCGCACGCTGACCACAACGCCACGGATCTGTCGCTGCTGTTCATCGACCTCGACCATTTCAAGGAGGTCAACGATCGCTACGGACACCTGGCCGGCAGTTGGACCTTGCGCGAGGTCGCGCGCCTCTTGTCCGAGAACGCGCCGCCCGCGGCGGTGTTGGCTCGCTACGGTGGCGATGAGTTCGTGGCCATTCTTCCTGGCAGCGACATCCACCGCGCGGTGCAAACTGCCGAGGACTTGCGGCGGGTCATCGCCGAGGCGACCATGTTCGATGCTGAAGCAGAAGGCGAGCAGACGGCTCAGCCCTTGCCAGGCGTGCGCGCTTCAATCGGCGTGGCGTCCTATCGCGAACACTTGGCCCCTGGGGGCAACCAGCGCCGCCGTGAGAATCTGCTTCTGCGCCTGGCCGACGCGGCCATGTATCGGGCCAAGGCAAACGGCCGCAACCGCGTCGAGATGGCCGACGCGGAAGAGTGAACGCAGCCTGACGCCACGAATCGGCTAGTTGTGTCTCAAGGCCCGGACCAAGATCTTTAGGGCCAGCTTTTGCGGCTGGACCTGGTATCGCCCGGACGCCACCATCTGCCGCAGTTCTTCGATTCTTGCCTGCCGGCTTAGGTCAGCGCCTTGTGCGCCAATCGCCCCGGCGAAGTCTTTGGCTGAACTCGTCCGCGACCGACTTCGGGTTGTGAGTGCCATACACACACACATCGGCCATGCTCACGAAACCTTAAGGCCGATTCGGAGATTTTCAAAATTCACTGCAAATTCGATAAATTAGGCAGCTGCAGAATCCTCTAGATCGCCCAGCGACTCGCGCAGTCGGCGCGTGGCCTCGCCATGGATCTGGCAGACGCGCGACTCGGTGACACCGAGCACGTGACCGATCTCTTTCAGATTCAGGTTCTCGCAGTAGTAGAGCGAAAGGACTTGTTGCATCTTTTCCGGCAGGTCGTCGATGCCGGCCACCAGGCGTGCCAGCGTCTCGCGATGGGCTGTCATTTCGAACGGGTCGGGCTGGCTGTCGTCGCGGGTGCGATCCAAAAAGTCGGGGCCCGCATCGTCGATGCCCACCACGGAGGATCCGGACAGCTTCTGTTGGCGGGTGTACAGCTCCTGCACGTTCAGGCCCAGCGTTTCGGCCAACTCAGTGTTGTCCGGCGTGCGGCCCAGCTGCGTTTCCAGCTTGCGGGTTGCTTCGCGCAACTCATTGGACAGCCGGCGCATGTCGCGAGAAAGCGTATCGCGCGAGCGCAGATCATCCAGCATGGCACCGCGGATGCGGAACTCGGCAAAAGCTTCGAAGCGATCGACGCGCTTGGGATCGAAGCGTTCTGCGGCTTCCATGAGCCCAATCACGCCGGACGAAATCAGGTCGTCCATCTCGACATGGGCAGGAAGACGGCGCGCAAGTCGGCGAGCCACTTTCTCGATGTAGGGAAAGAACTTGGCTGCGTATTCGCGACGGCGTGCTGCCAGAACCTTTGCCGACGGCTTCCTTTTCGCACGCCCCTTGATCTTCTTGCGCTTGACCATTGGCATGTGGGGCGACTGATGCAGCCGGCATGCCAGAGCCGAAGGAATCCTAACCTCCCAAGATCACGAACGTCCAGGGGGCGACGAGTCATGCGATCGTCATAGCAATGACGTTAAGACCGCCGAAGCACCGTCAATCAGGTGACAGTAGCCACGCGGCCGATCGAAGGTGTGGCGCCGTGGGTTCCCTACCTGTGGTCGGTGCGGGCGGCTTTCTGATATGGGCTAGCCCACGGTTTTTCGGCGCAGCTTCTCCACCAGGGTGGTGCGATTCATTCCCAGCAGCTCGGCCGCACGGTTTTTGTTGCCCCCGGTCCGTTGCAGCGCTTGTTCGATGAGCCGATCCTCGAGCTGGGCGAGCAACAGGCGCAGGTCAACACCGTTCGGGGGCAAGTCGACCAGGGCTGGACCAAACTCGCTCACGTCGGTGCGCAGGCTTGCGGGCAGGTCGTTGACAGTCACGGTCCGGTCCTTGGTGGCAGAGACCAGACGGTCCACCGTGACTCCGAGTTGGCGCACGTTTCCTGGCCAGGCACATGCGCCCATGCGGACCAGGACGTCGGGCGAGAACGCCGGCACCGCATGGCCTCGGCGCGCGTTGGCCGAGCGTCGGAAATGGTCCACCAGGCTGGGGATGTCTTCGGGTCGGTCACGCAGAGAGGGAATCTCCATCGGGATGACGTTCAGGCGATAGTAAAGTTCCTCCAGAAACTGCCCGTCGCGCGCCACTTGCTCCATGTTGCGGGTGGTGGCGGCCACGATGCGCAGATTTCGGCCCGAGGACTCCGACAGGTTTCCCCATTCCTTCATCACGCGCAACAGACCAATCTGGGCGTCGCGCGAGAGCCCCGCGATATCGTCGAGAAAAAGCGTCCCGCCCAGCGATGCCAGAACATTGCCCATAGGCTGCGCTTCGGCGGCGCCGAACGCCGCCGTCTCCGCCGCGAGGCTTGGGGTGTTTCCGGGCCGGACCGTCACAAAGGGGCCTGCCCGCCGCGCCCCGCAGGCGTGGATGAGACGGGCAATGACTTCCTTGCCAGTGCCTTCGTCGCCCCGGACCAACACGCTGGCGCCAGACTCGGCCGCCTGACCGATGCGTTCCAGGACCACCCGCATGGCCGGGTGGTCACCAATCAGGCAAGCCCCAGTGGTTTGCTCACCCAGGGTGCCGCCGGCTCGCTCCTGCAGCACGCGCCGAACGATCGCAACGGCCAAGTCATGGTGGAACGGACGAGGCAGAAATTCCGTGACGCCCGCGCGAAAGGCCGCGAGCACCTCAGCGGCAGTGCCCTGGCCAGCCAGGGCGACAACCGGAACCCACGGTTGGCACCCCTGCGCAGTCGCGATCACCTGCGCGCCCCCGTCTGTGAGGTTCATGTCCAGGATGCACAGATCGAACGGCTCTGCCCGCAAGAGATCACGCGCTGACTCTGCAGTCGCCGCCACAACGTTTTCGCCCTCCAGCGATGTCGAAACCTGCTGGAGGGCTGTCTGCACGACGGGATCACCGTCGACGAGAAGGAAACGCTTTGCCATGCCTTTCCGCGAATATCGGCGGAAGAGATCTGTGGCTGAAGCCACAGGACCCGCCTGAACCGAGGCTCACGAGAACACATTCGGCGCTGAGAAAGCAACAACTTCG
This sequence comes from uncultured delta proteobacterium, assembly GCA_963758155.1. Classification (GTDB taxonomy): domain Bacteria; phylum Myxococcota_A; class Polyangia; order Fen-1088; family Fen-1088; genus Fen-1137. Next base: position 87,344 of record CAVWUP010000015.1, read on the forward strand.
CTCGCCAACCCCGTGTTGCGCAGCGGGCTGTGTGGCGAGACAGGCAACGGCGCCTTGACGGAAAGCGTGCGACGACGGAGATTTGCGCGAAAGCAGACAGGGAGCCACGCCACCCGATGCCACTCGAGTTTTCCCCAAAGGCGCATCAGCAGATCGAGCGATTGCTCGCGCGCTATCCCACCCGGCAAGCCGCCTTGCTGGGCGTCCTGTATGCGGCCCAGGACGAATTCGGCTATCTGTCGCAGGAGGCGCTGGAACTGGTGGCGCGAACTCTGGATCTCCCGCTCTCGCACGTCTTTGGCGTGGCCACCTTCTACACCTTGTTTCGGCTGCAGCCGCCGGCGCGCTACCCCTTGCATGTGTGCACCAATCTCGGTTGCTCCCTGCGCGGCGGTCACGATGTCTTGCGCCACCTGGAGAAGCGATTGGGCATCGCGGCCGGCCAGACGACGCCCGACGGGTTGTTCAGCCTGGGTGAGGAGGACGGGCTGGGCGGCTGCGCGTACGCGCCCACCATGACTTGCGGCCCGCACCACTACGTCAGCCTGACCCACGACAAGGTGGACAAGCTGATCGATGAGTTGCAGAGACAGGCGAGCGAAACCGATCGGCGCGGGTTGCTGTCGCTGCCGCCGGCGCCAGGCGTGTCCACGCTGCCGGCCTGCGGAACCTCGGGCAGCGGCTATCGCGAAACGTCGGGGCTCCAGATCGTGACCAAGAATTTCGGCGTCCCCGATATCCAGAAACTCGACGTGTATCGGGCGCACGGCGGGTGGCAGGCGTTCGAGAAAGCCCTGGGCATGGGGCGGGAAAAGGTGGTGGAAGAGGTCAAGAAATCCAATCTGCGCGGCCGCGGCGGTGCGGGATTCCCGGCTGGGGTCAAGTGGGGCTTTCTGCCCAAGAACGCCGAACGCGTGTATCTGGTGTGCAACGGCGACGAGTCAGAACCAGGGACTTTCAAAGATCGCGTGTTGCTGGGCGGCGATCCTCATCTTTTGATTGAGGGCGTGGCCACCTCGGCGTTTGCCCTGGGGTGCACCCACGCCTTCATCTATATACGGGGCGAACTGCGGCGCGAGGCAGACATCGTGCAGGAAGCAATCGACCAGGCGTACGCGGCGGGCTGGCTGGGACAGGAGCGGCAGAGTGCCAACGGCTCTTTCAAGTTGGACATCACCGTGCACCTGGGCGCCGGCGCCTACATTTGCGGCGAGGAGACCGCCATGCTGGAGTCCATCGAGGGCAAGCGCGGGTACCCGCGCAACAAGCCGCCCTTCCCGGCCATCAAAGGTCTTTTCGGCCAGCCCACCGTGATAAACAATGTGGAAACCCTGATGAACGTGCCCGACATCGTCACCCACGGCGGGGACTGGTTCGCCAAGGCGGGCCTGGGGAAGTCGGGTGGCACACGCCTGTTGTGCGTGTCCGGGCACGTGAAGCGGGCCGGCGTGTACGAGCTGCCCATGGGCATTTCGTTTCGAGAACTCATCTACGACGTGTGTGGCGGCATAGCGCAGGGGCGGGCCCTGCGCGGGGTGATTCCCGGAGGCAGCTCGATGCCGCCGCTCGATGCGAGTGAAATCGACGTGCCCATCGAGTTCGATGCCTTGACCAGCGATCCGCGCATCAAGGACGTGGAACTGAGGCCCGGCGTTCCCTTCGAGATGGGCAGCGGTCGCCATCTGAAGACCATGGCCGGCTCGGGCGGCGTGGTGGTGTTCGACGACAAGACCGACGTGGTGGGCCTGTGTGCCCGTATCATGCGTTTCTACGCCCACGAGTCGTGCGGGCAGTGCACGCCCTGTCGCGAGGGCACGGGTTGGCTGGCGCGGGTTTGCACACGCCTGGCTGAAGGCGAAGGTCGGCCCGGCGACATCGATCTGCTGGCCGACGTGGCCAACGGGATCGCCGGCAATTCCATCTGCGCCTTGGGCGAGGCCGCTGCCTGGCCCATGCTGGGGTTTCTCACCAAGTTCCGCGCCGATTTTGAGGCGCGACTGCCCAAGGCCCAGGCATCATGAACCTGGCTGCCCACGGCGCGAGCACGGTAGAGATGATCGTGTTTGCCATTTTGAGCGCCGGAGTTCTTCTGGGCGGGCTCATGACCATCACCCGGCACAATCCGGTCAGCGCCGTGATGTCGCTGGTGCTCAGCTTCGCGGCACTGGCCGGTCTCTTCGCCACTTTGTCGGCGCACTTTCTCGCCGTGCTGCAGATCCTGGTCTACGCCGGCGCCATCATGGTGCTCTTCGTGTTCGTGGTCATGATGGTCAACCGCGAGGAAGTCACGCCCATTGCCCGGCAGGGGCTGGTCACCCGCGCCGCCGGGGTTCTGGCGGCGGGCTACGTGTTTTACCGGGCCGCCTGGCTGGTGGGTCACGAACGCGCGATGCCTTTGCTGGCAGCTTCGGCCACGCCGCCGGTGAAGGATTTCGGAACCGTGTCCTCGGTGGGGGCTTTGCTCTTCTCGGACTTCCTCTTTCCTTTCGAGGCGATTTCTCTGTTGCTCCTGGTGGCGGTGATCGGCGGAGTGATGCTGACCCGTCACGTTCGCGACGATGGATCGCGGGCTTCTTGATGCCAACCTACACCTACATTCTGGTCTCGCTGGCCCTGTTCTTCGTGGGCACGGCCGGCGTGCTTCTGCGTCGCAACGTCCTCATCGTGCTCATGAGCGTGGAATTGCAATTGGCGGCCGGGACGCTGGCGCTGCTGGCTTTCTCGCGGGCACTGGGCGATCAGCGGGGACATGTCTTCGCCTTTTTCGTGCTGGCGTTGGCTGCGGCCGAAGCCGCGGTGGGCCTGGCCATCGTGGTCAGCGTGTTCCGCACCCGCCGCACGGTCAGCCTGGATGACGTGAATGCCTTGAAAGGGTAGGGCGGCGATGCTTTCCCAACTGCGCATCATTCCCCTCTTGCCCTTGCTGAGCGCCGCCTACCTGATGCTCGTGGGCCGGCACCACAGCCGCCGGGTGGTCCACCACATCGCCTGCATGGCGGTGGGAGCAGCTCTGGTGGTCTCGGCCGACGCGTTCTTCTTTGCCTTGCCGGCGCTGGTCGAGTCGGGCGGGTTGACCGACGTGGTGGGAACCTGGTTTGCCAGCGGCGATCTGCGCGTGGACCTGGCGCTGCGCATGGACGCGCTATCAGGCCTGATGTGCCTGGTGGTCACCTTCGTGGGCACGCTCATTCATATCTACTCGACGGGCTACATGGCCCACGACCAGGATTACGCGCGTTTCTTTGCGTACCTCAATCTCTTCTGCGGCGCCATGTTGTTGCTGGTTCTGGGCGACAGCTTGCCGGTGGTGTTCATCGGCTGGGAGGGCGTGGGCCTGTGCAGCTACCTGCTCATCGGTTTCTGGTACGGCGAAACCGCCAACGCCAGCGCAGGCAAGAAGGCCTTCATCACCAACCGTGTGGGCGATCTGGGTTTTCTCATCGGCATGTTCTTGCTTTTCCGCGCCACCGGCACGCTCGACATTCCTGCCCTGGTGGACACCGCCCGCGCGGGCAGCCCGACGCTGACGGCGACGCTGTGGGGAGGCCAGCCGGTGGCTTTCTGGGCGGCGCTCTTCCTGTTTCTGGGCGCGACCGGTAAGTCCGCGCAGATCCCGCTCTACGTCTGGCTGCCTGACGCCATGGCCGGTCCCACGCCGGTCTCGGCCCTGATTCACGCGGCCACCATGGTCACCGCCGGCGTGTACATGGTGGCGCGGCTGGGCGCTCTCTATCTGCTGGCCCCGGCGGCGCTGGCCATCGTGGCAGGAGTGGGCGCGCTGACCGCACTTTTCGCGGCGGTCATCGCCTTCGGGCAAAACGATTTCAAGAAAGTGCTGGCCTACTCCACTATCAGCCAGCTTGGCTTCATGTTCGTGGGCGTGGGCACGGGTAATTTCGCGGGCGGCATCTTTCACCTGTTCACCCACGCCTTCTTCAAGGCCGGCCTCTTTCTTTGCGCCGGTTCGGTCATGCACGCCATGGCTGGCTCGGGCGATATCACGCGCATGGGCGGTTTAGGCAAGAAGCTGCCCTGGACCAGTTGGGTGTTTCGCGTGTGCTGGTTGGCCATTTGCGGGGTTCCGCTTTTCTCCGGTTTCTTTTCCAAGGACGCCATCGTCGCCGGCGCCTTTGCCAGCGAGGTCTTCGGCCCGCGTCTCGCCTGGGTCGGCCCGACGGCGGGCACGGCTTTGCTGGCGGCCGCGTTGGGCACGGCCTTCTACATGTCGCGGCTTTACTATCTGGTCTTCACCGGCGAATGCCGGGCCGACTCGCACACGCGCGAGCACCTGCACGAATCGCCCATCGAGATGGTCGCGCCGTTGGTGGTGCTGGGCCTGGGCGCTCTTGTGGCCGGGGTCGTGGGACTGCCGTCGGGCTTCCCGCACGGCGAGATCATTGGTCATTGGCTGACGCCCGCGGTGGGCCGCAGCCTGGAGGTATCGAGCAGCCTGGAATGGCGGGTGATGCTGGTGTCGACTGCCATCGCTTTCGCCGGCATCGGACTGGCCAAGATGTTCTTTGGAGGCGGCGTGCGCGAGCCGGCGCGTCGGTTCGTGGCGGCTCTGCCACGCTTGGTGGCTGCTGTGCGCGGAAAATTCTTTGTCGACGAGATCTACGACTGGCTCGTGGTGCGACCCCTGCGTGGCCTGTCACGGGTGTTCTTCTTGGCCATTGATCGCATCCTCATCGACAAGTTGCTGGTGGGAGGTTGGGCCGCGCTGGTCGACACCGTGGGGCGCCTCTTGCGACTCGTGCAGGCAGGCGATGTGCAGCGCTATCTGGCCATCTTTGCTATCGGGCTGGCTGCGCTGGTCTACGTGATGGCCCGTCCCGCCGCGCCCTCTGATGTGAAGATTCGTGTCGACGGCCGTAGCGCCGCGGTCGAGGTGAGCGAAGGCGAGGCCGCCGCGGGCAAGCTCGACTATGGCTTCGATTTCGACGGCGACGGACGCGAGGATCGTTCTGGCCCGATTGCCAGCGCGACCTGGTCCTACGCCCGCCCCGGGCACTACCGGCTGCGCATCCGCCTGACGGATCCGCAGTGGAGCACTTCTCGCACGCTTGAGCGGACCATCGACATCCGGTAGCCCATGACTGATCTCACGTTGACAGTGCTGATTCCCCTGGCCGGCGCCATTGTGGCGTTGCTGGCGCCACGGGGGCGAGCGCACCAGTCGACCCATCGGGATTGTGGCGGCGCTGGTCAGCCTGGGGCAATCGCTGCTCGTGCTGCGTGCTTTTGACAAGAGCGACGGCGCTTTTCAGATGGTAGTGGATCGCTCCTGGGTGTCCTCGCTGGGAATCCACTTCCATCTGGGCGTGGACGGAATCTCGCTTTGGCTGGTGCTGCTCACGACGTTGATGGTCTTCCTGACGTTGCTGTCGCCGCAGGCCATGGGCTTGCACAAGACGCGCAGTCGGGAATTCGTCGTGGCCATGCTGGTGCTGGAAACCGGCATGCTGGGCACCTTCCTGGCCATCGATTTGTTCGCCTTCTATGTGTTCTGGGAACTGATGCTGATCCCGATGTACTTCATCATCGGCATCTGGGGCGGCGAGCGGCGCCTGTACGCGGCCATCAAGTTCGTCATCTTCACTTTGGCTGGCTCGCTGCTCATGCTGGCAGCCATCCTCTACATGTACGCTCAGGTGCATGCGGTCGACTGGTCAGTGGACTTTCGATTACGCGACCTGGGCCACCATCGCGCTGTCCCGTCGGGCGGAACTGCTGTGCTTCCTGGCGTTCACTTTGGCCTTCATGATCAAGGTGCCGCTCTTCCCGCTGCACACCTGGCTGCCCGACGCCCACGTGGAGGCGCCCACCGGCGGCTCGGTGATTCTGGCGGCGGTCTTGCTGAAGTTTGGCGCCTACGGGTTCCTGCGTTTCGCGCTGCCGTTTTTCCCGCTGGCGGCACAGCAGGCAGCGCCCGTCATCGCCGGACTGGCCGTGGTCGGCATCATCTTTGGCGCGCTCATGGCTTGGGTGCAGGACGACGTGAAGAAGCTGGTCGCGTATTCGTCGGTGTCCCACCTGGGCTTCGTCGTGCTCGGGATTCTGGTGCTTTCCGACAAGGGCATCCAGGGCGGCATCTTTCAGATGCTGGCCCACGGGATCTCGACGGGCGGCTTGTTCTTGGCGGTGGGGATTCTCTATGACCGCCGCCACACGCGCGAACTTGGCCGATTTCGGCGGACTGTGGAAGAAGATGCCGATTTTCGGCGCGTGCTTCCTGCTGATGGTGCTGGCCTCGGCCGGGCTGCCGGGTTTGTGCGGCTTCGTGGGCGAGTTCCTGGTGCTCGCCGGCACATTCACCGCGGGCAAGGACTGGCAGGCATCGGGTCTGGCGAGCGCCGATGTTCAGCCATCCGGCGCTGCTAGCTGGCCTGGCGGCCACGGCAGTAATTTTGGCTGCCGTGTATCTGCTGACCATGTACCAGCGGGTGATGTTCGGGCCGCTCGACAAGCCCGAGAACCGTGACTCGCGGGTGCGCGATCTGGGCCTGCGCGAGCGTCTGGTGTTCGGTGTCTTGGTGCTCGCGGCGCTGGTCATGGGACTGGCTCCGCAGCCCATCATCGAACGCACCACCGCCTCGGTGCAGACGTTGACAGCCAGCTTCCGCGATCGCCTGGCCGAGGCGCGCGCCAATCCCGACGGTCCAGCCCGGCGTGTGATGCCGGGTCAGCGGCCTGCCACGGCACAGGCCGAGTCAGCGAGGCGTTTCCGATGACCGTTGAATTTGCTCAAATCACGGCCTTGGCCCCGTTGCTGCTGATTTCGGGGGCTGGGTGCCTGGCGCTCCTGCTGGACACGATGACCGAGGGCCGCGAGCCTGCGCTCAGGCTGGCGCAGCTGGGCTGCCTGGCCGCGCTGGCCGCGGTGGTGGGCCAATGGACAGGGGCTGAATCGGGCGAGCCGATCTGGGTCGGTATGATGGTCGTGGATCGAATGTCGCTTTTCCTCGACGCTGTGTTGATCGCAACGGCGCTCGCGACCTTGCTGGTTGCCGCGCCTTTCATGCGCGAACACGACTTCGAGCACGGCGAGCCCCACGCCCTCGTGCTCTTCGCCACCGCGGGCATGATGACTGTGGTTCACGCCACGCACCTGCTGTCGTTGCTCATCGGCATCGAAACCATGTCGCTGGCCGCCTATTTGCTTGTCGCGAGTTGGCGTCGCCAATCTGCTGGGGCCGAGGGCGCACTCAAGTATCTGCTGCTGGGCGCGTTCGCCGCCGGGTTCCTGGTCTACGGCACGGCCCTGGTCTACGGCACCACGGGCGGCGAGATGTCGTACGCCGGGATCGCGGCGCGCGCGGGCTTGGCCGCGGGCAACCCGCTTTTTGTGGTCGGTGTGTACTTCCTGCTGGTCGGCATGTTGTTCAAGATCGCGGCCGTGCCCTTTCACATGTGGGCGCCCGACGCCTACGAGGCCGCGCCCACGCCGGTGACTGGTCTCATGGCAGCTGGGATCAAGGTGGCGGCCGTGGGCGGCCTCGTGCGCTTGCTGGGAGCGGCCTTCGCGGACCCGGGGCTGGCGCTGGGCCACGCGGGTTGGGTGCGCGTGCTGGGCGGCGTGGCGTTCCTGACCATGACCTGGGGAAACCTGGCCGCCCTTCGCCAAGAGAACGTCAAGCGCATGCTGGCGTACTCGTCCATCGCCCATGCCGGCTATCTAATGATAGGCCTGGTTGCCTTGGGCCAGAAGGTGGACGGTGCGCAGCGTGCGGTGTTGCTGTATCTGGCGGCTTACGCGTTCACCACCCTGGGCATCTTTGCCGTGGTGGCCTGGGTGGGCCGGCGCGGCGACGAGCGCCTGCTCGTGCGCGACTGGGCCGGAATGGCGCGCACCCGGCCGGCTGTGGCATTGGCCATGACCGTGCTGTTGCTGTCGCTGGCCGGGGTTCCGCCTACCGGCGGATTTTTCGGCAAGTTCTTCGTGTTTCGCGCGGCCATGCAGAGCCCAGAGCTGGCCTGGCTGGTCGTGGCGGCTGTGCTCAACAGCCTGGTGAGCGTCTACTACTATCTGCGCATCGTGGTCGCCATGTACTTCCGCGATCCTGTGCGACCATGGCAGCCATTCCCGTCGACCGGCATGGCGGCTGTGCTGGTCGCGACCGTGGTGCTGGTGCTAGCGCTCGGCTTGGTGCCGGGGCCTGTGATCGAACTGGCCGCCACCGGGCTCGGCGCGCGCTGACCGCAGCGCTGATGGGCTCTACGGCGCCGCAGGACTGCAAAATCCAACCTAGCCAGGGGCACGCCCCCGTGCTACGAGCACCCCGACAAAACGAATTCGCGAAAGGCCGCCATGCACAAGATTCATTGGAACCGTGGTTTGCTCTTGACAATGTTTATCACCGCTTGCAGCTCCCCCGGCGCGCAGGTCGACTGGGCACAGAGCCAACAGAGCCTGACCATCAGCCCGACCGCTGTGTACCAGATCAAGAGTGCAGCGAGCGGCAAGTGCATCGGCGTCGCCGGCAACAGCACAGCCAACAGCGCCATCATCGAGGAGCGCACTTGTAACGGCTCCGTCGGTCAGAATTTCAACATCGCAACTGTGGCGACCGGGTACTACGCCATCAAGAGCACCAATAGTCTGAAGTGCATGGACGTGACAGGCAAGTCGACGGCTGATGGGGCCGCCATCATCCAGTACACCTGCAACAACAGCTCCACCAACCAACAGTGGGCCATCGCGACGACTTCGGGCAGCGCCGTGCGCTTGACCGCGCATCACAGCGGCAAGGTGGCGGAGGTCAATGGGGGCGGCACGGCGGACGGAACCGCGGTCGTGCAGCGCACCTGGAACGGCGCCACCTACCAGCAATTCGTGCTTTCTACGGGCACCGGTGGGACCGGCGGCACGGGAGGTGCCACGTCGAGCGGTGGCTCGACGGCGACGGGCGGAACGGTGACGGGAGGCTCGACTGCAACCGGCGGCTCGACCGGCTTTGGTGGTACAACTGTTGTCGGCGGCTCGACCACCGGCGGGACCACGGTGACGGGCGGCACGACGGCTTCTGGTGGTTCTACTGGCACCGGAGGAATAGATCGATCGAAGGTGGCGCTAGTGGGGGCCTGGAAGTTCATCGCCAGCGACAGCCTCACCGGAGCCGAGGTCACAACTTTCAACGACTCGGCCTGGGCCAGTGTTTCCGTCCCGCATACCTGGGACACGGTTCTCGGCGTCACCACCCACACCAATTCCTGGTACCGCACGCACTTCACCGTGAATCCCGCTGACCCGCTGGATCGCGTGTATGTCTATTTCGAGGGCGTGTTCCAGATCGCAGACGTGTATGTGAATGGCCAGCACCTGGGCCAGCACCGAGGAGGATTCACGCGGTTCATCTTCGACGCCACCGCCGCGGTGAAGATCGGCAGCGACAACGTGCTGGCGGTCAAGGTCAGCAACAGCACCTGCTCAGACTGTCTGCCCGACGGTACTCCTCGCCTGTACAAGGGCTACGGCGGCATCTATCGCGCGGCCTGGCTGATGACGACCAACAAGTACCACGTGGCCACCACCGACTATGCCTCCAGCGGCATCTACGTTTCTGCCTCCAATATCAGCAGCGCCTCGGCCACTGTCAGCGAGAGGATATTGGTCACCAACAACGCCGCGGCCGACCAGACCCTGACGGTCAAGAGCGTGATCACTGATGCTCTAGGCACCGCGGTGCTGACCACGCAGAGCGATGTGCTGGTGAAGGCGGGCACGACCGCCACCACCACCCATACGGGCACGGTCTCACAGCCGACACTGTGGAAACCGGGCAACCCCTACCTCTATGCTGTCCAGGTCAGTGTTTCGGCGGGCGGGGTGTTGGTCGATTCAGTGACCGAGCACATCGGTTTCCGCACATACACGCTATCCACCACCGACTTCACGCTCAACGGCGTTTCCACCCGCTTGCGTGGCGTCGCCAAGCACCAGGAAACCGAGTATCATGCCAGTGCGGTCAGCACGGACGAGCTGACTGCGGACTGGGACAATTTGGTCGATCTTGGGGTCAACTATGTGCGGCTGGTCCACTATCCACACGCCCAGTTGGAGTACGATCTGGCCGACCAGCGCGGCATCATGGTTTGGTCCGAAAATGGACACACCAACAGCGCGGCGGAGACGGCCAACGGAGACAACATCAATCGCGAAATGGTGTACCAGAACTGGAACCACCCCTCGATCATCTTCTGGAGTGCCGGCAACGAGGCTCCGGGCGTGGCCGCCACCGGGGCGTACGCGTCTGTGCTGCGTGCCACCGATCCTTCGCGCCCCATCGTCTATGCGTCGGACGGCCAGAATCCGGCGAACATTGATTTCATCTTCCACAATACCTACGCGGGCTGGTACAGCGGGACCATGTACGATTTCCTCACCGCCCCCGACCACTGGGTCTCGGAGAGCGGCGCCGGCATGGTGATCGCGGCGCACGCCCCCAATGCGTTCGCGGTGACCCCGGTGGTCAACAGCTACGAGCCGGAGGAATACGGCGCTTTGGTCGACGAGATTCGTTTCGACGACATGTTCAGAAACCCGAGCCACGTTCCGGCCTTTTCCGAATGGGTGTTCCGCGACATCTCGGATACGAAGTACAAAGGGCTGCTCAACAGCAAGGGTCTGCTGACCTTCGCCGGCTACAAGAAGGACGTCTACTATCACTACAAGTCGCTCTTGCAGAGCAAGCCGGTGGTGCACTTGGTGGGCCGCAACTACTTTGTGCGCAGTCCCGACGCCGCTGGTCAGTCGGCTGTCAAGGTCTATTCGAACGCAGCCAGTTTGACGTTGACGATCAACGGGTCCACGGTGGGTACGCTGGCCAACAACCAATACACGCATCCGAACGGCACGCCCATCAAGGATGTCTTCTATTGGACGAACGCGCTGCAGGTGGGCAAGAACGTGGTGACCGTGGACGACGGCCAGGGAAACACGGACAGCATGACCGTCTACTTCCTGGGAACTGGAACCACGCTGCCCAGCGACCCTGGCGCCAAGATCGCAAATCTGACGTCGAGCAATGGGCCGGCGTATTTCGTGGACGCCCCGGTGTGGGACCAACGGCCGTTCACCCTGAATTTCGACGGTACCGGGGACAATACGTTCGACATCGTTCCGGCCGCGGTGGTCGGAGCAAGCTGGATTGCGACCAAGCGCCAGAGTGATTCTAGCAAACTCACCAACCTGGCTTTCGACGTGGCAGCGAGTGCAGACCTGTTCATCGTGTTCACAAGCCAGTCGTCTGTGCCCGCGTGGATCACCGCCGCTGGGTTCACCGACACCGGAGTGACCGGCCAGTGGCGAGACAACACGCCCAAGCTGGTCAACTACGCCCTGTATAAGCGTAGCGTCGTTGCCGGCGACCATGTGACCTTGCAGCCGACGGCCATCGACTACGTGGTCTTGGTGAAATAGCACCCGAGGTCGGACTTGCAAGGCGGGCGAAAAAGGCCAGCCAATCCGCGCTAGAGTTCGCGCGATGAGCTTCTTCGCAGACCTGCACGACCCCGATGCGCGACTGGGCGGCAAGGCCCGCTCGCTGGCGCGGCTGGCTGCTGCGGGACTGCGCACACCGGCGGGATTCGCAATCACGGACGAGCTGTTCCGCGCACTCGGTCCGTCGCTGGTGCTGCCCGACAGGATCGACGACGAAGCACTGGCCAAGTTGGATCGTGCACGGGCCGACCTGATGGCGGCACCTTTCCCGTCGGGTTTTTCCCAGGCGCTGGCCGGCCGGCTTGCGCTGGGCGCGCTTTGGTCCGTGCGGTCATCGTTCGCCAGTGAGGATGTCACCGGCAGCTTGGGCGCAGGGGTCTATGAATCGCGGGTGGCGGTGCGGCCGGACGAAGTCGAAACAGCCATCCGCCAGGTGCTGGCTTCGGCCCTGTCTGCCGGCGCGGTGGCCTATGCCCTGACCCATGGACTGCGACCGGCGGCGCAGCCTTTGTCGGTCTTGGTTCATCCCTTCGTTGGCGGCGAGGCGGAAGGCGGCGCGGCTTGCGTGCCGGAACGCCCCGACGACCCCATGATCCAGGTGCGGACAGGAACCTTGGTGGGCGCCGCAGCGACGCAGCTGCGCGCTGCTTTGCGCAGGCTCGTGAAGACCCAGGGCGCCGTTGAGGTGGAATGGGTCGCACAAGGCGAGAACATCGTGTTTCTGCAGATGCGCCCCTTCGAGCCAGGGCCTGCGCCTGCGCCGTGGCGTGGTTGGGATGACCTGGAACCTGGCGAATCGCGGGAGACCTGGCGATGGGATCAGGCGCACAATCCCTTGCCGCTTTCGCCGGTACACGCTGGCCTGATTGCGCTGGTCGACGAGCGCTGCCGCATCGGAATCCGCCAGCGCGTGCTGGGACAGTATCTATTCTATGCACTCGACACGCGGCCCGGGCTGGTTTCCGTTCCGGTCGAGGAGGCTCCAGCGCGCTTTGCGGCCCTGCGCGCCGACGTCGACACGCGCCTGGCCGGGCTGGGTGAGAACCCAGCGCTGGAAGAGGCACTCGATCTTCTGCTTTCAATCGAGGAGCCGATTTTCGGGATCGTCCAACCTGCGCTGCGCCTGGCGCGCAGGAACCTCGGAGAATTTCTGCGACGAGAAGCACCCTCAGCAGTGTCGGCGCTGGGACAGCTTCTGGGCGGGGTGGAATCCGTGGCCAGCGAGCGCCGTCGACGGGCCGCAGAGTTGCGGGTAGTCGGGGACGCAAAAGCGCGCGCGCAGTCGCGAGAACGGTATCTCGAATTGTTTGGCGATGAGACGCCGGTGTGGGACGTGGCGGTCCCCACTTGCCGCGAAACCCCCGAGATCTTGTTCAGCGGCGAAAGCGCTCGCACGGATGACGCCCGTGCTGAGACGCACGAGCGGGCCAGCGAGCAGGTCGAGAAACAGATCGCACCACAGCGACGGGATGAATGGCGCCGGCTTTTGCGACTGGCCCGACAAGCCGTCGGGTTGGGAGAGGACGACGACTGGCTCTACGCCCGGGTGCAGGCTGCGCTTCGCCGCGCTTTGCTTTCTCTTGGCAGGAGATTGAACCGGATGGGTGCGCTACCCGAGGTCGGTGCAGTCTTCTACCTGCCTCTTCCTCTCGCGCGATCTCTGGCGGCCGGCTCGCCAGCTCCGGCAGATCTACAGGCGTTGGCAGCCGCCGGCCGCGCGGTGTGGGATGCCGCTTGTCGGGAGCCACCTCCCGCGCAGGAAGCGCCCGACGCCGTATCAGTGAGGGGCGCGGGTACAGGCGGGCGGGCGCTTGGGCGAGTGGTCCTGCACCGGCCTGAGAGTCCCCGTCCTGCGCCGGGGCAGATTCTTGTGGCAGCGACGCTGTTGCCCAGTGAGCTGCCCTTGCTGGTAGCGGCCGCACTGGTAACCGAAACCGGTGGGCCGCTCGACCATGTGGCCGCCCAGGCGCGCGAGCGGCGTTTGCCCGCGGTGGTCGGTGCGTCGGGCGCGTGCCGAGTCTTTCACGACGGCGATCTGGTGCTGGTGGACGCCGACCGCGGGCTGGTGGTCAGGCTGGGATAGCCAGCTGCGCTCGGCGGACCTACGCCATCTTGGCTGGTTCAGACGCCGGCTTGGCTGCGGCTGGCCTGCGTCCATCGTTCACGCGTTCGCGCAGCTCTTTGCCGACCTTGAAAAAGGCCAGGCGTTTGGGCTTGACGTGAACCGTGGCGCCGGTGCGCGGGTTGCGACCGTCGTAGGCGCGGTACTGGCGCACGGTGAAACTGCCGAAGCCGCGAATCTCAATGCCCTCGCCGCGCATCAGCGCCTCCGACATGGACGAGAAGATTTGATCGACCAGCAGCTCCGCGCGCGCCCAAGGGAACTTGAGTTTGTCAGCGATAACGGCGATCAGGTCGGCCTTGGTCATGGTCACGAGGGGTACTGTAACCAAAAGCTCGCCTCTAGTCGAGAGGGCGCGCAGGCAAGGGGGCGTTGCTGTCAGAGCGGTAGCGATAGGTCTTGAAAAAGGAATACTCGTTGCAGTTGTGGCGGGCGTAGTAGTCGATGACGTCCCGCCAGTCGAACTGTTTTTGCGCGATGCCGTCCTTGAGCTCGTGCCACGAAAACGTCTGCTGGCAAACGTCCCGCCCGCGAAATCCCACATGTCCGGAAAAAGTGCGTGGGTCGTAGAGCGTCGCATTGGGCGGCAGGCGGGACACGTAGTAGGCAGACAACGCCGGCATCTCCATCACCTCGATGCGGCTCACGTCGACGGACTCGTCTTTGCGATACAGACATTCGGTGCGCAGGATGGTCTGGTTGGGCGCGATGGCCATGGCGTTGTGGGGGATCTCGCCCTTGTTCGAGCAGCGTTGTTTGTCAGTCACGCTGGTTTGGATGCGGTAGGCGAGGTAGAGCGGCGTGCGATTCTCGATGCGCAGGACCAGATGGTCCGCGGCGATGGTCTGGCCTTCGATGACCGAGACAGCCTTGCTGATCTCCAGCGACACGCGCAGGTGGCGGGTTTCGACGGGGGCCTTGATGCGCAGATGCTGCTTTTCCTTGAGCTCGTCAAAGTAGGGATTGGGCTGCGTGATCTCGTCCCAGGAAGGGGCCGGGATTCCATAGGCCTTGGCGTCTTGCTCGAGCTGGGTCCGGTAGAAGACCGGCGAGAAGCGCAGGTCGGAGTTGGCCAGCATCGCGGCCGGCGGTGGCGGACGCGGGCGTTCGGGTGCTGGCGGGGGCGTGCTGGCGGAATGCAGGGCAAACACACCGACGCCGATGGCAAAGGCGCCAGCCAGGAGCACGGCAAGAGCAAGGGGTTTGCCTTCCAAATCTGTCTACCCCAGAACGTCGCGTCCCCCGAAGTATGGTCGCAGAACCGCCGGAACGTCCAGCCTTCCGTCGGCGCGTTGGTAGGTTTCCAACACACCCACCAGGGTGCGGGGCAGGGCCAGGCCGGATCCGTTCAAGGTGTGCACGAAGCGGGTTTTTTCCTGGCCGTCGCGGAAGCGGATCTTGGCCCGTCGGGCCTGAAAATCGCCGAAGCACGAGCAGGAACTGACCTCCAGCCACTCGTTGCAGCCCGGGGCCCACAGCTCCAGGTCGAACTTGACCATGGCCGAAAACGACAGATCGCCGGTGCACATTTCCACCACGCGATAGGGCAGCTCCAGCGCCTTGAGCACGTCCTCGGCGTCGGAGAGCAGGCCCTTGAGTTCATCCAGCGAATTTTCCGGGCGCACGAACTTGACCAGCTCGACCTTGTCGAACTGGTGGCCGCGTTTGATGCCGCGGGTGTCGCGGCCCGCGGCCATCTGTTCGCGCCGGAAGCAAGCGGTGTAGGCCACGTGCTTGATGGGCAGCTTGTCGCCATCCAAAATCTCGTCGCGATACAGATTGGTGACCGGCACCTCGGCGGTGGGAATGAACCAGAAATCCTCGATGGCGTCGTGGTACAGGTTGTCGCCGAACTTGGGCAGATTGCCGGTGCCCACCAGGGCCTCGCGCCTGACCATGTAGGGCGGCAGGATCTCGCTGTAGCCGTGGCGGCTGGTGTGCAGGTCCAGCATGAAGCTGATGAGCGCCCGCTGCAGGCGCGCGCCCCAATCTTTGAGAATGTAGAAGCGCGACCCGGAGATCTTCACACCGCGGTCGAAGTCCAGGATGCCCCAGCGCGGGCCCGAATCCCAGTGCGCCTGGGGCGTGAAAGCGAAGCTGCGCTTGACGCCTTCTTCACGAATCACGCGGTTCTCGCTGTCGTCCTTGCCCACGGGAACCGAAGGGTGGGGCAGGTTGGGCAGCTCAAGCAGCTTCTCGTCGAGAGCCTGTTCCTGCTGGGCCAGCTCAGCGGCCAGCGATTCGATGTTCTGTTTGATCGCCGCGGCCTTGGCTTTGGCTTCTTCGCGGGCCGCTGGCGTGGGCGCCTTGCCGATCTCGCGCGACAGGCGGTTTTGGTCGGCCTGCAGCGTCTGCGAGTCGTTCTTGAGTTTGCGCACGGCCTGGTCGAGCGCCAGCACCGCGTCCAGGTCCACGTCTGAGCCCAGCTTGGCAAAACCAGCGCGCACTTCGTCGGGCGTCTCTCTGATGAGTTTGATGTCGAGCATGAGGAGCGCAGTGTACGACGGTGGCGGACAGAGGGCTAGCGGGTCGGAATTGTCACCCCGGCAACGCGCGCAGCGTGCTCACGACGTACTCCTGTTCCTCAGGCGACATGCCGTGAAAAAGAGGCAAGAGGATGGCGTTGTCGCGGGCGCGCTCTGAAACGGGCAGGCGCAAGCAGCGGCCAGCCGCGTGGGCTGCGGGATCGCAGGGTTCTGGACCACAGGACCAGGCGCACTTGGCGTAGGCCGGCTCGGCGTGGGCGTTGCCGATGCCGCGTCGACTGGCCACGCCGCGATCGAGGAGGAACTGCATGATCTCGATCTGCGACACGCGACCGCCTGCGCGCAAAGTGACCGGGTAGCTCTGCCAGTTGCTTCGCAGCCACGCTGGCTCGGTCGGCGGTGCCAGCAAGGGGTGGTCGACCAGCGCCTCGTTGTAGCGAGCCGCGAGTGCGCGGCGTAGGGCGATGATGGCCGGCAAGCGCGCCAGCTGCGGCCGGCCCACCGCGGCCTGCAGATCGGTCATGCGAAAGTTGAAGGCCGGCTCGGCAAAGCTTTCCAGTGCCACTGAACGACTCGCGTGGCGATCAGCACTGGGCACGGATATGGCGTGCTGGCGTAGCAGGCGCAGATGATCGGCCAGCGCCGCGTCGGACGTGGTGATCATGCCGCCATCGCCGGTGGTGATCAGCTTGCGCGGGTGGAAAGAAAAGCAAGCCAGCAGACCATGAGGCTGGCCGATGCGTTGCCAGTTGCCGTCGATGTGGATCTCGCTGCCGATGGCGCAGGCGGCGTCCTCGATGACGGGCAAGCCGCGCGACCGCGCGATGGCCAGGATTGCAGGCAAATCACAAGGGAAGCCGATTTGGTGCACGCACAAGATGGCGCGCGTGCGCGGAGTGATGGCGCGGGCGAGCGCGTCCGGGTCCATGCCGTAGGTGTGGGGCTGGACGTCGACGAAGATGGGTCGCGCTCCGACCGCCACCACCGCGTTGGCTGTGGCGATGAAGCTGTGGCTAACAGTGGCCACGTCGTCGCCTGGCCGCACGCCCGCCACGCGCAGGGCTAGTTCCAGCGCCACCGTGCAGTTGGACACCGCCACCGCGTCGGGCGCGCCCGTGGCCACCGCGAACTCGCGCTCAAAGGCCGCCACCTCCGGGCCTTGCGCTACCCAGCCCGAGCGAATGACCCGGCTGGCGGCCTCGACCTCGGCATCGCCAAGCGCCAGACGAACGATGGGGATCTGCATGGCCCCAGGATCGGGCCTAGGAAGGTTGGGTGCAAGCGATGTTGTGATTTCAAAACCAAAGCGTCGGCACGCCGTAGGGAGCGAGCGCGCGGTCGTGCGTGACCAGGGTGGCGTGTTCGACCATGGTCTGTGCGACCAAGAGCCGATCAAAGGGATCGCTGTGGTGCAAGGGGAGGTTCCGCAGGGCCTCGATGTGTTCGAAGTCCACGCCCAGATGGGTGAAGCCACAGGCTTCGACCGCATGGGCGATGCTGCCAGAGAAACGCAGCCGGCCCAGGGCGCTCTTGATGGCCATCTCCCAAGCCGAGGCCGCGCTGACCAGCACGACCTCCGCCCCCGAAATGGCAGTCTTGGTACGCGCATCGATCTTGGTGCTGCCTTGCCACCACCACAGGAACGCGTGGGTGTCGAGCAGCAGGCGCATGTCTAGCGGCCCGTGAACGCGGCCGGCACATCGGGTGGCAGCGGCGCATCGAAATCAGCCGCGACCCACACCTTGCCCTTGCCGCCCCCAGGTCGACGTCGCGTCTGTGCCGCAGCTACCGGCAACAAGCGCGCGCGTGGCTTGCCGGCCTTGGCGATGACGATTTCCTCACCGTCGGCAGCGCGGTCCACCAGCGCGGAAAGGTGCGTCTTCGCCTCGTACAGGTTGACACTCTTGGCCATGGCTCTGCATACAAGCATGGCATCCACCCCTGAGTTGGTCAACTTGACCAACCACAGGGTACCTATCGCTCCGCTTCGCTCTCCGGCTCATTCTTTTTCCACAAGGGCGCCGCAAGCCAGGACTGGCGCGCCAGGTGGATGAGGAACATGCCGAACGCGATGAGCAGCAGGATGCTCTGGTCGGTGTAGCGCAAGTCATTCCACTGCTCGGCCGCGGTGAAGGCCTGGCAGACAGCCAAGAGCGCCAAAACCACCACGGCCGCTGCGAAATTGCGATCGCGCTCCGCGTCTGCTCCGGCTACCACCACGATCAGCGGCAAGAGAAACACGAAGTGCAAATAGAGATTGGGCGGACAGGAATAGAAGGGCACCAGCAAGAGGCCGATGAGGCAAATCTGCTCCAGGTTGCGGCCCCGGCACGCGATGAGCGCCAGGGCGGCCGCCAGCAGCAAGGCCAGATAGTACAGCGGCTGGCGCGCCGAGAAGGTCGCGCGCTGCAGGCGGTCCCATTCCGACCACAGGTCGATGACATTCTTGCGATTGAGACCCGCGGCTGAATACTCGGCGCTGAAGGATACGACGTTGCGCACACCCACGTTGTTCGCGCTGGGGCCGTTCTCGTGAAGCTCGGTCTTCTGCTGCCAGGCGCCCCAGGTGTCTTTCGCGCCGAACAAGGCTAGGACGAGTACCAGCGCGCCCACCGCGGTCGTCACAGCGCCGCCCAGGGCGCGCACGGCCGGTCGCTGGGCTGAACGCACGTCGGCGAGCCGCGGCAGGCGTCGATGCTCTCGCCATTGCTCGACGGCAAACCACAGGATGGGCACTACCAGGAACAGCGCCGCCTCGCTCGGGTACACGCGCACCAGGGCCGCATACGCCAACAGCGCGCCACCCCAGACCGAACGTCCCGATTTCAGGGCGCAGACACCCAACCCAAGAGCCACCAGCCAATCCTGGCGCAAAGTCGCGCCCAGCAGGTTGGTGCCGAAAACGGAGAAGTCGCTCGTGCCCCACAACACGGCCAGGTACAGCATCACGCGCAGCCCGAAGGTGCGCGCGATGACGAAGAAGAGCAGCAGGATGAGCAGCGGATCGATGAGCGCGGTGGCCGTGAGAGTGGCCTCGCCGGCGGACAGGTGGCCCAAGAGCAGATGGGCCGGGACCAGCCAGGCGAGCGTGGCGTCGCCTCCATGATCTTGCAGGCTAGCGAGATAATCCGCCTCGCCCATGGTGTCGGAGAAGTACTTCATGTCGCGCTTGAAGTCCTGCCAGCGCTCGGGCGTAAAACGCGCGCGCACCTTGAGCATCTCGTCCTTGAGATCGCTGCCCAGGCGCATCTGGTTGTTGCCCAGGTCGCGCACGCGCACGCCGGCCAGCCGATCAACGGTGAAGCTGGGCGTGTTGTCAGCATAGGCCGCCAGAGCCGCGACGTTCAGTCCGTCGAAACGCAGCTCGCGGAAATACTTCGCCGTGGGAAAGTCATCGCGCATGGCCGCGGTGTGCACCAGGGTGTTGCGGCCCTTGGCGTCGTCGAAAAACTGCAGGGTCCCGAAGTGCCAGTAGGTGGCAAAGCCCGCCACCGCGCAGAAAGCCAGCGTGCCCAGAACGACTTTGCGATCGGGCGCGGCGTCCTCCTTGAAGAAGGCCTCCTTGAGCGCCAGCAGTCCAACCAGCCCGGCCAGCAAGGCGCGCAGCGCCGGCTCTTGATCGACAAAGGGGTAGATGTGCGCGAGTTCGACCGCCAGCATCCAGCCCGAAGCAAGCGCCGGCAGGATCAGCATGTAGTGCACGCGGGCGGCCTTGCGACGATGGACCAGCAGGAAGAACGCGGCGAAGATCCCGAAAATCACCACCTTGGTAATGACCGTGTCGCCTACCGCGACGCCGCGGGTGCGCACCAGCTCGGGCGGCCAAATGGATGGGCACTCGCTGTACAGAGCGATCTCGCCCACGCTGTACAGGGCATCGCCGCCCGTGGCGGAGAGCCGCACATAGCGCGCGCTGGCCTCCAGTTTCTGGTTGCGCAGTCGCATGCCAGCGTTCGCATCGGCACCCACGCGCCACAGGGGTTGCCACTTTTCGCCGTCCTGCGAGCCCGACAGAATGTACACGTCGTTGTTGTCGGCCTGGGTCAGGACACAGCGAATGGGGCGGTTGCTGCCCAGGTCGTATTCCACGAAGGAGCGCGCCGACAAAAAACGCGACGTCACGTCCGTGAGCCACTCGTCGCCCTCGTTGCTGTAAAGCCCGTCGGTCAGCCGGCCCGGGTTCTTCACGCCCTGGCTGCGACTGGGCAGCGCTCCGGCGATCAGACTTTGCGGCTCGGGGCGCGCCGTGGTTTCCGCGCGCGCCACGCTGGCAAGCGTGCCGGCCACGACGAAAAGGGCAGCCAGGGAAACGCGGCCGGCCGGCAGATACCTGGGTAGGCGGCGAATAGCGACGAGCACGTGTGATGACAAGCACATGGCCGTCGAACGCTACGTGCGCTGTCGGGCGCCGTCAACAGGGCATCGTCACCGTGTTGTCACCGAGGCATCCATGGCTCCGATCACGCTTGCGTCATGGTGGGCTGGGTGACAGAAAACGCCCCATGCGGTGTTATATGAGGTCGTCATGACCCCCTCTCCAGAAGGCCTCGTCCAGAAACTCCTAGGTTTGCCGGTTTTCCGCTCCGAATGGGTGCTGTGGCTCCTGCTCGGCCTGTCGCTGCTTTCCGTGGCGGTCATGGTGGAACGCTGGATCTTCTACCGGCGGCACAAAGTCGCGTTCGAGTCTTTGCGCGAGGAATTCGTCAAATGCCTGGACAAGGGTGATTTCGAGGCTGCGGCCAAACTGCTGGCCAAGACCGACAGCCTGGAAACCAACGTCGTGCTGGCCGGCCTGCGTGGCTACGCCAAGGGGCCGGAATCCGTCGAAGATCTCTTGACCGGGGCCATGGCGCGCGAGAAGGGCTTCTACGAGCGGCGCCTTTCCATTCTGGCCACCCTGGCTTCCAATTCGCCCTACATCGGCCTGTTCGGCACGGTGCTGGGGATCGTGCGAGCCTTCAAAGATCTGTCCAAAGACATGGCCAGCGCCAGCACGGGCGTGATGGCCGGCATCGCCGAGGCTTTGGTGGCCACGGCCATCGGCCTGCTGGTCGCGATCCCGGCGGTGGTGGCCTACAACGTGTTCAAGGGCATGGTGAAGGACGCGGTGACCAACACCGAGTCGCTCTCGCGCATCCTGCTGGCCGAGCTGAAGGCGGCCGGCAGCGAAAAGAGCGAGTAGGGGGCCGCCATGGCTGGGTCGCTCGGCAACGGCAACGGCGAGGACGAAGGACCGCTCGCCAGTATCAACATCATTCCCTTCGTGGACATCGTGCTGGTGCTGCTCATCATTTTCATGTTGACCTCGGCCGCCATCGTGCGCGCCAGCATGGTGGTGAACCTGCCCAAGGCCGCCACCGCCGGCGCCCATGTGGAATCGACCGTCAATCTGGTCTGCACCAAGGACGGCAAGCTCTTGCTCAACGGCAAAGAGAGCAACCTCGACGAGGTGGCCCGCCACGTGAAGCGCGAGCACGACGCCAACCCCAAGCTGCAGGCGGTGATCGCGGGCGACAAGGGCGTGCCCTACGGCCGCGTGATGGATCTGATCGATCTGGTCAAACGCAACGGAGTCACGGCGTTTGCGCTCGACGTGGAGCGCGCGCCGGTGCCCGAGGGAAACTAGATTGGCCATGAAGGGGCGCCCTTCTTCACGCCCGCAGCCGGCTGTACCGGCGACGCCCCGGCGCGAGCCGCGCCGTCATGGCAATCCCTTTGTCGAGAAGAGGAATCGCCAGCGCCAGGTCGCGCAGGTGCGGGCCATGGCGCATGTGCGGGTCCCGCTGTCGTCGGAATTTCGCGCGCACCGGGGGCTGCATCGGATGCCGTCGTGGCTGCGCGCCGCCGTCGGCATCCTGGTGCTGCTGGTGTCCGTGGGTTTGCACGTGGCCTTTGTGATCACCGCTTTCGGCATCAGCCGCCTGAGCCATCAGAAGACGGCCGCGCGCCAGCAAGTGGCAATCGAGGTGCGCGAGCGCGAGGCCAAGCCCAAGGAGCCACCGCCGCCGCCCAAGGAACCGGAGCCCGAAGTGAAGCCCGAGCGTGCGATTCCGCTGCGCCAGGCGCCGCAGCCTAAAGTAGAGACACAGCCCAAGGAGCCGCCCAAGGCGCAGCCCGCACGGGTAGTGGGTCTCAGCTTCGAATCCACGGTGGGCGAGGGCCCAGGCGAAGGCGAGGGTCCCGCCTTTGGCGTGGGCGACACACGCATGGGCGAGACCGCCAAGACCGCGGCGGGGCCCAAGGAAGTGCCCAAGCAGACCATCAACAAGGGCCCGACCACGGTGAAGCCAGTGGCCAACGCCGTGGCCACGCGGATTCCCGTGGCTGGCGTGGAATTCAAGCAGGCCAAGAAGAAGAAGGAAGTGACGCCAGACTTCCCGCCCACCCTGAGGACCCAGGGCATTGAAGGCGACGTTCCCGTCATTGTTTGGATCAACGAGGCCGGCAAGGTGACTGCAGTCAAGATCGTGAAGGAATCGCCCTATCCCGAATTCAACGAAGCCGCCAAGAAGGCGGCCATGGCCGATGAATTCGAGCCCGCCACCCGCAATGGCGTTCCCATGCCCACCACAGTGAAGTACACCGTCACATTCCGATTGGTTGACTGATGAAAAGCACAACTACTCTGATGGCCGGCGTTGCGTTGGCCCTGCTTGGCTGCAGCAGCAGCGATTTCAACACACCCACCAAGCTCAACAAGGTGCGCATTCTGGCCATTCAGGCTGATCCCGTTCAGCCCGCGCTAGGTTCGTCCACCACCTTGCGCGCGCTGGTGTACCAGCCGCCGCCGTCCGCCGACGGCGGCACGGACGCGGGGGTCAGCGTGACCGGCTATAGCTGGTCGTGGTGTCCCTTGGCCACCAGTTCAGCCGACGGCTTCGCATGTCCCATCGGCCAGGATGCTGCGAATCAGCTATTTGCCGGCCTCGGCATTGTGGGCACCCCGCCGCTCGACCTAGGCACGGGCGACAGCGCCAGCATTACCTTCCCCAATCCATTCCCTGCCTCATTTCTTGCAAATTTTTGCACGTACGGTCTGCCCGCGACGGCCGGGTCGCCGAGCATGAAGTTCGGCTGTACGATCGCAGGCTTCCCCATCACGATCAACTTGGTCGTGCACACTTCGGCTGGCGATCTGCCTGCGGTGTTCTTCGTGTACCTGCCCATTAACGACGCCATTCCGGCGAATCTGAACCCGGTGGTGAACGGCATCGACATCTTCAACCATCGACTCGACGAGGTGGGCACGCAGGAGGTTCCGCTCAACTCCAGGGTGCCGGTCGTGCTGGAGATGGATGACTCCTCGGCGGAAGTCCTGCCTGATCCCAACGAGGTTTTGCCTCCCTCGAAATATCCGCCCCCTGATCCCAAGCATCCTCCTCTGGGCCCGAACATCGCGCCCTACGAGCAGCTCACCATGTCCTGGTACGCCGAGTGCGGTGATTTTGGCGCCAACGGACTGGGCGGCGACCGCACCGGCTATCTGGGCGATCCGAACAACCTGAATTCGCAGTTCGGCACGGCCATCGAAAACACCTGGAACATCCCGCAGGCTGAAGGCTGCCCCATCGACTACGCGCGCATGATAGTGGTGGTTCGCGACAACCGGGGTGGTGTGGCCTGGACGAGCGGGGTCGCCCACGTGGTGGACGAGCTGTCCGACGCGGGCGTCTCCGATGCTCTGGAAGCGGACGACGTGGCCCTCGATGCGGGCGTGCCGGATTCCGAAGCCGCGGACAGTGCGGACGCCGTGCTGGAGTCCACGCCGTGACCGCCCGGTGTTTCGGCATGCTGGCAGCCTTGCTGGTCCTGGCGACTGCCGGCGAGGCCATCGCCGCCGAGGAATCCGGCAGCAAAGAAGACAAGGAGGCCGCGGGACGGGCCGGCGAGGCTGGCATCAGCGCCACGGACAAAGGGCCCACCATTGACGCCAGCGAGTTGAGCAAGGCGCCCAAGCTGACCAGGCCGGCCAAGGTCATCTATCCGCCCGATGCCATCGGCAAGAGTGGCGAGGTCGAGGTGGCGCTGCTGGTGGACTTGGACGACAAGGGCGAGGTTACTGGCGCGAGCGTGTTAGAGCCCAAGACGCCCACCGGCCTCGGATTCGAAGATGCGGCAGTGACCGCCGCGTACAGCCTCGGATTCGAGCCGGCCGAGGTGGCGGGAAAGCCAGTGCCGGTCCAGATCGTCTACAAGTTCAAATTCGTGCCGCCCAAGCCACCCGCGCCTCCGCCCGTGGCCGCTCCGGTCATCGCGCCGGTGGAGGCGCCCAAGCCGATTCCAGTGGAGAACTTCACCGGCGTGCTGCTGGAGCGGGGAACCCGCCTGCCCATGTCGGGGATCCTGGTGACCGTCTATCGCAGCGGCGGCGAATCGCCCGTCGGCTTCGAGAACATCACCGACGCCAAGGGGAACTTCCACTTCTTCGATCTTCAACCCGGCAACTGGAAGGTCTTCATCGAGCCTCCCTCGTACTACCCTTTCCGCACCACCGAGGAGATCGTCACCGGCCAGGCGACGCACGCCACCTACTATGTCGAGAAGGGTTCATACAATCCCTTCGACAAGGTGGTCACGGCCGAGCGCGAGCGCAAAGAGGTCAGCCGCACGGTGATCGAGAACACCGTCATCGACGTCATGCCCGGAGCCATGGGTGATCCGCTGGCGGTCATCCAGAACTTCGCCGGCGTGGCGCGCGCCGAGGCCGGCTCGGGCGCCATCATCGTGCGCGGATCGGCACCGCAGGACACGCAGATTTTCGTGGATGGCGTGACCGTGCCCATCATCTACCACTTTGGCGGCATTCGCAGCGTTCTGCCTGTGGGCATGATCGACAGCCTGGAATTCTATCCGGGCAATTTTTCGCCCTACTACGGCCGCGCCACCGGCGGCATCGTCGACGTCTCGATCAAGAAGCTCAAGCCCAAGAAAGCGGGCGGCTACTTCGACGTGAATCTGCTCGACTCCGGCATCTATCTGGAGGCGCCCATCGGTGACAAGGCCGCGGTGGCGGCTTCCATCCGCCGCAGTTACATCGACTGGATTTTGAATGCCGTCATCCCGTCCAATGCTCCCATCACGGATCTCACGTTGCCGCGCTACTACGACTACCAATTCCTGGCCAATTATCGCCCGGCCCCGGCGCACGACCTGCGCCTGTTCGTGTTCGGCTCCGACGACACGTTCCACATTGTTTTGCGCAACGTAGCCCGCGCTGGGACCGAGCTCGCCGGCAACCAGATTTCCGATTCCACAAGTTTCTATCGCGCCCTGGCCACCTATCGCTATGTCCCAGCTGAGAAATTCGAGAACATGGTTCGCCTGTCGCAGGGCCACGACCAAGGGGACATTCAATTCTTTCAGTTCTACTCGCACTACACCGTGGACACGACCCACCTGCGCGACACCATCCGGTACGACTGGTCCAAAAAACTGGCGCTGACCGCGGGGCTGGATTTCATCTACTACCGCTTCAGCATCAACGTGTTCTCGCCGCTTCCGCCGCAGGAGGGTCAGAATTCGGCGATGCCCAGCCTCACCGACACCGCCCAGACCACAGTGTCGGGATTGAACATCTTCCTGCCGGGCGCTTTTGCCGAGCTGGAGCTGCGGCCGCTCAAGGGCTTGCTCATCCTGCCCGGCCTGCGTTTCGACTACTACTCGGACATCTCGCAGGCTACCTTTGCCCCGCGCTTGACGGTTCGCTACCAGCTCAACAAGCCGGTGGCCCTCAAGGCGGGCGTGGGCCTCTTCTACCAGGAACCGGACATCACAACCGGACAGACCGACAAGAACTTCGGCAATCCCGACTTGAAAGCCGAGCGGGCCATTCACTACTCGGCAGGCGTCGAGTGGAAACCGCGCGAACACATCAATCTGGATGTAACCGGCTTCTACAAAGACCTCAGCAATTGGGTCAGCGCCACCACGGCTCTCAGGCCCGACGGAACGCCCTTGCGCTTGGACAACAACGGCGCAGGGCGTGTGTACGGCATGGAAGTGGTGGCGCGCCACGAGATGACAAAGAAGTTCACCGGGTGGCTTGCCTACACCTTGTCGCGCGCGGAGAGGCGCGACTCGGGCAGTACCACGTATCGCCTTTTCGAATACGATCAGACGCACATCCTGACCCTATTCGGCACCTACCAGTTGCCGCGCAACTGGCAGATCGGCTCGCGCTTCCGCCTGGTGAGTGGCGATCCCACCACGCCGGTCACCGGCGCTGTCTACAACGCCTCGATCGATCGCTACAGTGCCCTGTATGGACGCCAAGTACAGTGACTCGCTTGCCGCCGTTCATCCAGCTCGACATTCGCGTGGACAAGCGCTGGATCTTCAACCGCTGGATGTTGAACGCGTATCTCGATCTGCAGAACGTGCTCAACCGCGCCAACCCCGAGGCCATGCAGTACAACTACGACTTCACCAAGAGCCAGGTGCGCCAGGGTCTTCCCATCTATCCCATCATTGGTCTGCGGGGGGAATTCTAATGCGTCGCCATCTGACTCTCGCTCTGGCTGTGCTGGTCCTCCTGGCGGCCGGCGTGGCACGTCCGGCTCGTGCCCAGACCCTTGAGACGCCGCGCGCACGCCAGGGCTATTGGATCGGGGTCGGCCTGATCGAGGCGGCTTCGCACCTGAACGAAGAAGGCAAGAACCGCGGTTTCTACACAGGAAACGGCTTCACCTTCCGCATCGGCCAGCTGCTCACCGAGCGGCTCGGACTTGGCCTGCTGGTCGAGTACGGCGGCATCAAGAAGGGCAGCGATCAGGGCAGCGTGGGCGGCCTCACCCTTGAGGGCAGCGCTACGGTCTGGCGGGGCCTGTCCGTTCACACGGGGACGGGGATCGGTTTCGTGATGGTGACCGACCAGAGCAGCCTGGACAAGTCCCTGCGCGGAGGCGGGGGTTCCTACTTCCTGGGCGGTGCGAGCTACGATTTCTTCCCCTGGCGCAAGCGCCTCACCGGGGGCTGGGCCGTCACGCCGACCGTCGATTTTCGGGCCATGCCGGACGGCAACATCCATGCCTACAGCTTCTTCATGGGGGTGCAGGTGCTGTGGTGGTCGGGCCTACCTCGCCAGATGCTGTTCCTGCCAGAGGAATAGCGCACTCTCTGCGCGGCAGAGGTTCCCCGGCCTGGGTGCTTAAGCTTTGCCGTCCAGGTGCCGAAAGTTTTTGCGTGGGCGGCATTTCTTTCGCGGCACTGATGCAACTAGGGGACGGCCTTCGCACCCCGCGACCGGACGCCCGGTCGGCAATCGAGTAGAGGCATTCCGATGCTGGAACCATGGATCATCAACGAAATCGTTCGCCGCGAGGAAGATCGCCGAGGCGGTGATCGTCCGCGGCTCGAGCTGCCCGTTCCTGAGCCCGATTGGCCTGGCGATGGCGATCCCGGAATGGACCACGACGAGCGGGGCCACTCAGTGCCTGATCGCGGCGTGGTCATCATGGGAATGTAGTTTTTGGGCTGCCGGCCCTTAACTACCCAGCCTGACCGTGCCGAATCTCCAATTGAGCGCCAGTGGACCGAGGGGTTTGGTCATGGTTATAAGAAACGCGACTTCAGCAAAAGGAAATGACGCAACGGCCAGCAAGCCGCAAGGCAGCGCAACGGCCCCACGACCTCAGTCCGATACCGTCAGCATGGTGGATGCCGATCGGGCGGCAGCTGTGGCCCGAGCGGTGCGGACCAACCTCGGTGTCTTGCGTACCGTGCAGACGGCAAAGGTCGAGAAGGCCATCAAGGCGGGAAACTACTGGCCCAGCGCGAGCGAGCTGGCCAACCGGCTGGTGGATGACGCCGAGATCGATGCTCGGCTGCAAGGCATGCTGGGACGCTAGACGGCGGACAGGCCTAGCACGACACACGGACGGAGTGCGAGAAGCGTTGCCAGTAGCGGGCTGGGGAATTCCCCTGGCCCTGCCTGCGCCGGCCATGCAAGACTGATCGACCCCGTGAGCCCTGCCGACCAGCCCAAGGATTCCACCGCGCCTTCTGGGGACGCGCCCGCGCCGGCCAAGCCGCCGGTGCTCTTGCGCGCCACCCTGGCTGAGGTGGTGGGTTCGTCCATGCGCGTGGCCGGCTTGTCGGTTCTCGAGCGGGCCATCAAGCAGTTGCACCGCTTGCAATACCACGTGGTGCTGGCCACCGACGGGAGCTGCCGCCTGCCCACCTACTTACCGGCCTCGGTGCAGGTGCACAAGGTGCCCAAGCCCGAGAACCTGACGACTCTGCGTCGCGAGCTGGTGGGCGCCATCGAGGTGGGCGCCGACGAGGTGCGCCCAGCCGGCGGCTCGCTCGACGGCAAGATGCGGGTCATCGACGAGCCCAGCCGCCGCCGCGCCGAGCGCGCTGTCTTCGCCGAGTTGCTGCGCGGCGATCTGGGTTTCGTCGCGCGCTATCTGAACAAGCCGGTGTCGTTCTTCATCACGCGCCACCTGCTGTGTCGCCTGCCCTTTACCCCCAACCAGGTCACTTTGGGCGCAGCCTTGGTGGGCCTGCTGGGCGCGCTCATGGTTTCGAGCGGAGGCCCGGCGCTCATCGTGTGGGGTTTCTTCCTGGCGCACCTGCAGTCGATCCTGGACGGCTGCGACGGCGAGCTGGCGCGCGTGCGCTTCCAGCAAAGCGCGCTGGGCGAGTGGATGGATACCGTGGTGGATGACGGGCTCAACATCGTGCTCTTCGCCTGCATCGGCGTGGGCGTGTACCGCGCCACCGGCAGCCTGCTGGCCCTGGCCGCCGGGATTCTGGCCGCGGCCCTGCACGTCGGCTACGACGTGATCGCCTACCGCGAGCTGCGTCTGCAAGGCGGCGGCGGCGAGATCATCAAGGTGCGCTGGCACCTGACCGGCAGCTCGGACATGAAGACCCGGCTGGCCAAGGGCAAGCGCGATCCCTTGGCCATGGTGCACGCCATCGGCCGGCGCGATTTCTTCATTCTGGCGTTCTTGGTCTATGCCCTGCTCGGGGTTCCTTGGCTCGCGCTCATCCACGCCTTGCTGATCGCCGGGCCGCTGGCCGTGGTGGCCGGGGCGCAAGTGGTCTGGCGCGCACGGGGAGGGCGGTAGCGTTCGTGAGGTCGGCGGAGGTGTGATATCTTTTGTGCAGCTGAGCCTCATGGACGAGGCGCCTTGGAGATAGGAGCAGTCATGAGTTCCTTCATGGATGGGATAAAGTCGAAGTCGTCTGTCATTGGCGTTATCGGTCAGGGCTACGTCGGCCTGCCGCTTGCGCTCGTGTTCTGTGAAGCCGGGTTTCGGGTTATCGGCTTCGACGTCGACGCGAAGAAGGTCGATGCCCTGACCAAAGGTCAGTCGTACATCAGGACCATCGGTCCCAATCGGGTGGCAGCCGCCACGCGAACCGGGCGCTTCTCGGCCACCTCGGACTTCGATCGGTTGCGCGAGTGCGACGCGATCCTGATCTGCGTGCCGACCCCCCTCGGCAAGCATCGCGAACCCGACAACTCCTATATTCACGCCACCGCGCACGACATCGCGAAACGCTTGCGGCGTGGGCAGCTCGTGGTGCTCGAGTCCACGACCTATCCGGGCACCACCGATGAAGAGGTGCTGCCCATTCTCGAGAAGAGCGGCCTCAAATCGCCGGCCGACTTCTTTCTCGCCTTCTCGCCCGAACGCGAGGATCCAGGCAACGCGAATTTTTCGACCCGAACCATCCCCAAGGTGGTGGGCGGCATCAACGCCGAGTCAACCGAGGCGGCGGTGGCGCTGTACCGGGCCGGCCTGGATCGCGTGGTGCAGGTCTCGCACTCGCGGGTGGCGGAATCGACCAAGCTGCTCGAGAACATCTTCCGCTCGATCAACATCGCGCTGGTGAACGAGCTCAAGCTGACCTTCCTGGCCATGGGCATCGACGTTTGGGAGGTGATCGCGGCGGCGAGTACCAAGCCCTTCGGCTACATGCCCTTCTACCCGGGGCCGGGATTGGGCGGGCACTGCATTCCGCTGGATCCCTTCTACCTATCCTGGAAGGCAGCGGAGCACGGCATCTGGACGCGCTTCATCGAGCTGGCCGGCGAGATCAACACGCAGATGCCACACTTCGTGATCTCCCGCCTAACCGAGGCGCTCAACCAGGATGGCAAGGCGATGCAAGGCGCGAAAGTCTTGGTGCTTGGCCTGTCCTACAAGGCCAACATCGACGACTGCCGCGAATCGCCCTCGTTCGAGCTGCTGGAGTTGCTCAAGGAAGGCGGTGCGCTGGTGCAATACTGCGATCCCTACTTTCCCGAGGCGCCGCGCACCCGCAAGTATGATCTGGGACTGAAGTCGGTTCCCTGCACCCCCGAGACATTCGCCGGATTCGATGCCGTGCTGGTGGCGACGGCCCACGACGAGTTCAAGAACCCCGAGCTCTATCGCAACGTCAAGCTCGTGGTTGACTCTCGCAACATGATTGCGCCGCTCTTCCAGGATCGAGGCGGCTGTCTCGGGCGCCTGGTCAAGGCGTAGCGGAAACTCTTCTGCGGCGGCGCGATCGGGCCACCCAAGGCCCCACGGGCCGGTCCACGCCGGCCAACAGCGACCCCAGCGCTTCGCGCCAGATCAGCCGATGAGAACGCGGTCCAGGCGCAGGAGGCGGAAGATGGCCAGCGGCTGGCCGCGAACACCCGTGGTGGTCAGGCTGCCCCCGTAGGCGCGCACAGCCTTGAACAGGGAAACTATCGCGCCCACGCCGGAGCTGTCGATGAGCCGCAGACCTGACAGGTCGACCTCCACTCGCGGAGGTTTTCCTTCGGCGATGGTGTTGAGGGCCGTCCTGATGTCGGTCACCGAGACCGCGTCGAGCTCACCCTCGATACGAAGCACCGTGACGTCATTTTCTGCGCTGATGGAGAAGAGCATGCCTGGATCACCACATAGGATAGGTTAGGCGCGATTGGCCGGGGCCCTGCGGCGGGAACTGGGGCTCGCCGCGCGGGGCTGGTCAAGGCGCTTGAAGAGGGTCAAGAGATTGGGATGGCCGGGCACATACGTAACTTCGTCGACGAACGACTGCATGATAAACACACCGAGGCCCGACTCGGGCAGTGCATCCAGGTCGGGTCGGCGCGCCTGAGCCGGATCGAAGCGAGCACCCGTGTCCGCAAGCACAACCCGGATCCAGTCCGGACCTTGTTCGATTTCCATGGCGATCGTGCCCGGCTCACGCCCGGCATACCCGTGCAAGGCAATGTTGTTGTATGCTTCGCCCACGGCGGAGACAAGATGGGCAGAGAACAAAGACGCACGCGAACCACGCGCCCCGGTGCCCGGCGCAATCAGTTTGCACGTCGCGGACAACGTGCGCAACATGATGTCCCGGTACTCAATCACGCCGGGCACTTCCAGCCGGACGATGATGCATCCCTTCATGCGCGTGAAGCTAATGGTACCGGACAAGATGTTACGTCGCTATTCTAGAATGGTCGGACGGTCGTGAGAACCTCGATTCGGATTGCCAAGCGTGCATTGGATCTCGCTGCCTCGAGTGCGGGCCTGGCGCTGACTCTCCCACTATACCCGATAATCGCCGCGGTGATCTATGTGGAGTCTCCTGGGCCGGTGTTGTTCCGGCAACGTCGCGCCGGTCGCCTGCTGGGCCGCGACCCTAGCTCGCACAATCGTTTTCGCTTCGAAGAATTCGACATGATCAAGTTCCGCACCATGTGCCTGGACGCGGAAGCTGCCACCGGCGCGGTCATCGCGGGAGAGAATGATCCGCGCGTGACTCGGGTGGGACGGTTTCTTCGCCGCACGCGCCTCGACGAGATTCCGCAGCTGTGGAACGTGCTGCGTGGGGAAATGAGCCTGGTCGGGCCGCGGCCGGAGCGACCCCAAATCATCGTCGATTTGGCGCTGGCCATCCCCTTCTTCGAGGAGCGCATGCGCGGTGTGAAGCCCGGACTGACCGGGCTGGCCCAGGTGTCGCTGGGCTACACCGGCAGCCCGCTCCCGGGCAGCGACATCGCATCCTTTGCCAGCGCACTGACCAATCCCTTCAAGGTCGACGGCGCCGAGGGCGCGATCGCGGACGACATGCGCATCAAGGCGATGTTCGATTTTGCCTACGGTGCGGCCGTCGAGAACTTCTTCTCCTACGTGCGAACGGAGATCTCAATCCTCCTGCGTACTCCGCTGGCCGTGATCAGGAGAACCGGGCGTTGAACGTCCTTGAGATCGTGGCCGCTGCGGCCCTGATCCTCCTGGCCTACACCTACTTCGGCTATCCTCTGCTGCTGGGTGTGCTGGCGCGCCTGTTCCCCTGGCGTCCGCGCCCCGACGCGACCTGGGAGCCCACGGTCAGCCTGTGCGTGGCTGCCTACAACGCGGAGCCGTACATCGAGGCGAAGTTGCGAAGCTTGCTGGGGCAGGACTACCCGGCTGACAAGGTGGAGATTCTGGTCTACTCCGACGGCAGCACCGATACAACGGAGTCGATCGTGGCCGCGTGGGCCCAGCGAGATTCACGCATCTCCCTCATGCGCGGGGAAACCCGCCAGGGCAAGCCGACCGCGCTCAACCACATGCGCGAGCAAGCCACGGGCGAGGTCTTGGTTATGACCGATGCGCGCCAACCCTTGGATTCAGGTGCGCTGCGTGCCTTGCTGCCGTTGTTGGCCGCGCCTGAAGTTGGCTGCGTAACCGGCAACCTGGTGCTCGACGGCGCCGAGGGCAGCGGTGCGTACTGGCGCTACGAGAATTGGATCCGCAAGCAGGAATCCCGGTTTGGCAGCTTGGTGGGTGTCACCGGAGCGCTGGCGGCTCTGCGTCGACGCGACCTCGGGCCGCTGGCAGTGGATCTGGTGCTGGACGACATGTGGATCGCCATGCAGACGCGCAGGCGCCGCGCGCGTGTGCTGCTGGCCGAAGGCGCCATCGTCCACGACCTGGCCTTTTCCGACGAGCGCGAGTTCGGCCGCAAGGCGAGAAGTTTGGCCGGCAACTACCAGCTCTTCTGGCGCATGCCCGGCCTGCTGTTGCCGCTGGTGAATCCCTCGTGGTTTGAAACCGTTTCGCACAAAGTAAGTCGCTTGCTCTGTCCCTGGGCCTTGCTGGCCCTGCTGCTGGCGTGCGCGGCCGGTGCGGCCGGGCTGTCGTCGGAGGGAACGCCGAGGGCGGCATTGAGCTGGCTGTTGCTGGCGCAGATCGTGTTCTACGCCCTGGCGGGGCTGGGGGCGCGCGCTGGTCGGATTGGAGTTCTGGCGCGAACCTTTGTGGTGCTCAACGCCGCGGCGCTGGTGGGCCTGTGGCGCTTCCTTGCCGGCCGGCAGAAGATCACCTGGTAGGGCAATCCAGAGCGCCCGCAGCCAGCTTCGCACCGGCATACGGCAGCATCGTCGTCTCGTGCTAATCTCCGTCACCAATATGGCGGGACGGCCTCCGCATCTTAGGTGCATAGTTTTCGCGGTCGTCTTTTTGGGGATGGGACGCCCGGGCTATGCGCAGCTGGAATACCGTCTGTCCGCGGGCAGTTCCGTTGGTGTCAGCGACATTTCGGGAGCGGTACCCGGGACGATAGCCGGAGAGCAGCCCGACGTTTTCGTGATGGCCCGGGCAGGCGCCCAGCTCGGCTACGAGGGCCGGAAGGTGCGTGACTTGGCGGCGTACGCATTCGCGGCGACCTGGTGGCTGCGGGGGAGCGAGGGCGCGTCGCTCACCCATACGCTGGTTCTGTCAAGCGATATCGAGACCACTGCCTCCACGCGCATCACGTTGGGCGGAAGCGCTGCCTTGAGTCAGCTCTCTCTCGTCGACTCGGTTGCCAGCGCGGATCCTCTGACGGTCGGGGCACGTCCCGCGGGCACCATGGAGTTTGTGGCCTTCGACGCTCACGAAGCCTTTGTTTGGCAGCTAAACGCCAGGTGGCGTCTGGACCAGATGCTGGAGGGGCGCTTTTTTCATCCCATAGGCCAGGATCTGGGAATCGCTCAGAGCGAGAGTTTGACCGATGCCTTGGCGATCACCCGAGTGTGGCAGCGAGACCAGGTTGGCCTGCGCACCCGCCTGGGCGCCATCAAGACTGGTCAAGCTACGCCGGTCGGAGGATCGGTGATTCCCGCCCGCGAAGGCGAGTTTGCCGAGGCCTTGGTGGGTTGGAGGCACGACTTCACGCCGACCTGGAGCAGCGACCTGGCGGCAGGCGCTTTTGTCCTCCGCCTGACCGGCAGCGACACCGTGCTGACGGAGGCAGGTTCGGCAGCCCTGTCCTACCGGTACATCGGTCGGGAACTCGATCTCCGCGCAGCGCGCACCGTGGAGCCCAACGTCTATCTGGGCGCGGCCCTGGAACGCGATTTGGTCAGCCTGAGCGTGGTCTTCCCGATGGGCCAGTGGGACGCACTTCACCTCAACGCCCTGGCCGACTTCGAGCATGACTCCACCGCAGGCGTGCCTGGCGGGGCCACCCCGAGTACCAACATCGTGGTTGCGACGGCCGGCGCCAGCTACCAGCCGGGCAACATGTTCAAGTATCGCATCGAGTACACGTTCCGCGACCAGCTTACCTCTGCGGCGGTCGCCGGCACTACGTCGTTCCCTTCTTTTCATCGGCAGATAGTGATGTTCACCGTGGAAGTGCATTATCCGCCGGGCGTCTAGCATTGATGGTTTGCGAGTTCTGCACCGCGGTGGGCAGTCTGCTATCTTGCGACACGCATGAGCCTCGGGGAGCGTCCAACCCACATTGCACTGTTCCTGCCGACCATGGACGACGGCGGAGCCGAACACGTCATGCTGCAACTTGGAGCTTGTTTTTCCGCGCGCGGACACAGCGTCGATCTGGTCGTGGCCATCCCGGGCGGTTCGATCGAATCGAAAATTCCCGCCACTCTCCGGGTCGTCGATTTGGCAGCCCGTCGCACCACGCTGGCCCTTCCGGCCCTGGTGCGCTACTTGCGCCGCGAACGTCCGGCAGCGCTGCTGTCGACCCTGGAGCACTCGAACATTCTCGCGGTCTGTGCGGGCTGGTTGTCGCGAGCGGGTACCCGCATCGTTTTGCGGGAGGCCAGCGTGTTGCTTCCGCGCGATCAGATGCACGGACTCAAGCCGCACGTGCAGCGCGCCTTGATGCGGCTCTTTTACCGAGGGTCCGCCCAGGTCATAGCGGTCGCCAAGGGTGTTGAGCAGGATCTGATTGTGGGTCTGGGCCTGCCGGCGCGCATGGTCCGCACCATCTACAACCCGATCGTCGGGCCGGATGTCGAGCGACTGGCCGCCGCACCCCTTGACGACCCATGGTTTGCGCCGGGCGCACCACCGGTCGTGCTCGGTGTCGGCAGGCTGGCCCCTGAGAAAGATTTCTCCTCGCTGCTGCGCGCTTTCGCTCAGATGCATGCCGGCCGCCCGGTACGGCTGATCATCCTCGGCGAGGGACCCGAGCGCGCAGCCCTAGAGGCGCTGGGGCAGAATTTGGGAATCGCGCAGGATTTGCGCCTACCCGGGTTCGAGCAGAATCCGTTGCGATTCATGAGCCGGTCGCCGGTGTTCGCGCTCTCATCAATCTTCGAGGGACTACCTGGGGCGCTCATCCAGGCCATGGCGTGCGGATGTCGCGTGGTCAGCACTGACGGTCCTGGGGGATCGCGCGAGGTTCTGCAGGGCTGCGATCCCTCCCATGGGCGCCTGGTGCCCACGCGAAATCCCGCGGCGCTGGCCGATGCGATCGCAAGCATGTTGGACGAGACGGCACGAGGGCCGGTTCGGGTGCGCCATCGCGTTGAGCGTTTCACCGAGCAAGCCTCGGTGGACCAGTATCTTGAGGTGCTCGGCGCCCGCGCCGGAGCGCCAGCGAGTACGCTCGCGGTCGATTCCTCGGACACGGACGGACGTGCATGACCGAGCCGGCGTCCATCCAGCCGGTACGCGTTCGCGTGGTGCAATCGAGTGCCGAGTTCGCGTCCCTGGCCGACTCCTGGGAGGATCTGCAGAAGGACGCGGTCTCGACCAGCGTCTTCGAGACCTTCGACTGGCAGTACCTCTGGTGGATGACCTACGGGTGCGACCAGCCCTTGCGCCTGCTGCTGGCCACTGAAGGGGACCGGTTGGTGGGCATCCTGCCGCTCTACATCCAGACGGTGCCCACCATGCGCATCCCCGTGCGCCTGCTGCGCCCCATCGGCCTCGGCGGAAATACCTCGCCCGACGATCTGGGGCCGGTGCTGGCCGCGGGATGCGAAGAACGGGTCGCCCAGGCGCTGGCTACAGCGGTCATGCAGGTTCCCGGTTGGGACGTCCTGCACTTGAGCGACATGCTTCCCGACTGTGCCTTTGTGGCTGTCCTTCGTTCGGAGATCAAGCGGCAGG
This sequence comes from uncultured delta proteobacterium, assembly GCA_963758155.1. Taxonomy (GTDB): domain Bacteria; phylum Myxococcota_A; class Polyangia; order Fen-1088; family Fen-1088; genus Fen-1137. Next base: position 123,704 of record CAVWUP010000015.1, read on the forward strand.
GTCTGCCGCTCCTCACCGGTCGGTCCGAGCGCATCCCCTATCTGGATCTTCCTCCGAGCTGGGAGGGGTGGCTTGAGGCGCTGCCTCGTGAGCGGCGCTGGCGCATCCGCAACCAGCGCAAGAAGCTATCCGCGGCGCAGAACACCCGGTTCCTGGTCTGGGGCGACCCCAGCACGCTCGATGCGGCCATCGATCAGTTGGTGGCTCTGCACAACAAAAGGTGGAATGAGGTGGGCGAGGTCCACGGCTTCTCGAGCCCGGAGTACATCGGGTTTCACCGGGCGGTCATGCATGCCTGTCTCCGGCGGAACCGGCTGCGTCTGTACTGCCTTGAGGCGGGCGGTCGCATGATCGCCATGGACTATTGCTATCGGTTCCGCAACCGCATCTATCTCATGCAGAGAGGCTTCGATCCGGAGCTGTCGAAGTGGAAGCCGGGGCGGGTGCTCCTGCATCACATCGTCGAGCACGCCATCGGTGAAGGGAATAGCGTGCTCGACTTCTTGCGCGGTGACCACAGCTACAAGGACGAGATAGCGACGGGAGAACGCGAAACGGTGTTCGTGACCGCTTTCCGCTGGACCGTGGGCGCACTGGCCCACGGCGCCCGCAGAATCGTCATGCCGGCAGCCAAGGCTCGCGTGCTGGAAATCATCCGGCAACTCCGCCCTCCACCGGCCAAGACGGAGTGAAAATGGCCGGTTCCGCATTCACGCGACTGGCAGTCCAGACGTCGCACTATTCGTTGGCCAGCTTCCTCACGATGCTGGCCGGACTGGTGACCTTCCCGCTGCTGACGCGGCTGTTCTCGGTGGACGACTACGGTGTCATGAATCTGGTCGCGGCCACAGTCACGGTGTTCGTGGCCCTGGGCAAGGTCGGGGTGCAGCACTCGATTCTCCGCTATCACAGCGAGGCAACGGCGGGGCTGGGTCGATACACCCTTGCTCAGCTTCGCTCGACGACTTTGCTCGGCATGCTCGGCACGGGCTTGGTGGCCGCGCTGTTGCTCGCCATGGGAAGCCAGTTGGTTCCGACGCGCTGGCTGGGCGACCCGCGGATACCGGGGCTGATGGTCATCGTATCGGTGGTCGTGGCCGTGCAGGTCGTCGAAAGCACCCTCGTACAGTTCATTCGCGCCGAGCAGCGCACTTCGCTGCTGCTGATCTATCAGGTGGCCAAGAAGTACGTCGGGGTCAGCTTGATCCTTTTCGCGGTGCTGATCATCGCGCGCACCCTGACGGCCTTCTACACCGCGACCGCGATCGCTGAGAGCCTCACCATCGGCGCCCTGGTGCTGTTCATGTTTCGGCGCAGCGGTTTTCCGCTGCCTTCCCCTGCACAGTTCTCGCGACCCTTGTATTTCGAGCTGCTCGGCTTCGGCATTCCCATGCTCATTGGCTACGAACTGTCGGGGATCATCCTGTCCGTGGGTGCTCGGTACGTGATTGCAGGCACCATCGGCGAAGCCCCGCTGGGGCTCTATGGCGCTGCCTACAACCTGTGCCAGTACATACAGGCCGTGCTGATTTGGCCGGTCAGCCAGGCCATCATGCCGCTCTACATACAGATGTGGGACCAGAAAGGCCGCGCCGAGACCAGCGCCTTCATCAGCCGTTCGCTGCGCACCTACGCGCTGGTTGGCGCGCCCGTCATCGGCGGGTTGGCCGCGGTGGGCCCCGAGCTTCTGCCCGCGTTGGCCTCTGACAAGTACGCCGGCGCCTCGGCCATTCTCCCCTGGGTCATCGCCGGCATGGTCGTGGACGGGACCGCCGGCATGCTGGGATCCGGCCTGTTCATCCATCGCAAGACCCGGACCATCGGAAGCATCGTCCTCAGCAGCGCGCTCTTGAATTTGGTCCTGAACATCATCCTGGTACCGCGCATTGGCATCAAGGGCTCTGCCATCGCCACCCTGGTCAGCTATGCTCTCAACTCTCTGGCGCTGGCGATTGCCGGGCGCCAGCTGCTGCCGGTGCGGATTCCGTGGGCTACGATCCTGCGAGCGGGCAGCAGCGCGGCGCTGATGTGGCTGGCCCTGCGCGGCCTGTACCCTGGCCATCACTTCGCAACCATCGCCGTACGCACGGTGCTGGGCGCCACCCTGTATGCTCTGCTGATCACGCTGTTCGACAAAGACGCGCGCGGCATCATGCGGCAGGCGGCCAACCGCATCCGTCCGCGCGCAAGCGCTTCTTGAGGCATTCCCGTGGAGCGATTTGCATCGCGTCCGATCTTGAAAGGAGGCACTTTGAAAGTGAGGGAGGTCATGACGGACTCGAAATGGCTCCGTTCGACGTTGAAGAGCGTGCTGGCGTCGAAATGGATGTGGCAAACCCTGATGCCGCTCTTGCGTCCGCGTGGCGTGAGCGTGCTGGCCTATCACCGAATCCTAGGGGCCAACCGCGACTTGAACGGAGCCCCGGTCGAGATCTTCGAGCAACAGATGCGGTGGGTGAGGGAGCACTGCGACCCCATCGCTCCCGATGCGCTCGTCGATCGCGCCGAGCGGCCCAACCGTGCGCGGCCGGCGGTTCTGGTCACGTTCGATGACGGCTTTCGCGACTATCACGACCTGGCCTACCCGGTGCTGAAGAGGCTGGGGATTCCGGCGCTGATGTTCCTGCCTACCTCTCACATCGACCATGGCTCGCTTCTGTGGACCGACCGAGTGCAGTGGGCCGCGCAATCGACCACGCACTCGTCGATCCGCTTGCCCTGGGCCGACGGGGCCGTCGTGGCGCTGCCCGATGCCGGCGCGCGGGCCGCCCTGGGGCAGACCGCCCGCGACCACCTCAAAACCATGCCGGACTCTTCGCGCCGTGCCGCCATCGAGACACTGGTGGCCGAACTGGGGGAGCCGCCGCCACGGCCACGCGAGATGATGACCTGGGACGAAGTACGGGTCATCATGGATCTGACCTGGATCGGCGGCCACAGTCACACCCATCCCATCCTGTCGCAGCTCTCACGCGACGACCTGGAACGGGAGATCGGGATCTGTCGCGACCGGATCGCGGCTGAGACCGGCCGGACCCCGACCCTTTTTGCCTATCCCAACGGCGGCCCGGCGGACTACAACGCCGAGACGCAGACGGTGCTGAAACAGTGCGGGTTCAAACAGGCATTCTGTACCACCGAAGGCATGGCCGGCCCGCAAACCGACTGGATGGCCATTCGACGCATCGGCGCGCCCCTGGATCCATCGCCGGCCGCCTTCGCCTGGCGGCTCGCGGGGATGCATCTGCGCTGAACAGGGATCTGAAGCCAGGATGAGGCGCTGATGCTGTTCAAATTCCTCCTGTTTGCGCAGATCCTCCACATCGTGAACCAGATCCACTTCAAGTGGACCACCGGCATACCGGGGGTAGCACCGGCCAACCTGATTTTTGTCGCCGTGCTCCTCTTGATGCGCGGCAAGCAGGAGACGGTTACCGCCAAGCCACTCTTGCAGAAGGCGCTATTGCTCTTCTTTGGCGCACTCACCCTGGCGTTCTTGTGGGCGGAGTTCCGCTCGCCGGGCGATCTGCTCGCTGACGTCACCTACTACAAGAACGCCCTCTTCGCCCCGCTGTTCTACTTTCTATTTCTGAAGTGCCGCCAGGACGAGAAGACCACGCGTTGGCTGATCATCTGGGTGCTGGTGGTCGCCGCCGTCGCCGGCTTCGAGGGCCTCAGAGAGGGCTTTGACTACGGCTTCGGCAAGTACAACCCGACTCGTCGCGCCTCCGGGCCGTTCGGCGAAGACTGGCACATGTCCAACCGCGCTGGCGTGTTCTACGGGATGTTCATGCCGATGTTCGTGGCGCTGGCGCTCTTCCTCAGGCGTCGGAAGCTATGGCAGTTGGCTGCCGTGGGCGGCTGCATCGTCATTGCCGGCGGCGCAATCTCGACCTATTCGCGGCAGTCCTACTTTCTCGTGCTGCTCGCGGTAGCCGTCTTGCTGCTTAGAAAGAGCATCCTGCTGGCCGTGGCCATCAGCATCGTCTGCGTTTCACTGGCTGGCTATTTACCGGAATCGGCAACTCAGCGGGTCGAGGAGACCAGGCAGCAGGGGAAGCCAGGAGGCCATGAGGAGGTCGATGTCAGCACCTCTAGCCGCTGGGAGATCTGGACCGGCGGCATGCGCATGCTGGCGTCCCATCCCAATGGCGTGGGACTCAATCGCTGGAAGGACGAGATTGGGAACTATTCCAGCTACAAGAAGATCGATGCCCACAACTTCTATATGCTTACGCTGGGCGAGTGTGGTCCGTTGGGACTCGCGCTGCTGCTGTACTTGATCTACAGGCTGTTCGTTCTCGCCAAGTGGCTGAGGGCCAATCGTCCGCCGGACGATGCGGAATGCACCGCACTCACGCTCGGGTTCACGGTCTGTACGCTCAACATGGCACTCGGCGGCATCTACGGCAGCCCGACGCTGGAGACCGCGGTCATGGCGCCCTACTGGGCGTTATGCGGTCTGCTCGAACGCTACATCCGCCTGAAGATGCAGAGCCGGGGCGAGACTCCCAAACCCGAGACGCCGATCGATTCGGTGGCTGCGCGTTTCCCGCTTGCATCTTACATCGTGCCTGGTCGCAGGTGAGAGGGGAGGGCCAGAAGGAGACGTCCATCGTCGTCCCGCGCATGGCGCTTCGCCGTGAAAGTGGGAAGCTTGAAAAAGTGAGCAAAGAACTCCTGACCATCGGTGGTAATCGGACCCTGTGCCGTCAGGCGCTTGTCCTGTCCATCGCTGTGGCCTTCGCGGCGTGCGCCAGCTCGTCGACCGCGCATAGCGGGGCACAGGCTGGGGGCGGAAGCGGGGGCGGGGCTTCCGCCAGTTCGGGCGGAATTGCCGGCGGCGTTGATGCTGGCGTCGCCGGTCAGGGGGGCTCTGCGGCCGGTGCCGGCGGCTCGACAACCAGTCCCGACACCGGACCTCATCTGTGGGGTGGCGTTGCTTTTCCCTGGAAGATATTCGACGGCAGCGTCCCGGACGTCCCGTACGCAACCGGGTCCGGCAAGACTTGGTTTTGCGACCCCGTCCTCGGTAACGACTCGTATGACGGTACGAGTTTCACCTTCCAATCAGGGCGCAAAGGCCCCAGGAAATCCCTTTCTGCGCTCTTGGCGGGCGGGTCGGTCAAGGCCGGCGACACCGTTCTTCTGGGAGGAGGCATCTACCGCGAGTACCCCGATTTTGGCAATGTATCGGGCACTGCGAGTTCGCAGATCACCATTGGGTCATACGGTCGCGGTACGGGCGCACCTATCCTGGATGGCGGATTGAAACCCAGCGTCTGGACGAAATATTCTGCCCAGGGGCAGACAACCGTGTGGCAGACGTCCATGGCTGGGTTCTCCGAAATCAACGCAAGCCAGCCCGTGCTGGGGATCTACGTCAACAACGGAACGACCGAATCGGCGTTGCGCGAGGTTCCCCATGGACAACTCGCAGACTACGGCGACGGTCTGCCGCCCAATCAGACCCAGACCGGAATCACCGACGGCAGCAACAAGTGGTACTTCGATACCCGTGCCAATGTTCTGTATGCGGACTTCGGCGGCACGCTGGGCAGCGCCGACCCCAAAGCGGCGGACATCTCGGTTCTGTTCAACACCCATAACAAGAGCACGGCTCAGATACTAGTGAACATCTACAATGGAACGAGCTACCTTAGTTTTGTGGGACTCACCATACGCGCTTCCTCATGGGACGGCGTCTATGCGGAGGCAGCCAACGGAATTGTGTTCGACCACTGCGACGTCAAGTTCAATGGAGGCGGCGGCATTGCGCTCGAATCGGGGAGCGGAACCTCCGTCACGTACAGCCGACTTTGGATGAACGTGCTCGACAACTGGCCCCGCTTCAACAACGGGAATGTCACTGGCGGCTGGCCCGGCGCCCTCTCGTGGTTTGCGTCCAGCAATGCGCTGTCGCAAGGCAACGTCGTTTATCAGAACGGCGGCGAGGGCATGATCTTCTATGGGACAGTCAAGGGTCACACGCCGACGACCAGCGTCAACAATGCCGAGCGAAACAACATCATCTACGACAACTGGTCGGTGAACATGTACGTGGACAACACGCAGAACCTGCGATCCGAGGCGAACTTCGTCTTCCAGCATCCTCGCGATGCCAGCCAGACGTTCGACAATCTGCTTTCGATTTCAGATGGGTACAATTCCGATTGGGGCAGAAGGATGTTTCCCGTCAATTTGAGCCTGGCGGATGAAGGTGGCTCGTCGGATGACAACAACGCCCATCTGTCCAACATCACGGTTATCAACAATATCTTTGCTGGCGGGCAACGCGGCTTCTTGGACTATGACGACGAGACGGCCACTCAGCACCATGGACTCAAGAACTCGGTCATCGCAAACAACACCTTCATTCTCGCCAGTGCGCTGATGCCTGGAAACCAAGGTTACGGATGGAGCCATTTGCTCTGGGGTGGACCTGCGGACGCGAGCGTCAACAGCCTTGTCGAAAACAACCTGTTTCTGATCACGGCGAATAGCGGGGACAATTTCGTGGCGGCCATGGAGGCGGGAGCGGGCCCGGGCATTACCTGTGACTACAACCTCTACTCAGGCACCGCGCAGTTTCTCAGCGTGGACACCGAGCAGGACTTTGCGACGTGGAAGACGGCCCACAAGGGGTGGGATCAGAACAGCGCGGTCGCGGACGCACTGCTCGTGGACAGCGCGCAGTTCAACCAGACGGCAGCGCAAAACCCGGTCTACGATTGGTCAAAGGCCGTGCCCCAAGCTGGCTCCCCGGCGCGCGGCTCTGGCACCGATCTCTCCAATCTGGTTGACAGCGATTTTTCGGGAGTGACACGCGCGAGCGGCAGCTTCGACGTGGGGGCCTGTCTATAAGCTGTTCCTGCTGTTGCTTCGCAAACGGCTACGCCACGCTGGCTCGTCAGACCCCCGCCGGCTCGGTCCTCTGGTCAAGGTAGCGTCGCGCCCACAGTTCGAGTGACAGCGTGAGCCAAAGGATCTCGCCGTAGTCCGCCTCGCCTGCGATGTGGCCATCGAGGGTGCGTCGCGCGGCCCGCTGGTCGATGAGGCCGCGATCGCGGAAGCTGTCGCTGCCGATCAAATCAGCCGCCATGTCCTTGAGCGGGCCGCGAAACCACTGGCCCAGAGGGATGGCAAATCCCTGTTTGGGTTTCTCCAGCACCTCGCGCGGCAACCAGCGGGCTGCCACACGCCGCAAGATATGCTTGCCGCGACGACCGCGGATGCGAAGATCCGGCGGCAGACGGACGGCAAAGTCGACCACCTTGTGGTCAAGGAAAGGCGCCCGCCCCTCTAGTGAGTTGGCCATCGCCATGCGGTCGAGCTTCACCAGAATATCGTCGGGAAGATAGCTCGCGAAATCGATCGAAACACAGCGATCCAGTGGCCCCAGAGATGCGGCGTTGCGAGCGGCCGCAGCCAGGCCGGCGTAGTGACCAGCCGTGCCCGAGCGCACGGCCTCGCCCAGCAGCGAATCGGCCACGTCGGCGCGCGTGAGCGCGACACCGCTGAGATAACTGTCGGGAAATGGCTGGCGCAACCTCTCGGCGATGCGGCGCAGGCGGTAGCCGGTCGATCCCGGCACAAAGCGGCCGACCACATCGGCCGCGGTTGCCGCCAGCGGCTTCAGCGCACCGGCCCGTTCGAGGTCAAGGTAGCGCAGGTAGCGGGTGTATCCCGCGAAAGTCTCGTCCCCACCGTCACCGCTCAGCACCATCTTGACCCGCTCACGCGCCAGCTTGGCTACCAGGAAGGTCGGTATGGCTGACGAGTCCGCAAAGGGCTCGTCCAGGTACCACACCAGCCGCTGCAAGAGATCGACGGCGTCGGGCTCGACCACCAGTTCGTGGTGCTCGGTGCCGAGATGCTGGGCGACCCGACGTGCGTCGGACAGTTCGTTATAGGCGTCCTCACGAAAGCCGATGGAGAAGGTGCGCACCGGTTGATTGAGATGGCGTGACATCAGCGCGACCACCACGCTGGAATCGAGCCCGCCGCTGAGAAAGGCGCCAAACGGCACGTCGGAAACCAGCCGACTGGCCACGGCCTGATCCAGGAGACGGGCCAGCTCTTCCTCGGCCTCAACTTCAGTCAGCAGGGCCTTGGGGCCAAAGTCGAGGCGGTAGTAGGGGGCCACGCTGCAGCGACCATCCGCCATGCGGAGGAAGTGCCCCGGCGGCAACTTGCGAACCCCGCGAAAGATCGATCCCGGCGTGGGCACGTAGCCAAAACACACATAGGCCCGCACCGCCTCTGGATCCACGGCCAGAGGGAAGCCCGGCACAGCCAGCAGCGACTTGAGCTCGCTGGCGAACACCAGCCCGCCGCCAGCCTCGGAGTAAAATAGCGGCTTCTCGCCAAAGCGGTCACGCGCCAGCAGCAGAATCCGGTTGCGCACGTCCCACAACGCGATCCCGAACATGCCGTCCATGCGAGCGAAGCAACCGTCGCCCCACTCTTCGTAGCCGTGCACGATGACCTCGGTGTCGGACTGCGTGTAGAAGCGGTGACCCTTGGCCTCGAGTTGGGCGCGCAGGTCGCGGTAGTTGTAGATCTCTCCGTTGAAAACGGCCTGCACGGTGCTGTCTTCGTTGTGGATGGGCTGGTGTCCGCCACCCAGATCGATGATCGACAGGCGGCGCATTCCGATCATGGCGTGTTCGTCCCGGTAAATGCCCTCGTCGTCCGGTCCCCGGTGCGTGATGGCGGCGTTCATGGCCCGGGCGACCGCTTCGCCGGGCAAGGGCGCCTGGGAACCGGCGACGATTCCAATGATCCCACACATGTTCAGTCCACCTTTCTCAGCTCGCGTGGATGCACGCCGCGATAGAGAGCCAGCAATCGCCCGACCACGCGGTCCAGAGCCGAGGCGGCCTCGACGTCGGCCCGCGCCTGGCGACCCAGCTCGAGCAATCGTGTGACCGGAAGCGAGCGCGCATCCCGCAGGCAATCGGCCAGGGCCGCCGCGTCCGAGACCGGAAACAGCCAGCCATTGCGCCCGGTCACGACGAAGTCCTCGCTGCCGCTCACACGGCTGGCCAGGGTGGGCAGGCCGCTGGCCATGAATTCCAGGAGCGTATTCGAGAGTCCCTCGATTCGCGACGGCAGCACGCCCACATCGGCCTCGGCGAGGACCTCCTCTACACGATCGCGATGGCCGAGAAATTCGATCTGCGTGGCGATCCCGAGTCGTTCGGCCTGCTCGCGTAGCGCGCAGTCATCCCCGCCCTCTCCGACCAGCCGCAGCCGCACATCCGAACGGCCGTGAAACGCCTGCGCCCATGCCTCGAACAGGGTATCGAGACCCTTCTCGGGCACCAGTCGACCGACGAACACTGCCGTGAAGGGAGCCTGGGCGGGGCGCGGAGTGGCCCGCACGCGAAAACGCGAGGTGTCCACTGCGTTGGGCAGCACCAGAATCCGATCGCGAGGAAATCCCTGCCGCTCAAGCTCGTGGGCGATGCGCGCGCTAATCGCCTGAACGGTGCCCGCTTTTTTCAACCAACGTAGTGCCAGGATGTCGAGCGGCCGTCGGTGCGGGGCCATCACTCCCTGATCCAGCTCCCACCAGCCGGAGATCTTGACGATGACCGGTTTCTTCAGCGCCGAGCCGACCAGACAGGTTACCGCGCCGAGGTGGTGCCCGATGTGGACATGCCAAGCATCATACTGCCCGCGGTGTTTCCACAGGAAGGCGCCCATGCGCAGACACATGATGGCCGCGCCGAGCAGCGGAAGGCGCGGGTATCCGAGCCGGCCAACGGGAACGCCGTAGCAACGTTCGGCGGCCACCTGCGGTCCTTGCGGCAGCATGGGCGTCACCACGGTTACCCGGTGTCCGAGATGTTTGAGATGCGCGGCCAATGTCTTGACCTGCGACTCGGCGCCCCCACCACCACGTTGTGTGAAGTTGCTCTCCAGCACCATCAGAATGCGCAACGGATCCCGATGTCCGCCTGGAACCTCACTCTCGCTGGCCATCGACATATTTCCGCAGCCACAGCTCCAGCGCGAACAACCGCCAGAGGTCGTCGGCATGGTCCCAGCTGCCACGCAGATGCTCGGCCATCAGCCGCTCGACGTAGGCGGGTTCCCACCAGCCGCGCGCGCGGGCCGTGTGGTCGAAGAGCGCGTCGCGCACGGTGGACTGGAACTGGGGATCGCTGCGCAGCCAGACCGTGATGGGCAGACCGAAGCCTTGCTTCTTCTTGCGCAGGATGGCCTCGGGCAGGATGTCCTGCATGGCTTTCTTGAACAGGGTGCGCTTCTCCAGGCCACGCACCTTGTAGCGTTGGGGCAGACGATTGACGAAGGCCACGAGAGCCGGGTCCAGATAGGGAAACCGCACCGAGATACCCACCGAGCGCGCGGCGCCGTCGACCTTGCGCAGATCGTTCTGGGCAATGGCCATCAGCAGGTCGAGCCGCATGATCCGGTGCAGCGGGCTGCCGCTTGAGCCCAGGCTGTACACGCTGCGCATGAAGCGCAGCGAGGTGTCGCGTGCGACCTCGCGCCGGAACTCGGGACGCAGCAGTTCGTCGTAGTGATCCGAGGCGAATGAGTCGTCGCTGTAGAAACGATCGGGATTGGGCAGCGACGCCCGCTCGAAGAAGTTCTCGACTCGGTTGAGCAAGTGGATGTTGGTTCGACCGGCCAGATGTCCGAGCGCGAGAGCCAGGCGCTTGACAGGGCCGGGCATCGAGTACCACGCCTCCATCACCTGGTCCTTGGCATAGCGCTGGTTGCCGCCGAAGATCTCGTCACCTCCGTCCCCCGCAACCATGCAATTGATCCCATGCTCGCGCGCCAGGTCGACACACGCCATGGTTGGTATCGCCGAGGCGTTTCCGAACGGCTGGTCGTAGCTCTCGACCAACCGGCTCAGCAGCACCTGGGCCTGCTCGCGCGACACCCGCGCGAAGGTAGGTTCGGCGCCACACGCCCGAGCGGCCGTCTCGGCATAGCCGAGTTCGTCGTATCCCTGCTCGGCGAAGCCGATGGAAAAGCTTCTCACCCGTCCGGGACGCCCCTGACGCGACAAGATTGTAGCGATGCTCGAACTGTCGGTTCCACCCGATAGAAAACAGCCCCACGACTCGGCATCCTCCGGACGGTACGCCTGCACCGACGCAATCATTCGATCCCGCAGCTGCTGCGCCAGCGCATCGTCCGTTCCCCGCAGATCCTCCGGGTACTCGGGAATGAAGTAGCGATCCCAACGAGCGCGGCCTTCTTCCCATTGCAAACGAGATCCGGGCTCGAGGCGTCGGATGTCGCGAAAGATGGTGCCCGGTGCGGGGATGCAGGCGAAGTTCAGGTAGTTGTACACCGACTCCAGGTCGATCTCGCGCCGGCACCATGGCGAGGCCGCCAGCAGCCGCAGGTCGGTGCCAAGCAGAAACACCCGCTCGCTCACCAGTGCGTACAGGCTGACGGTGGAGAAGTGATCGGTCAAGGCGGCGACACGACGAGCGCCAGGGTCAAAGACCACTTGGGCGAAACGGCCGCGCCACCCGGCCTGTGGGGGAGTTCCCGGTTCGAGCGCTCGGACGCCGTCGTCGAGTCGGCCTTCGATCAGGTCGGCCAGCGCCAGCCACTGCCTGCCGTCGGGTTCGCTCCCGTGGCGCCCGCCGCCGCGCACGGCCATTTGCATCTCGCCATCCTGAGTGGATGCGGTCGCGAAACCCGCCAAGCCACGCACCCAGGCGCCTGCTTCCGGCCCACACGCCAGAACGAAATCTCCCAGCACGCCACGCGGCGCGGTCGAGTCATGCGTTTCCATCGGCAAACAAGTGTAGCAGCTTGCGCGCTTCGCGGGCGGCGTCGAACTCGCGCTCGATCTTCTCCCTCGCCCGTACCGCCAGGGCGCGGCCCAGTTCGGGGTCGTCGAGCAGACGCGCCAGCGCCGCCGCCAGAGCCGCTGGATCGCGCTCGGGAACCAGAAGACCCTCGTGCTCGTCATCGATCAGCTCGGGAATGCCTGAGACCTGCGTGCTGACCACCGGCGTGCCCACGCCCATGGCCTCCATCAGCGAAACCGGGATGCCGTCACGATCGCCTGCGGGGGTGACAACGCTGGGCAGGGCAAAGACCGAAGCGGAGCAGAGCGCTTCGCGCACTTCCTGCTGGGGCAGGGCCCCGGCGAGCTCGACCAGGTCCCCAAGACCGTGGCGCGCGATGGAAGCCTCTAGCGAAGACAGGAGCGGCCCGCTGCCGATGATACGACAGCGCAGCGGACGTCCCTGCCGTGCGAGCACGGCAATCGCGTCGATGAGAACGTCGAAGCCTTTGATGGGATCGAGGCGTCCGACGGCCACAACCAGGCCTGGCTGCCGATCTCCGGGTCGGAAGGGAAGCGCGGACAGGTCGACGCCACAATGGACGATCTTCATCCGCTGGCGAGCCAGCGGGGTGACCCGCGTGGCAAGCCACTCGACATTGAAACGCGAGATGGTGACCGGCACTCGCGCCGACTCGACCTTCTCCCTCAACAGATGGTCGTTGACGAAGATGTCGTGCGCGTGGCAGGTGAAACCGAACGGCTTGCCCAGCACGCGCGCCAGCGCCCAGGCGACCGTGGAGGGAAACGTCCCCCAATGCGCGTGAATGATGTCCGGGATCGAACTCGCGCACCCAAGCTGAGCTGCTCCACACCCCGCGCCACCGCCTCCATCGACTTGGCCAGGTCAAGTGGACGGCGGACGCAGCCGGCGTATCATGTGCAGCACGATGGAGGATAGCGCCAGCGGATGGGCGACAAAGGCCATGGCTCGCGCCCGCGCCGCACGCGCAGGCGACAGGGGATGCCGCACGCGTGGCAGGAGTTGCTCCGCATCGGGTTGCACCAGCTTCTCACAGGGCGCTTTCAGCGACAGGATGCGAACGTCCGCGCCGGCCGCGATCAGGGTCGCGATCTCGCGGACGATGAACGTCTCCGACCAACAGGGGAACAGGGAAACCACATACAACAGGCGGGGCCGGGTCACGGATTCGCGTTTCCCAGCAGGCCCTGGCGGACCCGCTCGTAGGTCCTGTCGCCCAGTATGCGCTTGGCTGCGGCGAGAACCACGAACCGGGCCTGCATCTTGAGGCGGGCAGAGCCGCCGCGCAGCCACGATTCGAGCGTCGGCGTTTGGAGCCCGGCCGTCACCGCGAAGCGGCCGAGGGTGTGCCCCTGGCCACGGCGGATGGGCGCCGGTCGCGAGTCGAGCACGTGGGTGTAGCCAACCTCGCGCGCGATTCGCTCCAGGCCGACCGGACAGCGACCGCCGGGCGGCGCCAGCAACGTCACCGCTCGCCCGGTGTGGTTCTCGATCTCGAGCCGGGCCTGCCGCAGCTCCTCGCGCAAGCGACCGGGCGACAGCTCGGTGAGGTAGTGACCGTGGTCGAGGCCGTGTGACTGGATCGACAGGCCCGCATCCGCCATCTCGCGCAGCTCGGTCCAGGTGGCAAATCCGGCGGTTCCGACCTGCGCCGGGTTGACGAAGAAATCGGCCCGCCCCCCCACCGCGGCCAGCGCCGGCCACGCCAGGCGATGATTGCTCTGGTGACCGTCGTCGAACGTGACGATGACTCCGGCGCGGCCGTCCAGCCAGTCGTGGGCGCACACCACGGCCCCGCCGTGGCGCACGCACGCCTGCAGGTGCGCGGTGAAAAGCGACAGGTCGACGGCGTAGTGTGGGTCGACGCCCGGCCCGCCGCTGGGGCCGACAGCGTGGTACATGAGCGCGATGGTCGCGTCGGTGGGGAACGGATTCATGTTCGGTCGAGCCTACGTCGCAGCGTTGAGTTTGATGACTCAATCCCGATCGTTGAACACGACGCCGGCGAACTTGGCCGGGTTGAACAAGGCGGCGGCCTGCGCGATCCCGTCCACGGTGTCACGGCCGTATCCCGCGACCAGAACCACGAAATCGGCCAATTCGGACAAGATGCGCGCGTCAGGCGAACCCTTCACCGGAGGACCGTCCAGCACCAGATACGAGGGCCTCCGGCGCAACAGGTCAAGCAGGGTGCGCATCGCATACGACGAAAAGTACTCACGCGCGGAAGAAGACGGGCGGCCGGCAGGAATCAAATACAGTCCGGCGAGTTCGGTGCGAAAAAGCAGCCGCTCGGCGCGGGAGTGCGGATTGTCGAGAAAGTCAAACAGGCCGTCGCTGTCACCCTCCAGGTCGAAGGCGATGTGCTGCGTGGGGTTGCGCAGGTTGCAGTCGATCAGGATCGCACGCCGCTGCTCTTGCAGTGTGAACGCCACCGCCAGATTGCGGGCGATGAAACTGGCGCCCGATCCTCTTTCGATGGGGACCACGAGTACCGTGAACCGCTGTAGACCAATCCCTGTCCCTACGGACTGCAGGCGCGTGCGAAGTTCGCGGAAAGCGTCGAGTTGCGCCCCCTCGGCCATGCCGAAAAAGGATCCATCGGCCGAGCCGGCGCCATCGGGCGCGGCCACGACATCGCTGGCAGAGAGCGCACCGTCGCCGTTGGGTCGGCCCTCGCTGTCATTGCTGTCCGCATCGGACGGACCTTGGTCTTGAGGGTCAGGAGGAATACGGCCGCCATTGTCGCCGGATGACGCGCTCATCGGGGAACCTTGGCCCTGGTCACCAAGTAGGCGACCACGTAGGCGGCGAAAACACTGGCGATCAGGATCACCGACAGGATCATCCTCACGCGGTTGCGCCGCAGCTCCTCGCCCTGGGGCGCGTACGGAATGCTGACCAAGATGGGTACGTGCGCCAGGCGCTCGATCTGCTCCGCGCTCCGCACACGGCCGTCGAACGACACCATGGCGAAGAGCACGCCCAGCGGCACCAGCGCCGCCAGTGTCATCCCGATCAGGCTCTTGTGCATGACCCGCAGGCCGCTCGCGATGACCGGCATGGTGGCTGGTTCCTGCACCCTGAAGATGACACTGCTGCGCTCGACGTCCAGATCCAGGGAAAGGCGCGCCGTCTCGCGCTTTTTCAGCAGATCCTGGTAAACGTCACGGGTCGCCTCGTATCTGCGCAGCAGCTCCGAAAGCTTCGAGTCCTGTCCCACCGCTTTCATGTCGGGATCAAGTTTCTGTCTCGGCGACGGGAGACGGCGGCGGTGGTGACGATGGACGTCGGCGCGGCACGTGCCTGGACGCCGACCCGAGCAGGGATCGCACCTCTTCGAGGCGGGAGCGCGCGGCGCGGGTGACCTGATCGTCCAGCGCCGACGTCGCGGCCCCGGCCTTCTCGCTCTCTAGTCGTACTTCCTCTATCCGTCGCAGCTCCGCGCGCAGCATCTCCAGGTCGTGCTTCTTGCGCACGACGTCGGGATGGCGCTCGGTGTAGCTACTGGCCAGGCGCTCGTACTCGAACGTCATCTGCTCCACGCGGGTGCGAAGCTGTTCCTCCGCATGACGCGACTCATCGGAAGAAGGCAGCGCAGCCCGGGCGCGCGCCAACTGCGCTGTCAGGGTCGCCTCCTCGGCGCGAAGTTTGGCGACCTGCTCCGCGGACATTCGGGGGCCCGTGCCGCGGCGTTGGGCAGACGTCTCTTCGGTGGGACTGTCGGATTCGCTGGCGGCCACCGGGACGCCCTGGCCGCGATAGTAGGCGAGCAGTTTCTCGTGCGCGACGGCCAACTCATCCCCGTACTCCTTCACCTGCCGCTCGATGAACTCGTAGGTTTCGCGGCTGGACGTTTCTTTGGCGTTGGCGGCCTCGCGGATCAGTATCTCGACCATCTTGTTCGTGATGAGAAAAGTGCGTTTGGGATCGTCGTCGCGGTAGGAGATCCGGATCATGGCTTCGCGGGTGTTCTCGATGTGCAGCTGTGACCTCAGCTTGGCGAGAAGGAGCTCTTCCTCCGCGGGCAAGAGCTTGGGTTTCAGCCACCCGCCGAAAGCGAGCACCTCGCGCATGATTTTGCGGGTCTGTACCGTTTGGATGATGACAGCCAGCTGTGTGTCACTAGCCAAACTGCCCATGCGGCCCTCCATCAAAGGCTTGATGGCGGTGGAGTCGGGCACCAGCACGGCGGAGCACTCCCATGTCTTGGGCAGAAGCAATCCCACCGCGAGAGATCCAGAGGCGACCACGGCAAAGAACGACGATACGAGCAAGATACGACGTCTTGCTTCCCTCATGAGGAAGCGCGGGAGACTACCGAAGCCGGGAGGGAGGCTGCTCATCACCAGGGGTCGCCAGATGCGTCCAGATCTAGGCCGGTTGGAATATCCTTAATAGCACAACCAGCGTCCGGCAGCGACCCCGTAGCGCCCCTTGTCGAATTCCACGGATCGCCTGGCGCGGCCGGGATGCCGGCCACGTGCCGTCGGACTCAGGGCACCACGATGATGTCGCCCGGAAGGACGACGATATTCTGTTCAAGCTGCTTGCCGGATCGGAGTTGATCGATGTTCACCGGGATCCGGCGCGGAGTCCCCGATGCCGAGCCGCGGATGATGAAGGTTTTTTCAGAGCTGGCGAAACGGTTGGGACCGCCGGCCATGGTGACCGCCTCCAGCACGGTAATATAGTTCGCAGGCGTGAAGCTGCCGTTCTTCTCGACGTTGCCGGTGATGGTGAACTGGTAGCTAGTGGCCGACACCAGCGCGATGGTGACTTGCAGGTTTTCCGCCTTCACGAACGCCGCCAGTCCGGCGGCGATTTTGGCGCGGATCTTGGACAGGGGAAGCCCAGCCGCCTGGATGTCGCCGATGAGCGGCATGGTGATCGTGCCATCCGGCCGCACCCGGGCCTCGACGCTCAATTCTGGTTCACGCCACACGTTGATCTTCAGCACGTCGGCCGGTCCCACCATGTACTCCGCCCGGCGCGGATCGGGCTCTATGGAGTAGTCATAGGTCACCTGCGTGGCACAGCCCGCGGCCGCGATCATCCAAGCACAGATGGTCAGAGTACGGGGCCACATGATGAACCAGAATACTGGTCTTACTGCGCGAGCGCCAGTTCCGCGTGCGAGTTCGGAGCCCCGGATTCGCAGCGCGCGGACAAGAAGCCCGGCCACGCTTTTTGCATCAAGGTACCTCTTCTCGCTGGACAGTCCCAGAGGGTATCTTTCGTCCCGCAAGTAAGCAGACTGAAGGGTTTCATGCCATCTCCCTTGATCAGCGTCATCATCCCCACGTTCAACCGCGCCTACAGCCTCCCGCGCGCGATCAATAGCGCCCTCAACCAAACTCACGGCAACGTCGAAGTCATCGTAGTCGACGACGGATCGACCGATGAAACTCAGGAACTGACGCAATCGACCTACGCGACCGAACCTCGGGTGAGAATTGTCCGTCAGGCGAACGCCGGCGTGTCCGCCGCTCGCAATCACGGGCTCGCGCTGTCCAAAGGCGAATTCATCTCGCTTCTCGACTCTGATGACGAGTGGTACCTGTGGAAGTTGTCCGTGGAGCTGGCGTGTCTGAACTTCGTTCCCGACGCCGGAATGATCTGGACCGACATGGACGCCATCGGCCCCGATGGAACGGTGGTCAAGCACAAATACCTGAAGACCATGTATGGCGCCTATCGACGGCTGGGCGGCAAACCGCTGTTCGATCGGAGCTGGGACATCGGAGAGGTCATACCCGATGCGCCGGCCGACGTTCGAGGGGCCCGCTTGTTCACCGGCGACATCTTTTCGGAAATGATACTGGGCAACCTTGTGCACACCTCGACCGTGCTCTTGAGACGGGAGCGCCTGCAACGTTTGCGGGGTTTCAATGTGGACCTGAAAGTCTCAGGGGAAGATTACGATTTTCATCTGAGAACCTGCCGTGAAGGTCCCGTGGCCTTTCTCGATGCTTCGAGCATCCGATATCAGATCGGGATGGGTGATGCTCTGACCCGGCCGGAACTCATGATTCACCTGGCGCTGAACAATCTGCAAACAATTCTTTCCGTGCTGAAGACGGACAGAGATCGGATTCGGCTTCCCGAGAAAATGATCAACGAGAGGATTGCATCGTCCTATTTCTGGATCGGCCAGGCCTATCTGGACCTGGGCGAGCCTCACAAGGCACGACCGTTCTTGCTCAGGGGGCTGCTGCGCTCGCCCTATCATCTACGCCCGTGGGAGCGCTTGATCCTGTCCTGCTTCCCGAAGCGAGTCAGAAGCTACATCATGGACTTGGTTCACGTGCTCAAGCGAACGCAGAAGACCTGATCGCCAAGATTCTCGCGTCACCCAGCCAATCCGGCGCCCTACGCAGCTTTTGCGTTCGTTGTAATCTTCGGCGCTTACATTCCTCGCTGCGCGCAAAGTTTGGTTGGCGCGGCTGACAAGCCGGCGCACCGTTGGAACGGTGCTAGCGTTTTCAGCATGAAACATCTACCGTGGACGTTAGGTGCCGTGCTGATTTTGATGGACTCCTGCAGCGGTGTCGGCAGTCCGGTGGGTGGCGGGGCAGTGGGCGGCGGCGCACAGACTGGCAGCGGCGGCGTCAGCGACTTGGGTGGCAGCGCAGCGGGTGACCAGGGCGGTCGCGCCGAGGTCAACCAAGCTAGTAGGGCTCGGGGCGGGGGCGTTGGTGGCACGAGCGCTCAAGGCGGCAGCGCAGCGGGTGGCCAGGGCGGTGGCGCAGCGGGCAGCCTGGGTGGCAGCGCAGCGGGTAACCAGGGCGGGAGCGCCGTGGTCGGTCAGGCGGGCAGCGCTGGGGGGAGCCACGGCGGCCAGGGTGGCAGAGCCTCGGGTGGACGAGGTGGCACGAGCGGTCAGGGTGGCAGTGCAACGGGCGGTCAGGGTGGCAGTGCAACGGGCGGTCAGGGTGGCAGCGGCATCGGTGGTGGGGGCGGGGCCATCGTGGGTGGCCAGGGAGGCGGCGGTGTGAGTGGTGGGGGTGGCAGCGCCGCGGGTGGCATTGGCGGTGTGGCGAGCGGAACTATCGATCTTTGTGCCGGGATGATCACGGACAAGGATCCGCATCCGATGACCGCGCTGGCCAAGCCCGCGCTCGGCGCGACCGTCATTGATGGCGAGTTCGGAACCCAGATCCGGCGCATCACCGCGGTCTCGGGCACCGGGGCCAAC
Organism: uncultured delta proteobacterium; assembly: GCA_963758155.1. Classification (GTDB taxonomy): domain Bacteria; phylum Myxococcota_A; class Polyangia; order Fen-1088; family Fen-1088; genus Fen-1137. The sequence goes on from CAVWUP010000015.1 coordinate 142,733, forward strand.
GCCGCCATCGTCCCGATGTACACCACCATCTCGGCCTGGAACGCGGATGAATCTCTGTTGATCCTCTTCAGTGTCAACGGCGGGGACCATCAGCTCTACAACGGCAAGACCTACCAGTTTCTTCGATCCCTGGACATCAATCCCGCCGACATCGAGCAAGTCTACTGGGACACCTCCGATCCAGACATTCTGTACTACGTCGACAACCAGGAATTCATTCGCTACCACGTCACCGCTGGGACGCAGGACAAGCTGCACAGCTTCAGCGCTCTGTGCGGCTCATCCTCGGTCAGCAACGGCACCGACCCGATGTTCACTTCTTGGGATTCGCACCGGCTCGGCCTCTATTGCGGCAAGCAGATGTTCATCTACGACAGCTCCACCGATACGGTGCTCGGGCCACGGACTGTGAGCGGAACACCGCCGGCCCAGGTCGCGCCCAGCGGCACGCTGGCCTACCTTGAGGCCGGCAGCGGAGAAGTGCTGGACACCAGCTTCAACCTGGTGCTCTCCCTGGGGTTGCAGGTTCCCGACAATCATGCCTCCTTGGGACGGCTGGCCAACGGGCACGACACCTGGAACGGCGCAGTTTACGACGACGGCAACGACGATGCGAAGAGCAACGTTGGCATCCTGGTCACCTGGGATATGACCGACGGCACTGGCGGTGCGGTGATCGGACCCAAGACCGGCTGGCCGTATCCGCCCGACGGACACATGTCGGCGATGGCCTACAAGCAGCCGGGCTGGATCTTCGTGTCGACGGTGCCAGGCGATCCCAGCGACACCGCGGGTCTGCAGGGCCAGACCCTTCTCGCGCTGGAGAATCTCATCGCCGACACCAACACCGGGGTAGTCTGTCGCGTGGGCAGGCATCGCAGCTGGGGCAAGAACAATGCCGTGCTTGGCTACTGGGCGGAGGCGCACACGGTGCCCAGCCCAAGCGGCACACGAGCCGTGTTTGCGAGCGATTGGGGCAACGGCACGTCGGTGGACAGCTACGTCCTCGAATTGCCCAGCTACGTTCCCTAGTGCGAGGAATGGCGGATGTCGCGACGAAAAAGGGCGACACGATTCATCCAAGTACTTGACAGATTGTTTCGGAGGAGATGACTTGTCAGAAGCGTGAGCGAAGGGACGAGCGCCGACAATAGCAATGAGGGTTCCGCAGGCACAACTGGGGCGTGGTGCACGGTAAGGTTGCGCCCATGCTGATCACTGACCTCGCGTCGCTCGATGCGGCCCGAAGCGCGTGGGAGGCGTTGGAGGTGGCGGTTCGCAGCCCGATCGAACACTTCGAATGGTCGCGATCATGCGTCGAGGGATTGCCCGGCTTCAGCCGGGTGCAGATGTACTCGGTCTGGGATGATGGCCATTGTCGTGCGATCGCGCCGCTTGCCGTGCGCGTGAGTGCCGGATTTCGCCTCGAATCCATCGGCGTGAAGGAACTCCACGAGCCGATGGATTTCGTCTATTCCAACCGCGAGGCGCTGGCGCGGCTGTGCGACGAACTGGCCCGGCAGCGGCGGCCGATCGAGCTGCCACGCGTGACCGCCGATTCGCCGGTGGTGGATGAGTTGCGGCGCGCCTTCCAGGGCCAGGGACTGGTTCTGGTCCGTCCGACATTCCCGTATCCGACCCTGGAGATCGACTCGTCGTGGAAGGATCCGGAAACCCACTTCAACGTCGGGCGGCGCTCCGATTTACGGCGCGCCCTTCGGCACGCCGAGCGCGCAGGGCCCACGGAATTCGAGGTGGTGACGCCACAACCAGCGAACTTGCGTGCTGTGCTGGCGGAAGCGTACGACGTCGAGATGCAGGGATGGAAGCGACGCAATGGCACCGCGCTGGCGCTCGATCCGTTGCGGGCCGATTTCTATCGACGCTACTTTGCCGCCTGCTGCGACAAGGGCATTCTGCGCATCGCCCTCATGCGCATCGGTGGCAAAGCGGTCGCGATGCAGCTTGCCGTCGAGACCCAGCAGCGCCTCTGGCTGCACAAGATCGGCCACAACGAAGAGTATTCGCACAGCTCTCCGGGGACATTGCTGATGTTGAATGTGGCACGCTATGCGGCCCAGCGTGGACTCAAGTCCATCGAGTTTCTCGGCTCGGCCGAGCCATGGACGAAGGTGTGGACCGATCATCTGCGCGATTGCGTCCGCGTTCGCGTTTATCCCTATGCCCCGGCCAGCGTGATCCCATTCGGCCTCGATGCCGGGCGCTGGGCGGCAGCGCGAATTCGCGGGAGGTGGAAACGTGAAAAGGAATAGGCTGCGCGCGCTGGCCTCTGCAGTTCTGCGGGCGATCTTCCGGTTTCTCAGTCGGGCCTACGTCGCGGGGCCAGAGTTGCGCGATGCCATCGGGGCCTTCGACCGCTTTGCAGCCCGCGGCCACGCCGGGACGATCGGGTATTTCAACGACTCCGGAGAGCCGCCGCGTCGGATCGCTGATCTCGACCTGGCGACGCTAGACGCGCTGGCCAGTGGACCGCATGGACGGCGCGACGCCTACCTGTCGATCAAAGTTCCGGCGATGCATTACGATGCTGAACTGGTCGGCGAGATTGCGCGCAAGGCACGGGACACCGGGATTGGGATGCATTTCGACTCTCACGAAATAGAGAAGGCCGATCCGACGTTTGCCTCGATCGAGGTCGCGCTGCGAGAAGAGCCGCCTCAGGTCGGCTGCACTCTGCCGGGCCGATGGGCGAGAAGTCTCACGGACGTCGACCGTGCCGTCGCACGGAGCTTGCGCGTTCGGGTGGTGAAGGGTCAGTGGGCGGATCCCGCGCAACCGGACCTCGACATGCGCGCCGGCTTTCTGGCAGTGATCGACCGGCTGGCCGGTCGGGCGCGCATGGTCGCGATCGCAAGCCACGATCCCGTCGTCGCCCGCACGGCCGTGCAACGCCTGCGTGCTGCCGGCACGCCGTGCGAACTGGAGTTGCTTTTCGGGTTGCCGATGCACGCGGCTCTCGCCGTTGCGCGGGACGAGGGCGTGCCGGTGCGCGTGTACGTTCCTTTCGGAGTCGCCTGGGTACCGTACGCGCTGTCGCAACTTCGTCGCAGGCCCGGCCTGCTGTGGTGGATGGTCAGGGACGCGCTGGCCATCTATCGCCGAAGGACACCCGGCTGAGGCGCGCTGGAGTGGATACTGCGGTGAGCAAAGCCCAATCATCCCATCTGGGTCTTGCGAAGATTCTTCCAGCTCGCAGAAAGCAAATCGCGAAGCAGATGGGGCCGGCCTGTCCTCGGTCGGCCGAGGGCGAGCTCTTTCGCGTACCAAATGATCGTGCCCAAGACTCGCGCGAAGTCGCAGCCGGTGGCGTAGGCCACGCCATGGTGTTTGCGAAAATAGCGGTAGCGGGAGTCGAACCAGTAGGCTGGCATGCGGCGGGTGGTGTCCATCATGCCCGTGGAAGCTCCGCCCAGATGTGTGATGGGCGCGTCGGCGACAAAGCAGGCTTTGATCCCCGCCTTTCTTGCCGAGCGACAGAAATCGACTTCCTCAAAGTAGAGGAAGAAATTCTCGTCGAAGAGGCCGGCTTGCTCGAACGTCGAGCGCCGAACAAGCATGCTGGTTCCGGAGATCCAGTCGACCTCGCAATCCGTCTGCGGCACCGGCAGGCTGACCACATATTTTCGCAGGAGTCGGGTCAGCAAGCCAAAACGGGCGGAGGCCTCGAATTCACTGAACAAAGAGGGAAAGCGGAACGCCGCCGCTTGCGATTTGCCGTCGGTTCCGCGGATGTGGCTTCCCGCCAGGCCCCGTTCGGGATGGCCATCGAGGAAGGCAACCAACCGGGCCAGAGAGCCCGGGTCGGCAAAGGCATCCGAATTGAGAATGTAGAAATAGGCACGGGGGATTCGTCAGGGCCAAAGCGCGACTTACCGCTTGGTTAATCCCGTAGCCAAATCCGCCGTTGCGTGGCGCTTCGATGAGCACGACTTCATCCTGCCAGCCATCCCGCTGGGCTGCTTGCTTGAAGAGTGGAACGGAGTCGTCACCCGAGGCACAGTCGACCAGATAGATGCAGAAGGGTGCGACCGTCCTCATTTCCTCGCGCAAGGCATTCACAGCCTGAATGGTCAGATCCGGGGTCCGGTAGTTGATGACGATGCCGGCGATGCGCATGGCCTACATCGGGATTGTGTTTGTGGCTGACCGCGCGGTGGTCCACGACACGCGTGTCGCTGCATACAGGGAAAGGAACGCCCAAATTTCTCGTTCGTGCCAATTGAAGTCAGGGGACGAGAGGCGGGGTGCCCTTTCGGACAAATCTTCCGCCGAATTCCGCGACGAGCAGATTGGGCCAGCGATACCGTACGGAGAATGTCCACCGTAGCGACCGTCCCATCGACGGGGGTACCGGCGACCGCAGCGGAAGGAGCCGAGATGTCGGTCGCGAACCCGAGATGGGCACCTGCACTCCAATGGAAACCCATCTGGGCATCGACACTCGCCTGGGCGATTCCGCGCAGCATCCCCCATTCCGAGCACCGGGTCTGCAACCCAGTTTGTTCCGGCGCCCACCGAGGAGCGCACGACAGAGGTACGGGCTCGGTAGAGACGCGAGTTGAGGTCGACCTGGACAAGTGGTGCGAATTGATAGCCGAGGCCCGCGTGGGAACCATGAAGGACGCCGGCGTAGACGAAGCCCGCGGCCAGGTGCAGTCGCTGACGTCGGGTCAAATCTTCGAGCAAGCTTAGCTGGGGCTGGACCGACACCGACATCTCGTTTGTCCTGTCTGCGACGTCGACTGCGCGACTCCCCGGACGGCGTAGCCAACAACCGGCACGGAAACTTGCACAGACGAACGCCGGGTGAACGCGAAGAGCAGCGTGGGCGTGGCCGTGACGGTGGTCTGCGTGGGCAACGTGGAGGCCGTGGTGCCCGAAGCTTCGTTCGCGGTTGCCTGCCCGTCGAGAGACTGTCGGTGAAACGCGCCAAGCTGGAACGTCAAGGTGGTCCGGCGCGAGCTACGCCAGAGCGCATCGGCGGTTCCATTGACCATGAATATGGTCGTCGGGAGGGGGAGCGTGGGCTGGTTGGTGAACTGTTGGGAGAGCGAGGTGTAGTCCTGCTCGCCATATGTTCCTCGCAAATCCAGACGCCAGCGACTCCGTCCGCTCGGGTGCCTGATGTGCGTCACCCCCAGGGTTTCCAGGAAGAGAGGACGTGAGTGGAGCAAGGGAACCGGACGCCAGAGAATCCTGGCAGACGAGTCCGCTTGCAAATCGTCGACATCCGCAAGCCAGTGCAGCCTGAGACTGGGTGTTGCCACGACTATGACCTGGGCCTGCTCGGCCGATTGGGTCCCCGTGGGAGCTTCGCCAACTCTCGTCTCGATGCGCATCCCCGCTTCCATTTGTGCGTTGGCTTGGACCAGGAACAGCGCGGACAGGGCCATGGGGCCACCGGCGAGCATCGGCGCTACTCCACGACCACGACATCCCCATCAGCAAGCTGGAACTGGGTGGTCTGTGGCTCGGCGGTGGTAATGTCCAGCACGCGGAAGCGGATGCGCTCGTTCGTCCTGACCCGCACGACAAAGACCCGGTCACTATGTGCGAATTCGGTCAGCCACCCCGCAAGCGCAAGCGCGGGAAGCAAGCCGCGGTCGCGGGTGAGTTCATAGGTTCCTGGAGTCTTCACCTCGCCCACCACACTGACCCGGATGGATGTCGTCTTGCTAATCCAGACCGACACCACGGGCGCGACCACGATGTCTCTGAGAGCAACGGAAATGGCCGCTGCCGCTTGGCTGGGTGTCTGGTCGGCGACACGAATACTGCCCACCATGGTCTGGCTATAGTGTCCGTCGTCGCGCACGACGAATTCGCCCGAAAGCGTCGGCTGCTTCTGGACCTCGACCAGAAGCGTGTCGCGCGGGTGAATGACCGGTTCGGAGTTTCGGTTCTTTGCGGGAAGGTCTTCAACCCAGACGTAGCTCCCGTTGTGGGAGCACCCCAGGCCAGCGAACCGAGTAACGCGAGCAACACCATCGCTGCGGCGGTTTCTTCGTGCCACGCGCACAAACAACCGCCTTGATCTCGCTGAGGCCGATCATGAGGGCCGCCAGCAGAAGACCGATCCCAAGCCCCGAAGCGAGTCGCGCGAGGAGCGCTTTGCGGCCCGGCGGATAGTCCAGGCGCGCCGGCGCCACAATCTCGTAACGCGAGTTCGTAGACACGCGCTCGAGCTGGAGCTGAACCTCGGCTTTCTTCAAGCGATCGAAACAGAGGACCGTGTTGCCGCACGGCATCTTCTTTCATGCGCAGAAGCTCATCGAGCCGTGCATTGAGCTTTGGCGACTCACTGCTGACCGTGCGAAGCGAACGCCGGTTGGCTTCGATGAAGCCCAGTTCGGAACGTGCGGCCCTAAGCTGGGCCTCCAGTTGATCGGCTTGGCTTTGCAGCGAGTCGTAGGCCACATTCGAGCGCTTCTCGAATTGGGTTACGTCGGCGTGGAGATGGTCGTCGATGGCTTTTTGCAGGGCGCTTCGTTCGCTCAGCAACCGCTGGATATCAGGATGCCCGTCGGCGAATCCCTGGGCTTGCAGTTCCGTCAACTTGCGGTTCACGCTGGCCAGGGCCTCTCGGTCGGACTGTCCCGACAGGGCCTTGGCCTGGCTGAGCGCACTGCCACGGACGAGCTGGCTACGGATGCCCTCCAGCTCGCCCGCCAGACGGCTGATCTCGCCCGAAAGTGCGATTCTGCGCGTTTCGAGTTCCGCCGGCGAAGAACCCAAGGTGTTCTGCGCGAGGATTTGGTCCGATTGGGTTTCGCGGAATTCACCGTCTCCTGCGAGATTTCCTGCAAACGCTTGTCGGCGGCTTCGGTTTGCGAGCGCAGAAAGTCCACCTCTGCAATGAAGACCTTCAGCTTCTTTTCGATCTCCGTCTCGACGTAGTTCTTGACGTGCGCATCGAGAAACTTCACAGGCGATTCATCGCGGCGGTCAAGGAGTTTCGGAGTTAGCGTTGCTACGTAGGTATCGCTGTCTAGTTTTTCGAGGCGCATTCGCTTGCCGATGTTTTCAGCCTCCCATTCAGTGGGATGAGGGATGCCGATCCGTTTTAGTGTTGCCATGATCGTCTCGGTGCTGGTGAAGGTTCGCTCGGCACCCACGAAGAAGTGCATCGAGTCCGATTGCGCCCGCTGCGCTTCGGGTTCAATGGGGTTGGTCCTTGGCGCGGAATGCAGGGTCACAATGCACTGGGCAGCCCGCACCGGTGGGTAGAACTTGAAACTGGCGGCGCCCAGGCCAATACCCGTGACGGCAAAGGTGAGGATCAGCCAGGCGTTGCGGCGGATGAAGCGGGCGGCGCGGATGATTTTGAGCAGAACATCTTCAATCGACAGTTCAGCCTCATCGCCATCGGCGGTTCTGTTCTTTCTCGCAGGCGTCCGATTTGGCAGGACCTGAGTGTCCTCGAGATTGCTCTGTTGCGAGTGTTGATTGCGCAGCACGGTCTGACGAGGTGCCAGTCCCCTTGCCGTGCTTCGCACAGGTACCAGCGCCAGCGATTTGGTTCTCGCTTTGGGCGAACTCGTCTGCTGCTCACCCAAGAAAGTCAAGGCGGTGGACCCCAGTCGAAGGGTATCGCCATTGACCAGGCGAGCGTGGTTAACGCGACGGCCAGCCCAAGAAGGTCCCTTCGGCTGACCCCAGGTCTTCAACGGTGTAGCCAAAACTGTGTCTGATGATGCGGGCGTGAAAGTCCGAGATAGCAGGATCGGTCAGGACCAAGTCCGCGTTGTTCGACCGGCCAACGACCGTGGGATTCCGGGTGAGAGGAAACACCAGCCGTCCGTCCACGGAGTCACCCAGGACAAGGGCCCCGCAGTCACCGCCAGAACGTGGACCTTCCCAATTGACGAACTCAGCGAAGCTGAGCGTCTCATGATTCGGTCCGTTGTTTCCGTCGTCGTTGCCGCCTTCGCGACCCATCACTTACGTCCTCTTCCAGCGAGGAACATGGTGAATCGACATTCCTTCTTACGCAAGGGCAAAACCCGCAGCGGACAGGCACATTCCCGTCACGAGGATTTTGTGATCGACGACCATGCGGCCCATGAGTCGTTGCTCGGAAAGGCGGGGAGTCCGGGCCGAAGCGACCAGCTCGGAGAAGAAGATACCTTGGCGAGGCAGGAGCTCGACATGAACGTCGGAGAATTCAAGGAAGCGCTTGAAGGCGGGGAAAAGCGCCTTGTAGGTCGTTTCCTTGGCCGAGAAAACCATGCGCGCGTAGACTCCTGGCTCGGCGGCACGGTGAGCGTCGCGCAGCTCCTCCTCATCGAGCACCAGGGACCACACCTCCGGGGGAAGAGGCAAGCGCGGCTCGGCATCGAGGCCCAGACCGAAAGCGGCGCGTCGATCGGCAACCGCGACAGCGCAGTATCCGCCCGGACAGCCATCGGTGTGGGTGATGGAGCCAACCACCGATGGCGGCCAAATAGGGGCACGGTCCTCGCTCGCGAGCAGGGGAAAGTCGGCGATGCCAATTTCGGCCAATGCCTTGCGCGCACAGCTTCGCCCAGCCCTGAATTCCCGCTGTCGCCTGTCCACGGACGTGGCGACCAGGGCAGCTTCTTCAGGGCGAAGTGGCTCGTGTTCCCCACACAGCGACGCCTCCTTCACAACCACGCCTGGTTGCCGGAAAAGGTCGACAAGACGCAAAGACATCTTCGGAGATGAAATTGCAGCGGGCGAAGCGGCTAGTAGGCGTTGCGGCCCCTCACGACGCCGAGAATCGTCATGAAGAGGATCTTCAAGTCGAGCAGTAGATTCCAATTGCGGATGTATTCCAGATCGTGCTGGACACGCTGTTTCATCTGTTCCAGCTTCGGCCGTTTCCCCGCGCAAGCCATTGACCTGAGCCCAGCCCGTGATGCCTGGCTTGACCATGTGACGGAGCATGTAGCCCTGGATGAGGGTCCGATACTGCTCGTTGTGAGCCACTGCGTGCGGCCTGGGCCCGACCAGTGACAGTTCGCCGGTGATGACTTGCAGGAACTGCGGGAACTCGTCGAGGGATGTCCGTCGCAAGAAGCGGCCCACCCTGGTGATGCGCGGGTCGTTCTTGGAGGCTTGGACGATCTTCGGCCCGTCCTCGCAAACCCTCATGGTGCGGAACTTGAGGATGCGAATCCTCTTTCCGGACAGGCCATAGCGCCATTGTCGGAAAATGATTGGACCAGGCGAGCTGAGCTTGACCGCAACAGCGATGCCGATCATCGGGATCGCCGTGAGCAGCACGATCGCGCTGCCCAGAATCAGGTCTTCCAGGCGCTTGACCAAGCCCACGACGCCCTCGAAGGGGGAATCGTGCACGCTGACCACCGGGATGTCGCCAACCTGGGTCCACTGCGCGGCAAGCAAGCTGTACGAGAGAAAATCGGCCACCAGATAGACCGTAGCGGTGGTGTCTGCGAGCAGCGAGAGAAGCCCGGCCGTGCGCAGTTCAGCACGCAGCGGGAGGGCGATATAGACGACATCGATCAGTCCCTCGCGGCACTGGCGAAGCAGGTCTTGCGAATTCCCCATGAACCTCATGCGAGGATGCTGGGAAACATGCCGACGGTCCTCGGAACGGTCGTCGTACACCCCATGCAACCGGAGCCCGAGCCATGGAAGTTTGTCAAAGGATTCGGCAAGGCGTTCCGCATCCGCGGTGCAACCGAGGATCGCGACGCAGCGTGTGTTGCGCCCCTGTGCCCGCAGAATGCGCAGTCCGATGCGAACGCAGACGCGTAGGGAGCACAGCAAGAGTGGCGCGAAAACGAACCAGGCGAACGCGGCAACACGAGAGTAATGGGTTGAGGTCTTGGTGAAGAACCAGAAGCCGAGCAGCGCCAGCGGAACCGGCAGCCACGCAATCAGGGTATCCCTGGTTTCGCGAAGAATGTTTTCCATGCGCCAAGGACGGTAGAGTCCCTTGGCTTCGGCCGAAAAACTGTAGACGAGCAAGCCGATGACGGTGACGGTCATCGTTTGCTCCCGCCAAGGCTCTAGGTAAACAACGTGGGCCAAGATCTGCGCGAGAATAACTATCGCGCCATCGGCCAGCCGCTGCATCGAGCCCACCCAGGTCTCGTGCCCCCGCAATGTTCCTTTTGCTGATCCCATCTTCGTCCCCCGCGGTATCTAAATTAGACCGGCATAGAACCATGTTCGCCAGTGGAAGTCAAGCGTGATGCAGCGTGCTGACGGCAACAACTCGGCAACGGCTTGCGAACATCACAATGGTTGGTTACGGACTCGGGATCGGCTGCTTCAGGCGCGTGGTAACGTGCGCGCGATGAGAATTGCCTACCTCGTCAATCAGTATCCGAAGATCAGCCACGTTTTCATTCGACGGGAGATCCTCGCGGTGGAACGCGAGGGATGCGAAGTGATGCGTTATAGTCTCCGCCGCACGGGCGAGGAGCTGATCGATCCGATCGACCGGGAAGAGGCCACCAAGACGCAGGCCGTCTTAGATGCAGGATGGTGGGGATTGCTGAGGGCTATGGTTTGGACGGCGGCGAGGCGGCCTGGGGACTTTCTGCGCGCCTCGCTCCTTGCCGTTCGTGTCGGGCGGCGCTCGGAGCGAGGCCTACTTCGTCACGCGATCTATTTTGCCGAAGCTTGCGTGCTGGCGCGTTGCCTCAAGCGCGACCGGATCGAACATGTGCACGCCCATTTCGGCACCAATTCCACCACGGTGGCCATGTTGTGCCATGAGCTGGGCGGCCCAAGCTACAGCTTCACCGCCCACGGTCCCGAGGAGTTCGACAAGGCGCTCTTGCTTGGGTTGGGAGACAAGATCCAACGCGCGACCTTTGTCGCCGCCATCAGCAGCTTCGGACGCAGCCAGCTCTTCCGTCGCTGTAACTTTCGGCAGTGGCCGAAGATCCATGTGGTTCCCTGTGGCGTGGATGACGCCTTCCTTGGCCCTGAGCCGGTCCCCATCCCCGAGCCGCGCCGGCTGGTTTCCATTGGCCGCTTGTGCGAACAAAAAGGGCAGCTTCTGCTGGTCGAGGCCATGGCCCGGTTGCACCGGGAAGGACGCGCGCCTGAGCTTGTGCTGGTTGGCGATGGGGTTTTGCGCCGCGAGCTCGAAGCCGCCATTTTGCGCAACGGTCTCGAAAAGAACGTGCGTCTCCTTGGCTGGGCCGATAGCGCGACCATCCGGCGCGCGCTCGATGAGAGCTGTGCCTTCGTGCTGCCCAGCTTCGCCGAGGGATTGCCGGTGGTGATCATGGAAGCGATGGCGCGGGCTCGTCCCGTGCTCAGCACCTTTGTTGCAGGTATCCCCGAGCTGGTCGTGCCCGGACGAAACGGCTGGCTCGTGCCGGCAGGCTCGGTGGATGCCCTGGCCGATGGCGTGCGCCAGATCCTCGACGCTCCCCTGGAACAACTCGCCCGGATGGGATTGTGCGCTCGCGAAGACGTGCGCAGGCAGCACGAGATCGGAAAGATCGCGCGAGGCATGGTGGCGCACTTTCGCGATGCCATCGAAGGCAAATCCTCAGGCGCGGGCTTGCCGGCTTGACATCTCATTCGCATGAGAATGCGCGGGCCCCAACTCGTGATATGTAAGTAGCCTGCCCATGCCGACCCGCGCCACGACAACTTTCCTGCCGGAAACCATGCCGACGGTTTCGCTGATGGGACTTCGCATCGCGCGTGTCGACTGGCGCGGACTGGTTGACCATGTTTTCGCGTCGCTGGGGGCAGGGTGCGGCGGATGGCTGATCACGGCGAATCTGGATTTTCTGCGCCGCTATGTTTGCGATGCGGAGGCGCGAACACTCTACGACGCCGCGGATATTCGCGTGGCCGATGGCATGCCGCTGGTGTGGGCCTGTTGGGTTCAGGGAGACAAACTTCCCGAGCGCGTGCCGGGCTCATCTTTGGTGTGGCCTCTGATCGAGCGAGCCGCTCAGGAAGGGCGCTCGGTGTACCTGCTTGGCGGCGCCCCCGGCGTGAATGGGCGCGCGGGCAAGGTTCTGGTCGACAAGTATCCCTCACTCAAGCTATGTGGCGCCTCCAGCCCGCTGATCGACAGCCCGCCCTCGTCGAGGGACATCGAGGGCGTCCTGTCCGAGCTCGGCAAGGTGCGGCCGGATATCTTGCTGGTGGGATTGGGATCTCCCAAACAGGAACAGCTGATTCACGTCTTGCGTGAGCACCTACCGTCTACGTGGATGGTGGGCGTTGGGATTAGCTTCAGCTTCATCGCGGGAGATCTGAAGCGCGCGCCGGCTTGGATGTGCAGGATGGGGATCGAATGGGTCCACCGTATGATTCAAGATCCCCGGCGGCTGACCAAGCGCTATCTGGTGGACGATTTGCCGTTTGCCCTGCGCCTGTTTCCCCATGCGTTGCGGGTTCGGCTGCAACGCGCCCACGAGCGGGGGTAGAGACTAGCGTGGATGGCCGCCAGGTCACGCTTGATGATCATCAAATTGGACGACCAAAATCAGGTTTTGTTGCCTGTCGCCCCAATACCCACTTGTACACTTCGACGATCTGTGCGGCCTTGGCTTTCCACGTGAAGTTCTCGAGCACCCGTTCGCGAGCGCGCCCGCCAGTTTCGGAGAGGGTGCCACGTTGCTCCCACAAATTGGCCAACGTGTCTTGGAAACTCCGAACCAATTCAGCCCGTTTGCCCATCTTGACACGAAAGCCGGTCCGGTCCGTCACCAACTCCCCCGGCCCAGCGTAGTTGACCACCACGGGAACGAGACCGAGCGCCATCGCCTCCAAGACCACTCCGCCGCCAAACTCACGAATGCTGGGAAACGCGAAAACCTGTGACTGCGATAGGCGGCCGGCAAGGTTGCCGTGTTCCTGCCACCCATCCAGCTTGACTCCGTTCCCCACACCCTCACGTGCCACTATTGCGCGTAGCTGCGGCATCTGGGGGCCATCGCCGATGATGTCCAGTTCTATTCTTTCGGAGCGGATCAAGGGTGCGGCGGCCTCAATGAGGATATCCGCCCCCTTGTAGGGAACCAACCGCCCGACAAATGCAACACGTAGCTTCTCTCCGCTGGCCGGCTGCGCTCGTGTCGTGAAATGATCGGAATCCACCCCGTTCTCGGGAATGTAAACACACTTGTCGTGGTAATCGGCGAGTTCGTCCCACGTTGCCTGAGACCCAACGATGATGGCCGCAGCGTCGCGTCGGGTGCTCCGGTAGAATGGCATGAGCTTCATTCCGCTGCGGAAATACGACAACCATTCGCCCTCGGCGCGTAGGACGTCCGTGTAGCCCGGTGGCCACGGCACGCCGCCATTGATGGGTCCCCACACAAAGGGGACACCCACCTGGCGGCAACGCCTCGCGAGGAGACTCGGCGTCGTCGGCGTCAACGGGGTCAAGCGGTGAACAACATCGTACTTGCCGGCAGCGATGTCGGCGCCAAACCGCTGCCAGGCAAGGTGCTCGAAGTAGTAGTACGAGAACGCGTTGAGCGCGATGCCGGTGGTCCATCCCAGTCCAGTTCGAGCCTTCAGCCAGTGCCCGAAGTTTGACAGCGGTCGAGCGATCGCTTCGGAGTCAAGGGCAGTAAAGTCCTCGCCAGCACGCCAGCCGGCGCGCTCAATTGCGGCGCGGTTTCGAATTTGCGTCACGACATGAGCGTCGACCAGCAGGCGAAGGGCGCGCGCCTCTGACCATCCCACCAACGGCACGCTCACCCATTCCGGGTTGGCGGATTCCGCTAGCAAAAGTGCGCGCAGCCTCGGCGTGTCCAAGCGAGCCATGCTATGACAGCCGGCGAAAAATGTCCATGGTAGGGGACTTCGTGTGTCTTAGGTCAGTGAAAATGTCACCCCTCAACGGTTCAGTGAATCTGTCACCCCCCCCCAGCGGTTTGTGATCCGGATCCGAGCCTACACGAAGAAGTCGCGGTTGTGGCTGTGGGCATGTGGACAACCCGCAGGGTTGCCCAAGGTGCTGTGGGCAGGCCTGAAGGGGCTGTCCACAGCACCGGCATGTCCACAGCCATCTGCGGTCAAGGAAGGGAAGCTGCGATACGCGTGATGGCCTTACCAAAGGCCCTCGTCGCAGCCGAGTGCTTGTGCCGTCGACGGGCACGCAGTTCGTCCACCTCCGTCGCTGCTGCCTTCGCGATCACCGCGTCCTTCCAATACACCCACCAAGTGCCATCGAGACGCTGCACCACTTCCACCCGCTTCTTCGCGTAGCCACGACCGCCAGACCCAGGGGGAATGTCGATCACCCGCCCCTGGATCCTCACCGTGTTGTCATTGAGTACCGTGGCCTCGTACGTGAAGGCGCAGATACGTCCCACCTCCAGGCCAGGACGAACCTTGCGCCACGCCGGCGTGCTGTCCTGAGGTGGTACCGCAAATCGGCGATTGTGCCTGGGGATGTATTGCGCCAGGAACGCGTTCGCTTCCTCAATGGTCCGCACTCCAGCCTTCCGCATCTCCGACACCAGCCGGTCCTGCAATGTCCCCCACAGCCGCTCTATGCGCCCCTTCGCCTGCGGCGACAATGCGTCGATTCGCTCTATTTCCAGCGCCTTCAGCGCTCGCCCCACCTGCGTCTGGTCTTGTTCCCCGCGTAGTTCCTCCGCCAGTGTCCAGTGGTCGTCATTCCGTTTCAGCGACGAATGCCGGTCCCCGTATGCGCTCAGCGGAATCCCCTTCTCCTTTACGATTTCGTGCAACACCTTCAGGTATCCCGCCGAGCACTCTGCCTCTACGAAATGTGCGCCAGGTAGTACCTCGCTCGTCGCGTCGTCTACCGCGCCCATCAGGCACAGCCTCGGTCCTCGCTCTTCCAGCCAATCGTGCGGGCTCCCGTCCCACACAATCATCATGCCAGCTTGCGGCTTCCGGTCCCGGCGTCGCCGATGCTTCGGTGCCCGCCGTCGTCGTGCCGCCGCGATTCCCTCAGCTCGCAGCAACCGCCGCAAGGTCGACCGACTCAAGTTCACCCCGTCCCCTTCTGCCAGGCACTCCGTCATGTGCTGGTCATTGAAACCCCGATACTTTCCCTTTGCCAATGCCACCACCTTCTTCACCGTCGCTGTTGCCGTCCGTCGGGGCGACCGCCGCCCTCGATTTCCATGCACCAAGCCCGCTTTCCCCTTTGCCTTCACGCGCTGCCTCACCCGCCGCGTATGGCGCAGGCTCAGCCCCAATACCTTTGCTGCCTCCCCAACTGTCAACTCCCCTGCTTCGATTCGCCTTGCCGTATCCAGCCGTTTCCAAGCTTTTTCGCTCAAGAGCATCCCTCCTTCTCGCAGGAGGGGGCGGACATTTTCACTGACCTGTTAGTAGGACATTTTCACTGACCTTCAACATGGTAGGGGACTTCGTGCTTTCGGCAATCAAAACGTGCCCCTGAAGGCCAAGTACAAGTCGCAGAACTGACTGTAGCTGTTGCGGGGTCGCGCCGTCGCCGGCCCTGCCACAGTGGCTTCGAGGTACCCAACCCACAGTTGCTGGAGCGTCACTCGCCCGATCCGAAACCGCAGGCGGGGTGCCCAGGTCGGCCGGAATATGCGCCCGCATCATTCCGGAATCACTGCCCAGGTCCGGCCGGAATCAGTGCCCAGATACGACTACAACGAGGCCCGTGCCTTCGGACTTGCGTCTGCCTTCACACTTCATGTGCGAAGTCGGGGCGAGGAGAAGAAGGAGTTGGAGTCCAAGCCTGGCGTCAGAGCGAGGCGGTGGGCCGTCGAACGGACACATGGTTGGATGAATCGATTCCGGCGCATCCTTTTCCGTTGGGACATTCGCGAGGACACGTACTTTGCCATGCTCCACTTTACCTGCGGAATTATCGCCTGGCGTGATTCGGGCCTACTGAAATCTTCGCTACGACAACCGGCCGTCCCGAGTTCCTCTCGGAACCTTCGACTATTTCGTGGCCTGGTACTCAAACGCGCCAATGTCCGTTTGCGATATCCCGTCGCCGTTCCCATCCACTGGACGGGCCAGCCCGAGGAAGTCATTGCTGAGTGCCGCACCCAAGTTCGCTCCGGAATCGATCACCATGCTCCCCGCAGCAGGCTGGAGCTGAGCAATTAGTTGCGTTGCCTCCGTCATGCACGCAGCCTGACTGCTAGGCGTCCCTGGGACCCCGCCATTCAACTCGGCAACATTTCCGCCTGCAAACCCAGGGCTTCCCGACAAACTGTGGACGTCGTAGCCCGTAGCAGTCCCCCAGTCCGCCAAGGTCAACGCGGTCGCGCCCAATTTCATGAACGTTCCACCAGCCACATTCGGCATATAGAAGAAATTGTTGTCGGAAGTGAACCCTGCAACGGCGCCTGTCAGATCAAGAGCGACCTTTGCCGCTCCGTCGGCGTAGGTTGCAAAAATATTGTTGAAGACGCGCACATTTGTATCCACTGATCCAAAGGTAGTGTCGCCAGAGGTATAGGGCGTCATTTGCACCAGAGCGTAGTTTCCCCAAACAGGCTGTTGTGGGTCGATTGGATGAACCCCGGTCAGAAAAGTGTTGCCATAGATGAACACGTTCTGAAGCGGCCTATATTCCAAACTCGGATCGTTCAGACCCAGCGCCATTCCCGCCACGGGCGACACGTACAGATTGTTGCGAATAGTCATGTTAGACGTGTTCTTGACTGTCATTCCGGTAATGAAGTTGGTGATCACGTTGCGTTCAAATACGATTTGGTCGTGTATCTGCTGTCCATCTGAATTCGCGCCAAAGTCGATCAACTTGTAATTGTAGGTGGTCCCGTCTACTCCATGGGCACCTCCGGATCGCCCAGCGCCGCCGATAACAGTGTCGACCCAACCAAGGAACTGATTGTCCGAGACGACGATATTGTTTGCCGTCTGTCCTATTGCGACCCCCGACTGCCCAGGTGAACCGCTAGAACTTGCAGGTCCTCCATCTATCCTGATCGCCGTTCTCCCCCGTGCGGGACGACTAAATACATTCTTCGAGATAACGCCCTTGTTGACCGGCTTCAAGTAAGCGATGTGATTCGCCGACATGTCAAACCTATTATTCAGGAGTGCCAGATGACTTGGCCCTCCGTAGACCATAGTGCCGCTTCCAGACGACGCCGTCAGGTAGTTGTTGCAGGTACAGGACACCGTGAAAATTCCATCCGGGGCTGGGTCGAGTCCCTCCATGCCCCAGATGCTGTTACTGTTAGCGTCGATACAGTCGCACCGCAGAAAAAGAATGTTCTTCCAGGCACTGTATCCACTGAGTATCCCACCGAGCTGGACGCCATTGGTCGGATTTAAAAAATTGAACTGCAAGTCGGACCAGACAATGTATGCGCCCCCATAGCCCGCGGCGTAGAGCGAGCCAATTGACTGGGCAGCTGGGCTTGATCCTGGGATAGTGTCGGCGCTTCCTTGCCATTGTATGATCGGCTTCGACCCGGCCCCGTATGCCCCGAACTGGACCCCTTGGCAGGTCTGTCCATGAGCTAGCGAAATCAGATATGGATTTCCCCCATTGTACGTGATGTTGCCAGTGAGCGCGAAGGTCTGACCGCGATTGAAAAGCACCCGGTCTCCCGGATTGAGGAGCGCCGTGTATGGTCCAGAACCTGTCTTCTGGAGCATGCCCAAAGCCTTGGTAGCCGTTTGCCAAGGGCCATGGCCGCCGCCCACGGTTGCGGCCTTGCCATCATTGCTGTCGCTGCCGAGTGCCGAATCGACGTAGTACGTACCCGCAGAATTGCGAGCGAGCACCGTGATAGTCACTGTGGCCGGAGGGCTCTGAACTCCGAGGTAGTCCGTCACGGTAAGGGTGACCGTGTAGATTCCCGGCGTCTCGTACACGTGGGCAGCATTAAAGCCATCGAAGTAGCGTCCCAGCTCGTCCCCCTCCGTGCGAGCACCAAAATCCCAATCATAGCGGACCAAGTTGGCGCGCGGGCTTGATTGCCAACCCTCGAAAAACACCGGGAAGGGAGCATATCCATTCGTCAGAGTGATCCCGATGTCGGGGAAATATTTTGGAGTAGTCGCGTAGTAGGTCGACGCGTCGGTGATAACTATCGAAGCCACAAGCCCGGTAGCCGCGTCTAAGGGTGCCGTGGGGGGGGCTGGGGTCCTTTTTGAACTGCAGTTTGCGGTACAACAGGCCATGCCAGCCATCGCCATGACCCCGGCAAGGACACTAGAGGTGATCTTGGTACGGATATTCATTGAAAACGCTCCATTTTGGCCCAGCCCCCGGTGTCTTACCTGGAAGAGCGCCCTTGGCAACTCGTTCTACGGGCGGCGCAGCGTCCACGGTAGAGGGAGGACGCGCTGTCAGCCCTTTCGTCCCAAGGGGCTGGCTCCGGTCGACAGGATATCTGTACGGCGCTCGCATCACCTTTGGGCCCGTTGGCGGTACGTTACCCTATCGAGGAGGCACGTCAAGAAGCGATGCTCCCCTCGCTCCCGTCTGGCATCACCGTTGCGTTCGACCCGCTACGAAGCCACCCGAAGCCGCACGGCACGGACTGGATGAAGCGAAGGCGATGTGAGCCTGCCCCGGTTTCGTGGACACCTCCGATATGATGGAGGACATCCATGGAACGAAGAAAGAGACGGACATTTACCCGACAGTACAAGGCTGAGGTCGTGCGCCTAGTGCGCACGAGTGGCAAGACCATCGCCCAGGTTGCCAGGGAGCTTGATCTGGGGGAGACGGCCATTCGGGCGTGGGTTCAGCGCGCAGAAATCGACGAGAAGCGGGATCCCCACGGACCTCTGACCACCGAGGAGCGTGCCGATGTTGTACGGCTTCGGCGCGAGCTGAGGACGGTGACGATGGAGCGGGACTTCCTCCGAAAAGCTGCAGCCTTCTTCGCCAGGAGCGGAAAATGAGCTTCGAGCTCGTTGCGGCGGAGGAGGCTCACTACCCGAAAGCGCTGATGTGCCGTGCGCTCGGGCTCTCCCGCTCCGGTCACCATGCGTTTCGCACGCGCGGGCCATCGCGACGTGCCCTGGAACAGCAGCAACTGGATGTGCAAGTGGCGGCGATCTTCGGCGAGCTGAAAGGCAACTACGGAGCGCCACGAATCGAGCAGGAGCTGCGACGGCGCGAGCACTGCACGAGCAAGAAGCGCGTAGCAGCCTCAATGGTGCGCCAGGGGCTTGCGGCACGCCGGAAGCGGCGCTGGCGGACGACGACTGACTCGCGCCACGGCGAGCCCATCGCGCCCAACCTGCTCAAGCGGAAATTCTCGGCCTCAGCGCCGAATCGGGTCTGGGTAGGCGACACGACGTACCTGCCTGTGATTGGCGGCTTCCTCTTTCTCGTGGCCATCACCAATCTGTTCTCGCGCAAGGTCGTCGGCTGGGCACTGGGCGACCACCTCGATGCCGAGCTGTCATGCGAAGCGCTTCGTCGAGCGCTGGCGAGGCGCAATCCACCGCGAGGCCTGATCTTCCACTCGGATCGAGGCTCGGAGTTCGCGGCCGGCAAGTTCCGACAGCTACTCGAGGAGGTGCACGCTCTCCAGAGCATGAGCCGCAAGGGGGATTGCTGGGATAATGCCGTGGCCGAGAGCTTCTTCTCTACCCTCGAATTCGAAGGGCCGGACACGGCCACCTGGCGCTACGTGAGCGACGCGGAGCCCGAAATGTTCACCTTCATCGAGAGCTACTACAATCAAACCAGGCTACATTCATACAACCACTACAGGACCCCGAACGAGGTCGAGGCTGACCTGCGCGATGGTGCGCTGGCAGCATAAACCACGTGTCCACGGAATCGGGGCAAGCTCAATGCGCGCACAGGGGTCAGGCTTTGGAGCCTATGCGCC
Source organism: uncultured delta proteobacterium (assembly GCA_963758155.1). Classification (GTDB taxonomy): domain Bacteria; phylum Myxococcota_A; class Polyangia; order Fen-1088; family Fen-1088; genus Fen-1137. The sequence continues at coordinate 162,523 of CAVWUP010000015.1, forward strand.
TGTCCTAGCCCGCGGCAACCTCGGCCCTGGAATTGACGAGCGTACCGTAGGTCAGGGTGCGGAACATGATCGCGAAGGGCACGCTGGCGCGGGGCAGCAGCCGGGAGCGCGTTGCTCACCACCCGTAGAACCACTATTCGGCGGAGACGCGGGCGCTTTTCGCGCTCGCTACCGTCCCGCTCGCGGACAGCGCAGCCGGTACCCGTAGTCCGGCTCTCTCTCGTCGTTCCACGACTTCTGGTCATTCGGTTTCTGGTGTATAAACCGTGCCTTCATGACCCTAGAAGGAAGCTTTCATAAGCATCTTGCGCGCGCCACGGAACCTGCCCAAGAGTGCGAGTTGCTTACGGAAGCCACGTTGTGGGCCCAGCATGGTCCAGCAATCTGGAAACCCAAGCGAGTCGATCTCAATCCGTCGTTCTATCCGATCTACCGCTGGCATGATTTGTATTCCTACTCCCTCGTTGCGCTGCTACTCAAGAAGGGCCACCTCGATGTGAACCCCAGACCGATTCGCGCGGCACTTCGACCAGATTTCCAATATTGGGGCGGCAACGACACGCTGGATAGCGACATCTTTCGTCTGGGGCGTCCACATGCATCGGTGACGCGCATCGTCTCGCCAGCGGAATACGCTGAGCGCCTTGCCACGGCTTTGTGTGAGGATATTGCCGCCGCGGAGCGCTTTCACCCAGCCTATACGAACACGGTCCTGTGCGGAGGTAAGGACAGTCTCAATCTGCTGCTATTGCCTTGGCAGAATCCAACCGTGGCCCTGAGTGCTGCCCCCAATTTCGACCTCGTGTGCCAGTTTGTGGCGCAGAATCGCCTTTCCGTGGAGGTTCAGCGCCTGGAGGACCGCGCAGATTCGGACGTGCAAGAAGAAGAAGCATTCCTGGGTTGCTGCCGAACCGACTTGGCGCATTGGCGTTGGGGTACGCACCTTCAACAGATAGCCCGTGAGCGGGGACCGAAGGTTCTGTTCTGGAAGGGTCAGGTTGCTGATCTCTACACAACGCCCAAGTGGAAGGCCTTCATTGAGCCGCCAAGCAAGATCGCGGTATATCCTCGGAAGGCGTATAAGCGGCTGGGTAAGTATCTGCCAGCCGCTCTGGACCAAAAAATAGGTCGGATGCTCCAGCCGGGCGTTATCCGGTCCACGTGGACCCGGTGTGCGGCGTTGCAAGGCTCTCACATGGAATTCTTGCGCGAATTGACCGGCTGCCTTTTTCTATCTGCCTATCATGGACCACGTGTTCAACGAGTCTGGTGCGAGGTGGATATGGCAAGCGCAGCACAATCTGACATGCGTCATCTGGTAGGACGCGCGCTTGCTCGCCGAGAGGTGGTCTATCCGGACAGGAATCCCGCTCCGCCTCCGTCCTCTTTCCGAGAGGGGCTGGGCTCCCCGGCTCGCTTCTTCGCTCTGCTCGACCGAGTCCATTTCCCGTACAAGCGGGACGCTGCCACTGGAACCTGAGCCATGGGATGCCGGAGGGCCGAGTTTCGGCGCCCGTTCGTGCGGAGTGCTCGCGGCACCTGTCAATCCATATATCGGATGCGCGGCCGAAACAGAAAGAGTCCACGCAAGATCCACGGCAGTGACCGCACCGGCGCCTTTCGCTGCACAATCATCTTGGTGAAATGCAGAGCTCTCCGTATCGAATTAAAATACCGATATGGAAAGGGCCTCGGCTCCAGTCTTGCTCGGGCGATGTTGTTGCGGGCGTAATGCGCGAATTTTATGAAGTCTTTGCCGAACGGTTCGAACTGACTATCCTGATAGTGGACGATTACGCTCGACACTGCGCAATACGCCCTGCCCCCCCGCGCGAGACGGTGGCTAAACTCAATATCTTCGTCCCAAAGAAAGAACTCGGCAATCGGCAAGCCCAATCTTCGAACAGCCGCGCTATTTACCATCATGCCAAGCCAGCAGGCCCCCAGGACTTCAACGCACTTGTCTGTCAGAACGGTGCCGTACCATCGGTTGGCATCGGCTGGCCCCGGGGACATGTACGTTTGGCCCCACGGATCAACGATTCGGCTCGCCAAGAATGTCGTGTCAAGACGTTGGAAGTATGGGGTTTCGACAAGTTCCTGCAACGCCGAAGGCTCCGGAATTGCATCATCATCAAATATCCAAGTCCATGCGTGCCCACGTCGGATTGACAATTGGATTCCGGTGCAGAAACCGCCCGCACTGCCTTTGTTTTCCTGACGTAACACGTGCAGGTCCGTTTGCTCAGCGAGCCACTGATCAATCTCGCGATTGCTTCCCTGATTCACGACGATTATCTCATCGGGTTTGCGAATCTGATTTCGAAGGGCATCTACGAGTTTCTTCAGTGTCTCGTAGCGCGAGTACGCCAGGACAAGTGCCGCAACGCTCTGGGAAGATTCCTGCATTTTTCTCGAACCGGTGATGACGCGTGGGGATAATGCCGACAGTCTATGTCGCCGACTATGCTCCAGCGATGGAGGCTGGTCAAGCGTGGCTGGCCACGTGCCGCGCACGATTGCCAGGCACTTGTCAATGGGCTACCCTCTGTCATCACAAAATGCAAGAGGCCGTCGGACATTGCGCCCAACCCGAAGGCGCCTTCCTTGAGACAGCCCACTTGTGGATGCGGAAGAGTTCGTCGCTGGGCTGCCTGCGGTGCGAGGAAGTGGGTTCCAATGGCGGCAGGTCTGCCGTCGAGATGAACCATCTGAGTCTGCCGCCATGAGCACTCTGGCGGTGGTTGTCGTAGTCCTCTGTATCCCCTTATCGATTGGAACCTTCTTCGCGATGCGTCCGCTGCCCGCGGCTTTGGTCGTTGTGTTGGGCGCCGAAATGTTTCTTCCAGTGGGGGCTGCCTTCAAGATTCCCTTTGTCCACGAGCTTGGGAAGAACAACCTATTCTATTTATGTACATTCGTTGCTTGTATGCTGCGATGTCCGTCGAGGGTTACCGAACTCACGAAAGACAAGTGGATTGTACTTATCGCATTTATCGCCGCCGTTGGCGGGACGCTCACCGGGTTGACCAACGGTGATGCAATCATCCTCGGAGGCGAAGTAGGGACGGTTCTGCCCGCATTGAATCTGAAGGATGGGTTCTCCCTAGTTCTATCTGAGTTCTTCCCAAGCCTCTTGGCCTTCTACTTGGGATACGCACTTGTTCGAGACGCCCGCGACGTTGAAAGAGTTCTAGTGGCCCTGGCCGTCGCGGGGCTCATTTACTGCCCATTTGCCATCGTCGAGATGCGAATGAGTCCCCAGTTTCACCAGTGGATTTACGGGTACAACACGGGGCAGTTTGACCAGGGGATACGCTGGGGAGGCTATCGTCCCAAGGTGTTCATGACGCACGGGCTGGCCTTGGCTCGCTTCTTCACAGTGTCCACGCTGGCGCTATTTGTTCTTGGGAAGGCCCGGCGCATCCTGTTTGGGTTGCCGGTTCGTCTTCTTGCGTGGTTCCAACTCGTAGTGCTGGTTTTGTGCAGGAGCACCGGGGCAATCATCGAGGCTCTGATCGGAGTGCTCTTGGTGTCGCTCGTGAGGCCGAAGCGTCAACTGCTGGTGGCGTCCATCTTGGCCTTTGCGACCGTGATCTATCCGTTGCTTCGTGCCACCGACCTGTTCCCAGTCGCTGGGGTCCTCGACGCCGCTGGCCTATTGGGAGAAGACCGGCGCCAGTCTCTGGAATTTCGATTTACTAACGAGGACCGATTGCTAGCGCATGCGCGCGAGCGCCCGTGGTTTGGATGGGGAAACGGAAGAAATCGGATATACGACGAGGACGGGAAGGATGTTTCCGTCACTGACGGGTACTGGATAGTCGTCTTCGGCGTCAATGGACTGGCTGGTTTCGTCGTTGGCTTTGGTGCGTTGTTGTGGCCAGTCTTTTCAGCACGCCACCGATTGGCCAAGCATGGGAATGAACGGCAAAAGACACAGATGGCGGGGCTCGCGGTCATTGCCGCGTTGATTGGGGTGGACTTGATTCCGAACGGCGTCTATGCGGTGTGGCCCTTCCTGCTTTCCGGCGTGTTGGCGCGCGGACTGCGAGAACTGGAACCGACCGTTGACTAGATCGGGCAGTGCAGGTTCAAGGCAGTTGACTTCGCCTAGATGGCCGCGCCGCGCCAATATTCGTCGACTCCCACCCGACCATGACCTGCTATCGTGACTTCCAACAAGGTGGCTGCACCGGACGTCGACACAAGGAGGCAATCTAAATCGTGGCACGGGTTGAAATAAGCAAAAGACTCGTGCTGGTCAACTCTGTGAGTTCGGCGGCAACTACCGTCTTGAACCTGTCGGTTCTTGTCTGGCTGCAACAGTACCTGCTCAAGCGCATTTCGGCTGAAGAATACAGTCTAGTCCCCCTGATGGCGGCCATTATGGCGTTCGCTCCGTTGCTTTCGACGGTCCTCACTGGGGGAATCGGCCGCTTCGTGACAGTTGCCTACGCCAAAGGCGATGATGACAAAATTACTGGCATATGCTCTACGATGCTTCCGGTGTTGGCAGCTGGGGGGATCGCCTTCCTCGCCGTGGGGTGGACGGGCGCATGGTATGTAGACCACGTGATTAGGATCGATCCGGGTCGCTTGTGGGACAGCCGGATCATGATGGCTCTTCTGGTCTTCTCAGCCGCGCTTCAACTCCCGGCGGCGGCATTTGGCTCGGGATTTGTCGTTCGACAGAAGTTCGTGTTGCAAGATCTGATCAGCGTGAGTTGCCAACTTCTGAGACTACTGGTTTTGTTCAGTCTGCTTTTCGGCATGAGCACACGCGTGCTGTGGGTGATAGTTGCGTCGGTGGCTAGTGACCTCGTGAATCTTGCCATTTGTGTTCCAATCTCGGTTCGCCTTCTTCCGGCCCAGCGCTTCCGTTGGAATGCTATCCGTTGGTCCTTGGCTCGCGAAATCACGAACTACGGGGGATGGACACTGGTCAACCAAATTGCCCAGACAGCCAGAATGGCGATGGATCCACTTATCCTCAACCGGTTTGCGTCGGCACTAGCTGTCGCGACCTTCAACGTCGCAGGAATCGTACCGCGGCAACTTCCCTTGTTAGTTGGTCCCCTTAGCCGTCCGTTCATCCCTCTCCTGGCTGCAATGCACGCGATGGGGGATTTTACCCGCTTGCGGAATACGTACCTGCGGACAGCGAGATACAACACTTGGGTCCTTCTCGCTGTTGCGGTACCTGCCATCGTGTTCAACAAGGAATTGATGTTGCTCTACCTTGGAGGCAAGTATCAAGGGGCCGGGGCGGTCATGGCTGTGCTGCTGGTCGTGCCGCTTCTCAATGCTTTCAATGCGATGGGTCCGGCCGCGCTTGCTGCGGCCGGCGAGATGAAGAGATTCGCCGTGCGGCAGATCATCGTGCACTCGACGAATTTGCTGCTCACCATTCTGTTTGTTGCTCAACTTCGGATGGGAGCGTTTGGCTCAGCGGCTGCTACTTTGCTGGCCACTCTCACTTTGGACACCGTACTCACCTGGCGTCTCAGTTGGCGCATCACCCACACACCCGCAAGTGCCTGGGTTCGTCAAGTTCTTCTCCCCACAGTGCTGCCGGCATTGCCATCCGTCTTCATATGCCTTTCGGTCAAATACCTATTCGGCATCAGGACATGGACGGGGCTTTTCGCTGTGTCCGCCGTAAGTGGTGTCCTGAATCTTGCGCTCATCGCTCTGTTTGGCCTTCGCGACCAGGACCGCATAGATATTGCCAGAGTTGCGGACCGATTGCCTGGGCCAGCCAAGACGCTGGCGCATCGCCTGGGCGAGATTCGGGCGCCCCGACACTAGCGTAAGCGGGAGACCCCCCGGCTTTGCCGGGGAGGCATCCAAAGTTTGACAGCTCCGGGAGTCGTCCCGTGGACTCCTGTCGTGCGCCGCCCAAGGCAACACGACAAGGAGTTCACATGGACGATTATGACAGCCTGAATCATAGCGTGTGGGAGTGCAAGTACCACGTAGTGTTCATCCCGAAGTACCGACGGAAAACACTCTTTGGAGAATTGCGCTCTCATCTTGGAGAAGTGTTTCGGACGTTGGCAAAGCAGAAGGAGTGCAACATCGAAGAGGGGCATCTGCTGCCGGACCACGTTCACATGCTGATATCAATTCCACCGAAGTATTCGGTGGCGCAGATGGTGGGGTACATCAAGGGGAAGAGCGCGATCCATATCGCCAGGACGTTCTTCGAGCGGAAGCAGAATTTCGTTGGGCACCATTTCTGTTGCCGCGCAGACTGGTTGATGGGGAAACGAGCCGACTCGACGATGGGCATCAATCGGATGACAGTCGCCCGCGCGGTGTTCGCAATGCCCATCGTCGAGTCGGCTCGCCAGGGTTCAGCAGCGTGATGGCGATTTAGGCGCCGGTGTCGCCGTTGGTGTGAGCGTCTATGGTTCTGGCCACGGCATCGCGCTCGACGAGCTTGCGCTTCTTTCGAGCGGCTTCGCGGAGGGCGGCAGTGGCCAGGCGGTCGGCGTCGCGCATACCGCCCATTGCGGCTTCGTGGATCATGGCGATGGCGTCGGAGGCGAAGAGTTCGCGTTCGCAACCCGCGCGGTGGAGGCGCATGCCGATGTATTCGCCGGTGTCGACTGGCGACAGTGGGTCGATTCGCAATCGCCGGTGCAGCCGCGAGAAGAGTGAGCGGTTACGCCGCATGGACAGTCGGTCGAGTAATTCGGGCAGACCGACCATCACCAGCGACAGGAGCGCGCGACTGTCCCACTCGTAGTTGAGCAAGATGTGCAGATGGTCGAGCGTGTCCTGATGAAGCAGGTGGGCCTCGTCGAGGAGAAAGACGGGGTGGATACGGTCTTTGCCCAGGTCGTTGACGTGGGTGGCGACGGCGTGGAAGACACCGGCAGCGGTGACCGACGGCGACAGGCCCAGGGCGATGCAGAGCTGGCGGTAGAAGTCGCGTCGGCCGAGGGTGACGTTGTGGCAGTAGGTTAGGCGATAAGCAGCCTCGGGCAGACGCTTGCGGAAGGCGCGCAGCACGCATGTCTTGCCTACGCCGGGATCGCCCACCAGCACGACCGAGGTGCGCTCCTCGACCGCGTCGACTAGTTCGTCGACAACGGCCTGCTTGGACGACGGCAGCCACAAATCACCGTCGGGAATTTCCTTGCTGAAGGGCGGCTCGCGCAGCCCGAAATGGGACAGGTACACATCGCGCATTAGAAGATCTCCTCGTCGTCGGTGTGGGCGGGGGCACGGCCAGCGGCGTTGTCGAGCAGCGCGCCTGGTGGGTCGAAGGGGACGGTCTTGCTGGCCGGTGTGGTTACGCCAGGATTGCGGGGCTTGCGGGCTGTGTGCGCATTCTTGGCAGCATCGACGGGATGCAGTTCCAGTCGCTTGCCCTCGTGCTCAACCCAGGGAGGCACGTCGACGTCGGCCAAACAACGTCCGACGGTGACAATGCGCCCGGCGAGGTAGCCTTGGTCCAACTCCCACACAACGCCGTCGATGCTGATGGTGGTGTCGCGGCGGACGCGCCGGCGCTCGTGCACAGTCAGCGCCGTGCGCAGACGAGCCTCGTCGAGATCGTCGACGGGGTGATGGGCGTCGTTCCAAGTGGAATCGGGCGTGCGGCCGAGCAGACCGGCGTGCGGCGCCTGGTGATAGTGCTGGTCGAGAAAGGCCCACAGCCTGACGTTGACGTCGTGAAGCGAAGTGAGCGAGCCCATGTGGTCGAGTACGGACTCGCGCAGGGTGCGCCAGAATCGCTCCATCTTGCCGCGCGCCTCGGGTGAGTATGGGCGGGCGTGGATCAGGGTGACCCCAAGACGCTCGCAGCCGAGGCGCAAGCTGTCGCCTGAGTAGGTCGAGCCATTGTCGAGATACAGCGCCTCGGGCAGCCCGTAGCGGCGCACGGCACGGCAGAGAAGACCCAGCATATCGATCTCGCGCTCGTTGTGCATGGCCTCCAGCGCGACCACGAAACGGGAATTGTCGTCCAGCATGCCGTGGATGCGCAGGGGCACGCTCTTGCCGTCGATGAGCAGGTTGGGTCCGTGGCATACGTCTCCGTGCCACAGGGCACCCGGTCGCTCGGCCTGCCAACGCAGGCGTGTGTGCGTGCTGCTGCCGTCGCGGATCGCGATGCGGTCGAGTCCATGCTCGGCGTACAACCGGCGCACCGTCGCTGCTGAGACGGCGTCACGGTCCATGCGCCCGTCGCGCACCAGTGTGGCCAAGATCAGCGGCACCGACGCCGAGGGATTTTCGCGGCGGATGGCCAACAGCAACTCGCGCAGCTCGTCCGCCAGAGCGCGGGCGCGGCCACGATCACTGCGTGGCTTGGGCAGAAGCCCATCCAAACCGCCCTTCCGGTAGGCGTAAAACCAGCGCTCCAACGTGGGCACCGAAATGGTCTTGGTGACGTCCGCGCCTGGCAGACGGAATCGCTCCTTGGCCAGAGCGCGAAATTCTGCGACCAAATCGCCGTGGGAAAGCTCGCGACGGCAGAGCGATCCCACGACTTCGCTGCGGAAGACGGCCACCGCCTCGGCGTGGTTCTTGGGTTTGAGTGCATCCATGGTCATTGCTCCTTTGCGCCGGTCCATCCGGCGTTCGACTACAGATGCCCGCATTGGCCGAAGCGCGGGAGGGATCACCAATGGTGGGCTGGTGTTGCCCTTGGGCTCGCCGTCGCTGATGTGCGGTCGAGGTGCTTGCCCCCTCACCCGGCCCGCGCGCCGCCAGCAAACGCACGCACGGTCAGCGATGCGTCCCCGGGCGGTGGGGCACGGCTACCGATTGTGGTCGCCGCACGCTCGGCCACTTGTCGACGCGAGAAGGTGTCAGGACACCTGCGCACCTCGGAAAACAGCCGGCCGACCCGCACGTCGTCGCACCAGCGGTCTATGGTCACCCAATCCCCAGCAGCCGTTGCACCCACGATTCGGAATGGGCTGGTCCAGCGGCGGACTTTGGCCGGGCTCATCCGCTCCAGCCCGAACAACGCCAGGGCTTGCGCGATGGCGGAGGCCGAGTACCGACGCCGGGCCAGGATCGCCCCGGGCACCACCAGCATGACAGCATCGCAGTCCACGCACAGATAGCGCCGGCACGGCACGCTCACTGTCGCTGGCTCGCCCTGCGCCACGTGTGGCCCGAGCATCTCCCGCACGCGCAGACCGTGACCGTGCAGGCCAAGGCCATGCCCTGTCGGCCGACTGGCCACGCCGCAACCGGCACAGCGGCCCGGACGCACCTGCTCGACCGAAGGCATCCTGGACATCCAACTCTTGACGTCCAAGGCGCTTTGTACGATTCGTTTGGTGCTCCGGTCTTTCTCTTTGTCGGGGATCTACCCGGGGCCAGATGGGGACGGTGTTGTCGCACCGGTCCCCATCACTTTCTGATCCCTGCTACGGAACCAGGCCCCCCTCCCAAGGGCCGCGCACTACATCACGCCGCCTGGCCGATCCCAAGCCGCATCGACGAGGGCCTCCCCATCACTGCCCCTGCGCGATCCCATCAGCAGATCGGAGCGCCGAACCCCAGAGGCTCAGCAATCAAACCGAGTGGCTACACATTTCTGGGCACGGGCTACTTCGTGTCGACAGTGGGGCGAGACGAAGCAACGATTCGCGAGTACATTCGGAAGCAGGAAGCCGAGGACAAGCGGCAAGAACAGATGAAGTTGTTGTAGAAATTGCCACCTTCAGGTGGCTCCCAGGCCGCTCGTGAGCGGCTCCAACCTAAGCCGCCTTGGGCGGCCCCCATCTGAAAGCCCCCGGCTTTGCCGGGGGATCGGTTACTTCAAGGGGGCGCGCAGGTAGACTGCGGCCTCGCGTCGATGCGGGGCACGCAGAGGCGACGCGACAGCACACAGCTCGGCAACCCTCTTGAATTCGCTGAATCAGTTTGACATACATGGGTGCACCTAGTCGGACGGTAGGCTGCCAGCAAGGAAATCGTGAAACGTTCATAGTCTTCGGAGCCAATGGATTCATTGGCAGTCATGTGGCGGCCGATCTCTTGCGAGCGGGCCACTACGTGATTGCCTGCGACATAGCGCGAGATTTCGGAATGATTCCAAGGGGTACGGCCGATCGCCTGGAGACTGTGAGTTTGGATTTTCTCGATGCGGCGGTTGTTCGGAACGTCGTCCGGGGCGCTGATTGGGTTTTTCACCTGGTAGGTACGACGCTTCCAGCAAGTTCCAACGCCAACATGGTCTTCGATGTAGAAAGTAATCTCGTCGCAAGCCTTCATCTCTTAGAGGCTTGTGCTGACAGCGGCGTCTCAAGGCTAGTCTTTGCATCCTCCGGCGGCACTGTTTACGGTCCTCCCAGAAGTGTCCCGGTGTCCGAAGATGCACCCACACAGCCAATCGTGTCCTATGGGATCGTGAAGTTGGCTATCGAGAAATATTGCCGCCTATTTGGCAGCCTCCGCGGGCTAAAGACCGTTTGCCTTCGCTTGGCGAATCCATACGGATCTCACCATGTTGGTACGGCTCAGGGTGCCATTCCGGTATTCCTCAAGTGCATTCTTGCCGACAAGCCCATTGTCATTTGGGGCGATGGTTCGGTGGTGCGTGACTACGTCTATGTCGAAGACGTGGCACATGCGTTTCGACTGGCAGCAGAGTACTCAGGTGACCATCGGATTTTCAATATCGGTAGCGGTGTCGGAGTGTCGCTCAATCAGCTGCTGACCGAGATTCAGGACGTCGTTCAGCGTCCGTGCAGAATCGTGCACGAGACAGCGCGTTCCTTCGACGTTCCTCAGATCTGCCTCGACATCTCGCGCGCTCGCAACGAACTCAAATGGAGTCCCAACGTTGCACTTCGCGAAGGTCTTCAACTAACCTGGAACGCGATGAACGGACGCAGCCAAGGTGGCGCTGTTGGCGCCAGGTGAAAACCGAAAGTGCTCGCGGAGGCTCTCCTCAGCCCTCTTGAATCCTGATGACTCTAGCCGCTCGCTGTCGACCTCTGAATGGCTGCAAAGATTTCTCCGCGGTTCTTCGCAACGCGCGGCCAAGTATAGCGCTCACTTGCCGCGCGCGCGGCGCATCCAAGCCGTTCCCTAAGCTCAGCGTCCGTAGCCAACCGAGTGAGAGCTTCCTGAAAACTTGACCGTTGTTCGGGATCCCTCACCAGCCCCTCGACATCGTCGTTCACGATCCCTCCCGCAGCAGCATAGCTCACGAGGCTGGGAATGCCGGAAGCAAGAGCCAAGTAGGTCACCAGTGGACTGCCTTCCTCGATGCTGGGCAACACGAAGACGTGTGATCGCTCGTATTCTTCCACAAGGTCAAGTTTCAATCCGACCGCTTCGACATCCGGACACGACAGGATGCGGGCGTACCGTTCCGCTATTGACGCATGGATGGGCCCGACAATTCGGAGTGTGGCACGCAGACGGGCACGCTCCCAGAGTTCCAACAGATCAGGCAGTCCTTTGCGAATGCATCCAGTTCCCACAAATAGAAACACGGGCTTGTCGCACGTGTGCACTTGGCGCGGTTTAGTCGTAAATGTCAGGGGATCCCACCCGAACGTGCAGCGGCGTATTCGTTTTGGGGCAACCCCCCCTCTTAGGAAGGAATCCTCGACGAAGGGACTGCAAACGAAGACGTAGTCAGCACACTCGAGTTCGAGAGTTTCGTGGGCGATCGCTTCCGAGGTGATGGTATGATCCGGCGACAGGCCCAGTTGGGCAGCTTTGGCGTCAAGTAGTTCGCGAGCCGAAGTTACGTTTGAGTTCACACGTTCGAGAGCAATGGTGTAACCCCTGCGTTTGAGGGTTCGGAGCAGCCCTGGCGTCATGCCTGGCCAGACCCAGGCTATCGTTCCAGGTCGCAAGTCGCGCAGATAGCGCCACTCGACCAGTTTTCTCAGGACCTCAGAACTGCCCTTCATTTTGCAGTAGGCCCGATACGCTAGCCGCGGCATTATCAGGCGAACCGTGGACTTGGCCGAGACTGCATCATCGGCTGCCGAGAACCAACACCGAGCGTCAAAGCGGGATCGATCTAGATTCTCAGTGACATTAAAGCAGCAGGATGGAATTCCAGCATTGAATCCGTAGATGGGAGAAACGGCACAAATTCTCGTTCGAATGTCGCGTGGTTCATCCAAGAGCCGGCCTCGATGCTAGGATTGATTGTGGGCGGAGCTGCAAAGGCTCTGACGCCGCAGATTGTGATCGTCAGCGTCCCGATCTCTCCGGGCCAGCACTGTGCGAAAGCTGCGATTCTTCGCTATCCTCTCAAGTTGCACGGCTGGCCCTGAAGATAGGCCAATGGAGCCACGATTCCGGGTCGCCAAGGCGGCGAGAAATATGTCGGATGATGCCTGACTTGTCAACCAAGTCCACTGACCAGTCGCAGCATCCGGCGCGGTCCCAAGAAGGCCGTCAAGAAGGGCTATGTTTCCGGACAGGCGGCACGGCGGGGCTTATTACCGGTCTCTTGCCGTTCGCGGTCTAATAATTGCTGGCACTCCAACTGCCACCGCCCCAGCGGGAACGTCCGTCAGTACGACCGCATTGGCGCCAATGCGGTCGTGGTTGCCGATCATCACGCCGCCTAGCAGCCCGTGGTGTAAGTGGTGCAAATAGCTTCGCTCATGCGGCAGCCTGAACGAGCCACGGGCCGTGTGATTTGCCGGTTGCTTGCGGATTCTCGCGGTCGGCGGTCCCTGGCAGCCGCATGAGCGAAGCCAGCAGCTCCCAAAGCGTGATCAGGGCAGCCCAAAGGGCGGCCGACTGGCCCTGGAGACACCTCGGTTTGCCAACGCCGAAGCACTTGCGCATGAGCAGACCCAGGTTGTAACCGGCAATGTGCACCAGCAGCCGTTTGGCGATGTTCTCCTGGTGGCAAAGGTACAGGCGTCGCATGCCGCCGGTCTCCAGAACATGGGCGAAGGTCCTCTCGATGATCTCGCCACGGAGACGCATGAGATGGCGACCGCGATGGCCGTTCTTCCGCCGACGATTGGCGTAAACCGCGTCGCGCTCCTCGGCCTCGCCCTCCCAATTCTGTCGGCCACGACGGGGCTCGGCGATGTAGCTGCGCCATCCCCCGAGCCGTAGCGCCAGCATCACCATCTTGCTGTGATACCCCTTGTCGGCCACGACCTCGCTCGGCTCGTGCTTGCGCTTTGAATCTTCTCCCGCGTGTTCTCGGGCTTCTTCGAGATTCTGTTCGGCTGCTGCCAGCGTTCCCTCCAGCGTCGTCGTGTCCCCCGCGGTTCCGCCGTCCAGGGTCACTGCCACCACCGCGCCCGTGTCCATATCGACGGCGTGCTCCTCCTTGTGCGAAAGATGCGTGCTCCCGTCCTTCATCTTCGAGATCTTCGCCTCCGGGTCGTACGGGTTGTACCAGTCCGCGTTCGACCCCTTCTTTTCACGCTTGCGATCCATCCGCGCCAGATCTTCACGCGTCGGCGTCGCGATGCCCGACGTCTTGGCCAGGTCCGTGAGGAACTCCTCGTAGCTGCGCCCGTCGTCGCGCCTCACGATCGACTTCATGGCCGCATTCGCTTCCAGGGTCGTGCCGTCCACACCGAGAGTCTTGCCTCGAATGAGCCCTGCACTGTCCAGCACGCCCAAAACCCAACTGAAGACCGCTTGGTGCGTCTCCAGGTCGAGCAGGCGCCGTGTTCGCGAAATCGTCGAGTGGTCCGGTGTGGACTTGCTCGCAGGAATACCGAGGAAGTCGCGCAGGCTCAACGAATCGCCGGCTCGCCAAGCGATACCTCGTTCGCTGTCGATGCCCTCGAAATACCCCAGCAGCAGACATCGGAAATACACGCCAGGTGCCATGCTCGGACGCCCCATCTTCTTCGCGTAGAATTTCGCACAGGTCCTCTCCGCGAACCTGTCGAAGCCCTTCTCGGCCAACACCTTGTTGACCGCCTGATAGTAGGGGTGGCTTTGCGAACGAAGCTGCTGGTGCGTGATGAACAGCTCTTCCTGCTCCCCATCGGGTGTGCCCATTGCCATACCGCCTTCGTACACCACCGAAGATCTGACGTCGATCTTGATCGGATGTTCAGGTCATCAACCAAGCACCAGACGCGCCCAAGCGCGTCTGGTGCCCATCCGGACTTTCACCACGGGCTGCTAGGATCAATGCCGTTCGGTTAAGAGTGGGCGTGGGTGGGGCGTTTGCGGGGGTAGTTGCTCATTTTGATCTTTACGGCGCGGGGATAGCGGCGTGATTTCCGTCGCTCCGGGAGCACAAGTCTGGAAAAGAGGTCACGCATCGTCTTGAGCCGGGTGGGCAGCGCGCCGGGTGAGGCGAGCGCGCACCACGACCAGGTGTCGCAGACGATTCGGAGAGCGGAAACGAAACTGATCCGCGTGGGTTCGAGGCCAAGATCATTGGCCGTTCTTTCCATCTCAAGGCGAATCAGGTCGAACGCCAGCAGGATACCCCACAACTCCTGCTCGACTCCGGCCACGGTGCGGCTTCGTATGCTTTCGAGGCGGTCGAGCATCTCGGTTTTGATTTCGTCGTAGCCAAGTTCCAGTTCCCAGCGCTCGTGATACAGCTCCACAATCTCGCTGGCGGGAAACTGCTCGCCATCGAGCATGGAAGTCAGGATCGTCCCTGGCTTGAAGCCTTTCACCTGGTACCTGATTGCCCGTGCCACGTACGTGGCTGGCAAGCTCGGATCTTGGCTACGCGCCTGCGCAGACACGGTCAGTTCAACCAGGTCCTCGTTCCTTCCGAGTCGCTTAACAACGCGCCACTTCGTGGTCGACTTGGCTCTCGTCAGCCAGTGGCGATTGCGCCCTTCGTTCACCAGCGGCACCAGAATCCCGGCCGCCAAAAAGCCCCGGTCCACCAGCACCAGCGAATCGTCCGGCACCTCTCGCCAGAGAAACGCGCTGAGCGTGATCTCGCTGTCGTTGTACGGCCCGAAATCTGCGGCGGCCAGGATGTGAGAGCGCAACGCCATCAACGTAGTCACCCGGACAAGTGGATAGCCGCTGTCGCCACGCTCACCGCTCGGTCCACCGAAGTGAGCGCGATTTTCCGGGGAGTCCGCAACCCGAAGGGTGGAGCCGTCCACGCCGTACAGAGCCAGGTTCCGCCATGCATGCTTTCGAGCGCTTTCGTGACCCCATTTTTTCGCGCCCATCTCAAAGATCTGCTCCAGCGGCTCGGCGCCAACGCGAGCCCTTGCCTCTGCGACAGCGCTGGGCGCCACCGTGGCCCGCGGCCCGGGCAGCACCAGATCCAGCTTGCCGACAAGGTCATGAATCGGCCATCGCCGAAACATGGCCATCCCGATTACGAGCCAAACAACCTGCTCTGCAGGTAGACGGCGCTTCCGCACAGTAGCGGTTCCCGTCGCTTCCAGCACCTGCGCGACCCACGCAGGCGGGATGTGCCGCCGGATGCTTTCAAACTGCGAGGGCTCTACGAACGCGCTGACCGTCTTCAGGGCTTTGTCGAGATGCATGACCTTCTCCGTCGAAGATCACGGCATCGTGTAGGCTTCGCCTCCCTCCGCGCAAGTATTCATTTATCCACAGGAAATCCTGATCAATTTCGATCACTTAGCGCCGGTCAAAACCGGCGAGGCGTTGTGAATGCAAGAGTCATACAGTAAAGGAGTAGCGACCCATACTGGCCCCGAGTCATGCGTCATCGCCCGCGAGGACGATGTCGAAGCGTTGACAGGGGCACGTGCAGGCCGGGTATTGAGCCGCGAAATGAATTGTCCCGCCGCAAAACGGCGGGTACTCCGGGTGCCGACACCGTAGTGATGGAGGGAAGGCCACACCCGACACGTCGATACCGCGAGACGTGCCAGGACCCCGCGCGGTCAGAGACCCCGAGCATGTACGGAAACGCCTTGCACGGGAGCCGGGAGATCCCACGTCTGCCTGCGATGGTGGGCATCGCAGGCCGCATCGGGAAGTCCAAGGACGAACGCCGATGACGAACGGACGTGGGAAGTCGGACAGCTCCATTGTACCTGAGAAGCCGCCGAACAAGGCCGGGCAACCGGTCGCGGAGGTGGTGGAGGGAAGGGGGCTGGCCGAGGGGAACTCGCCCAAGGGCAACGTGCTCCGGACACAGAGCCGGGAAGGTGCGCAAAGCGCTCTTGAGCGGGTACGTCAGGCAGCACAGAAGGACAGGAAGCAGCGGTTCACGGCGCTTCTCCACCACGTGTACGACGTCGAACGACTGCGGACGGCATATCTCGCCATCAAGCGAGATGTGGCGTCGGGCGTCGACGGAGAGACGTGGCAGCACTATGGAGAGAAACTGGAGGGCAACCTCCATGACCTCTCTGAAAGGCTGAAGCGAGGAGCGTACCAAGCGAAGCCAGTTCGGCGGGTGTACATCCCGAAGGCAGACGGGCGGCGAAGGCCGCTTGGAGTGCCAGCCCTGGAGGACAAAATCGTCCAGCGTTCCGTCGTCGAGGTGCTCAACGCCATCTACGAAGGTGACTTCCTTGGTTTCTCGTACGGGTTCAGACCCAAGCGCAGCCCGCATCTGGCACTGGACGCGCTGACGGTCGGTATCACTACGAAGAGCGTGAGCTGGGTACTCGATGCCGACATCCGAGATTTCTTGGATGCCTCGTCATACTGCACCCCCATCTGATACAAAACGGTCAAAGAGTCCGGGCATCGCTTCAGGTATCTTGATTTTCAGGCCTTTTCTGCGTCCCTGGTTGACGTGAACGGCGTGAAGCTCGCCTCGCTTCACACGCTGCAAGACGGTCTGGCGGCTGACGCCGAGGGCGAGCGTGGCTTCGAGCATTGCGACGTAGCCAGGCGGGGTTTTGTCGACAAAACGCGCGCGCAGGTCATCGGTGATGCGGATTCGCCAGGGTGCCCCCGGGGTAAGCTGCTCGCCGGCGATGAAGCCGTCGTTGAGCCAGCGATGGACCGTGGACGGTGCGACGCCGAGAAGTTCGGCGGCGCGATCGATGGTGACGACATCACCGCTCGGCTGCTTCTCGGACGCTTTGAAGCAGGGAATTTTGCCAGTGCGTGCGCAGACTGCCGACGCGATTGGCAGTGAACCGCATGCCTTTGGCGGTGGTTTTGCCTTGGCGATTGAGGATGCCGGCAATGACGGCGTCGGAGTAGTGCTCGGCAAGACGGCGTACCAGCTGAACGACATCCTCGTCGGTGCGAATGGGTGCTGGGCGCGAACGTGGCAAATGCACATCGATCTCAGTGAGCAGTCCTCCGCGCCACCGCAGCGTCAGGTGTGCGTTCTCGTCGTCGCGTTTGACGTCGACGAGGACCTCTTCAACCATCGTGCGAAGAAGCTCTTTGCGATCACGGTCAGTGGTCGACGGTGCAGACCACGCACGTTCAATATCCTTGCCAAGGGCAAGAATCTGAGTGCGCTCTTGGGCGCTCAGGACACGCGCCTTCTCGGCTTGGCGTCGTGCCAGATCCATCTCGGCGGCATGGAGTTCATGCAGGCACTTTTCCCACTCTGCCTCGAGGCCGCGGGCCACCAAGCGGTTGTCTGGATCGACGGCGCGATAACGCCGCTCGGCCCGGTGGGCCTCGTAGCGGGTGCGCTCGACCTGGAGCTTGACCTGCGCGACGACAGCGTCCTGGTCGGCTTCGATTTGCTGAGCAGCCAGGAGTGCAGCTTCAAGCCCAGCGGGAGCCAGGGCGGCGATGAAGGTGCGTGCGACAGCGGCGTCGATTTGGCGACCGCCAACCCGCATGCAGTATTCACCACGGCCGTTGGCGATGTTGTTGCCGGGGCAATGGTACGCGGGAGTGGCAAACTTGCCCGCATAGGAAACGAGCAACTTGCGACTACAACGCCCACACCGGGCCAGTCCCTGGAGCAGCGCTGCGCCTTCTCTCACGGCACCACCTGGCTGATGAGGCCTCGGATGTGTGTTGTTTTTGATCCGTGTTTGATTGGCCTCGAAAGTCGTCCAATCAATGAAGCCGGTGTGGTGCTCGCGAATGAAGACGGGCCACTCGGACTGCGGCCTCTTGCGTATGCGCTTTCGTACGTTCCCGTTTTCATCGACAAAGCGCTCAAGGCGCGTTTTGCCATAGACATAGGCGCCAGCATACACAGGGTTGGTCAAGACCTCGTGAATTTTGGTGTAGGCAGGAGCCACCCAGCGGACATCCGCCCAGGCATTTTGCCGCGTGGGAAAGAGCAACCCCTCGGAGCGGAAATGCAACCACACACGCCGGGCCGAGCCCATTTCGGCGAAGCGGTCGAAGATGGTCTGAATTGCGCCTCGAACGGCCTCGTCGGGATGGAGAAGGACCTCGCCGTCGGCGTCGCCGCAAACCAGGCCAATGGGCAGACCACGGCGCAATTCCCCGCGCTCGGCTTTGTTGCGAATGCCGCCGTTGAGACGGGCACGAAGAACATGCAGCTCGGCTTCGCTCATCGTGCCTTTGAGACCGAGGACCAGGCGGTCGTTGAACAGGCCTGGATGGTAAATGCCGTCGGCGTCGCCGATGAGCGTGTCGGTCGCGCCACACAAGTCGAGCAGGCGATACCATTCGGCGTTGTTGCGTGCGAGGCGAGAGACTTCTAGGCCAAGCACGATGCCCGCCCGTCCAAGAGCTACCTCTGCGGTCATGTGAGCGAAGCCAGAGCGTTCGGCCAGCCCGGAGCCGGAGATGCCAAGGTCCTTGTCAACGACGCTGACCTGATCGGCGCGCCAGCCCAGGGAAATCGCTCGCTCGACCAGGCGATACTGCCGGTCGGTCGATTCTCGGTTGTGCTCGACCTGAGACGTGCTCGACTGGCGTATGTAGACGAACGCGCATCGAGAAAGGTGGGTCGACGAAATCTTGCTTGTTTCAGTCATCGTGTGGTTCCTCCAGTTCTTCGTGCGGGTTTGGGGCCACGTTCTGAGTGGCCGTCTTTGCGAGCAGGCGAGCGAGGACGGCGAGGGTCTCGCTTCGTTGTTCGCGCTGCAGAGTCGTCCAAACGTTTGGGCTTGGCTCTGTGTCGTTCGATGGGTTCTGCGCAAAACTCAGGAGCAGCTGCATTCGGCTCGACCTCCGTTGGTGATTCAAAGCGGGCAGTATCGGTGCTCTCGAGTCGATGGATCAGAGGCGTGACGACGGTGTGCGCGTGCAACAGCGCAGAAATGGGGGCGAGGCTTGCGGCCGGGCGAGCCGAGGAGGGTGGCGCTTGTGCCGTGGATTCCTGGAAGGCGTAGTCAGTCCACGTCGCCGGAATCATCGTGCGCGTGCCGTCGGGCAGGATGGTATTGGCGCAGAGAACGCCACGACGGTGCACCCACCCCAACACCGCGAGGGCTTGCCCTTCGAAAGGGTGGCGCTGGCGAACAATCACCACTCGCCGGGGATAGTCGCGGTGGTGGGTAGTATGTCGAGTTGTTGTTTGGAACCCTCAATCACGGATGGTTGGTGAAGTTTATCGAGCACCGAGTAGCGGACCAGCGCGTTGTGCGGCTCATCCAGAAATGGCTGCGAGCCGGCGTGCTGGAGAATGGACAGCGAATACAGAGCGAGGTGGGAACCGTACAGGGCGGGAGCATCAGCCCACTCCTGTCGAATATCTACCTTCACTATGTGTTCGACCTCTGGGTCCAACGATGGAGGAGGACGCAGGCGCACGGAGATGTAGTGGCCGTCCGCTTCGCTGATGATTTCGTCTTGGGCTTTGAGCATCGTCGAGACGCGGAACGTTTCCTGGCTGAGCTGCGCGAACGATTCGCGCAGTTTGGTCTGGAACTCCATCCCGAGAAGACACGCCTCATCGAGTTCGGCCGCTACGCGGAACGAAACCGACGACGACGTGCCGAGGGAAAGCCGGAGACCTTCAACTTTCTGGGTTTTACGCACACCTGTGCGAAGACCAGGAAGGGATGGTTCACGGTGTTACGTCAGACGATGCGTAAGAGGTGGCAGGCGAAGCTGAAGGAGGTGAAGACCGAACTTCGGCGGCGTATGCACGATGCCATTCCGCGGATGGGTGCCTACTTGCGCTCGGTCGTCGCGGGGCACGTCCGGTACTACGGCGTCCCCATGAACGGCCCCGCCATAGGTGCCTTCCGACGGGCAGTGGGACGGATGTGGGGTCGCATTCTGCGGCGCCGCAGTCAAAAGCACTGCCTACCGTGGAGCCGTATCCGTCGGTATGAGGAACGCTGGCTACCACCCGCACACATCTGCCATCCATACCCTTTAGTGCGCCTTGGCGTCGTCACCCAAGGCAAGAGCCGAGTGCGGTAATGCCGCCTGCTCGGATCCGTGCGGGGGGCGGCCCGAAAGGGCCGTCCCTACCGCGACTAGCCGCTATCCGATCGGCATTGCTGCTAGGATCTTGGCTCCAGCCCCGATATCGACATGGCCCCCGATGACCGGCACGCCCTCTTGGGGGCCGCGGAATCCCAACGTGACCTGATGGAAGAGGAGGCAGTTTGGACCGATCTTGACATTGGGGTGAATGACGATTCCAACTGGATGGGGCAATAGCAGGCCGACGCCGATTTCAACGTTGAGAGGTACATCCGAACTCGTCACCGAAGACCAAAAAATGTGCTCGATCAATGCGAACTTCTTCAACGCAGCCCCGAGAGCCCCGCCAACTTGGTTCCCTTTTGCGTACAGCCGTATCGAACGAATCAATCGCCGTCCAGGATCCCAGGCCCATGGTGCGACGGCCTCCCGGGTGGGATCTGGGACGGTGCACGAAATCCCACTGACGATATCGGGACAGTCGCCATCGCCCGCTAGTATCTGAAAACTCATCTGTGCCTCCAGCTGACTGGTAAAGGGAATACTCCTATCAGAAATTGAGGTAAAGAAGCGTTTTTCCCTTGGCCCCGAGCAGGACTATTGAGCTGCCGCCGGAGGAGCGAAATTGAAGGGGGCCTGAGCGTCCGGAGCCCTCCCGACCCGCATCTCTGCGATCTGGAGCGCGCCCGAGCAGAGCACCAGATCGCCCGTTTCGTCAGGCCTTTCTCGCTGTGCTTTCCGCCGGCTGCGGAACCTAGTGCCGCCAATTTCGGCTAACACCGGGAATCTGCCGGCGCACGAGGAGAGGAACGAGGGGAAAAGCACACCAAGGTCCCGCTTGTCGCGAGGGGCAGGCCAAACGGAAGCTTCGCCGGTGATGACAAGGGATCGGCCTTCCGCAAGTCCGCTGCCTCGCTCGCTCGAAATGCTCCCGCCTCCATGGGCGCGGGCGATGTCTTGTGGGGGACCGCGAGCGATGATAGGGGTTGCATGGACGGCACGTCTTCGACAGCATTGGATTTCCCTGCCGGTCGCCCGCTCAAGGCGCATCTGCGGCCACAGAAAGGACCCGATGGACACACGCGGAAAAGAACCCACGGCGAGGGCGTCGCAATGGGAACGCCTACGGTATCTTGTCAAGATCAAGCACCCCGGGCTGTGGGCCGGGATGCGAAGCCTCCGTCACTTCGTGCAGGATGAGCGAGCGGAGTTGATCGAGCACGGGGGGCACGCCGTCGCGGGCCACGCGCGCAGAATCGCTCGGGAGACGGAGCTTGCCTAGATCTGCCAACGAGGTCCTGAACTGATGGAACGCGGGACACGCTTGCCTGGTTTTGACAAGGAGCACCGCGCTGCGGCCATCGCGTCTGTCTCCGGCTGCCACTCCAGCCAGAATAGTCGCCACAGTTGTCCCAGCTGTCAGTCAACGAACGCGGAAAGGTGACTTTGGATCTTCGAAACCTCAAAGTGCAACACGGAACGCACTGGACCTTCGCACTACTATTCGGCGTGGTTTTTGTTGGTTGTGGGGCTCTCTACCTCACTCGCCCTGCGAACCCCGACCAGTTGGCATTCGACTATATGGCATGGCGCCAGCTTGCCCGGCGAAGCACCCTACCACGGCTTCATCAATTCCGATTGGCCCGGGGTGATCTGGCTCCATGCGCTTTCCATCTCTATCTTCGGACTCAACCTCTGGTCCTGGCGAGCGCTTGACTTCCTGCTCGCCAACATGGCCGCAATGTTCATTGCGGGAATACTACGCAGAAGCGTCGGAGGCAGGGCAGCGGTGTATTGCGTGCTCCTATATCCGTTTCTTTATGTAGGACTTCCCTGTTGGATTCCTGGGAACCACGATATGGCGGCGACTCATTTCGCCTGCGGTGCGCTGTGGTTTCATCAGTCAGTTCTTTTGGACAATCGCCCACGCCTCCGATGGGGGGCTGGCATGTTTCTTGCCCTGGCAATTCTTTGCAAACCCACGTTTGCAATACTAGGCCCGCTCCTGTTGATTCAAGCCGCTGCCGTCGGCATTCCATTCCGGAGGGTTATTGCGTATGGCCTGAATGTCGCCGTCGCGACAACCACAGTACTGCTCCTCGCACTAGGTGCGTTGCTCGTGCAGGGCGTGGCGTTTGAGGAGATTTGGGACTGTACGATTCGGGCGAACGAACAGAATGATTTATCTGGGCTTTCTGGGCCAGTACAAGCCCACGATCAGGAGCATGCTCGCCTATGCGATAATGGTTCATCTCAAATGGTGGACGATATTGACAATAGGTGGCCTAGGTGGCGCGTGGTTCCTAGCGCGCACCGGTTTGCGGGCCGGCTCCCCCCTCTTTGTACTTTGGGTCGCGGGTCTGGCTTCCTTTCTTGTTCAAAGACAGGTAGAACGTGAATACCAGCTAGCGCCGCTCTTCCCTCCCCTTGTCGGGTTGCTTGGTGTCGCGGTCGCCAATCTGAACCTCCTTTTTGCGAAGTGCGGTCACAAATGGGGAACTCTGGCTCGCGTAGGCTGCTTCGGACTCGTCCTGGTGTCCGGTGGAAAGAAGCTCTACGGCCTCTATGGCCCACTTCTTCACGGGGGGCAGTTCGTCAGGACTCAACCAGACTCGGACGCAAGTATAGCCGAATCCATAGAATCTGGCGAAAGAAGTCGAGAGCCGAACATCCGTTCGCGATACGGTCTTCGTGCTGGGTTATACGAGTTCAATTCATGTGCTCTCCCGCAGAGTTCATCCCGCCGCTCTTTTCTATTACGAAACTCTCTTCAGACTGCCCTACCTGCCAATGGGCAGTCGCTGGCTTCAACAATGGACGTTGCAGCTCAACGAGCGCCGCCCAAAGTTGTGCATCATCCAGGCTGACTTCGAGCAGCGGTGGCTACCCGGTAGTGATCCCGCGGCGGGAGTACTTCGGGAGTTCTTGTCCGCTCACTACACCCGCACCGGTGCGTTCGGAGCACGCGGGGCCTATACGCTCTACGAACTCAAAGCTGACGAGTGACGCTCCGGATGTCTGAGAGTCCTCGCGCCGTCTGGCTGCGCAGACAGATGAATCCTGTCGCGACCTGGAACAGCAGCCCCGCCGTCTGAGCCGTGAGGCTGGCGCCGAGGACGACGGCATGAGGGTTCCCGGCGCTGGGCGGAACGCAGCTCGAGAAGAACAGCACCATGGCCGCCTGGGTTGTTCCCAGGCCTTGCACCGAGATGGGCAGGGCCGAGACCAGCAAGACCACGGGCATTGCACCCAATGCCACGCCCCAGGGGAGCGCGACGCCGAATCCGCGCAGCGCCACCAACTCGACGGCCATCAAAGCCGCCACGTGTGGCAGGCGCACGAGCATGGCCTTGAGATGCCCGGCCAGGCTTGCTGAGAGCAAGATGTCGAGTACGGGGCGCGACGCTAGCCAGCGTGGCCGCGCGGCCGCCAGGGTCGCGTAGACTGCGAGGCCGGTCCAGAGGAGGCCAACCACCGTTGCCAGTCCGGCAGGGTGGGTTCCCGAGACAGAAAGCCCCACCGTCACGACCAAGAGTAGCGCAAGCAGGTTCGTGCCCATGATGAGCAACACTGTGGCCAGGCCGCGTACCACGGGTACGCCGCGTGCGCGATGAATGAAGTAGACGATGGCTCCCTGTCCGATGGTGTAGTTGATCACCGCCAGCAGATAGGTCGCGCCGCGCACGACCAGGATGTCGCGAAAGGGCAGCTTCGCGAGAAACCAGCCGAACGTTTTCCACATGGCGAAGGCATCGGCGACGTAGACCAGACGCTGCTGCCGCAAGAACCGCTGGCAGCGTCCATGGCGCCGCATGCGACAACGCTGACCAGACGTCAGAAACGGGTGTCTTCCAAAACAGCCAGCCCAGGGCGGTGGCGGTCACCACCCACGCAGCGATCCGACCCAGACGTTTTCGCATGGATGGCGGCTTATACACGAATCTGCGGCCGCAAGGTGGTCGTTCGGGGTCGCTCGCCGGCCAAGCAGGGCCAAGCAGCCCTTACTTTACCAACTCCGCCTTCCAGGTTAGGGTCTCGCCAATGTTTGTCCATGCAACGGCAGAAATCGAGGATGGGGCAGTGATCGGCGAGGGCACCAAGGTGTGGCACTTCTGCCAGATCCGGCGTGGTGCGCGGCTTGGGCGCGATTGCGTGCTCGGCCGCGGGGTTTTCGTGGACTTCGAGGTCGTGGTCGGCAACGGGGTCAAGATCCAGAATTACGTCCTGATTTATCATGGGGTCACCATCGAGGATGGCGTGTTCATCGGGCCGCATGCCTGCTTCACCAACGATTTGCTTCCGCGAGCCGTGAATCCGGACATGTCGCCCAAGGGGGCTGACGACTGGGCCTTGTCGCGGACTTTGGTCCGCGCGGGCGCCTCGCTGGGGGCGAACGCCACCATCGTTTGCGGCACCACCATCGGAAAATGGGCCATGGTCGGGGCGGGAAGTGTGGTGACCCGGGACGTGCCTGACCACGGCCTCGTGGTGGGGAACCCCGCGCGCCTCATCGGCTACGTATCAGCCTCCGGCCGCCGGGTGGCGACCCAGGAAGAGGCTCGCCGTGGGGAACCAGCATAGGCGCCCCCCGGGGTTACGAATCTGAATGGCGGGGAATGATAAGACGATGCCGATTTCTATAGCGAGACCATTCATCGGAGATGAGGAGCGCCAAGCGGTGCTCGGTGTCCTGGCCGGAGGCCAGCTTTCCCAGGGCCCCAAGGTAGAGGAATTCGAGCGCGCGTTCGCGTCCTACCAGGGCGTCCGCCACGGCATCGCCACCAACAACGGTACGACAGCGCTCACCGCCGCCTTGATGGCCCACGACATCGGCCCCGGCGACGAAGTGATTGTTCCTTCATTCAGTTTTTTCGCCACGGCCTCGTGTGTCCTGAGCGTTGGCGCGACGCCGGTTTTCGCGGACATCGACGCGGCCACCTTCTGCCTGTCGCCAGATGCCGCTGAAGCGGCCATCACTTCGCGCACCAAGGCCATCATGCCGGTTCATCTGTATGGCCAGCCGGCCGACATGCCCCGGTTCGAGGCCCTGTGTGCTCGGCGGTCACTCATCCTGCTCGAGGATGCGGCCCAGGCCCACGGTGCGGCCATCGGCGCCCGGCGCGTAGGGACCTGGGGAACAGCGTCGTTCAGTTTCTACCCGACCAAGAATATGACGACCACCGAGGGTGGAATGGTGCTGACCAACGATGATCAGATTGCGAGAAAGCTGCGCATGATCCGCAACCAAGGCATGGGCAGCCAGTACTATCACGAGGTCGTCGGATACAACTTTCGCATGACCGATCTCGCCGCGGCCATCGGATGCGTCCAGCTCAAACGCTTGCCAGGGTGGACCGACATCCGCATCGCGAACGCTGACTACTTAAATCGATCCCTGAAACAGGTCGTGATTCCCTGGCGCGCGCCGGGCGCGACGCACGTGTATCACCAGTACACGGTTCGCGTCCCATCCGGCGTCGACCGCGACCAGGTGGTGGCAAGGCTGAACCAGCGCGGTGTGGGGGCTCGGGTCTACTACGCCCGGCCCATCCATAGGCAACCGGTGTTCGAAGCCCGTGGCTACCGCGACTTGCAGCTGCCGGAAACCGAACGAGCGGCCCGCGAGGTGTTGAGCTTGCCGGTTCATCCCGGTTTGACCACGGACGAGCGCGAGCAGGTCGCGCGGGAAGTGAATGCCGCATGCTAAAGGCTGCCGTTATTGGGGTGGGCAGCATGGGCCGAAACCATGCACGCCTGTACCGAACCATCGAGGGGGTGCGCCTGGTCGGCATCGCAGACCCGAATCCGAAGGTCGCCGAACTGGTCGGGGTCAGGGAAAACGTTCCGCACTACACCGACTTTGTCAGGCTGCTGGATGAACAGAAGCCCGATCTGGTCTCGATCGCGGCGCCCACCGGCCTGCACTACGAGATCGGCGCGGCCATGATCGATCGGGGCGTGCACGTGCTGATGGAAAAGCCCATCACCAGCACCGTCGACCAGGGCGAGGCACTGCTGGAACTGGCCAAGCGCAAAGGCGTGATACTGGCGGTAGGCCACGTCGAGCGCTTCAACCCGGCGGTGATGGAGCTGCGCCGCCGCCTGAGTGAGGGAATGGCCGGACGAATCTACAAGATCGCTGCCCAGCGGCTCAGCCCGTATCCCACGCGTATCAGCGACGCGGGCGTGGTCATCGATCTCGCTTCGCACGACATCGATCTGATGCGCCACTTGATGCCCGAGCCGATCGTGCGCATCTACGGAGAAACTCTGCAAAGCATCAACTCCGATCGAGAAGACCTGTTCAACGGGCTGATCCGTTTTGCCAGCGGAGCCATCGGCGTCCTGGACATCAATTGGATGACGCCGACCAAGGTGCGCCGCCTGAGCGTGACAGGAGCGCGCGGATTCCTGGAATGCGATCTGCTGTCACAGGAACTGTTCTTCTACGAGAACAACAATGCCCCCAGCCAGTGGGACACGCTCAGTGTTCTCCGCGGGGTCTCGGAAGGGAACATCCTGGGGATTCGCATTCAACGTCACGAGCCGCTCGATGCGGAGCTCACCGACTTTGTCGCGGCTGTGCGCGATGGGCGTCCGCCCATGGTGACCGGGGAAGACGGTCTCGATACCCTGCGTTTGGCCCTGCAATTCGTGCGATCGGGCGTCGAGGGTCGTGCGGCTGTCATGTCCGAAAAGCAGCCATGACCAGTTTCGGGTTCGCATGAAAATCGTGACCATTGCGGGGACGCGCCCCGAATTCATCCAGACATCGCGGGTGTCGCACGCAATTCGCCGGCGGCATGTCGAGGTGTTCGTCAATACCGGACAGCACTACGACGACCTGATGTCGCGCATCTTCTTTCGCGAGCTGGATATCCCCAAGCCCGACGTGGATCTCAACGTCGGCAGCGAGGGTGCCACCCACGCTGTCCAGACCGCGCACATCATGATGAAACTCGAGCCGGTTTTGCAGCGCGAGCGACCCGACTGGGTCATCGTGTACGGCGACACGAATTCCACCATCGCCGGGGCACTGGTGGCGGCCAAGCTGAATCTTCCCATCGCGCACATCGAGGCGGGACTGCGCAGCTTCGATCGCAAAATGCCGGAAGAGATCAATCGGATTCTCACCGACCACATCAGCGATCTCTTGCTGGCGCCCACGGCGGTGGCGGTGGCCAACCTCGGACGCGAGGGTATCACCCGTGGCGTTTTCAACGTGGGTGACGTGCGGGTCGACGTGCTGGCTGCCTTTGTCCCCAAGGCGCGGGATCGTCAGCCCGAGCTACTCGCGCGCTGTGGGCTGGCCCGTGGCCAGCCGTTTGCTCTGGCAACCATCCATCGCGCCTCGAACACGGACGATCCAGCGCGCCTGGGCGCCATCGCCGCCGCCTTCGAACAACTGGATGTCCCCGTGGTGATTCCGGTCCACCCTCGGCTCGACAAGATGCTTCGGCTGGCCGGAATCACGTTGGGCAGGTCGGTGCGCAAGGTGGAACCGCTCGGGTTCCTCGACATGCTTGCGTTGCTCGACGCTTGCGAGGTCGTGGTCACCGACAGCGGAGGCCTGCAGAAGGAGGCGTACATGTTGCGCCGACCCTGCGTCACGGTGCGGGACGCGACCGAGTGGACCGAGACCGTGGAGAGCGGATGGAACCGCCTGAGCACGGCCGCCGGGCTTTCGGCTGCGGTCGAGCTGGCACGGCGGTCACCGCCTGAGCACCATCCCGACCTCTACGGCGCACCAGGCGTCAGCGAGCGCCTGGTAGATGCTCTTGAGCATTGACCAGGTTCGGACCCACGATCACTGCGGCGGAACGCGCGCCATCCCGGTGTCGGCGAACGCCACCGCTTCGTTCGCCACGAAACGATTGACCAGTCCCACGACCTCATTGTTGTTCAGGGTCGCGCACTCGAGCATGCTGGTGTTGAGCACCATGAACGGACGCCTGAGGCCTGGAAATGCCGCGCCGATAGCGCCATGGCGTACAAGCGGCAAGGGCTGGACGAAGCGTGCTCGATGGATCTGCCGATCGACGATGTCCGCGTCCACGAGATCTGGATACAGCCGCTGCACCCCGCGCCCGAGAAGACTCTCGGTCAATGCCTGGTCATCGCTGTCAAAGGCGGGATCGGCGCTGTCGAGGTAGCGGGGCAGGTAGATCAGGCTGTGCCCGCCCGTCTCGGCGTGGCGATCGACGAGGTTGGTTATCTCAATCAGTCCTGTCAGCTCGACCGCGGGGTCGGCGATGTTCAGCACATAGTAGGGCGTCAAGGGCCGGCGGAGAACCAGGGTCAAGCACGCGACACCCAGATAGGCCCCCGAAGTGGGATAGCGCTGTTCGGCCTCTTCGACCACCGGCAGAAGATCGGGCGTGACGGCACGGCGGGCGAGTCGCGTGGGCCCAGCGAAAATGACCTGATCGAACTCTCCACCGGATTCCGCAGCGTTGTTGCAGCTTACCCTCACGGTTCCCCTAACCGTGGTTTCGATCTTCTGCACCGGGCATCCCGTGTGCAGAACTGCACCGCGCGCCTCGAGCCTCTGGCGAAAGGCTCGCAAGACACTGGCGTAGCCCCCACGCACATAGCCGAGCTGTTCGCGTTTGCTGGTTCCCTTGCGCGCCCCCTGCAGGCGCGTGAGCGTGGCCCAGATGAAAACCGCGGCGATCTGATCGTAGTAGGGACCAAACTTCGCGCGCAAGAGCGGCCGCCAGAAGGTTTCGTAGCCGCGCCGCCCGCACCAGCGGATGAGCCAGTCCTGGGCGGTGATGCGGTACAAGTCGTGCGGGCGCGCCGTGTGCGTGGCATGCATGACCAGAAACCCCAGGCGGGCCTTGTCAGCCATCGACAGCAGCGGAAAACGCAGGAAATCTGCGTTGCCGCTCATGGAATAGAAGCGGCCGTCGGCATAGTAGCCTGTTCCGGTGCGTGTCCAGCGCAGCTCATCCTTGAGGCCGAGCTCGGTGACCAGCGCGATGAGGTTGGAATCCTGGGGCAAAATGCAGTGGTAGAAGCGATCCCAAACAAGAGGGCCGAATTGTTGCGACGCCGTCAGCCCGCCCAGCTCCGGCGCGGCCTCGAAGAGTTGAACCCTGTGCCCGAGTCCTGCCAGGCGGTGTGCCAGGGTCAATCCGAGGATCCCACCGCCGATGACCGCCGCGTTCATCGGGCGTCCTGGATAGACAAGTCGCCAGATACGAGCAAGCGCTGCGCGTGGGTTTGCATATCGACCAAGTCGAAGTGACGGGCAAGTTCATCGAGAACCCGATCGAGCAGCTCGAGCTTGCGTTCGGTGGGCATGGCCATCGCGGGAAAGAAATTCAGGCGATGTTCCACGTCCCCGCCCAGAAAATCCAGCGGGTGCAGCAGGAACGAAGGCTGCACGCCGCGTGCCTTGCACAGGGCAACCGCGGTACGCAGATAGGCCAAGGCCAGTCCCGACGATCGCATGCTCAGGTAGAGCAGATAGCTCATGTGCATGGGGACGCGCGCGAGCGGCATCGTGGTGACGGGGATTTCCAGGATGGTTGGGGCGTCCCCCTGTAGACGCCACAGGTAGGGTTTGATGGGTCGGAAGCCTTCTTTGGCCGAGCCGAACAGCGCTTTTCGATCCTTTCGCTCAGCCGGGGAAAGATTCCGGCTTTGAAAGAAGTAGTAGGCGCGGGCCAGGGGACCCAGAAATGTGGGGAACGTGGAAGCGTCGACGGTGTAGCCGCGGCTCACAAGAACGCGCAGGGTTTCCGGGGTCAGACTGAATCCGGGGCCTCGGTAACCCCTTGGGCGATGACCTGTCACCCGATGGATGTGCTCTTCCGCAACCCGAATCTCTTGCTCCACCTTCTGGGGCGAGTAGAGATGAAACCAGGGCTCGTGCGAGAAGGAATGGTTGCCGATGTCGTGACCTTCGCCTGAGATACGGGCCAGCGCTGCCGCATTCTTGTCGAGAGCGGCGTCCTGACCGACGACAAAGACCGTGATGCGCAAACCCCGCCGCCGCATCTTTTCGAGCGCGATCTCGAGTAGCGGTTCGATGTAGCTCGGGTAGTCCTGCCAGCCTTCATCGCCGTGTGTCTTCATGTAGGACCACACGTTGTCCAAATCCAGAGACACGCTCGCCGAGGGGCGGCCGCCCTTTCTCTCGGTGCTCATGAACTGACTCTCGCCGAGGCATCGCCCGAGCCTTCGCCGCTCGCTCGATGGCTTCGCATCCGGAGTCGATGGGACGACTGGAGCGCGAAAGAGCGTGCCGCGCATGCGGTCCATGGTCAGCGACGATAGCAAGGCGAGGTGCCGCCTGATAGTCCGGGCAATCTTCATCTTCGACTCGCCCAGCAAGCGCGACTCGAGGGTGGCCGGGTACTCGACCACCCGTCCGCCCCGGCGTTTGCACTCGATGAGCGTTTCCGCGACGCCCAGAAAGCCACCGTTCGATAGCTCGATATCGGCAAACTTGCTTCGGCGATAGACGCGGCAACAACTGGTGTAGGTGTAGGCGCGGTCGTTCAGGACGACGCTGTACATCCGCGAGAGCGTCTTGGAGAGAAACAGCCGCCAGGGCGGAACGTGCAGCACGCTGCCCTGCGGGTGATAGGGCGAGGCGGTCACCAGATCGGCGTCCTCGATGAGCGGCAGCATAGCGGCGATGTCCTCGGGGTCGTACGAACAATCGCAGTCGATGGAGCACACGATCTCGGTTGACGCCGCCCGCAGGCCGGTCAACAGGGCCGCCGCCACCCCGCGATTGTGCTCGTGGCGAATCAGCCTGGTGTCCGGATCCGATCCGAATATCTCGCCCAGCAGGCGCCATGTGCTGTCGGTGCTGCCATCGTCCACCAGAAGCAGGTGTAGCCGGTAGCGTTTGGCCAAGCGCGCGCGGAACCCCTTCAAGCTGCGGTACAGGTACTGGACGTTCTGTTCCTCGTTGCACAGCGGGATGACCAACGTCGCCTCGGGGCGCTTGTCGACGATATCCGGCGCAAATACGGTCACGACTTCTGGCGTGCGCTCCGGGCGGTGGCCGCTTGGAATCGGGGCATGTTCGAGCTTGAGGTGATCGGCGATCCCGTGAAAGGAGTACTTGTTCAAGTACTGTTCGACCACCCAGCGGGTCTTGGCGAGATTTCGATACTGGCGGATGCGGCTGAGAAACGACAGGCCGGCTATGTGCGGCTGGCCCGGATCGAACTCCCAGGGCATGAAGTAGAAGACGACGGGCTCTCGTCCTGCCTCCACCCTGCGCGCCACCGCGGCCGAAAGCAGGCTGTGGGGAAGTTGCCGGACATAGTTGCCGCCTGAGATCGCGATGCGTATTCCGGCCAGAGAGCCGGTTGTGATGGGGAATTCCCAGATTCGTCCCTTCCCGGCCCGCACCTGTTGAACGCTGCGGTACTCGGGGCTGCTCGCGAAGCGGCGCCAAAATGGATTGATGCTGGCATCGTAGACGTAGCCGGCATTCGCCAGCGAGTCGAGCAGCCACAGATCGCTTGCCGCGAGCCACACCGGCGAGCGATAACCGATGATCCGGTTTGCCCCCGCACGCTCCAGGGCCAGTTTCGTGCGCCCCAGGTCGTCCACGAATTCCTGCTGGCTGAGGCCCTGTAGGCTGCGAGGCCAGTAGCCCCGGCTGGCGATCTCGTGGCCATCGGCCATGATGCTGCCGATGATGTCCGGATTCGAATCGGCGATGCAGCCGAATACGAAGAACGTCGCCTTTGCCTCGTGTTTTCGCAGGAGCTGCAGCATCGACCCAAGGCTGGAGGAGAGGCGAGGATCCAGCCGGTCCCAGTGCTTGCGACGCACAGCGTCCGAATTGCGGATCGCCCACACGTGGAAGTAGTCCTCCACGTTGACCGTCAGAATTTGTGGTCGGGACGAATCCATTATTCGAGGCTCGGTGCGCAGTATATCATCAAACGATCTGTCGGCTGGAATGGGTATATCGAACGTGGCACATATCTTCGTGACAAGGTTGGAAAGCTCCTCCTCCATCGTGGGCAGAGGTTCGGCAGCGTGATCGGGCCTCCTTTGTCCCCGCCCAGCGCCGATCCGGCGCCGTCAGATGCGACATGCACGCGCTCTGCCGAAGACCATCCGGGACTGGGGCGGCTCGGCGTGGTGGTCATTGGCCGCAATGAGGGCGAGCGACTGCGCCGATGCCTGGCTGCTCTGGCAGGTCGTGCCTCCTGTTTGGTCTACGTCGATTCGGGCTCCAGCGACGGCAGCGTGGAGCTGGCGGCGCGTATGGGGGCGCAGATCGTCGACCTCGACCTCTCCATTCCCTTCACTGCCGCCCGGGCCCGCAATGCGGGGCTTGCCAAGCTGCGTGAACTCAACCCTAGTCTTGAACTGGTCCAGTTCGTGGACGGCGACTGCGAGCTGGTCGCGGATTGGATGGCGAAAGCCAGCGCGAAGATTCTGGACGATCCCACCCTGGCTGTGGTGTGCGGCAGGCTACGTGAGCGTTATCCGGATGCCTCGATCTACAATCACCTGTGCGACATGGAGTGGAACTCGCCCGTCGGATATGCGGAAACCTCAGGGGGAATCGCCTTGATGCGAATCCAAGCGTTCGCGGAAGTGCACGGGTTCAACCCGGACCTCATCGCGGGCGAAGAGCCCGATCTTTGCTTGCGCCTACGACAGCGCGGCTATCGCATTCTGCGCATCGACGCGGAAATGGGCTGGCACGACGCCAACATCAAACGGCTTGGTCAGTGGTTGAAGCGAAGCGTGCGCAGCGGTCACGCCTATGCCGAAGTGTTTGCGCGCCATCGCCACGAGCCCGAAAGATACTTCGCCCGACAAGTACGCAGCGGCATGATCTGGGGTGTGGCTGTGCCCGCGCTCACACTGGGCTTGCTGTGGCCTTCCGGGGGATGGAGTAGCATTCTGCTGGGTTCCTACCTCGTGCTGGCCGTGCGCATCTTCAGGTTCAGTCGGCGCCGCGGTTTCTCTCCAGCAGATGCCCGCCTGTACACGTTGTCTTGCGTTCTCGACAGGTTCCCATCAGCCTATGGACAACTTTGTTACTGGGCCAGGCGCGCCCTGGGCAAGCGCAGCGCACTTATCGAGTACAAGCACGCGGGCTCCTAGGCCAGGAGATCTGAGAGACCGCCTGGGCGAGCATCTGGACATGGGGCTCGCGCAAGACGCCGAGATGGTCCGCGGGAACATTGCACAGAACTACGGTGTCGGCCCGGCCGTACCAGCCTTGGTCCGGCGCCACGGTCGACCATTCCGGCCTGGGTTCCTTGGTCGCGCACACCACAAGCAGGCGGGTGGGCAGCTTGTTGGGGCTAGCAGCGAAGCGATGAAATTCGGCATCGACGTCGGGGCCATCAAGGGGAACGTCGATGGTTTGCCCTGCGTCGGTCGGCGCAAGCCAAGCTTGGACAAAACCGCGAAGACGCGAGCGCTTGTACGTCTGTTTGAGCTTCTTGCGCAGGGCTCGCTGGAATCCTAGCGGGCTCTGCCATGCCTGCGCCAGGTAGGTGAGCCAGCGCTTGCCTTGGTCGATTTGAATTGCGTGAGGCAACACAGCATCAATGACGGTCACTGCGGCGACTGATTCGCCTGCGGCCACCAGGTTGCGGGCGACTTCGTAGGCTGCTAGGCCGCCGAAGCACAGCCCGAGCAGGTGATAGGGACCATGCGCCTGGTAGCGCCGAATCAGGTCCGCGTACCGCCGTCCAATCTCCTGAAGCCGGGGCCGGCGATCCTGTCCGGGCACGTGCCGGAACGGGACATGCACGCCGACAACCGGTCGGTCCTCGGCCAGTTCGAGAGCGAGGTCTTGATACAAGGACACGCCAAAAACACAGAACAGGGGAGGCTGGTCAGACTGCCCTTGGCGGAGCCGGGCCACGATGGGAGCGTCGGGGGAGAAGCTCTTGCCGATGTTGGCGGCCAAGCCTTCGATCGTGGGGCTATCGTAGAACGCTTGCAGGGGAAGCTTGACCCCCAGCTCCTTCTCGATGCGCGCAACAGCTTTCACTGCCAGCACCGAGGTTCCACCCAACGTGAAGAAGCCCTGGTCGAGGGGCATATTGGCGGACCCCAGGACCTGCGACCAGACAGAAGCAATGCGGGTCTCGATTTCTGTCCGCTGGCGCTGGTCCGGCGGCCTTGTGGTTTCCACGATCTCAGGTTTGGGAAGCTGCTTGCGATCGATCTTTCCGTTCGTGTTGAGGGGAAAGGTCTGCAGAGGCACATACGCGGCTGGAACCATGTGGGCGGGAAGGCTGTGTTGGGCGGCTTCGATGAGGGCATCCCGTTCCGCTCGGCCAACCCAGTAGGCGACGAGACGGGCATCGCCGTCTTCCTGCCGATCGGCAACGACCAGGGCTTCGTCGACGCCCG
The DNA here is from genome assembly GCA_963758155.1 of uncultured delta proteobacterium. Taxonomy (GTDB): domain Bacteria; phylum Myxococcota_A; class Polyangia; order Fen-1088; family Fen-1088; genus Fen-1137. The sequence continues at coordinate 197,107 of CAVWUP010000015.1, forward strand.
GCACCCTACGCAAGACCGACTCGATTTCCCCGAGCTCGATGCGAAAGCCCTGAATCTTCACCTGGTGGTCCAATCGCCCCAGGCACTCAAAACGCCCGTCCGCAAGCTTCCGGCCGAGATCGCCGGTTCGATAGATTCGGTCACCAGTGGGGCCGTGTGGGTTCTGGACGAATCGCTCGGCCGTCAGATCGGCGCGCCCCCGATAGCCGCGCGCCAGACCTTTTCCGCCGATCCACAGCTCACCCTCCTGACCGATGGGAACGGGATTCAAGGCCTCGTCGAGGACATATATCTGGGTTTCGTCGATGGGCTTGCCGATGGTGATGCGATCGTAGCCGGGCAGGATCCGCTCGAGGGAAGACCACACCGTGGTTTCGGTGGGGCCATATACGTTCCACAGCTCCCCGCCCGCTGCCAGCAAACGATCCGCCAGCGCAGGGGACAGGGCCTCGCCGCCGCAGAGCATGCGCAATTTGCCATCGCCCCGCCAGCCAGCCTCCAGCAACAAGCGCCAAGTGGCAGGCGTCGCCTGCAACATGGTGATGCCCGCGGTCTCCAATCGTGCCTGCAGCTTGCGCGGATCTCGCGCGGTTTCGCGATCGGCGATGACCACCGTCGCGCCCACACGCAGAGGCAGGAAGAGATCGAGGCCAGCGATGTCGAACGAGGTCGTGGTGATGGCGAGCAGACGTTCGTTCTCGGCCAGTCCCGGGCTGCCCGCCATCGAGCCCAAGAAATTCGCGAGGGCACCCCGGGTAATCTCGACCCCCTTGGGCCGTCCGGTGGAGCCAGAGGTAAACAAGACGTACGCAAGTTGATCGGGGCTGTGGCGGACGGCCGGCGCGGCCGCGGCGTACCCCTCGGTCGCGGTCGCGATGTCGTTGAGAACGAGGGTCTGGACTTTGCCGCCAATGGCCAGAGACGATCCCTGATTGACCACCATGACCTGGGGCGAGGCATCCTCGACAATACCTCGCAGCCGATCTGCCGGGTGGCTGGGATCGAGCGGAACATAGGCGCCACCAGCCTTGAGAGTTGCGAGGATGGTAACCAGCTCCAGCGCGCCTCGGTGAAGCGAAATTCCCACGCGCGATTCCTGTTCGACGCCCACGGAACGCAGGCGGTTGGCCAACTGGTTCGAGAGCCGATCCAGCTCTGCGTAGGTGAAGATTCCTTCGCTAGCTTCGACGGCAACATGCCCGCCTCGTCGGGCGACAGAGCGGGAAAGCATCTCTAGGAAATCAACGTGATGCGACATGGAGAAATCTAATCGAGGAATATCTTATCGTATAGATTCGTGAAAGCGCGAAACCTGACACGAAACTGGGGATCTGGTCGTGCGATTGCAGATCACCAGCACTCACCGGCACCAACGTTGGCGCAACCACCTGGCAAGCCACTCCAAGTTGAGTCAGCTGCCCGTACATAACGTACCTCGTCGGCCCCGCCTCGTAGCACACGTGCCACGACTTCTCGGGCCCCAAAATCCAAGATGTCCCGGTTCGTAGCTGCGGTTTTCTACCGAGTAGCTGCGGTTTTCTACGGATAGGACGCTGGCCAGCTTGATGGAGTAAACTGCGCCCTATGCGCGCAACGAAACCCTTGCCAGATAGGCTGAGCGCCACGCCCGGCATCATGAGAAATCGGCGATCTTTCAGGCCGGCGTTTCTAGCCCTGGTGTTGGGGTTGACGATACCAGCGCGTCTTCACGCCGACCGCATCTACATTGCCAACGACGACCATACTGACTACATGTGGTCCGGGAACGAAGCCGCCTACCGGGAGGCGTTTCTGGGCGAGCTCGATTACTACATCGGCCGCATGCAGGCCACCGCAGGAGAGGATCCGAAAAACCAGGCTCGCTTTAATGCCGACGGCACCTTCTGGATCTGGGAATACGAACACAACAGAAGCGCAGCTGAGCTGGCGACACTCGTGTCGTGGATGACGAGCGGCCATTTGAATGTAGCGATGAATCCGCTCGTGTTGACGTACGGGGCCCAGCCGGCCGAAGCGGTTTTGCGCGGCCTCTACTATGGTGGCAATCTGGAGCGACGTTTCGGCGTGCATTTCCCAACGGCCCTGGCCATGGAGAACCAGACCTTACCCTTCGGGCTGGCCACCTTGTGGGCCGGAGCCGGCGTCAAGTACGCGTGGCATGGCCAGTGTGGCTGTGCCACCAAGGTCCCCAACCCGTCAGCGGCTCGTCCGTACCAGCTTTATCACTGGACCGGCCGCGACGGCTCCAAAGTGCTCATGAAGTGGTATCAGCTTCGAGGGAATGCGGACCTGGGTGGCTATGCCGAGCTCAATCAAGGCAACCCCAGTGGGATCGATCTCACCGCGATCAACGCCAAGTGCAACTCGACCGGGTACTCCTATGATGTCGCGGGGGCATTCGGCCGGGGCTGGGACGCCCTGTGGCCGGGTGACCCGGGCTTTACGGCCACGACAATCTTTGAGCAGGTCGCCAAGGCCAACGCCAATGTCACGCTTTCGAATGAGGCTGACTTTTTCGCGGACGTAGAAAGCAACTACAGTACCTCTGTGCCGGACTATGGCGCCAGCTTTGGCAACGAATGGGACTTGTTGCCAGCGTCGGTGGCCGAGTTGTCGGCGCGCGTCCGGCGCAGTATCGAAAAGCTTCGCGCCGCTGAAGCGCTGGCCTCCCTCGCGACGACCTTCGATACTGGCTTCATGGACGGCCGGGCGTCGGCACGGGCCCAGGCCTTTATGGATATGGGACTGTACTTTGAGCATGACTGGACAGCCGACGGCCCCATCTCCAAACAAGATCGGCTGACCTGGCAGCGCACCCGCGTTGCCAACATCGAAGGCTACGTGAACACCCTGTACGACGATGGCTTGCAGACGCTTGGCGCTCTGGTACCCAAAGGCGCAGGCACGCGTGTGGTCGTGTTCAACCCACTCGGGTGGGCGCGAACCGATGTCGTCGATGTCGCCTACTCCTCGCCGGGGCCGGTACAGGTTATCGACGGTGCCACGGGCGCGGTTGTGCCGTCGCAGCTCATCTCCGTTGCCGGACAGACACACCTGCAATGGATCGCCGGGGCCGTGCCGTCGCTCGGCTATAGGTCCTTTTCACTCGACACCACGGCGGGACAGTCCTTCACGTCGGCCGCGACCGCGTCTGTAGTCGACAATGTCGGCACGCTCGACGGCGACAGTTACAGCCTCAAACTCGACGGGACCGGCACCATCATCTCGCTCGTCGACAAGACACGAGGGAACCGCGAATTCGTCCAGGCCGGGCTCAACGTCTTTTCCGGCCAACTCGGCAGCGGTACGGTGACTGTGGAGTCGCAAGGGCCAGTGCGCGCCACCTTGGTGGCGACTAGCACAAACCCCGCCCGTACGGCGCGCGTTTCTCTGTTGCGGGGCTCGCTGCGGGTGGAGATCGAGAATCAACTGACTCAGTCTTTCAGCGATGTGCGGACCTGGGGTTTCGGCCTCAACGTCACGAATCCGGACACCTGGCATGAGGAGATCGGGGCGGTCATCCGCGCCAAGACATTGACCGACGGCGGCCACTATTGTCCCAACAGTGCCATCAGCCGCTACGACTGGCAAAGCCTGAACCATTTCGTCGATATGACAGGCACGGAGGGGGTAGGCGTGACCCTGTCGAATTCTGACTGCCTATTTTCTCAGCTTGGAAACAGCAGCATCACCCACCTCGACACGACGACGGCACGGGTATCGGTACTCGCTGGTGGGCAAATTGATGAACCCCTTGGTATCCCCAACCAGGGCGGCGACACCAGCTTTCTCCAACGTTTCGCCGTCACCACACATGACCAGTTCGACCAGGCGGCCGCCATGCGTTTTGCTCTCGAGCACCAGAATCCCCTGATTGCCACCCTCGCCACGGGCGGCGACGCCGCGCCCCTGAGTGCATCAAGTGGCAGCCTTGTCGTGGTTTCCGACCCGCACGTGCTCGTGTGGACGCTCAAGCCGGCCGAGGACGGAGCATCTGCGGGGCTGGTCGTGCGCCTGTGGAACATGGGCGATTCCACGCCATTCACTCTCGCAATACCCGGCCGGACAATCACGCAGGCCACCCGCACAAGTCACGTCGAGACCCCCATCGAAGCGGCAACCGTGTCCGACGGCAAGTTGACCGGTTCAATCGGCGCCCAGCAGATGCTGACCTTCGCCCTCGTCGCTACGCCCGCCACCGGAGGGTCCGATGGCGGCGTGCCCGACGCCAGCGTGCCGGTCAAGGTGCCCGACGCCGGCGGACCCGTCACCGTGCTCGATTCCGGCGCGCCTGTCAAAGTGCCCGATGCCGCTGCGCCCGTCGCTGGAGGGCCCGATGGCGGCGCGGCCGACGCCAGCGTGCCGGTCAAGGTGCCCGACGCCGGCGGACCCGTCACCGTGCTCGATTCTGGCGCGCCTGTCAAAGCGCCGGATGCTGTTGCACCCGTCACAGGGCTCGACGCTGGCCTACCCGCCACGGCCCGCGACGGTGGCCCGCCTAGCACAGGTTTGGATTCCGGCGCGCCCAGTGCGGGACCCGATGTCCCTGGTGCTGCCGCCTCAGGCAAGGACAGTGGCGCCAGCGACGGCCGAAGCGCGACTGCAGGGCTCGACGCGTCGGCGTCTGGCGCGGTCGTCGCTGATGGCGCCCTCGCAATTTCGAAGGACAGCAGCGTGGCCTTCCAGCCAGATGGTAGGTTGGCGCTGTCCAAAGTCGGCACTGGTGGAGGTTGCAGTTGCGGCGTGACTCGCTCTAACCGCGGCACCGGCACGTTGTGGCTGCTCGTCGCCGTTGTGGCCTGGCGCAAGCGCCGGCGGCCGCCGCTGTAGGCAGTCCAGCGGCGCTTCATCACGGTCACTGTCCAGAGACAGACCGCGCGGAGCCGTGGCCCCCGCACGCAGGTGCGTCCGATTCCTTCTTGCTTGACTGTTGACGCCGTCTGGTGTCTGACATGCATTCGCAATGCGGTCCGCAGAAAACGGGTTCTCGCCTCAGGCCGAGGCGGCGATTCTTGCATTCACCTAGGCAGGGACGGGGCGAGCGGAAAACGTGGCTCGTCTTCTCACTCTTGCTGCTGGCGTGGGCGTTCCTCCACTACCAACTCTTGCGACCGAACTCCCTCGCGGCGGACTGGAATGGTTGGCGGCAGGCCGACACCCAGAGCATGGCGCTCGGGTTCCTAGAGTCAGCTGGTGATCCCTTCCACCCGCGGGTGTTTTGGGGGGGCGATGGCCCAGGGTTTGTCGAAAGCGAATTTGCCCTATATCCATACTGCATTTCGCTCATCATGCGACTGACCGGGCCACGGGAAGATGTGGCACAGCTCTTTTCCATCGTCCTCGTGGGCTGCTCCATCGTGACATTGTTTGCCCAAGCGCGGCGACGCTTGGGGAATCTTGCGGCAGCAACGGCAGCGCTGGCCTTTGCGAGTTCGCAATCGCTGCTCTACCTGACGACATCAGTACAGCCGGAGCCCCTGAGCATGTTGCTTGCGCTGCTTGCGCTTGGTTCGTACCTGCGGTGGTGCGAGACCCCCGAGCGCTGGTCGTGGCTGGTCCCCTACACGGTGCTGGCCTCGCTCGCATGTCTGGTCAAGCCCACCACGATTCAGGTTCTGATAGCCGCCGTGGTCGTGATGGTCAGCGATGGGCGAACGCGGCGCCACTGGAAGGCCGTGGCGCTAGTGCATTCCATCATTGTTTGCATGGGCATCGCATACTTGCTTCATGCCCGGCATCTCTACCTTGATTACGGGAACACCTTCGGTCTGCTGAGCGGTGGAGACCGCAAGACGCCTCTTCCCGAACATCTCCGGCACCCGCGAATCTTCCTCAGTGCTCTGTGGATCTTCCTGCGATGGGGTTTGGGCATCGGCGGCGCTGTGGCGCTCGTTATCGTGGGTATACGCAAGCGGGTGAACGCTTTGTTGGTCGCTCTATCCGTGGCAGCAGCCGTTTGGGCTGTCATCAGTCTGCGCTATAGTTCAAGCATCGGGCTCGGGTCCCACTACACCATGTTTGGCGCGGTCCTAGCTGGCTGGGGCGCCGCATTCGCCGTAGACGCACTTGCAACCTGCACCCTAGGGACGCGTTCTGTGGGACTGTCGGTGCTGGGAATCGCCATCGTAGCTCAGGGGCTTGTCAGCATCTTTCCGCGCTATGCATCCGCGCGACGAGAGCCCAACCTCGACCCGGCATACGCGGCGGGAGTGGCCCTGCGCCGCGTGGCCAAGCCGAAGGACTTGGTCGTCGTCCACTCACGGGATGTGGAGTACGATGATTATTGGAAGACGCCGAACAACTACGAAGACCCATGCGTCTTCTACGTTTCGGATACCCGCGGCTGGACCGTTCCTAGTGGCTTTTCCGATCCGGATCGGCTGCAGCAACTTCGCGAGCGTGGCGCGGACTTCTTCGTCGATCCGGTTCGTCTGCCCCCGGAGTCGCCCGTCGGCAGTTGGCTTCTGTCCCACGGGAAAATCGTAGCCAGAACTGCGCAAGGAGACATCTGGCAACTAATGTGAACCAGGGATGCCGCCCGTGACTGCGGCGCAGAGTGTGGTCCGATGGAGTCTTGGTCAGCGGCTACGTGGCGGCTGCGCTGGGGCATCGACAGCGGCCGGCGCAGATGCATCTCCCACCGGGCGACCCGTGTAGCGCAGGATCCTGGCCGGCACCCCGATCGCGGTGGTGTCGGGCGGTACATCGGAGATGACCAGGGAGTTTGCCGCGACACGAGCGCGATCACCGATCTTCACGGCACCCAGGATTTTTGCCCCCGCGCCGATGAAGACATCATCGCCGATGGTCGGAACCCCGCAGCCGTCTGGGGTCGTGCCCAGGGTCACATCATGCATGATGCCGACCCGATCGCCGATCACGCTTTGCGGGTGAATCTTGGTGTTCCCCGCGTGGACCAAGTGGAAATCCTTGCCCAGTTGCGCCTCACGAGGAAGGATGATTCCGCTGGTGGCCTCGATGAACAAGGACATCGCCCCATACATTTTGCCGCCCACCGTTCGCAATCCTGGCGGGAGTTGGTCGGCCCACCTTCCGAATCGGTAGTTTGCAATCGCCCAGAAGGCCATGTTCCGCAGCGATCTGTGGTGACGTTCATAGTCAGCAAGCAGAGTTTCCACCAGGGAGCCCATGCGGTTGACCTGCAGTATAGGCCACAAAGATATGAGGCTTCGGATAAAAACTGCCACGGCGATGGCAGCGGCGGCAGACGAGCCGAGGGTTCAGCTAATGCGACGCGCGGCGCGCCTGGATCCTGGAAGACTTCGACCGGGACAGGTACTATGCCCGGCCGAGGGAGCCAGGAACCATGTTCTCAGCACATGCGCTAGACGTAGACGCAGCGGCCGTGACCACACGAATCGCTGAAGTCGTTCGACAGCAAGTCTTGGGGGATTTCAGGCGGAAGGGCGCGGTTTTGGGCATCTCCGGCGGGATTGACAGCTCGGTCGTCGCGGCGCTGTGTGTGCGCGCCTTCGGCAAGGATCGCGTTTTGGGTCTGCTCATGCCCGAGCGCCACTCGTCAGGGGATGCGCTGCGTCTCGGGAAGCTTCTTGCCGACACACTGGGGATCGAGACCCGTCACAGTGGACATCGCCAAGATTCTTGAAGCAGCGGATTGCTATCGAGCGCAGGACGAAGCCATTCATTCGGCGGTGCCGGAATACGGCGCCGGATGGTGCTGCAAGCTGGTCATGCCTTCCATCCTCGCTGGCGAGCGGCTCAACATAACCCGCCTCACGGTGCAAGCACCAGACGGCGCGACCAAGACGGTTCGCCTTTCGCACGATGCCTATCTGCAGCTGGTGGCGGCGACGAACTACAAACAGCGAGTCCGCAAGATGACGGAGTACTACCACGCGGATCGGTTGAACTATGCGGTGGCCGGGACCCCGAACCGCCTCGAATACGACCAAGGCTTCTTCGTAAAGCAGGGCGATGGAGCAGCGGACTTCAAACCAATCGCCCATCTGTACAAGACCCAGGTCTATGCCCTCGCACGCCACCTGGGCGTGCCCGCGGAGATCTGCGCGCGGCCACCGACCACCGACACATTCTCGATGGCGCAAACCCAGGAAGAATTCTACTTCGCGCTGCCCTACGCGCAGATGGATCTGTGCCTCTTCGCGGTCGATCATCACGTCCCGGCGAATGAAGTCGCCCCCGTAGTCGGCATCACCGAAGAGCAAGTGCTGCGGGTGTTCCGCGACATCGAGGCCAAGCGGCGCGCCACACGCTACTTGCACCAACCGCCTCAGCTCGTGGAGCCGCTGCACGGAGCATAGTCCAACATGTGCGGGATTGCGGGAATCGTTCGTTTGCGCGACGGGGGACTGCCGCCGGATAGGGCGGCGTTGCAGCGCATGGTCGGCAGCCTCACCCACCGCGGCCCGGACGAGCTTGGCCTCTATCGCGACCCCCATGCCGGGTTGGTCCATGCGCGGCTGTCTATCATCGACCTGGCCTCGGGTCAGCAGCCGATGGCCAGTCGTGACGGATCCCTCTGGCTCGTCTTCAACGGCGAAGTTTTCAACTACCTTGAACTCAGGCAGGAGCTTCAGTCGCAGGGGCACACTTTTCGCACCCAAAGCGACACCGAAGTTTTGTTGGTCGCGTTCGAGGCCTGGGGCGAAGCGGCCTTCGAGCGGATGAATGGGCAATGGGCCGTGGCGCTGTGGAATCGCCAAGCCGAGCGTTTGGTGCTAGCGCGAGATCGCGTCGGCGTGCGGCCGCTGTTCGTTGCGGAGCACGCGGGATCGGTGTACTTCGCCAGCGAGGTCAAGGCGATCTTCGCCGCTGAACCCTCATTTCCACGAGCTTTTGATCCGGTCGGTCTGGCGCAGACATTCACCTTTTGGGCGTCGCTGGCGCCGCGCTCGGTCTTCCGGGGCGTCCAAGAAGTCCCTCCTGGCGAGGCGTGGACACTGGAAGGCGGGCGGTGGAAGAGGAAGGCCTACTTTGGCTTCGCCTTTCCGCCAGAGCCCGAGACCGTCGACGCCGACATCGATGAAGCCACCGAGCGGGTACGCCAGGGCCTGAAGGATGCAACTGCCTTGCGCATGTTGCGTTCCGATGTTCCGGTGGGCAGCTACCTGTCCGGTGGGCTTGACAGTTCGTTCGTGGCGGCGCTGGGAAGACACTACGCGGGCGAGATGTTCCATACTTTTTCGCTGCGCTTTGAGGACGCCGAATACGACGAAACCGAATTTCAGCGACTGATGGTCAAGCAGCTTGGCAGTCAGCACCATGAAGTCGTGGTGTCTCGCAAGGACATTGCCCAGGTCTTCCCGGACGTTGTATTCCATGCGGAACGGCCCTTGTTGCGGACGGCGCCCGCGCCGCTTTACCTGTTGTCGCGATTGGTGCGCGAAACTGGTATCAAGGTCGTGCTGACCGGCGAAGGCGCCGACGAGATGTTTGCCGGCTACGACATCTTTCGCGAGGGGAAAGTGCGACGTTTCTGGGCCAAATGCCCGGGTAGCACTTCGCGGCCGCGTTTGCTCGAACGTCTGTATCCCTACCTTGCCCGATCGCCTGTGGCGCAGCGGGGGATGGCTCAGGCGTTCTTTGGGCGAGATCTCGACCAGGCCCATGTTCCCGGTTTCGCGCACACCCCCCGTTGGCGATCCGCGGCGGCCCTGATGCGGCTTTTCGCGGTGGATATGAAGCAGGAAAGCGACAGGGTCAACGTAGTGGATGAGTTTCTGTCGACCTGCCCGGCAGGCCTGCGGGATTGGTCGCCGCTGGCGCAGGATCAGTACATCGAGATTCGGACTCTGCTCAGTGGATATCTGCTGTCCTCGCAAGGGGACAGAATGCTGATGGCAAATTCGGTGGAAGGTCGCTTCCCATTTCTGGACAAGGACGTCATGAGGCTTGCGACAGAATTGCCCGACAGATTCAGACTTTGGGGCCTTGACGAAAAACACATTCTCAAGCGCGCGGCGGTTGGCTACGTCCCGGACAGCATTCGCCGTCGGCCCAAGCAGCCCTACCGCGCGCCTGACGCCCTGGCTTTCGTGACCGAGCCGATACCGGAATATGCAATGGACTTGCTGGACGAGAGCAGTCTTGCCAGGACCGGTGTTTTCGATGCAAAGTCCGCCGCCATGCTGTGGAAAAAATGTCGCGAAAGGCGGGCGGACGGTCAGTTCTCCAACAGCGACAACATGGCGCTGGTCGGCGTGCTGTCGACGCAGCTGCTCCACCATTCGATGGTGCAGCAAGTCCCGGTTCATCGCGAAATCGGCAGCTTGCGAACCGACGTTGACCTCTCCAGCCTCGGGTCGAATGATAGGATGCCTGACCATGCGTAGCGCGGTTCCCCAACTGCAAGACTATCTGGAGCTTTCGGCGCAACGCCTTCCCGACAAGATCGCGTTGGTGTGCGGTGCCCGTCGCGTGAGCTATCGTGAGATCGAAGAATCGTCGAATGCACTGGCCGGGGGCTTGGCGGCCCGGGGCGTGGGGCGCGGTAACCGGGTCATCATCTTTGCTGACAACACAGTGGAAACGGTGGTGGCGTTCTGGGCTGCGCTCAAGGCCAATGCGGTTGCCGTGTTGGTCAATCCGTTGACCAAAGCCGACCGGATTCGTTATCTCTTGGCCGATTGTCGTCCAACGGCCCTGATCACAGATGGCCATCTCGAAGGCGTCTGGAAGGGAGTGGCCGGGGCGTCGCACCTGAAGGCCCTTGTCGTGAGTGGCCGTGTGAACCCGGCCTTGCGTGCCGGCCTCTCCACGCTGGTGGCTTTCGACGAGCTGCTCGCCGAGGGAGTGTCGCGGCCGGCTCCCCCAAGCCTGAACATCGACATCGACCTCGCGTCGATTGTCTACACTTCGGGCTCCACCGGTGACCCCAAGGGCGTGATGCTCACCCATCGCAACATGCTGACCGCTGCGACCAGCATCTCGTCCTATCTTGGCATGCTCGAGGACGACGTCATCCTCAATGCCCTGCCGCTCGCCTTCGACTACGGGCTCTATCAGATGATCATGGCTTTTCGACAGGGCGCGCGGCTCGTGCTCGAACGTTCATTCGCGTATCCTGCCGAGGTCTTGAAGGTGGCCAGCGCCGAAAGAATCACCGGCTTGCCCGGGGTGCCGACCATCTTCGCGATGCTCGCTGAAATGAAAGGCCTCGGCAGCTTTGACCTATCTTCCGTCCGCTTTGTCACCAATACTGCAGCAGCGCTCCCGCTCAAGCATATCGAGTTCGCGAAGCGGGCCTTCCCCGGCGCGCGCATCTATTCGATGTACGGCCTGACCGAGTGCAAGCGCTGCACCTATCTGCCACCCGAGGACATCGAACGAAAACCGACCAGCGTCGGCATCGCCATCCCCAACACCGAAGTTTGGGTCGTGGACGACCAAGGCAATCGTGTCGGTCCAGGTGTGGTCGGGCAACTTGTGGTCCGCGGGGCCACGGTCATGAAGGGATATTGGGAAAAGCCGGAGGCGACGGCAAGAAAGCTGAAACCCGGCTTGCTGCCCGGCGAACAGGTCCTTTGGACGGGCGACTACTGCAAGATGGACGAAGAAGGATATGTCTACTTCGTGGGTCGTATGGACGACATCATCAAGTCCCGTGGCGAGAAGGTGGCCCCCAAAGAAGTGGAGAATGTCCTGGTGAGCCTGTCTGGAATACGGGAGGCCGCGGTGATCGGCGTGCCTGATGATCTGCTGGGTGAGGCGGTGAAGGCCTTCGTCGCGCTCGAAGAGGGAGCACAGCTCACCGCAAAAGAGATTCAGAACTACTGCCAGAGCAAGCTGGAAAACTTCAAGGTGCCGAAGGTAGTCGAGTTCATGGCCGAGCTTCCCAAAACCGACACCGGCAAGGTGAAGAAAACAGGACTGCAATGAACCGACTGCAAGGATAGAGGAGTTGCACGATGGACCTGAAATCGCAAATCCGAGCCTTTATTACCAAGAACTTCTATGTCCCCGACGGGGCGACCATAGCGGATGAAGCGTCTTTGCTAGACCAGGGCGTGATTGATTCGACCGGTGTGCTCGAAGTGATAGGCTTTCTTGAGGACAATTTCCATCTGACGATTGAAGACACCGAAATGCTGCCGGAGAACCTGGATTCCATTGACAGGCTCACGGCGTTTGTCGAACGAAAGCGCGGATCCGCCGCCCTTGCCGAATAGTCACTGTTTGCCTTCTTCCTCATGTCTATGCGTATTCGCGGGATTTGGCTTGCCACGGTCGCTGTCGCAGCGACCGGAGTGATGTTGACCGGCGTCCAGGTCAAGGAAGGACTCGAAACCATGAAAGGGCCAACCCCCACTTTCCACCAGGCTGACGGGTTTGCCGGATACTCGATCGCTCCCGTCGATCGGCAGCTTGGGCTGGTGTTTCTTCACCATTCCGTCGGAGAGCAGTGGCTCGCGGACCCTGAAGGTGTGGCCGGTAACCCACACGGGAATGGCGGCGGCTTGCGTCGCGCGCTGGAGCGCAATGGCTATCGCGTGCGCGATGCCACCTATGGATCCAGGCTGGGCGAGAAGACTGATTTGTTCGATTGGCTGCCCAAGTTCACCGGCCACCTGGATGAAGTGCTGCGCACGGCGCGCCAGGACAGCTCGCTTCCCGAAGGCGAGCGCAGCCAGATCGTGCTGTTCAAGAGTTGTTACCCCAACAGCTACTTCAAAGCCCAGGGTACGGAGCCCGGCAATCCCAATGGCCCCGAGCTGACTGTGGCGAACGCAAAGGCCAGCTTCCGAGCGCTCTTGCAAGTCTTTGCGCGTTCACCCGAGACACTGTTCGTCTTTGTTACCACGCCACCTGTGGCGGGTGCCGCCCCTCGTGAGAGGCTAGGCAAGGTGCTGGTCAAGCGTTTGCTCGGGCGGCCCCTGGCCGCGGAACGCATGATCCAGCAGGCCCGCCTGGCGCGCGCGTTCCGAGATTGGATCGTCGCTCCGGATGGCTGGCTTGCATCCTACACATTGAAGAATGTGGTCGTGTTTGACTATTACGATGTTCTGACCAAACACGGCAACTCGCTCTTCCTGGAATATCCGTCCGGTGGCGGCCGGGATAGCCACCCCAATACGCTGGGAAATCAGGCCGCAACTGCCGAATTCGTCCCGTTCCTGAATCGAGCGGTTCGCCGTATGGGTATCGGTGGATAGGATCGGCTGTGGCTAGCGCGTGGAATTGGCAGGCGCCCTTGGCGCTGTCCTTCGACAGGCGTCTCGGATATAGAATTCCGTCATGAGCAACGACACCAAGGATGTTCTGGCTGCCCTCGAAGCCGGCAAGGCAGATTTCATGGGCCACGAGTTTTTCGTCGCGCGCGGGGTCATTGTACCGCGCCCTGTGACTGAGGTGATGATCCGGGCCTGCCTTTCCCTTTTGGATGCCGCTGGCGCCTACACCTTCGTAGATCTCGGGTGCGGCACAGGGCTCATTGGCATCGTACTCGCTCACAGGTTCCCGAATTCTCGCGTAGTTTGCCTGGATATCTCCGAAGACTGTGTTCGTCTCACGCAGCGGAACATCGACAAACACGGACTCAGCTCCCGCGTGTCCGTAAGGCAAAGCGATATGTTCGCGGCCGTGCAGGATCTCGCCGGCCAAGTCGACATTGTAGTCAGTTCGCCGCCCTTTATTTCGACGGGAAGGCTCGCCAAGGATCGGGCCTATCTTCTCGACCTCGAACCTCGCGCTGCCTTTGATGCCGGCCCTTTTGGCATATCGATTCACCAACGTCTAGTGAAGGACAGCAAGACCGTGATGCGCGCCAATGCCGGCTGGCTTGTTGTCGAGGTCGGAGAAGGGCAGAATGAACAAATGCAGCGTCTTCTTCAACGCGCGGGTGGCTATGGCCAAGTCACCGAGTTTCGCGAGAGAACCGATCAGTTTGTTGCCTGCGTGGCCGCACGACTGATCTGACTGGCCGCCACGAAACGTATCAGGTGGCGACGTCGGGACGTGACGCCCGCACAGCCTCGATCTGGCGCTGCAAACCTGCACTATCGACATACGCGTCCTTGCGAACAATGAGGCTCCCCGCCATCGGCATGACGTCGACCCCGTTCCACGTCAAAACTCGGCCAGTTGGCTCGGCCAGGCCGTGTCGAGTGGGAATGGGCGCCGTGTGCGTGGCCCGCGCCGTCCACTCCTGCACCACCAGGCCAGGACGCGCGTACATGCGGCGTATCGTGAAGGCCAGATCGGGAAACGTTCGGAAGTAGCGAGCGATCATGCGTCGAATGGCATCGTGGCCGGTCGCGGTTTCGGCTGTGGTGTGACTCTCAAACACCGAATCGACTGTGTGGCAGGCAATGATCGCGTCCAATGCGTGCCGATTCCAGGCCGCGTCGTAGGCCTCGATGATTGCCCGCAAACCCTGTTCTTCAAGGGAGCTATTCGACACGGAGCAATTCTAACATCTAGATGTGCGGGCAGGAACAGGCACCTGCCCTCGCACGTGCAGCCGCTCGCACACGGGACGCGGTCGAGCCCGACTGGGTCGTCGGCAAATGCTTCTTGCCTAGGCCGTTGGCGCCCGGTTAGATCGCTCGCCTGTGACCAATCCCCAGGCAAACAGCGGCTGGATCGGCCAGTGGTCGCCCGGCATCGGCGATCCGAATGTCGCGGGGTGGGTGACCGTGGTTCTCTACGTTGCGGCGGCGTGGACCTGTCTGGTTGTGGCACGCAGATTGCGGCCACAGGTCAAGGTTCGCGAGGTCTCGCAACGCGAGTTTTGGGCCTGGTCGCTGTTTTCATTCTTCCTTTGGCTGCTGGCCGTGAACAAACAGCTCGATTTTCAAACAGCTCTTACCGAAATTGGGCGAATGCTGGCGCGGAAACAGGGCTGGTATGGCAGCCGCTTCCACGTTCAGAAAATGTTCATCGCCGGTTTGTGCGGAGTTGGGTTGTCGTGTGTCGTCACCTTGTTGGTAGTCCTGCGCGGGCTTGGTGTTGCCGTGAAGGTAGCCGCGCTGGGAATGTGTTTCATCGGCGTATTCGTGTTGATTCGGGCTAGCTCGTTTCACCGCGTGGATCAGTTTCTCGGGCATCGGCTGGTCCACCTGCGCATGAATTGGATCTTGGAGATGGGCGGAATTCTCGTCGTGCTCGGCGGCGCGCTGGCACGTAGAAAGGGACGGAATGGGGTCAAAGGTCAAGGGCGCTGACGTGGCGCCGCCACGGCCTGAGGCCGGTCCGGCCGTCGGGAGCCTGGCGCCCGCCGCGTTCTCGAGGTTCTGCGCGCGAATCTTCTCGGCCCGCATTTCTAATAGCAGGTCGTTTCGAGCGTGCGAATAGCTCGGGCTGGCAGAAGACGCGACGATTTTTCGCTCAAGGACGCATCTGCAGTCTGCTGCGGCCGATAAACAAGGCATGTCAGCCGCGCTTCCTGCTTTCGACTACCAACGACTGGACGCCTTCAAGGTCGCCCGCGAAACTCTCCGCCTCGGCGACGCACTCGCGCGCCGACTTCCTCGCGGCTATGCCACGCTACAGGACCAACTCCGCCGCGCGCTTCTGAGCGCCTACCTTGGCATCGCGGAGGCTTCCAGCCGTCAGGGCGCCGACCGGCTGTGCCGCTTTCGCTGTGCGCGCGGCGAGGCGTGCGAAGCAGCCGCCGCCCTTGAAGGCGTACTGGTCCTCAACCTCGCCCCCGAAGCAGAGATCTTGACCCTGCTGGCTCTGCTTGACCGCCTGTGCGCCATGCTCACGCGATCTGGCCCACATGGGCGACCGGCCCTCCGGGCCAGCACAGATCGGCCAGCGTGAGCGATCGCGTGAGCGGTAGCGGTAGCGTGAGCGACCAGCGGAAAGCGGCTAGCGTGGGCGACTCGCGTGAGCATGCGCGGCCCGCGGCCCGCTAGCCGTCTTCCCGCAAAACGCCCACGAACTCGCTCACGCCCACGCTCACGCGCTCACGCGACCCGCGACCCGCGGGCCGGCTCTTCGGGCGGCCCGACAAGCTCAATCTATCCACCCTTGGCGTCCCCATGCTTGGCGTCGCCACACCCCTGCCTGCCGCTCATTCAGCAAGCGGGTGGCGGCTGCTTTTCCGCGCAGCAGGCTCTCGCGCTGATACGCATTCAGGAAGCGACGGAATTCCAGGTCGTTGTAGCGATCGGCCCGGCGGGCGGCGCTCTTGAAATATCCCCACAGCATGGCGAAACCGCCAATCAGCAAGGGATGGCGGGGCATGCGGTACACGGCGCTGGCGACGAGATAGAGTGGCGTCGTGCCCATGAAATACTGACCGTATCCCCAGCGCACGCGCCCGGTCCAAATCCCCTTCTGGCTCGATCCCATGGGGCGAAGGTGGATATAGCGAAGCTCTTGCTCGTCGGTGCTTTGTGCGATCCATCCGAGCATGCGGCAACGATGGCAGTCGATGCCATCCCACATTGTCTGCCGCACAAAGCCTCCGATCTCCTCGAAGCAAGTCCTGCGATAGAACTTGGTCATCGCCCACCGACATCTCATCCCCGCACCCCTCGGACACCAAGGCGCCGCTTTTGGAATCCACGAAATATGGCTTCCCGGATGCGGTCCCCAGGCGAGGCTCCGCCTCCATGCGCTGGATGATCAGTTCGAAGTAGCGCGGCGGCAGATCCAGGTCGAGATCGAGCTTGCATAGGTAGGTGAAGTCCTTGACCTCGACCGTGTCGAGCCCTGCGTAGAAGGCTTCGATAACCCCAGGACCCACGCTGCGGCCCCCGCGATCCTGGCGGCGAACGACACGAAGGTAGGGCAGCCGGGCCGCGTACTCTTCCAGAATCGCGGGCGTTTCATCGGTCGAGCCGTCGTCAACCACGACCCACAGCGCTGGCGGTACCGTCTGACGGGCAACACTGTCCAGGGTGCGCCGCATGTAGCTGGCTTCGTCGCGACAAGGAGAGATTAGAAGATAGCGTTGATCAGATTTCATGTGCGATTTGAAGGGAAAGGTAGTCGCAGGGCCGCTAGCGTGAGCTTCGGACTGCGTCCCCCATCGCATGTGGCGGCTTGACGAGCTTCTGTGGTATAGTGCGCGTTCTACAAAACAGCCTACCTTGGGTCTGCCTGAGCATGCAAGCATACAGCTTCGGGATTGCCCGGTATCCAAAGGAACTTGCGCCTTGACGATAGCGGAAAAGGAGACACAAGGAGCTCCCCAGGTCAGACTGCGCCCGGGTCAGATCATGGGGGACAAGTACCGCTTCGATAGACTTATCGGAAAAGGCGGGATGGCGGTGGTATGGGCCGGCACCAGCGAGCGAACCGGAAAGCGCGTCGCACTCAAGGTGATCCGCCGTTCCTTCGCTGCCAAAGACGAGGCTGCGGAGCTCTTTCGGCGCGAGGCCCTGGCGGCCGGCCGCGTGAACCACCCCAACGTCGTCAACGTATTCGACGTCATCGATCACGAAGACATGACCTGCATCGTGATGGAACTGCTCAGCGGGGAGCCGTTCGACCAGTATCTGGCAAGGAAGGGGCCTCTCAGCGCCGACGAGGCGGCGACCCTATTGTTGCCCGCCATGCGCGGTGTGGCGGCTGCCCACGCTCAGGGCGTGATCCACCGGGATCTCGAAGCCCCAAAACATCTTCCTTTGCTCAGGTCACGATGGCCGTCTGGTGACGACCAAGGTGCTTGATTTCGGGATTTCCGTGATGATGGAGCGGGCCATCGCCCCTTCGGCCGCCAACGCTCAGCTCTCCACCCTGGGCACGCCCGCCTATATGTCTCCCGAACACATGGCGGGTGCGCCCCACATCGACGAACGCGCCGACGTCTACGGGTTTGGTGTGTTGTTCTACGAAGCGCTCGCGGGTCAGCACCCCTTCCCTGGCCCGCCCGGGCCAGCGTTGCTCATGCGCATCCTGCACGAGACCCCACGCAGGTTGGCCCTGTTGCGTCCCGATCTGCCGCCGGCGATGGTCCGCATCATCGAATGCGCCATGGCCAAAGAGGCCGACAAGCGCTTCCCCAAGTTGGACCCCTTTATCCGCTCGGTTGAGGCCCATCTGCTGCAAAGCTCGTCCTCGGCGCGCGCACTGACTCCGCTGGCTGGCGTTCCTTTGTACCCTCTCAGTGAATCGAAGTCAGGTGTCGCCGATTCCGTCGTGCAGGTGGTGCGTCGAGCGGAGGCTTCGAGGCGCGAACGAAAGCAAGGAGACCAGAGTGCTCTACACTCTGTCGTGCGCGACCGAGGCCGGCGACGGCGAGCTGTCGCTAGGGTCGCATTCAACCGGACCGGGGACGCGCAGCCGACCGACACGGCCGCGGCCGCCCCGGCAGACAAGGTCCGTCGCTTTCTTGCGAAACGCTTTGTGGTCGGTTCAATATTCGTCGCCATCATGCTTCTGGTCCTTTGGCTGGCCTTTCCCATGCTCGGCTCGAACAGTTCGCGAAAAGAGCCAGTGCCAAGTCTCGCGCCCGAAGCGAGCGTCGTGCACGACCATGTGGCCGCACCCATCAAAGCCGCCGAGCCGGTTGTCGGGCTACCAACTCCCATGCAAGCCCGGGCCAATCAGGAGCTGAGACCCGCATCCCGGTGCGAGATCGGCCAGGTCGCGTGGACACCGACGAGCGCGACGCCGCCGGCGCTCGAAGCAAACCGTGGTCCCCAAGCGCGTTCCGGTCAGTGCAGTGGCCTCGACGAAGACTCCGTCCGTTGCTGCCACCTATGGCCACGCTGATAAACCCGGCCCCAGCACGGATTCTGCTCCTACCCAGCCTTCGGCCGAGCCTTCATCCCAGCTTTCGCCCCCGCCTTTGCCTTCGGCCCCGCTTTCGTCTTCAGCCCAACCTTTGCCTTCGCCCCGGCCTTCCTCCGATGGGGCGGGAGCCCTGTCGCCCGATGATTTCTAGTCAGCGTCCAGCCGTGATGGTGGCACTGACACAAAGGTGGTAGGAGGCGAGCATGTCCCCGATATGGAAATCGACGGCCTGGAGTCTACCCTTGGTGAGGATGCGATCGATGCGCAGCCAGGGAAGCTTGGCCGGATAGGTATAGCCGAATCCCCGCCCCACGGACGCGAAGGCGTCGTCGAAGCCGCCCAGGTTCTCGCGAAAGAGCCGGCTCAGACCAGGAAGGTTCGTATCACCGGCAATGATCACCGGGCGTGTGCTGGCCCGCGCCGCCGCCGCCAGCCCTTGCACCTGGCGCGTGCGCCGGTAGGCGTTGAAAATCAGTCGCTCTACGCCTTGCCCGAACACGTGATGTCCCGATCGCAATTCGTACCGGAAGCCCTCACCGCGCATTCCTTCGAGGCCCTCGCGCGGGGAAGTTGGGTGCGTGTTGAATACGTCGACCAGTCCGAGCGGCGTCGCGACGGTGTAGCCGACGAAATGGGCCCCTCCGTCATCCGACCACCGTGCGCCTCCCTCACCTGCTTTGTAGTGTATGGGCGGCGGAATATGAACCTCGGTCAAGGGAAAGCGTGAAGCCACGAAAAACTGATCGTGAAAATCGGTGTGCCACCCAGCGAAAGCTGCGGTCAGCTCTGCCGCGATGCCATCATCAGCTGCTTGCAGGAGCACGAGATTCGGATCCAGCTTCTGGACCTGCGCGACGACACCGGGCACGCCACGATCGCCATATCCGACGTTGTAGGAGACCAGCCGAATCGCGTTGGCGTCAGAGGCCGACCCTGCACGACGCGCTCCCAGGTGGAGCCCCATCAAGGGAAAGAGAGCGAGGAGAAGCGAGCCCACCTGCAGCAGCAAGATTCGCTTCGGCGCCCATGCCCATGCCACGGCGATCACCAGCGGCGCAGGAAAAAGAAACCCAACCGGCGGTAGCATACAGTCCGACGATGGTCACCCACCAGCTTTCTCCCACGAAGCGCAGCAGGAGCCACGCGATCAAGAGCGCCAGACGGATAGCCGACACCCAAGGCGATGGCGAACAGGCGCAGCCATCGCCGGAGTGGTCGCGATTTTGGGACGGGCGAATCCATGTGAGAGTGAAGGTGACCATAGCAAACCAGTGCCCGAAAGGCTGCGCAGGCAGATTCTACACTTCGTGGAAATTCCAGACCCGGTTTCATGAATTCTGCTATCGATCGCAGCGGACCGTGAGCGACCATCCTTCATAGAAGTAGACCTGGCGAAGGGTGCCGGGCTCGCCGCAGGAGCGCTTTTCCTGGCTGGGCTGCACGCAGATCTCGTGCGGCCCAGCGTGCGTGCGTACCGAGGTTCGCTTGTGGCCAGGCAGGGCGCCGTAGGATCGGCCGTCGATCTGCAATTGCGAGGGTCGGGCGCAGTGCGAGTTGTCGATCTCGATCCACACCGCAGGCGCTGTGGTTGGCGAAGTCGCTGTCTTGGGCGGCGTGCGCACGGTTCGGCTGGGGTCGGCGTTGCCAGCAGCCTCGGGATCGGCCGCTGAATCGTCCAGGGTCCAGGCAGCCGGGTTGGACGGATCAGTCGGGATGACATCGTCCGCGTCCGCAGCCGGGCTTGCGTCCGGGCTGTGGAGGTCGCACCCGGCGTGGCGAAGCTCGGCACTCAGTTGCACATAAAAAGCGACGCGCATCTCTTGCAGGTCGCGCAGCATGTCCTGGTGAATCTGGCTCGACCTCTTCACCTTGAGTCGATAGTCAGGCGTCAAGCCGGATGCGTCGCCCAGCTCGTCGGCGCGGCGAATCTCGCGGAAGCGCGACTCCATTTCGCGGCCGATGGCCAGGTAGCGGCCTCCCGCGGCCAGGGCGCGTCCATACAGTGTCGAGGCTGCTGGGGGACAGACCTTGGCAGCATGGCTGTCGCGGCCGGGCCGTGCCACTTCGGTCAGGGTGCTGTGAACCGCCGTCGAGAATTCGTTGCGAACCTGGTCCATCTCGATCTGCAAAGCGAGAAAACGATCCACGGTTCGGCGCAAGCTGCTGACGTCGCCGAACACCGGATCGATGCGTGGACTCACCGCGGTTCGAAAGGGCGTGGCCGTAGTCGACTGCGCAAAAGTCGCCAGAACCAGCCAGAGCGGAAACAGCATTTGTCGTCGGTTCCTCGTTGGGGGAGGGCGCGATTATGGTACCGCTGCGAGCAGACCGGCAAGAAACTGGTGGCCCAGGCGTCAGGCCGCCGTTATCTTCACCCCCACCCATGAGCGTGAACAAGGCAGAGGCTGGCGTGCGTTTCGCGTTCTTGACGCCGCGGAAGTTGCCGAACGCCGACACGCTGACGGGGCGAGTGGTGGTGCTGGACATCGGTTTCGCGTCCGAGGGCGGCGGCTCGTCGTTCGCGGGCGTCACCATCCCCTTCATCAACGGCCTGGGCAGCCGGCTGGCCGCCTGGGTGGATCACCACGACCACGAGCGCCACGTCGACTTCGTTCGCGATCCGCGCTTTCTTTTGTGCAGCAAGGCCGAGCACGGCGGCTGTCCCGAAATGATCACGCCGGAGTTCGTCGCCCAGGTGGGCCCCGTGGACACGGTGGCCATGCACATGGATTTGGACGGGCTTTACGCCGGCGCCAAGTGGGTGCTGGGCGGGATCGAGCCCTACGAGGGCGCTGATGCGGACGCGCGCGCAGTGGACACGCGGCGCGGGGAGCCGGGCCCGATTGCCACGCGCATCGATCACGCCTTGCGGGCGCGCTTTCGCGACGAGACGCTCAAGTACCGCGTGATCCAGTACCTCGTGGCGCGGACCAAGGACCCTCATTATTGGGAGGAGATCGAGCACGCTGCGCGCCTCATCGACCCGCTGCTGGAGCAGTCGCGCAAGATCGCCGAGCGCTACGAGGTCGAAGGCAAAGTGGCGTATGTGGAGGCCCGCTCGAACGCCCCCTACGACAAGACCGAGCTGCTGCTGCTGGGCCAGCAGCGCGCGGCCGTGGCGGTGGTGCGGGATTCGGGATCGCTGGCCATCGCGGCTGACTTCGAGTCGGGGCTGGACTTGATCAAGTTGTTCGACCTGGGTGGCGGCATGCCCACGCGCGTGTCCGTGCCCGAGTCGCGCCTGGAAGAAGTATTGAAGAAGCTCGCCGAGGCCGTGGCTCAGCGCCGGTAAGTCAGCTTTTTCCACCACGGAGGGCACAGAGGACACAGAGGTCGGAAAGGAAGAAAGGGTTCGGACAGGACAGTCCCACCCCTTCCTCTTTCCGATCCGGCTCTGTGTCCTCTGTGCTCTCTGTGGTGAAAAATCTAGCTTCCCTCCGGCTCTGATCTAGGCACTGGTGAACGCGTCGAATGAGGGTAGATTTGGCATCATGCATGTGAATCACGGCACGCCTCCCAAGAAGTCCCATCTGGCCCTTGCCGAGCGCATCCTCAAGCAGCGCGGTCGCGGAACGCCGCCGCTGGCGGGCCCGATGCCGTCGCCCGACGAGGTGGCGACCTTGGTGGAGGACTTGCTTTCGGTCATCCTGCCGGGAACCCGACGCACGCGCATGCTCGGGGAAACTTCGCACGCGGCCGCACGTGAGCGGGTGGCCGAGGTGCTGGGCGATCTGGAATTGCGGCTTGAGGAACTGATCTTCTTGGGTCTGCACCGCCTGTGCCCCGAGGTGACCAAGAACAAGGACGCCTGCTGGACACGGGCCCAGAGTATCACCGCGCGCACGCTCGCCGCCCTGCCCGAGTTGCGCGGGCTCCTGGAGCAGGACATCCAGTTGGCCTTCGAAGCCGATCCTGCTGCCACGGGCACCGACGAGGTGATCGCCTGCTATCCCGGGCTGTACGCCATCGCCATCTATCGGGCGGCGCACCGTTTGCTGCGCGAAGGGGCGCAGCTGGTGCCGCGCATGATGACCGAGTACGCCCACTCACGCACCGGCATCGACATCCACCCCGGCGCCAGCATCGGCTCGCCCTTCTTCATCGACCATGGCACCGGCATCGTCATCGGCGAGACCAGCCGCATCGGGCGCGCGGTTCGCATCTACCAGGGCGTCACCCTGGGCGCGCTGTCGATCAAGCGCAAACCCGGTGCGGCCATGGCGTCGGCCACGCCCAAGCAGCCTGTGCCCCAGCGCCATCCGACCATCGAGGACGACGTGGTCATCTACGCCAACGCCACCATCCTGGGCGGCGACACGGTGATCGGCAAGGGCGCGGTGGTGGGCGCCAACGCGTGGGTCAGCTACTCGGTGCCGTCCGGCCGTCGGGTCGGGGGCGGGGTCTAGCCCTCTTCACCGTCAGAGATTGGGATGGCGGTTTCCCAGCGCCTGCTCGATCTGTTGCGCGAGATTTCCGCCGAGATCCTCGAGGCGCAACGGCCGCTGCGTGTGATTCGCCTGCTGGAGTGGCCCGAGGAAGTCGAGCGAGAGTTTTTTGAAAACGGCGCGCGCGAGCTGCCGCATCCGAGCTATCAGGTGCCGGTTGAGGTCGAAGCAGCGGGCAAACGCTTTCGCACGTTGGCCCAGCGGGTGGCCGGCGACAACGAGATCGAGCGTTTTCTGCGCGACACCTGTGTGGCCATGGCCACGGCGGCCCGCATGCTGCACGCGGTGGGCAGCAAGGATTTCTACTTTCACTCGGTCGAGATCTACGGCCGGCCCGGCAGCCTCTCGTCGGATCGGCGCACCAGCAATGCCGATCTGGCCCGCCACTTCGAGGGTGTGATCGCCAGCTACGCGCCGCCGCCTGCGGCGGTCGACCAGCCCAGCATCGACGCAGTCGAGGCGGCGGGCGAGCTTCGCGTTCGTTTCCAGGAGCGCTTTCCTGGACACGAGGTGCGCGTGGCGATCGTGGACCAGCTGGCGTCCAACGCATCGGCCAGCGTCGACGAGATCAAGATCAAGCGGGGCGCCCGCTTTTCACCGCGCGATTTGCGCCAGATCGAGTACCACGAGTTGGGGGTGCACGTGACCACGGCGCTCAACGGACGGGCGCAGCCGGTGATGCCTTTCATCGGCGTGCCCTCACCACGCACCACGCGTACCCAGGAAGGCTTGGCGGTTTTCACCGAGTTCGTCACCCGCGCAACCAGCCTGGCCCGCGTGCGGCGGCTGTGCGACCGCACCTTGGCGGTGCAGATGGCCGAGGAGGGCGCCAACTTCCTCGACCTGTACCGCTTCTTCTTGAGCCGCGGTCACGACGAGCACGCTTCCTTCGATTGTGCGCGCCGGGTGTGTCGTGGGGGGCTGGTGGAAGGCGGCGCTCCCTTTACCAAGGACGTGTGCTACCTGGACGGGCTTCTGCGGGTCACCAATTTCCTGCGCATCGCCCTGACCAAGGGCAAGAGCCATCTGGTGCGCCTGCTCTTCGCGGGCAAGCTCGCCATTGAGGACATCCCGCTTTTTGACCGGCTTGTGCGCGAGGGCGTGGCCAGCGAGCCCGCCTATCTGCCCGCCTGGGCCCAAGACCTTTCCTACCTGACCGCATTCATGAGCTACACGGTGTTCTTCGGACGCAGCGATCTGACCGCGGAACAGCGCCGCCTGGACGACCAGGTGGCGCGGGCCGAAGCCGATCTGGTCTAGCGAGCTGTTTCACCACAGAGAGCACAGAGGTCACAGAGCGGGACCGGAAAAGGAAGGGTTGGGTTCGGTCCAGTCCGAACCCCTTCTTCCCTTCCGACCTCTGTGTGCTCTGTGCTCTCTGTGGCGAAAAAAAGCTAGCCTTCCTCACGACGCCTCATCCGGCGAATCGGCGGCGGAGCGCACTTCGCCGCGCCTGATGATGGTCTTGCGGATGAAGTGAGGCCGGCGCTTGGTCTCTTCGAGAATCTTGGCGATGTACTCGCCTACAATCGCGATCCCCAGCAGATTCATGGAGCCGAAGAAGAGGATGAAGAGAATGATGGTGGTGGCTCCGCGCGGGGCCAGGCCGGGAAAGAGTAGGCGGGAGGCGATGTGCCCCACGCCCAGCAAAATGCTGAGCAAGAAGAGCAAGGTGCCGAAGAAACTGAGCGCCAACAGGGGCGTGTAGCTGAACGAGAGAATGCCTTTCTTGGCCCAGCCCACGTTCTTGAGAAAGCTGTTGGTGGTGCGGCCGAACATCCTCTTCGGGCGCGAATAGTCGATGCCGGCTTGCTTGAAACCCACCGAGGCGCGAATGCCCCGCAAAAAGAGATCGCGCTCAGGATGCTGAAGGATGGCTCTGACCGCGCGTCGGTCGATCAAGGAAAAATCGCCGGCGTCGTGCGGGATGGAAAGATACGAGAAAGCGTCGAACAGGCGATAGAAGAGCTTGTAGCCCACGCGCATGAAGAAGGGCGCCTCGCGCGCGACCCGTCGGCCGTAGACGATGTCAAAGCCTTCCTTCCATTTGCCCACGAAATCGCCGATCAACTCCGGAGGATCCTGAAGGTCGCCGTCGAGCAAAACGCACGCGTTCTTGGTCGCGATCTCCATGCCGCTGCGAAAGGCAGCCTGCGATCCGAAGTTGCGCGAGTGCGAGATCCCCACCACGTGCCGATCGCGGCTGGACAGGTCACGAATAATCTCCTCGCTGTTGTCGGGGCTGTTGTCGTTGACGAAGATGATCTCGTGGTCGATCTTGAGTTCGGCGAAGGTCTTCTTCAGCCGTTCATACATGATGGGGATGGCCTGTCCGTCCTTGTAGCAAGCCACCACCGCGGATACGCTGCTCTCGGTGTCCAGGCCGAATTGCTTTGAAGCCCGATAGTAGCGCTCTTTGTCTTCCAGGCCGCGGTACCAATCAGCGGTTCCGCGCAGACCTTCTGGAAATTCCGTGCGCGCTTTCCAGCGCAGAACTTCGGTCGTCTTCTTCTGATCGGAGAACCAGTTGAGGATGTCCCACTGGCGCTTCTCCATGGCGCCGAAGTTGGGCTGGCCAGGAATCGAAAAGAGCGCGGCCGCGGCTTGCGCAGCGTCGGCGATGGTGGTCTTGCGGCCGCTGCCGATGTTGAAGGAGTCGCCGAAGTAGGGCTGGCGCAGGTTGAGCGCGGTGTCGATGTAAGCTTCGGAGACATCGTCGACGTAGACAAAATCGCGGGAAATGGCGCCGTCGACCAGCTGCGGAAATTTTCCCTCCAAGCCGCATCGGACCAAGGTGGCGATGAACCGGGAAGCGTCCTCGTACGGGCCGTAGGCAGAGAAGAGTCGAAGATTCGCGCAGGGGAAAGACTTCTTCTTGCCATACAGGCGCAACAGATTGGCGCAGGATACTTTCGAAACCGCGTAGTCACTGTTGGGCTGGGGCAGGTCGTCTTCTTTTGGGCCGGCCGCCCGGTCGCCGTATTCCGAGGAACTGCCGGAATGGACGTAGCAGGAGATGCTGAGAGCCTCCAGACGCTTGAGCAACTTGGCCGTGAGGTTGAAATTGGTTTCGTAAATCAGCTCGCTCTCGGCTTCGAAAGCATAGCCGCCGTAGCCGACACAATTGAAGACGGTGCGCGGCTTGAGGCGATCGATAAGTTCGTTGCGGTTGCTGTCCACCAACAGGTCGACCACCACGGTGTGGCGTTCGGGCACGCTTTCCAGACGCCAAGCTGGTGTGTGAAAGACCGTGCCGTACACGTCGTCGCGATGGGCGAGCAGCGTGCGCAGCAGATTGGCCCCGAGGAATCCGCTGGCACCCAGAACCAAAACCGGTCCCTGCAGGCGGCGAATCTTCTCTTCCAGTCCAGGGTCGGTCATGGGGTGTCGCTGAGCAGTTTAAGGACAGAAGACGGGTCCAGTCCACATTCTTGTCGGTGAAAGAGCTGCGAGCCGGCGTAACCCGAGGGATAGCCGCGCGCACAGCGATGGGTGAAGCGGCGCGGGGGCTTTTGCGCGCAGAGAAGCGCATGCGCCAGGGCCGCCCCGGCACTGCCCTGCGCGACATGCTCTTCAACCACAATCAGGTGTCCGCTCTGTTCAAGATCGGAAACGAAAGCAGCAGGAATCTCTGTCGCCATGATAGGCAACTCGGACAGGACCCACAGGTTGGGGCGTTGCGATTCCGGCAGGGTTTGCGCGGCCGCCCAGATGCCGCCGGCCAGGGGCCCCACCAGCAGCATCGTCGCGCCTTTGCCCGAAAAAAGCTTTCGCCAGGGGGCGTAGGGCGGCACCGCGAAATCCGTGGGCCTCTCGTCGCGGCCCAGGCGCAAGTACGCCGGTCGGGCTGACGAAATCAAACGCGATATCGCCGGGGGAACGTCGGCAGCAAAGGCTGGAACGTAGACCGTAAGGTTGGGCAGCCCGAGCAAAATGCCGTAGTCCTCGATGGCGTGGTGAGTGGGCCCCATGACCCCATAGGCATAGCCGCCTCCATTGCCCACGAGAAACACAGGCAGATTGTGCAGGCAAACATCGTTGCGGATCTGTTCAAAGGCCCGCGCATAAATGAAGGGAGCAATACTGTAAACCCAGGGCCGCAGGCCAGCGTGGGCCAAACCAGCCGCCACCGACACCATGTTCTGTTCGGCAATTCCGGCATTGATGAAGCGCTCTTTTGCAACGTCACGCAAAGGCTCGAGTGCCATGAAACCCAGATCGCCAGTCAGAAAAACGAAATCCGGATTCCGGGCCAGCGAGACCAGGGTATTGGCGAGAATCGCTCTCACGGGCGGCTCGCTTCCTCGACCGCTATCCGGTACTGCTCGACGGTCATGGGCAGGTAGTGCCACTCCATCTTGTTCTCCATGAAGGAGACGCCGTGGCCCTTGATGGTCTTTGCCAACACAGCCAGCGGGCGACCACCGATGGGCGCTCGCAAGGCTTGCTCGATGGCGTCGGGTTCGTGTCCGTTCACCTCACGAACCTCGAGGCCAAAATCCCGCAGCTTGTTGGCCAGCGAGCCGAGGTTGGCGACCTCAGCGGTGGAGCCGAAGCCTTGCAGACCGTTGAGGTCCACTAGCAAGACGACCTCGCGCAGGTTGCGATGGGCGATAAAGGTCAGCGCCTCCCAGGTCGAACCCTCGTTCCACTCGCCGTCGGAAAGCAGGCAGAACACGCATCCCGGCTGCCCGCGCAGCCGCCGACCCAAGGCCAGACCCGCGGCCAGACCGAGCCCATGCCCGAGACTTCCGATGGCAAAGGGAATGTCAGGAATACCGTGGGGCACAGGATGACCACCCAGCTTGGTGTGATCCTTGTGGAACGTCGCCAGCTGCTCCTCTGTCAAGCGGCCCATCGACCACAGCGTGACGTACAGGGCGCCGGCCGCATGTCCCTTGGAAAGAATGAACTGGTCGTCGGGCCCCATGACCCGATGGTGCAGGGTCAGCATCAGTTCGAGCGACGAAAGATTGCCCCCAATGTGACCCACGCCGGCCTCGAAGTGCATCCTGAGCAAACGGAGCTTCGCTTTTCGCACGATTTCTCTCAAAGCGATTTCCCCTTACCAGCCCGGTTCGCCCAGTAGATTGCACGTTTTGCAAACATCAGGCGGGTCGCTTGCAGGATCGAGCAGCGCCTCGCGCATGGCCACCAGAGTGGGATGGTTGAACAGCGCATCAGGGGCACTATCAAACAAATTGCTGCCAGCGCCTTGCAACGTCATGTCGGTGCCGCAACAGATCGCCATGTTGCCCGCAACGTCACAGCCGACACGCTGCCAGACCTGTGGACACCGCTTGTGGAATGGCGGCCTCTGAATGGCGGCCGGCCAAAGGCAGAAGCCAGGCAGGGTTTGGTCCATTCGTCGGCGGAACTCAAGATAGGCTGGAGAAGCACCGTCAATGATTTCATGCGCGCGCGGGTCCGCGCCCAGGGGACGATACATCCAAAAGCGAAGGCTGCGACATCCCGCGGTGCGAAGAAACTGCGCGGTCCTAAGCAGCGCATCCGGTTCGCTCTCTAGTTTGCTACGCAGAAGCACGATGCTCATGTGCACGGGAAAAATCCGATTGATCTGCGACAGATCGCGCTCGAGAAGCCCCTGATTGCTGTCGTACAGGGAAACATTGATCCTGGAAATGCCAGCGCGCTTGAGTCCGGCTATGCGCTCAGCCAGCAGCAACCCGTTGGTCGACGTGTTCACGACGTGCCCCCGTCCAACCAAATAGGAAACGATAGCCTCGAAATCGTCGACCAACAGCGGCTCGCCGCCCTGCAAATCGACCAGTAAACAATTGTCAAACAAGGGGTTAGAAAAGATGCGCCGGATCTTGTTCAGAGTGGCCTCGTCCTCGCGCCACGCAGCCCCTGGCCTGTTGATGATGTTCCTGACAAAACAGTATTCGCAATTGAGGTTGCAGCGCTTGGTCACCAGAACCGAGGCAATTTGTGGCGTGTACCTGCGAATCGATGTGTGAACCGTCTTCGCCAGCGCACGGTACTTGACGTAGTTCCAGACTTTGGGGAACGCGGGCAAGGGGCGGATCTGGCGGCCCATCTCGAGGTAGTAGTCCAGCTTGGACTTCAAGCGTGCGCCCTCCCGCTCAGTGGCGCATCAGCCCTTCTGGAAGACCTGTTTCTCCAGAGAACGGCGGAATGAAAAAGCACCCGAGAAACAGCTAGCAGAGAGGCGCTCAGACACGAAGAATCCGGCCAAGACACTTGCCGGGCGGAAACGAAATCTGACCTTGTGCTCGCCAGCCGGAACAACCACCGCCCGCTGCGTGAGGTTCGCGCGATAGATAGCTGTGGGGCGTACCGTCGACCTCGGCAATCCAGCCAGGGTAGTAGGAATCAGAGAACACCAGAATGGCGTCTCGCAAGGCCTGCACCTTCATTTCGGCCTCGTTTGTCGTGTAGTGCACCATCTCCACGCTCCCGACGGCGCCCTCACTCGGGTGATAGTTGGGTGGCACGGATTCGGAGCAAGACTGAACGCTCTGGAGCGAATGCGTCCGAAGATGAGCGCCGTGAGCGCAGCGGCGTCGTTAGCCACCAACGAAACATCCGCGACCAGATAGGCCCGTGGCAGAAAGTCGTCATTCTGATACAAATAGGCGCCACCATGGATGCCTAGCGTTCTGAGTTTGGGCGTCGCCGCGAAAGGCCAGAAGGAGGTGATGTACTTCACATTGTTCATGCGCATCAGGTTCCAAAAGGCCGGCACTGGCTGAAAGGTGTCGCCTTGGGTTGATGCCATTCGCGTAATGAGGCCGGCGCGGTTCTGGTCGCCCCAGATATCAACGATGTAATTGGGAGTCAGGTTGGCATAGCCGGTTGGCGAAGAAAGGCCGTAGAGGACGTTGCTGCTCGGTTGCAAGAATTCGCGTTGCTCGACAAACGGCCGCAGGTCGCCCTCCCAGCCTCGGGCCTGCCTAAAGGCCCGCTTGTGAGACTGGTTTCCGCCCACGCAGAATACGCGAAAAAGAGACGCATCCTGCGTTGAGAATCCCGGCCGTCTTGGGCGGCTTCATCCATTGGGCGGCATCGACAACGGGATTCTGGCGCAGCTGAAAGTACAACAGATCGGCAACGACGAAAAGCAGGAGCGCACCCTGGACCGTGTGGGAACGACGAAGACGCCGCGCCGATGCCGCAGGGGTGCGGTCGAAGAACCGCTGGATCGCCGTTGTCAATCCCAGTGAGGCCAGAATCGCAAGCGCAGCCGTCGGTTATGAAAAGAAATCTGGTGGGAAAACGAAAATAGGTCATGCCAGGAAGATAGTCGAACACGAACCTATACAGCGGCGTGGCCGGGCCCAGCACAAGCAAGTAGGACAACAGCGCGCAGAACGAGAAGAACCTCACATGCCAATCTCCTCCACCCGCGTAGGACGGCAAAGACGGCAAGAAGCAGCGTAACGACGCCGACGTATCCATAGTCCTCCCAGAAGATGCCCTTGCCCGTGTAGGTAAGATCGCCCTTGTCGCCGTTGATATAGGGATAGAAGAACGTCCAGAAGTCCCTGGCATCGTAGGCGTAGCGCGACGCGTACTCAAACGTGACCCCGCCCGATCGCTGCGAAAGAGAAACCATCTCGTAGGTCGGAATCAGCTGAATGGCCGCAAGCAATGATCCCAGAACGAGGACTCCAACAAAGGACCACGCGAGCTTGTTCTTGAAGAGATCTCGCAAAGAAGTGAAGACGCCCGGCTTGCGCGAGCCGACCGCGACGGTGCGCTGACTGCCGAGTAGTCGAAAAGGGAAATAGAAGAGATACAGGAGCGCCAGAGTAGTAGGCGGTCTGTGCGTTGCCAGAGAGATGCTGCAGTCCGAAGACAATTCCGAACCAAAGAAGACAGCGATAGTGATTGCGGTTCACGGCGCGCTCAAGCAGAGTCAGCGCCAGCGGCATCCAGCAAGCTGCATTGACGAGGCTGGGATGCTTGAGGTGGGAAACCATGTATCCGCTCAGGCAGAACGCGACGGCCGCGATGAAGGCTGGCAAGCTGCTTGCCTCCAATCTCGCGTGCGTAGAGGTACATCCCGATGCCGGCAGTAGCAACGGTGAGCAGGATTGTAAGGTTGAGGGCAAGGTAGGGCGGCAAGAGACCAAAGAGCAGAAGATTGAAGGGGTAGCAAATGCCGGCGTCCGCCCGCGCCAGGAGGGGAAAGCCGCCGTAGATTTCGCGGGCCCAGAGCGGGAGATGGCCCGAGTGCAGCGCGTTGCCCAGCGAGAAGCGGTAGGGGAAATTTTCGTTCATCAGGTCGCTGGCGAAAACATCGTCGGTGATGAGCAGACCCTTCATCAACGCCAGCTTCCAGAACGCGGCCAAAACGAAAACCACAATGAAGGCGACGGCCGCCCCCGTCTGGAACCTTTCGTCCTTCGCGATGCTCGTCAAAGGGAGACGGGATCTCATGTGCGCGGGCCTACGATGAGGTTAGCGGGCAGCGCCAGGTGGCGCAAGGCGCGCGGGGACGCTCGATCCGGTGGCTGGATCCGCCGGCCGGCGGCGGTGGCCGGTGCTGGAGCCGTTGGCGGAATCGCTTCTAGTTCGCCGGCCGGCCGGTGTCGCGATACGGAGAACCAGTTCGATAGGCTGCGATCTCCGCCCGCACGCGATTGGCCAGCGCGGTCCTGTTCTGAGCGGTGGCCAACTCGAGCGCCCGCTGGGCCGCTGCCATCGCCTGCGGGAATTGCCCCGTTTCGGCGTGGGCTGCCCCCAGGGTTGCGACAAGCAGCGGATCGGTACCACCGGAAAGCCGGACGGCCTCCTGGGCCAGCGCGACCGCGCGGGTTCCGTCTCGGACTGACGCCTCGGGGCCGGTGGCCAGCACCCAGGCCAGACTGCCGCGCGCGGCTGCAAAGTCGGGCTGGATTTCCAACGCCGACTGGTAATGCGCGATGGCTTCCCGCACCTGTCCCTCTTGCTGCAAGAGCTTGCCGAGATTGTGGTGGGCCAGGGCATAGTCAGGCCGAAGCGCCAGGGCCTTCTGGTAGTGAGTGATGGCCTCTGCCACCCGGCCCTGTTGCCAAAGAACGCCAGCGAGGTTGTTGTGGTCCTCGGCGCGCTCCGGCCGCAATTCCAGAGCCTTTTGCAGATGGATGATGGCCTCATCCACCTGTCCCTTACGAAGAAGCGTCACGCCGAGGGCATTCTGGGCGTCGGCATACTCGGGGTGAATGTCGACCGCCCGTCTGAAATGCACGATTGCTTCATCCAGTCGGCCCTTCTGGCGAAGAATTTCGCCGAGGTTGTAGTGGGCCGTTGAATAATTGGGCTGGATCTCCAGGGCCCGTTGGAAATGAATGGCGGCCTCGTCCACTTGGCCCTTGTCGCGCAGAATCCCGGCAAGGTTGTAGTGGGCCTTGGCAAAACCGGGTTCGATTTCCAGTGCCCGCCGAAAATGACCGATCGCCTCATCCACTTGTCCCTGCTCAAAAAGAGCGCTGCCGAGATTGTTGTGGGCCAACCAGGCGCGTGGATTCGCAGTGATGGCAGCCCGCCAGAAGGTTGCGGGATCGGCGTAGATCGCGCTTTGTCGCCAGGTCAATGCGCCCAACGCCAGCAACAATACTCCGCCCATCGCGACAACAGGCAACCCACGTCGCGTCCGCGCTATCGTTGCGGCTGCCAGTGAAATTGGGCCAATAATCGCAAAGTACTGCCAGTGGTCCGCCACCAGCGACATGGCCATGAACCCAATGTCGAGAAACCCCAGGACCGGCAAGAGCATCACCACGAAGTAGCCCAGACAAAGCAGGGGGCCGTTGCCCCAGCCTCGGCGGTAACGCCAACACGTCACGAGAACAACCACCAGAAGGAACCCGGGTAGGTAGGACCACAATTGTCCGCCATCAATGTGCCAGTGCGGATAAATCGTGCACAGCCCGACCGGCAGCGCGGCCTTGTAAAGATAGAACCAAACCGCCCATCCTGCTCCGGCCAGCCGTGCCCAAAGGCTGTCGGTGCGCACGATGTCGTTGCCAATGGCCCGGTGAGACTGGAACCAATGGGAGATCAAACCCACAACAATTGCCGCAACAAGGAAGGGCAAAATGCGCCAGAGATCTCTGCGCTGCACCCGGCCCCGGCGCCACCAGGCCAGCCCGAGCAGCACCAGCGGCACGGGGGCAACCACGGTCTTGCTCAACAATGCGAGGAGAAATGCGGCCAGTGACAGTCCATACCAGCGGCGCCGAGCCTCGGGCTCTTCGGGTGCAGCACCATGGACCACAGGTCCAGGATCGAAGCGCGAATACCACAGTAGGCTCAGCAGGAAGAAGACCATGGCCAGCACATTCTTGCGCTCGGCAATCCAAGCGACGGATTCCACGTTGACTGGGTGTACGGCAAAGATCGCGGCGGCCAGCCATGCCCCGGGCAGTTTCAGTCCTTGCAAGACCCGCCACAACAGCACGGCGTTGAAGGCGTGCACAAGCACGTTGACCACGTGGTAGCCGAATGGATTGGCGCCCCACAGTCGCCGTTCCACCCACAGCATGGTCGACGTGACGGGGTAGTAGTCCACGGGCTGGGTGCTGAACCAGAATTTGTACAGACCGCCCGTCTGGCGGATGAGCGGATTGTCTATGACGAGGCTGCGATCGTCCCAAATGAGACCCGCGTGCCACACCGGCAAATAGGCAAGGATGGTGCCGGCAACCAGGAGCAGGGCCAACAGCCAGGCTGGAGTGAATCCTTCGCGGAATAGAGCCGCCACTTTCTCAGCGAAAGCTCCCGCAGGCTTGGCAGCCTGGCGATTTCTTGGCCGCTTCATTCAGCGTCAGCCTACCGCAGGCCGCGCTCGCCGGCGAATCAACTCGAGCTGTCCGTCGGCGTGGTAGCTGGACCGCACCAGGGGCCCGGATTCGACATGGGCAAAGCCCAGATCCAGCGCCTCCTGTTTGAGCTGGGCGAATTCTTCGGGCGGCACGTGGCGAGACACGGGCAGGTGCTGGCGCGAAGGGCGCAGGTACTGGCCCAGCGTCAGAATGTCCACGCCGATGGCTCGCACCTGGCGCAGAACCGCGCGCACCTCGTCCAGGGTTTCGCCCAAACCCAGCATCAGCCCGGTCTTGCTAAGCAAGCCACGCCGGCTGGCATGGGCCAGCACCTTGTAGGAACGGGGATAACTGGCCTGCACGCGAACCTCGCGCGCCAGCCGCGGCACAGTTTCCAGGTTGTGAGCGAACACGTCCGGTGCGGCGTCGAGCACATGGTCGAGGGCAGAGATGTTGCCAGCAAAGTCGCCGGTCAAGGCTTCCAGCGCAAGATCTGGGCACCGCTGCTTGACCGCGCGGATGGTGGCAGCCCAGTGGGCCGCGCCGCCGTCGGGCAGATCGTCGCGGTTCACGCAGGTGATGACAGCATGGCGCAGGCCCAGGCGCGCCAGGGCGGTGCCCACCCGGTCGGGTTCGGCCGGGTCGGGCGGCACGGGGCGGCCGGTGGGTACGTCACAAAACCGGCAAGACCGGGTGCACACGCCGCCCAGGATCATGATGGTCAATGAGCGCTGGCTCCAGCATTCGCCGATGTTGGGGCAGGATGCGCTTTCGCACACCGTGTGCAGCCCCTGGGCGTGCACCTGCGCGCGCAGGTCGAAATAGGCCGCGTCGCTGGGAAGCTTCATGCGAATCCACGGCGGATGGCGGGGCAACGCCTCCCCGGTCGCGCGGGGCGAGTGCTCCGCGCGCAGGCGGCGGGATCGCGTGTCCACGACGCGGCTCATGCCTGGAAATCTGGTCGAATCCAATGCGGCTCGCAAGGCCGAAAGACCCGGTCAGAGGACCAGGGCCGGCGCGAGTCATCTGACCGTGAGGGCGCAATCGCTATCCGTGTCCGAGGTGCACCCGGTCGGGCAACAGCCGTCGTCTGGGACACATTCCGTGACGGCAGTGTGGCTGCA
The DNA here is from genome assembly GCA_963758155.1 of uncultured delta proteobacterium. Taxonomy (GTDB): domain Bacteria; phylum Myxococcota_A; class Polyangia; order Fen-1088; family Fen-1088; genus Fen-1137. Next base: position 232,159 of record CAVWUP010000015.1, read on the forward strand.
GGCCAGGTTGCAGTCGTCGCTGCTGCCGGTCATCGCATCGGTGGTGCAGGGGTTGGTGTCGTCGCAAGAGGTGGGGCAGGAGGATGGCGGGTCGCAGGTTTCGCCGGATTCGACGATGCCATTGCCACAAACCGGCGAGCAGTCAGAGTCGCTATTTGCGTTGCAGGCAGTTGGGCAGCAGCCATCACCCGAGATGCAAGTCGTGATGGGGGTGTGGCTGCAGGTCACGTTGCAGTTGGCACTGCTGCCGGCCTTGGCGTCGGCGGTGCAGACATTGTCGTCGTCGCAAGAGGTGGGGCAAGACGATTTCGGGTCGCAGGTTTCACCATTTTCCACGACGCCGTTGCCACACACGGGTGGGCAGTCGGAGTCGTTGTTGGCATTGCACGCGGCTGGGCAACAGCCGTCGGCCGCGACACAGGCCGTGATGGTGGTGTAGGCGCAGTTCACGTTGCAATTGGCGCTGCTGCCGGTCATCAGACCGACGGTGCAGGCACCGCCGCCGTTGCAGGAGGTGGGGCAGGACGATACTGGGTCGCAGGTTTCGCCCTTTTCCACGACCCCGTTGCCACACGAGGGTGAGCAGTCGGAGTCGTTGTTGGCATTGCAGCCGGCCGGACAGCAGCCGTCGCCCGCGACACAGGCGGTGATGGCGGTGTGGGTACAGGCGACGTTGCAGGTGGCGCGGCTGCCGGTCATCTGATCGACGGTGCAGGCGATACCGTCGTCACACGAGGTGGGGCAAGAGGACTTCGGGTCGCAAGTTTCACCTTTTTCCACGACACCATTTCCGCAGGTCGGTGGGCAGTCGGAGTCGTTGTTGGCATTGCACCCGGCGGGGCAGCAGCCATCGCCCGGAACGCAGGTCGTGATGGCCGTGTGGGTGCAGGCGACATTGCAGGTCGCACTGCTGCCAGTCATCTGGTCGGTGGTGCAGGCGATGTTGTCGTTGCAGGAGGTGGGGCAGGAGGATTTCGGGTCGCAGGTTTCGCCCTTTTCCACCACGCCGTTGCCGCACTTGGGAGAGCAGTCGGAGTCGTCGTTGGCGTTGCAGCCGGCTGGGCAGCAACCGTCGCCCGAAACGCAGGTCGTGATGGTCGTGTGGCTGCAGGACACGTTGCAGTTGGCCTTGCTGCCCGTCATCTGATCGACGGTGCAGGCCTTGCCGTCGTTGCAGGAAGTGGGACAGGAGGATTTCGGGTCGCAAGTCTCACCCTTTTCCACCACGCCATTGCCGCAGTTTGGTGAGCAGTCGGAGTCATTGTTGGCGTTGCACCCAGCGGGGCAACAGCCGTCGCCCGAGACGCAGGTGGTGATGGTCGTGTGGCTGCAGGACACGTTGCAGTTGGCATTGCTGCCCGTGATATGATCGATGGTGCAGGCGTTGCCATCATCGCAGGAAGCGGGGCAGGACGAGGCTGGGTCGCAGGTTTCGCCCTTTTCCACGACCCCATTGCCGCAGCTCGGTGAGCAGTCGGAGTCGGTGTTGGCGCTACACCCAGCTGGGCAGCAGCCGTCGCCCGCAACACAGGCGGTGATGCTGGTGTGGCTGCAGGACACGTTGCAGTTGGCACTGCTGCCGGTCATCTGATCGATGGTGCAGGCGTTGCCATCGGTGCAGGAGGTTGGGCAGGACGAGGCTGGGTCGCAGGTTTCTCCAGGTTCCACAATGCCATTTCCGCAGGTCGGTGAGCAGTCGGAGTCGGTGTTGGCGGTGCATCCGGCTGGGCAGCAGCCGTCGCCCGCGACACAGGCGGTGATGGGAGTATGAGTACAGGTGACATTGCAGGTCGCACTGCTGCCGGTCATCTGATCGACTATGCAGGAGACGCCGTCGGTGCAGGACGTGGGGCAGGAGGAGGGCGGGTCGCAGGTCTCGCCGGCTTCCACGACCCCATTGCCGCACAGGCTCGCGCCACCACCGCCACCAGATCCTGGCACGCTCCCGGTCTGCGGAGTGCCAGCGGTGGCTAGGCCGCCTGTGCTGGATATTCCGCCCGTTGCCGGAGTACCCCGCGCCGCCAGAGCCGCGCGGAAGGTGACCACGCCACCCGCGCCACCAGCACCAGAGAACGCCGCCGTTCCTGCAAGCCTGCCCCCGCCGGCGGGGTTCGATGCGGCCCTGGTTCCGCCCTGCCCACTGTGGCCACCCGTCACGGAGCCAGCTGCATCGTGGACGCTCGCATCGCGCCCCGGAACCTTGCCGGCATCCGTATTTCCCGGCAGACCAGCGCTGCTAAAGCTGCAGCCCAGAAGCGAAACGAAGACCGCCGAAATGGGGAAAACCACCGCCCGTCGTTGCATGGCCTGACTCCTTAGTTTTAGGCGTGGAAGTGTAGCAGATACCGGCACGCGGGTTGGCAAAGTTAGGCTGCGGACCGCGCGAGCGCTCAGCGCTGCCGGTGGACAGACCAGTGCGCAGGATCAACTTGCGAGAGGCGGTACCAGTCGCTTCGCACTTGCTTGTGGAACCCGTTCCATGGCCTATGATGAAGGCGTCCCATGCAACGAACCATCATCGTCGGTGACGTTCACGGCTGCTTGGATGAACTGCAGGCTCTTTTGCGCCAGTGCGGTTTGGTGCGCGGCGACCGCGTGGTGCTGGCCGGCGATCTGGTGGCCAAGGGGCCGGACTCGCGCGGCGTCGTGCAGCTGGCGCGCGAGATCGGCGCGCGGGCCGTGCTCGGCAACCACGATGACTACTGCCTCGATTTGTGGCGCAAGCGGCACCAGGGCGAGGCCCGGCGTCCTCGCCGCTGGCTGCTCGACAAACTGGACGAGTCGGACTGGGCCTACCTTGAGAGCCTGCCGCTCTTTCTGCGCCTGGGCGCGGAACGCGAAGGCGGTCCAGAATTCGCCGTGGTCCACGCCGGCGCGGTGCCGGGCGTGCCGCTGGAAGAGCAAGAACGCGACAACCTGCTCAGCCTGCGCAGCCTGGTCGGAGGCAGCGCCCCCAGCCGACGGCTGCTGATGCGCTGGCCTTGGGCCGCCGCCTGGCGCGGCCCCGAGCACATCGTGTTCGGGCACGACGCCGTCCGCGGTCTGCAGCAATACCCGCTGGCCACCGGCCTGGACACGGGATGCGTGTACGGTCGCGAACTCACGGCCCTGGAACTTCCCTCGCAGCGAATTTACAAAGTACCGGCCCGCCGTCGCTACGTGGGCGTGTGAGCGTGCTACTGTTGAAGCAAGAATGATCGTCGAGCTGAAGAAGCAGTTTCTCTTCGAGGCCGCGCACCACCTGCCTCACGTGCCGGCCGGACACAAGTGCGCGCGCGTGCACGGCCACAGCTACCGCGTGGAGGTGGGCCTGCACGGGCCGGTCGACGCGCAGACCGGCTGGCTGGTGGACTTTGCGCTCATCGACGAGGCCTGGTCGGTGCTGCACCGGCGGTTCGACCATCACATGCTCAACGAAGTGGAAGGGCTGGAAAATCCCACCTGCGAGAATCTGTGCGGCTACATCTGGGCAGCGCTCAAACCTCATATCTCCCAGCTTTGCGCGGTGACGGTATGGGAAACTGTGGATTCCTGCTGTACCTACCGCGGAGAGTTGAAGTAGTGAGCAACCCATCGTGCGTTCTCTTCGCTGTCTGACCCTGAATCTGTGGGGAGCCGAGCCACCCCTGCCAGCGTCGAATGGAATTGGTAGCCGCGGCTTTGCGCGAGCTCGAGCCCGACGTGGTGGGCTTGCAAGAGGTGCGCGAAGTGCCCGGCCAGCTCCCCAACCAGGCGCAGACTTTGGCAACGGCCGCCGGTTACCATCACGCCTTCGTGCCGGCCATGCCGTTTGCCGGCGGTCACGAAGGACTGGCCATTCTTTCCCGCGAACCCATTCTGGAACATGTGGGCTTTGGCCTGCCCCATGCTGAACCCAAAGAGCGGCGGATTTTGTTGTCAGCGCGCGTGTCGTTCGAGGGCCTTTCGGTCTGGGTTCACACCACGCATCTCAACTATCGCCTGGCCCATGGCAAGCAACGCGAGGATCAGGTTCAGGCCATCGATTCCATCGTGGCGGCCCGCGCCGGCGACACGCCGTCGGTCCTGATGGGCGACTTCAATGCTCGGCCCGAGGCCGATGAGATGCGCTGGCTGCGTGGGCTGGTGTCGCTCAGCGGCCGGCGCACCTTCTACCAAGATGCCTGGGAGCGGCTGCACCCCGACGAGCGTGGCTGGACCTGGGCCAGCGCCAACCCCTACACCAAGCCGTTGACCTTTCTCGAGCCCGACCGGCGCATCGACTACATCTACGTCACGCCCATGCGGCGCGACGGGCGCGCGACCATCCGGTCGTGTCGCATCGTCTTGGACCAGCCAGCGGCCGACGGCGTGTACGCCTCCGACCATTTTGGATTGCTGGCCGAGATTCAGATGGAGGGCGGTGATATCTGATGTTTCGACTTGCTCACGTGACTGACTTGCACGTCCGCAACTTTGCCGGCGCGCAGCTGCGCGATTTCTTCGGCAAGCGGGCCATCGGCGCGCTCAACTTGGCACTGATTCGCCGGCGCAAGCACCGGCCGGAGTTGCTGGAGGCGCTGGGCGATGATCTGCGGGCGCGGCCGCACGATCATCTGGTGGTCAGCGGCGATCTGGGCAACGTCTCGTTGTCCTCCGAGTGGCGTGCGGCCCGCACCTGGATTGAACGCACGGGAGCCACGGCCGACAACACCACCGTCATCCCGGGCAATCACGACGTGTACGTGAGCGAGGTCGTGGTCCGTGGGGCTTTCGAGCAAGTTTTCGCAACCTTTCAGAGCGCGGATGTGCGCCTGCAACCAGACACGTATCCCTTTGCGCGGCTGCGCGGGGAGATCGCCCTGGTGTGCGCCAACAGCTGCGTGCCCACCGGGGATCTGGGCGCGTGGGGCCGCCTGGGCGACGCTCAGCTGCAGCGGCTCGAATCCCTGCTGGCCGCGCCCGAGGTCCGCGCCCGCTTTCGCGTGCTGGCGATCCATCATCCGCCGGTCATGCACCGGCCTCCGGAGAATCGAAATCTGTGCGACCGCGCGCAGTTGGCCGAGGTGCTGGCGCGCGTGGGGGCCGAACTAGTTCTGCACGGACACGACCATCGCGACGAATTCGCCGAACTGGCCGGGCCTGACGGCCGCCGAATTCCGGTGGTGGGCGCCGGCTCAGCTTCTTACGCCGGATCGGCCGACCGGTGCGCTCGCTACAACGTCTACGAGATCGACGGCACGCGCGTCGACGCGGTCACCTACGCACACGACAGCGCGAGCGGTGGTTTCGTCGAGGTCCATCGACGGACCATTGCGCCGGCGGATTGAAGTGCTCTTTTCACCACAGAGAGCACAGAGGTCGGATGGGAAGAAAGGGTTCGGAACGGACGAAACCCAACCCCTTCCCCTTCCGCTCCGGCTCTGTGGCCTCTGTGCTCTCTGTGGTTAAACAGCTAGCTTCTTCTTTCGCTAGTTGAGCACGTAGGCGCCCAGCCCAATCCCCTGATCCTTGAGCGCCTTGCCGACCATTTGCGCGATCTGGAGGGCGCCGGCTTTCTCGAAGTGCGTGGTGTCGTTGCAGAAGAAGGCGCCCGACGCGCCCGAGGTCACGCCGCTGCTCGGACACAGGCCAAGGCTGGTGTACAGCGCGGCCGAGAGCACGGTCGCATCAATGACCGGAACGCCATCGGCTGCTCCGGCAGCCTTGGTTTCAGGCCCGAATGCGCGGTTGGGCTGGGCCGTGCTGCCAGAACATTGCAGGCCGCTCATCGACGTCAGGAAGATGGGCTGCGCGCCCAGATCCCTCGCAGCCTGCGCCATGGTGGTGAGGTAGGTTTCGAACAGAGCGCTGCCGACGTGCCGAGTCTTGCCAGGCGTGCAGGTGGGGTCGGCGTCGTTGATGCCAAACTCGATGAACAGGTAGTCGCCGGGCTTCATCCCGGTGGTCGGGTTGGTCATGGCCGTCCAGCGCGGGTTGTAGGTCTTGGGATTGACGATGCACTCGCCGTTGGCGTCCATGGTGGAGGTCACGTTGGGATCGTAGAGCCAGGTCTGGATGCTCCGACCGGCCACGGAACTGTTGACGATGGTCACGTTCTTGTTGAACACAGAAGCGAACTGGTCGCCCCAGCCGCCGCCGTCGCAGCCTGAGCCCGCCATGGTGGAGTCGCCCGCCATCCAGACCGTGATGGGGGTCGTTCCGTCGCTGCTGCCCAGGTTGCCGCCGAGTGGAGGCGCCGTCGTGCCGCCTGTCGTCGTTCCACCCGAGGTCGTGCCTCCGGTTGTCGTCTTGCCTCCCGATGCAGTGCCGCCCGATGCCGTGGTCGAGCCGCCAGCTTTGCCACCCGGTGCGGCCCCGCCTGAAGCGCTGGTGGCGCCTCCGGTTGTCATATTGCCGCCCGTGGCTGTGCCGCCGGTCGATTCGCCGCCCGTGATGACCACTCCGCCCGTTGCGCTGCTACCAGCCACACTGCCGCCCGCCACGCTGCCAGCGACAGCCGAGCCACCCTGAGCGAGCGAGCCGGCCGGCGACTGAGTCCGTCCGCCTGTTTCAAGTGTGCCGCCGTTGTTCGTCGTGCCGGCCGAACTAGCCGCGCTCGTCGACGCAGCCGTGATGCCCCCGGCGCCCACGCCGCCGGAAGCAGTGACGGCGCCCGCTTGGCTTCCTGCCGAAGGAGCGACCGGATTGCCACCGCTGCCCGAACTGCAACCGAGGGGCCAGGTGAGCGCGAAAATTCCTACGGAGATCCGGGAGAGGAACGTCTTCATGACCGAACAGCCTCCGAGACGAGGGGACGGCTAGTTGAGCAGATAGGCCGCCAGCGGAATGTTCTGGTCCTTGAGCGCCTGTGCGGCGGTCTTGGCGATCTGAAGGGCACCGGCCGCTTCGAAATGCGTGTGGTCGTTGCAGAAGAACAAGCCCAGCTTGCTTGTGGTCGATGTGTAGTCACCGGCGTTTGGGCACAGGCCAAGGCTGGTGTAGAGCGCCGCCGTGAGCACGGTCATGTCGATGACCGGAACATTGTCGGCCGTGCCGGCGGCCTTGGTCTGTGGCCCGAATCCACGGTCGGCTTGCGCCGTGGCTCCGTTGCACTCGATGGCGCTGGTTGACGTCAGGAATATCGGGTTTGCGCCGCGGTCAGTGGCCGCTTTGGCCATGGTGGTGAGGTAGGTTTGGAAAAGGGTCGTGCCGACGTGCCGCGGACAGGTGGCATCGCCGTCGTTGATGCCGAACTCGACGAGCAGCCAATCGCCGGTCTTCATCCCCGTGAGCATGGCATTCCAGTTGTCCGAGTAGGTGGTGGCAGTCAGGGTGCACTCGCCGTCGGCGCCAATGGTGCTGCTCACGTTTCCTTCATAAAGCCAGGTTTGAATGCTCCGGCCAGCGACGGACTTATTCTGGACAGTCACATTGCTCTTGAACAACGAACCGAACTGGTCGCCCCAGCCGCCGCCCGCGCACTTGTCCCCGGCCATGGTGGAGTCGCCCGACATCCAAATGGTCATATTGCCGGTACCGCCGCCCGTGGTTCCGCCGGTCGTAGTTCCACCGGTGGTGGTCCCGCCAGTTGCGGTCTTTCCGGCCGCGGCTGAGCCACCCGAGGTGCCTGTGGTGCCGCCCGTCGAAGTCTTGCCGGCAGCTCCCGCGCCTCCAGAAGACGAAGCTCCACCCGAGTTCGTGGTTCCCCCGGCGACTCCGCCACCGGGCACGCCGCCGCCAACCACGCTGCCGCCGACAATGCTGCCGCCAACCACGCTGCCGCCGGCCTCGCTGCCAGCCGCAGCGCTGCCGCCGGCCTCGCTGCCAGCCGTAGCACTGCCGCCAGTTGTGGCCCCACCTGTTGCGGACTTGCCGCCCGTGGCGCTGCCACCAGCTGCGGACTTGCCAGCCGCGGCGCCGCCGCCGGCTTGCCCGGCCGCGCTGGTCATGGCACCCGCTGTTTCCGATCCGCCTTGAGCAAGCGAGCCGGCCTGCGACTGCCCGCCGGAAGCAGAAGTTCCGCCGCTGGGCAGAACGCCCCCGGTGTTGGTTGTGTTCGCAGTTGTGCCGCCTGCGCTCACGCCCCCGGATGAGGTGATCTCGCCACCGCTGCTTCCTCCAGCGCCGGGCGCGGAGTTTGTGGAGCTGCAGCCCAGGAGCGAAAGGGCAGTGACTGCGAAAACACCGGCGAAGATTCGGGCGAAACGGTTCTGCATGATGGGAAGACTCCTGTGCGATGCGATCTCGTGGTTCTTGAGTTGCGGGGGCCGGCTGCATCCTAGCCCAAAACAGCACTTCCAAATGACCCGTTTGGCCGGGACGGCCCCCCTTTATAAGGTTAACTCCAAGGGCAGTGCCGCCGGGAAGTTTGGCGGCTCAAGAAGTTGGTGCCGCCTTGCGGCCGGGCCTGGGCCGGCACCGGGACCGGGGCCGAATCCGGGACCGGCGGTCGGATCCGGCTCCGGCCACCGGCCACCGGCTAGTATCGCGCCAAGAGGCCCGGGAGGTAGGCTAGCTTGCCTCCGGCGGCCACGACCGGCATCACAGTCAAGGCAAAACGCTGGTTCTCGGGGTCGAGTTCGCTGTGGGCATGTCGTGCGTGTTCGCCCTCGAGGAAGCCAACCACGCCACCGAGAACGGCTCCTGAAATTATGCCTATGGATGTGCCTAAAAGGATGTCTTTCGCGGCCCCTGTCCCGTCCTTCGCGGAGATCGCGGTGAGTCCGCCTACGATCGCGCCTGCGGTTGCGCCAAAGACCACGCCATAGGCCATGTCGCGCAGAATGTAGTGGGTGCGGCCTGGCTTGTTCTGCGTCGTATCGAGAATGCCCAGGGTCAGTCCAACCCCACTGCCCACCAGCGCGCCGATGCCGACCCCGTAGGCCACGGGCTTCCAGTCCCGGGACCGGCTCCCGCTGTCCTTCCAGAGGTCATCACTCGCGGCTAGGTAGCCCGCGGCCAGTCCAACTCCACCCCCAACCACCAGACCCTGGTAGGCGTAGGTGAAGATGCCGGGCCGTTGCGGCTCTTCGGCCCGCGCCATCGCTGCGAACCCGCAGGTCACACATGCGGCGACCAAGATAGTCGCGTGGGGAGCCCGCCGGCTTTGCCGGCGGCGTACCATCGCGGGAGGGCATGGCGAGGCCGAGCGAAGCGAGCGGGGGGTGGGGGCAGGTGGGGGGCCGAAGGGCGGAGCGAACCCTTTCAGGGTTCCCATGTGAGAACGTCCGATGTTCTTCATGCCTTCACCAGACTTGTGACTGCGCGGACCACGGCGTCCGCGTGCAATCCGAGTTGCTTCATGACGGCCCCGCCCGGGCCGGATGCGCCGAAGCGATCGACTCCGATGGCGACGCCGTCCCTGTCCACCCAGCGCTGCCAGCCCAGCGTGACGCCCGCCTCGATGGACACGCGGGCCTTGATGGCGCGCGGGATGACCGAGTCTTGGTACTCGGGGCTTTGCGCCGCGAAGATTTCCCAGCAGGGCAGCGACACCACGCGCGCGCGAATCCCCTGGGCCAGCAGCGTCTCCTGTGCGGCCAGCGCCAGCGCGACCTCGCTGCCAGTGGCCATGATCACGGCTTGCGGTGCGGGCGCGTCGGCCAGGACATAGCCGCCCTTGGCTACGCCCTCGGCCGCCGCCAGCTTGGTGCGATCGAACGTCGGGGTCTTCTGCCGGGTCAGAATCACGGCGACCGGACCGTCCTTGCGCCTCATGGCGATCTTGTACGCCTCGACCACCTCGTTGGCATCGGCGGGACGGATGACCCACAGGTTGGGAATCAGACGCAACGACATGAGCTGCTCGATCGGCTCGTGGGTGGGCCCGTCCTCGCCCACGCCGACCGAATCGTGGGTGAACACGAAGGTCACGGGCAGGTGACTGATGGCCGCCAGGCGCAGGGTCGGGCGCTGGTAGTCCGAAAAGACGAAGAAGGTGGCGGTGAAGGGGTGCACGCCCCCGTGGTAGGCGAACCCATTGGCGATGGCGCCCATGGCGTGTTCGCGCACGCCGAAGTGTATGTTGCGGCCCAGGCCGGTCTGGCCGTCGAAATCGCCCTGGCCGGTCAGCGTGGTCAGCGTGGAACAGGACAGGTCCGCGTCGCCGCCCACCAACCACGGCACCTTGCCGGCGATGGCGGTCAGGACCTTGCCGCCGGACTGGCGCGTGGCCAGCTCGTCCTTGGGCGAGAAAGCGGGCAGGCCAGACTCCCAACCCGAGGGCAGATCGCCCTGCAAGGCCATGTGCCACTCTTTCGCCAGATCGGAGTTGGCCGCGGCCCAGGCGTCGAAGCGTTTCTGCCAAGCCGCTTCGGCCTGGGCGCCGCGCTCGACGGCGGTGCGGAAATGGGCCACGGCCTCGTCGGGAAGATAGAATTGCCTGTCAGGATCCCAGCCGAGATTCTTCTTGGTCAGCTTGACTTCTTCGGCACCCAGAGGCAATCCGTGGGCCTCGCTGGTGCCCGCCTTGTGGGGCGAGCCGAAGCCGATGGTGGTGTGAACCATGATGAGTGACGGCCGTGCGCTGTCGGCCTTGGCCGCGTGGAGGGCGCGGTCGATGCCCTCGATGTCAGTGTCGCCCTGGTCGATGCGCAAGAGTTGCCAGCCGTAGGCCTCGAAGCGCTTGCCTACGTCCTCGCTGAACGCCAGCGAGGTGGGTCCGTCGAGCGAAACCCTGTTGTCGTCGTACAGCCAGATCAGCTTGCCCAGCCGCAGGTGCCCTGCCAGCGAAGCCGCCTCGTGGTTGATCCCCTCCATCATGTCGCCGTCGCCCAGCAGGGCGTAGGTAAAGTGGTCGACGATGGCGTGGCCGGGCTTGTTGTAGCGCCCGGCGAGAAAGCGTTCGGCCATGGCCATGCCCACCGAGTTGCCGGCGCCTTGTCCCAGCGGACCGGTGGTGGCCTCGACAGCCGGGATGAGAGTGGATTCCGGGTGGCCGGCGGTGCGCGAGCCCAACTGCCGGAAGGACTTGATCTCGTCGAGAGACAAATCGTACCCAGTCAGGTGCAGCAGCGAATACAGCAACATGGATCCGTGCCCAGCCGAGAGCACGAAGCGGTCGCGATCCGGCCACTTGGGGTGGCGCGGATTGTGCTTGAGGTGCTTCTGCCAGAGCACATAGGCCATGGGCGCGGCCCCCAGGGGCAGACCCGGGTGGCCCGAATTGGCCTTTTGCACGGCATCGATGGAGAGAGTGCGAATGGTATTGATGGCGAGGTTGCTGAGCTGGTCCATGGCCTTGCGCCGGGTGCTAGCACGCGGCGGGCGGAATTGGTAGCGGCTACCAGGACCTACGACTGTCGCCTCTTGGCCACAGGCGGCGCGCCTGCGCTGCGGTCGAGCGGCAGATCCCATTCGCCGGTGCCGGCTTGAATGGTAGCCAGCGCCAGACGATCGACCGTCACGGGCCGCTTGCCTGAGGGTCGGATCGCGTGGGCCAGCACCAGGCCCAGTTGGTCGGCGGCGGTGCGCAGTTGGCGGATTCCGGCGATTGCGATCTGTTCCTGGAAGTGCATGGCCAGCGGACTGCCTTGCTGCACGAAACGCTGAAAGGGCTTGCGCCTGATCTCAAGGGTCGTGGTGTCGGACTTGGCTCGCACCGAGGCCGAGCGGAGCGAATTTTCGACCAGGCCGGTCTGACCCACCAGGCTTCCAGGTCGCAGGGTGGCGAGCACGTGCTCTTCGCCGTCGACGAATTTGATCACTTCCACCGCGCCGCTCGCGATGAAGAAGCAGGACGAGGCCGGGGCGCCATCGCGGCACAGCCAGGCTCCGACGGGAAAACGGCGCGTCCGCGTTGCAGCCAGGAGTTGCTCCAGCTCCACGCAGGACGAACCGGGCAGCAGGGCCGCCAGTTCGGCTGCCTTCATGCGTTTCCTCGCAGGCGGGTGAGCAGGGCTGTCCATGCGTCCGGCCCGGTCGGCTCGGGCGCTGAGTGGGCCGAGCTGCGGCGCGAAGGCTTGCGCGTCGAAAAGCCGACCGCTTGGCGCATTTCCGGGAGCCGCGCTGCCAGGTGGCCAGCCAGCTCGCGCTCGATGCGCTCGTCCACGCGGCGCAGGCGCAGAGCCACGCTGCGGATCACCGCACTCACAACCGCCGACGCCACCTCGGGCGCCTGTTGTCGCATGGTGGCCAGCTCTTTGCGGCCGAATTCATAGGCCGTGGCTCGCGTGGCGGCCAGCATGGTGGCGCAGCGAGGGGCAGGGACGATGCACGACATCTCGCCGACCACCTCGGCGACGCCGACCTGGGCCACTTCGATGTTCCCGCGGCGCGGGCCTGGCATGACCACGGAGAGCGCACCCTCGGCGACCACCAGCATGGAATCGCCTGGCTTTCCGCATTCGCAGATCGTCGCACCAGCCTCGTATTGCCGAATGCGCATGAAGCGCACCAACTCGGCGCACTCCGCGTCAGAGAGCGATTCGAACACCTTGACGGCTCGTATGACAGATCTCATTGGCTCTAGTCAGCATCGGCAGATCTTCGACGGACTACAGCCGCGTCGTCGTCGGTGGCTATGGGTGGATCAGTCGTGCGTTGGGGCGATATGCAGTGACCTGGGCGGGCGCGCTGAAAAAATCCTAGCGCGCGCCCTGGTAGAAGTACGGCCCCAGGCCCACGGTGAACATCCAGCAGCCGTACAGGGCGTGTTCGAGGGACGAAACCAGGAGCGAGCCGCTGCGATAGTAGCGCCGGGCGAAGAGCACGCCGCCGGCAAAGGTGTAGACGACGGCAACCGGATTGCGGAAGACGATGTGCATGAAAGCGAACGCAGCGGCGCTGGCGAGAATCATGGAGTTTTCCCCTGGAAACAGCGGTCGAAAGCGGTGCACGAAATAGGACCGAAAAATGATCCCCTGGGGATACACGGACAGCACCGGGTAAAGCACCATCACCGCGGCCCACAACCCCGGTGAGCGGTGGACGAAGTTGAACAGCAGGTCAGGTCGGAATTCGTAGACCAAGACCCCAATACACGACGCCAGCAGCGCGAAGGTGGCAGAGATCGGCATGATGTGCGCACGCAGGGAATCGAAGTTCCAGAGCAAGCGGCGGTCGAAGGTGGGATCGATGCGCAGGCGGTAGAGGCAATAGAGCATGACCACCCAGAGCACGGGAAGAGGCGGAAGCGGGAAGGGCCTGAAGCGGAAACCGAGCGGCACCCCGACGAAGAGGAGGGCGAACTCGACGATGAGAATTCCCGTCTTCGGGGCGGAACTGGTGGAAATCATGCGGTCAGCTGTTCGTCGTTCGTGTCGGTTTCATCGAGCATGCGGCTCTCTCGCAAGCACCATAGATAGGAGTGCAGGCAGAGCGAAAATGGTTCGTCGGCGGAGAGGAATTTTCTCCGGGTTCGCCGCCAGGTCCGGAAGGCCGATTCGATTTTTCCGGCCCCGTCGTCGAGGTATCTGGCACCCCGTTCGCCTAGATCGGCCGCTTCAAACACGTCCGCCTCCCTCGATGGAGCCTCACCATCTTTAGCACGGCGTGATCTTTCGCTCGTCGTCGCACGGACATCTCCTTGACAGACCGCAAACTACGCGCGTGCCCGCGGCCGTAGTGCAACTGTTCGGTGACGTCCTCGTGACGGGCTCGCTGCGGGACGTTCCACCGGAACACACGCGAGTCTCTCTGCGCCTTTTGGTAGGCGTCTACCAGCGTTTTGAACTCGTCCCATGGATCTCCGTGCCGGAGCGGCGCGCGGAAGGCGCCAAGGTGCATCCGGTTTCCAGCAATAGCTATCCGCTCGGGAAGGAAGCCGTAGGCGGAATAGGCGTCGTCAATGATCCATTGCTCCCTTTCGCTGTCAGACATCGCGGTTTAGTACGGCGCGCGAGCCCCCAGGAACATGGGCCGGATCCACAAGCCGCCTCGGGCGCCCGGGGGATAGAACCTCAAGTAGTGCAGATTCTGGATGCTTTCGAGTACGTCCTCCCGTGCGTGGTGGCCCGCGCCGGTCTTCACAATTGCATCTTGCGTTCGGTGTGACGCACCTATTAGGCTTCCCACGTCGTTTCACTGAACAGAGAGGAGACAGTCATTCTGGAAGCCGCGGCCAGGCACGATCTCAAGGTGCTCTACCGCCGAGGCGCAACCAAGGCGCCAGACCCGCAGCCGGCTCCGGCCTCGACGTCGGGCAAGAGCTAGCCATGGATCGGGCAGCGGCGGACAGGAGCAATGGCCGGTCCGCCGCTGGCCGGCGAAATTCGATGACTAGGTGGCGCGCTGCGGGACCGCCGGAAGAACAGCCCGCCGACTCCTAGTGGGTCGAAGCGGAAGGGAGACACCACGATGTCAGACGCACACTCAGTAGCTTGGCTCGACCGATCCGAGTATCCGTTCGCATCGCGCTTCTTCGAGACCCCGGTCGGACGCATGCACTATGTGGACGAGGGAGCCGGGCCGCCCGTGGTGTTCGTGCATGGAAACCCGTCGTGGTCTTTCGAGTATCGAAAGGTCATCAAGCGACTGGCTGGTTCCCGCCGCTGCATTGCCCCTGACCACATCGGCTTCGGTCTATCCGACAAGCCTTCCGACTGGTCGTATCTGCCCTCTGAACATGCGGTCCACTTCGCCGATTTCATGGAGTCATTGAACCTGCGTAGAGTCACGCTGGTGGTCGGCGACTGGGGCGGCCCGATTGGACTGTCCTATGCGCTCGCCCACCCGGACCGAATTGCCGGGGTGGTCGTCACCAACACTTGGATGTGGCCGGTTCAATGGGATTGGTATTACCAGGCCTTCAGCAAGTTCGTGGGCGGGCCGCTCGGCAGGCGGCTCATCCGCAAGCGAAACTTCTTCGCCAGGACGATCTTGAGGGCGACATTTGGCGACAAGACGCGGCTTACGCCGGAGATCCATCGCCATTATTTGATGCCCTTGGAGATTCCAGAGGAGCGCAAGGGGTGCTGGGTGTTTCCGCGGGAAATAATCGATTCGACCGCCTGGCTGGGCTCGCTGTGGAAACAGCGCCAGGTGCTCGCCGGGGCGCGGATGCTCATCGTCTGGGGGATGAAGGATATCGCCTTCAGGGAAAAGGAACTGGCTCGGTGGCTACGCGCTTTTCCCGGGGCACGCGCCGTTCGATTCGCGGATGCCGGCCATTTCGTGGCAGAGGAGCGGCCTTCGGAGCTGGCCGACGAGATCGAGCTGCTGACCGAAGATGGTCGCTTTCGTTCACTTCCTTGAAACCTGGCCCCGGCTGGGTTGTCAGTTGAATTGAAGGCCCGAATCGTCGGCGGAGCGAGTGCCGGCACCTGGGCCGCAACCGCTCGCCGTGCGGAGAGAAATAGGTAACTCATGCCAATCCGCATGCGCGCAATGAGGTCACGACACGATCGACGCTCGTCGCGACGGACTCGGCGACTGGTGAACCAAACGATGGGGCCGCGAACGCGGTCGGTCATCGGGGTCGTGCCAGGTCCTGTTGCCTACCCACAAGGCGTGGGAACCGAGCGTGCATGGCGCCTGCGGTCGCCCCAACGGGTATGCGACGCCCATGTCACGGGGAACCCAAATTTTCGATAGGCAGGGGCGGCTGCGTCCCGGTTTTCTGAGGGTCAAGCCCCGCTTAATCCGCATTTGTCGCAGTCCCAGGGCACGGCACGGGCCTTGCTAGCCTGTCCAGACCGGAGGCCTACCATGCGCTCATCTCTAAAGCTTTTCGCATTCCTGGCCGCAGGCTTTGCGGCGTCCTGTTCTGGTTCAAAAAGTTCTGTCAGCGCGCCCGATTCTGGCGCGCCACACCCGGGGGACATCGGCGACGCGGGCGAGTTGACCCCGGGCCAGACCGATTTCACCACCGAGCAAACCGGGAGCGGTCCCGGCCAGACCTTCGGAGCGGCCAATGGCGTTGCCGCTCCCATGGTCGCCGGCGGGAGCGCGAGCACTGACACCAGCGCGGCCGCGGCTCCAGCCGCCCCGAGCGGCCGCGATGCCACGGTCCAAGAAGCGGACATCTACCGCATCGACAACGACCGGCTCTTCTACTTCAACACCTACCGCGGCCTGCTCATCTACGATCTGACCGATCCCAAGAACCCCAAACAGCTTTCGCGCCTGCCGGTCTATGGCTATCCCATCGAGATGTTCGTGGCGGGCAACACCGTGTACGCTCTGCTCAGCGACGCCCTCTATCTCACCGAAGTCAACGGCAAGCTTCAGTTCGACCGGCACTACGTCTCGCAGCTGGTGGCCATCGACGTGACCGATCTAACCAACCCGCAGGTACTCAGCACGGTGGACATCATCGGCGAGTTGCGCGAGGGGGTCTCGCGCAAGATCGACAACACCATCTATCTGGTTTCCTACATCTCGCAGTCCTACTACTGGGGCTGGGGTTACGAGGCGTCGAGCAACCCTCAGCCCGAGCAGGCCTGGGTCTACTCCTTCGACGTGTCCGACCCGAAGGTGCTCAAGCAGGTGGGCCAGCTGCAAATCTTCCAGGGCGGCAGCGTCCAGGTCAGCGATCCCAAGGGCCTGTACTACTACAGCAAGACCTTCAGCGACGTGACCATCTCGGCTACCTCCAATGCGCTGATGGTGGACGAGAATTGGTGGGTGTATGGCTACAGCTCGACGGGCTCGACCAACAACGGCTACTACAACTGCGGCTCCTCCTCCAGTCAGCAGCAGTCCGTGGTGTCGATCATTGACGTGAGCGATCCCAATGGGACCATCAGCCTGTACACCCGCTTCGAGGCCGCCGGCCAGATCGGCGACCAATTCAAGATGACCTATGTCTTCGACACGACCAAGCAGACAGGCACCTTCTACGGGATCTTCGCGCGCCAGGGGTGGACCGACTCCAACTGCATGGGCAATTCGTACACCCAGAATACCTTCGAATCCTGGGACATCACCAACGCCAACAACCCGACCCTGCAGGCCAGTCTGGACTTCGGTAACCAGAACGAGACGGTGGCGGGCAGCACCTTCGACGTGACCCGAAATGTGGCCTACGCCGTCACCTCGCAGAGGATTGACCCGCTCTATGCCCTCAGTTTCGCTGACCCGAAGAATCTGAAGATTCTATCAGCCGTGGATGGCCTGTCCGGCAACATGGACGTGTTCCAATTGATCGGCGACAACAACAACTTCTTGCTGGGCATCGGTCAGGACAATAGCTCGACCTGCACCGGCCCTCAGGATCCCAATAGTTTCGAGTCGACGAACATCGCGGTCAGCATCGTCGACGTTCGCGACTTGACCAACATTCGCCTGGTGCAGCGCCAGTGCGTGGCCGTGCAGAATGCCGAGTGGGTGAGCTCGGACATCACCTGGAACCTGGACCAGGCCCACAAGATGATCGGCATGTACTCCGATAGCACGGCCAACGTGGTGACCGTGCCGGTGTACTACTGGACCAAGAGCGATCCCAACGACGACTGGTGGTGGCAGCAGTTCAAGAGCGCCGTGGGCATCATGGCCTGGGATCTCACCAAGTACGACGACACCAAGGACCCGACCCAGCAGACGGTGTTACAGAACTACGGCACCTTCATTCACCCCAACGGCGAGGTCCGCCGCACCATCGTGTTCGGCCACCAGGCCACGGGCCAGCGCATGATGGTGAACCTGTCCGATACCTACGCCTCGATTGCCAATATCCAGGACCTGGCCAATCCCCAGCTGCAATCAACTATCGAAATTGCGCCTTACTACAATCAAACTTTCCAGTTCGGCAATTACCTGGTGGCGCAGGTGCAGTCGCAGCCCAGTTACTACTACAGTGCCAACCAGGATCTGTCACAGTTCAGGGTTCTCGCGGCTGGCGGCGATCTCGATGGCGCAACCCCTGTGGCCAGCTTCTCGGTGGGACAGGTGCAGCAGGCGATGAAGCACGGCAACCAGTTGCTCCTGTTCCGCTACCTTCCGTACGATAGCAGTACCGCATACAACTATTACTATCAGCAGCAAACCCAGGTCTTGGTCTACGACCTGACCGACCCAACGCACCCGCAGCGGGGAGGCTCGCTGATCCTGCCGAGCAGCGTGATCCCGTATTACCCGTACTGGTGCGGCTGGGACGGCTACTGGGGCGGCTACTGGTTCAATGGATACGGCAACTGGACCGAGGTGGAAAGTGGCCTGGTCACGCTGAACCAGGGATACGTCTACGACTCCACGAACAACACGAGTACATACACAGCGGGACTCGTGTACCTGGATCTGACCAATGCCAATGCGCCCGCCTTCCAGCAGGTGACCCTGCCGGTTTCCACCACCGACTGGTACGGGTACAGCCTGGTCAGCGATCCGGTGGACCCGACTGGCTTCTACCTGAGCCTGGGCGAGCCAGTGGGCCAGTCCACGGACAACAACAACTACACCTTCACCCAATACAAGTACTATGCCCAGCGCTGGAACAAGTCAGGCAGCAGTTTTGTTGCGGCCGAGAAGATCAATGTTCCCGGTCCGCTGGTGCGCACCTGGGCGCCGGCTCCAGGCAGCCGGAACTTCATGACCCAGGACCAGCTCTACGTCTACATCCCGCCAGCGACCACCGACGGCTACGGGTACTATCGGCCTGACACTCGGCTGCACCTTCTGAATCAGGTAAATGTGGGCGGCAAGCCGGCTGCCGAGTTGCTGGACACCAAGGTGTTCAGCAACATCTATCTGGCGGGTCTGACCGTCGATGGGAACACCATGTACGTGACGGGCGAGCAGAACTACTGGGGCTGGGGCTACGGCATGGTGGAGGGGCCGGGCGGCGGCGTCGTCGCCAACTCGGGCGGCACCAGCACCCCGGACTGGACGACCACGTCCGACCGGCTGATGATCTACGACCTGAGCAACGACACCTTCGCTGCGCTCTACGACCAGCCCACCAAGGCGTACAACCTGCAGATCATGGGCGCCAAGCAGGGTCGTTTGTTCCTCAACCTGTCGGGCGATGGCATTCTGGCCGTGGACGTGTCCAATCCGGCTCAGCCCACTGGGGTCCAGTTCCTGCGCACGCTGGGATGGGCCAACACTATGCAGGCGTTTGGCAATGACCTCTACGTGGCCTCAGGCTACTTCGGCCTCAACCACATGAGCCTGACCGCGCCGGCATCCATGCCAGTAAACTGATTTTGAGGCGAGAATAGACTGGAAAAGGACGGGGCCCTTGCACGGGGGGCCCCGTCAGCATGTTGGGGCCGAGCGTTTGGTATCGGCGACGAGCGCGTCTCTAAGATTCTGCGACCAGAACGCCAATATTGACCTCAACGGCCATGGCTACTATCGCCAGTTCCAAGCTACAGGAACGCTTCACAGCCACGGCCAAGGAGCGCATCTCCGTGGTCTGGGATTGCTCGCCACCTTCGGCGAAAGCCTGAAGCTGGCCGGCGAGCTGCACACCTTGGGGGGCGAGGCTGCCATGCTCAGCCTGCCCGAAGTGGCGCGCGAAGCGTGGGAGGGAGAAAGGGTTGCGCAGCTCCTCGGCACCGGGTCAGACCGAGAGGCGCGGGTGACCTGCGGCCGTCTCTTGCGCAAGCTGAGCTACCTGGTGCAAGGGCTTTCTGCCAATTGGAGGCAGTGCCCACGATCTCGCTGGCGGTTGAGTGTGGACGTTGCCTAAAATGGCGTTATGAGACGATCTGGCTTTACGTCCGGCGCGTTGTGCACGCTTGTTCTCGCCACGAGCGGATGCACGAGAACGGCGCTCGTTTTGGCAGTTCCAGACGGCGCCCAGGCATGCAGCGGTCCCGTCACTGGCTCGGATACACGACCCGATGCTGCGGCAGCCACCGGTCACGATACCCTGCCCGATCTGGCGAGAACCGACACGGGCACGGCCGGTTCGGCGTCGCCCGACGCAGCGGCCGAGCGGTTTGCCGACGGCATGACCAGCGCTGACCGACCGGACACCGCGGACGGCTTCTCGGAACGGCCGGATGCGAGTACCTTCGGTCAGTTCGTTGCGGATGCGGGCAGCGTAGCGAACAACTGGGGCATCAATCCCGCGCACGACAACGCCCAGCCGGACGATGTGGTCGCCAGCCCGTTGACCAAGAAATGGACGGCGCATTTTACTGGGACGGCTTCCTATCCGGTGGTTGCGGACGGGCGAGTCTTCGTAGCGGCAGCGGAGTCCCAGCCCAACGTGCGGGCACTCGACGTGCAGACGGGGGCGGTGCTCTGGGGACCGCTCGCCATCGGCAGCAAGGTTTGGCTGGCGTGCGATGCCGTCAACCTTTATGCGCTCGATGGCGACGGCAATCTCAGCGCGCTCGATGTCACGTCCGGCCACACCAACTGGGCGACCAAGCTCACCCTTCAGATGTTCTACGACTCGCCGCCGGTTGCCGGCGCGGGTTCCGTGTTCGTCGACGGGATGGAATCTGGCGGAACCACGTATGCGATCGACGCCGCGACTGGCAAGACGCGCTGGACGGCCGACACCTTCGACGGCAGCGATGGTACGGTCGCCGTTGTGGACAACGTCGTGTACGAGGCCGAAGCGTGCGGTCAGGTATCGGCCTTCGACCTCATGACGGGCAAGCGCAACTGGTTCCACTCCGGCGCATGCACCGGAGGTGGAGGGTCCACCCCCGCGGTCGCTGGTGGACGAATCTGGGTACGCGACTGGGCCGAAGGCAACATCATCCTCGACTTGGCCGGCAATGCCGTGGGGACCTTCTCCGTGGACGTACCTCCCTCACTTCACGATGGAACTGCGTTCTACGTGAAATCGCAAACCCTGACCGCCATCGATATCGCCAGCAATCTCATCAAGTGGTCCTTTGCCGGCGACAAGAAGCTGTGCACGTCGGCGGTGATCGCCGGAGGTGGCGGCCAAGTATTCTGCGCGTCGTCGGTGGGAAACGTCTACGAGGTCGACGAGTCGTCGGGGGCGCAGATATCGGTCGATGTCGCTGGCTCGACCGTGAGCTGCGGCAGCGAAACGCAAGGCATGGCCGTCGCCCAAAACCACCTCTTCGTCCCGGCTGGCAACGATCTAGTCGTCTACTGAGCGAAACGCTTGAAGCTATCGGAAAGGCCGCCACTGCCATTGGCCTCACGGAGGGGCTGACGAACCACCATGCCTTCTCTCGAGCTTCTCGCACCTGCCAAAGATCTGGAATGCGGCCAGGCGGCCATTGATTGCGGCGCCGATGCGGTGTACGTGGGTGCGCCCCGCTTTGGTGCGCGCGAGACCGCGGGCAACAGCCTCGCGGACATCGAAAGGCTGGCGGCGTACGCGCATCGCATGTGGGCGCGGGTCTACGCCACGGTCAACACCCTGTTGCGCGACGAGGAGCTGGCCGAGGCCGAGCGCCTGTGCCAGCAGCTTCACCAGGCCGGCGTGGATGGGCTCATCATTCAGGACGTCGGGTTGCTGGAATGTGACCTGCCGCCTTTGCCGCTGATTGCCAGCACGCAGATGCACAACCACAGCCCCGAGCGCGTGGCCTTCTGGGAGAAGGTGGGTTTCTCGCGCGCCATCCTGGCCCGCGAGCTGGACCTCGACCAGATCCGCGCCATCCGCGCCGCCACCAGCATCGAGCTGGAGGCCTTCATCCACGGCGCCTTGTGCGTGAGCATGAGCGGGCAGTGCAGCCTGAGCTACGCGCTGGGCGGACGCAGCGGAAACCGGGGCCAATGCGCCCAGCCTTGTCGCCGTCTGTATTGCTTGCAGGATGCGGCGGGCACGACTCTGGTGCGCGACAAGCACCTGCTCTCGCTGCGCGATTTGAACCTGACCGCCGAGCTGCGCGCGTTGGTCGAGGCTGGCGTCACTTCATTCAAGATAGAAGGACGCCTGAAGAACAAGGCCTACGTGATGAATATCGTGGGCCACTACCGACGCAAGCTGGACGAGGTGCTGGCCGAGATCGGGGGTCGGCGCGCGTCGTCGGGCACAACCACGCTGGGGTTCGAGCCCAATCCTGACAAGACTTTCAATCGCGGCTACACCACATATTTTCTGCATGGCCGCGGCACTGTGGTGGCGTCGCCTGATTCGCCCAAGCACGTGGGCGAGCCTGTGGGGCGCGTGGTCGACGTGCGCCGCGACTCATTCGCATTGGAGGCCGCCGCTCCTCTTCACAGTGGCGATGGCCTCAGCTTCTTTGGCCGTGACCAGGAATTGCACGGCACGGTGGTCAACCAGGTCAACGGCGCAGCTGTGTTTCCCGAGAAATTGGGTGGCATCGAACGCGGCGTGCGCGTGTTCCGCAATCACGATCACGCTTTCGTCAATCAGATCATGCGCAGCCGCAACCAACGCCGGATCGGCGTGAATCTGCGGCTGGGCGAGAGCGCGACGGGATTTCGGCTGGAGGCCAGCGATGAGGATGGCGTGACGGCTTGCTTCGGAATCGACTGCGAGCGCGTGTGGGCTGACCAGCCGGAGCAGGCGCGCGCGGTGCTCGAACGCCAGCTCGCCAAGCTGGGCGCAAGCGAATTCTGTGCGTCGCACGTGGATCTCGATTTGCCCCGCATGCCCCATGTGCCCCTGGCCACGCTCAATGGCCTGCGCCGTGGTCTGGTCGAGGAACTGCGCCAGCAGCGCGCGCGGTTGCGACCGGTGCGTGTGGTCACGCACACGACCAACCACCTGCCTTTTCCCGAGCGGGAACTGTCGTTTCTGGGCAACGTGCTCAACCGGAAAGCGGCGTCTTTCTACCGGCGCCATGGCGTGGAACGCATCGAGCCCGCGGCCGAGAGCGGACTGGACATGCACGGCCGCAAGGTGATGACCACACGCACCTGCATCAAGTACGAGATGGGCTTTTGCCCACGCGAGCCAGGCGATCCCTCGCGTCGCTGCCCAGCCGAGCCATGGCTTCTGGTCGACGATGAAGGCAGGCGCCTGCGCCTGGATTTCCGCTGCGATGAACGCAACTGCGTGATGGAAATCGTCTACGTGTAGAATGCTAATTCACCGCAGAGGTCACAGAGCCGGATCGGAAAGGGAAGGGTTGTGTTCTGTCCGATCCGAACCCCTTCTTCCTTTCCGACCTCTGTGTTCCCTGTGCTCTCTGTGGTGACGAGGGCGCGCGCGAAGCGCGCGGGGCGGGCAGGGTGGCCGGCCGTCCCGAAGTCCCCGAAGGGGAAAAGAGATCGCTTCTTTTCTACTGGATTCCGAGCTGCTTCAGGAAGGCGCTGACATCGATCAGGTTCAGCCAGGTCTTGCGGTTGGCATCGAGCGCTTGGTAGGTCAGCTCGGCCGGCAGCTTCAGCTTGGCTTGCTTGCCGCGGGTGATGATGCCAAAGCCCGATTCGAGGTTAAGCGCCTGCATGGTCAGGTCGTCGTGCGCGGCTCTCAGCTTGACCCAAGCCTTCCACACATCGCCCTTCCAGTCTCCCTGATCGCCCGGCCGCGGAACCGCTTGTTGCGGGAACGAAATCGGATTGAGGTTCTGCATGACGATGCTTCCACCCGGGCTGAGGATCTTCAGCGAATTCGCCAGGGCTTTCTCCACTTGGTTGGCGTCGTGCAGGCCGTTGATGAAAATGAGATCGAAGCTCTGCTTGTTCTGCGCGAAGAACTCGTCGTAGGGCATCTGGAAGGCGGCGTTCGCCTTGCGATCCGGATCAACCCCGATCTTGATCTTGGCCCCGATGGCATCGAAGTTGTCCTCCCTCGCGCCCTGGCCAAGCTCCAAGTAGGTCTGATAGTTGTGTTTCGCCCTGACCAGGTTGAGGACGTCGGTGGCGTTTTGGGGAGGGCTGACCACGGCATTGAGCGGGCTTGCTCCGGCCGGGGGCCAGCACAGGAAGTTGTCGTGCCACGTGTGTGGATCGTAGGGTTCGTTGACCTGCAGGCATTGCATGCCCTTGATGGTCCCTTTCATTGACCACTTGAATCCGTAGTCTTGCGGCGCGCACAGATAGTTGTCGCCCCATCCGTCGGGATCGGAACCCTCCTCGAACTGGGTACAAACCATTCCGTGGACCGGTCCCAGGCTGGACCAGCGCAGGCCCAGGTCGCGGGTCGAACAGAGGAAGTTGTCGTCCCATCCGTGCGGGTCGGTCGGCTCGTCGACCTTGGTGCAGAACATCCCCGGTATCCACTTGTCGAACGACCAGCGCAGGACTTCGACCTTCTGAGCCGCAGCCGGAGCCGCCGCCTTTGCGGCCGCCGCGGGCGCCGGCTTCTTCGCCGCTGCGTGCGCCGGCAGGGAGCCGTAAGCCAACAAGTAGATCACGAACCACAGTCCAGAAAATCGAGTCATGAGCGTTCCTTTCCTGAAAATTCCCCTGAGCCGCACGCTATCACAACAGTCGGCAGCGCGACCAGGCTGGCAAACGGCTTGGCCGGATCGAGTGACTCCGATCACATGGGATCTAGCCAGGATCTGCTAGATCGCGATCCAGCGCTGCCGGATAGCTTTTCACCACAGAGAGCACAGAGAACACAGAGGCCAGAAGGAAGGAAAGGGTTTGGATCAGACAGGCCCACCCGTTCTTCTTTCCGGTCCGACTCTGTGACCTCTGTGCTCTCTGTGGTGAAGCAGATAACTTTGATCCACGGTCCAGGAGATGCTGGTTAGTGTCGCCCGTGTTTGTACGCGGGGTCGTAGCGGCCGTTGTTGTTCACGTCGAAGAAGATGGGATTGCTCAGCGCCAGCGGGTAGACGCCGAAGGTCTTGCGGTCACCCACCACCGGAGCCAGCAGCTCGTTGCCGTCGACGCGGACCAGGGCGTAGCCGTCGGCGGCTAAGGTGATGTCATGACTGGCGCGGAAGCGCGCCACCTTCTGACTGGGCGGCACCGTCCAGCGCTGGGCTTCCTTGCCGTTTACGTAGAGGATCACGCGATCGACTGACACCCAGGGCGCGGCGTCGACCTCGATGTCGACGCGGGCGTGACCGCTGGGCGCGGCCACCAGATCGCCGATATCGGCCTGGCCGGCGTGCATGCGCACAAAGGGACCGGTGGTGAAGAAGACATGGTGGGCTTTCACCGACTGGGCCACGTCTTGCGGGGTGACGTGCCCGATGCGGTCGTCAGGAACGCGCAGGTAGTTGCGCGGATATCCGCCCATGTTGTAGGTCAGGTGATGGGTGTCCGAGTTCCCGGTGGCCGTGGCCAGGTGCCCGTGGTTGAGCAAGCCCATGTAGTCGTCGATCATGCGGTCGACGCTGCGGCGGGCCGGGTCCTGGTAGCCGTTGAGCACCTCGATAGCGTCGAAGTCGAAGGAGAAACCCTTCTTGCCCGCGCGGTCCGAGTGCGGGTCGAATTCCCCAATGATGAAATATCCGCAGGTCGGATCGATGCGTGGGTGGTGCACATCGATGACCGCGCCCGGCGCCAACGTGCGTACCTCCTCGAATATGGCTTTGGGCGTGCGGCCGTGGGCCAGCACGGCGCCCTGGCCGGCGCGTGCCAGATCTTGCGGCAGCGGGAAGGCGCCAAAATGCCCCCATGAGGCAGTGGTGATCTCGTCGCCGATGATGGTGCTGATGAGGTTGCCCACGCCCAGCATCTTGATGGTCGGCTCGTAGTCGGTAACCACGTTGTGGTCAGTGGACGTGAGCATGATCGATGCCATCGGCGATGAACTCGATCACCCGGTGGGGCAGGGGCACAATGGAATCCGGCGAGGGCGCAGCATGAACATGAAAATCGGCCGAATACCAGCCGTGCGAGTCGATCACATGATGCAATCGGGCCACCAGATCGGCGCCTTCAGGCGTAATCTTCAACTTGCGCACTACCGCCACGTCCCACTCCAGGCCGCGGCTGACATAGACGTCGTAGGTTCCCGGTGGCACGCGCACCGCGCCGTCGCCCGAGGCTGAGAACACGCGATTGTAGGCGGCAATGGCCAAGTCACCCTCGGGCTTGCCGATGTCGTTGTGGGTGAATTCAGGCTCGCGCGTGCCCTCCACGCCCACGAAGGTCAGCTTACACGGGATGGGCGCGCCGGTGTCGGCATCGCGCACCTCCCAGGTCATCAGGCCTTCGTAGTGGCGGGCGGGACGCGGCTTGCTGGTTGGCGGCTCGCTGGCTGGCTGGGCCAGCAGTCCGGTGGCAACGAGAGCCGTGGTGCAAAAGGCGATGGTCGTGGTGATTCGCATGGCGAATCCCATGGTACGACAGCCCGAAGGTAGGCGATATACTGCGTCGGCAAAGAACAACCGCCATGCTTAACGGCTTCCTTCGCCTTGTCATCCGCAGCTTGCTCTGGCTGCGCTACCGCATCCGCGTGAGGGGTCTGGATCGCGTTGCTTCCCCCGACGGTCGTGGGGTACTGTTTCTGGCCAATCACCCGGCGCTCATCGATCCCATCATGGTGATGGCCGTGCTGTGGCCGCGTTTTCGGCCGCGCGTGCTGGCAGATCGGGCCCAGGCCCGGCGCTGGGGGATTCACTTCCTGGCGCGGCGGGCGCGGGCGCTCGAGATCGCGGACATGACCCGCGAGGGTCGCGGCGCGCGCGAGCAGGTGGAATCCATGATCGAGGCCAGCGCCGCGGCTCTGCGCCAGGGCGAGGCGCTGTTGCTCTATCCCGCGGGCCGCATCTATCGCCAGCGTCGCGAAGACTTGGGCGGCAACAGCGCGGTCGAGCAATTGCTACAGGCCGTGCCCGACGTGCGCGTGGTGCTGGTGCGCACCGCCGGGCTGTGGGGCTCCAGCTTCAGTCGCGCCTCGGGCAAACCGCCCGAGGTCCTGCCGGCGCTGCGCCGGGGTGTGTGGGGCCTGCTCAAGTGCGGCATCTTCCTTTCGCCTCGTCGCCACGTGGCCATCGACGTGGTCGAGCCCGACGATCTGCCGCGCACCGCGGATCGGGTGGTGCTCAATCGCTACTTGGAGGACTTCTACAACCGCAACGCGGGCGGAAGCACCTACGTGCCCCATTCATTGTGGGAAGGGGGCGGCGTGCGCTGGCTGCCCGAGCCGGTCAGCAGCGCCGAGCCCGGCGTGGCGCGCCGGATTCCGCCCGCCACGCGCGACACCGTGCTGGAGCACCTGCGCCAGCTCACCGGGGTGCGCGACATCAACGAGAGCCAGCGTCTGGCCCACGACCTGGGCCTGGACAGCCTGGTGCGCGTGGAGATCCAGGCCTGGATCGAGAGCGAGTTCGGCTTCCCCCAGCCCGAGGTGGACGCCATGGAGACCGTGGGCGACGTGATGCGGGCCGCGGTGGGTGAGACCGTGGGAAAGGCCGCGGCCGAGCCCCAGCCCGTGGCGCATGCCTGGACCGCGGCGGCGCAGGACGCGACCTCGTCGCCGGTCATGCCCGCGGGTGACAGCCTGACCGCCGTGTTTCTGGACATGGCGCGCCGGCATCCCCGCCAAGTGGTCATCGCGGACCAGCAGAGCGGGGTGCGCAGCTACCGCGATCTGATCACCGCGCTCTTGCTTCTGCGGCCGGTGTTTGCCCGCATGCCCGGATCGTACGTCGGCATCATGCTGCCCGCCTCGGTGGCGGCCAGTGTGGCCACCTTGGCCGCGCTTTTCGCCGGCAAGACGCCGGTCATGCTCAACTGGACCACCGGGCCACGCGGCGTGCTTCACGCCTTGGACCTGCTGGACATCCGTTGCGTGGCGACGGCCCGTCGCTTGATCAGCCGTCTCGAATCGGAGGGTTTCGGGAGCACGCCGGGATTCATGCAGCGGCTCACCTACCTGGACGATGTCGCCAAGCAATTCTCCCTTCCTGCAAAACTGCTGGCGGCGCTGCGCGCGAGGCTGGGATTGATCGGCGCGCTGGAAGAGGCGCGAGCGCCCGCAGTGGCCGCCGTGCTTTTCACCAGTGGCTCCGAGAGCGTGCCCAAGGCCGTGCCCCTGACCCAGGCCAATCTTCTGGCCAACATCCGCGACGCGCTGGCGGTGATTCCGCTGCGTCCCGACGAGGCTCTCTTGGGCATCCTGCCGCCGTTTCATTCCTTCGGGCTGACCGTCGACATGCTCTTGCCGCTGCTGTGCGGTCTGCGCACCGTCTATCACGTCAACCCCAATGACGGCGCCACCCTGGCCTCGCTCATCGATGCCTATCGGGCCACGCTGCTGGTGGGTACGCCCACTTTTCTCGGTGCCATCGTGCGCGCCTCCCAGCCCGGGCAGCTGGCCAGTTTGCGCCTGGCCATCACCGGCGCCGAGAAGTGCCCGCCGCATGTGTACGACGCCCTGGCGCGCGCCTGTCCCGACATGGTGGTCATCGAGGGCTACGGCATCACCGAGTGCTCGCCCATCGTGTCGGTCAATCGTCCCGAGCGGCCACGGAGGGAAACCATCGGCCCACCGCTGCCGTCGGTGGAGCACGCCATCGTCGATGCCGAGTGTGGCAAACCCACGCCCTGCGGTCAGCGCGGCATGCTTCTCGTGCGTGGCCCCAGCATTTTTGGCGGCTACCTCAAGTACGATGGTCAGTCGCCCTTTGTCTCGTTTGCCGGCAAGGAATGGTACCGCACCGGCGATCTGGCGTGCGAAGACAGCGACGGAATTCTCACCTTCTGCGGCAGGCTCAAGCGTTTCGTGAAGATTGGTGGCGAGATGATCCCCTTGGCTACGGTCGAGGCCGCGCTGGAGGCCAAGTGGGTGTCGCCGGGTCAGGGCGACGGTCCCTGCCTGGCCGTGGAATGCACGCCCGACGAGGAGCACCCCGAGCTGGTTCTTTTCACGTCGTTGGAGATCGATCGCGAGACCGCCAACCGTTGCCTGCGCGAAGCCGGGCTGTCGCCCTTGCACAACATCCGGCGCGTGGTTCGGCTGGAGTCGCTACCCCTGCTGGGCACCGGGCAAGACCGACTACCGCGCGCTCAAGGCGACGCTGGGATAGCCGCGAGACCTACTCTGGAGCCTTCCGCAGCAGCTCTTGCATCAAGAAACCGGCCAGCTTTTTGCCCGTGGGCCAAATTGGAAACCTCGTTTTGGTGGCCAGGCGCGCAACCTCGGTCACCGGGAACTCAGTGCGCGCGAGGCGCAAACGGTACGACCGCACGGCCATCTCGAGATCGACCGTCACACCGACATCCGAAATGCGCATGCGGCGAAACGCGGCGACGGTGAACCCCTTTACCCCGTGGAGGACGTCGTGGACACGCTTGCCCTCCCGACGCCAAAGCAGCGATGTGGTCAGGCTGAGCGCCGACACGCCCCACTTGCGCGGCCTAATGAGCCGGTAGTCTTCCTCATTGCGCCCGCCGGGCATGTTCCGGCTGGCCACCACGAGATCGAAACCCTCGCGCAGCTTCTCGGCCATGGTTGCACAACACGCGGGATCCAATGTCCCTTTGGGGAAGAACACGACTAGGCCTTCCGTCTTGCACAGATCCACGGCGTGAGCGTACGCCGCATTCAAAGAGCGCTTGGGTTGCTTGTGCACCGGGATCCCTTGCGACAACAGGAATTCCACGGTGCCGTCCTTGCTTCCCCCGTCGACCGCGTAGATTTCGTCGAAGGCCTCGCGGGGCAGTAGCAGGACGTCGGATCGGCAGCCCGCCAACTCGTCGTAGACAAGCAGACAAAGGGTGACTTTCATCCTATCAGGCAAGACTCTTCTCCGCGGCGTCGAGCGCCAAATCCACGGCCACGTCCGAATTCATATGTTCCCACGTGCCCCAGCGGCCCAGGCCGATGATTCCGTGGGCGCGGGCCCAGGCCAGGACGGTCGCCACCGCCTCGGGCTTGCCGACGGTGTTCACCGGATACGCAAATTCGTTCACGAAGCGCGGGCCCCGCGACGGTACGGCCCGGCGCGCGTTGGTTTCGGTCCAGTGCCCGCGAGCCCCGCTGCAGAAGTTGTGGCGCAAGAGCAAGCGATGGTACGCTAGCGACTCGTCGGGTTCGTAGATCCAGTGGGCCGTGCTGGCCAGGTTCTCGGGCTGATAGTCCACGTGCACGTCGGTGTGAACGAGTTTCTCGATGGCCGCCCGGATCGCTTCAGGCAGCTTTGCGATGCGCGGCCAGACCGTCCAGGGGATGGTGGAGACGATGCCATCGGCCTTGATCGCGCCGTCGATGATTCGAGTGTCGGCGTCGACTGAGGAAAGCCGGTGTCCTGGCACAAAGCGCTCCCCCAACGACGCGGCGATGCGGCGCCAGACCTCGCCATAGCCATGCTCCGCGGGGTAGAGGAAGCGGCCGTGGGCCGGCAAGCTGCCACCGGACTTGCGCTCCAGGCAGCTGCGCAAGGTCTCGCGGAAGGAAACCGACGGCAGTTTGTAGGACCAGTAGATGCCCAGATCATCCAATGGCATCGACCACATCTTCCGGTTGTACGGAAGCATGTACTCGTCGGTGATGCGGTCACCCAGTTTCCAGCGCATCCACGCACCGAAGGTCGTAGGTTCGGGCGTGCCCTGGGCGACGCCCGCGCGCGCAATGGATTCCAAGAACTCCACCTGTGCCTCGATCGGAAGCTGCCAGAGGTTGCCTTCCAGAGGATGCTCCACCTCCACACCCCGAAGGCGGATGGTGCTGACCCGCTTGAACTCACGCCACTCCTCGCGGGGCATGAAAGCGAAGAGGAAATCCAGCACGCGCGTGCGGCCCATGTCCAGAAAGTGACCACCGCCGATGTCCAGGGGCGCTCCATCCACCATCGCCGAGCGACACAGCCCTCCGGCCTCGCCTTCCTTTTCAAGCAGCACGAAAGAGTCGCACCCGGCGCGCTGCAGCGCCGCCGCGAACGCCAGACCAGAAGGCCCCGCGCCAAGAATGCAGAATTTCACGTGCCGCAATGTCTATCGCCTGCCGGAAAAGGTGTCGCATCTTTACTCGAACCTGTCCCCTCGGTCGAGGGCGAAGTGAACAGACGCAGTCCTACGAACGAGCAGGCGCACACCACGGACAGCGGCGCAAACCCGAGCAGGTTGTATCCCATGTTGGGAAGAAAATGGAAGCCAAGAACATTCACCACGGCCATGCCAAAGCAAAAGGCCCACAGTCCCGCCAACGGGACCAGCAAACACCAAGCGAAGAGCCCGCGCAGCGACGGGGCGGTGATAAAGATGTCCCGTCGCCGCCAGATCAGAAGCACGGGTATGGCGACAAGCAGCAGGGGGTAGATCACCCTTTGCAGTTGTCTGACCAAGCGAACGACCGGCTCGCGGGCAGAGTAGTAGATGTTGGGCCGCTTGTAGATCGCCACTGATGAATGCGTGAGACGGGAAAGATCGTCGAGCCGTGCCTGCGGTTGCCAAACTGAATCCGGCCAGAGATAGACATTGCGATTCACGGTCAAGAGCGGAAAGAATGATTGCCACCACTCCGAGACAATTCGCTGAGCATCGCCGGGCTGGTAGGCAGCCAGCAGAGCTGGGCCTGGATGACCCGCCCTTATCTTTCCCGCGCGCACGGCCCGGCCCAGCTCCTTGTCGATGGCCCGGAACATGTCCTCCATCTCGCCGGCGTTCTTGGCACCGGCCTGCACGCTGCTGTTTTCCAGGCAGAATTCGAAGTAGCTGATGAAGAACTCCTTGTCCGCAGGACTGCGCCCATTGAAAGCGGAATGCTCATTGCCTGCGCTCCAGTAGCTTGTGGGTTCCTCTAGATACGGTTTCATGCGGGCGAAGGTCGGTGACAGCTCGTAGGCTTTGAGCCGGGTGGGCCGCGCGATGGGCACGTAGGGCCTGCGCCCGTCGGGTTCCAGGCTGGTCAGTCGATGGAAGAGGTCGGTGAAGGCCTTGTCCCGACGGAAGCTCGTCATGAAGGCCCCATAGTGCTTTTTGTTGAGCACGCTGACCCCGAGCGAGAGCGGTGTCGCCGCAAGGTAGGTCACAGCTACGATGAGAGCATGGGCGACCACCAGCGACCGCAAGCTCAGCTGGCCTCGTCGCCATTGCAGCACGCCGTTGATCAAGCTGAGGACCAGCATCGCGGCCACCGCAGCGACGAGCCACACAGCCTCTTCCCGGTTCAGATAGGCGAGCCCAAGCACGAAGCCTGTCAGGAGAGCCCACCTAAGCCGTGTCGCAAGAGACTCACGCATTCTTAGCGCAAGCCCCACGGTGGCGATCAGGCACATATTGGTCAGGCAGATCTGCAACCCTTCCCTGTGCAGGGCGTAGTTCTCAGGCACCATGGGGTTGGCCACTATGAGAAAGGTCACCACCGTGAATTCCCAGAAACGCAACAGGCGCACGGGGCGAACGGCCTGCCGAAACATGAGCGCGCCGGCGAAGAGCAAAAGGAATTCGCCCACGCGCACGGGCAGCCCTAGAAGGTTCAGAAGAGCCAACCAGATCCCGTAGAGCGGCGCCTTTGCCAGCAAGTGGGGTTGGAATGGCCCAAGCCAGTACGGTGAATCTCCACTAAGCCATTTCAGAATGGCTTCGGCGTGCGAGATGTAGAGCCCATCATCGACGGCGGAGAGCGGCAGGAACAAAGGCCGCCAACCATAAAGCCAGTAGAGGAACGCGAGAAGCAGGCTGAAGGAAAGGACCCTCTTCCAGGATCCTGCGGGACACTCTTGCGGCATGACGATACGGAAAGATCTCCCAGGGAATCTCGGTCAAGTAAAGCTCTTGGAGGTGCTATTCGTGGCTTGCGGACGGGGAAGTTTCAGACCCGGCGCCGCATCGCCAGTAGCAGAAGCCAAGTAGGAACAGCCCGACGCAAGCGACGAGCAGGGGTGTCAGCGAGCCGAGCGGCGGGTGCCACGCGCCGGCCAGGGGATTGGAGGACTTGGCATTGATGTCGGCGGGAAGGCCGGACTGCCAGCGGATCATGGTGTAGGCGAGGCAGAAGAACTGGAGCGGCAGCAGCAACACGACGAATGTTCGTGTCAGCGCGGTGGCTCGCGCGGGGCTTAGGATGTCACGCGCTGAGATCACGAACGCGCCGATCATCGGGATTCCCACCGCAATCGGCAACACGTAGCGACCTTGCGAAATGAATCCATAGGTATTGACTTCGATGGCGTCCAGAAGCATCGGGATGCCGAACGTGGCGGCGGTCAGGGCGACGATGCGCCACCGATCGATCCATGTGCCGAACGCCAGTACCTCCAGCGCCAGAAAGCCGAGGGCCGACCACCAAACCAGGTAGACCCACCCGGGCATCGGGGTGTCGAGCCATGACATGACGCCGACCATCTCTTGCGCGTACGCGCCCGCGCGCAGAGAAATCTCGAAACGGAGCGCATCGGCGAAGGCAAGGTGTGGAGGCAAATTGACGAGATCCGGCTTGCCTGTCTTGGCCAAGAGAGTCCACGCCACGCCGGCGGCGAACCCAAGCGCGGCTACAGCGCAGAACGCAAGAACCGCGCGATCGTGTCGCAGTCGGGAAAGCAGGGCGCGGCGGCTCGGCACCAGCAGCACCCCAAGCGTGACCAAAAGCCACAGCGGACCTAAAGCCCGGACCACGGCCAGCGCAACCGCAGCCAACCCAGCCAGGACCAGCTGAGCCCGGCGAGGTTGTGAGGCCTCGTCAAGCAAGAGAGGAATCAGAGTCGCAAAGAGGGCCGTTCCGGCCGCAATCTCAAGTGCGTTCGGGTTGACCGCGCCAGCCAGATGCATCGTCATCGGCGTGGTCGCCACGAGAAGACCTGTGCCGAAGAAGGGGACGCGCGACCAAAATACAGTGCTCTGGAAGGCCCCGCCGAGAAACGCCGCCACCAGCGCGGCGCTGAGCAGACGGGCGATGAGTATCCCAGTCCAGCTCGGCCAAAGGCGCAGGGGCCAGCCCACCAGAGCATAGTAAACGGGGTTGTAGCGCCCTGCCGCTGTCGTGACCCGTTTGGGCGTGGGGTTGCCGCCGGGTTCGGCGCTGCAGTTGGCGGGCTGGGCTGGCTTGCCGGCAAAGCAGCGCGGGCTGAGCAGACTCTGGTTTACAGTCTGCCAGATTCCATGTTCGGCAATCCACTCGCCGTGGGTTATGCCGACCGCGCGGTAGACATGGTCGGCCTCATCAGGCGTGCCTTCGTATGGCGCGGCCAGAGCCCAGGCGGCACCGAGCAGAAAGAAACCGACCGAGGCCAGTAGCCACGGCGGCGAACCCGGGCGCTCCCGGCGTGCGGGCGGTTGTTTTTTTCGGCGCGACGACATGGCAGAGATGCACCATACAGCAGGATGGTGTGTCTTGGCGACCTTCGCAGCGTAGTCCTGGACGTCCCGCGATTTGACCGAGGTGACCGCGCGTGATACTGGAGCTTCCCGTGGATTTGCTCGAGCATCGCGGAGACATCTCGCGCCGGCATCCCTGGGAGACTGCTCGCGCCGAGTTCTTTCTCCGGCTGTGCGCGGGCGACGGATTGTTGTCGCGATCCGTGCTGGATGTCGGAGCAGGCGACGCTTGGTTCGCTGCCGTTTTTGCCAGCGCTACCCGCGGGACAAGGTGGTTTGCTGGGACGCGGGCTACACTGCGGAACGCGTTCGCACGATGGAGCGGCAGCAGCAGGACTGAGCTTCGTCGCGTCGGCGCCCGAGGGGCCGTTCGATCTCGTGCTTCTGCTCGACGTGATCGAGCATGTGCAAGACGATGTGGCCTTTCTGCGCGACGTGCTGGCCCGTCTGCGCAGCGGCGGTACGGCCATTGTCAGCGTGCCCGCGTGGCCTTGGCTGTACGGTGCGCATGACGTTCACTTGGGCCATTGCCGACGCTATTCTCCGGCAGGCGCACGAAACTTGCTGTCTGCAGTTGGGATCGAGGTCGAGCAGGCCGGGGGACTGTTCCACGCGCTGCTGCCTGCTCGCGCTCTGACTGTGCTGGCCGGCCGCCTTTCGCGGGACAAGGAAACCGGTACTGGGCGCCCGGTGGACGACCTGGGAAACTGGGGCGCGGGAGCGGCCATCACCCGCGCCCTCGACGCAATTTTGCGCTTTGAGGGGCGCCTTTCGCGTAGGCTTGCGGCCGTGGGACTGGAACTACCGGGTCTGAGCTGGTGGGCGCGATGCCGAAAACTGTGATCGTCATTCCTTGCTACCAAGAGGAAGCTCGGCTCGATCCCGAGGCATTCGACCTCCTGTGCGGCCACGACATCTCGGTGCTCTTGGTCGACGACGGCTCATGCGATGGCACACTGGCTTTGCTCCGCCGGATCGAGGCGCGCGCGCCGGACAAGATTTCGGTGTTGTCGCTGTCGCCCAATCGCGGGAAGGCCGAGGCCGTTCGACTGGGAATGGTCGAGGCGCTCGCCCGAGGGGCCAGTCAGGTGGGGTTCGCCGACGCCGATTTGGCGACACCGGCCAGCGAGTTGGTTCGCCTGGTCCGTGCGCTGGAGGATTCGCCGGCCCTGACCGCGGTGATGGGCTCGCGTATTGCGCGCGCGGGCGCTCACATCGATCGCAAGCACAGCCGCCACTATCTCGGTCGTGTGTTCTCGACCCTGGCCAGCCTGGTGTTGGCGCACCCTTTCTACGACACCCAGTGCGGCGCCAAGGTCTTTCGCGCGGGCGCGGCCATCTGCGAGGCTGTGGCGTCGCCATTTTCCTCGCGATGGGCGTTCGATGTGGAACTTATTGGCCGCTTGCTCACGGGACCAGACCCGGTTCCCTTCGCAGCCTTCTTGGAATTGCCACTCGTGGATTGGCACGACGTGGGCGGTTCCAAACTGAACGCCATCGACAAGCTGCGCTCGACCTATGAACTAGGCAAGATCGCACGTGCGCTGGCGGTTCGGCGCGCTCGAGCCCGGCAGGGAAGCTGACTCGAACAGCGTCACCACACGCGGCAATCGCGCGCCAATCGGCAACCTGCTACGCTGGCCGACGCTGACCGATGGAGGATTCATGATTCGCCCGCTGCCCTTCGCGTATGCCGCCTTGGGACTGGCCGTGATGGCGAGCCAAAGCGTTCAAGCCGCAGAGCCGCCCACGCCAGCCCACGCGCCCGAATGCGACGCCCGCAATCT
The DNA here is from genome assembly GCA_963758155.1 of uncultured delta proteobacterium. Taxonomy (GTDB): domain Bacteria; phylum Myxococcota_A; class Polyangia; order Fen-1088; family Fen-1088; genus Fen-1137. The sequence continues at coordinate 267,837 of CAVWUP010000015.1, forward strand.
GCTGGCGGGTCGAATGCCGTCGGCCTACGCCGACGTGCGCGGCAACCTCGCGCTGGTCACCGACGGAGCGGTCGCGCCCGAAGGGGCGGCGTGGGACGCGCCGGCAGCGGTCAAGCTGGAAAGCCGGGCCGCCTCGATCACCTACGATCTGGGCCAGCCGCGCCAGGTGAGCGCGCTCTATCTGCAGGCCGATGCCAACGATACCTACAAGATCGCCGGATCGATCGACGCGCAGCCAGGAAATTTCCGCTTGCTGGCGGACATGGCCAACGTGGTCAGAGCAGGGGCACGGTCTGCGCGGCCGCGCGGTCCGCATCGAGCCAGCGACGGTGCGCTACCTGCGCATCAGCGACCCCGACGGGGACGGATTCTTTTCCGTCTCCGAACTCGCCGCCTACTGTCTAGCCCCCACGCCGTTTCCACCGTCCATGAGCACCGTCGCAGCACCGGCGGCTGCCGTACCGCAGGCGCCGGAAAGGCCAGTCCCCGTGCAGCCGCACCGTCGACTGTCGACTGGATCGAAATCCTGCTGGGCGCGGCAATCGTGTTGCTGGCCGGAGCGCACATCATCCGTCGCCGGGGCGCGCCCGTGGCTTCGCGCGCGGCCGACGAGCGACCCTATCCTCTTGTTCTGGTGCTCTTCGTGGCCAGCGGATGCGCGGCGCTTATCTACGAGATCGTCTGGTTCCAGATGCTGCAGCTCGTGCTCGGGTCGTCGGCGGTCTCCATCGCAGTGCTGCTGGGAACCTTCATGGGCGGGATGTGCCTGGGCAGCCTAGGGCTGGCGCGCCTGGTTTCGCGCCAGCGGCACCCCTTGCGGGTCTACGCCATCCTCGAAATCGCCATCGGCGTGTCCGGGATCCTGATGTTGGGCGCGATTCCGCTGGTCGAGGTGGTGTACACGGCAGTGGTCGGGCACGGTATTCCGGGCCTGCTCCTGCGCGGCTTGTTCGCGGCCCTCTGCCTGCTGCCACCCACAATAATGATGGGGGCCACGCTGCCCGCGGTCTCGCGCTGGGTTGAACTGAGTCCGCGCGGCGTCTCGTGGCTGGGGATTTTCTATGGCGGCAACACGCTGGGGGCGGTGTTCGGCTGCTTGCTTGCGGGTTTCTACCTGCTGCGGGTGCACGACATGCACACCGCGACCTTTGTCGCCGTGGTCTTGAACGCCGCGGTGGCCGTGGGCGCCTTGGCCATCGCGCGCGTTCGCACCGGGAACGAGCCCAGCGAATCCAGCCGCGAGCCTGCGGCCGTTTGCACGCCGACGGCACCTGCCTGGATCATCTATGTCGCGATCGGCTTGTCGGGCATGAGCGCTCTCGGCGCCGAGGTGATCTGGACGCGGCTTTTCGGGCTGCTCTTGAGCCACACCACGTACACCTTCTCGATCATCCTGGCGGTGTTCCTCGTCGGGATCGGGCTGGGCAGCGGCGTCGGCTCGTTGGTGGCGCGGCGGACGCCGGATGCGCGGCGTGCGCTGGGCTTGGCGCAGCTCGCACTGGTTCTGGCCATCGCGTGGGCGTCATGGAACATCACCAGTGCGTTGCCCTACTGGCCCGTCAATCCGCGGCTGGCGGCCACGCCCTGGAATCAGTTCCAGATCGATTTCGTGCGCTGCCTGTGGGCGATCTTACCGGCGGCGTGCCTGTGGGGCGCCAGCTTTCCCCTGGCCCTGGCGGCCGTCGCGTCCAAGGGAAGCGACGGCGGCGTCGTGGTGGGCCGAGTCTACGCGGCCAACACCGTGGGCGCGATCGTTGGCGCGCTGGGCACCAGCCTGGTGCTGATCGTCACAGTCGGAACCCAGAACAGCGAGCGCATCCTGATCGCGCTCTCGGCGGTCGCCGCCGCAATAACTCTGATTCCGGCGCTGGTGCGGGCGGCGCCGCGCTTTGCCGCGGGGGACGCGATCAGGACCTTGGCCCTTGTGGCTGTGGCGGTGCTTGTGGGGCGCAACGTGGTCGCGGTTCCCGCCTTGCTGGTCGGGCACGGCCGCTTCTCGGCGGTTGAGCGAAACACCAAAGAGACCTTTCTCTACGTCGGCGAAGGCATGAATTCGTCTCCAGCGGTCTCGCGCGACTTGAACGGAGTGCTGAGCTACTACAATGCGGGCAAGATCCAGGCGTCCACCTTGCCCCAGGACATGCGCCTGCAGCGCATGCTCGGGCACTTGACGACGTTGCTTCCGGCCCAGCCGCGCGAGGTTCTGGTCATCGCGTGCGGCGCCGGTGTGACGGCCGGCGCGGCCAGCATCGATCCGCGCGTCGAACGATTGACCATTGCGGAAATTGAACCGCTGGTCCCCAAGGTGGTCGCCCCGCTATTCGGCGCCTTCAACGACCATGTCGTGGACAATCCCAAGGTGCACGTCGAAGTGGACGACGCCCGGCATTTCCTGACGACGACCAAGCGGAAGTTCGACGCCATCACCTCGGACCCGTTCGATCCCTGGGTCAAGGGCGCGGCCAATCTCTACACGCGCGAGTTCTGGGAGCTGGCCAAGCGGCACCTCAATCCAGGCGGGGCGGTGACGGTGTTCGTGCAGCTGTACGACAGCGGAATGGCGGCCGTGAAAAGCGAAGTCGCCACCTTTTTCGAGGCGTTCCCCAACGGGACCATCTGGGGCAACACCGTGCAAGGCCAGGGCTACGATGTCGTGCTGCTGGGACAGGTCGAACCCACGCGCATCGACGTCGACGCGTTGGAGGGCCGCTTGCAGAGCCCAGAGTTTGCTCCTCTCGCGCAGTCCTTGCGTCAGATCGGGTTCGATTCAGCGGTGGCGCTCCTGTCCACATATGGCGGCCGATGTCCTGAACTCGGACCCTGGCTCAAGGACGCCGAGGTCAACCGCGACGACAACCTGCGCCTGCAATTTTTGGCCGGATTCGGCATGAACATCGATCAACGCGCGGAGATTTATCGCGGAATCCTCGCGCTCAGGCATTACCCAGAGGATCTGTTCATTGGCTCGCCCGGCAGTTTGAATATGCTGCGGGCTGCAATTGTTTCGCAATGACGCTGTCGGTCTAGAATGTCCCAGAAGACAATGCGTCGTGTTACTGCGCGTGGAAAGGCGCCACCCCTTTTCGCTCCGTATCCAGCGGAATTTGGTGACCTATTCTCGTTGGGACAGGCCCCTAACAAGACGTGGTCTGCGTTGCCAGATCGCCGCGTGAAGCGTAGATTGACTATTCTTTCGTCGATGCGAATTGGCTGAGCCACCTGACTAGGACCGATCCACTGCGTTCTATAGCCAAGGCACCTTTTACTCTGGGGAGAAGCCATGAAGTTGATCCACAAGACCCATCCCTTTGTCCTCGCGTTGCTCATCAGCGCGCCGCTGGCGGTTGGCTGTAGCAGCAGCAATTCGCCAGGAACTGGAAATACCGCAGGCGTTCAGTCCGGAGGCGCCGGCGCTGCAGGCAACACCGTCAGCCCGGGCGGCACGACCAGCGTAGGTGGTCAGACGCAGACAGGGGGAATCCCCACTTCAGCAGCCGGTAACACCGGCGGTTCCATAAGCAATGGCGGCAATACTGTCGCAGGTGGCGCCGGTGCCAGCGGCGGAGAGACCGTTGTGGGTGGTTCGTTGGCCGGTGGCAACACCGTGACCGGCGGCAACACCGTGGTCGGTGGAAACACCGTGACCGGTGGAAATACCGTGACCGGTGGAAAAACGGGCGTGGTGGGCGGCACCACCAAGGCTGGCGGGAGCACGGCTCCGGGCGGGTCGACGGCGCCGGGCGGCGCCACCACGGGCACCGGTGGCAGCACCGTCACGGGCGGTAGCACAGGCGCGGCAGGAGGCGCGACCCCCCTTCCGCCGATCCAGAATCGGGTGCGAATCATCATGCCCATCGACCGGAACTGGTTGTTCAACAAGGGTGACGTGACCGGCGCGGATGGAGCGGCTTTCGCGGATTCCGCGTGGACCCCGGTGACCCTCCCGCACGATTGGGCGGTCGAGGGGCCCTTCGCTCAGGACAACCCGACCACCGGCCGGGGTGGCTTTGCGCCGTCCGGGATCGGTTGGTACCGAAACCATTTCAGTCTTCCCGCAACCGTCACCGCGGGCAAGCAGGTCTACGTTGAATTCGATGGCGTCATGGGCAACAGCACCGTCTACGTCAACGGGACCCAGATTGGGAATCATCCCTACGGCTACGTGAGCTTCCGTTACGACATAACGAAGAGCATCAGTTTCACGGGGGCAAACGTGATCGCGGTCAAGACCGACACCAGCATTCAGCCCGCCTCGCGCTTCTATGCGGGGGCTGGCATCTACCGCCGCGCACGCATCATTGCGACCGATCCGGTTCACGTGGATCAGTGGGGCACATTCGTGAATGCGCCCAGCCCGACGGCTGCGTCGGCAACGGTCAACGTCACGACCTCGGTGGTCAATTCGGGCACGACATCTCAAAGCGTGAGCGTTCAGGGCATCGTCAGCGACGCCACTGGCACAGCACTCCCAACTGTCTCGGCGGCTGCCCAGACCATCGCGGCAGGCGCCTCGGCCAGCTTCACCCTCACAATCCCTGTCACGAGTCCCAAGCTATGGGATCTCGCCAGTCCGAACATGTATCAGCTGCTGCTCAACGTCCAGGAGGGCAGCACCACGGTGGACGACGACGTGACCCCGTTCGGCATCCGAGACCTCAAGTACAATGCGGGCCTGACCATCAACGGCAAGGTCACGCATTTCCAGGGTGTTGCCAACCATCAGGACTATCACGGGCTTGGGCTGGGTGCGCCGGCGCGGGCGATGCAACGTCGGATCGCGCAGCTCAAGGCCATCGGGGTGAACGCCATTCGCACGGCCCACGATCCGCCGAGCCCGGAATTCCTCGACCTGACCGACCGAATGGGCGTGCTCGTCCTCGACGAGTTCACCGACGTCTGGCAACAGCACAAGTACACAGACGACGGCGACTATGCGCTCTATTTCGCCAAGCCCTCAACGACCCCGACCGGAATGCCCCCGCTGCCTGCGGCTGCCACTGGCAAGAATTGGTGGGAGGTCGATTTCACCGGCTTCATCATGCGAGATCGCAACCACCCCAGCATCGCCATCTACAGCACGGGCAACGAAATCCACGATTCCCTGGCGTCCCGAACTCCCATTCTCACCGAGATGATCAAGATCGCCCACTCGCTCGATAGCTCGCACCTTGTCACCCAGGCCTTGCTCGACCCGCAGAATGGCGATGTCGGCGGGGCAACCAACAGCCTGCTCGACGTCTGGGGCAACAATTACAACACCGCGGCCTGCACGCAGGCATTGGTAAATGTAACTACCAAGTCCGGTGTGTTGACCGAGATGGGTGAAGAAACCAGCACCTGGAACCTGGTCACGTCCACTCCAGGGCTCACAGGCGAGTTCATGTGGACGGGCGTGGACTATATGGGCGAGATCACCAGCACGACCGGGTGGCCCAGCATCGGTGGCACCGGGGCGCTCATGGACGAAATGGGGGCAGTCAGGGCGAACGGCTACACGTGGTCGGGCATATGGGGTGGGCCCACGAAGTCGGCTCCGCCCAGTGGAGCGGTGGCGGGCAAGATCGTGCTCACGCCGGACCACACCAGCATTCTGGACGATGTGGATGACGTCTCGTTCGTCAAGGCCGAGGTGTCCACTGACACATCCATCACCTTCTCCATCACGGGCCCTGGAAGAATCATGGCCGTGGACAGCGGCAGCCAGAAGCAGGAAACCTTCCGCGGAAATGTTCGTAACACCTCCGGCGGCGCGGCCTACGCCATCGTTCAGGCGACCGGCGCCGGAACCATCACCGTGACGGCCAAGGCGACCGGACTGACGGACGGCACGGCGACCATCACGGCCACTGAGGGTACCTGGGTTCCCTGCTCAGGAACCTGCGACTAGCACCGGGCGCACTGTTTGACCAAAACGGCCGCTTCTTGCCACCGCGCAGGAAGCGGCCGTTTAGCGTCCTATCGAAAGCCTGAGAACCGTAATCGAGCGGGCGGGCAGGGTCCTGGTGAAATGCGTCCCCATCCCGGTCCATACCGACTCCACTGGGGCGACCTGCCGGGGATGCTCGAATGAATTCTCGGCGTTGCAGTCCTGGGCGGTCATCACAATGGCCCGGCCTTTGGGCACGACCGACTTCAAGCCCTTGAGATCGAATGTGGTCTTGCGCGCCACCGTCCCGGCGTTGACCAGCTTGAGGATGATCTCCCGGCCGTCCTGGGTGCGACTAGCCACCGCGTAGATCCGTGGCGGGCTGGGACGGATCACTTCCTGAATCAGCTTCCCATCGAGGTAACAACCGATGCGCGGGCCCGCGAGATCGATGCGGATGTTGTACCAACGGCCAGTCTCGACCTTTCCCGGCACTTTGGGTTCGCCGAAGATTCCTTGCAGCCCGATGCGGACATTGCCCCAGCCCCCGATGTTCCACACCCTTTGCTGGCCGTCCTCTTCGGCCTGAAACTGAATCTGGAATCCGTCGAAGCCAGCCAGCTTGCGCGCCTGCACATCGAACACGCCGTCGCCCCAGTTGCTGTCAGCGATCTGGGCCAGCTCGAAGGCATCTTCCTTGGCGGTCTGGCGCAGAACCCCGTCCGCCACCGTCCATTGCCCCTTGAAGGGTTTCCAGCCTTTGATTCCCTGAGTGAAGTCGCTCTTGAAGATCACTCTTCCGTCCGCGGCCGTGAACGAGATGTCCTTGTATTCGACCTGCGTGTCGCCCCAGGTGCCAACGCCGAACCTGCCTTTGGGTGACTCGAAGGGGATCTCGGGCTGGTCCAGGTCACTTGGGCAAACCACGTCGCCGCGGTTGGCGGCGAACATGGTTTGCAGATAGTACGAAGGCGTTCCGTAGCTGCGGCTCTGGTCGAAGACGATGGCGTTCGGGGTCCAGGCTTTCCACGCCGGGTGGGCCAGCAGCGGGGCGTAGGAGGCCATCACCACATGGTCGCCGTTGGCTTCCAGCCCGGTCAAAAAGGCCGCCTCGCCCAGCGCGGCCGAGAGGTTTCCGTTGCCGGCTCCGTTGTTGACTGCGTACTCGCCGACATAGACCAGCGGAGCATTGCGGTCGACCCGCTGGTAGTAGTCGGCCATGCCCAGAAAGCCCACGGTATCGAGGTAGTAGTGCTCGTCTTGGATTTCCACCGGCCGGGTTTGGGGGATCTCGCCATTCCACAGATTGGCGACCAGGTGCAGGTCTGGGTATTTGTCCTTCAGGGCATCATGGAATAGAGCGTAGCGCTCGGCGTACGCGGGCCCGCCGTTCTCATTGCCGATTTCCATGTAGTTCAGCTTGAACGGGGCGGGATGCCCGGCAGCGGCCCGCAGCGCGCCCCACTTGCTGTCCACGGGGCCGCGGGCGTATTCCATGAGGTCGAGTGCGTCTTGCACCCATTCCTTCATTTGATTCATGGGCACAGTGTAGTCGTGGCCCATGCCGCAATTGATCACATAAACGGGCTCGGCGCCCAGGTCCTCGCACCACTGCAGGAATTCGTGGAGGCCAAAGGCGCCCGACGTCTGGTAGCCCCAACGGTTCGGAATCCCGCGACGCTGTTCCGGCGCGCCGATCGAGTCTTTCCATCGCGGAGCATTGTCTCGGTCCAGGCCCTCGACAAAGCATCCTCCGGGGAAACGGACAAAAGCCGGCTTCATGGCCGCGATCATTTCCGCCAGATCCCGCCGCAGGCCGTGCCCCTTCCAGGTTGCAACCGGCATCAGCGAGAGCTGGTCGATCCAGACCTTCCCCACGCCTTGGCCCGCGAGGACAAGCCTGCCAGAGAGATCCGTGGCCGAGGGGTTGAGCGTGATCTCAACCTTTTCCCAGTTGCCGCCGGGCGCGGGCAGGGAGGTTTTCGCGAGCACCTTTCCGCCTTGCCCTAGCAAGCGGACTTCCAGCGGGCAATCTCCTCGCTGGTACAGCGAGAAGCGCACGGCTTCCCCTTTGCGAAATGCCATCCCGCCCGCGTAGTGGTCCTTGTCGCGGCTGAAACCGTCCTGGGCCACGCTGGCCTCGGGATGGGCGAACTCCAGGCACAGCGAGGTGGGATTTCGGCTGTCTCGGGGATGGGTCCTGTCCAGGCTGGCTTTCACCGCGCCAAAGACTTTCCAACCCGCGGGTTTCTGGCGGTCGTCTTCGAAAGAGCGGTTCTGGATCATCTCGGCCCACAGACCGCCTTCCCCGGCCCGGTTGATCTCCTCGAAGAAGATGCCGTACAGGAGTGGGCTGATCCCCGGACCTTCCTGGTCCGCGTGGACCGTGAGGCGAGCGACCTTGGCACGGTCGGGCCGCGCCGTTGCCGAAACCGAGATCGTCAGCAAGCCGAACAATCCCAGCCGCAGAATGGTCCGTCGCATCGAACTTTTCGCCATGGTGGCGTTTCTAGCACTCCTGCCACATCAGGTGACTTGACTCGCGATGAGAAGGGCAGCGGTGGATCTGCGTCATGGCGGCGCCAGCGTCCATCGTTCGTTTGGCGTCATGGCGAACGACAGGTACACTGATGGATATCCGTTTGGGCTCGCGGGGGAATTTTGGTCGGGCCGCCTCGTTGAGATTTCTTGACCTTTTTTGGGGGGGTGGCGCTACTGAATGTTCGAATATTGGTTATCGATCGATCACTGGAGGAGCTTCATGAAAGACCTTTCCGTTCGACAGGCCGCCCTGGGAATTTCGCTGATCGCAGTTTTTGGCGGCATCGGATGCAGCCAAAATGGTTCCCAATCGGTCAACGGAGGCGCTGAGAGCACCGCGGGTAACTTTGGCTCGGCAGGAGCAGTGACCTCGGGTGGCGTGGTTCACAATGGTGGCACCACGGCCGCTGCGGGAACCGTCGAGAGCGGCGGCAACACGGAGCAAGGCGGAGCAGGTGGCGAGACAGGCGTAGGTGGCGCAGGCGGCGTCGCAACTTCAGCTGACACCGGCGGCATCAAGGACACCGGCGGCATCGCAAGCTCAGGTGGAATGACAACATCAGGCGGCAGCGAGAGCGCAGGCGGCAGCACGAGCGCAGCGGGAAGTACGAGCGCAGGTGGCAACACAAGATCGGGTGGCATCACGAGTTCTGGCGGCATCACGAGTCTGGGCGGCAGCACCAACGCGGGTGGCAGCAAGGCTTCGGGCGGCTCGGGAGGCATTGCAAGCTCGGGTGGCGCTGGAGGCGTTGCAAGCCTGGGCGGCAGCACCAACGCGGGTGGCAGCAAGGCTTCGGGCGGCTCGGGTGGTGTGGCAAGCTCGGGCGGTAGCACCAATCCAGGTGGCAGCAAGGCTTCGGGCGGCTCGGGTGGTGTGGCCAGTTCGGGCGGGGCGGGTGGAATTGCCGGCAGCACTGGCAGCGCCGGCGGATCTCTGCCCTGGCTCACCGTGAATGGGAACAAACTCCAGGACCCACAGGGCAATACCGTGATTTTGAGGGGTGTCTCGATTGAGGGCCTCACGGACCAGTCGGAGACCTCGCTCGGCATAAACGGCCTGCTCGACAAGATCACCAACAAGAACGACGTCGACGCAGCCTCGACGGGGGCACCAGGTTCGCCAGGTTGGTACACAAAGATCGTGCGTCTCCCCGTCGATCCGCCTGGGACGTCGGCCACGTACCTCAGCAATACCCTCAAACCCGCCGTGGACTACGCCACGAAGTTGGGCCTGTACGCCATCGTTGATCTGCACTACATCTCCAGCCCCTACACCAACCAGGCCGCGGTCAGCCAGTTCTGGACCCAGACTGCACCGGTCTTCAGCAGCTATTCCAACGTGTTCTACGAGGTGTTCAACGAGTCGAGTGTGATGGACAGCTGGGCCACGTACAAAGCTACCATGCAGGGCTGGGTGAACACGATCCGTGGCTTGGCACCAAAGAACATCATAATCTCGGGCAGCCCCTCTTGGGATCAGGACATGGGTGATGCGGCTACGAATCCACTGACCGGCGGCAACATCATGTATTCCGTCCACATGTACGAACAGCACTATAACAAGGGGGTCGGCTACAACGTTACCCAGGTGAATACAGCCGCGAAGGGCGTCGCCCTCATCATGACGGAGTGGGGCTTCTGCAGCTGCTCAGGCCAGCCTGGGAAGGGCACGAATATCATCGGCACCTACGGAACGCCCATGTTGAACTGGCTCGAAGGCTTGGGCGGGAGCTGGACGGCCTGGTGCGCGTCGAATAGCTGGCTTCCGGATATGTTCAACGGCAACAACTGGACGTTGCTGTCAGGACAGGACCAAATGGGGGCTTTCGTCAAGGACTGGATGTACACGAAGAAGGATCAGAATTCGGTCAACTGAATACGCCCGCCCAGTGTTACTGAGTTCGAGCGGAATTGACCATCAATCAACCCCTCGCGCTCCTTCCGATCCTGCTTGGCTTGGGCCTTGTCGCGGCCTGCAACCGAGGCCCAAGAGGAGCGGAACCCTCCGCGGCGAGCGGAATTGCGGGCGTGGCGGCCCCTCGCCTTCAGCTGGCACCGCCGCCCTATGAAATGGGCCCGGTCGTGCAGGATGAATCCGTGCGCCGGGTTTTCACCGTATCCAATGCCGGGACGCTGCCTCTGGAAATCAGCGCGATTGATGGCAGCCGATTTTGTTCTGCCAGCCTGCAGCCAATGACCATCGCGCCGGGTGCCAGCGGCCAACTTGAGGTGACCTGTCGCTCGGATCTGTACGGGCCCATGCGCGAGTCCATCTTGATTCACAGCAACGATCCACAGGCGGATCGGGTTCCCATCCAGTTGGTGGCGAATGTGACGCCGCTGCTGGCCTTCGACACGCAAGTGATCAATCTGCAAATGCCCTTTGGCGAGCAGCGGTGGCAGGAGCTTCGGCTGGTGGGAACCTTGCTCGACCAGGCCACCATCAAGCTCAAGAAGTCGGGTTGGGCAGAAGACTCAAGCGTCGACTTTCCGCCCCGGCAGCCGGGCTCGCCGGCGATTCTGTATGTTCGCTGCCATGGCCAAGAGGCAGGGATGCACGCGGGCAACATCACGGTCACGACGGGCCTGGTACGGCCCAAGGAGATCGCGATTCCCTATGCTTGCAAGGTGGCAGGCACGCTGGAGGTCTCGCCCACCAACCCTTACTTCAACCTCAAGCTGCCAGGGCCCAAGCTGGTGTCGATAGAAGTTCGTAGCTCCCAGCCAGGGTTCGAGGTGCACGGGGCGCGCGTGTTGGAGGGACCGTTCGCTGCGTCGCTGGAGGGACCCGTGGGTGACAACGTCTTCCGCGTGCAGGTGAGGGTGCTGGAAGAGCGCGTGGCTGACGACAGTCGAGCTTCACAGGGCAAGCTGCTCATCCTGAGCAACGATCGAACCGAGCCCAAGAAGGAGATTCCACTCTTCGGATTCGGCAAGCTGAACGCCGCGAAGGGGGAAAGCCCGGCGCCGTGATGGTGGGCCTTGGTAGATCTCGTTCGCAGCGTCCTCGCGTCTTTGGGATTGTCAATCGCGTCGGTCACGCCAATCATTCACACCCGGAAGGCAAAAATACCTCAGAAACTCTGATTCTGGACTAGCGTTTGGCCCCTGGCGGAGCGGAAACCTCGACTATCGTAAAATCGGAATCCCCGTATAATACGTTTGCTTCATAGTCCTTGGGCATATCAACCAGCCCGCGGACCCACTCTGCCGCCTGGGTCGACGTGCTTGCCGTCGTGAGGTCGTGACTGCGATAGTAGTAGGTGGCAACCGCTGAAAACCCCCGCTCGACCGCCAATTGCAAAAGGTGGTGCCCTTGCAAGGCGTCTGCGGCCTCGCGATCGAGCGTATAACCGAAGCCGGACATGGTCGGCACGTTGAGCCCGTAGCTGACGATGCCATCGTCGAACTCCAAGATTTTCGGGACCCGATTGTGCAACGCTTCGCGCACGCGCGGCGCAACCTTGAGGCAGAAGTCCGCGAAACCCTCATGGTAGCGCAATTGCCGATGGTATCGAGCAAACCCAACCAGCACCAACAGGCCAAAGCTAACAGTGGCGAGAATACCCGCGAGTTGAGGCAAGCACCCGGCAAAAATGTAGCGCCAACGATTGCTCAGGGCAGCCAATAGCGAGAGCAGGTTGAGCGAAATCACAAGCGTGGTGACAGGGAAATACCAGTGGCCGACGCCGTACACGAAGAGGAGGTTGTAGAGATCAAGCAGGACAATGCCCGGCGCCATCATCACTAGGAATCGGTCGAGACGAGTGGCAAAGCTGCGCAATTCCACCGCGAATCCCTGGCTGAGGACTCGCATACGCACGACGACTAGAAGGTAGAGGAAGGTCGAAAGAAGCGAAAAGGCCTGGGGTGCCCAACGGTACAAAACACCCAGGGCATGGCGACCGAAAGGGTGCTTGAGGTATTCAACGATTCCACTGATGGCCTCGGTACGTGGAAAGGGAAAGGTACTCTTGGTCACGCCGCTGATAGGAATGGCCGAGCCCGCATAGAGCTTGTTGCCCAACAAGAGAATGGCGAGGGAGCCCACGAAGGTTGCAATCGCTGCCGAGGCAAAGGGACGCCGCCGCTTGTCCTGAGTGGCCTCCACAAACCAGTAGCAGAGAGGAGCGACTGCGAGGGTCGCATGGTCAAGACGGGCCAAGGTGACAAAGACAAGGGCAGCGGCGCAACGGATTCCGGACTTTGCATCCACCCGCTTGTCGTAACGCACCAAAGTCCAGGCCAGCACAGCAAAGGCGAAGATAGTCAGCCCACTTTCCATTCCGTTGGCGAACGAATACAGCGTCCCGTAAAGCGGCAAGGGGCCTTCGCCGCCGCCAGCGCGTGCAATCACGTCGGGGTCGTTGGCCCATTGTGGAAGGACCAGTAGCGCATAGAGGCCGAAAGGCAGACCCACGAATAGAAAGGGAATGGCGCGCGAGGCGCGCAGAAGCGTTTGGCCAATTATCCAGACTGCAGCAACGAGAAAGGCAAGACTCGCGAGGATGGTGAAATGCAGGGCACTGTCTGGGCGACGTAAGAGGTGGGCTGAGCCGTAGCAGGCGGCAACAATCAACTGCCAAAGCGGGTGAAATCCATTGGTGGGATGGATCCCGTCCATGGATGCGGAGCCGTGGAGAACGATGTTGCGCGCAACAGACAGGTAGTAGAAGGTATCGGCCGCTGCATATCCGAAGGGGCGCCGCACCGGATCGGAGGCGAGATCGGCCAGCACCGGGACACCCAGAAGCAGGCAGGTGGCGAAGATGATAAGCACGGATGCGACGCGACGATGTCTGGTCTGGTTGATCGCGCTCGAATCTGCCGGCGAGGATGGGCCGAGCATCGGAATTTCCTAGTCGACAGCGAGAATGCTGTCAATGTGGGAACCAGCGAGGTTCGCGGGCTTCCCGCCACAATCGCTGAGCAAGGGTCATTCCTTGGGCTCGAGACTGAGCCTGCGACCCGTGGGCGACAAGAAGGCGGGCTTGATCATTCCCATGCGTGCCAGGCGGCACTGCAGCGCGGTTTGCAGCACGCCCAGGCCATAGTCGACGCTGCGGCGGAACCCGATGGAGGATGCTTCTTCGAAATACAGCGTGGGACAGGTGACCTCGGCGATGCGAAACCCGAAGTACGCCGCTTGCACCAGCATCTGGTTGTCAAACACAAAGTCGTCGGCGTTTTCTTCCAGGGGAAGGGTGGTGAGAACCTTGCGGGAGAAGGCCCGGTATCCCGTGTGATACTCAGAGAGTTTCTCCTTGATGAGTAGATTCTCCGCTGCGGTCAGCACTCGATTGGCGAGGTACTTGTAGCGAGGCATTCCGCCCTGCAGGGCGCGTCCGCCCAGAATGCGCGAGCCGAGGGCGACGTCATAGAGTCCGCTCGACACACAATGGGCGAGGGCCGGCACGAGTTTGGGCGTGTACTGGTAGTCAGGGTGAACCATGACCACGATGTCGGCGCCACGCTGCAGGGCCGCGGTGTAGCAAGTCTTCTGGTTGCCGCCGTAACCGCGGTTTTGCGCGTGGACGATGGTGTGCAGACCCAGACGCCGAGCCACTTCGGAGGTGCGATCCGAGGAGCGGTCGTCCACGACGATGATCTCGTCGACCATGTCGGGTATTTCGGCGGCCGTACGTTCGATGGTCTGCTCAGCGTTGTACGCCGGCATGACAACGATGATTCTCTTTCCGTCAATCACTGAGGAACCTCGCTGGACTGGAGATCCTGTCTACACCGCATTTTCGCTTGAAAGCGAGGGGTTTCTGCCGCATCGGCCGCGTCTTGGGGGTAGTCTTGTGTCCATGGATTTACGCCGCGCCCGTGGTGCGCAATCCATCTTCGCCCAGTTGGGTCCCACCAACACCGGGAAGACCCACCGCGCCGTCGAGCGCATGCTGCAGCACCAGACAGGGATGATCGGGTTGCCCCTTCGCCTGCTGGCGCGCGAGGTATACGACCGGGTGACCGCGCGAGTCGGTGAGGGCGCGGTGGCTTTGGTGACCGGGGAAGAGAAGCGCATTCCGCCGCGGCCGCGCTTCTGGGTCTGCACGGTCGAGGCCATGCCCGCCGAGCGCGAGGTGGATTTCGTCGCAGTCGACGAGATCCAGTTGTGCGGCCACTGCGAGCGCGGCCATGTGTTCACGGATCGGCTCTTGCACTGGCGAGGTCGCGAAGAAACCTGGTTTCTGGGCGCCGACACCATGCGGCCCATCGTAGAGCGGCTGGTGCCCGCGGCGGTCCTGGATCGGCGGCCGCGTCTTTCGCGCCTGCAAGGCACGGGCGCCCTGCCGTTGCGCGGTCTGCCTCCGCGCACCGCCGTGGTGGCCTTCTCGGCCAGTGCGGTGTACGGACTGGCGGAGCGGCTGCGCGTGCGGCGGGGTGGCGCCGCGGTGGTGCTGGGCGCGTTGTCGCCACGCGCGCGCAATGCCCAGGTGGCCCTGTACCAGTCGGGCGAGGTGGACTACCTGGTGGCCACCGACGCCATCGGGATGGGCCTGAACATGGACGTGGATTGCGTGGCCTTTGCCGAGCTGAGCAAGTACGACGGCCGGCAGATGCGCGAACTGGAGGACGCGGAGTTGGCCCAGATCGCGGGGCGCGCCGGCCGGCATCACAACAACGGTCGCTTTGCTACGCTGGCGCCGCTGCCGCCGTTGCCGGCTGTAGTCAGCCAAGCCATCGAAGACCATCGCTTCCCGGTGCAGAAGCGCGTCCGCTGGCGCAGCCGCGATCTCGATACCAGTTCGCTGGATGCGCTAATGGCGTCCTTGCAGCAGCGCCCGCCTGCCGCTTGCCTCGAACTTCAGGATGGGGCTGAAGACGCGCGCGCCCTTGTGCGCCTGGCCCAGGACAGCGAGGTCGCGGCCCACGCCCGCGACGTCGCCAGCATCGGCTTGCTGTGGGAGGTTTGCCAGATCCCCGACTATCGCCAGTTGCAGCTCGACGACCACTTTCAACTCTTGCGCGCGGTGTTCTTGCAACTGCGGGGACCACGGCAACGCTTGGCCGACGACTGGATCCGACGCCACGTCGACCACCTGGACAACGCGCAGGGTGACATCGACACCCTGCTGGCGCGCATGGCCTTCATCCGGACCTGGACGTACATCACGCACCACAAGCGCTGGGTGGACGACGCCCGGGCCTGGCAGGAACGCGCGCGGGCCATCGAGGATCGCTTGAGCGATGCCCTGCACGCGCAGCTGGTCGCACGTTTCGTGGATCCCACTTCCCGGCGCACGCGCTCGCGCGACAGGCGTGGTGGGAGTCTGGGCGAACAACTGCGCGCCGTCGTGTCCCCGCTGGCCGACGCGCGCGAAGCAGACGCGGATCAAGGCGCAGCGACGGCGCGCTGGATCGAGGGGCTTGTGGAGGCTGCTCACGAGCGCTTCCGGCTCGACGAGTCCGGCCGTCTCTTGGACGGCGATCGGGTGCTGGCGCGATTGACAGCCGGCGTGGATCGCTTGCGGCCGGAGGTCACCCTGCTGCTCGACGATCTGGGCGCCGGTCAGCGGCTGCGTCTGCAGCGGCGCCTGGTGGCATGGACCCGCGATTGGGTGGCGTACCTGCTGGCGCCCTTGCGGGATGAAAGATTGGCCAGCCTGGGACCTGCGGGGCGCGGTCTTGTGTATCAGCTGGAACAGGGATTGGGCACGGTTCTGGTTGCGCGCGCGGCCGAGCAGGTGCGCGAGTTGCAACCGCACGACCGCAGCGCCCTGGGACGCGCGGGCGTGCGCGTGGGTCGCCATGTGGTGTTTTCAGCCAAGCTGCTGCAGCCCTGGGCGTTGCGCGAACGCACCCTGCTTTGCCAGGCCGAGATCGGATGGCGGCTCGATCAACCGCGAGGCGACGCGGTATCGTTCCTGCCCAGCGCGGAGGTGAGCGACGCGACCTACGCAGCCATGGGATTCCCCATCATCGGGGACCGTGCCGTCCGAGCCGATGTCGCGGAGAGCGTCGCCGTGCGCGTGGCTGCGGGCGCGGGTGCCGCGGAAATCGCGCAGCGATTGGGTTGCGACCTGGACGAGATCGAGCCCATCCGGCGGGCGTTGGCACCGTCCCGCCGGCGGGCTCGCGGCTGAAGTCGTGTTGTGGAGCTACGGGGCGCACACCTGGACTCCATCGCAAACTGGCATGAAGAGAAATCTCGAAGCCATGCGACAGCAGAAACACGCGGGCGTCCGCGCGGCCGCGGACTGCGGGGCACTCGAGCCGGCCTTCCCCGTGCTTCTACGGAACGGGCGTCGCAGCTCGATTGTCGACGGGAAGATGGATGCGGAAGACGCTGCCCTTGCCCAGTTCGCTCTCGACTTCAATGCGGCCGCCATGGGCGCGCACCAACAGCGAGGTGATGTACAGCCCGAGTCCCAGGCTCTCCTGCCGGCCGTGGTCCTGGCTTCGACGGCGGCGTTGGAACACATGGGGCAGCTCCTGCCGGGAAATGCCGACGCCGCGGTCAGTGACCGCGATGGCGACGAATCCGTCGGCGCAGCTGCTGTGCACGCCGACCTCGGCCGACGCATCTGAATACTTGAGCGCGTTGCTGAGCAGGTGAACCAGCATGCGTTCAAGACGATCGGGATCCATGGGCACGAGAGGCAGGTGGGGATCGCACGACAGGCGCAAGCGCTCGGTGGGCAGGGTTTCAGCCAGCCGCTTGCTAAGATCAGAGATGAAGCTGTGCACGTCGATGGGTTTGCAGGCTAGCTGGAACTGACCGTTTTCGAGACGAACCACCTCCACCAGGTCGCGGATCATGGTGGCCAGTCGCTGGCCGTTGGCAATGATGGTGGCCACGCGCTTGGCGTGGCGATCTTCGGGCTGCAGCGCTCGCTGTAACATCTGCGCCTGCAAGAGTAGGGTGGACAAGGGCGTGCGCAGATCGTGCGAAACCATTCTGATCAGGTCATCGCGCTGCTCTTGCACTTGCTGCAGTTGCGTGGCCTCGACCAAGCTGGCAACCACCGTGTCCACGGCGCCGTCTGCGCCTGGCATGGGGACAGCACTGACGAACACCAAGCGTCGTCGCTGGGGCCGCGGCCCGTCCAGGATCATCGCCTCGTGGAAGACTGCCTCGCCACGCAAGGCGCGCGCCACCGGCTGCTGCTCGGGTGCGACGGGCTTGGCGTTGGCATCGAGCATGTTGAGACCGCGCAATCGTGCGTCGACGGCCGTGTCGGCTTGCTCACGCGACAGTCCCATGAGCGTTTCGGCCGCAGGGTTGGCGTACTCAATCCTTCCGTCGTGGGAGTAGAGCAGCAGGCCGTCGGGCATCGCCGCGACCACTGCATTCATCAGTCGCGATTCGGCAGCGAGATTTTTGTCCACCGCATCCCTTTCCGCGCCCGAATACCTTGCCGCAGGCGCAGGCTGACAAATATAGCCGCGAGGCGCTGCCGCGCAACCGCCACGGAACAGCTTGGCGATCGTGCCAATGTGAGGCATGACAGGGGGCATGGGGGCCGAGACCACCTTCGAAGCAAAGACGTATTCTGAGCGCGACGCGCGTCGCATTCTGCTCGATGCCCTGAAGGGCCAGGGTGGGCAATTGACCAAGGCCGACGCGGTTGCGAAATCCGGCCTGCCGGTGCCGGTCGCCGAGGAGGCGCTGGCTGGTCTGCTCAAGGAATTCCGCAGTCACCTGGCGGCCACCGAGAGCGGCGAACTGATCTATCAGTTCGATCCGTCGTTCGCGCGGCGGGATGCCGTGCCCCTGCGCGAGAAACTGGCCAAGCTGGGGAACGCGCTGTGGAGGGGCTTCTCCTTTCTTTTCAAGATCTCCATCGTGACCACGCTGGTTGTGTACTTCGTGGCCTTCGTCGTCATGTTGATCGCGGTCCTGTTTGCACGGCGCAGTTCCGACGACCGTGACAGCGGCGGAGACATCGACTTCACCTGGCCCTTGCTGTGGATGTGGGGCTGGGGGCCCGGAAGCGATGCGGGGCTTTACCGCCCTCGGCGACGCCGGCCGCCTGGCAAGCCGCTGTACAAGAAGGTCTTCGAGTTCGTGTTCGGGCCGCCCAAGCCGCCGGTGGATCCACTGGCCGACGAGAAAGAGGTGCTGGCCCACATCCGGC
Organism: uncultured delta proteobacterium; assembly: GCA_963758155.1. Taxonomy (GTDB): domain Bacteria; phylum Myxococcota_A; class Polyangia; order Fen-1088; family Fen-1088; genus Fen-1137. Next base: position 286,329 of record CAVWUP010000015.1, read on the forward strand.
ACAAGAACGGTCGCATCGCCGCGGTGGATCTGGTCATGCTGATGGGATGGGATTTTGCGCGTGCCGAGGAGGAAGCCACGCGCCTGCTGGTCAACTTCGGCGGCGAGCCCGAGGTCACCGATGACGGTGTGGTGGTCTACGTGTTCAAGGACATGCGCAAGACGGCGGGGCAGGGCGGGCAGCCCGAACCCATCGTGTACCGAGCCTGGGAGCGCATGGAATCGCGCCCGCCGCTCACCGGAAATAGCACGGGCACCAACGTGGCCATCAGCCTGTTCAACGGGTTCAACCTGCTGGCTCCCTTGTGGATCGTGCCGGCCTTCGAGGCGGGCCTAGCCGCGCCCATTCCGGGCCAGGAGTTCCTGCTGCACGACTATCCTCTGGTCTTTTCGTCGATGCTCTTCGCAGTTCCCCTGGGCCGCTGGCTGGTCGAGCAGGCGCGCGAGCCAGGGCGGCGCAAGCGCAACGCCCGTCGGCGCTTGCTGCAAGCCGTGCTGGAGCGACAAGGCCGGGCCGCATCGGTCGAGGAGCTGGCGCCCGAGCCAGCCACGGCCCAGGCGCTGTCCCAGTCGTTGGTGGCCCTGGGCGGCGATGTGGTGACCGACAACAATGGCCAGATTCGCTACGCCTTCCCCCGCATCAGCGAGGAGCTGGCAGGAATCGAAAAGGCCCGCGCACAGGCCTCGGGGCGCGAACAGGATCCGGGGGCGGTGATTTTCTCATCGAAAGACTGAACAATTTCGTGCGAGAGCTGAGACGTGACTGACCACGACCAGATCATTCGTTGCCTTATCGAAAACAGCCGCGCGCGTGTGGTGGCAGCCACCACGACACAGACGGTGCGCGAGATCACGCGTCGGCATCACGCCCGTGGCGTGGCGGCGGTGGCGCTGGGGCGCGCGGTCACTTCTGGGTTGCTGCTGGCGACGCTGACCAAGGACGAGGAGCAGGTCACCTTGCAGATCCTGGGCAATGGACCCTTGGGCGGCATCACGGTGGACGCGCGTTCTTCTGGTCGCGTGCGTGGCTACCTGAAGCATGTGGATGGCGTCCCCTGGGTCGCGGCATCCCAGCCAGCCCGTATTGTGCTGGCAGAGGCCGTGGGCAAGCGGGGCGTGGTGAACGTCGTTCGCGATCTGGGCCTGGCGCAGAACTACGCCGGCCAGACCGCGCTGCAGACCGGCGAGATCGACAGCGACGTGGAACATTACCTGGCGACTAGCGAGCAGATCGACAGCGTGCTCCGCTGCGATACCCTGGTCGATGGCGAGGGCGCGGTCATCGCTTCAGCCGGTCTGCTGGTGCAGACCCTGCCGCAAGCCGGGGGCGAGGCCCTGGTCGAGTTCATTCGCCAGACATTGGACGAGCAGCGACTCAGTCAGGTCTTGCTAGAAGTGCCGGGTGTGGATGCCGAGACGCTCGCGCGTCGGCTGCTGGCGCCGATGTCCGAGTCCTTGCAGATTCTCGACAGTCGGCCGGTGACGTTCGCGTGCTCGTGCAGCCGCGCGCGCGCAGCCGCCACAATGGAAATGCTTCACGAAGAGGATCTGCGGGCCATGATTCTCGAGGACAACCAAGCCCAGGTCAGCTGCAACTTTTGCGGCGAGCAGTACACGTTCTCCGAGAGCGAGCTGGAACTCATCCGCCGCAAGCGCCAACCGGCGCGGCCGGCGAGCTAGCAAGCTGGTTCACCACAGAGAACACAGAGGCCGGAAGAAGCGAAAGGGTTCGGACCGGACACGAGCCCGCCCTCTTCCTTCCGGTCAGGCTCTGTGACCTCTGTGCTCTCTGTGGTGAAAAGAGCTTGCTATTCCCCCGTTGCCTTCACGAATTCCGGCGTCTGATTGTTGAGCGTGCCCCAACTGGCCGTGTGCCAGCGGGTGCGATGGGCTAGGTAGAATCCGGCGCAGTCGCGCAGATAGCGCAGGGCCATGGGGCGCTTGTCCTTCACGTCGGTCTTCTCGATGGGATCGGCTGCAGTGTCGTAGAGCATTTCCTTGCCGCCGTAGTCGACGATGTAGCGCAGATTCGCAGCGCGCAGCGAGTAGCTGCGGCCGTATTCCGCGGGAATCACCCGCGGTGTCCACGGGCCCTGGCGCAGGGCCATGGGCACAAGGCTCTGCCCCTGCATGCGCGGCTCGGGCGGCAGACCCATCAGATCCAGGATGGTGGGCGCGACATCCACGTGGCTGACTGTGGTTTCGACGGTGATCACCTTGTCGGTGAGCCCTGGCACCCACAGCACCAGCGGAACCTGCGTGACTTCGAACCAATGGCCATAGGCGTGGCCCAGGCTGCCGTGCTCGAAGAAACCTTCGCCGTGGTCCGCCAGTACGATGACCGCCGTGTCGTCGCGCAGGCCGCGGGCCGCCAGTCCGTCGACCAGGGTGCCGAAGCACTGATCGAAAAATTCCACCTCGCCGTCGTATAGCCCGCGCAGCTGTTGCCAGCGCGCCGGGTTCATCTGCAATGTCCCCTTGACGATGGCGGTCAGGATGACGCCGTCAGGGCTCTTGCCGATGGCCGGGTCGAATTCGCCCTTCACGTAGTGCTCGGTGATCCCTGGGTGATAGATGTACGGGGTGTGCGGCTCAAAGGCGATGGACGATAGGAAGAAACGGCGTCCCGCTTTGACCTGGTCGTCGGCAAAGCCCAGCATCAACTTGATCAGGGTCGGGCAGCCGCCGCCCTTTCCTTCCTGCGAGGGCTGGTGATACGCGGTCCACTTGGACGCGGCCTTCAATCGGCCCATGGCGAATGAATTGTCGCCGTAGTATCCGGCGGCGACGTTGTCCGCGCCCAACACGGCACTGACCATCGGCGTGCCCGGGTTGAGCTTCGCCTTGTCGCCCAGAATGCCGTTCACGCGCGGCAGGGTTCCGCTCTGGATGCTGGCGTGCGAAGGCGGGGATGAGGGCGAGGCCGCCTCGGTGTTGAGAAAGACCACGCCATTCTTGCGACCAGCCTCGGTGATGCGCGGGGTGAGGACCTTGGTCTGACCGTAGAGCGCCAAGCTGTCGGCGCGCAGGGCATCGCCGATCAAGAGAACCAAGTTGCGCACCGGCTTGGGACGCGGCAGTGACGGGACAGCCGCCAGCAGGATGCGCGGCGCGGCCCATAGGGCATCGCCGCCGTCGACAATGGCGAATTCCAGAGCAACCAGCTTGCCCGCCAGGGCCGCCAGCGAAAGCGTATGGGGTTGCCACTGGCCCGGCTGCTGGGTTTCGTCGAGAAGGATCTGGGGCGGTTGACCCTCGGGCCGTGCCGACACGCGCAGATGCGCCGCCTTCTGCGCCGCCGCGGTTTCCAGCACCAGGAACGACTGGCGCGGCACTTCCAGCAGCATGGCGTAGCGGCGAAACCCAGCGAGCGCTGTCTTCTCCTGCCCGGCCACCCTAGCCGCGATTACGGGCGACAGCGCAGGCCAGGCGTCGCTTGGCTCGGGCGCTGCGCCGACGATCACCTCCAGTGAGTGAAAGAGGGCGCCCTTCTTGGCCACCGCGATCACGAGATCGTTTTCGCCGGCGTGAAGCACGCCCGCCGGCACACTGATGGCCAGCGCCTGCCAACCATCGGCCACTGGGACGGTCTTCAATGGTTTGCCGTTCAGGCGCAAAGACAGCCGTTGCCCGGCGGAGCCGTTCATGCGAACCACGATGGTGGCTGCGCCGACCTCACCGTCCCAGGGAAAACGCAAGCTGCTCGTGGTGGTGCCCAACACTCGACCAGCGCGATCCTGCAGTTTGGTCACGCCTCGCCACGGGCTGGTGTACTCCTGCGTGTATTTTCTGAATCCTTCACTGCCCAAGGGGATGACCAGCCCCCGCTGATAGAGGTGCCACAAGGCTCGGTTGGCCAGAAGATCCACGCGCGGCCCGGACTCATCCAGTTGCGGTGAAGCTGCCGCGCTCGCAGAAGCCGCGGACACCGCCGCCTGCGCGGCCTTGGGCAAAGAGGCACGCTGACAGCCGCCACCGAGGCTGACAGCCAGGACTGCAAGACAATTCAGAACGCGAGACATGCGCCCCTTCTAGCAAACCTGCGGCCACACCGCCCGTTCACCTGCGGCGGCAAGGTCGTGCCCCTGGAGCCGCGCCCCAGGCGTTGGGCGGTGTTTCGCGTTCGCCTCAGCCGCGCGCGCTATCGCCGACGGGTGGTTCACCGTCTTCGCGCTGGAGCAGGCAGGAGGCGACGGCGGCGACCAGGCTGCGGCGGTGGCGGCTCTTGGGTAGCAAGACGTTGGTACCAGCGGCGAGGGCGCGGTCGCGCACGGCTTGTGTGGCGCGCGAGGAGAGTACGACAATGGGCAGGCCGCGCAGGGTGGCTTCGCGGCGGATGCGGGCGATGAGCTGGAAGCCGTCGAGGCGTGGCATGTCGAGCGCGGTCAGCCTCGAATGCCGAAAGCTGAGTTTTGCTAGCAACAGATATCGCCCCGTTGCCGACAACTCCTGGCGGTGCTTTCCACGCAACCAGGAGCAAGCTGTCACAGTCGTGTGATCGCGGGCACGGTCACGTACGAGCGCCACTGCCCCGAGACGACCCTGCTTTACAGAACGATACAGGAACACTGGTCAACATTTCTGGCCCACATGGAAGCGGCACGACCCATATCGTGTTCACGCCGCACGAGCTGATAGAGAAACTGATCCCGTTGATTCCGCGCCCTCGCTGCCATCTCGTCCGATACCACGGCATCCTCGGCCCCGCGGCCAAGGATCGCGCCAAGGTGGTGTCGACACCGCCAGCGCCGTCCGCGCCAGATGCGGCGGGCTCCGATGCGGCAGGTGCCGACAAGGCGGGTGCGGGCGAATCCCGCGAGATCGATGTCACCAAGATACAAAGAGGAAGCCGATTACCTTGGGCGCTTCTTTTGAAGCGCGTGTTCATGGCAGACGCGCTGACATGCCCGAAGTGCCAAGGGCGCATGAAGATCCTGGCCGCGATCACAAAGCCAGACGCCATACGCAAAATTCTGGACCACCTCGGAATTCCCAGCGAAGCCCCGCGCCGCCCCGCCGCGCGACCGCCACCGCAGGCCGAGCTTTCGGGCACGGCCGATTTCGCCGAGGTCGACTACGCTGACCCGCCCAGCCCCGAGTGGTGACTGACAGGCGCCCCGAAAGCGCGGCACGGGGAAGGTCTATGCCCATGACGGCACTCCCACAAAAGTGGGCTTGTTTTCCCCTGGGTATAGGGATAGTTTTCGGCGTGTAGGTGCGTGTAGTTAACGTAAGATCTGTTATCGGCGCTTCTGCAGATGCGATTCGGTGGAGGAAAAGTGACGCTTGAAATGACTATCCACCGGCTGCCACCGTCTGGTGAACAACCGGGCCGTGCGCCTGTTCGACTTCTTGCTGCGCCACCGGGTCTTCCAGCGCGTGGGCAATGTGCCACTCACGCTTCGCCGCCATTTCGACTACGAGGGCAGCAGTACCTTTGCCCACCACCCCACCCTACTTGAGCGGCGGCACTGTCATCGGGTTGGGGAAGTTGCCGGTCAGGAAGAGCATGGAATAGACGCCCAGCGGTTCCTGGAGATAGGCATCGTTTTCCACAGTCGTGGATATGGATTCTTCGATGGCCTCTTGCCGTATGCCCAGCGTGGTGGCTCCGCCGTCGTTGAACGAGCTGACATACGCGCACATGGCCATGTTGACGGTATAGGAGTTGTGGCCATAGGCGGGATCGCAATTCTTGACGGTGCCATCCGGCCCCAGGGAATCACAAATGGACGAGAATCGATTGGCATTCGCTTCCACCGGATTGTTCACATAGAAGGTGTTGAAGTAATCCTGAATGTGGTCGATTTCCGCCTGCATCTTGGATTTGGGCGACTCGTACTGTGAGGAATTGGGGGCGGCTTCCGGTAAGCTGGTGTTGTTGCCGAACCACGCGGCGTCGATGCTCACGCGCCACAGGAAGCGCTCCCATTCGTAGACTCCGCCACTGCCCAAATCGCGGCAAGGAGCGTCGAGACTGCCCGAGAAGCCGACAAAGCCGTGTTGCAGCCCCGCCTGGTTGTAGCAACGCTCAAGCATCACATAGACGGTTTGCGCGGTCTTGTACCAGAAGTCATGGTGGAACTTTCGATCGATGTCGGCGTACTTGTTCGTGGGCAGATTGGCTGCAAGGAAATCCCCGAACACCCGGAAATAGCCCGGCGGATAGTAGTCCATGTGAACCAACGGGGAAGCATCGCCAACTCCGTAGGCGCACGGCTGACCTGGGTAGTTCTGACAGTTCTTGGCGCCGGTGTCGCCCGAGGTTGGGTAGTTCCAGTTGTCGTAGTTGGTGTCGACCTCGCATTCCATCTTCAAGAGCCAGCTGATGGCGTATTGCGTGTATTCGGGCCATTGCAAGGCCGCGTACACCAGCCCGATGCCTATGTCGACGTCCCCGTCGAAGGCGCTGTCTTCGTTCCCGCTGCAGCTTTCCTTGGCCGGATCGCAGGGTGAATCGAGGGCACGACACGGGATGGTGCCGTCCCACATCCAGCCCATGAGGCCGCCACAGTATTTGTCAGCGGCTTGCGATAGGAAGTGACGTACGAAATTCCACAAGGAATCGAAGGTCGCCTTGTCGCCGATGGCGGCGGCAATAGCCATGCCATAGCCCTGGCCCTCGCTCACGGTCTTGGGCGGGTTGGTCTTGATGCGCGCGGTGCCCGGGCCGCACACAGTGTCCGTGGAGGTGACGTAGTTGGCGCGAAAGATCAGGTAGCGATCGTACACGAAGGCATTGAACAGATCCTGGACCGCGGCCACGTTGGGATAGATGAACGCGAGCGAGCCACCGTTGGGATAGAGGTAATTGGTGCTGGCGTAGGGGAACCAGCCCCCGAATCCAATGTTGTTGACAGGCGTAGCCGGCGGTTTTGGGGCACAGGCGCTGTCGTTCCAATTGCCCATTGACGACCAGTCGCCATTGGTGGCATCGGGATAGTAGTCGAAGAACCTGAACAGACTGGTGGAGGGGATGTCGGGCTTGCCGTACTCCCAACGCAGCCAGTACTCGCCGGGTGCTAGCGGGCCAGCCGGCAACCATGTCGGGTCGGGGTTCTGGAAGGGGCGATCCGAGACGGTGTTCCATTCGGGATTGTGCGTCTTGTCCACCGCCCGCCAGGTCGCGCCAGCGACGAAGAACTTGTCGGGAACCGGGCAGTTGTACCAGGGGCGATCCGCCTCACGGAAGCAGATGACCTTATTGCTGCTCACTTCCAGTTCCATCCACGGCGGCATCAGCGCGGTATTGGGGAAATAAGTGAAGGTCTTCTGTCCCGCCCAGATATAACGGAAATGGACGGTGTGGAAACCGTTGGGAAGCGGCGGGCTGCAGGGATCCACCGGCTTGGTAGAGCCGCCGCAGTTGGCATACCCAGGACCAGGGTTCGCCGTGTAGAAGAAGTAACTGAGCGGATCTTGTGACCAGTCCATGCACGTCGGAATGGACGCCGCCGTGTTGTCCGGCGCGCCCGCGTAGCCAATCCAGTATTCGGTGACGCCTGAAGTGAGCGCAGGCAGCGGCAGATTCGGGGTCCACAAGCCCAGGCTGTCATCGGGGTAACGGAATGTGATATTTGCGGTCGAGGTCCAATCTTTCGTGGGAATCAGCACGTAGTACCAGGGGCACTGGCCGTCCTGGAATTCGAGCATGGCCTGCATCTCGCACGCCAGACCAGTAACTTTGAGGCTGGTGGGGTAGGGCGGGACGTCGTAGCCCAGCTTGCTCTCGGCACAGGCGGAGCCCGCGAAGCCGGTTTCCTGCGGATCGGCCCAAGGATAGCGGAAGTGGACCTTGATGTAGCCGCTGGGCACGGTTTCATCGGGCTGGCCCTGGGGGCACGCCTCGGAGGACACCGCGGTCTTGTCGCTGGTGAGGCGGAAATGTTGCGTGCCGACGGCGGCGGTTTGGTAGTCGGCGGCCACGCTGCTGGACGGGCCGGTGTAGTCAAGCCAGATCTCGTTCTTGGACGGGATCAGGATCGAGGCGTCGAATGTGCCCGAGGCATTGGATGTTCCCCCGCAGGCGTCAGCACCGACCGGCTTGATCTCGAACTTGGTCAGTGTGTTAGGAGCGCAGACCGAATACCAAGAGCAGTTCCCAGTATCTTGGCGCGCGCCGTAGGACGGCCAGCTCCCGGTGGGGTTGATGATCAGAACCGACAGCGGCGCGGTCGTCATCGTGCCCATGGTCGGGTTGGCAGCGGTCGACCAAATATCTCGCACGTGAATGCGCACCGTACCGGGGGGACAGGAGTAGGTTTCGACTATTGGGGCATCGGGGATGGGAGGAGGCACGGCGGCGTCGTAACTTGGTTGGCCACCGGTCGCCGCACCCGCGTCGTTCGTCGTGGTGCCGCCAAAAGCCACGATGGTGTCGCCGCCCGCAGCGATGCTCCCGCCCGCGGACGCGGGCATGCCAGCCGCGGACACCTGACCACCAAACGGGTTCCCGGTGTTCGTTGCGCTCGCGCTCGTGGTCCCCGTGCTGCCGCCTTCCTCGGGCGGCAGGATCGTGACAGATGGACCCAGTCCGGAGAAAGAGTGCGAGTTGCAGCTCCACAGGACCAGGAGCATGCCCGCGCCGAGCGCGAGCCAGCGCGTCACGTTCCACGTCGCGAGCACAAGGTCGCGCACATTTCCTGCATGTCGGGGACTAATCGAAGGTTGAAACATGGTTATTCGCCTGCAGCCTATGAAGCGGCACTGAAGGATACCACCCTAGAAGGCTAACGGGAACCGTGACCCATATGGGAAGTGTGCGGCGGCTCCTGGCTTTGATGTGCTGCGGCCTCTTCGGAATTTCGTTCATCGGCGAACCGAGGTAGGGCCGTCTTTCCCTGACGCCGGCTATACTCGTGCACTCGCATGTGCGGCCGAATGACCCTGACGCGCGCCGATTGGGACGATGTGCTCCTCGAACTGACGGAGACTCTCGTACCAGCGGGCGTGAGTGGCATTCGTGCAGACGATGGCGCGGCTGGGTCCTACCGGCCCCGCTACAACGTCGCGCCCGCCCAGCCTCACCCGATTCTGCGCGCGGACGCCGGGGCCGCGAGGTTGGGCTTCGCGCTGTGGGGACTGCTGGCGCGCGGGCGGGGCAAGGCTCCGGTGATCAACGCGCGCGCCGAGACCGTGCCGTTCAAGTCGGCCTTCCAGGATGCGTTTGTCAGCAGACGCTGCGTGGTTCCGGCCGATGGTTTCTTCGAATGGAAGACTGGCCCTGAGGGGCGTCAGCCACTGTGGTTCCATCGGCCTGATGGCAAACTGCTTCTGCTGGCCGGGCTGTTCGACGAAGAGCCGGCACCTGCGGACCACCCGCTGCGCATGCGCTTCGGTGTGCTGACCACGGCGCCGAACAGTCTCGTGGCCCCCGTGCACGACCGCATGCCGGCCCTGCTGTCCGCGGCGGAAGCTGCGGCGTGGCTGGCAAAACCGGATCAGCGACTTCTGCACTCCGCACCTGACGACCTGTTGGTGGCGACGCCGGTTTCCTTTCGCGTGAACTCGGTTGGCAACGACGATCCAGCGTGCCTGGCGCCGCCCAAGACCGGCCAGATGCAGTTGTTCTGACCGCCTTGAGACTGAACTTATGTTCAGGTATCCTGTTTGATCGTGGCTGCTGCCCCTTTGCTCGATCTGCTTCCGGCTGCGTTGTCGGCCCATCTCATTCCGGCGCGTCGCCTGGAAGAGAAAGGCGGAGACAAGCGCGGGTTCGTGGCAACGGCCTTGCCTCAACTGGACGCGCTTCTGGGTGGGGGCTGGCCGCGCGGCGTGGTGAGCGAGCTGGCCGGGCCACGCTCGTCAGGCAGGACATCGATCTTGCACGCCTCCCTGGCGGGCGCGCTGAAGGGTGGCGGCGTGGCGGCATTGGTGGACGCCGAGCAGGCTTTTGATCCTCGGCTGGCGGCCCGGGCCGGCGTGCCGCTCGCGCGTTTGTTGTGGGTGCGTGCGCCGGGTATTCAAGCGCTGCGCGCGGCTGAGTTGCTGATCGACGCTGGCGGCTTTGATCTGGTCGCGCTGGACATCGGCGACAAGAATCCACGATTGCCCGATGCTGCGTGGGTGCGGTTGCGCCACGGGGCCAAGCGACAGCGGACCGTGGCGCTGGTGGTGGCCGCCTCGCCGCTGGTTCGCGCCTTCGCCTCGGTGGCAGTGATCTTATCCCGGCAGGGTGTGGATTTCGGCGAGCGACAGAATTTCAGTCGCAACGTCCAGATCTGCAGCGCGGCTCCGGCCCTGCTGACGGGGCTGCGCAGCAACCTCGTGCTTGGCCGTGGCCGCGCGCCCGCTGACAGCGCCGATCATTGTTCCATCGAGTTCTCGGTGATGGCGCAATTGACTGAGACCGAGGACCGGAATCAGCCGCAGGCGCGGCGCAAGCGATAGACGTGCTCGTGCGAGGTGTGCATGTCCAGCATTGCGTGCGTTCATGCCCCCGACATCGCGTTGCAGGCGATGCTGCGCGGTCTTGCCGACGCGGGGGAGCGCACAGGACCATTTGCTTTGGCTGCAGGACCTGGAGGACGCGCGTCCGTGCTGGCCGTGACTGCTGCTGCTGCAAGCGTCCGTCCCGGCGTGACCGTGGCCCAGGCGTTGGCCACGTTGCCGTCGCTGCGGGTGGTGACGGCGCGCCAGTCTGATGTGGACGCGGCCACAGCGGCGCTGGCTGATTTGGGGTTGGGGTTTGCTCCCCGGGTCGACACAGAGCCTGAGCGGGTCTTCTTCCAGGCCGGCGATCTGGGTCAGCTTTACCCGGATCTATCTGCCGTGGCCCACGCTGTGCGGGCGCGCGCCACTCGGCTGGGACTGGAGGTGCGCGTGGGGATCGCCGCTTCCAAGGGTCTGGCGCGCATTGCGTGTCGCACAGCCGAGATCGCCATCGTGCCCGCAGCGCCCGCCGCGGCCCGCGCCTTTCTCGCGCCCTTGCCGCTGGCCATGCTGGCACCATGTCCTGAAAGCGCCGAGGCACTGGCGCGCTGGGGATTGCGCACGGTCGGGGAACTTGCGCGACTGCGGCCAGAGGAAGTGGCGGTGCGACTGGGCGCGGCCGGGGCGCGCCTGGTGCGTCTGGCGCGCGCTCAGGACGACGAGGCGTTCTTGCCGCAAGCACCGGCCGATGCCGTCGAGGAAGGCACCGATCTCGACTACGCCCTCGATTCGCTCGATCCTCTGGTCTTCGTGCTACGTGGGCTGATCGATCGGGCGCTGGCACGGCTGGCGTGTCGCGGGCTGGCCTGCGCCGGGCTGACCCTGCGTCTCATGGTGGAACCGCGCAGCTTCGAGATTCGCGAAGTGCCGCTGCAATCGCCCACGTGCGAATCGGGAATTCTCTTGCAGCTCGTGCGGCTGGAGCTGTCGCGCCGGGCTCCCTCGGCGCCCGTGACCGGGATGACTATCCTGGTTCTTCCCGCGCGGGTGCGCGCGACTCAACTCGATATGTTGCGGCCCAATGGCCCAGCCCCGGATCGGCTGGCCGCGACCTTGGCGCGACTGAGCGCCTTGGTGGGCCCCGAACACGTGGGCACGCCGCGAGTCGCGGACACCTGGCGCGAGGAAGCGATGGTGATCAAGCCGCCGTCCCTGGAACTTGGCGAATCGAGATCCGTGCCTCTCTCCGTTTCGGATTTCACCACAGAGAGCACAGAGATCACAGAGACGGATCGGAAGGAAGGAAGGAAGGGTTCGGATCCGGAACCCTTTCCTTCTGGCCTCTGTGGCCCCTGTGCTCTCTGTGGTGAAACTCCGGATCGGGGTGCTCCCCATGCGACCGGTTCCAGCGATGCAGGGGCGCTGGCGATGCGCCGTTTCCGTCCGCCGCAAGAAGTGGAAGTGATCATGGAGCGCAGCGGTCCCTCGGCGTTTCGCGGAAAGGAGACTGCGGCGCGCATCCTGATCGCCGCTGGTCCCTACCGCATCAGCGGGGAATGGTGGACCGGCAAGGCTTTCCATCGTGAGTACTGGGACGTCCACGCTTCCGATGGCGCCGTGTATCGCATGCACCAGGACGGCGAGAAGTGGTTTCTGGATGGCTACTATGACTGACGCTTCTCCACCCTATATCGAGCTGCGCTGCCGCTCGGCCTTCAGCTTTCTCGACGGGGCTTCGCTGCCTGAGGATCTGGCCGAGGCGGCTGCCAGATTGGGGCACCAGGCGCTGGCTCTTGCCGATCGAGGCGGACTTTCCGGCGCGCCACGCTTTTTCAAAGCGGCACGCAAACTGGGTCTGCAACCCATCGTGGGGGCCGAGATCGCGATGGAAGCGCCGGTTCCGCCGTTGCTGCTGCTGGTGGAAAACCGCACCGGCTACCGCAATTTGTGTCGCCTGCTTACGACCGTGAAAGCGGGACGGCCCAAGGGAGACGGGGCGGCCAGTTATGCGCTGCTGACTACTCATGCCGAGGGACTGATCGCGCTCGCCGGCGCGAGCCCACGCAATGATGTGGCTGAACTGGCCGCTGTCTTTCCTGCGGGGCATTTGTACTTGGAGGTGCAACGCCACCTGGATGCCGTGCAGGAGCATCGCAATCGAGCCGTGCTGGCGCTGGCCGCCGCGCACCACCTGCCCGTGGTGGCGACCAATGATGTGCGCTACGCCTCGGCCCAGCTCCGACGCGTCCACGACGTGCTGACTTGCGTGCGCGCTGGTCTGACTGTGGACGAGATTGGACGTCGCCTGCCTTGCAATGCCGAACGCTTTCTCAAGCGTCCCGCAGAAATGGCTGCGCTGTTTTGCGATCTGCCAGCGGCGCTGCACGCGACCCGCGAGATTGCCGAGCGATGCGCTTTCACCCTGGCTGACCTGGGCTACACATTTCCACGCTATCCCGTGCCCGAGGGTGAGACACAGCAGAGCTTCCTCGAGAAGATGACCTGGCAGGGCGCCAGCGGGCGCTACCGTACGGCGAGCGCCAAGGTGCGCGCCCAGCTCGAACACGAGCTGACTGTGATCGGAAAGTTGGAACTGGCAGGGTATTTCTTGGTTGTCTGGGACATCGTGCGCTTTGCGCGCGAGCGGAACATCCTAGTGCAAGGGCGCGGCTCGGCCGCCAACAGCGCCACTTGCTACGCGCTTGGCATCACCGCGGTCGATCCAGTGGGCATGGAATTGCTGTTCGAGCGTTTTCTGTCCGAGGAGCGAGTCAAGAGCGCCAGCAACGCAACCGATCGCATGCCTGACATCGATCTGGATCTGCCATCGGGTGAGCAGCGTGAGGCGGTGATTCAGTATGTGTACCGCAAGTACGGCGCCCACGGCGCGGCCATGACTGCCAACGTGATCTGCTACCGGCCGCGCCTGGCGGTGCGCGACTGTGGCCACGCCCTGGGTTTTGCCGAGGAGCAACTGGCTCGCATCGCCCGCCATTTGCCAGGCTGGATCGTGCCCGAGGACAGGCCGCTTGGTACCTTCGTCGCCGAAGCGGGTTTCCCCCCTGATGATACGCGCACCAAGCTGCTGGCCGAGGTCGCCACTTCAATGCTGAACCTGCCTCGACACCTCGGGCAACACTCGGGCGGCATGGTGATCGCTGCTGGCCGCCTCGACGAAATCGTGCCGCTGGAGCCGGCGCGCATGCCTGGCCGAGTGGTCGTGCAATGGGATAAGGACGACTGCGCGGATCTGGGCATCGTCAAGGTGGATCTGCTGGGTCTGGGCATGCTGGCTGTGCTGGAGGAATCGGCCGCGCTGTTGCGTTCCCACCACGGCATCGAGATCGACTACGCCCATTTGCCGCCCGACGATCCAGCGGTTTACCGCATGCTTCGCGCTGCCGACACAGTGGGCGTGTTCCAGGTCGAGTCGCGCGCGCAGATGGCCACGCTGCCGCGCATGCGGCCCGAACGCTTTTACGATCTGGTGGTCGAGGTGGCCATCATCCGGCCTGGTCCCATTGTCGGGAAGATGGTGAATCCCTACTTGGCCCGGCGCAACGGTCAGCAGCCCGTGCGCTATCCCCATCCTTCGCTGGAGCCCATCCTGCGGCGCACGTTGGGCATCCCCTTGTTTCAGGAACAACTGATCCGCATCGCCATGACCGCGGCCGGCTTCAGTGGTGGTCAGGCCGAAGAACTGCGGCGGGCGATGGGGTTCAAACGATCGGTCGAGCGCATGAAAGTCATCGAGGCCGAACTGCGCGCGGGCATGTCACGCAAGGGAATTGCCCAGAAGGCACAAGAAGAGATCGTCCAGGGGATCAAGTCCTTCGCGCTTTATGGATTCCCGGAATCACACGCGGCCTCGTTCGCTCTCATCGCCTACGCTTCGGCCTATCTCAAGGCGCATCACCCGGCAGCCTTTACTTGCGCATTGCTGAACAATTTCCCAATGGGCTTCTATCACCCGGCGACATTGGTCAAGGACGCCCAACGCCACGGGGTTCCTTGTTTGTCCGTGGACGCAGCCTGCTCGCAATGGGACTGCACATTGGAAAATGATCGCGGCACTACGGCTGTCCGCCTGGGATTGAAGTACTTGCGCAGGCTGCGTGCCGAAGTGGCCCAGCGCTTGGTCGCGGCCCGTCCTTTCTCGTCGCTGGGCGATTTGTGTCGCCGCGTGGAACTGAATGCTGGCGAGCGCGCCACGCTGGCCGAGGTTGGCGCCTTTGCGGGCCTGGGCGGCACACGTCGGCAGGTGATGTGGCAACTGGAGGCGTTCGGACGCTCGGGTGAACTATTCGCCGGCGTGGAATCCGGGGATGGGCAGACAGACAGCCCCTTGCCCGAAATGAACCCCGGCGAGGAGGTCGCCGCTGACTTTCGCGGCACCGGCCTGACAGCAGGACCACATCCCATGTCGTTTGTGCGGCAGCGCTTGCAAGCGCGCGGCGTGCTCTCGGCGCACGAACTGCAACGGGTAGCCCAAGGCCAGCGCGCGTTGGTGGCCGGGCTGGTGATCGTGCGCCAGCGACCGTCCACGGCCAAGGGATTGGTGTTCGTGACCGTCGAGGACGAAACCGGTTTTGCCAACGCCATCGTGCCTGCGGCTCATTTCGACGAGCATCGCGCCCTGCTGGTCAGCGCCCGCGCCCTGGTCATGGGCGGCGTGGTCCAGCAGAACCAGGGCGTGACGTCACTCAAAGCCGATCGCTTCTGGGCGCTGGACAGCGCCGAGGCTGCCCGGGACATCTCGCACGATTTTAGATAAAGTTAGCTGTTTCTCACAGAGACACAGAGGCCGCAGAGGCAGAGGAGAGAGGAAGGGTTGGGTACGGCGCAGTCCAAATCCTTTTCTTCTCATCCGATCTCCGTGCCCTCTGTGCCTCTGTGTGAAATAGGCACATTTGTTCCAGCGCGTGGCGCGCGCCAGGGTATTCTTTGTTCAGAATGTTCTCCGGCGAAGCTCGATGACTGAACCCAAATGGGCGGACCAGGTGCGGCAGGCGGCGCGGCACATCAGGCGCCGCGTGCTGGAACACACCCTCAAGCACAACGGCGGTTACATGAGCCAGGCTTGCTCCTCGGCCGAGATTCTCGCCACCTTGTATCTCAAGGTCATGAATCTGGCGCCGGTGGACAGGCCGCTTCGGCCCAAACCATTCCCTGGCGTCCCCTCGCGCACCAACCGCGGGTATTTCACCGGCGCGGAATTCAACGGGCGCCCGCTGGCGCACCAGGATCGCTTCTTTCTTTCGCCGGCCCACTACGCGCTCGTGCTCTACGCGGTCCTCATCGAAACCGGTCGCATGGACCCTTGCGGCCTGGACGATTTCAACCGCGACGGATCGTCCGTGGAAATGATCGGCGCTGAGCACTCGCCTGGCATGGAAGTGACCGCTGGATCGCTGGGTCAGTGCGTGTCGCAAGCCGCTGGCATCGATCTCGGCCGCCGCCTCAAGGGCGAAAGTGGCCGCACCTGGGTGTTCATGAGCGACGGCGAATTTCAAATTGGCCAGACCTGGGAAGCCCTGCAGGCGGCTTCGTTCTACCGGCTGGACCGACTGGCGATCTATGTCGACGTCAACTGCCAGCAATGCGACGGGCTGGTAACCAACGTAATGGCCGTGGAGCCCCTGCAAGATCGCTTGCGGGCCTTTGGTTGGCGCGTAGAGCGCGTGGCCGGGCACAATCCCAAGGCGCTGGCGGCGCCCGCCGCTCGGCAAGGCGACGGCCGGCCCCTGGCCGTCCTCTGCGACACCAACCCGTGTCGCGGTCTGCCCCTGCTCGGCCAAAACGCCCCGAAACTGCACTACCTGCGTTTCAAAAGGCCCGACGAGCGCGAGACCTATCGCCGCGCACTGGAGCGTCTGTGATGGAAATGCTCTCGCGCGTGCACGCCAACAATCTGGTCACATGGGCCAGGGACAAGCTCAAGGTGCTGGTGCTGTCGGCAGACCTCACCAGTTCCTGCGAGGCCGACGCCTTCAGCGTGGCGTACCCCGACAGGTTCTTTTCGATGGGCATTGCCGAACAGAACATGTTGTCCTTTGCTGCTGGCCTGGCGCGGGAAGGCTTCATGCCGCTGGTGCACACCTTTGCGGTGTTCATCTACCGCCGCGCCTACGACCAGGTGGCCATGAGCGTGGCCTACGCCAATGCCAATGTGAAGATGTTCGGCTTTCTGCCCGGAATCACCACGCCGGGCGGCGCCACTCACCAGGCCATTGAGGATGTGGCGCTCATGCGCACCTTGCCCAACATGACGGTGCTGGAAACCGGCGAAGCCACCGAGGTGGAGAGCGTGTTGGACGTCATGGCCGCTGTCGAGGGGCCGGTGTACATCCGCATGTTGCGAGGCGAGTTGCCACGGCTGTTCCCCGCCTCGCAGCCCATGCAGCTGGACCAGCCGCGCGTGCTCTCGCGCGGGAACGACCTGACCGTACTTTCCAGTGGACTGTGCACCGAGGAGGCATTGAAGGCCGTTGCTCTTCTGAAATCGCGGGGCGTTTCCGTCGAGCACTTGCACATCTCGACCCTCAAGCCCTGCAACCATCCCATCCTGCTTGAGGCCCTTGCCAAGCCGAAGCACGGCGTCCTGACACTGGAGAATCATTTGACCACCGGCGGCCTGGGATCGATCGCGGCCGAGAAAATCGCCGAGAACGGCCTGGGAAAGAAATTGATCCGCCTTGGACTGCGGGACACTTTTTCGCATGGGGCTTCCAAGGCGTGCCTGATGCGCGAGCATGGCATCGACGCCTTGGGGCTCATTCAGGCTGCTGAGCAGGCGTTTGGGACTCCGCTCAATATCCGACCCGAGGACATCGCCCAGGTTCGCGTCGAGGCGGTGCACAGCGCAGCCAAGGCCGAGGGCCTCTAATGCCCCCATCGAAAGAAACCTCGGATCGGTTTTTCGTTCGCTACCGCCTTACAGGCGACGAGAGCGAGGCCCGCGCAAGAGCCATGGACCTTTGCTTGGAGCAAACCGTCGAGTGCCCCGCTGATATCCTTCCCAAGGGATTCATTCCTGATGAGGTGGTGGGCCGCCTGGAATCCTTGCAGAAATCCTGTGCGCCTGGTGCGCCGGCCTACGAAGCGCTGGTTTCTTTCTTGAACGACACCACGGGCGGCGAGCTCACCCAGCTGTGCAACGTCCTCTTTGGCAATATTAGCCTCAAGAAAGGCTTCCGGCTCTCGCGTCTGGAGGACCGCGGTACGCTTTGGCAAGAGTTCAAGGGGCCGCGCTTCGGACGTGATGGTCTTCGGGCTTTGTTGGGCCAGCCGCATCGACCCTTGCTGTCCACCGCCGTCAAGCCCATGGGCCTCTCGGCTGTGGAACTGGCTGGTTTGGCGGGGCGCTTTTCTGCGGGCGGCATCGACGTCATCAAGGACGACCACGGCTTGGCCAATCAGCCGTTTGCCAGCTTCGTCGAACGCGCCGAGCGTTGTGCCGAGGCCGTGCGCACAGCCGCAGCCCCAACCGGCCGCCCGATTCTCTATGCCCCCAACGTGACCGCGCCTGCGGGCGAGGTTCACCAGCGGGCGCGCTTTGCCAAGCAAGTCGGAGCTGGGGCTTTGCTCATCTGTCCTGGGCTGACGGGCCTCGATGCCATGCGCGCCCTGGCCGACGACGATTCCCTCGGGTTGCCGATCCTGGCGCACCCCGCGTTCTTGGGAAGTTTCGCAGCCAGCCTGGACAACGGCATCTCGCACTATGCCTTGTTCGGCCAGCTCATGCGCCTGGCGGGCGCGGATGCCAGCATCTTTCCGCATTCTGGCGGCAGGTTCGGATTTTCACTGGACGAGTGTCGCGAGGTCGCAAACGGCTGTCAGGACGCACTGGGGAACTTGAAAAGCATCTTCCCGGCTCCGGGCGGCGGCATGAACTTGCAGCGCCTGCCCGAGTTGCTGGAATTCTACGGGAGAGAGGTGATGTTCCTGGTGGGCGCCGATTTGGTCCGCAACGGACCCGACATCGAGAGAAACTGCGAGATCTATCGAAGACTGGTCGAGAGAAACTAAGGTAGGCAGGCCGGGGAGCGGCTCTTCAAAGCGCTCGGGGTGGCCGAGTCGTGCCCGAGCCCTTGGGCTGCTCGACGCGCAACATCACTCGGATCTCCGAGCAGATCCCATCGAAGACCAAGGTTTCGATGCGGCTGCGTCCCTCTGCCGAGATCTCCTCGATGGTGGCGGCCATACGGACACTGTCGTGCACGGGAATATTGGCAACCACCCGGCAAGTGCCCGCGATGGGTGGAATGTCCCGGCCCAACTTCAGCCGAAAAGGAAGCAACGTTCCCACAGCAGGGCCTTCGCCGACCAGCGCCGATAGACCGCTCGCACTGACATCTTGTGTGAGCGACGAGGCCTTGCCAGCCGGCAGATCGAACTCGACAGGAACTGCGCGCGCCACCCGAACCGCCTGCCGAGCACCGCCACCGGAGCGGATCTCAAGGCGTTGAGCCAAAACCAGAATCGCTCCCAAATCGGTGCGCGCCTGCATGTAGGCTGGCAGCTCGTCCACGCCCAAGGTTCCACTCTTGAACCTTGCATGCCACGAACAGAACTCGGACAGCCATTGCGTGAGCCTTGTCATGACCATCGGGTTTTCTTCTCTGGGGCACCCGGCGGGGTGCGGATCTGATATTCGGCAGATCGGCGGTGGTCATTAGGGCTCATGGGAGAAAAACGGCCCTTGCGCGCGCCGCGGCCGCTCAGGTTGGCTCGCCCGCGATGCGGCGAACAGCCGCCACAAGGAGATCGGGCCGAAACGGCTTGACAATCCATCCCCTGGCCCCGGCGCGCTTGGCGCGCGCGATGAGATCGGGCGCTCCATCCGTGGTCAGCATGACCACGGGCACAGGCGGCCCTGCATTGTCGCCCTTGACAGTGTCGAGAAATTCCAGCCCGTTCATGCAGGGCATGTTGACGTCGCACAGGACCATCGCTATGCCCGCACGCGCGCGCAAGACATCCACGCCTTCCCGTCCATCGCGAGCTTCGACAATTTGGTACCCCGCGGACGTCAAGGTCATGGAAACCTGCTGCCGGACAGTGAGAGAGTCGTCGATGATGAGTATGGTCTTGCTGTTCATGGGCGCTTTCCGGTAGACGTGATCGAGAACTATCGGAAGCTATAGGTAAGTCCGGCTTGGATCTCGAAACCCCGATTGTGGATGTCGTCGGGCGTGACGCCAGGGACCTTGGCCGGATAAGTCGACGGCGTCTGGTACTGGGCATCGAGGATGTTTGATGCCCTAACGTAGCCGGCCACGCCTTCGGCCAGGTCGTAAATCTTGGCGAAGACCCCGAGCAAGAACACCTCGCCGCAAGGCGCGCGAGGATCGGACTTGGGGTCGCCAGCGACCACGTAGCGAGTCTTGGCACTTCTGTATTCGCCGATCACGGAGAGGCGCAGGTGACCGTAGAGATCGCGCGAAATGGTGAAGTTCGCGGAGTGTGGCGAGACAAATGGGGCGGAGTACGTGTTGCCGAAGAGCGTGTTCTCAGCGTGAACATACGTGTAGTTGCCGGCGATCTCGAGGCCCGGAAGGATTTGCGACTTGATTTCTGCTTCGAGGCCTCGAGCAACAAGAGATCCCCTATTTTCGTACAGCAGAACGCCAGGGGTTACTTGGGTTGCGTATAGCATATTGCTGACATCGCTATTGAAGAAGCTGACCGTCGCGGCCAGCTCACGCCATGGGGCGACGCCCAGCACGAGTTCTGCAGTTTGGATGGTCTCGGCCTTGTTGTTCGGGTCACCGTTGACTGCTGGGTTGTTCTCGGACCACAATTCGCGATA
The DNA here is from genome assembly GCA_963758155.1 of uncultured delta proteobacterium. Classification (GTDB taxonomy): domain Bacteria; phylum Myxococcota_A; class Polyangia; order Fen-1088; family Fen-1088; genus Fen-1137. Next base: position 306,510 of record CAVWUP010000015.1, read on the forward strand.
AGTTGGCGCTCGGAACGCCGTCGCAAACAGGGCCTTGACCCACGCCTTGTCCCGGTACTTATATACCAGAGCCAGTCTGGGGTTCGTGGTCCCGCCGAAGTCGTTGTAGTGGTCGTAGCGCACGCCAGCGGTGAGCTTCAGCCCTTTGAAGAACCGATAGTCCCCTTGCGCATAGACGGCCAGAACGGTGCGGTCTGGATTGTTGTAGAACTTCGTGGCGGGTACGCCCGTGGCGTCTGGACCGTTGGAAACGTGGTCGTCGTCGTCCGTGGTCGTGAGCTCAGCCGCTCCACCCGCAATGAGGTTCAGGTCGCGGATTGGCTGGTAGCTCAGGTAGGTATCGAGGCCGTAGCGGAAGTCCCTGGAATGGGGGTGGCCGTACACGCCATCGGGATACGCAGGCTTCGCTCCCGCAGGCCAGATCAAGGCAGTGATGGGACCCCAGTCCATGTAGGCGAAGTTAAGCTGAGTCTGCCATTTCAGAGTTTTGTTGAAGACTTGGTTGTAATCGAGGCTAGTGACCAGCCATGTCGACTTCTCGGAGCTGCCCGGGTCCATAACGTCGCCGACTGTGATGAACTGCGAACTGACCTGATGGCCGGCCGAGACGTTCAGTTGGAGCATGTCCTTGTAGCCGAGCTTCAGATTGCCCACAAACTCCTTGTACGGATCGGGGATATTTCCCGACACGCCGGCACCATCCTGCGCGATGAAGAAGGTCTCGCCCCGGCTTTCTGCGTAACCAAAGTGACCGTTGAGGTTGAAGTCGCCGAACTTCTGGCCGGCCGTCACGTCCGCCGCCCTGGTCGCATAGGATCCAGCCTCGCCGGTCACGTGCACGCCCCCTGTCTCCGAGCCCTTCTTGGTGATGACGTTGACGACGGCGACAAACGCGTTCGAGCCGTAAAGCGCCGATCCGGGACCGCGGATAATCTCAACGCGTTGCACGTCTGTCAGGCTGATCGCGCGCACCGTCTTGCCCGTGCCACCGTCATTGATACTGCCGAGACGCACGCCATCGATCATGATCAGCAAGCGCTCGTTGAGATCACTGGTGACGCCTCGAACGGTGATTAGTTGGAGTTGCTCGCGGCTGCGCCGTACGTCAAAGCCAGGCACCAACTGCAGAAGGTCCTGGAGCGTCTTCACGCCGAGGGCGTTGAATTTTTGCGCTGTGAACACGGTGATCGATGACGGGGCATCGGCGATCGATTCGGAACGTTTGCTCGACACGACGCTGACGTCGAGCAGATCGGAGAGCGAAAGGTCGTCGAACGCACTCTTCGCCTGGGGTGCAGCGAAGGTCACGGTCGCCGTCCCTGCCGGTGGCGCGGTGGCCGTGGCCATCCTTTCCGCCGGAGCCGCCGTAATCGCATCAGCCGCACCCGCATCGGGAGGTGGCGCGGTTGCCGTGGCCATCGGAGCCGTCGGAATCGCATCAGCCGCACCCGCATCGAGAGGTGGCGCGGTGGTCGTGGCCATCCTCTCCGCCGGGGCCGGCGCCTCTTCGTTGGGCGTCTTCGCAATCTCGTCCCCTGCCGCCGCCACGTCTGCGACCAGAATGCTTGCCGCCAACACGGCAGCTGCCCACGCACTTCGATGGAAGTCTCGCACTAGGGCGTTCTCTCCCTTTCTCCGAGCGCAGAGCCGATTGGCTAGGGCGCTATCGTCCTTCGACGTCACATGTCCCTTTCGGTCGGAAGCACGTCAGCGAACCCGTTCATGCAAGGCATGTTGACGTCGCAGAGGACCGTGGCAATTCCCGCACGCGGGCGCAAGACATCCACGCCTTCCCGCCCGTCGCGGGCTTCGACAGTCTGGTAGCCCGCCGACGTCAGGGTTAGGGAAACCTGTTGCCTGACTGCGAGGGAGTCGTCGATAATGAGTAGGGTCTTCTTGTTCACGACGTTACACAGTGGGAGCTAGAAGAGAACCATGGAGCCTTCCTTAAGAGCTTCTTCTGCGGTGCCTAGAGGCCCTTTTGCCAGTCGGAAGCTCGGCTCTATTTCGAGTTCGAGCCAACCTTCCAGCACCATGCCATCGATAGCAAACGCAATGGGACTGCGAGCGGGCTGCAGACTGGAGGCCAGCCGCAAACTCTCGGCCAGCGCGCTCTGAGGAACGCTCAGGGCCAGCTTGACCCCATAGGCCAGCAGCCGATTGCGAAAGCGGCCGACCGACTGGTTCACCAGCTCGCAGGCCCAGTCAGTTAAGTCGCGCGGGGTCACAGTGAGCGGCATGGGATGCAGCCGGGAGAAGAGCTTGCTGGGACCCAGAAAGGTGAAAGAGCCGCGAATCTCATCATCGCCGAACCCGCTGAAGGCCGCCACGCTTTCGCCGGCGTGAGGCGTGTGCGGCGTCCCGGTGAGCGGCTGGGGCTGCACCCCCAATTCGGAGAGCAGTTCGACCGTGCACTGGGCTAGAAGTTTAGCCAGTCGGGATTCGGTGGAGTCAGCGGACATATCGCTCTCTCCATCTGCCTTTCGGCAGACGGCGGGTGAACTGAAGTTGGCTAAGGAACCACGTCAGTTGTTCCGGTGCGCCGCAGCACTGTGGGCGCCACCACCACGCGGTTGCGGCCACTGGTTTTGGCCTGATACATGGCGCAATCGGCCCGCTCGATGAGTCCGTCCAGGGTGTCGTGCACCTCGAGACACGCGATCCCGATGGATATGGTGGCGGACACGCGGCGGTTTCCGTCACAGCGCACTGCCATTTTTTCCACGGCACGGCGGATGCGTTCACCCACCAGACGGGCACCCGCTTCGTTGGCACCGGAGAGCACCACGACAAATTCTTCGCCTCCCCAGCGTCCCACGAAATCTGTTTTACGCGCCTGCTGGGTGAGAAGCCGACCATAGGCCACGAGCACCTGATCGCCCATCGCGTGTCCATGCTCATCGTTGATCGACTTGAAGTGATCGACGTCCAGCATGAGGAGCGACATGGGATAGCCATGGCGCTCGGAACGAGACTGCTCCACATCCAAGGCAGCGAGAAGGGCGCGGCGATTCATCAGGCCGGTCAGCGGATCCGTGGTTGCGGCGCGCTGAGTTTCCTCGACCAGCAGGGTCATGCGCAGGGGACCACCCAACTCGCGGGCAATGACATCCAGAACCCGCGTGTTCTCAGTATCCCCTGTCCCCTTCGGGCTGAGCGCCAGGCGCGCGATGATCTCCGGGCCGAATTCTACGGGACGAACCAAGGCCGGCGCGCTCGGATCGGTTGCCGAGGCTTCCTCGTCCTCGATGCGCAGGATTTCCGTGTCTGCTGGAAAGTCCAGAGCCTGGCGCACCTCCTGCTCACATTCCCCGCGCGCGGCTGGGTGCGCATGCAAGCCGAGGTGCACGGGGCGATGGACCAAGAGCGCCAGCCAGCGGTAGGACATGACCTGGGAGACGAATTGGGTGAGCTGATCGAAGAGGCGATCAAACGTCCCACAAGTCGAGAGGGCGCGTACCTCGGCTGACAACACGGATTCAAAAAGCGCGGCGTCCAGATAAGCCGCGATTCGATCGCGAAGGGCCGATTCCGCGTCCTGGAGCTGGGTGAAAAACTCCTCCTCCTGGTTGGCCACGGGAATTACTGAACGGCCCAGGGCTCGCACCAGGTCGCCCAGACGACCTTTGACCACATAAGCGGCGGCGCCCGCTCGCTCGGACCAGAACCGGTTTCGAGGGCCGTCAGGACCACGCAAGATCACAGGCACGCGCTCGGTGGCGGGCTCGGCGCGCAGAAGCCGTGTCAGCTGAACACCCGAGATGCCAGTCATCCACAGATCCGCGACCACAGCCGCGGGCGGGCTGCCCAATGCTGCAGTGGCCCCTTCGACAGGGCCGGCGAATGCCTTGGCCTGGTAGCCCTGCATGCGCAGGCGCTCGATAAGCAAATCGCGCGATGCCTGCTCGGGGTCGATGAGGATGACCGAGCGCCCGCTGCTCATTGTGAACCCGGCGAACAGTCGTCGCCCTCCCGCTTTGTCCAGCTCACACAACGCGGGCGTCGGGAATCGTGTCGGCGTCGTCCGCTGACAGCCATGGTGTCTGCTATCGTTCTTCGGACGATTTCCGGAATGCTTGATTTAAGGGCACGGTGGCGTCTGCGTCCCCAGCTCGCGCAACGTGGCGCGGGAATGGAACATTGTAGACCCTTCAAGCTCCCGCACGGTTCTGTCGCTACTTCATGCAGAGGATTGGCGATGAAGACGAGCCTGCGGGCCAAACTGGTTCGCACCATGACCGCGACGCTGATCGTCGTTTCGACGGCGACCCTGCTGGTGGTGGCGGGCATGAGCACCTTCGCGTCGAACAAGACGCTGAAAACCATCGAGGCGCACCTGCGCGCCAGCATCGAAGACGAAGGCAGCCGCCTGGTGACCAACCAAGCCTTGGGCCTGCGCGATCTGGTGATGGACAACGCATTCGGCGACGTGGCCCGCCTGGTGGAACGCACCCTGGAAGAGGACAAGCAGCTGGTGTACGGCCTCTTTCTCGACGAGGAGCACAAAGCCTGGGGCTTCGCCACGCGACGCGGGGCAGTCAAGGGCGCGGACGACTGGAAACAGCTCGGCCTCGATGTGAACGCCACGAAGAAACCGGGCGTGCACATGATCGACCGTCAGGCGCTGGGACAGCACGTGTTCGAATTCTCGATGGCCGTGGTCGACGACAAGGGCAACGCACTCGGCCGACTCACCTACGGACTGTCGGACGGTCCCCTGCAAAAGGCCTTGAGCGAGGCGCGTGCGGATTCCCGGCGCGCGCTCCTGCTCACAGTGGGACTTCTGCTGTTGCTGGGCACGGTGACCATCGTGATGGGCGCAATACGCAGCCAGCGCTCTGCGGCCCGCATCACCCAGCCGGTGACCGATCTGACCCAGGCGGTGAACACCCTGGCCTCCGGACGACGCGACATCCGGGTCAACATTGTCAGCGGCGACGAATTGGAGATCCTGGGCGGCGCCTTCAACAACATGGCGGGCGAACTGAAGGATTCCTACGAACGTTTGGAACAAATGAACCGCACCCTGGAAATCAAGGTGCAGGAACGTACGCACGCGCTGGCGGATCGCAACCGCGACATGCGGCTGGTTCTGGACAACGTCGACCAGGGTTTCCTCACGGTCTCGACCTCGGGCTTGCTGGCGCAAGAACGCTCGGCGATTGTCGATCGCTGGTTTGGCTCGTACGACGGCGAGACCAAATTCGCCGATTACATCGCCAGGGTCGACGCGATGTACGCCGCCGGCTTCGCGATGGGCCTTGAAGCCTTGAACGACGACATTCTTCCACGCGAATTGTGCATCGAACAGATGCCCGCGCGCCTGCGCCTTGATGGCCGCGAATTTTGCTGTTCCTACTTTGCAATCATGAGGGAGGATCGCTTTGATGGATTGCTCATCGTCATCAACGACGTGACAGCGGAACTGCTGCACGCCCGCCAGGAAGCCGAGCGCAAGGAGGTCCTCGCCATGTTCGAGGCGCTCACCAGGGATCGCACGGGGTTCCTGTCATTTGTCGATGAAGCCGACGAACTGTTGAAACAGGTACACGCCGCTGACCTGCCCACGCAAAAGCGCATCCTGCACACCTTGAAGGGCAATGCTGGGCTGACGGGCTTCGCCATCGTTGCCCATCTGTGCCAGCAGGCCGAGGAAGAACTGGCGCAGCGCTTGGCGCCGCTGCCCGCCGGGTCGCTCGCGGCGCTGCAACAGCGCTGGGCCAGCCTGCATGAGTCGCTCACGACCTTCCTGGGCGACAAGGGGCGCGACGTGGTCGAACTCAGCGCCAAGGAGATCGAGAAGCTGGAGCAGGAAATCCGCAACGGCGCGGCCACTGCGCATGTGTTGGATCGCTTGGCCTCGTGGTGGCTGGAGGCGACCGAACGGCCGCTCAAGCGTTTGAGCCGGTACGCCGTGGCGCTGGCCGGGCGACTGGGCAAGGGCGAGATCGAGGTCGAGATTCAATCCCATGGGGTGCGGCTGGCGCCCAAAGCCTGGGCCGGCTTCTGGACCGATCTGGTTCATGTCGTGCGCAATGCGGTGGATCACGGTCTGGAGACGCCTGCCGAGCGCGAGCGCGCGGGCAAGCTGGGACGGCCCAAACTGCGCTTCTCGACCGCGGTGAGCGGCCGCAAACTGGTGGTTGAGATTGAGGACTATGGCCGTGGTATCGATTGGGATGGGGTGAGAGGCGCCGCGACCAGGATGCGCCTGCCGGCTGCCACTCAGGATGATCTGATTCGCGCGATGTTCGCCTCGGGCCTCACCACCAAGGACGAGATCACCACGATTTCCGGCTGCGGCGTGGGCCTTTCCGCCGTTGGCCGCCAGGTGGACGACCTGGGTGGCCGGATCACGATCGTCAGCAAACCCAATCAAGGCACCTGTTTTCGCTTTGTGTTTCCGCTGCCCGACGTGGGACCTCGCTTCGGTGTCGAGGCGGCGGAGGCTGTGGTCTCGACCGACCAATGACCTTTCTGCGCAATCCTCGCCGTCCCCTGCTGCAGCCCCTTGCGCGGTTCCTACTTGTTCTGGGGCTTGCGCAGCCCTGTCAGCCGTCACCCCGGGCGATGGCCCAGGGCGCGAAACCGGTGGTGCATGTCTTCCTGCAACTCGATGCCAAGTCGAGCATCGTCGAGAAGACACTGCAGCAGCATTTGCCCGAACTGGGCATTGTGGTCTTCGGCCGCTTTCGTGATTTTGAAGAAGGGTTAACCAACACCCATCCAGACGCGGTGCTGAGCATTGCGCCCGTGATCGAGCAGCGCGGAAAAGTTTCGTCGTTGCAGGGGAATCGCGGGGGGAAAAGCACCGAGCCCTACGTGCTGGCTTCGGTCAACCAGCCTTTGGAGGGCTCATTGGCAGGAAAAACCATCGGCGTGGTCGACTTGCTCGGCCACGATGGGACGCAGACGTTCCTAGGCAATCTGCTCAAGACAAAGGACATCAAGATCAAGCGCGTGGCCAAGATCGAGGACCTTCTGCCCCTGCTCGAGTTCTCCGCTGCCGATGGCATCGTTCTTCCCAGCTCCATGCTGGGGCGATTGCTGGAGCGAACCCGCCTGGTGATCAAGACCAAGGAACTGCCGGGCGGCCCTGTGGGCCTGCCCGCGGTTGCGGTGTTGAATCCAGCGGTCCGCGACGTTGTTGTCAGATCTTTTCAAGGCCTCGACGTTCCCACGAAACGCCTCCTGGGCGTCGACACCTGGAGCATCCCATGACTGGCGCAAAGAACATGAAGGGAGTCGCGCTCGTCTGCTCGGCGCTGTGCCTCGCACACTGCGCGACCGGCGGCAGCGAGACCGGGAGCAGCGGGCCCACCCGAGCTGCGGCCCTCACCGATCCGCCGGCGCGAACCGGCGCCCCGACTCTTCTTATCGCCATGCCCAGTTCGCCCAACTTCGTCGAAGTCCGCAAGAGTCTGGTTTCCGAGGTGCAGAAGAACTTCAACATCCGCACCTTTGTCGTCGGGCCAGAAACCAAAGCCGCCGACCTGGCCGCGGCCATCCAAGCAGCCAACCCGGTTTGCGTCGTCTTGATGAACAACGCCACCATCAACCTCTATTACCAGGTCCAGAAGTCCAATCCGACGGCGAAGACGCCCACCGCAGTCCTTCTGATGGCCTCTTTCATCGAAGAAGCGCAGACCCGACTTCGGGGCGCCACTGGCATCGCCTACGAAGTCCCCGGCGTCACAGCTTTTGTCCACCTCCGATCTGTGATTGGCACCCCGGTCAACCGCGTGGGCGTGATCTATCGCCCGCCCTTCCAAACCTTCATCCAACGCCAGACGGCGCTGGCGGCCAAGGAACATGTCGAGATCATCTCAGTCTCGGTGCCCAACGACGTCACAGCGGCGGGGTTGCGCGAAGTCCTGCACCAGCTCGCCAGGAAGAGCAAAGTCGACGCGGTCTGGATGCTCAATGACAACGGCCTGGTGCGCGACGCGGAGTTCGTCGACGACACCTGGCGCTCGGAACTGAGCGACGCGAAGATGCCCCTCATTGTGGGCGTGCCCAATCTGGTCGAGCCAAGCTCGCCTTTGGGGACGCTGGCCGTCGTGCCTGATCACGAGGCTTTGGGTCTGCAAGCGGCGAATCTCTTGTTCGACCTGTCAGAGAATAACTGGCAGGTCGAGGCCCATCCCGTGGAGCTGCCTCTTTCGGTAAAGACCGTGGTCGACATCAAGCAGGTGCGGGCCGACTTCGGATTGCGCGCCGACGCGCTCAAGCACATCGACAGAGCGCTGGAGTAGCCACCAGCCCCCTTCGACTCAACGGCCGCGCTACTGCGGCTGCGTCATGGGCACGCCGTTCTGATCGCAGGAGTAGAACGAGTTGTACAGGCCCTGGGCCGTGAGTCCTTGACCCGTGACATGGTCGCGGAATGCACAACTCGGCATGCAGCAGTCCTGCATGGTCGAAGTCCAAAGGCGCGTGCCGCTACCCGACTTCGACCGAAAGGAAGGATTCGCCGCTGCCTGGGCCGCTGTCGTTACGTTGGGGTTGACCGCTGGGAGCCCCTGCGGAGCCAATTTGCATCCCGTAAGGTCGGTCAGGTGCGTGGGACACTCGACCTTCATCGCCCAGACGTTCCAGTTGAGGTGATAGTAGGTCTGGGGATTGTTGGATTGGATGCACGAGCGAATTGAGTCGGCAGTCGTAGTGGCCGAAGGCGCCGCAAACATGTCGCACTCGGTTTGAATCTCGCTTTGACAAGCCGGAGTCGAGAGGCTGGCCGTGGTCACCCAGCTCACCGGGGTCTTGCACTCGCTGTATTTGGTGGCTCCCTTCACGCCGCCGTTGTTAGCACCGTCTGGTGGAAAGCTGGTGTAGATGTACTCGCCGGATGTCGCTTGCGGCTGGCCATTGGGATCGCAGGCGTTGTTGGCGCCAAAGCCTCCGGCAGCCATGAATACGTCGAAGCTGTCGGTCGTGGCGCCCATGTTGAAGCTTTGCACGATGAGGGGCGGCGGCAAAGGCTGGATCGCGGATTGATTGTTGTTCGGATCGTCGGGATTGACCAAGGCTTGACGATCGTTTTGCGAGGGCGAGTCGTACACCAGTTGATAGCATTGACAGCAGGCGCTTGATGCCGTGCCGTCGATGCCATTGTAGTCGGCGTCGTGACCGACGATCGCGTAGTTGAAAGCGGTATTGCCGTCGAGAGTAGCGGCTTGCTGCATGGCCGTGCTGAACAACATCCACTGCGGGCAAATGAAGGCGACGGGCATGCCCGGCTTGCTGGCCAGAGTATCTTGGCAGGCATTCACAAAAGACGTGCAATGCCCCCCGCACGTGCTGCTGGCATTTCCCGTCACGCATCCCTCGCTCTGGGTCGCGAACGCATTTCCGCACTGCCGGGGCGGCGGCAAAGTTGTCCAGGCAATGCTGGTACCACCGGTGGTCGTAACGCCGCCTGTGGCCACGCCACCGGAGCCGGTCGCGCCGCCCTTGGAACTGCTGCCTCCGCCCGAGCCACCCGCAGTGGAACTGCTCCCGCCTACCGGACTGCTGCCGCCAGAGGAACCCGGCGTGGAACTGCCACCAAGGCCTCCCCCGCTGCCTGTGATTCCGCCCCCGCCTGACGAAGCCGACGCGGAACCGCCACCCGAGGCCACGGTTCCGCCGTTGGCCGAAGTGGTTCCGCTGCTCGCGCTGCCTGACTGCGTCCCAGCGGACTGACTGCTGGCACTGCCCGTGGCTGCGGTGGTGCCTGCCGTTGCTCCAGCGGCACCTGTAGTGCCTCCCGCTTTGGAGCCTGCCGCTCCTGATGTCGTGCCGCCGGACCCCGCGGAATTCTGCGCGGCAGACAGAGAACACCCCGCTATGATCGCGGCGCAATAGAAACAAGCGAGCAAGTCGATGACGCGGAATCGTTGAAACTGCATCAGGTGACTTTAGCTCAGCTTCCGCCGAACGTGTGAGGATTTGCCTGTTCCGTTCGGCGTTGAGGCGGCTATTCGATTCGAGTTGAGGGTCCTTCGGCGCCGGTGGTCAGCGCACGCACTTGGCCCAGGCAACGGTCCAGTAGTTCCAGTCCGCGCTGGTGGCCCCGGCGTTGAATCCGGTGAACCCATCGTCGAAGTTGAGTCCCCACCACGCCGTGGTGCTGCCCCGCTGCGCGTGCGACGCCCAGTACCAGTTGTTGCTACGCGCGCCGTACTCTGTGCTGGGGAACATGGTGCGGTTGATGGCCGGCGCCACCTGGGCTTCGTCCACCAGCGTGGCGAGTTCGCGAACCGAGGGCAGTCGCCAGGTTTGTCCGCCGACGGTCAAGCTGCTGCAGTAAGTGACGGCCTGATCCCAACTGATCAGTCCCGAGGAGTTGCCTGTTCGCTGCCAGACGAGCCCGGTATAGTTGTCCTGGACCTGGTCGGCGTCGATGGCGGTGTACTGGTTGGCTGGTGCCACCGCCGGATCGTCGAAGGCTTCGCCGCTGCCGTTGCCGCGCACGCAACGAATGCGTGAGGCGCTGGTGCCCGCCAGCGCGTTGCTCACGATGCCGTCGCCGAAGTTGAAGGCCCAGGCGCAGGTGCCGGGACCGGCGGTTGTCCCGGCGTCAGGATCCGCGGCGGCCGCGCCGCAAGTTTTGCCCGCGCCGGCTTGACGAATGGTGAGAATCCAGTCCGAACCGGTTTTGTGGAACCCACTCACGGCGGTGAAGGCGGCGTCAATGGCCGGGCTGCGCGTCCAGTCGATGATGGACTCCATCTCGACGCGGGTGGGGGCACGCCAGTCGTTGTAGCCACCGAGAGACAGGCTCGCGCAGTAGCTGATGGCATCGGCGTTGGTGTAGCTGGTGCTCGACTCGACCTGCTGCCAGTCGAGGCAGGTGACGTTGTCGTGAACGATGCCGCTGGCGACGGTGTAGCTCGCCGGGTTGGGGAGACCGGAACCGGTCGGATTCGGCATCTTCCAGCACGCCCACTTGTGCGAGTTGCAGGTAGCGGGCTGGCATGTTCCGGGCGTGCCCGCTGCGCCGGTGGTGCCGCCAGTCGCCCCGCCGCTGGTGCTGACTGTGCCCCCGGGGCTGACCGTGCTGCCAGCCTTTGTCGTGCCGCCGACGCTTCCGCCGAAGCTGACGGTTCCGCCGATGCTGACGGTTCCGCCGATGACACGAACACCACCGGTGCTGGTGGCGCCGCCGGGCGCGGGCGTGCCGCCGGTCTTGCTGCTGGCCAGGGCGGTGGAGGTGCCGCCGACGCTGACGGTTCCACCGATGCTGATAATGCCGCCGGTGGCTGTCCCGCCAGCGCCGGACACTCCGCCGATACTGATCGAGCCGGCTATCGCTGTTGATGCGCCCGTCAGGGCGCCGCCGGTGTCCGTGCCGCCCGCAGACGTGGCGCCGCCAGTCCCCACCGGCGCCGAACTTGTGCTATTGCAGCCAGTGCCGGTCAGGGCCAGCAATCCCCACAGCGACACACTCAAGACCACCAGTCTTCTCATCGCATGCCTTTCTGGTCGGGTCCCGATGGACGTGATGCTGTCCACGTGGCGACAAGCATAGTCCTCTCGATAGGATTATGCACTCGCCACGCACGGGGACCGCATGGGAACCCGCCAGCGGCCATGCGCCGCGGCCGGCGACCGGCAAGCCCGTCGCCGCTCTATCTATTTGCACAGGCCGGCTTGTTGCCACCCTGATAGGACTTGCAGGCACACGGCGTCGCCATAGCTGGTCAGCTGCGAACAGGTCTGCTGGTAGGCAGCGCCCTGGGCGCCAGCCACGAGAACGTCGCAGCAGCTTGCAAGCGCCACGCAGTTTGTGGTTGCTGTGTTGGTGCTGGTGTTGGTGAGTGTGGCCGTATTGGTGAGTGTGGCCGTATTGGTGAGCGTTGCCGTGTTGGTGAATGTCGCGGTATTGGTGAGCGTTGCCGTGCTGGTGTCGGTCCCGGTCGTGCAGGTGGGGGCCGTGCATGTTGCGCCGAGGATGCATGCCTCCAAGACCTGGAACGCCGCGAGACAGCTCGTGTTGCCTAGCACGTAGGTCGTGTAGCAGTTAGTATCGCAGGTGGTTTTGGCCGCGTCGCACGGGCAGGCTTGCTGGCAGGTCGTGTACGGCCCGCACGGACCGGAGAAACTCCCGCTAGCATAGCCGTTGCCAAGGGTTGCTTTGAGCTGGGTGTCGCATGCCGTTTTAAGGCACTGCTCGTAGGCGGTCTCGCCAGGGCAAGATGTCGAGCCCGTGCATTGGCCGGTCAGCGAGTTGCGGCCATTGGAGTTAGTCGTGCTACTGTTCCCAGCGCTGGCGCTGCCGCCTGCAGCGCTGCCACCTGCAGCGCTGCCGCCTGGGCCCGCGCTGCCTCCACCTGCAGCGCTGCCGCCTGGGCCCGCGCTGCCTCCACCTGCGGCGCTGCCGCCTGGGCCCGCGCTGCTTCCGCCTGCGGCGACGCCTCCGCTGCTGCCGCCCAGGCCCCCGCTACTACTGCAGGCCGCTGCGACAAATATCCCCGTACCTAGACAGAGTGCAAATGCTCGCATGTGAACTCCCTCCCTCCCGTTTAGAAGAACCGGCGGCGTCGCGCCACTACGTGTATCGCCTTCAATTGGATGCCTGGCAGGAGCCGAGGTGGCAGAGCCGCGCCAACAACCCGCGTCGTTCTAGAAGTCTTCGATCGACAGACGGCCGGCGCCGGGAGGCGCGGCCCTCGGGGATGCCGGCATGGGTAGCGCCGTGGGTGTCGGTTCGTGCACTGGCGAGGCATTGCCCAACGGCGACGGAAGGTCTGTCGGGATCTTTTTTGGCGCCACACGGGAGCGACCGAAAGGAGCACGCACGGCATGAGAATAGCCGTTGGGGCTGCTGGACGGCGGTGTTGCGCGACTGGCTGGGGCCGGCAGCGACGGACACGTGAGCAAGTCGACTGAACCCGCCGCGCGGCCAACCTGCGCGATGGGCACGGAGACAGCGTGTGGCGCGGCGGCTTCGCCCGCTGGTGGCGTGGAATGGGCGACTGATACGGGGCCGGCAGCTTGTACAGGACGGGCCTCTCGCAGGGTCACCCACACCACCAGGACGAGCACCATCGCCGAGCCCGCGCCAAGCAAGGCGGGCCAACCACGAAGACGCGAGAGCCAGGTCGAGCCAGAGGTTTTTCTGCGAAGCAGCCGCCGCCAATGTAGAACCTTGGTGGCGCTATCGGGGCCTCGCACGCGCACGGTGATTCCCCAATCCTCATTGCGCGCGCCCGTGGCGGTCTCGGCGCTCTCGCTCTCGCTCTCCTCTCCCCACACATCATGGAACGTTCCGCTGTTCTTCCCAGCCAGGGTGCTGTCCACGCGCTCCAGTTCCAAAGGAGCTCCGAATAGGAGCTTCGTCTCCTGCAGAGATCGCGCCCCATTGACGGCGGCCGGAAGGGCCGGCTCAAGATGCGGCCCTAGGTATTGATGCTGGGCAACGGCTGGCACTCCAGCCACCGGGGTATGCCCGCGCAGAGGCGGCTTGGGCGGCGGCAGCTCGTGCTCGAGCGCACTCACCATCGAGTCCAGGCTTGCGTAGCGCTGGGCGCGCTCTTTGGACATGGCCTTTTCGATGATGTGCACCAGACCAGGCGGCAAGTCAGAACGGAAGAGTGTCACCGACGGAGCCGGTTGGTGCAAGATGCGGTCGAACAGCGCAGGTCCCGGGTCACCCGGGAACGGGATGTGTCCCGTCAGCGCCTCGTAGAGCAGAACGCCAAAGCCGTACACGTCAGTCCGCTCATCGAGGCGCGCTACACCAGAAATATGCTCGGGAGACATATAGGTGGGCGTGCCCAGCATCGCTTGTTCAACAACACTGGCCGGCGCATCCAGGACCCGTCCCACCATCACTGAAATGCCGAAATCCAACACCTTGGTGGTCACGATGCGCCCGTCGGGATCGACGCATATGAAGACGTTCTGCGGTTTGAGATCGAGGTGGATCACACCTTGTGAGTGGGCCGCCGCCATTCCCCGCATGACGGGCAAAAGCAGCGTGCTTATCTCGTCGACCTTGATGAATCCATTGCGGGCGAGATAGGCGTCAAGGGGCTCTCCTTCGAGCAACTCCATCACCATGCAGGTCATCCCCTCGTGTTTGATGACGTCAAATACCGTCACGACATTGGGATGATCCACGCGGCTTGCAGCCAGGGCCTCGCTGTGAAGAAGCTGCTGCGCCTCGCGAGTGGACGCCAGGGACGGCAGAATTGCCTTGAGGGCGAATCGCTTGCCGGTGTGCTCATTGGTACCGGCCCAGACCGCAGCCATGCCTCCTTGCCCAAGCGGGCTCTCGACCCGGTATTTCCCATCGATGATCTGGCCGGCCCGCAAAACCGTCTCGTCCGGGCTCACGCGCTGGATCCTCACTGTCCTCACTCTTCACCCTCCTGGCGGCAGCCACCCGCCCCCACGCTTCGGCCCGGAATTGCTCCCATACCTCTGAGATGCCGGCCAGATACGTCGGATACCATCGACGTCGTGGCGCACAGGACGAGGCGCAAGATCTGCGCAGCCGGCAGCCCGACCAAACTAACTACAACTACCGCCAGTGCAGTGGTATCCCAACACGCCGCCGCAATCGCCATCCGAAGTGCAGTTGCCCGGGGTCATACGGGCATTGAGACGACTCACGCAAAGATAGCCGACCGAGCACGGTGTCGACGAAGAGTGGCCGCACCCACCAAGGCCATCGCAGACTCCCACACTGGCGTGCGCACTGTCGGCACAGAACAGGTTTGCTAGGAGGCTCGTCATGGCTCGGTCGTCCCGTGGCCGTGGGACATCACGCAGCCAGAACCCGGTCGAGGCGCAACAACCTAAAGATCGACAGGGGCTGATCGCGCAGACCTTGCACAGTCACCACGCCCCCGTATTCCTTGGCATGCTTGTATAGAAACACCAGCGCCCCCACGCCCGAGCTGTCAACCAGCCGCAAGTCTGTCACATCGATGACCACGCGCGCGGGATGTTCCGCGACCAGGGCATCGATGGTCGGGCGAATCTGGGAAACGGTGACTGCGTCCAGCTCGCCTTCGATACGAAGGGTCGTCACGCCATCCGCTTTACTCGTGGAAAAATCCATCTCGCGCCCCTTTGCCTGACAATATGGGTAGCCCCGCTGGGCACTCACGAATCTTCTTGCTCAAGGTCAGGACATTGGGCCGTCCGGGCTGGTAGGTCACTTCATCCATGAGCGACCGCATGATGTAGATGCCCAGTCCTGACTCCGGCAGCGCTTCCAAGTTGGGTAGCCGGGCCGTGAACGGATCGAAGCTCGCCCCGCAGTCCTCAATGGTCAGACGCAATATGCCGGAGTCTATGAGCATTCGCACACGTACGATGTTCGACGGGCGATCCGGGTAACAGTGGAGCGCGATATTGTTGAAGGCTTCGCCCACCGCGGAAATCACCTGGTTGGTGAATCCCTCCGCAGGGACGTCCCGGCCGCACACATCGCTGAACGCAATCTTGCAGACGGCCGCGACCGCTCGCAGGATGACGTAGCGATAGGCAACCTCGCCCGGCGCTTCAACGCAAACAGTTCCCCCCGAAATCACAACGCCCAGCCTAGCACGCGGAAGCATGGTCACAACCCGCAAGTTGTTCTTGCGACAACGATTTCGGTTTTCTGGTGCTGGTTGGCAACCGGAACCTGTGGAGACGCTGGGACTGCCCCTGTCGCGGCAGTTGCAGTTGTGATGCCAAAGCCTCAGAATGTACCCCCGGCGCGGGCCGGTGGGGGGTTCCCGTCCGTCGGTCCGGTGTGCAGTCACGCATCACAACTCAAGGGCAACCAGGAGATCTGAAGAATGGATCGTTCAATACGCTGTATCGTCGTTCTGCTCGGTGTGGGTGTTGCGATCTTCGCAGCCGGATGTGTCCCCTGCCCAACCTGTCCTGTGTGTCCGAAGGCAGCGCCGCCGCCGCCGCGGCTCAAGGTGGCCAAGCCGGCCCCCGAACCCGTCGCGCCCCCGCCACCGTCCGGACCGCCCACCATCGTGGTCAGGGATGCCGGCCTGCAGATGCCGAAATCCGTGCTTTGGGATGCCGGCCAAGATGTGTATTTCGTGAGCAACATCAACGGCGAGTCCGTCATTCCCAACAAGAACGGTTTCCTTTCCAAGATAGGTCCCGACGGCAAGGTCATCGCTCTCAAGTTCGTCGACGGAAGCAAGAAGGGGAGCGAACTCAACGCGCCCAAGGGGCTGGCCATCATCGGCGACATTCTCTACGTCGCGGATATCAATGTCGTGCGCAAGTTCGAGCGCAAGAGCGGCAAAGCCAAGGGCGAGATCAAGATCCCCAATGCGATCTTCCTCAACGATCTTTCGGCGTCGCCTGACGGCAAGACGCTGTACGTTTCGGACAGCGCGGTGACTTTCAAAACCGGTGGTTTTGCCGGTACCGGCAACGATGCGATCTACGCGATCAACGTGAAGAAAGGCTCGGCGGCCGTGCTCATCAGTGACGAAGCCCTGCACTGGCCGAGCGGCCTGCTCGCGGACGAAGATGGCGTGTGGGTCGTCGCGCTGGGCGCGAACCACCTGTTCCACGTCGACCAACAGGGCGGCACGGGACCGGCCACCAAGTTACCAAAGGGTGGACTCGATGGAATTGTCAAGCTGGGCGACGGCTCATTCCTCATTTCCAGCTGGGAAGCCTCCGCCATCTACCGGGGCTTTCCCCGCGGAGAGTTCAAGGAAGTCATATCGGGAATCCCCTCACCTGCCGACATTGGCCTCGACAGCAAACGCAACACCTTGCTGATCCCCATCTTTCAAAAATCGGCCGTTCAGTTCGTGCCCTTGCCGCCGCTGACTCCGCCCGCGGTCGCGTCGCCGCCGCCTGCTGGTACGCCGGCCGCGACAGCGCCCCCTGCACCCGCGCCGCCGCTGCGTCCCGCTGAAGTCGCCTACCCGGTATTGGGGCCGACGCCTCCACCGTCGGCGCCACCGCCCGCCGCACCGCCCGCTCCGGTTCGTGAGCCGCCGGCCGCTGCCGCGCCGCCCGCGCCTGTGGCCGTTCCGCCGGTGCCAGCCGCGCGCGCGCCCGCCACGCCCGGTGCCCCAGCAGCCGCACCGGCTCCAGCTCCCGTCCCCTACGGAACCCCCTACAATGCGGGCGATTTCGTCCCGGCGCCCGCGGCTCCCCCTGCGGCGCCAGCGGGAGCGCCCGCACGTTAGCCCGTCCAAAGTGTCTCCGGGGTTCGACCGAGCGGACATGAAGATGCCGCTGTGGGCGCAGTCTGACAAGCGCCCGCCCAAGCTGCACATGCTCGTCGCAGAGGAACTGCCGGCGCACACCTGCGAAAGCCTGGCCCGTCGAGAACTCGATGCCGTAGGTGGGTGTGCCGTTCTCTCGTCGACGGCTCCCCGTCGTGTGTCTTGGTGAGTGAGGCCCTCTGTCCGTCGGAGAAATCGCCCATCGCTGGCTCGCGATCGCGCGAGACCGCATCCTGCGCTGGTTTCCTCGCGCGATCGTCCGGCAAGCCCGCAGATCTCACGGCGATCGGAATGTCAGATCTTCGCGTCGCCAAATTCCTGAGCGATCGCGAAGGGTTTGGGCGCCGGCGAGACACGTCCGCGTATCGCGCCGGAAGTTCTCCGATCCTCTCGCCAAGAAAACTGCCCTGATCTTAGGCATTTTCGCAATGCCGGTTTTTGGACTTGTCCATGAGATGCCAGGTTGATAGTTAAGCCCTCCGCCGTCCGGTCGTCTCGCTGAGTCCCACGCAGGAGGGCGCCTTGGCAGCGGCCAACTTGTACCTGTTGGTAGATGGTGGAGACGGCTTTCAACTTGCTGACATCGTTTGGGTTTCTCTATTGACCATGTTGTGGACAGAACAATGACAGAGATCTGGGGCGAAGCTGTCCGTTCGATCGAAGGAAGGGTCAAGCCGCAGAACCGCGACCAGTGGTTGCGCTCCATAGAATGTCTGGGCATCAGCGAGGGTCGCATCCACTTGCGGGCGCCCAACCGTTTTCACAAGGAATGGTTCGAAGATAACTTCCTTCCCTCCATTCTGGAAAATCTCAGAGAGCGCGCGCAGCGAACCTTCGCTGTGGAGTTCCAAGTTGCGGAGGAGGCGCCGATGCCAGTCCCGTCACAGGATGTCGCGAGTGAGTTCGCGGGGGAAGTCCCCCCGGGGCCTCCCACGCCAGGAGGCCTAGACGGCCGCTACACATTCGACAGGTTCGTGGTCGGTGCGAGGAACCAGTTCGGCCATGCGGCGGCGCGCATGGTGGCCAGCTCTCCGGGTTCGAAATACAACCCCTTGTTTCTCTACGGGGGCGTGGGGCTGGGGAAGACACACCTCCTGCACGCCATCGGGCACGAAATTCACCGCCAGCACCCTGACTGGCGCATCACCGTGGTGACCTGCGAGCAGTTCGTGACTCACTTCATCCGGTCGATGATGAACCAGCGCAAGCAGCCGAGCAGCGTCAGCCTGATGGAGGAATTTCGCGCGTGCTACCGCGAGACACCGGATGTTCTCTTGGTCGACGACATCCAGTTTCTCTCCAACAAGGACAGCTCGCAGGATGAGTTTTTCCACACCTTCAACGCTCTTCACCTGGCGCAGAAGCAGATCGTCCTGACCTGTGACAAGCTCCCGGCCGAACTGCCGGGTGTCGAGGAACGGCTGCAGAGCCGGTTCGCCTGGGGTCTGATCGCGGAGATTGGCCATCCGGACTTGGAAACCCGTGTGGCCATCCTCAAGCGCAAGGCGGAGATCGAGAAGATGGCGCTGAGCGACGAGGTGGCTCTGGCCATTGCCACGATGATCCGCTCGAATGTCCGGGAGCTGGAAGGAGCGCTGTTGCAACTGTCAGCCCGATCTTCGATCACAGGACGCCGCATCGACAAGGAGTTTGCTGACGAGGTTCTCAAGGACCTGGTGTCGGCCGTGCCCCAGGGCTTCAGCATCGAGGGCATCCAGCGCGAGGTGGCCACGTACTTCGATGTCAAGTTGCACGACCTGCGGGGGCAAGCGCGTGTCCAGTCGGTGGCCCGGCCCCGCATGATCGCCATGTACTTGGCACGCAAGCTCACGGGATCGAGTTTTCCCGAGATTGGCAGCCGCTTTGGCGGCAAGGATCACTCGACGGTCATCAGCGCCGTCAAGAAGATCGAAGGTCTGCTCACTCAAGACCCGAATCTGCGCAGCGTGGTCACCACGCTTGAGAGCCATCTACGTCAGCGCTGACGCCGGCGCAGCCCCACACGCGCGATTACGGGTAACAGCTGGCCGCGCTGAAGGTCAGCACCGCGCCACTGCCGTCCGTCGGCCCGCCCATCGCGGCGAAGCAGTCCTGGGCGGGATTGGTATACACATGCCCGGAAAGGCCCGCCACGCTGCCACCCGTGACATCGGGTCCAATCGGTGGCCACGGCTTGGAGGCCGGCCAGAAACCTGGCTTGCCGGCAAGATAGAACGAGGGCGGCAACGTCTGGCTCG
Source organism: uncultured delta proteobacterium (assembly GCA_963758155.1). Classification (GTDB taxonomy): domain Bacteria; phylum Myxococcota_A; class Polyangia; order Fen-1088; family Fen-1088; genus Fen-1137. Next base: position 325,939 of record CAVWUP010000015.1, read on the forward strand.
CGGGAACTGCATTGCCATAGGGTGTGATGTCGCTCGGGACTTCAGCAGCCGTGAAGCGAACCGCATTGGTTGCGACATCGAAGTTGCCCCATCGGAAAAGCGTGGCTGCAACCATGGGATCGTCGGGAATGGTCACTCCATTACTGGAGTTGCCGCCGCCGATATTGAACACCGTTGCCGATTGGCCAGGGCCGCTGTGCGCCTCATATGTCATCGTGTAGCCAGGTGTGCCGAGCACGTTGCCCACAATATTGTGATATCGATTGTAGGACGCCAAATTGACCGCGTCAGTCGAATCGATACGTCCCGGGTCGGAGCCCAGCAAGTAATTGCGAAAGAGCGTGTTCGCGAGCTGGTTGCCGTGGATAACGTCGCAGCCGATACCAGGGCCGATGTTTCCCTCGTACAGATTGTATTCCACGCCGGCATTGTGCTGGTCGGCCATGCCTATCATCCAGTGCAGGGGGTTGGTGGTGTAGCCGGCGTCGTAGTAGGTGTCATTGATGGAAAAATTGTAGGCGTACACCGAGCCAAGCGCCGGCTGCACCATCATCGGCGCGACGACGTGCTGCAGGATGTTGTTGTCAATCAAGTTGTTGGACGCGACGTAGGACTCTATGCCGTAGTTCACCGACTCCCCCTGCGTGCCATAAAGATAGTTGCTTTCGATCGTGCAATGAACGGCGTCCATTAGCTGCACCAAGTCGCGCTGACACTGGCAGGTGCGAACCAGACGCACGCCTTTGACCCAATCGTTGGCTGCATTGACCATCGAGACATTGGTCATGCCGTTGGAGTTGGTCGCATCGATCGAAAGATCTTCGACGCCGGCGTTTTGCAGGAGCGTCGATGCCCACCACACGGCCGGCGACTGGCTGGCGCGCCAATTGGGCGAATAGAGCGGAGGGTCGATGGTGTACGTGTTGCCATTGACCGCAGTGACCCTGACGATTTGCACTTGGCTGCGCAGAGTATTGTTGATGGTGCGGCCGCCGTTGCCGCCTTCGAGCGAGCAAGGCGCGGTGGTGTTGTCGCAGACGAAGAAGTCCGGGCCAACCGTGGTGTCGTTGGCTTGATCGAGGTGGAGGTATTGGCCGACGGCGATCCCGGCGCTGCCCACGTTGGCGAGCGTGATCTGGCTGGACCCTTGCGCATAGCCGCCCGTCCAGTCGGCGTAGTTGGAGCCGCCGGCGAGTGCGCGCGTGTCGCCGCCCCACTCGTCGGACCCGGCAAAGCAGACGCACGCGTTCTGGTTGTTGCAGTAGGTGGTGGCCGTGAAGATGAGCAGCGTCTTGTCCGCGCCCGCGCCTCGCAACGTGACGCCGGTCTTCATGACGATTCCGCTATCCGAGATGCTGTAAGTGCCCGCACCAAGCATGACAACTTGGCCGGCGGGGCAGGCTTGGATCGCGGAGTTGATTTGAGCCGCCATCGCACCGGGGTTGAGTGTCGCGCAGACCGTGCTGCGGGTGGGGATGCCGCCGACCACGCCAACGTGAGTCCAGTCGATTGCGCGGCTGGGGTCAAGGATGCCAGCCCAAAGCTCGCCGGCGGGCGCGGGGACATCGGTCGTCGCGCTCGTATCCGGGGGGACGGTCGTGGCGTCGGACGCAGTCGTGGAGTTCGAGTCGGTTGTCGCGGAAGCCGCGGCGGCGTCCGGTGATGGGCTTGAGCCCTTTGAACTGCAAGCCGGGATGCATAATGCAAGGACGGGCAATATCCAGCGCATGATGAGCCCCTATTGTACCTCCATCGAGCGCGTGGCGCCGACGCCTTTCGGTGCGACATGTCAGATGCCCATATGCACCGCCCGGGCTGGTTGTGCTCGGCGAGCCAGGGGGCTGCCATCACGACACCTCCGCGAGCGCCTGCGGGAACGTCGTGGTCGACGGGGCGCCGCCGTTCGCGCCGATGGCGAGATGAGCGAGGATGTAGGTGATTGTGTCGCCGTACACTAGCGCTGGATCCGGAGGTCCCTTGCTTCAGCGGCGCAAGGTCAAGGTGTGTTTCGCTTCCAGCCGAACCGGGTGATACGAGAGCTTGGCCCGGCGCAAGCCCGGGTCCCCGAGATCTTCTTCGCGGTTGATGAAGGTCAGCCCTTGCGCCGCGATGGCGCGGGCGGTTTCCTGGTTGATCACTTGATACAATCCCTTTTTGTCGCGCAACGCACGTTCGAACAGGACCAACGCAGTGGTGGGGTTCAGGCGGTCGTAGATGGAAAAGGCGGCTGGCTGCTTGTCAATGCGCAGGAGCAGTCCCTGCAACCCGAGTGCACCGAAGTCGCCGATCGCGGTCGTGAGCGCCCGGCTTTCCTGCTGCAAAGTAAGCGTCGTGCGTTTGGCCGCGATGTCGTCGCCGACTTCGAGACATTCCTGGCTGTGCTGCGGGCCGAGCGGTTCGATCCGCCAGGCGTAGAGCCGCGTGGCCTGCTGGACCAGGTTGCGCTTCTTGGCGTAGCGACCGCCGGCCAACGCCGCCAGGTCTTCGGTTCGGTACACGTAGTTCGCGCTGTCGCCATTCGCGACCACTTGGAAGTGCGCGGCGAAAGCCGGATGGCGCGCCAAGAACTCGGCACTGACCGATTCGATGACCAGCGGTGCGGGCAATTTGCGAGCGCGGGCGAGCAGGGTTTCCTGCACGGGCTCGGGAAATCGTCCCAACGGTTGCAACAGCCTGGGCTGGGAATCGGGGTCGACCCGGGCGCAGAGCAAGAGCGTATCCGGTTCGGCGAGGGCGTAGCGGTAATGGAAAACCGACGACCACAAGCACAGCGAAGCCGAACTGTAGTCAGACAGGGGTTGCGGGTGGCGGGCCAGAAAGTCGGCCACGAACGCGCGGTGCTCGATCTCGACGGGCGCGAAGGGAAATCCCAGAAAAGCCGTCACGGTCAGGAACGCACCTGGTAGAGCATGGGTTGAAAGCCGGTGAGGGGCTGGAATCCCAGCGCCTGGTAAAACTCTTGCGTGTTCGGCTCGGCCACCAGGCCAATCCAGGTCAGGCCCGCGGCCACACAGCGATCGGTCAGGCGCCGGATGATCTCGCGGCCGATGCCACGTCCGCGGAATTCCGGAAGCACGACCACGTCCTGGATGTACCCGTCGCTGGCGCCGTCGGAAATCACGCGCCCCATGCCCACGATGCGGCCCCCGGGCTCGCGGGCCAGGAGAAAGCAGAAGCTGCCGCGGATCATCTGCGGAATCGCCGCGCGCCAGGCGGGCTCTTCTTGCCACCAGCCGCCGGCGCGATAAAGGTCCACGATGGCCTCGGCCGGGGCGCTGGTGACGTTCTCATAGACGATGTCGAGCATCGAATACAGGTTCCTTCTCGATGGCCTTGTTTGTACCATTGACTGCAATCCCGACAAGCCGATGCCAAAAGATTTGCCAGCATGGCCGCAGGTTGACCGCTCGCTACCCGCCGGAGAGCATCCCTATCTCAAGGTTCTGCCGGCGGTGATGTCCAGTCCGGCCTTGGCGCGCATTGCCGCGCTTCCGGCCGCGCGCGATCGTCTGCTCGAACGGGCGCGTGTGCAGATCCGCGGCGACCACGGCTATGCCTTCGTGGACGTCGACGTGCCCCGCATCGTGGTGTCGGAGTGGTACTTTCGCAGCGGCACGGATCGGGATCTCTATCTCGATCTTCTGCACGAGCTCACGCATCTGCGCCAGCTCGACGAAGGACTGGATTTGTGGGACGAGAGATTCGCGTACGTGGATCGTCCCACCGAGATAGAAGGCTACGCGGTCGCCATCGAGGAAGGACGCCGGCTGGGCATGACCGGCGAGGACGTCGCGGACCATCTGGCCACTCCCTGGATGACCGCGGACGAAACCGCACGGCTGCTCGCCCATGTCGACGGGTTCCTGGCCACCGGGGTGCTGCCCAATCTCGCGGCTGCGAAAATTCCGGCGCCCCGCCGTTCGCGGCGTCCGTGGTAGCTACTTCCGGCGGCGGCGCAGAGCCACCAGGGATGCGAGACCCGCGAGTATGAAAATAGCTCTACTGTCCGAGCCAGAAGTACCGCCATTCACATTGTACGAGCAGCCAGAGGACCTGGCTGAAGCCGTGCTGGCGCTGTTGCCCGTCACGCCGCCGCTGCCAGCCGCACCGCCGCTGCCAGCCGCACCGCCGCTGCCAGCCGCACCGCCGGAGCCGATCGCGCCATCGGAGCCGGTATTGCCTCCGGAGCCGCTGTCGGCACCTGCGTCGGTCGTGGGTACTTGCGATTCGAGATAATTGCCGCTTACGAGGGTCGTGATCGAACTCGGAGGCAGCGTGATGCTGCCCGCGGTGACGGTGCCCAGATCGACCGCGTTCTCGCTGGCCGAAGTGCGAATTGCCTTGTACGAGGACGGCAAGTTGTTGCCCGCAAGGGTCAGCGGCGTGGCGGCCGTTCCCGTGTTGATGGCGACAATGGTGAAAGCCCCCATTTGCGTGTTGTCAAAGGCCACGGCCAGGACGTTGGGATCGCTGCTCTTGGCATCCACCATCTGCGCGCCCGGGCGAATGTATCGATAATACTGCTTCGAAACGTAGTAGTTCTTCCCGGGGTTGTCGGGACCTGCCATGAGATCGTTTTCATTCAAATCCGCGGGCTTAGTGCCGCCGCTTCCCTGCGAGTAGAACCACGCCGTCATGTGCCCGTAGTACAGGCCCGCGTAGATCGCCTGCGCCAGATCGAAGGCTCCCGAGCAAGTGAGGGTCGCATTCGACGTGCAGGGGCCGCCCGTCCAAGTGTGGTTGTAGCCTGATGTCTCGGTCACCCACAACGACTTGTTGGTGGATGCCGTCGCAGTCAGATACGAAGTCGCGTACGCCACCAGGTTGCTCGTGGTCATCGGCGTGAAGCCGTCCACATAGCCATGCACGGCGAATTTGTCGATCGCCGACAGTGCCCCCGCATTGCTCATGATCGCCGCCGTGTAGGAGTCTGGATCGAAGTCGGTGCTATTGCTGCCCACGTCGCACTCCATGCCGAGCATGTTCTCCGGGCCAAAGAATTTCACGTTGGGGAACGAGTTCTTGACCATCGGCCCCGCCTCGGAAAGGTGCTGCGCGTACTGCGCTTGCCCGTAGAAACAGGAATTGTACGCCTCCCAAAGCATCGGCTCGTTTTGCATGCTGAGGCCATACACATCGACGCCGATGTCCTTGTACATCTGCAAGCCGGCGACCAGCCAGTTCGCGAAGGAATTGACCATCGTGGGATCGAGGATGTTGCCGCCCGTGGTGTCAGTCGGTCGGGTCAGCGGTGTATAGCAGGTGCCCCAGTCCGGCAGGCCGTTGGTGGCGACAACGCACTTGTCATCGGCCGGCGGCGACCAAACGCCGAGCAACGTCTTCAGCGGCACTTTGCTCGCGTTCGCAGCGGCGTAAAGCGACTGCACCACGGGTTTCTGCACGTCCCACTGCGTGTCCTGAGGCGCGTCCGCGGTCGCCGTCGGGTAGTACTGGTTGCGCCACATGGTGATGCCCAGGTCGTCAATCACCATCTGGCTCCACGTAGCATTGAGCACCGTGGCTTGGTTCTTCCACACGTCGGCCGCTCCGAAGAATCCAAAACCTTCGATGCTCTGGTACTTCGTGGCGCGATCGATGGTGACATCCGCCGATGCAATCGGAGCGAGGCAAGAGAGGACGAAGCCGGCTGCGACGCCGAAGAGAGTTGCATTTTGCATGGAGCTTCCTTTCTGCGGTCGAGGCCGCCAAGAACGACATGCGTTCGTCGTTGAGTTGCCTAGTGTACGTCCGGGCACGGCCGCAAGTCTACTTCACCCTCCGTCCGCCGCCGGGATCGCTTCGGCGTATTCTGGCGGTCCGATGAAACCTTGCCCCTTCTGCGCCGAAGAGGAGCGATCACACCTCGACTTGCAAGTGAATCTGCTCGCCGAGCACAAGGTGGCCAAGCTCATTGCGCTGGTCGAAGAACTCCGTCGCGATCTGCCCATGGTACGCGATCGGATTGATCGCGAAGCCGATGCCATGCAAGAGGCGGTGGACCCCAATGCCGTGATCGAGGTGTTGGCGGGAGCATCGGAGACCGAGCCGGTAGACGAGTAGCTCCTCGCACCCGTGCCACGGGCGCGCCGGAATTGCGGAAGATCGTGGCATTGGCTGCCCCTTCAGATTGATGGAGAGGGCACGTCATCTTGGTCGAGCAGGCCCGTTCTCCAGACTCTGCTGCGCCGCAACCGCTCGAACTTGTACGCATCTGGCAACTGGCCCAAGAACTGCTTCAACGACACGGTGGGACTTCATCCGCCGGCTGGAGCCCGAGAAGAAACTGCCGTGAGCAGCATCTGCCACAACCAACGCAAGTGGAGCAACAATGAGTCAAACATTCCCATTGGCCCTTTCCGATCGATCGACGCGGAGATGTGTCGGGCCTTCCCCTATGAAGCGTCTCACTCTCTTCACCTGCACAGCCGTCGCAATCCTGTCCGCCGGCGCAATCCGTGCGCAGGCAACCGAGGTTGGTAGCTCGCGCAACTTCGGTCTGGGCTTCCAGATTGGCGAGCCGACAGCCATCACGGCCAAGGCATTCCTGGGGCGCGGCCATGCCCTGGACTTCGGGCTCGGGTTCGGCGGCTGGGGCTACGGCTGGTGCAGGGATGCCAACGGCAACGGCTACCGTTGCGACGACCTCAATCACAATATCAGCTTGCATGCGGACTACCTGTACCAGGACAACATCGTCAACATGACCAACCGCCTGGACTGGTACGCGGGCTTTGGCGGTCGGGTAATCATGTCGGCCTATGGAAACAACAATCTCGCCCACGATGTGGTGGTGATCGCGCGCGTTCCCATCGGGATTGCCGCTTCCTTTCGGCGTCCTGACTTTCTCGAAGCCTATCTGGAAATCGTTCCCGGCATCGCGGTTTTTCCGCTGGGCTTCAATATAGACTTTGGCCTGGGCGTGCGCGCGTACTTCTAAATCCGAGATGGGCTACGGATTCCGCGACACGGCGTAGAGCATGAGCGTGCGAGAGTCAGTTGCCGTTCCTGTGACCGCAGAGCCTTGCCCCAGCGAGCGAAACATGAACTCGGCGCCGACATCGAAGCCATGCCTGGGGAGGAAATCGGCGCCGACGCCGACGGGAATGGTGTAGAGGCTGCTGAACTGATTGGTCGGACCAAAGAGGCCCGTGTCGAGAAAGGCGGCGAGCCGCGGTGCCGCCTGCAGCGCGAGCTGAATCGGTACAGCGATGGCCTCTTGCTCGTTTTCTGCGTTGCGCCTGTTGACGCCGATGCCGAGCCGAGGGGTGGCCCTGGCTGAAAAGACCGCGCTGACGTACTTCACGCCAACGCCCACGTCGACAGCGAACAGCAGGTCAGGGGAGAACTGCCTGAACTCGGCAGCAAGCAGCCCGGATACCTCGATACCCTTGCTCTTTGCCAAGGAGAACTGCCCGCCAACGTTGAGGTTGTTGTACGTATGTGGGCAGTACTGACTCTTGCCCAGACAAAGGCCTCCGCCACCAACCGCCAGAGGTGCGCCCAAGGCATTGTGGCTCACAAAGAATTCGAGCTGGTCGGTCATCCCGAAGCGCATGTCCAACGGAATCCACACCGGCTTCAGGGCCTTGTTTGTGGAGAAGTTGAGAACGACCGGCAGCGTGCCCTGGAACATGCCAGGCGGGACAGTGAGTGGACGAAGAACGTAGGCATCTGGATAGCCCAGGGGAGTCCACACAGGTGCAGCAGCGGGACCGGGCGCAGGTCCCGCTGCAGGTGTCTCTTCAGGAACCGGGGTGGGACCCTCTGAAAGCGGCGCGACTTGGTCCTGGGCAATCGCTGCGGAGGCAACCAGGCTCGCGCCGAGGATGGACAGGCCCGCAATTGTCTTGCGCAATTCCTGAATGCGCCCCATTTGCTCGGTTTTACCTCGAATCCTCATCCAAAGCGCACGTGGCCAGTGAAGATCAGGATGATGCCAACCACAAGAATGACTGCAGCAGGCGACCAACTCCAGGCGCCGTAGCGGGATCGTCCCCAACCGCCGCCGCCGAGCGCCATTACCAGAAACACAACAAGCAGAATTGTCAAAAGCATGGAACCTCTCCTTCATTCGTCACGAACCATTTACGTGGTCCTCGTTTTGTTTTAGCGCGCATTGTTTGCGCGAACGCGCTTGTCCGGCATCACCAGGGGGTGATGAATCTCGGGCTTGCTACTTCGAAACCTCATCGAGCGCATGCTTTGCGGATTTCACGGCGTGCTTGACGTCCGTGACTGCGCCCTCCACCTGGCCGGCGCGTTCGTCGGCTTGGCCCTGTTTCTGGAGCCTCTTGTTGCCGGTGAGGCCGCCGACGGCCTGCTCGATCCTACCCTTTGTCTTCTTGCTGAATTCGCCCATTTGGAGCCTCCCTTTCGCCAGTCACTAAAGGATGTTGATTGAGATGCGCACACCGGGATGGAACCGGTCGTACATGTAGTAGCCGCCGTCGTCGTACTCGACGTACACGTCGTCCGAGTAGCCCCAGTCGAACGGCCAGGGATCGACGAAGGCGAACCCGTAGCCGCCATAGTAGAAGCGCCGATGATCGTAGTCGCCGCGGTTGACGTGAAAGCTGTGCCTGTTGCCAAAATGAGACTCGTAGTGCTCGTTGGAAATGCGACCGTGGCTGCCTTCGCTACGACCGGCCGGCTGGGCTGGCTGCGCTTGCGCCTGGCTTCGCTTGGGATTGCCTTGGGGCGCGCGCGCGACCGAATGCGCCTGCTGTTGTTGTAGGCGAGCCACCTGTTGCCTCTGTGGCTGCTGGGCGGGCCTGGCCTGCTGGGCCTGTTGCCGTGGCGCTGCTCTGGGCCGCGGTGCCGGCCTGGCCCGCTGCTGCGCGGGCCGCGCCTCTTGCGAGTGCGCGGCTTGACCCCTTTGCGCATGCGCGGGAACGCTGAATACTGGAAGCAGGAGCGATACTGCAATTGGGAGTAGAAGTTTCATATGTGTCACCTCGAACTTGGATGGTGTGGAATTGGTGGATTGACTTGAGCGCTCGTCTGAGACTCGATCGCCACCCCAAAGACAAAGCATGTTTCGAGCCACCGAGAGGACGCGAGCAAGTTCAGCTACTTGCAGCGCCGACGGCCCAGCTCCTCAATCAAGATGAGGGACCCGTTCGGTCAAGACGTGGTTGGCTAGCGCCACCGTGGAAAGAAAGTTGGGCTGGGATGTTCCGGTGTCGAAAGGCACAGATCATCTGATTCGGACAGCGTCCTGTCCGTGCTGTCGTCCTCGAGAAAGCCCCGCACGATGGCCTGGGACGATATGGACGACGGGTCCGTATCGGGGATTGGGGTGTGGACTTCAGCGGATCGTCTGGCTTGGTTGGCCACTCGCCGTGCGCCGGAACGATCCAGATCGAGAGAAAGCGGAACCAGGGGAGGCCGGCAGGCGCGTTCAAACAGACCCGCGGCTTCGGGCGTGGCGAACATCGCAATGCCGAGATCGCTGTGGACTGCGCTGGCAGTCTTGGCGATGCCGCCTATCTCTTTGGCCAGCTCCATGGCCTGGCGCAAGGGCGCGGTTTGGCTGGGCGCCGACACGGCCGCCGCCAATTGCGTGACGCAATGTCCGTAGCGTCCCGCCGAGGCGATGGCGGCGGTGACGTTGGCCTCGGATAGCTGGGCGACAAAGCGGGCGGCCTGTTCAAGCAGGTTTCTGATGATCTGCACATAGGCGGAAGGGTAGCGTTCGGCGAACTGGCGCACGCATGACAGCCAGTTAGCGGGAAATAGCGCCTGTCCCGTGCGGAAGACGACCACATGCAGCCCCTCGGGTGGCTCCAGGGTTTCGATGCGTGGGTCGGCCTCGGAGTGGTAGACGACCTTGATCAGGCCGCCATGCAGGGCCGCCGCCAACTCGCCTTCCGCGCTGATCCCGGCGTGGATCGCCCGATGGGCGGTTTCTGCCACCTGCAGGATCTCGGGCTTTCGCTGGCTGATTGACCGTCCGGCTGTCTCGAACACCGCGGCCGCGGTGGCGACCGCCATGGCAGGCGTGTTGTCGAGAGCGAGGCTCTCCCCATCTCGGAGCTTGGCTGGGGTAAGCAGCACCGAGCCCGGAGGCAACGCCTCGGCAGCTTCCCCCAGGTGTTTCTTGGCACGCTCGACCACGGCCTCGACCAGCGGCGAGCCGGCGACCGCATCAGCGCAGTACTGCGCGGTCGCGTGACTGGACAGCGCGGCCAGCACGGCGACCTTCTCCTCGGGCAAGCCCAATTCGCCCACCAGAAAAATGGCCTCTGGCGCGATGACGGTGGGCATACCCACCAAGGTGATTCGTTCTCGCCTCATCCGAGATGTTTGTCGAAGGTGCCGATACCGGTTTGTGAAAAGACTTCACCTATTCATTCGGCAGCTCGAGGGTGTTTGCTAAGTGCGCAGCTGCCAACATCGTAGACCGTTGAAGCGGTCGCGTCAATGCGCTCGCGACCTGACCGTTGATCTTTGGCGAAAAGTGCGGCATTGGTGCGGAAACTCCGCGAAATGCCTGTGGATAACGTCATTTGGACGCCTCCAGGAGACGCAGAGGACGCATGGTGGGTGGTTCGAGAATCAGGGGCACGGAGAAGCGGTCGAATCGCGCGGAGAATGTACCCAGAGCCAAGGCTCTGATGCCGATGGTGACGAAGGACTGACGAGGCCCTTTGCGTTTGCAGCGCAGGCGCAAAGAGGGATCGAGCAGCGCGGCGGTGATGCCCACCAGAGTCCAGATCAAGAGGGCTACGGCCAGAAGGCTAACGAAGCGGGCCAGGGCCACTGGGTCGCGGAACTGGGTCCAAAAGAGCTTGGCGCCGAAGCGTCGGCCTTTTGTGTCTCGGAATTGCTCCTCGACAGTCATGCGGCGGTCATAGAGCGCCAGCACCTGCTTGGCGGAACCGGTTTCGCTGGTGGCGACCCACCACGGTTCATGAGCGCCAGGAGCCCAGTATCCGATGATGCGAACCGAGACAACACCGTCGGCACGCAGCGGAACCACGCCGAGATCGAGCACCTGCCCTGGTTGCAGGAGAATGGCCTCCAACGGTCGACGTACACCAGGCTCAAGCTCGACGTAGACATCGGCCATCAAACGGACGACGAAGCCCAAGCGCAGCGTCTGCAACAACGCCAGCCAACTCGCGCGACGAAATCCGCGGTCGCACAGAATCGTCGCGGTGACACCCGCCCGACGGGTGACGTCGGCCAGGAAGCGCAGGAAGGTATTCTCCCGGGTATTCTGCGAGCGATCTCGGATCAACTTGCGCCAACCTTGAACGAAGACGGGGATGGCCCGCTTGCCGGTGACCATGGCAGCGACCAGGAGGCGCAAGTCATGGTGCCATTCGGTCCAGTCCACAGCGAGCAGGACATGCCGATCCGGGCGACGGGCGAGCAAATCCAGCCACCGCGTGGCGAATTCAAGATAGTCGACGTGCTCATTACGCAGCAGCCGGTAGAAGCGGTTGACCGCACTGTCCAGCCTGGTCCGCAGCCAGCCGGCCAGCGTCGTGGCGATGGCGAACGAGCGAGCCTGACCAGTGGCGGAGATGGCGGCGATGATCAGACCCAGCGTTCTGCGGCGCGCCTTATGAAAAGGGTCGAGCAAGTCGCTGAGAAATGGGTAGGTTCGTTCTGGGCTCACGGGGAAACCTCCTGCGTTTAGTTGGCAAACCAAACTTCGGAGGACCCGTGGGCCCTTTTCCACTTATTTTTCAGGTTATTTCGTAAGTGATCGAAATGATCCAGCTTTTTCGGGCTCGATCTGATAGGCGGTCAGGCTCGCGACAGGGGTTCGCGCAAGCCGTTGCAGGAATCAGGTTTCGTCTTCGAGAAACGCCAGCACCTTGGACAGGAACATCTCTGGGGCCGTGGTCATGGCGGCATGACCCTGGCCGGGCAGCAGTTCGACGCGGCTGTTCTGCAAGGCCGCGTGAGCTGCCATGGTCGAATCGTGCATCAAGCGCGGGCTTTCCGTGCCGAGCAGTAGCAGCGTGCGTGTCCGCACCTTGGCCAATCGACTCGGATCGAAATGATAGGTCTCGGCCATGCGCACCTCGCGTGGCAGTGTGTGGGCGGCCTGCATGCGCACACGCCAGGTGGACGAGCGGCGCAAGGATTGCAATTCCGCTTCGCTCACCCCGACCACCTCGCGCAGAAAGATCTCCACCAGAGCATCGCGTTGCCCGCGCTGGAGCAGTTCATCGAGCCGCTCGGGTATGTTGGGCCCGAAGAGCGGACCAGGTTTGCCCACGGGAAAGGGCGGTTCATAGAGCACGAGCCTGTCGATGGCTGAGGTCAGGCGCGAGGCCTCCATGGCGCACACGGCGCCGTACGAGTGGCCCAGCAGGTGGACTGGCCCGCCAGTGGCGTCCACGACCGCCGCCACGTCCTCGAATTCGCGCTCGATGGAATATGTGGGGGCATCCCCGCTCGCCCCGCGGCCGCGCCGATCCATCATCAGCAGCGTGAATCGTTCAGCCAGACGCACCACGCTGGATCCCCAGCGCGCGTGGTCGAGCGATGACCCGTGCACCATGACCAGCGGCGGTCCGTGGCCGCGTTTCTCGTAGGCGATATTGGTTCCATCAAGGGATCGGACCTGGTGCATCGGGTGCATCGGGACGGGCTGACCTCGCGAGGTGTGGTTTCGGGTGGCGCGAATCTACCTATTTCTGAGTGCGCGTCGCTCGCCGCGGTGGGCGTGGCTGTGGTGATGGTGCCAGTGCACGTCCTCGCCGGGCAAGTGTGTCTCGATCTGTACGCCGCCGAACACCACGCGTCCCCGCACTCGCAACAGCGGCGCTGGCGGGTCGGTACTCGCAGGTGCGCGGTTGAGGCTTTCGAAGCCGCCGAGGATCGCCACCCCGTGGCACTCCACGGCCAAGGTTGGGGGCACGATGATCTGCACGCCGCCAAACACGGCTTTGACTTCCATTTCAACGACGCCGTCGGGGAAGATGGCATCGCGTAGATCCACCTGCACGCCGCCGAAGACCGCCTTGATCTTGAGTCGGCTGGGCAGGGGTTGCGGTCCAGCGAACTGGCTGCCGCCGAAAATGGCGGTGATCTCCTGATACTCGCGTGCATCACTGGTGTGGGCCAGAGCCTGCGTGCGAATTTCCCCGTCCGGCTCCGCCAAATCGTCCACCAGTTGATTGATCGCCGCGAGAGTGTCCCGCTCATGCGCCAAGGTCAGACGGCGTTCGAATTCTTCTATGTTCAGGCGATCGTGCGCGAAGGCGTCGGACAAACGGGCGACAACCTTTTCGCGCTCGGCGACGAGGGTTCGAGGAGCAAGAGATTTGGCAGGAGGATCGGCCATGGGAGTTGCGCCATCATAGCGCTTATCGTGGGTGATCGCGATGAATGGACTCGACAGACCCCGGTGCCAGCGTCATCGGCCGCAGATCGTAGGAAGTCCCCACAATGACCGAGGGGCGGCTTCCCGAAAGGCGGCTTCCAGTTTCCCCGTTGACGCTGCTTGAGGGTGTGTGAGACTCAAATGATGATGGTGTCGCAGAGTTCAATTCTTCGCGGCATGTCCATCTCTTCGGGCATCGCGCATGGTGCGGCTTACGTTTTCTCGTCGGTCGACCAGATGGTGGTTCCGCGGCGTAGCGTTGAAGCTTCCGAGGTGGACGCCGAGATAGAGCGCTTCAACGTGGCGATCGGGGCGGCGGAAAAGGCGTTGCTCGCGCTGAGGGAGGACGTCGCCCAGCGCATCGGCGCGAGCGAAGGCGACATCTTCGCGGCTCAGGCCCTGGCCGTGCGGGATCGCCGCCTATACGAGCAGGTCGTGACCGCAGTCCAGCAGGGCCGAACCAACGTCGAGGCCGTCGTGGTCGAGGTGATCGAGAAGTTCGCCCGCACGGTCGAGCAGGTGTCCGACCCTTACCTGCGCGAGCGCGCGGCGGACATTCGCGACATCGGCCGACGCATTCTCGCGGCGCTGGCCAAGGACGACGGACTCAGCGTCATCGAGATCCCGGAAGGGTCCATCCTTGTGGCCGAGGAATTGCTGCCGTCGGCGACCGCGCGCTTCGAGCTGAGTCGGGTGAGAGGACTCGTGACGGATGGTGGCGGCAAATTCTCGCACACGTCGATCCTCGCTCGTTCGTCGCGAATACCGGCGGTGGCCGGCATCCGAGAAGCTCCCTTCAAGATCGAAACCGGCGACCAGTTGATCGTCGACGGCGTATCCGGCGTGGTCTACGTCAACCCGGACGAGTCGGTGCGCCGCGAGTACGAGCGGCTCGAGGCCGAGCTCTCCGGCTACCGCGCGGAATTACAAAAAGGCCTCGACTTGCCCTCGGTCACGCTCGACGGCACCGCGGTGCCGCTGCTCGCGAACGCCAGCAAGGTTTCGGACACCGAGGCGGCCTGCCTCTATGGCGCTGACGGAATCGGCCTCTATCGCACGGAGTTCGCATTTTCGATCCGCAGCGCGTTTCCCACCGAGGAGGAGCAGTATCAGCTCTGGGAGCGCGCCGCCCAGCGCATCCATCCGCGCAAGATGGTGCTGCGCCTGCTCGACGTGGGTGGTGACAAGCAGCTCCCATACTTCCCTGCGCCACACGCGCGCAACCCGTCCCTCGCTCAGCGCGGGATTCGCCTCTTGCTCAACAATCCCGGCGTGCTGAAAAGCCAGCTTCGGGCGCTTCTGCGGGTTAGCGCGGAGCACCCGGTGTGGGCGTTAATACCAGTGGTGGGCGGGATCGAAGAGGTACGGGCCACGCGCGCCGTGCTGGGCCAAGCCATGGCGGAACTCAGTGCCGAGGGCAAGGCTTTCAATCCGAGAATTCCGCTGGGGGCCATGATTGAGGTTCCGTCGGCAGCGGTGTTGACCGCAGTGCTGGCCAAGGAGGTCGACTTCTTCAGTCTGGGTACAAACGATCTTGTGCAGTATGTGCTCGCTGCGGATCGCGAGGACGCCAGCGTTGGCGACTACTACCAACCGCTTCACCCGGCCGTGTTGCGGGTCATCCGGTTCGTGGCCGATGCCGCGCGCACCGCCGGCCGGCCGCTTTCGATTTGCGGCGAGATGGCCGGCGATCCGGCATACACCGAGCTGCTCTTGGGGCTTGGGCTGCGCGAATTCAGCGTGGCACCCGGAGAAATACTCGAGGTCAAGAACGCGATTCGCGCGGCGACGTTGGCCGATGCCGAAACGCTGGCGACGGCTGCGCTGGCGCTCGCCTCGACGGCCGAAGTCGGAGAGTTGCTCGAACAGCGGCGGTTGGCGCGGCGTTAGCGCGAGTTCGAAAGTTCCCTCGGGAGCGGCGATCCAATAGCCGCGTTGCGCCCGGATGCATAATCCGATGAATGCGGATTGGGCACTCGTGCGGAATCCGCATCAGCCAATCCAAGCGACTGCGCCGACTCCAGATTGATTTCAGGCCCTGTCCACCACAATCACCGCCCCCTGGCGCAGGCACCGGCGGCGTGCTCGACGCGCTGGTGAAGCTAGACTCCAAGCGGACCTTTGGCGAACCTGTCGGTTCCGCGCCGGATGAACTCTGGATCCCGTGCCCCGGGCTGGAGGTCGTCTGGGTTGGGGAGCCTCGATTCAGCTCAGGCGACTTCGGCCCCCACCTCGTCCTTGAGTGGAGGAGGCCGTGACGACTCCCACGTCCCCGTCTGCCACAACCACTGCCCCCTGGCGCAAGATCTCGACACTCTCCCCGCGCACGCGCGCGAGGGTGCTGGGCTGACCGCCGGGGGAGGTGCCGCCGTCGAGGATCAGGCAGCTCTCCGGGGCGAAGTAGGCTGCGACTTCCATGGCTGTGCGAGGTGGCGTTGAGCCGGCGGGATTGGCGCTGGTGGCGGTGATGGGGCGGCCGGCGGCCGCGACCAAGGCTTGCGCGAGCGGATTGGACGATACGCGAACGGCCACGAACCCGTCGGCCACAATCGAGGCGGGCAAGCCAGATCGGGCAGGCAGTGCAAGAGTCAGCGGGCCGGGCCAGTGCTGTGCCATCAAGCGCTCCGTCCGTGGCGAGATTTCACTACACAAAGTGGCCAGCATTGCGCGGCCGGATATCAGCAATGAGAACGCTTTCTCTGCCGCGCGTCCTTTTAAGACGCGCAACTTGGCCAGCGCTGCCTCATTGAGCGCATCGACTGCCAGGCCGTAGAAGGTTTCGGTCGGATAGGCGACGACTTCCCCGCGAGCAATGGCTGCGGCTGCTGCGGCGACGTCTACCACTTGTCGCGCACTTCGGCGTCGGCCTCCAGCACTTTTTGCAGGCGCGCTTCGCGTTCGGCGGCCACGGCCTTGGCCAGTGTGGGATCACCCAGCGCAATGATCTGCGCGGCCAACAGGCCTGCGTTTTCGGCGCCGCCAATGGCCACGGTGGCCACTGGAATACCCGGAGGCATCATTGCAGTCGACAGAAGTGCGTCCATGCCCTGCAGACTGCCGGACACAATGGGCACGCCAATGACGGGGTGGGTGGTGTGCGCTGCGACCGCGCCGGCCAAATGGGCCGCGCCGCCTGCGCCGCAGATAAAGACCTTGGTGCCGGCCTTGGCTGTGTCGCGCACATAGGCCGCCGTGTGCTCGGGCGTGCGATGGGCTGACAGCACACGCACGTCCACACTGAGGCCGAGCTTGCGGCACACCTGCGCGGCAGGTTTCATGATCTCGAGATCGGACTTCGACCCCATCAAAATGGCTACGTCGCTTCCTGTCTTTGCGCTCATGTTCTTCCTCGCAGGCCAATGTCTTTGCGAACGTGCATGCCGTTCCACTGAATGCGGGCAATCCCGCCGTAGGCGCGGCTGCGCGCAGAATCCAGATCTGCGCCTCGCGCGGTCACACCCAACACGCGGCCGCCACTGGTCACTAGGCGATCTCCCTCGAGCTTGGTGCCGGCGTGAAACACAACAAGATCCGCTCCTTCGCCGGCAAGCTGCCCGTCTTCGGCGAGGCCGTCGATGGCATCGCCGCTGCGCACCTTGCCCGGATAGCCTGCGGCTGCCAGCACCACGCACACCGCGATGCCAGGCGACCAGGTTGGCGAGCGGGCCGGCAGGTTTCCTTGCGCCGTGTGCAGCAGCCAAGGCAGAAGGTCATCTTCCATGCGCGGCAACACCGCTTGCGTCTCGGGATCGCCGAAGCGGCAGTTCCACTCGATGACCATGGGCCCGCGATCCGGCGTCAGCATCAGCCCGCCATAGAGCAGCCCGCGGAACGGCCGGCCCATGGCCGCCATGGCAGCCACAGTGGGCGCGAAGATGGTCCGGGCGATGCGCTTGGTGAGCGCTTCGTCCACAAGCGGCGAGGGCGAATAGGCGCCCATGCCGCCGGTGTTGGGCCCGCGATCCCCGTCGAAAACGGCCTTGTGGTCCTCGGCCGTGGCCAGCAGCACGAAGCGCTCGCCATCACACAGGGCCATCATGGAACACTCGCGACCGGTCAGGCGTTCTTCAATCACCACGCGCGCGCCCGCGTCGCCGAAGCTGCGGTCGAGCAGCATGGCGCGGGCCGCGGCCTTGGCCTCGTTGTGTGAATTGGCGACCACCACGCCCTTGCCCGCGCACAGACCATCGGCCTTGACCACCACATCGCCGGGCTGGCTGTCGATGAACGCCTCGGCCGCCGCGAAGTCGCTGAAGCTGCCATAGGCCGCGCTGGGAACCCCCGCGCGCTTCATCAGATCCTTGGCGAATTTCTTCGATCCTTCGATCTCAGCCGCGGCCTGCGACGGGCCGAAGAACGCAATGCCTTGCTTGGCAAAGGCATCGCCCAGTCCCTTGGCCAGCGCTGCCTCAGGGCCGCACACCACGAAATCGATGTGCTCGCGCTCGGCCAGTGCCACAAGGTCAGCCACCGCTTCGGACCCCACCGCGGCCAAGCTGACTTTGCCAGAGCCTGGTCCCTTGCCGCGGCCAAGGGCTTCGATGCCAGGGTTGCCCGGTGCGGCCACCAGGTGATCGCACAGCGGACTTTGCAGCAGTTTCCAGGCCAGTGCGTGCTCGCGCCCGCCTGAGCCGACCAGAAGAATTCTATTTCCCATTCGGAGATTTGTTTGAGGGATCCACGACGGACAGGGCGGGCTTGCCCACGGTTCGAGATTCGGGTTCGGCTGCTTCACCGTGCCGCGCGTCCTGCATGAAGTGCGGCTCGCGAATCACGGCGAAGCGTCCGCCCAACATGAAGGCCGGGGTTCTGACCAAGGGCGGCGAAACCGCTGGCGGCACCCAGGAACGCACCACGGGTTCGCTGCGACTCGGCGACTGCTTGGGCGGCAAGCCCTTTGACGGACGACTGTAGATGGCCATCTGTCGCCTCCCTCCTGACCTCGCTAGATAGGATGCTGCAAGCGATGTGGTTAGTGTCGGAAGTGACGCTCGCCGGTAAAGACGAGTGCAATCTTGTGCTCGTCGGCCGCGGCAATGACCTCGGCATCACGCACCAATCCGCCGGGCTCGATGATGGCCGTGACCCCTGCCTTGGCTGCCTCGTCCACGCCGTCGCGGAAGGGGAAGAAGGCGTCCGAAGCGAGCGCCGAGCCCGCCAGCGGCGAGCGTGCCTTGGACACGGCCAGCTTGACCGAATCCACGCGCGACATCTGGCCCGCGCCCACGCCCAGGGTGCGCCCGCCGGCCACGAATACGATGGCGTTGGACTTCACGTGCTTGGCCACGCGCCAGCCGAAGTCGAGATCGGCCAGCTCCTGCGCCGTGGGTTTGCGCGCGGACACCACCTTGCCGGCCGAGGCTGCCGAGGTGGTGATGTCGCTGGATTGCACCAGCACGCCACCCGAGATGGCGCGCAGGTCGAGCTGGCCGGCCGCGCCTTTCGCCAGCTTGGCGCGCAGCAGGCGTAGGTTCTTCTTGGTGGCAAAGACCTGCAAGGCTTCCGGCGTGTAGTCGGGCGCCACCACACATTCCAGGAAACCCTCGCCCATCATGCGCGCCAGATCCGCGTCGGCGGTGCGGTTGAAGGCCACGATGCCGCCAAAGGCAGACACGGGATCGGTCTCCTTGGCCAGGCGGAAGGCTTCGTTGACGCCCTTGTCGGACACGGCAATGCCGCAAGGATTGGTGTGCTTGATGATGCACGCGGCGGGAATCTCGAATTCCGCGCACAACTTCATGGCCGCGTCGAGGTCGAGCAGATTGTTGTAGGAAAGCTCCTTGCCCTGAAGAACCTCGGCCGTGGCCAGCGACATTCCGGAGGGCGCGTCCCACGAATAGAAGGCGGCCTTCTGGTGCGGGTTTTCGCCGTAGCGGAGCACGCGTTCCAGGTGCAGCGACGGGTGCATGGTGGTCGGGAAATCCGAGGCGACCTTGCCATCGTCCCCGAGCCGGCCCAGGTGGCTGGCGATGGCGCCGTCGTAGGCAGCCGTATGGGCAAAGGCCTTGCGGCACAGGTCGAAGCGCAGATCGGCCGATATTTGCCCCTTGCTTTCGATCTCGCCCAGCACGCGGTCGTAGTCCTTGGGATCGACCAGCACAGCCACGCGTTCGTGGTTCTTGGCCGCCGAGCGCACCATGGCCGGGCCGCCGATGTCGATGTTCTCGATGATCTCGTCGAAGGCGGCTCCGCGCGCCACGGTCTCGCGGAACGGGTACAGGTTCACCACGACCAGATCAATGCGATCGATCTTGTGCTCCTTCATTTGCTTTTCGTGCTCGGGCGTGGGGCGGCCCAGGATGCCGCCGTGGACGCGCGGGTGCAGCGTCTTCACACGGCCGTCGAGCATCTCGGGGAAGCCGGTGAAGTCGCTCACGTCGCGCACGGTGAGTCCGGCCTCGCGCAGCGAGCGCGACGTCCCGCCGGTGGACAGAATCTCGACCCCCAGTTTTGCCAAGCGGCGGCCGAGATCCACGACACCGGTCTTGTCCGAAACCGAGATGAGGGCGCGCGCGACGTTGCTCATGAGTCGGTTCTTATCACAACCCCGAGCGCGCTTGGCAAGCACGATGAAAAGGCAATCAACTCAACAGGTTGGCGCTTTGCAGGGGTGCGAACCCACGGCTCGACGACACATGTGGGTGCAAGAGTTTTCCCTAACGTCACTTGGGCTTTACCGGCGCAGGGCAAGCTAGAAGCGAGGAGGTTTCATGCATGTCATGACCGACGACGACCCTCGCGACAGACCGAGCGAGCCCGTGCCCGGCGACCGGCAGGTGAAGCGGGCACCACCGCCCAAAGCGACAGAGAACCCGTGGGACCATGAGCCCGCATGGCCAGGCGGAGACGACGACGACGAAGTCGTGGCTGATGGCATGTGCGACGACGATAGCGATGCCCCGGCTGTTCCTCGACTGCCCACGCCGCCCAGCCTTCGAGAGTCCGCGCTGTGGGAGGAGGCCATCGCCAGAATCCGCGCCGGGAACCCCCGGGGCGAGTCTTCCTAGCCAAGCGGAATAGAAGGCCAGAGCGGCCGCCACCACCGCGATGATGAGAACCAGCGCTGCCGGGGTGAATCAACGCGCACGCTCCTAGCCGTACGAACTCGCTAGGTAGGACGTGTCCACAAATGGTAAACCACACGGCAATCCTGGCATGGCGCGCATACTCGTAATAGAGGACGAAGCGGACATCAGGCAGGTTCTCGAATACAACCTGCGGCAAGCCGGCCACGATGTGACAGGCGTGGAGCGAGGAAATGTGGGCCTGGATCTGGCGCGCGAGCGGCCGCCTGAACTGGTCATGCTGGACCTGATGTTGCCGGACATGTCTGGCCTGGACGTGTGCCGCGCGTTCAAGGCTGACGCTCGGCTGCGCCACGTGGCCGTGATCATGCTGACCGCCAGGGGCAGCGAGATCGATCGCATCGTCGGGCTGGAACTGGGCGCTGACGATTACGTGACCAAACCTTTTAGCGTGCGCGAGGTTCTGCTGCGCGTGCAAGCCGTGCTGCGCCGGGCGCCCACCGCCGACGAGGCTGGTAACGGGGAGCCCGTGAGCTTCGGTCGTTTGCGCATCGACTACACCGCGCATCGCACTTGGGTCGACGACCGGGAAATCTCGCTCACGGCCCTGGAAATGAGACTTCTGTGGACCCTGTATCAGCGCCGCGGGCGCGTGCAGTCGCGCGGCACCCTGCTCGACGGCGTCTGGGACGCCGATCCTGAAAACAACACCCGCACCGTGGACACCCACGTGAAGCGTCTGCGCGAGAAACTGGGCGCCGCCGGCGACTATGTCGAGACGGTGCGCGGGGTGGGCTACCGCTTCGCCGCCGAGCCTGAGGCAGAGTCGTGAAGCTCGGCATTCGCGGCAAACTTTTCACGGCATCGCTGGCTCTCATTGTGGTCTCGCTGGTCGCGGGCGAGCTGTATCTGCGGCCGGCCATCGAGAACGATCTCATGGCGCGCCTTCGCGCTGACCTGTCGGCTCGCCTGGCCTTGGTGGCCGTGCAAGCGCAGACGCTGGCCGCGACAGGTGAGGCGAGCAACGCGGACTGGGACGCCCTGGCCGATCGCCTGGGCCCCCTGGCGCGCGCGCGCGTGACCTTCATTGACGGGCAGGGCAAGGTCAAAGGCGACTCGGAGCTTTCGGGCGAGGCCCTCGAACGGGTCGAGAACCACGCCAGCCGGCCTGAAGTGAAGGCCGCGCTGGAAGGGCGGAGCACGGACGAGGTGCGTTTTTCGGCCACACTCCGCCGCCGACTGCTTTACGCGGCCACTCCGGTCGGCGGCGCGCTGAACATGGTGGCACGCTTGAGCCTGCCCCTGGCAGAGGTCGACGACGCGGTGGCGCGGTTTCGCGCGATTCTCATCGTGGGCGGCTTGGTGGCGCTGCTGGCGGCGGTCTTCATATCCAGCGGCGCGGTCGTGCTGCTGGCGCATGCGCTTCGCCGCGTGACCGTGATTGCCCGGCGCATGTCGGCCGGTGAACTCGATCTGCGCAGTCACCTGGACACGCATGACGAGGTCGGGGAGCTGGGCCGCACGCTCGATCATCTGGCCGAGAACCTGTCGCGCTCCCTGCGCGAGCTGCGCGACGATCGCGATCTGCTCGGCCGCATCCTCGAGGCCATGCGCGAAGGCGTGTTGGTGCTCGACAGCGAGCGCCGCATTTTGCTCTTCAACGGATCGCTGCGCGAGATGTTGCTGCTCGACACCGGCTCGGTCGGGCATCCGGCCATCGAGGTGGTTCGCAACGCCGAGCTGCAGACCCTGGTGGATGCGGCGATTGCCGGTCAGGAGCCGGTCACGGGAGAGATCGAGGTGGCAGGTCTGAGGCCGCGCCACTTGCTGGTCCATGCCACGCGACTCTCGGGCGAGCCCCGCTGCGTGCTGGTCGTTCTCTTTGACGTGACCGAAGTGCGGCGGCTGGAGACCGTGCGCAAGGATTTTGTGGCCAACGTCTCGCACGAGCTGCGCACGCCCATCGCGGCGGTCATGTCCGCGGCTGAGACGCTGAGGACGGTGGCCCGCACAGACCTGGCTGCGGCCGGGTCGTTCGTCGAGATCATCGAGCGCAATGCCCGCCGGCTGGGCGATCTGGTGCAAGATCTCCTGGATTTGTCCCGCATCGAATCCAAGGAATTCCGGCTTTCTGCCGACACACTCGATCTGGCCGGCGTGGTGGCCAGAACCCTGGAGTTCCATGAAGAGCGGTCCACGCAAAAGCGCATGCACACGACCACCGATCTGCCACCCGAGCTGCCGGCTGTGCGCGGCGACGCCACCGCGCTCGAGCGCGTGCTGTCCAACCTGATTGACAACGCGGTCAAGTACTGTCCCGAGGGCGCGGCCATTGTCGTGGAGGCCGAGGACCTGGGCGGAAGGCTTCGCGTTTCGGTCAGCGACAACGGCCCCGGCATCGAGGCCCGGCACTTGCCGCGACTGTTTGAGCGCTTCTATCGCTGCGATCCGGGGCGTTCGCGCGCCATGGGCGGGACCGGGCTGGGCCTTTCCATCGTCAAACACCTGGTGGAAGCCATGGGCGGAACCGTGCAGGTTGAGAGCACGCCGGGGCAGGGCACGCGCTTCAGTTTCACGATTCCCACGGCGGCGTAGGTCCGCTGCCGCCACACCGGCCTCTCAGCCACCCACGAACTTTCGAGAGGCGGACCTACGTTGCCGGCGTGTTTCCAGCCGGCAAAATGTCGGGAACTCTCACGGTCCCGCTCGTCTCGATTTGCTTCTTGGACGATCGACATTCAAGATGGCCGGTATGCATTCCCGCGGACAGGCATCCTGATGCGCGAAGTGAGCGTCGGCGAGCGCCTCGACCAGTACCAGCTGACTGACGTGCTGGCGCGCAGTGGAATGGCGTCGATATTCAAAGCCACTGACAGCGCGACCGGAGCGACGGTGGTGCTCAAGATCCCGCACCCGCAATTCGAGAGTGACGTGGTATTTTACGAGCGCTTCCGGCGCGAGGAAGAACTGGGGTTGCGCCTGGAACACCCCAACATCGTGCGCGTGCTGCGGCCCAAGCAAAAGAGCCGCATGTACATCGTCATGGAGTTCATCGCGGGGAAGTCCCTGCGTGCTCTCATGCAGGAAAAGCGGCCCATGGACCGCGAGACGGCGCTGGGCTTGGTGATTCAGGTGTGCGAAGCGCTGGCCTACATGCACGAGCACAAGGTCGTCCACCGCGACATGAAGCCGGAAAACGTTCTGGTCACGGCCGACGGTTGTGCGAAGGTCTTGGACCTCGGCATTGCCTTCGACGCTTCGGCGCGGCGGATGACCTGGGCCGGCCTGTCCAACACCATCGGTACGCCCGACTACATGGCGCCCGAGCAGATCGGCGGCCGGCGCGGCGATGCCCGCACCGACGTGTACGCGCTCGGCACCATCTTGTACGAAATGCTGACCGGGGAATTGCCCTATTCCAGTGCCAATCCGCACGCGCTCCTGCGCGCCAAGGCCAACGAGGATCCCACGCCGCCCAGCTACTACGTGCCTGGCTTCGACCGCTCGCTGGAAGCCATCCTGCTCAAGGCTCTGGAACGCTCGCCGCGCGATCGCTACGCCGGGGCGACGGAGTTCTTGACCGATCTCCGCAACCCCGAGGCGGTGCCGCCCTACGATCCGGAGAAGGGGCGCACCCGTCGCCGCTTCTCAGTTCCCCGCAAGGTGCTCATGCCCATGATCGTGGTGCTGGTGTTGGCTGGGCTGACTGGGCTCATCTGGTGCAGTCACCCTCACCGAACCGGGTCGGGCCGCGCCAGTCAGAGCAAAAGGAGTATGTAGCATGTCAGCCTTCTCCCTCGAACACGCGCTCAACCTGGCCTGGGTGCTGCTGGGCGCCTTCCTGGTCATGTTCATGCAGGTCGGATTCGCCATGATGGAGACGGGATTCACGCGCGCCAAGAACGCGGTGAACACCATGGCCATGAACATGATCATCTATCCCGTGGGCGTGCTGGGCTTCTGGCTGTGTGGTTTTGGTTTCATGCTGGGGGGTATGCACGGCTGGCCCTCGTTGGGCGCGGCCCTGGCACCTGCGCACGAGCTCGGCTTGAACATCGGCGGCCACAGCTACGGAGTCATTGGTGCCGGAAAATTAGCGCTGGTCTCGGTTGCCAACGATCCGGTCAATCTGGCCATGTTCTTGTTTGCGGCGATGTTCATGGACACAGCCGCCACAATTCCCACGGGCGCCATGGCCGAGCGCTGGAAATTCTTGCCCTTTCTCGTCTACGGCTTGTTCATGTCGATGTTCTTGTATCCTCTATACGGCAACTGGGTTTGGGGCGGCGGCTGGCTGGCGCAAATGGGCGTCCATTGGGGACTCGGGCATGGCCATGTGGACTTTGCCGGGTCGTCGGTGGTGCACATGACCGGGGGAATCACGGCGCTGGCCGGGGCGATGGTTCTGGGTCCGCGCGTGGGCAAGTATCGGCGCGACGAAACCATCGCGGCGATTCCCGGCCACAATCTGCCCATGGCCATGGTGGGCACGCTCATCCTGGCGTTCGGCTGGTTCGGCTTCAACACCGCTTCGACCTTGAATGCCGGCGACGGTCGCATCGCCATTGTCGCCAGCAACACCCTGCTCTCGTCGGCGGCCGGCGCCATCGCCGCCCTGGCCACAGCCTGGTATTTGTCGCGCAGGCCTGACGTCGGCATGGCTTGCAACGGCATGCTGGGCGGCCTGGTGGCCATCACCGCGCCTTGCGCCTTTGTCGGCCCGGCTGCGGCCGTGCTCATCGGTGCCCTGGCCGGGCCGCTGGTCTTTCTGGTTGTGACCCTGCTCGAACGCCGCCTGCGCATCGACGATCCCGTGGGCGCCATCGCGGTTCACGGCGCCTGTGGCGCGTGGGGCGCCTTGGCGCTTGGATTGCTGGCCGATGGCAGCTACGGCGAGGGTTGGAACGGCGTGGCCGGCCCAGTGCGCGGCCTGCTGTTCGGCGATGCCAGTCAATTCTTGGCGCAATTGATTGGCGTGGTCTGCAATGCGATTGTGGTTTTTGCGCTGGCCTATGGATTCTTCCGACTGCTGGATCGGATCGTGGGCAACCGCGTGCCATCCGAGGTGGAGTGGACCGGGCTCGACTCGCTGGAAATGGGTTCGCAGGCCTACCCGCACGCCTGAAAGTTAGCTGTCTCTCACAGAGGCACAGAGGCCGCAGAGGCGGAGGAGAGAGGGAAGGGCTGGATACAGCGCAGTCCAAATCCCTTCCTCTCATCCGATCTCTGTGCCCTCTGTGCCTCCGTGGGGAATAGGTAACGAGTCCCGCAGCACTTGCATCACGTCGAGCAGACAGAAGACGCCGAAGCCACGAAGCTCGAGCAGGCGACCGTAGGTCCATCCCTCGCGGTGAGCGGGGCCCGGGTCCTGCTGCCGAAGGGCGTTGGTGGTGCGCGTGTGCAGGCGCTCGCCGAATCGGGAAGCAAGTTCGGCCGGCGAGGGGATTGATTGGGCGAGAAACTCCGGCGGCAGGAACTCTCGGTAGGCCGCCACCGGGCGAAACCCCGTCAGGGCAAAGAATGCATCCGCAAAACGGGCGGTATCGCGCGCACGTTTCTCTCGGCGCTCGACGGCCTTCTCGGCGCTCATTCCAATCTCAGACTAGACGCGTGGGGAGTCCGCCGGCTTCGCTGGCGGCGCACCGTCGCGGGAGGGTATGGGAACCCTTTCAGGGTTCCCATTTCATTAGAGCGCATCGTGGCCGTGCTCGCCTGTGCGGATGCGGATGGCGTCGACTACCTGAGTGACGAATATCTTCCCATCCCCGATCTCGCCCGTGCGCGCGGTGGCCTGAATGGCCTCGACGATGGGCTGCGCCATATCGTCCTCGGTAACAATCTGAATGCGGATCTTTGGCGCGAGATCGATGGCAGGGAGGAGCCACGTGATGCGTCCTTCTTACCCCCGGTGCGGCCGAAGCCCCTGACCTCTGAAACCGTGATGCCCTGGGCGCCCACCTGGCGCAGGCGGTCCTTCAAAGCGTCCAGCTTGAACGGTTTGATGATGGCTTCGATGCTTTTCATTGCAATAAGCATGCTCCGGCGCACGTTGCCGATGTGTTTCCGGTGGGCGAATTGTCCGTAACGGATCCGGTGCGAGCGGGGAGCTCTTGGAGGGAATACTTCCCGCCCGCGCCGGATGAAAAATGGCTAGAAATAGGCCAGGAAGGCGACCAGGCCCGTGAACTGGTTCTTGCGGGCCACGTCGCCTTTGACGAACAGATCCTTGTTGGCGAAATCCCCGCGCAGTTCCAGTCGGGTCTCGAAGTGCTTGGCCACGGTCAGGCCACCCATCAAAGTGCCTTCGTAGAGGACGGCATCGCCGGCATACGGAAATGCGTAAGTGTAGCCACCACTCTTGCTCGACACCAACTCGAACCTGGCGGCAGCGTTGAACAGGTCGGTGAAGGCGTACTTGCCCATGGCCGCTGCGCCGATCCAGTACGGGGTGCCGGTCTTTAGATAGTCGATATTCAGGCCGACCGACGCCTGGGCGATATCCTTGGTAACCACGCCGTCTATCAGGATGGTGGTGTCGCCGCCCGAGCCCGGTGTTGCTTCCTTGCCAATGTAGGTGGTCAGCGAGGCATTCAGGCCGGAATCCGGCGGGGCAAAGGTTGCATTGGCACCAAAGGTCTTGCCGATGTTGTTATCCGGGTCGTTGTTCCAGCCGTTGACCAGGCTGGCCTGCAGCTTGAGCGAAGGGTTCACGGTCGCGTTCACACGCAGACCGGTATGCAATAGCGGAATGCCGTAGAACAACATCGAACGGCTGTACAGCCAGTTCTTGTTGGACTCGAGGACCTCAGCGCCAGCCGTGGTCACGAAGCGACCAGCGTCCACACTCAGCCACTTCGTCGCCTTGACCGTGGCAAAAGCCTGTTGCACGAGAAAGTCATTGCCGTACTGACTGGCGGACAGGAGGCCTGCAGTTGTGGGCGGCGTGCCCGCCGTGTTGGCAGCGCTGGTCGCGGCGCTGGCCCCGTTGATGATGGCGGCCGTATGACCCGCGCCCAGATCCATGCGAAAAGCGACATACTCCGTGTCCGCTCCCACGCCCAGCTTGGCGTAGTTGAGCGAGAAGCTGTTGGACGTCACGTCGAATTGACGGGGCGCCCCTGGACCCTGAAGTGACGGCTTGCCGGTGAAGTTGTACATGTAGTAGGCATCCACCAAAGCCTCCCAGGTGAAGGCGACGGGCGGAGGCGCAGCCGGGGTTGCCGGAGCCGCGGGTGCGGCCGGTGCTGCTGCAGTCGCCGGCGCAGCCTCGGCAGGTGTAACCGGCGCGGGCTGGGCGGGCGCTGCGGCCGGCGCATCGGCCGGCGTCGCTGCCTGCCCGAATGCCACCAGTGGACTCAACCCAATTGCGACCGTAACGACAGAAGCGAGCAAATTGCGCATCTCTTTCTCCTTGTTTGCGAACACCTGACGAATAGAAGCAAACAACAATCGCAACTGCAATGGGTCCGGGCGTGTATTTGCCGCAGTTTTGCCCGCGCGAAACCGCGCGGAAACCTAGCGTTCTTGCCTGCGTTTCTTCGCCTGGCCTTCGGGGCCGATCTCCTGCATTTTCCTCGGGCAGCGCGTGCGCAGGCAAATCATGTGGGTGGGTTGAAAGGCGAGCCGGTCGTAAAAGGCCACCGCCAATCGGTTGCGCCGATCGGTCAGCAGTTGCAGGCGTGCAAGTCCATTGGTTCGGGCCCAATGTGCGATGTCGGCCATCAACGATGTCCCGATGCCGGCGCCGCGCAGGTCTTCGCGTACCACCACGTCCTCGATCCATCCCGAGCGTGCTCCTTCTGCCGTGGACACCACAATTTGCACAGTGGCCATGCCGACGACTTCCCCGCGTGTTTCCGCCACTGCCACGTAGGCGCGACCACGCCGGACGGCGCCCAGAAGCAGGCGCAGGCCGCGGGCGTGGCGAGCGGGCCGCACCTCGAAATCGGTCTCGATGGAGAAGAGCTGGCAGACAAGCTCGACCAGCGCTGGCAAATCGGTCATGCGCGCGGGCCGAACGGTCGGGTCCGCGGCTTGCTGCGAGAGAGAGGGTTGGGTGTGGCTGCGCATGATTGCGTTCAGGAATGGAGCGCGAGTTTCGAGCGGGCGGGGGTGTTCAGCCTGCTCACCACTTCGCGGGCCAGGACCAGCAGCTCGTCGATGGTGAGAGCCCGCTTCTCGCGGCGGGCAACTTCACGTATGCGGTCGAGGAGTTGCACGGCCACGGGACGTTCCAGGTAAACTCCGTGCCGGCCCAGAACCGCCATGACCGCCCATGTGCCGGAATGTTTGCCCACGACAAACTCCGGCGTCGCCTGGCCCACGTCAGCGGGATGGATCAGCTCGAAACTGTCAGGGTTCTCTTCCAGGGCGGCGCAGTGAATGCCCGACTCGTGCAGGAAACTACCCGCGCCGGTCACTGGCTTGGCCGCGGGAATCGGCCGCCGAGACGCGTCCGCGACCATGCGGGCCAGCAGGGTCAGGCAGTGCGGGTCCACACCGGGGTCACGTCGCAGAGTCAGGCGCGCCGCCATCACCACCTCGTCCAGGCTGGCGTTGCCCGCGCGCTCGCCCAGTCCGTTGACCGTGACGTCAACCGAGCGAGCGCCGCCAGCCAAGGCTGCCAGGGTGTTGGCGGTGGCCATACCCAGATCGTCGTGGGCGTGAAAGCCGATGACCGGTCCGCGGGCACGCGCCACCGCATGCGCCACCAAACGCTTGGCTTGCATGGGATTGAGCAGGCCCACGGTGTCGGCCAGACGAATGCGATCGACGCCCGCCGCACAAGCCGCGTCCACGAAAGTGTCGAGAAAGGCGCGGCTGGCGCGGCTGGCATCCTGGGCGCCCACAGAAACGAAGGGGAAATGGGAGCGCGCTCGCTCGCCAAGCTGACGCACGAGATCCAGCGTCTGTCTCGGTCCTCCACCGAAGCTACGCCACTGCACAGGCGAGGCGGGAAAACTGATGTGCACCCCATTCACGCGGCACTGCTCGGCTGCCTCCAGATCGCGCGTGTCAGCCCGGCACCACAGCGAAAGGCGCGCGCGCAAGTCGAGCGCGGCCACAGCATTGATATCGTCAATCTCGGCCTTGCCCATGGCTGGCGTGCCGACCTCGATCTCGGCCAAACCCGCGTCAGACAGGGCACGGACGATGCGCAGCTTTTCTTCGCGCGAGAACACCACACCCGCCGCCTGCTCGCCGTCACGCAGGGTGGTGTCGACCAGCCACAGGTCGGCGCTGCCGGAGTTGGCAACGGGTACGACGATCTTCCCTTTCTGCGCTTCTTTCATCCGCAACCCTGTCCCGTGCCTGCGCAGCCGTTGCCGCAGCCTTCAAAGCGCCGGGCCATGCTGGCCGGCAGGGGCGCATCGCGGAACAGCGGCTCCAGAGCGTCTTCGATCAATCCCTCGGCTTCGACCACGCGCAAGCCGCTTGATTCCAGGGTTCGGCGAGGTATGGGACCCACGCCAGCCACCAGCACGGCCTTGCAGTCGGCCAGACCAGCAGCCAGATCGCGCCAGCGTTCAACTCCTCCGCCTGGGGGTGGCGCGGGTCGATCTTCGACGAAGCGAAAGCCGCGTCCCTCAGGCGCGAACACGGCAAAGCTCTCAGCCTCGCCCAAGTGACCGTTGATGAGCAGACCCTCTCGCGTGGCGACCGCGATGTTGGAACGGGCCGCAGGCTTGGCAGAAAGAGGCAGTTCAGCTGCCGCACGCAGCGCTGCAAGCGAGGCTTCAGCCGTGCCTTCGTTGAGCAGTCCACAAGCATCCGCTCGACAACGCGAACAATGTTCCATGAGCGGCAAGTGGGCAGCCGCCCCTGCGCGGGCGCGGGCAACCATGGCCGGATCCGGCGCAGGCAACGAGGCAAACGGCGTGCGCGCAGCGGGAATGAGGGACACGCAGTTGAAGAGTTGAGCGCCTCGGCTTTTCACTTCAGCGGCGATATCGGGGATCTGATCGTCGTTGACGCCAGGAATGAGAATTGAGTTCACCTTGATGATGATTCCGGTGCCGCGCAGAGCTTCCAGCGCAGCTAGCTGTCTCTGCAACAGCAACGCCGCTCCAGCTTCGCCGCGCAGGACGCGCTCCCCGTCGCGAACCCAGGCGTAGATACGCGCGCCGGTGGCGGGATCCAGGGTGTTGATGGTGATGGTCAGGTGGCTCAGGTGCAGACGTTGTAGCTCGGCTGCGTGTTCGGCCAGGGCGAGACCGTTGCTGGCCAGGCACAGCAGCAGAGTCGGGTGGCGCGCGCGCACCAGGCGCAGTGTCTCTAGAGTAGCTTCTGCGTTGGCCATGGGATCGCCGGGACCCGCGATGCCGACCACGGCCACATCCTGGCGCCTTTGCACCAGACCATCGAGATACGCCGCCGCTTGCCAGGGCGAAAGCACGACGCTGGTCACGCCGGGGCGACTTTCATTTGTGCAATCGAAACGCCGGTCGCAGAAATTGCATGAAACGTTGCACGCCGGGGCGACCGGCAGGTGCACGCGCGCCCAACGCGCCCGCGCCTTGGGGTCGAAGCAAGGATGGCTGGCAATCTCGGGATGCGCGGCATGCCCGGGATTCTTACGTATGACAGCGAAGGTGCTCATGGAAAAGCGGCGGCGAGATGGACTTGCCGACGGGCAGTTGCAAACCGTCGGCCAAAGACGATCTGGCGCCGCAGCCTACGAAGTCGGCCCCACCCGGTGGCCACGGCGGACGCCATCCGACATTTGCGTAGGATTGCTCCCAGCTGGACTACCGGCGCGTAGGTCGCGGCTCGGTTCACAGAACCGTGCGCACCCGGTACTCGCCGCCGATGACCAGGAACTCTTCTTCACCCTTGAGGATGCTTTCGGGCAGCAGCTGGCTGAAGAAGAAGATCTTCACCAGCGGCACGCGCACTTTCCAAACGGTGGAGCCAAATTCAAAGGCTCGCTCCTCATCCGGAATGAATGAGCACAGGTTGTTCAGGCGCACGATGCGTTCGCGCCGATCGATGATGGTGACTGTGTGATAGTCGTCGGGATCGCAGGTGCCACGATAGAGGTCAAACCACAGCTCGCCGGGATGCTGCCGTGCCAGCTCGTACTGGCAGTATGCGTACAAAACGTCGAGCTGCGAATTGATGGCGTTGGTGCGCTCGCTGCCCTTCATCCGGTCGGTGGCGAAGGCCATCTGGTCTTCCGGGTTGTCCTCGCGCAATTTGCCGCGATGGAAAGTCGGCGGAATGCCGATGCGGCTTTCCACCCACGCCTTCAGCACGGCCGCCTCGATGGTGTTGGAATCAACCCCCCAGCCGCGCAGGTAGCGCAGGTAACTGTTGCGCAGACTCTTGCGCGCGTTGCTGGTGTGGGCACCGTCCCACTGGTGCAGCAGGAACTTCACCGACATGTACTCGTTGAACACCCGCGCCCGCTCTGTCGCATCATCGATGGGCTCGAGCTTTTCAAATAGGAAGCGGTTGGAGTGGCGTACACCTTGGATCTCGAATGGGCGCGGAGCCTCGTTAAATTCCGTGCTGCCCAGGAGCCAGGCCGGCAGATCGCAAAGATTCCAGGTTCGCCGCATCTACATCATCACCGGTTGACTGAGTCCAAGGGGCGAGCGTGCGACCAGATGCCCAGAGAGGTCCTGAATTTCATTGACCAGAGCCGGGGCGAGCTTGCGCACCCAGCGCTCGGGAAGCTGTGCGGGGCCGTAAAAGGCACCCGCGATGGCGCCCGCGATGGCGCCCGTCGTGTCGGCGTCGCCGCCTTGGTTAACGGTAGCCACCAGGCACTCTTCAAAGCTGTGCGTCGACAAGAAGTGGTGCAGAACCGTCTGCATGGTGTCCACCACATACGCGGTGGCCAGCCCGCGGTAGGGCGAGAAGCGAAAGCTGGGAAAGCGCACGATCGTATCTTCTATTTCGCCCCGCAGACGTTCGAGGGACTGGCCGGTGCAACCCATGTGAATCAGCCGGCCAATCAGCACACAGGCGGCATCGGACAAAGGATGATTGTGGGTGATACGGCCCTGTTCCACGGCCCGGCATTCAAGCAAACAGCCGTCCGCCAGGGTGGCCAGGGCCACCGGCGCCACACGCATGGCGGCGCCGTTGCCGGCATCGCCTTCATTGAAGGGACCAGCCACGGTTCCATGGTTGATGTAGCGGGCGATGCCGCGACGGCAGGTGTTGCCCACGTCGACGGGCCAGCCCTTGAACCAGGCGGCAAAGCGTTCGGCGATGTCGGCCGGCGACCAGTCCACGCTGGCCAAAGATCGCGCGATACACAGGGACATCTGCGTGTCGTCGGTGACCTCGCCTGGTTTCAGCTTGAGCCAGCCGCCACCGACGATCTTGCGAAGCACGCCATACTGGGCGCGGATCTCGGACTGCGTGCAGAACTCGACTGTGGCGCCCAGGGCGTCGCCCAGGGCCGAGCCAAGCAGAGTTGCATAGGCGCGCCCGCGCACGTCAACCAGAGCGTCGGGCGAAATGGATGCTCCGGTGGACAGCACCGGCGCGCCTCACAGATAGGAAAAGCCAACCGGCGACGCATCTTGCTGGCGTTGCAGGAGCGCGTTCACCAGTTCATCGAAAAGCCGCGTGGTGCCCCGGTAGCCCACGTGCAGAATGCGGCCAGCGCCCAGGCGATCGTGTATTGGAAATCCGATGCGCAGCAATGGGATGCCGAGGGAATGCGCCATCCGGTAACCCTTGCTGCTGCCCATGAGCAGATCCGGCTTGTGGCGTTCGCAAGCCGCTCCGATGGACTCGAAGTCGGTGTCGTCGAGCACCTCGTCGACCGAGCCAGCGGGCAATCTGGCCAGGGCTTCTGGCAGGGCGCGATTGCGCGCTCCGGTGGCGCAAAACACAGGGCGGGCACCGATCTCCAGCAGGAAGCCCGCCAGCGCAGCCACGAACTCCGGATCGCCGTAAAGGCCCACGCGCGCGCCGAAGACGTATTTGTGTCCGTCGGCATAGGCGTCGAGCAGGCGGCCGCGCTCGCCCAGCAACCACGCCGGCCGGCCCGCGCCCGTCATGTCGGCCAGGGATTCGATCATGGCGTCCGTGGCGCGAACTCCGATGGGCAAACCTAGAACACGCGCAGTGCGCCCCGCGATCCGCCAGCAGTTTGCTCGCGCGCGGGGCGCGGCCGGTGAGCGTCAGATCGATGCTGCCCAGCGCGCGGGGCATGGATGCGATGTCCACCACGCGGGTTCCGCCATCAGGCAAGCGCACGATATTGGTCCAAAATCACGCCGTCCAAACGATCCGCGTAGTCGGGTAGCACAGTGGCGGCCACGTCAAAGCCGTCGACGATCTCGCGCAGATGGCGCAGATCCGCGGGCGACACCAAGGGCGGCAGCAAGTTCACCGCGCGCAGAGGTGTGCCCTGATCGCAAGCCAACGCCTTGACCAACGCGTACACCATGGAATGGAACCCCTCGACGTGGCCGTCCTTGTAGCTGGGCGTGGCGGCGTGAACCAGGGGCAAGGCGCTGCCGGTTCGGGTGCGATAGCGGGTCAGCAGCAGCGGCACATCATCGCCGATGGTCTCGGCCAAACAGGTCGTGGCCACTGTGACCAGTTCCGGGCGGTATTGGTGGAGTACGTTGTCGAGAGCCCGCCCCAGGTTGTCCTCGCCGCCAAAAACCGTCTGCGCCTCGCCAAAGCTGCTGGACGCCACGTCCATGGGCTCGCGAAAATGGCTGATGAGGTAGCGACGAATGTAGGTCGCGCAACCCTGCGCCCCGTGCAGCAGAGGAATCGCGCCGCGCACGCCTGCTGTGGCCAGGGCCGCGCCCAGTGGCGCGCACAGGGTACACGGGTTGACCGTGGCATCGGGCTTGGCCGAGCTGTGCACGTTCGGGTGAGGTGTCTTTGGCAAGTGCGCAGCTCATCGTCCTTCTCCCATCGGCTTTACGGCGGTTCGCATCCGGCGCGGCATGAGGTTCCAGATCGGGCTGGTGGCCGTGGCACGCACCTCGCGAGCAAAGGCTAGCGCGCCGTCGAATCCCGCCAGCGCGATCTTGCGCTCGTGGTTGTGGTCGCAAAAGCCAATGCCCAGCTTGTAGGCGATGGGGCGCTCTTTCACGCCGCCAATAAAGACATCCACATCTTGCTCGACGAGAAACGAAGCCAGCTCGAGTGGATTGGTGTCGTCCACGATGACCGTGTGTTCGTCGCACACGGCTTGCAGTTCTTCGTACTCTTCCTTGCTGCCGGTCTGGGTTCCTGCCAGCACCACCGACACGCCCAGCTGGCGAAGCGCCCGCACCAGCGAAAACGCCTTGAAAGCCCCGCCCACGTACAGCCCGGCGCGCTTGCCAGCCAGATCCTGCTTGCAGGCGCGCAGATCGGGCAACACGCGCGAGATCTCGCGGCTGACCAGGGCGCGAGCCCGTCCCATGATCTCCGGGCTTTGCATGTGCTCGGCCGCGCGATAGAGCGCGTCCGCCGTATCCTCGATGCCGAAGAAGGACACGCGAATGAAGGGGATGCCGTAGCGTTCCTGCATGGCTTTGGCCAGCGGGGTCATGGAGCCCGCGCATTGCACGACGTTCAGGCGGGCGCCGTGAGCGCGGCGGATTTCGTCGACGCGGCCATCGCCAGTCAGCACGGAAACCACCTCGACGCCCATTTCTTCGAAGTACTTGCGAATGATCCAGCTCTCGCCGGCCACGTTGAAATCGCCGAGTAGATTGATCGACTGCGGTGTCACTGCCGTCGTGTCGCCCGTGCCTATCAGGGTCAGCAGGGCGCCACAGGCGGCGTTGTAGCCGTCGCGCTTGGTGCCACGGAAGCCTTCGGCCAGCACGGGAATAACCGGAATCCCCATGTCGGCCTCCACCCGCTTGCACACCGCCGGCACGTCGTCGCCGATCACGCCCACGATGCAGGTTCCGTAGACGAAAGCGGCGCGCGGCGCGTGCTGGGCGATGAGCCGACGCAGGGACGCTTCTAGGCGTTGCTCGCCGCCAAAAACCACTTCGCGCTCGCGCATGTCCGTGGAACAGCTGATGCGATGAAGTTCCGGTCCCGAGGACAGGGCGCCCCGGATGTCCCAGGTGTAGGCCGCGCAGCCAACCGGGCCGTGCACCAGATGAAGCGCGTCCGCGATGGGATAGAGCACGACCCGCGAGCCGCAGAAGGTGCACGCACGCTGACTGACCGAGCCGGCTGCGCTCGCCTTGTTGCAGTCGAGGGCGACCACGCCGCCGCGATTGTTGCGCACGACCTGGGCGCGGCGTTCCTTCAGCAGATCGAAACTCATGGCTTCACGCTCCAGAATGATGACGACGAATCTGCACCAGGCTTAGATCGAGGCCCGGCAGCAGCGGCTCGGCCGAACGGGTCGGATTGGCGAATTGCGCCTGTGCCTCGGTCAGGGCTTGTCGGTACATGCGTTCACGCTCGGCTTCGTTCATCGGTGGGCTTTGCGTTTCCATGCGCCGCACTTCAACGCCGAAGCGCTTAAGTACACGCAGGCGGTGCACCACCATCACCCTCGGGTCGAAGTCCACCCCAAAGCGTGCGAAGAGATCTTCCGCGCACTCGACCTGGGCCAGTTCATCCGCCAAGCCCATGAGCGTCACATCAGCAGCGGCTCAAAGCTGAATGCCTTCTTTGAGCAGGTGCGGCCGCAGGCTTCGCAGCCGATGCAGTTGTCGGGGTTCTTCACGCTGGCGAACATCTTGGCGGATTCCTCTTCGTCCACCTCTTTGGGCGCCAGCACCTCGTGGGCGCAGATCTTCATGCAGCGGCCGCAGCCGATGCACTTGTTGTCGTCGACACCTTTGACGAACCGGGGTGTCCATTCTTGCCGTCCGCGAGTGATTCCAGTGATGTAGGCCATGAAACTCTCCTTTCTGTCATTCAGGTTGGTCAGGCGAAAACGCTGGCGAAGGGGGCGCCAAGCCCATGGCCTTGCGCAGCCAGGGTGCGGGATGTCCGCGCAGAACGCCCTGCAGACGTTGCACGATTTCTGTGACGGGCGCCTCGGCGGCAGTCTTCATGGGATGAATGTGGCGGGCGACCAGCTTGGCAGCGGCGGGTCCGCCAATCTGCTCCGTACACACAATGGCGCAATCTGAGAGCAGCTCGGCGCGCGCAGTGATGCGATCCTCTTGACCTTCGCTGTCGGGGACAGAACGGGGGCCAAGGCAGCACGCCTTGGCCGGACTCACCTCCCAGACGAAGAAGGCTTCGCTGCTGCCGAAGTGGCAATCGACGCAGATTCCATCGCTGCTGGTGAAGGCAACTTTCATGGCGGACTCCTTTTCAGCGCATCATCTCGAAGAAGCGGTCCTCACAAGTCTCGTCCTTGATGTCGATGAACTTGTTGCAGATCTCGGTCAGCATGTTGATGGCGCCTTGGTAGCCGATGATGGGCCGGCGGTGCAGGTTGACCCGGTCGAAAATGGGGAAGCCGAAGCGAAAGAGCGGGATCTTGGCGTCGCGCGCGGCGAACTTGCCGTGCGTGTCGCCGATGATGGCGTCCACCGGTTCGGTCATCAGCAGCGAGCGCAGGTGCCAGAGGTCGCGGTTCATGTAGATCTTGCCGGCCTTGCCGTAGGGCGAGCCGTCGAGCAAGGCCTGCAACTCGCGTTCCAGTTTCTTCGAGCCCTTGGAGCACAGGATGTGGACCGGCGTTGCCCCCATCTCAAGCAAGAAGGCGACGAACCCAAGCAGCGGGTCCGAATCGCCGTACACGGCAAACCTTTTGCCGTGCATGTATTGGTGTGCGTCGGTGATGGCATCCACGGCACGGCCGCGCTCGGCTTTCAGCGACGCGGGCACCGGTTTGTCGAACAGCTCGGACAGCTTGAGCAGGAGCGCGTCGGTTCTGGCAATGCCGAGTGGCATGGGCATGCTCGCGTGCTCGCCGGCGTACTGTTCCTTGATCCACACCAGCGTCTTTGACGTGGCATAGGGCGCGACAGTAAGCGTGGCCTTGCCATTGATGGAATCGGCCGCGTCGTCAAGTGGCGTGCCGCCTGGATAGATGCGGTAGGTGCCATCGTTGGGCGAGTCGAAGACCTCGGAAATGTCGGCCAGGAAGGTGACGGGAATGCCGAATTCGTAGAAGATGCGCTTGTATTCGCGGTAATTGCCAGTGTTGGCATCGAAGCCAGCCAGGAAATTCAGCTTGCCGGTGCAGCGCCCTTCGATGGCCTTGCCCTCGGTCAGGGTTTGCAAGATAGCCAGCAACATGGAATCGTAGCCGTGCACGTGCGAGCCGGTGAAAGAAGGCGTGTTGGCGTGAGCCACAAGGAAGCCCGGCGGGACGCAGTTCTTCTGGCGGGCGTTCTTGATGAATGCGCTGACGTCGTCGCCGATGATCTCGGGCATGCACGAGGTGAAGACCGCGATCATCTTGGGCTTGTACAGCGCAATGGCATTTTCCAGTGCCTCGTGCAGGTTGTTCTGTCCGCCAAACACGGCGCCGTCCTCGCTCATGGCCGAGGACACGGCCGGGGCCGGCTCGCGAAAGTGCCGATTCAGTGTGGACCGGTAGTACGAGGCGCAGCCCTGTGACCCATGGACCAGCGGCAGCGTTTCGGCAAAGCCGTGCGCGCACAGCTCGGCGCCCAAAGGCTGACAAGCGTGCGCAGGATTCACCACCAGAGCCTGTCGGGCGAAGTTCTTCAGTTTGTAGTCTTCAGTGTTGACCCATGCCGCCACCCGTGTTTCGTCTTCAGGCGAAATGCCGGTGACCGGCTTCACTTTCAATCCCAGTTCGTTCGACATACTGCCTCTCCTTAATCAGGGTCCAATCCGACCCATGACATAAGGGTTTCGACTCCCACGATTCAGAAAGGCGCTTTAACGAGTTTCCAGGTCGGGCTATTCACCGCCATGTCAATGTCCCGCGCGAACACAGGGAAGCCCTGGTAGGCGTGGTACGGTCCCGAGTAGTCCCAGCTGTGCATCTGCCGGAAGGGCAGACCCATCTTCTGGAACAAGTACTTCTCCTTGATCCCGCTGCCCACCAGGTCGGGCTTCAGCTCCTGCACGAACTTCTCCAGTTCGTATTCGCTGGCATCGTCGTACAGCACCGTCGCGTCCGGCATTTCGGGTGAAGTGCGCTCGTAGTCATCCCCGTGCGCGAATTCGTAGCCCGAGCCCACCACCACCATGCCCAGATCCTCGTAGGCACCGACGGTGTGTCGCGGCCGCAGGCCACCCACGTACAGCATCACCTTTTTGCCTTGCAGACGCGGTCGATATTCGTCGAGCACGCTCTGCATGATGGGGTCGTACTTGGCAATGACCTTCTCGACGTTCTCCTTGATCCGGTCGTCGAATCGCTCGGCCAGCTGGCGCAGACTGTTGCGAATCTTGGTCGGCCCGAAGAAGTTCAACTCGATCCACGGGATGCCGTACTTTTCCTCCATGACCCGCGCCATGTAGTTCATGGAACGGTAGCAGTGGATGATGGCCAGCTTGACCTTATGGGTGGCAGCGATCTTTTCAATCTCACCGTCGCCGGTCCAGGTGGCCTTCACGTTCAGACCACACTCTTCCAGCAGCGGCTTGACCGACCAGACGTCGCCGCCGATGTTGTAGTCGCCGATCAACGCCACATCGTAGGGCCCCGGCTCTTCGGCAAATTCGCGCGTCTCGATGACATAGTCGCGAATGGTGTCGTTCGAGATGTGGTGCCCCAGAGACTGCGAAACGCCGCGAAAGCCCTCGCAGTTGCACGGGATGACTGGCAACTCCAGTTCCTGGGACATGCGCCTGGCCACAGCATTGATGTCGTCCCCAATAAGGCCGACCGGACATTCCGAGAGCACCGAAATCGCCTTGGCCAGCGGGAACAGGTCCTTGACCTCCTTGAGCAAGACAGCCAGCTTCTTGTCCCCGCCGTACACAATGTCCTTCTCCTGGAAGTCCGACGTCATCTGCATGGCGAAGTTCGACACGCCGTTGATGCCGGACATGAGATTCCGCCGCGTGCCCCACGAGTAGTAGCCGCAACCCACCGGGCCGTGCGACACGTGGGCCATGTCGCGAATCGGCCCCCACACCACGCCCTTGGCGCCTGCGTACGCACAACCGCGCGCGCTCATGACCCCAGGTACGGTCTTGCGGTTCGACTTTACGCACGGGCTGGTGGCGGTCGGGTCATTGGGGGCCAGGTGTGGCGCCCGCTTGGCCTTGGCCTTCTCGGGATAGGCCTGCAGCGTCTGATCGATCATGGCCTGGGTGGACTCGCGCGTGATGCCGTCGACCTTCTTGACCCTTGCTTCGGACACGGTGGGCTTCCTTTCGTGTGTATGTCAGGGGCGGTTCACGCGCTGGCAGTCTTGGCCACGCCGACGTTCGGGTCGTCGTCTTGAATGATGCCGAACTCCATCAGCAACCCTTCCAGTTCCTCCATCTGCAGCGGCTTGGGCACGACGAACATCTTGTTCTCTGCGATCTTGCGCGCCAACTCGCGGTACTCGTCGGCTTGCTTGTGCTTCGGCGAATACTCGATGACCGTCATGCGCCGCAGTTCGGCCCGTTGCACCTCATTGTCGCGCGGGACGAAGTGAATCATCTGTGTGCCGAGCCGCTTGGCCAAAGCATCGATCAGCTCGGCCTCGCAATCGGTATTGCGCGAATTGCAGATAAGGCCGCCCAGTCGCACCTTGCCCGAGGTCGCATACTTAAGAATGCCCTTCGAGATGTTGTTGGCCGCGTACATGGCCATCATCTCGCCCGAGCACACGATGTAGATCTCCTGCGCCTTGCCCTCGCGGATGGGCATAGCGAATCCGCCGCACACCACGTCGCCGAGAACGTCGTAGAAGACGT
The DNA here is from genome assembly GCA_963758155.1 of uncultured delta proteobacterium. Taxonomy (GTDB): domain Bacteria; phylum Myxococcota_A; class Polyangia; order Fen-1088; family Fen-1088; genus Fen-1137. Next base: position 366,094 of record CAVWUP010000015.1, read on the forward strand.
AGTCGAGATCCGGCGTATAGGCGCCCTCGGATTCCAGGAAGTTGATGGCGGTGATGACCCCGCGTCCCGCGCAGCCCACGCCTGGCTCGGGACCGCCTGACTCGACACACTTCACGCCGCCGTATCCGACCTTAAGCACGTCGCTGAGTTCCAGATCCTCGACCGTGCCACGCTCGCGAATGAGGTCCATGACGGTGTTCTGTGCCTTGGCGTGCAGCATGAGACGGGTGGAGTCCGCCTTGGGGTCGCAACCGACGATCATCACTTTCTTGCCCAGTGAAACCAACCCGGCGACGGTGTTTTGCGTGGTGGTCGACTTGCCGATCCCGCCTTTTCCGTAAATTGCAATCTGTCTCATGGTGTCCTTCCTAGTGTGAGGCCTGGTAACGGCCGCTGACCAATGCAAGCGACTTGCCAGCGGGTCAGCGGCGTCGGCAAGTGGGCGGAAATCCCCAGAGCGCGGGCGCCTACGTGTCTGCACAGCGCGAGATGTCGGGTCGCGGGACGTGCGGAAGCTACATTCGCGTAGGATCAGACGTCGGCGGCACACGCTCGCGTAGGGTAGGCGCGAAGAGGAGCCGGGCCCTGTCGCCTTGGGAGCAATTGGCCCTTTCGCATATACGGGGAGTTTCCGACGGGTTAACTCTTCGCCCTGGGTGAAGACTTGGCTTGACAGCAGGGCGCCCGAGCCAAAGAGTTGATGGTGAAGACCGACGCAATCGGTGTGCGCGGGTGACCGGGTTCAGTCCATCGCCCGTGGGAAGGACAGGATAATGGAACTCAGCGCGAGAAATCAGCTCAAGGGGAAGATCACGGAAATCGTTCGTGGTGCCGTGATGGGAGAGGTCATGGTTGATGTCGGCGGCCAGACCATGACGTCTTCCATCAGCCTGTCCTCGATCGATCATTTGGCGCTCAGGATCGGTGACGCGGTTTTTGTCGTTATCAAGGCCACCGACGTGATGATCGGGAAGTAAGAAGAGATGCAGGAACAACCGGCCGTGCGAGCCAGCTGCGCCGCCAGCGGCCTTATCCTCATCACGGCGGGGTTCTGCGGGTGGACCGCCTTGCTCGTTCAATCACACAGCGTGCAACCGGCCGCTCTCGCCGAGGCACAACCCCATGAGCATCGATAGGCTGACGGCTACTTCCATTGGCATCATTCACAGCCCGTTTCTCCGCCAAGAGGGCACGCCGATCCAGCCGTACAGTGCGAAGGGAGTGGAGGGGTCAGTGGAGGTGTATCCGCCCTACGCAGAAGGGCTGGCCGACCTGGAAGGGTTTGAACGCATCTGGCTGGTCTATTGGTTCGACCGGGCCTGTGCGCCGAAGTTGCGTGTTCTTCCCTACCGGGATACCCGAGAACATGGGGTGTTCGCCACGCGGGTCCCAGCCCGCATCAATCCCATTGGCTTCTCGCCCGTGCGCCTGCTTGGCGTGGAAGGCACGACCTTGCACGTGGCCGAGATCGACATCCTTGATGGGACGCCCTTGCTTGACATCAAGCCCTATGTCCCCGAATACGACGCCTACATCGGCTTGCGCGTGGGCTGGCTCCAGGATCCCTCGATTGCAAGAGGACCGTTGAAGGCGGACGGGCGCTTTTCCAAAGAGTAGGGGGCAGCAGGACCAGCGCTGCCTCCTAGACTATTTCAAGCGACCTTGGCGTGTTCTTGATGGCGATCGCCAGTTGCTCTGTAGGGGCGCTCGCCGACTCGTATGCGAATGGTCTCAGTCACCGGATAGATGGAGATGCTGCCGCCGTCGATCTCCCCTGGGAGAGCGGTGGACACGATGGCGTCCACAACGGGATTCACCATGTCCTCGTCGACCGTCATCTGGACTCGCATCATGGGAGCGGAGTCGATGACATAGGAGGAACCGCGATAGATTCTCAGCCTACCGTCGGCAACCCCACAATCCGCGACCTGCGACAGGGTCATGGTCTTCACCCCGACCTGTCGGATGCGTTCCTTCACGTCCTCGATCTTGGATGGCTTGATAATGGCGTCGATGCACTTCATGGTGTCGCCTCCTGATTGCTAGCAAAGCAGACTGAAGCGCATTCGACAATGGGCCGAGGCCCGAGTTTCCGTTGGATTTGCCGGGAAGCAACTGCCGCGAAACGTCCGAAACAATGGCGTGACAAGCCGTTCGCAATCCGGAAGCTTCTGACCCGATCGGTGTTCTGATATGGGAACCCTGGAAGGGTTCGCTCTGCCCTTCGGCTCCCCACGACCACCCACGCCACGCTCGCTTCCCCCTTCGGGGACTTCGGGACCTGCACCTTTCCCACCGCACCCGCTCGCCGCGCTCGCGCCTTCGCGCTCGGCCTCGCCATGCCCTCCCACGATGGTGCGCCGCCAGCGACGAGGGCGCGCGAAGCGCGGGGCGGGTGGGGTGGGCTGTCCGTCCCGAAGTCCCCGCAGGGGGAGCCGGCGGGCTCCCCACGCGACTAGGACGCCCGCCGCAACTTTTCCAGGTCGACGCGAAAACGCTCCACGCGCAGTCCCATCATGCGTTCCGAGATGCCCAGCTTGCGCGCCGCCTCGGCCATGTTGCCGCGCGCGCTCTTGAGCGCCTCCACGATCAGCTCGCGCTCCACACTATCGAGGGTTGTGCGCAGCTTGCCCCGCATGGGCGTGTGGCTCGCCTCCGCAGTTTGCAAGGTAGGCGGTAAATGGTGGCCGTGGATCACCCCGTCAGTGGACAGCAGTACCGCGCGCTCAATCACGTTCTGCAATTCGCGCACGTTGCCAGGCCAGTGGTAGGCGACCAGCATGTCAATGGCGGGCGTGGAAATGCGGCGCACGGGTTTGTTCGCCGCCTTGGCGAAGCGCTCGACGAAATGGTCGGCCAGCTGCAAGACGTCGGTGCGACGGTCGCGCAACGGCGGGACGTACAATGGAAATACATTGAGCCGGTAGAATAGATCCTCGCGGAACTGTCCTTGCTGCACCAGTTGCTCCAGGTCGCGGTGGGTCGCGGCGATGATGCGAACATCGACGTGCAACACCTCATTGCCGCCCAAACGCTCGAACTCCTTCTCTTGCAACACGCGCAGCAGCTTGACCTGTGTGGTCAACGGTAGATCGCCGATCTCGTCGAGAAACAGCGTGCCTCCGTTGGCCAGCTCGAAACGGCCCTTGCGCCGCGCCACCGCGCCGGTGAAGGCGCCGCGCTCGTGGCCAAAGAGCTCGCTCTCCACCACGCCGTCAGGCAAAGCGCCGCAATTTACGCGGACAAAGGGCTTGTCAGCGCGGGGACTGTTGTAGTGAATGCACTGGGCGACCAGCTCCTTGCCCACGCCGCTCTCGCCGCGAATCAGCGCCGTGGTTGGGCTGCCCGCCACCTGCGCAATCTCGGCCAGCAGGCGGGCCATCGCAGCCGAGTTGCCGATAATATTGGCCGGACGAAAGCGTTGGGCCAATTCGCTGTGCAGGCGCGCATTCTCGCGTTCCAGGGATTCGTACTGTTCGCGTGCCGCCTGCCGCATGCGCACCGCCTGCGCGAGCATGGATGCGATGATGGTCAGGAGACGAACATCTTCATCGAGAGAAACCTCGTCGTGGGACAGGCGGTCTACGCTCAGCGCGCCGACAACCTCTTTGCCGTTGATAATGGGAACGCAGATGAAGGAAACCCTCCCGCTTTCGCCGGCGCGCCGCCGCGCGCGGGTGCGATCGAGAAACAGCGGCTCGTCTACCACGTCCGGCACAATGGCAGGCTCGCCGGTCGCTATCACCTTCCCCGTGACTCCCTCGCCCAGCGCGTAGCGGCCGCGTTCCATTTCGTGCGGGCTGAGCCCGAAGGCGTCCTCGATGACGATGGCGCCAGTGGAGCGATTCAGGATGGTGATTGTTCCCCGCAACATGCCCATGCGGGCAGCCATTCGCTGCAGGACGGGACCGGTCACCTCATTGAGCGCCGCGGTTCGAGTGAGTTGTTCACTAACTTCGAGAAGAAGGGCCAGATCCTGCCTGGCACGCGGCTGGGCATTTTCTATAAGTGCATGCATCGTCAGTTGCGCGGCTAGGGACCATTGAAGCTATGAGTTGTCCGCAATTTCAGCTAGTTGAGGACGGACGAGCGACTGGAGATCAGGGTGCTTCGCAAACGATTGGCCCGCATTGAGCCCACCAGTGCACTCACCTGCATGATGATGAAGACCGCCGCAGTGGGCACCAGATCCGGAGCTGCGGCCTGGTAGGCTATCCAGCAGACCAGACCAATGGCCAACTGGGCCGCCAGGAAAGTCCTCTTGTCGTGGTGCCACAAGTGTCCGTCGCTCCTGTTCTGCATGCGTACGCCCCAGTAGGCGCCGCCTGGAGCAAGAATTGGGCTGGCCATCAAAGTTGTCTTCATGGGTTAGTCCTCCCTATGAGCAAGCCGTGCTATTGAGTGTACCAAAAACATATGGCCGTTGTGTTTCGCGAAGGTGAAAGGTTGGTAAAGCGCCGCCGATGCCAGGTGTGGGGACAGCGGGGGAGGGTGCGGGAAACAATGCCGACACGTGGGAGATGGACGATCTTCTGCTAGGCTGGTGCGCTGCTTCGCGATCGCGCCAGGCATCGAATCATGCAGACCTCTGCCCTCACCGTCCCCGCCTACGCAGTCCTTCCTTTCGTCATGATCTTGGCGGGAATCGCGATTTTGCCGCTGACAGTGCCCGCGCTGTGGGAACGCAACCGGAACAAGGCCATATTTGTGGGGATTATGGCCACGCCTGTGGCCGTATGGCTGCTGGCCCGAGGCCCTGCGTACCTGTGGAATGTGGGTTGCGAGTACTTCTCGTTTGTGTGCGTGGGGGGCGGGCTGTTCGTGGTCACTGGGGGCATTCACCTGGGGGGCGACCTGCGTGCGAGCCCGCGCAACAACACGCTGGTGCTCGGCATCGGGGCGGTTCTGGCCAGTCTGCTCGGGACCACGGGCGCCAGCATGTTGCTCATTGGATTGCTTCTCAGGATGAACGCGCAGCGACGGCACACCGGTCACATACCGTTCTTCTTCATCCTGCTGGTTTCCAACGCTGGGGGACTGCTGACGCCTCTGGGTGATCCGCCCCTGTTCTTGGGATTTCTGCGGGGCGTGCCTTTCCATTGGACGCTCCGGCTGTTTCCCATCTGGCTGGTTGGCGTGGGCTACTTGCTGGGAGTGTTCTATTGGCTCGATCGTCGGGCCTGGGCTCGCGAGGCAGCCGCGGACATCGATCGCGGCGCGGGCCAGGTGGTGCCCCTCTCGCTGGAAGGTCGGCTGAACCTGATCTGGCTGTTGGCTGTGGTGCTCTCGTTGTTCCTGCCGTCCCCGGTGCGGGAAGTGGCGATGATTGCGGCAGCGGTTGCGTCGTTCACGTTGGGGAGCCGCGTGGGACGCGACAGGAACGGATTCACGTTCGCTCCCATGACCGAGGTTGCCGTGCTCTTTGCCGGGATCTTCGTGACCGTGGCGCCCGCTCTGGCGCTGCTCGAACAAAAAGGTTCTGCTCTCGGTTTGGTGAAACCTTGGCAGTTCTTCGTTGCTTCGGGCGTGCTCTCCGGCGTGCTGGACAACGCGCCCACCTACCTGGCGTTCCTTACCGCAGGGCAAAGCACGGCCAGCGCACTGGGTCTGCCCGCCAATGTGGCGGGGGTACCGGGCAGCTACCTGGCAGCGATCAGCGCAGGGGCGGTTCTCATGGGGGCCAATACCTATGTCGGAAACAGCCCCAATTTCATGGTGAAGTCGATGGCGGAGGCCGCTGGCTACCGGATGCCCAGCTTCGCCCGCTACGCGATGATGGCTATCGCGGTGTTGCTGCCGGTGTACCTCGTCACCGCCTTGCTGGTTGCGTTCTACTAGAGCACCGAACGGTTTGCCGGACCGAGTGAAATTGCGCAGTTTCGAGCGGCCCGAGGCGCGACGAGGGAGAATACTCGACGTATTTGACCGAGGAGCAACGAAGGGACGCGACGCAAATCCGCGATTTCACGACGGGAGGCAAACCGTTCGGTGCTCTAGGCGGCCTCAGCGAAACCAGCGACGCAGACGATCGCCAAGTCCGCCCACCGGCTCCAGCTTGGCCGGCGCGCGGGTAATGCGCACGACGGCTGCGGTCACGTTGTCCAGTGCCCCGATGCTGTTGGCCGCGTCGATGAGCGCGCGACAGCCGATCGAGGCATCCAGATTGCCCACGATCCGCGGAAACTCGGTCTCGTCCAAGGAGTTGTACAAACCATCGCTACACACGATGAGCACGTCATCCTGTACCAGCTCACGCGTGATGCGGTCGACGCCAACGATCAGTTCCCGCCCCACGCTGCGGGTGAGGACGCAACGATCCGGATGGTTGCGCAATCGCTCCTTGCTCATGAGTCCGAGGCTGGCACGCTCGGCAGCCACGGTGTGGTCCTTGGTGAGTTGCAGGATCTGTCCCTCGCGGATCAGATAAAGCCTGCTGTCGCCCACATGGGCAGCCAATGCCTCGCCCCGATCAAGCACCACCGCGGTCAGTGTCGTGCACATGCGGCGAAGCTGCGGCACCACCACCGCAGTATCGTAGATTTCGATATTGGCCTGCTGGACCGCGCGCACCAGCCGCTTCATCGGGGCCACGCCCGAACCCTGCTCCTGGAAAGAGCGCACCAGCACCTCCGTCGCGCGTTGGCTGGCCACCTCGCCGCCGTCGTAGCTGGACACGCCGTCGGCTACCGCAACCAAACCACACTCGTCGTTCTCGCGATGGGTGACGCAGGAGTCTTCGTTGTCGTTGCGTTCAGTTCCCGGGTGGCTGAGTACCGCCATGTCGAAGGCAAAGGCGGCCTCCGCCGACGGCAATGGTGCATTTCCTGCGGGCAAACGCCCCTTGTCGTCGGGGCTGACATGATCTTCGTCTTTGGCAACTGACATTCAAGCCTCAATCTCGGTCATTGTATCTGCCCCCTACCCAAGCGTGCGTCGCCCCCACAAAAAGGAGCGACGCACGCACCCCCCAACTCCCCCTATGCTGGCACGCGATCTGTCGCCACCCCGGGCTTGTCCACCATCACCGCGCGCGACTTGGCCTTGCTGTTGCGCAGGAAGTACACCGCCCCGTACACGCCCCACACCGCACAGGCTCCAAGTGCAATGTACGGCTCCTTCACACTCATGCCTGCCACCATGAATGGTCCCACCAGGTAAAACAGCATGCACAGCAGATTGGCAACCAAGCCAAACAGCGGAATGAACAGGTGCTTGAATCCGTTGAACGACTTGTGCTCGCGGAAGGCCACCATCGCCACGAGACAGGTCATCATGTATAGCAAAAAGGTGCCGAAGTTGCTGACCAGGGTCACGATGACCAGTGAGTTGGGCAGCTTAGCGTAGGTCTCCGGGCTGAACACGCCGAAGCCGTACCACAGGTTCTGGAACTTGGGCTCCAAAGCCGACGGGGTGGTGCCGCCCAGGTACAGCGACACGGTGATGATGCCGATGACCGCCGAAATGGCAGCCAGGATCCAGATCGAGCGATACGGGGTCAGGGTCTTGCCGTGCAACATGCCGAAGTGTGCCGGCATTTCCTCGTCGCGCCCCATGGCGTAGGTTACGCGCGCTCCGGTGCTCAGGCAGGACAACGTGGTTCCAATAAGGGCCAGGAACACAGTCAGTGCCTGCACCAACATAAAGGCGCGGCCTGCTTGATAGCTGCCAAAGAGCCAGGTGCCCACGATGACCATCATGTCGCCCAGTGGAGCGCCTGAGCCGGCGGCATTGGTCATGGTGTAGCCCTGATTGAGGAAGTAATTGGCCGCGAAGTACTCAATCAAATAGCAGAAGATTCCTTGGATTCCGAGTGACAGGAGCACGGCCCGCGGAATGTCCCGCTTGGCGTTGCGTGCCTCCTCGCCCATCGAGGTCACCGACTCGAACCCGACCAAGATGAGAATGGCGATGCAGGCCTGAATGACGATCAGGGAGAACCCATGCGGCGCTGGCACCGAGGACGCCGTCTCGTGGAACTTGAAGTGCGGGGTCAGCGTGGCGGGATGGTCAGCGTCGATCGGCTCCATCTTCATGGCCTCGCTGGCCGCGTAGGTGATGGTGAAGGGCACCGGCTTGCCGTCTTTCATTTCGGGCACAGGCATGCCGTCGTCATCCATCTTCGGCTGGGTCATCGGCTGACCGGCAGGGTCCAGTTTGGGCTTGCCGTTTTCCAGTACCGGCTCCTGTGCGACGTTGTAGTCCACCGGAATTCCATTGACCAGCTGGAAGGCACGGGAGCCCTCGCCGTGGTGAACGCGGTAGGAGATAGCCATGACCGAGAAAACCAGCAACGCCGTGATCTGCACGATGTTGATGAGCACGTTCACGCCGGTGGTTCCCGTCACGCCGCGGAAGGCGATGTAGGCCACGCCAAAGGCAAAGCCCACGCAGAAGAGGATCATGAAGAGGGGACTGTTGATTGCCCCGCTGAAGGTATTGGGGAAGAACTGATTGAGGAGGTAGCCACTGAGAATGGCTGTCACGCCCACCATGCAGCCCGGATACACCCAGTAGTAGAGGTGGCTCGCCCATCCCGTCATGAACTTGGCGATGCGGGCGAAGCGATAGGCCTTGGTATGGTTAAGGAAGGCCTGTTCGGCGAAAAAGTAGGACGACCCGGCCCCGGGATAGAGCTTGGACAATTCAGCGTAGCTGAGGGCCGTGGCGAAACACAGTAGCAAGGCCGCCACAATGCCAAACCACATGGACGAGCCCGCCAGGGGCGCGCCGTACAAGGACTGCATCTGATAGGTGAGCCACAAGAATGCGCCTGGCGCGATCAGCGCCATGGCATTTACGGTCAGGCCCGTCAGACCCAGTGTGGGTCGAACGGAGCCTTTCCCAGCACTGCCGTTCCCTGTTGCCGATGTTGGTTCCATTTGCTGTTCCTTCTTTGCTGTTGCCAACAAGCGCCGACACATTTTGTGTCTGTGATTGTTCGCCATTGCTCTGGAACAACTATACTCACTGTCGGTTAACAACGTATTTCATTGGGGCCAATTTGCCGTAACACTGCGGGCGTCAATTGCAGAAGCTGCGGGAGGGCTATCTGGCCGATATCAGGGACGATGAAACCGTCGGGCCGCGCGTTGGTCACCTGGACGAAACAAGCCGGACGTATGACAGAAAAGCAGGCCCGGAAAGTAGGCTTGCGTGCGAACCCCGGTTGACAGTGACGGGGGCATCGCGTACCACCCTCGTGCGCCGAATCCGGCTCGCCGGAACGGGGGAACCAATCTCTGGGGCGAAGTGCGATGAGCACCGGGGGACCTTCTCCTCCCGAGCCCGTCAGCTAACCTCGTGGGCGCGCCAAGTCCCGACAGAAGGGGGACTGGTCGAGAGAATTGAATGAGTGGCACCGAGACGCCCGCAGCGGCGGAGAGAATGAGTATTTGGGAGAGTTCGTGGCGTTTGGTGATTGGGCGGCCGAGAGATTTCAGGGATCCCGGCGTCTTTCACAAGATCTCGCTGGCGGTCTTTCTGGCGTGGGTGGGTCTTGGCTCGGATGCCATCACTTCGTCGGCCTACGGCCCCGAGGAATGCTACCGGGCGCTGATGGAGCGCGGAAACGCGACCTACCTCGCGATCTTTCTGGCTCTGGCCATGACGGCGACGGTATTCGTGATGTCATACGCCTACAGCCGGATCATTGAACACTTCCCGAGTGGCGGCGGGGGCTACCTGGTTGCGAGCAAGCTTCTGGGCGAGAAGGCAGGCGTGGTGTCAGGATCGGCGCTGCTGGTCGACTACGTTCTGACCATCACCGTGTCCATCGCTTCGGGCGGCGATGCGGTGTTCAGTTTGTTGCCGCTCCCGTGGCACGTGTGGAAACTGCCAGCCGAGTTCGCCGTGATTCTCGTGCTCATCGTCTTGAACATCAGGGGCGTGAAGGAATCGGTCGCGCCGTTGGTTCCCGTCTTCCTGCTCTTTCTCGCCACCCATGCAATCCTAGTTTTGGGCGGGGTCGGTTCGCATCTCGGCCAGGCGCCGCGAGTCGCCAGGGAGATGTCGGCGGGCTTGTCGAGCGGCCTGCGCCAGTACGGGACTTGGGGCCTGTTCATGATCCTGATGTCGGCCTATTCGCGCGGTGCGGGGACCTACACCGGGATCGAAGCGATTTCCAACGGCCTGCAGATTATGCGCGAACCGCGTGTGCTGACCGGCAAACGGACCATGGCGGCTCTGGCGATTTCGCTCGCCTTTACCGCAGGCGGGATTCTGCTTTGCTATCTGCTTTTCGGGGTGCACCCCGAGGACGGCAAGACTTTGAATGGAGTCCTGGTCGAGACTTTTTCGGCTCGGTGGCAGATCGCGGGTATTCCTCTCGGCAAGGTCTTCGTGGTGCTGACGTTGGCTTCCGAAGGCGCGCTGCTGTTCGTGGCGGCGCAGACCGGCTTCATCGACGGACCCCGGGTCATGGCCAACATGGCGGTGGACTCCTGGCTGCCCCGGCGCTTTGCCTCGCTCTCGGATCGTCTGACCACCAAGGACGGCGTGCTCATGCTGGGCCTGGCTGCGATCACGCTTCTGCTGTTCAGCCGTGGCAGCGTGGACGCGCTGGTCGTGATGTACGCCATCAACGTGTTCATTACCTTCTCGCTGTCCCAACTGGGCATGTGTCGTCTGTGGCTGGCCGAGCGCAGACAGCAGCGGCCGTGGCTCAGGCAGATCCTGGTTCACGTGGTGGGACTGGTGATGTGCATCGGCATCCTGGCCTTCACCGTGGTGTTGAAATTTCGGCAAGGCGCCTGGTTGACCATCGTGGTCACGGCCGCACTGGTCGGCGTTTGTTTGGTCGTGAAGGCGCACTACCGAGCCGTGGCCCGACAGCTGGCCATGCTCGACGCGGACCTCGGGAATCTCACTGGGATGGACGGCGCGGGCGGCGAGCCCGATCCGGGAAAGCCAACCGCGATTCTTCTGGTGGGCAAGTTTGGCGGGCTTGGCGTGCACTCGATGCTGTCGATCCAGAGGACTTTTCCTGGCTACTTTTCCAACCTGGTCTTCGTCTCGGTGGCGGTGCACGATTCGGGGACCTTCAAGGGGACGGCAGAGGTCGATGCCCAGCGCCGAGCCGTCGACGAAAGTGCGCAGAAGTACGTGACCCTGGCGCGCAGCTTGGGTTGGAATTCCGCCTGTCGTACCGCCGAGGGGCTGGATCCGGTCCAGGAGGCCACGCGTCTTTGCATCGCTCTTTCCCAAGAATACCCGCGCGTGGTCTTCTTTGCGGGCAAGCTCATTTGGAAGCGCGAGACCTGGGCACAGCGAATCCTGCACAATGAAACCGCGTATCAGGTCGAGCGACGCCTGCACTGGAAGGGCTTGGCCATGTCGGTGCTGCCGGTGCGCGTGGGCTCGGACGAACGCACGGCCCCGCTGATGGCCCGCGGCGCGTCCTAGAGTTACCTATTCCACACAGAGACACAGAGGCCCGAGAGGCAGAGGAGACAGCGTATTTGGATCGCGCTTTACGGCTTCGGCTTCACTCACAAGTTGCGTCGTTGTCACCGGGCCGTCACACGAGCTGGGCATCGTGCGTCCAAGGAGATTGCGATGCACAAACGACAGACTCAAAGGAACCAATCGCGTGGCACAAGCATTCTGACTGTGGCCGCCCAGGGCTTGGCCATTGCCACAGCGCTGCTCGCGCCTCTTGCTGCGGCGGCCGGTGAAATCACGGTCAAGGGCTCGGATACCATGGTGATTTTGGGACAGCGCTGGGCCGAGGAGTACATGCGCGCCCATCCGAGCGCGACCATTCAAGTCACCGGCGGCGGCTCAGGCACGGGAATCAGCGCTCTCATCAACGGCACCACCGACGTGTGCCAGGCTTCGCGAACCATGAGCGCCGCAGAAAAGGAGAAGCTGCGGGACCGCTACGCCACAGTGGGCGTGGAAATCCCTGTGGCGCGCGACGGCCTGTCAGTGTACGTCAACGCGAGCAACCCGCTGGGCGAGATCACCATGGATCAGCTCAAGCTGGTCTTCACTGGCAAGGTGACCAACTGGAAGGAACTGGGTGGTCCGGACGCGAAGATCGTTGTCTACTCACGCGAAAACAGTTCCGGCACCTACGTGTTTTTCAAGGAGCATGTGCTCAAGAACGCCGACTACACCGTGCGCGCGCAAAGCATGCCAGGCACTGCGGCCGTGGTGAATGCGGTGGCCAAGGAGAAATTCGGCATCGGCTACGGCGGCGCGGCCTACGCCAAGGGAATCAAGGTGCTCAAGATCAAGAAGGACACGGAGAGTCCAGCCATCGCCGCAGACGAGTTGCATGTGAAAGACGGGAGCTACCCGCTGAGCCGGCCGCTCTTCTTCTACCTGCGCAACAAGCCGACCGGCGACGTTGGCGACTTCGTCGACTGGGTGCTTTCGGCCCAGGGCCAGGCCATCGTGACCAAGGTGGGTTACTATCCCCTGAGATAGTTTCTTGTCACACGACTGTCACAGTCTGGTCACGTGAGCGTTTCCCGGCACTGCTCAACTTTGACTAGACATGGCGAGCATGAGTGAGCAGTCGTCGAAACCTCAGCCCGGCCAAGTCGTACCGGTCGGGCTGACGCCGTCGACACGCCCGACACCGCCGGGTCTTGGACTGCCGCAGCCATTCCAGTCGGACGATCGTAACACCCGGGGACAAGCCGAGCGGCCTCGCCTGGCCAGCCGGCGGCCGATGCTTCACGCCCTGGCCGAGGCAGCGATTCGGGTTCTTGCCTTCAGCTCGATTGCTGCGGTCATACTGATCTTCGTGTTCATTGCCAAAGAGGCATGGCCGCTCTTTCACGACTCTGCGATTTGGAAAGAGGTCACGCTGGCGAAAATGTGGTTCGCGCAACAGTGGCCCGGGTACGACGCGCCCGAGCACATTTGGCAGCCGGTCTCCGAGGTTCCCAAGTACGCGGTCTGGCCCTTGGTGGTGGGGACCCTGAAGGTGACGTTCATCGCCATGCTGGTAGCGGTGCCGTTGGGCGTGGGCTCGGCTCTCTTTGTGTCGCAGTACGCGGGCCGCCGCTTGCGTGAAATCATCAAGCCCACGGTCGAGTTGCTCGCGGGCGTTCCCTCGGTGGTGCTTGGTTTTTTCGCCCTGATGGTGATGGCCACCTGGCTGCAGCACGCCCTGGGTCTCGATTCCCGTCTCAACGCTCTGGTCGCCGGAGTGGCGCTGTCGTTTGCCATCATTCCGGTGGTCTTCACGGTCAGCGAGGAAGCCTTCGGTGCGGTTCCGCGCAGCTACGTCGAGGCCTCCACGGCCCTGGGCGCGGCCCGCTGGCAAACCATCGTTCGCGTGGTGGTTCCGGCCGCTGGGCCGGGCGTGGCGGCCGGCATTGCGCTAGGCATGGGGCGCGCCGTCGGGGAAACTATGATCGTGCTCATGGCGTCGGGCAACGCCGCCATCCTGTCGTTCAGCCCGGCGGATTCGGTGCGCACGGTTTCCGCCACCATCGCGGCCGAGTTGGCCGAGGTGGTGTTCGGTGGCGCCCACTACACGGTGCTCTTCTTCCTCGGCGTGCTTCTCTTCGGCTTCACCCTGGCCACCAACATGCTGGGGGAGTTCGCCATCGGCCGCATGAAACGGCGCCTGGGAGGCGTGGCGTGAAACGGAGTGGTCGCAGGGTGGGTGACGTCGCGTTGTCATTGGGCACTGGCCTGGCCGCAGCGTTGGTCTTGCTGATTGTGGTCGTGGTCCTGGGCGACGTCGTCTACAACGGCGCTCCACACATGACACTGGCTTTTCTGACCCAGGCGCCGCGCGACGGGATGACGGCCGGTGGGATCTTCCCCGCGATTTTTGGCACTGTGGCGCTGGTCGTGCTGATGACCCTGGCTGTCTTGCCGGCCGGCGTGGCAACGGCCATTTATCTTTCGGAATACGCCAACCCCGGTTCGCGACTGACCCGCCTGGTGCGCGTCGCAGTCAATAACCTGGCCGGCGTGCCCTCGATTGTGTTTGGCCTTTTTGGTCTGGGCTTCTTCGTTCAATTCGTGGGCGCGGGCATCGACCGCGCCTTGTACGGCGGCCAGCGGGTCTTTGGCCAGCCAGCCCTGGTCTGGGCTGCACTGACTATGGCCGTGCTGACCTTGCCCGTGGTCATTGTGGCCACCGAGGAAGCCCTGGCCGCTGTTCCGCGTGAGCTGCGCCTGGCCTCCGCGGCCCTGGGAGCCAGCCGCCTGCAAACCATCGCCCGCGTGGTACTGCCGCAGGCGCTGCCCGGTATTTTGACGGGCGCCATTCTGGCCATCAGCCGCGGCGCCGGCGAGGTCGCGCCCATTCTCTTCACTGGGGTGGCCTATTTCCTGCCGAAACTGCCGCACAGCCTGCACGACCAATTCATGCAGCTCGGCTATCACGTCTATGTTCTGTCCACGCAGTCGCCCAACGTGGATGCCACGCGGCCCATTCTCTACGCCACCGTGCTCGTCCTGTTGCTGTTGACCTTCGCGCTCAATGCCACGGCCGTGGTGGTGCGCTCGCACATGCGTCGCCGTTTTGCCGGAGCCAGCTCATGAATGGTGATGCCAATCCCGACCCGGCCCTGCCGAAGATCAGTCTTTCGGTTCGCGACCTGACCGTGTCCTACGGCGACAAGCGCGCCCTGGGCCCGGTGAGCATGGAGATCGCCGAGAAGCACGTCACCGCGCTGATCGGTCCTTCGGGTTGCGGCAAGTCGACTTTCTTGCGTTCGCTCAATCGGATGAACGATCTGGTCCTGGGCTGCCACGTGGAGGGCGAGGTGCGACTGGACGGCCAACCCATCTATGGTCCGGGCGTGGACCCGGTGGAGGTGCGGCGGCGCGTGGGCATGGTCTTTCAGAAATCCAACCCGTTTCCCAAGACCATCTTCGACAACGTGGCCTACGGCTTGCGCATTGGCGGCATGCGAGACCGCAGCGAGATCGCGGGCCGGGTGGAACGGGCGCTGGGGCGGGCGGCTCTGTGGAGCGAGGTCAGGGATCGTCTGGGCGAAAGCGCCATGGGTTTGTCGGGCGGCCAACAGCAACGCCTGTGTATTGCCCGCGCCTTGGCGGTTGAGCCTGATGTCTTGCTGATGGACGAGCCAGCCTCGGCGCTCGACCCCATTGCCACAGCTCACATCGAAGAACTGATTCACGAGTTGGCGCGCGACTACACTGTGGTCATTGTGACCCACAACATGCAGCAGGCGGCCCGCGTGTCCGACTACACGGCGTTCTTCTACATGGGCGACATGGTGGAATTCGCCACCACGGACACGATCTTCACCCACCCCAGCCAGCCTCGCACCGAGGACTACGTCACGGGCCGCTTCGGTTAGGAGGGGGACATGCGCGCGCGCGAGCACACTGACCGCGAGTTCGAACAGGAGCTGCGACATCTGCGCGAGCAGCTCCTCCTCATGGGTAGCCACGTGGAAGCCATCATCGGCGGCAGTCTGCGCGCCCTGCTGGCACGCGATTCTGCTCTCGCCCAGCGGACCATCGAGGCTGATCGCATCATCGATCGTTTGGAGATCGAAATCGACGGATTGTGTCTGCAGATCCTGGCGCGCCGTCAGCCCGTCGCCTCGGACCTGCGCTTTGTCACCATGGTGCTCAAGGCGGTCACGGATCTGGAGCGCATGGGTGATCTCGGCGTGAATATCTCCGAGCGCGTGTTGGAACTGAATGATGAGCCACCGCTCAAGCCCTATGTCGACCTGCCGCGCATGGCGGACGAGACCCAGATGATGTTGCGCGAGTCCCTGGACGCCTTCGTGGCCAAGGACGCCGATCGCGCCCGACGGGTCATCGCGCGGGACAAGATCATCGACGACCTCTACGCCCAGATATTCCGCGAGCTTCTCACCTACATGATGGAAGAAGCAAAGAACGTCTATCGCGCCACCCGCTTGCAGTCGATCGCCAAGTACCTGGAACGCATCGCGGACCACGCCACCAATCTGGCCGAGCTGGTGGTGTTCATGGTCAAGGGCAACGACATCCGCCATCCCGACAGCCGCAGCGAAGGCGACAAGAACTAGCACATCCGGCAGGGCCTGGTTTCATGCCCAGGTCTCGACAGAGAGCCCAGGCACTCGTGAAAAGTGTCGCACGTTATTCGTGACCAGGGTGCATTGCAGTACCACTGCGTGCGCGGCGATCAGGACATCAAACTCTCCAATCGGTGTTCCTCGTTCGGCAAGCATGCTGCCGATCCGTCCGAACGCGGCTGCGGCGCCCTCGTCGAATGGCACGACCTCGATGGCTGCGGCGAAGGTGTCGATGAGACCATGGAGTTTCCGCGATCCCTTTCGGTCGGCTCCGTATCGAAGTTCAGCGAGCGTGATCACGCTCATGCGGAGGTCCGACGGATGGCAGGCCCGGATGCGCGCGCCCACGTCTCCTTGTCCGCGAAGCGCGTAACTGACACTGTCGGTGTCGAGAAGGTATTTCACGATGGCTCGAAGGGATTCCTTCTGGAACCGACTCTTCGCACAGGCGGCTTGGGTATGTCATCGCGCCATGCGCCCAGGCAAGCCAGAAACTCCGGACGCCACTCGTCAGCGGGCTCGATAATGACCTGTTTGCCCACCCTGCGAACGATCACCTGGTCCTGATCGTTCTTGAAACGACAGGACTTTGGCAGACGTACAGCCTGGCTGCCTCCGTTCTGAAAGATTCTCGCTCTTTCGCCCATGAGCAAAAGTATATATGCGGGTATATACTTGTCAAGACCAGGCCGCTCGTTCACTGGTGCCTTCCATGCGACCGCGGCGCCTCGGATGGACCGGCGGGGATGCTTGATAAGACGATAAGAAAACACTGCAAGGTCGCCGGATATCAGCACCCGAGTGCCCTTCGGCGCCCGCGGGCTGGCCTCCGCGGAATTTACCTAACTTTACCTTCGCGCAATACGCCAGCACAACCCGGGTGTCATCTTGATTGCAGACGGGACGCAGGAAGAGCCCGTCGCACAACAAGGAGGACACAATGACTGACACGAATTCGTATCAATCGAGAAGTCGCCGCTGGTGGCTGCTGTTGGCACTGCCCGTGGCTTTCGCAGGCATCTTGGGCGCTCGCGCCTGGGCTTTTGGCGGGCCAGGCATGGGCTTTGGGCCAGAAGAGGGCTCGCCCGCGGAGCACGAGGCGTTCGTGCAGCGCCGACTGGAGAAGGCGCTGGACCTGGTCAAGGCCACTGACAGCCAGCGCGCGGCGATCAAGCCCGTCATTCAGCAACTGGCCACTGACCTGAAGTCCATCCACCAGCAACACGGACAATTGCACAAGGCCATGCTCGATGCCTTTGCAGCGACCACGCTTGATCCGGCTGGTATCGAGAAGCTGCGCGTGCAGGCCTCGGCCCTCATGGACCAGGCCTCAAAGACCATCACCACGGCGCTGGTTCAGGTCGGAAACATCCTGACCGTCGATCAGCGCCAGACCCTGATCCAGCAGATGCGCAACCATGGCGGCCACCATCGCCACGGGTTCTAACACCACAGGCGACCGAGACTCGGGTATCATACCGGACGAGGCCGGGGACACGCGCCGGCCCGTGCCTGCCATGCCAACCCGTATTCTTCTGATCGACGACGATGCCCGCCTGGTCGAGATGCTGGGCGGGTATCTGCGCGAGCATGGGTATGCGGTGGACTGCTGCGGCGACGGCGAGAGCGGGCTGCAAGCGCAACGCCGCACCGGCTACGACGCCGTGGTTCTCGATGTGATGCTTCCCGGAATCGACGGGCTGGAGGTGTGCCGCCGCATGCGCTCCTTTTCGCAGGTGCCTATCGTGATGCTCACCGCACGAGGCGACGACATGGACCGCATCGTGGGGATCGAGATTGGCGCGGACGACTACTTGCCCAAGCCGTTCAATCCGCGGGAGCTGCTGGCGCGCCTGGCTGCGGTCTTGCGTCGCACGCGCGCGGGCGAGCGGCCTGTGACCGACGTGCTGCGCCTGGGACCGCTGGAGATCGATCGCGCGGCCCGCGAGGTTCGCGTGCGCGGCCAGCGGCGCGAGCTGACCGGCCGCCAGTACGACTTGCTGTTGCTGCTGGCAGAGCGGGCCGGGCGCGTGCAGACTCGCGATCAGCTGATGGACGCGCTCAAGGGCGAGGAATGGGACAACGTGGATCGCAGCATTGACGTGCACATTTCGCGCATCCGTCAGGTGATCGAGGATGATCCGAGACATCCTCGCCTCTTGCAGACCGTGAGAGGCGCCGGCTACGTGCTGGCGGTTACGCCCGCAGGAGCCGGCCCAGGCGAGCCATGAAGCGGCGTCTCTATCACAAGCTGTATCTGACATTTCTGGCCATCACCGTGCTGTCCCTGCTGGTGACCGCCTTGTTGGCGCGTGCGTTTCACGAGCCGCGTATCCCTGCCGCCAATATCCTGGCGCCCATCGCGCGCTCGCTGGTTTGCCAGGCACCGGGCCCATGCCGGGGCAGCGAGGCGCAGCTTCTGGAAACCAAGGCGCAGGAGCTGGGTGCCGACGTTGTGGTCTGGGACGTGGAGGGGCGGCTGCTTTTTTACGCCGGGCACGACCCGGCCGGGCCCTTCTCTCGCGGCGCGAGCGGTTGGCAGCACGGGCAGCACGGTCCGGTCTGGATCACGCACCTGGGGGACGGCCGCACCCTCGGTCTGCGCGAACGTGAGCACATCGGGCCGCACCGGCCGCTCTTCTTGCCGCTGTTGGTGGCACTGGCCATTCTGATGGCGATCGGGCTTCTTCCGCTTTCCCGAAGCATCACCCGCCGCCTCGAACAACTGGCCGAGGGCGCGCGTCGCTGGGGCGCCGGCGATCTCCGCCACCGTGTTCCGGTGGTCGGCCGCGACGAGATCGCCATGCTCGCTCAGCGTTTCAACGAGGCGGCCGCTGCCATCGAAGCTTTGCTGGCGCAGGAGAGGCAAATGCTGGCCGGCGCCTCGCACGAGTTGCGCTCACCTTTGGCCCGCATCCGCATGGCCTTGGAGTTGCTGGCTGATGAATCAGACCCGGCGAGGCGGGGCGAGCTCGCTCGTCGAGCCGCCGAAGACATCGCGGAGTTGGATGCCCTGGTGGAGGAGTTGCTGCTTTCAGCGCGCGCGCAGCCTGGCGTGCCTCGGCGTCCGGCTGCGGAGATCGATTTGCTGGCGCTGGTGCGCCAGGAGGCTCTGGCTGTGTCTGCCCAGGTCAACGGGGAGCCCCTGCTCTTCGCGTGCGAAGGCGCCATGGTGAGGCACATGGTGCGCAACCTTTTCGTGAACGCGCGTCTGCACGGTGGCAATGGCGCGATTCGCGCGGAAGTTCGGCGAGTCGAAGCGCAGGCCATCATCGCCGTGGAAGACGACGGCCCCGGTGTGCCCGAGGTCGAGCGCGAGCGTATCTTTGTGCCTTTCTACCGATCCCCCGAGCTGCACATCCCCGGCGACACCGGCCTGGGCCTGGGTCTGGCCCTGGTCCGCCAGGTGGCCCGCTACCACGGAGGCGACGTGGTGTACATCGCCCGCCAGCCCACCGGCAGTCGTTTCGAGGTGAGGCTGCCCGTGGGTCCGAGTACAACCTTGTCGACTTAGGCCAAGACCGAACCGGCCGTGCCGCCGCCGCCGGGCATGGCGGGCCCGCTGCCGGCGCCGGGCCTGACCCGACTCAACCCATAGGGGATTCGTCCGGCCTTCCGGCCCCAATGGGCGGACTCCGTCTTGCCTTGGCCTGAGCGGAACGCCGCGAGGGTCGCGCCGTCGGGATTGAAAATCGCTTGAATGAACGCCCTCATCTCTTGCGGCGTGGAGATCTTCTTGCCGGCCTGTTTCTGGGCCTTGAAGAAGAACAGGGGCAACTGGGTCCACACGGCGCCGGGGCGGGGATATCCCTTTACGATGAACTTGTTCTCGTCCGGCCGGACGCTTTCGGGAGAGGTCGAGGTGTTGTCGTGCTGCAGCAGGATCTCGTCCATCACCTTGTAGACATCCTTGCTTTCCTCGGTCAGGCCGCAATAGTCCAGCATATGGGCCAGGACGTAGTCGGAGGCGATCCAGACATCCTTGCCCTGGTCGGACTTCACTTCCTTTCCGTCCGCAGTTCTCTGGGTGGCCCAGCCATTGGTCACGCGATTGTTCTCGTAGATGGTCTTTAGGATCATCTGCACTCGCGCGGGCTTCACCAGCTCTTCCGGGTTTTCGCCCATGGCGATCAATGCCATGGGCGCAGCCATGGCCGAAAACCTGGGTCGCTCGGCTGCAGCTTGTTTGCCGAGAACGTCTCCCCAAGTGGGCGAGATGAGGGGGACGCTGGTTTGGTTCAAAACCGAGGTGGCGCGCCATCTTTTCGAGGTCCATGCGGCGTGAAAAAATCTCCGGGTGGAGCGCTAAATGCCCGTGTTTCCGAGAGCGACAAGGGTCATGTTCTCCGCCACGGTGTCGTGTGCGATGAGGGCGTATCGCCATGGCTTGCCGCCGCACGTCGCCGCGTGCTGAGTGGCGTGCTTGCACCAGAGAATCGCGGCTTCCTTCTTGAGTTGCACCTCGGGTGCGCTCATCTCATTCGCGGCTTTGGTTTCGAGCATGTAGATCGTGTGCTCGTCCTCGGCGACGAAGTCCGGCTGATACTCGTGGTGCTCGTGGTTGAACCTGTAGAAGATCTGAAACTGTCCTTTGGCCGGCCTGAACCAGCGAATCGCGTCGCGATCGAGGATGACGGCGAGTCTGCGCTCGGTGTCCGACTGGAACTTCTGCACCGGATACAGGCAGTGCGCGAAGCCGCGGAACACGTACTTCGCCATGTTGCTCTTGTCCGCCGGCGACTGGTGGAAATCCAGCGGCGACACGCCAGCCGGCACGGTATAGGCGCTTGGCTTCAGTTCCGTGAACCCCCTGCTGACCTTGACCTCGTACTCAACTGTCTCGTCTTCCCAGTGGTGCTCCAGCATCTGGGCGTGAATGAAGCGCGCAATATCCCGCTGGTGGCAGCGCAAGACCTTCCGCGTTTCCTCTTCGGTCAGGTAGCCCTTGAAGTGCTCGACGGTCTGCCGCGCAAGATCGTACAGGAGGTCAGCGTGGTCGTCGTAGCAGACGTCGTCGAAATCCACCAGACCAGCCACGACGTAGTCCTCCAGCCGCTGTTCATCGATACCGCCTTGCCCGACGACAAGGGTCTCGCCCTCATTGGTGCGCAAGTACTGGGCCCACAAATCCTCGGCCACGCGCTGATAGTGGATCCCATCCAGTTTCAGCGTGAACGGTTTGAACCCCGACTTCACTTCGCCCTTCGGGACCAGCAGGATGCGCGGGATGTCGATGGTCTGCTGTGCCACATGTTCCGCTGGGCGCCAGCACGAAGAAGTTGTTCAGACCGTGGGCCAGGTGCAGGTAGCTGATGAATGCACCCATCAAGCGCGTCTTTCCCACCCCGGTGGCCAGCGCGAAGCACAACGAAGGAAACTCGCGCTCGAAGTCAGTCACGGTCGGAAACTCGGCTCGAATCGCGTCGAGCACGACTTGAATGTCATGGTCTTTCTTGGGCGGCGCGATTTCGCTGATGCGATCCAGGATCTCCGGCGAGCGGCGCTGCGGCGGTCGCAGGCTCAGCCGCCCGGCGATAGCGTTGACGTGACGATTCATGACTTCTTCCTCTTGGTGGCCCTGGTTGCCTTCATGCGCTTTGCACCGGGGACCGTCTTCGCGAGATCGACCAGCCGTTGCACGGTATCAACCTCAGCGTCCGCACCCGCCTGAGCCAGTCTCCGCTGGTGAAAGGCTTCGTACTCGTCATGGGCGCGAAGCTGTGCCTGTTCCCGCGACACCCGGCCCGCGTCCGGCAGCACCCGCCGCTCATTGAACTTCAGAAACTCGTCCATCTTCTCCCGCCAGTCCCGCAGAAACACCTGCTTGCGACGTCGCGCCTGATCCTCGGCGTAGTCCAGGAACATGGTCACGATCCGGTTGAGTTCGTCGATCTCCTTGTCGTCTAGGTAGTTCTTGGCGATGGTGACGTCCGCTCTGCGCACGACGTCGCCATTCCACGACGTCAGTCCCATGTTGGGCCTAGTGTGGTCCGCCCTCTCCGCGATCAGCTCGGGCGCGGTCTTGCCGGTGGCTGCGAAGTGCAGCTTGTTCTGGATGATCTGGAAGAACCGCTGTGTCTCCTGCTCATCCTGCTGATAGTCCGCAGCCAGCGCGAACACGTTGCGCACCTGCAAGTACATCCGTCGCTCCGCAGAGCGAATGTCGCGGATGCGTTCGAGAACCTCGTCGAAGTAGTCAGGGACGCCTGGCCCAGGTGGGTTTTTCAGCCGCCGGTCGTCCAAGACGAAGCCTTTCACGAGATATTCGTGCAGCCTCGCGGTCGCCCACTGCCGAAAAGCGGTGCCACGCGACGAGCGGACCCGGTAGCCAACCGCCAGAATGGCATCTAGGTTGTAGTGCTTGACGTCATACGCCTTCTCGTCCGCGGCAGTTATCCGGAAATTCCGGATAGCTGAGTCCACGGCCACCTCGCCCTCGTCGAAGATGTTCTGCAGGTGTTCGTTGATCGTGCGAACGTCCTTCTGGAAGAGCTCCGCGATCAGCTTCTGGCTCAGCCACAGGTTCTCGTCCACGAAGCGGACCTCGATCCGAGGCTCGCCGTCCTTTGCCTGGTAGAGAACGATCTCACCCTGAGTCTCGGGGCCGCCCGTGGCACGATCCTTCACGGCTCCTCCTCCCCGAAGAGATTCTGCTGGCCCTCCGTTGTTGCCGCTTTGGGTGGTGCCTTGGGCAGATTCTCCACCTGCAGGCTGTAGTCGTCGTGGCCCCATTCGCAGCGGGCCAGCACCTGCCTGGGGATCTTCTTCACGGTCAGGTTCGCGCAGCGGTCGGTCTTGCTCCAGAAGGCGCTGCACAGGACCAACAGTGAGCGTTCCGGACCAACTTCGTCGGAAAGCTGTTGGAGCTGCTCGTGGCCAAGGTTCGCGGTGGTGACGTAGATGAAGTCGCGCTCAGTGGAGTGGCCGTGCTGCCAGTAGATCGCGTCGCTACCCTCGTGTCGCTTCAGCCACTCGGCGTAGATGCGCCTGGAGTCTTCATCGGTGTTCGAACCGTTGAACAAAACGATCCCGTCGGCAAAGGGGCTGTCAGCCAGTACGCGCAGCAAATAGCTCTGCGTACGCCGCGATTCGGTGAAGATGATCGCCTTCTCCTGGGCGCCCAGCCCCACGGCCCGCGGAAAGGCAACAGCCAATGCTTTCAGCAGCGCCCTTCCTTTTGCGTTGTGCTCGATCGAGGTGGCGAGTCGGGCGAATTCATCCAGATCTGCGACCTCGCTTTCGATGGCGGCCCGATCACTGTCCGACAAAGGCGGGGCAGGATCGTCGTCGCTCCACTCGTCCGCAGTCTCGTCCAGGCTCTCGTAGTCCTGCTTGAGAGCCTCTTCGAGTGGCTGCTCGGGCGACTGCTGCGGAAGGCGCTTCTTCAACCGTTTGGAAAGCGTCTCCAGCGCACCGGCAATCGCAAAAGTCGACGAAGCCAGAAGCTTGCGAAGCACCAGCGTCATGAGTGAGCGCTGACTGGCAGGCAGGGCTTGAAGATTGGGGCGCTGCAAATACTCGGAGACGAGATCATAGAGCCGATCCTCGCTCTCCTCGGGTGTGAACGGCTGCACGATCGGGTGCCGGGCCGTGTACTTCACGTAGGGGAGAACCTGCCGGCGCAGGGACCGATGACAGACAGGGCGCAGCCGCGCCTTGAGCGCCGGGAACACATTGGCCCGATCTAGGTTGGCGAATTGCTCGCGAAAGCTCGCCAGATCACCGAAGACATGCTCGTCGATGAAGCTGACCAGACCGAAGAGTTCCAAAAGGGAATTCTGGAGAGGCGTCGCGGTGAGCAGCAGCTTGTCCTTCCCTGCGAGCGCGATTTTCAGCGTATTGGCGATGACGTTGGAGGGCTTGTAGACATTGCGCAGGCGGTGCGCTTCGTCGATGACCACGATGTCCCACGGCACGCTCTGGACGTCACTCGCCTTCCCCTTGGCGAACTGGTAGGAGCAGATGAGGATTTCTGCGACCTCAAAGGGTCGAAGAAAACCGTGCCTGACGGCGGCGTTGTACGACTTGGATTCCAGGATCCGACACGGGAGGAAGAACTTCTCGGTCAGTTCCTGATACCACTGCTTGCGCAGGTTGGATGGCGTGATGACCAGAATCCTCCGCTTTCGTTCTGCCCACTTCTGCGCGAGTACCAGCCCCGCCTCGATGGTCTTGCCCAGACCAACCTCGTCGGCGAGCAAGGCGCCCTTGGACAACGGCGAGTGAAACGCAAAGAGCGCGGCATCGACCTGATGAGGGTTGAGGTCGACCTGGGCGTCCGCTAGCGCCCCGACAAGTCGTTCGACGCTGTCCGATGGGCAGCGCCGGGTGAGCTCGTAGGCGAAAAACTTCGCGTGGTAGGGGGTCAGGTTCAAGGGCTAGTACCCTTTCTGAGGCAGCGCTGAGCCGATTCGCCATCGCATTGTACTCGCATCGACGCGGCCGCGTTGGAAAACGCCTGGGCAACAGCAGGGGCGACGTCTAACCCCCGGGTCTGGTTCAGACCGGACAGAAGCCAAGTATGGTCCACGCCTGTGGTCAAATCTGCCATCGCTGTGTGGACTCTTGCGTTCACAGCCGACGACGTTCACCCGGGCGGCGCGTCGCGCTCTCGTTCGATCTGGTGGAGCCGTAAAGCACGATATCCTCAGGCGTCGGCTCGATGATAGGTGGCTTCTGAGCCCGCCGGCGCCCAAGCCACCAGGAGAGTAGTACGGATAGCAGCGCAGACAACGAGATCAAAAAGGATTGCCACATCGGACGCTCCTTTGCATTGGAAAAAGGGAAACGCCCACTCGACCCAGAAGACCGCCTGATTGACCTTCGCGATCAAACGCGAAAGCTACAGACCGACTTAGCTTCCGGCGTGCGAGAGTTGCAGACCGACCTAGTTTCCGGCGCGCATTTCGTTCCGTTTGCATAGCACGTCATCCTCGTCCTGCGATTTTGCATAGCACCGCCCCTTGAGGGGCTTTCGCGACCCTAGACTGACCCCTTCAAACCGAGGTCTGGACACCGGATAGACGCTGACGTAGCATCGTGTCTGGTAGGACGGCTCCACGTGACGTCAGAGTCACCGGTGATGCTGTTTTCCAAGATGGCCCCCAAGGTGCTGGAACACCTGGGGGCCATCTACTCTGTTGATTGGCCTTTTGCGATTTCTCCTCCTTCCTCGGCCCCCGAGCTAGGCCAAGACCGAACCAGCCGTGCCGCCGCCGCCGGGCATGGCGGGACCGCTGCCAGCGCCGGGCCTGACCCGACTTAGCCCATAGGGGATTCGTCCGGCTTTGCGGCCCCCGGACTCTGTCTGGCCTTGGCCTCGGGAACGCAACGCCGCCAGGGCCGCGCCGTCGGGATTAAAAATTCCCTGAATGAACGCCTTCATCTCTTCTGGCGTGGAGATCTTCTTGCCGGCCTGCTTTTGGGCCTTGAAGAAGAGCAGGGGCAACTGGGTCCACACGGCGCCGGGGCGGGGATATCCCTTTACGATGAACTTGTTCTCGTCCGGCCGGACGCTTTCGGGAGAGGTCGAGGTGTTGTCGTGCTGCAGCAGGATCTCGTCCATCACCTTGTAGACATCCTTGCTTTCCTCGGTCAGGCCGCAATAGTCCAGCATATGGGCCAGGACGTAGTTGGAGGCGATCCAGACATCCTTGCCCTGGTCGGACTTCACTTCCTTTCCGTCCGCGGTTCTCTGGGTGGCCCAGCCGTTGGTCACGCGATTGTTTTCATAGATGGTCTTCAGGATCATCTGGACGCGCGCAGGCTTCACCAACTCCTCCGGGTTTTCGCCCATGGCAATCCAAGCCCACAAACCGTCGAGCTGGTTTGTGAACACGTCGAAACTCTTGTGAACCCTCAAAGCGTTGAAAGTGGCCAGGCGATCGGGATAACGTCCCTGCAAGCGTTCGGCTGAGGAGACCTCCCAGAATTTGTCCTGAATCTTCCCGCCCGCGACGTAGCCGTTGCGATCGAGCTCGGGATAGACCGAGGCAGTCTCGGCAAGGACTTTCCCTATTTCTCCGTAGACGTACGCCTTGTCGATGAAGGGGCTCAGCTTCATGGCGCCCGCGTTCGGCAGGGCTTCAAACTTCGCCCGGTCGATAGCGCCACTGTCCTCATTGGCGTAACGGTACTTCTTTAGCTGGTCAAAGACCGAGGCGACTTTGTCGAGGGTTTCTGTCAGATTCGCGACCTGGTCGGTCTTTCCCGCATAGGACTTGAGCAGGACGAGAACCGCCTTTTTGTCGAAGACCGGGGACAACTCCAACGCGGACGGATCGCCGATGGCATTCACTTTTTCCGCGTCGACGCTGCCATCGTCGCGGAGATACCCGCCGCGCTGCAATTCCGCCCGCAAGGTGCCGCCCTGGGGATAGACGGCGAAGTCCCCTGGCTCCACCTTGGGATCGTAGCAGGTGGCGAAGTAGCCGCCTTCCGTCCCGTCGTCGTTGCGCGTGCTGACCCACAACGTCTCGATGGTCTTTTTCGCCTTCTCGAAGCGCGCGCGACAGTCCGCGATCGTGGCGCGCAGAGAGCTGCGCTCCGCCTCCGTCGCTGTCCTGGCGAGCATCATCTCCGCTATCCGGACGATGGATTCGTATCCGGCCAAGGCCAGGCTGGCGCTGTAGGAGTCGTAGCCGAACAGCTTGATGTTGTCGAAGGTGTTCTTGACTTCACCAGCGTTGCCTTCGGGGATGCCGTCGCCGTCCCGGTCGAGGCCAATCCAGTAGTTGAATCCGGTCTGCAGAGTCGCCCAGTTCTTGGCAACGAATTCGGTATCGTTGGTGAACTTGGCGTTGCGAGCCACTCGCTGGGCCAACTTGGGGAACAGGTCCACCCAGTAGTTGGTGTTGAACCAGTCGTACTCGCTGACGTTGCCGCGCATGGGATTGCCTGCGGTCAATCGCCCCACGTCGTGGCTGACGCTACCCTTGAGCTTCTTCGGCCCCTTGATGTGGGTCAAAGAGCGGCCGTTGTAGCCTTTCTTGCCGTCGCCTACGTCCGCCTCGTATTCCAAGTGCTCGAAGCGGGCGGCCTGGTCGCCGGGGAGGGCCTTGCCTGCGTCGACGAGCGCCTTCAGTTTTTTCCACTCCTCGAACTCCACCCGCATTTGGGCGCTGGCAGCGTGCCAGTGGAAATAGACTTGCGTATCGTCCTGGCCGCCAATCGAATCAATGAATTTCTGGCAAATAGCCTTTTCTTTCTCGGGGAACACCATCAACAACAACTGCGAGTACCAGTCCACGTCGGCCGAATTGAGGAAGGGATAGTCGAAGCATTCGAGAAATTCCGCCAATCCGTCCTCAATCCACACGGCTGCGTTGGACAAGAGATAGGAGATCTCGTTCATCAGCAAATTGACCACGCGAGTGGCGGCCGGCCGGTCGTTGGCATAGCCGGCGTCGCGGCGGACGATGTCGAACACGCGGGACTGGATTGCCTCGGTTCGATCGATCCAATTCGCGTATTCCGCCAAGGCCCATTCAGTCATGGCCACGGCCCGCGTCTTCTCGTCCGTGAACCTCTTCGTATAGGCTCTATCGAACGACTTGCCGTCGACGTACTTTTGTTTCGGGAAGTCCATGACCGTGGCGAAGGGGATCTTCGCCCGTCCGTTGGCCGCAAGCTTCACGGTGACAGCAATGGCCGCTCCGCACTCGAAGGTTGGCTCGGGAGATTTGTGGGCCGTGAACCGGCCCTGCAGGTCCACCAGCAGGTCGGTCTTGTAGGCCGCGGTCCGGAAACCGGGCTGAACATCAATCTCGACGCCGGCCATTTGGGGCACGGCGATGACCATGCGGTCGCCGGTCTTCCGGCTGCCCATGACGACGCCTCTCATGGTGGCGGATTGGTATTCCTCGTGGACCTGTTCTTCCGTCGCGCCTTGCCCGCTGAAGGCATTGTCTTGCTCGGCGCGGAGTTTTTTTTCCGTCAGGTTCACCAGCGAAGGCCGCGGGATCACCAGCGTCACCGTGCGCTCCGCATCGGCTGAGTTGCAGAGATCGAATACGTCCACTGTGGCCGGAACCGACACGTCGGACTCGTTTCCCGATAGTTCCGGGGAAATCGTGGTCCGCGCGACGCGAACGCCTTCGATCTCGTACTGGGAAATCATGCTGGGCGGGGCCAAGGTCACCGACACATCCTCGTCGGCGATGGAATCGGGATAGGCCTGGGGCTCCTCGCCCTTTTCATCCTCGTCCTCGCGCTTGAGGTTGGTGAGCAAACGGGTTTGCGTCTTGCCCCCCTGGGTGACGCCGATCATGGGGGTCGATGCAAAGCGCATCCGTTTTCCGAACCGGATGGAGCGTCCGGCGTCGAGGAGGTGGTTCATTTGGCCGAACGGAGAGACGCCAGTCGCCAACGTGGGCGCTCCGGTCACCACCCCGGTCGGAGGGAAATCCAACGTGGCCGACAATCCTTGCGCGTGGACCAGCATTCTGCTGAACAGATAGATCGCCTTGGCCTGCGCCCCGCTGATGGTGTGCAGCTCGCCCCGGTTGAGTGGGCCGCGGTCTTGCGCCGCCACGGCGGCAGCCCGTCGGGACTCGCTCTCTTGCACCATCTTCTCGATGAGCGGGACAACGGGTTTGTTGCCGAGCTTCACGACGATCTGAACTTCGTTCTTTCCCGAGAGCAAAGTGGTGGGCACGACATTTCCTGCCACCGGTTTGCCGTCGACGAGCATGACCGTGCCTTCCCCACCGCGCTCGACCCGGATGTGGCACGCCACGCCCCGGAACACCCGGGTGGCCGTGTAGCCCGGCCAACTCGCGGGAATGGAAGGATCGATCATCAACCCGTTGTAGGTCGGGCGGATCCCCAGGATGTTTTTCGTCGTGGCCTGGTTGACCCAGGAAACAGTTCCCGATAGCCAGGGGTTTCGGGCCAAACCGAATTGAGGGTGCTCGTCGCTGGCCATGTTCTGCACGAACACATCCGGCTGACATTCGTAGGTGTTCGTGTCTTGCTTGAGCGGATTGATTCGGTCGATGATCTGCACCGCCCGTTCGCCGTGGCCCAACATGGTTTCGGCGATGGCCGCCCACGGGTTGGGGTGCAGGAAGATGCCCGCGTTCTCCTTGAGGCCCGGCGTGTAGGTCGATGCGCTGATGCCCGGCTGCGTTTTCTTGTAGGCGGGGGTCATGACCTTGATGCCGTGTTTCGTGTCCAGCTTCTCTTGCACGGATTTCATGGCCCGGGCGGCCCGATCCGGCGACGCGAAGCCCGCGATGACGGCCCACGCCTGGGTATAGAGGTAGATCTGTCCCTCCTCGTTCTTCTTCGAACCCACCGGGTTTCCGTCTTTGTCGATGTAGCTGACGTACCACTCGCCGTCCCAGGCGTACTTGTTTACGTTCTTTCTGATGCGATCGTAGTCCTCGGCGTAGCCCTGGGCGGATTTCACATCCCCCAGAAGATCCATCAGTTCCTGCATCTCCAGCAGGGCCTTGCCGTACAGGCAGGCGCTGAACACGGATTCCGATCCCTGCATGTTGAAGGCGTCGTTCCAATCGGCCCAACCCAGCTTGGGCAGGCCGTGCCGCCCCAGGTTGCCGGGCGTGAAGGCCAGGGCACGGTGCAAGTGCTCCAGGACGGCGCCGGATTTCTTCTCGCCCGCGCCCTCGTCGTAGTAGCCGATGGTTTTGTTCAGGAAGGCGGTGTCGCCGGTTTCCTTCACGTATTCGACGACCGCCAAGACGTTCCAAAGGTGGTCATCGCTGTAGAAGTCCTGCTCCGAGCCGGCCTGGCCCTCGCCGATGGACGCCTTCATGGTCAGGGGATTGAACTGGTGCATGGAAGATCCGTCGAAGCGCTGGACGGAAAGCAGCTTTTCGATCATTTCACGCGCTTTGTCCGGCATGTAGGGCAGGACGCCCATCAGGTCCTGGTTGGTGTCGCGGACGCCGATGCCGCGGTCGCCGCCGTAGCCGAGCTGGTTCAGCGACAAATAGCGGGACCAGAAGAAGGTCGCGTGGTTCTGACGGGGGCCAAGCGTGTTGATGATCTTATTGAGCGCCGAATCGGGCGTCTCGACGTCCCGGAGATGGTCGAGGTATCTCCGCCAGGAAGCATTCAAAGCCACAAACACCGAGTCCACGTTTTGGGGGTCTTGCAACCGGGCGATGGAGTCGGCGGCGGCCTCGACGCTGGTGTTCTGGCCGAGCTGGATGATGATTCGAGATTCTTGCCCCTGGGCGATGGAGCCGAGGCTGTAGAGGATGGCGGCGATGCTGTTGCCGTTGTCCGCGCGGAGAGCCTGGTAATTGTCCAGGTGCTCTTCCGCGAGCCCCCCGGGCTGGGAATACGTGCCGTACCCATGGCTTCCAAGGAACTTGTTTCGATCCGTGGTGAAGGAATCCATGGGACGGTTGGCGGTCAGAAAATTGGCCCGTTTTCCCTCGGCCATGTGCGGATACTGCGTGATGACGTTCCCGACGGCTTTCCCCTTCATCGTCTGGGGAACCCAGTCCGCGTTGGTCAAGTTTTTCAGGGCGTCCGGGTGGGAGAACTCCACCAGCGGGATGACGTCCACCTGCACGTTCTTCGGGGCGGAAATGTTCCTCACCTTGACGTCCGTGACCACCTGCGACGCGCCCGCGGGCACGAACATCTTGATTTCGAATTCCAGACCGTTCATCCGCACCAGCCACTTGTTGTAGCCCAGGCCCATCCGGCACTCGAACTTGTCGTAGGGAGTCAGGGTGGGTGTGAAGAACGGGGAGAAAACCGTGTAGGTGCCGTCGGCGTTCCTGATCCGGCAATACAACGTATTGCCGCGCATGGCGTTCTGCGGAGTGTCGATCTTGTAGCCCGTGATGCGGTTGTTGGCCGGGTCCTTCTTGCAGATGTTGAGCCCGCCCGTCTGGTCGACGAACCCGCCGAAATCCAGCGTGCCGATGTAGTTGACCCACTTGGTGGGCGTGCGAGGATCGGTGACGACGTACTCGCGGGCCGCATCGTCGTAGTGGCCGAAACTAGTTTCGTCGCGGTGAATCTTGGTACTCATGGATGCCGCGTTTTTACCACGCCTGCGGCCTGCGGCCTACAGCCTAGGGCCTCCCTGGGATTCGGAGCAGCGGGGGGCGGTATAGGTGTGGGCGGCGGTGACGGTGACCGGGGCTGGCGCGGTAGCAGAGGCGGTGGCGGCCAGGCCAGTGGACCCAACGTCCTGCCGTTATGCGGCTCCCCGTCGAGAGAGAAGGGCGAGAAGCACTCGACGGGGGCTCTCCATCCCCAAGATGCTCATCGGAGACTCGTTGATGTCGTGGTGGATTTTGGCAAGTACACGGTCATCGAGGCCGCCCGCGTCCTCAACGAAGAAGCGGCTCATGTTGACATGGTCGTTCATGGTTCCCAGCACCCGACGGTCTATCTATCGCCCGACAGATAGTGTCTGGCCCGTCATCCATCAGCCTCGCGCCCAGACCGGCGGCTACGCCTTATGCGGCCTTCGCGCGCTTGGTTCCCATATGCTCACCCACACGCTTCAGTTCCTCGCGAACGACCCGACGAACTACTGTTTCGATCTTCGCCGGCCCTTCGGTCGCGATCGTGCGCAGAGCCTCGTTGATCATGCTTTGGTAGTTGCCGCCACCCGCGGCATCTGCCTGGTCCCGGAACCATTCCAAGATGTCGTCGTCGAGACGAATCGTAATTCGGGTCTTCCCGGCGGGAGCTGGAAGGACCGCGCCTCGTTTCCCCTTTTTGAAATCGTATTCCTTGCGCATGGTTACTCCTCCTCGTAGTCGCGTGATTCATTCCGCGTGGCTCGTCTTGCCGAAATCAGCCGAACCTGCTCGTCGCGCCAGGTCCAGGAGACGACCAGTACCCGCCCAAGGAAGTCGAGCCCGATGGTGACGTAGCGGTCTTCATCGGGATGCCGGTCGTCGAGGGTGACAGCACGCGGATCTTCGAACACACCAGCCGCATCGGCGAAGCTGACGCCGTGTTTGGCCCGATTCGCCCGCGCCTTGGCCGGATCCCACTGATAGGACACATGGGAAGTGTATGCATTACTGTGCATACACGCAAGCTGAACTTCGGGTCCGTCCGCCTTGCCGTTAAGCTGCGAGCGGCCGTCCGCGGCCGATCGACAGCTTCAACGGCATGTTATCCCGCCGGCAGGAACTGGCTCGACTACTCGATTGAATCCAACCGGCCATATGAGCCTTCGTCATAGTATACTTTCGCGATTCGAAGCACCTTTTCCATGTCGGTTAAGATGTTTCTGGCTTTGCAGAAGTATCCCTGATCGCTGTCCCACAGACGAACTTCGTCATCATCACCAGCTTCGCCAGCCGGATTGTCGTACTGCCATTCGCCCATCATGTGGAACAAAGCCCACCTTCCCGCACCGCCGATGATGTTGAAGACGCTTTCGTCGTCATCGCTGTCCGTGATGTTGAGCTGCACGATCGGGAAGCAGTAGTTGTCCATGCGTCGAATGGCCGACACCACATCCGGCCACGTGGGCGAATCGACTTGTTGCGAATCCCACGGCCGTCCGTCCCGGTAGTATCGAATCACGGTCATGTGGTGGATGGGCGAGCGCATGGGTCGGGATAACTCTGTATTCGGACGCAGCTTGGCGCCCCACGGTGTTTTTCGCAAGCGTGGGCGGGCGGCAGACGTCACGGCACCGAGCCGACTTCCCATCGGTCACCTCAAGCAATGTCAAGGTGTTGCCGATTGCGGACCAGGTGCCTGCGCGAAATGCGCTGTTTCGGTTTGCTGTCTAATCCCCTGAGGGCAGCAGCGATTCCGGGTATGGGAACCTTGTCCGGCGGCGCCTGACCCGTCCCTGACACCGCCTCGGCCCAGGCCGGCAATGCCTGGGTCCCGAAACCGCCACCGCCTCTGTTACCGCACCAGCCCCAGCCACCGTCACCGCCACCCACACCTGAACCGCTCCCGTCTGCTCGCCCTCTATTCCCGACCTCTGATTCATGGTATTGCCTCCGGCTATGGAAAACACGACCAAGAAAGTTGCGCCGGCGGTTTTGTGGGTTCCGTCGTCGTACTTGGCGATGGGATTCGTGCTGTGCTCGCTGACCCTTAGCAACACCTACGTCTTCAAGAATCTGGGGTTGCCGAACGGGACGATCACCATGCTGGCGGCCATCCTGACGTTGCCCTACGTGTTCAAGTTCCTCTGGGCGCCGCTTCTCGAGCTCTACAAGACCAAGAAATTCTTCGTCGTGTTGATGCAACTGGGTGCGGCGGCGTGCATGGCGCTGGCGGGACTGGCGTTGCAGTTGCCGGCGTGGCTGGCCGTCTCGTTCGGCGCGATGATGATCTGCTCGTTCATGGGCGCCACCATCGACATCGGCACCGACGGTGTCTACGTCACCACCCTCGACGACAAGCAAAAGGCTCGCTGGGCCGGAATCCAGAGCATGGCCTGGACCGGCGGCCAGCTCATGGCCCAGGGCGCTCTGGTCTGGCTCGCCGGCAAGCTGCACGACGATTACGGGTACACCTGGAAGATCGCCTGGATGTACGTGTTCCTGGCCGCCGCCTGCATTCTGGCAGGCTTGGCCGCGTGGCACGGCGCCTTCATGCCCCCCGGCACCAAGGCCAAGGACGCGCCCAAGAGCATGGGTGAAGCGATGGCCGGCTTCGCCCACGCCTACAAGACCTTCTTCCAGAAGAAGCTCATCTGGCGAATGCTGGCCCTGGCTTTCTTCTATCGCTTCGGCTGGTACCTGATCGAGAAGGTCAACAACCTCTTCCTCGTTACCGAAGCTGCCAAGGGCGGTCTCGGCCTGAGCAACAAGGCGGCCGCAGCCATCAGCGGCGGATGGGGTGCAGCCTCGTTCCTGGCGGCCAGCGTGGTTGGCGGCTTGGTGCTGGCCAAGATAGGCCTATCCCGCAAGACCCTGATGCTCTATGTCGGCGTCCTCGTCATCCCCAACCTGGCCTTTCTGGGGCTTGCCAGCTCAGAGTCTGCTCCGGGCAATTTCTGGCTCATCGCCGCCGTCTATTGCATTGCCATGTTCGCCTACGGCTTCGGCGCCGTCGCGCACATGTATTACATGATGAAGCAGATTTCCCCGGGGCCGTACCAGACTGCCCACTACGCCTTCGCCACCGGGACCATGGGCCTCTGCAACTTCCTCACCGGCTTCTTCAGCGGCAAGATCGAGGAGGCACTCGGCTACCAGACCTTCTTCACCGTCGTGCTCTTCTTGACGATTCCGGGCCTCCTGGCCGCGTGGTTCGCTCCCTTCGTTCACAGCATGGGCGAGGAGACCAAGGCAGCTGCCGCGGCGCCGTCGCCCGCCGACGCGTAGGGCCCATCGACCCAAGCGAACGAATGGGGCACAGGACTCGATTGCCTGCCACTCCCGCCTCGGGGGCCTCCTGAAGCCGTGAAGTCGCGAGAGGCCCTGCGATGGACCGCAAATTCATCTTGACCCGGCCGGCCGCTCCATCGAGGACCGCGGGCGAATTCTTCTTCGCACACGAGTGGTGCCTGAACCCTGTTCTGACGATCCACGACCTGCGCTTGCGTCTGGAGCAGTCGTGGCGGCTCTTCCGGTCCACCACGGTCGCGTGGCAGCAGGAGGAGTGCCGGATCAATCTGTACCTGCTGTTGTGTGCGCTGGACTGTACGACCAACGACTACCTTGCCTTTCGCCGCTGGTGGCCGGACGCGATCTCCCGGCGGCTGCCCCGCCTGCGCCCTGCGATCTCCGAGCTGCAAACCCTGGCCGATGTGGCGGATGCCCTGGGGATCCCGGGGGACAAGCAGGCGGTGCGCCGATGGCGACAGGCGCTAGTTCGATGCGTCGATGCTGCATGCCGAGCGCTGGTCGATCACGGCGCGGGCGCGGCTGAAGACTGGTCGTTTCTGGAGGCCGAGCTTCCCGCCCTGCTGGGAGCTCCGCTTCCTCAGCGGGTATTGATGTGGCGCATGATTATCCCGGAGGCATTCCGCTGCCAGGACATGACCCATCATGATGTCATTGCGATGGCGGAGCGGTTTGTTGCGACGTTCGGCGCGGAGGCCGATCGCCCCGTCTTCGTCGTCGGGCCGCGCACGGCCGGCGCGTATTTCGCTCCCCTGGTGCATGCATTTCTCTTGCGCAGCGGAGTCAAGACTGCGGGGTGGATCACAATCCGGCCCAAGCAGGGACTGTCGCGCATCGAAAAGCAGCGACTGCGCGCCGCCTGTACGGGCTCGCAACGTTTGCTCATCGTCGACGATCATCCCAACACCGGCCACACATTCACGTTGATGGTCGCGCTGCTGCGGAGCCTAGGGGCGCCAGTGCAGAACATGGTGATCCTGGCTCCGGATCACCCCGCGCAGACCGCCTGGAAGCCTCTGGTCCGCCCGGTGCCGGTGGTGACACTGGCGCCGGCGGACTTCGCCAAGGCGCGACTCTTGCGGGACGAGGCCCGGCTGCGGGAACTGCTTTGCGACTTCCTGAACGAACGCTCCGGCGCCACGCTGAACTTGCGCACCAATGCGGCGCTGGATCGGATCAACGATGCGCTGGCGGCGCACTACGGAGACAGCTTCCAGGTACGTCTCAAGCGCGTGTTCGAGGTCGAGTCGCGAAGTCCGGCGGCCGAACCGGTTCGCTTGACGGTGCTGGCCAAGAGCGTGGGCTGGGGGTGGTTGGGCTACCACGCGTACCTGGCGGCGGCCCGGATGCACGAATTCGTTCCGCGGCTCATCGGACTGCGCGACGGTTTCATGTTCATCGAGTGGTCGGGCGGGCAGGAATGGCCGGGGGATCCGCCACCGTCCGAAAAGATCGCGGCCGTCGTGCCCAAGTACGTCGCGGCGCGGGT
>CAVWUP010000016.1:0-92500 GCA_963758155.1 uncultured delta proteobacterium
CCACACGAACTCGCTCACGCCCTCGCCCACGCGACCCGCTAGCCCAACTTCCGCAGTTCGAGGGGCAGGATTGAGGGATTTCGCATAGTTAGGTCTTCTGGTTGGCACTACATTTTGGGGTTCAGGGAGGGCGTGCGGAGGCGTTCTGGAAGTCTCAGGCCGAGGCGGGCCAGCAAGCGCGCCTGGGCCTGGTCCGGTCGGACCACGCAGCGGATCCGAAGCTCGCGCCCGTCTGTGGTGGGCATGACGATGTCCGCGCTGTTGATGCGCGCGAGTTCATCGAGGATGGTGCGCGGGCTGTTGCCCAGACCGGCCCGCCGCTGCCACTGCTCCAGCGTCTTCCACAACACGTAGCCAAGAAAGCACACGAGGATGTGCGCCTGCACACGCTCTTTCCGGTGGTGCCACACCGGACGAATGGACAGCTCGCTCTTGTTGACCCGGAAAGCCGCCTCGGCCTCAGTGAGTTGGATATACGTCTGCCACAGCGTCTCGGCCGTCCAGTCATTGACGTTGGTGCGCAGGACGTAGCAACCCTCACTCAGCGCGACCCAGTCGTCCCACTCCGGGCGCACTGACCATTGCAGCCGCAATCTCGACGCGAACGCAACGTCCTCAACCACCGTGATCGTGTACCGGCCAGCCGCGCGGCTGTTGCGCTGGAGCAGTCGCCCAATCTGTCGCTCGACTGGGCCGCGCTCGATAGGCGAGCGTGAATTCTCAAGCCTCCGACCGAGGCTGGTCAGACCTTCCTCAATCGCGGTGACGAATCGCTTGTGCATTGACTTCTCCTTCTCGCGTCGCTCAACCGAGCGGCACAGAACGAAGGTTTCGTTTCCGTCGGGGCTCGCACACAGCTTCGCTTCCACGTCCTCGCGTACCGTTCGCCAGTCCCGCGCATCCGCGATCTCACGGCTCCACTTGCGCAGCTCGCTCTTGGGCGTGCCGATGAGGTAGCGACGCCCAGTCTTCTGCAGCCACGCGATGTTCTCCGCGCTCGTCATCCCGCGGTCCATCACCCAGATGCGATTGGCCAGCCCGTAACGGGCCTCCATCGTTCCCACGATTTCCTCGACGGTGGTCACGTCGTTCCGGTTCCCGTCGAAGACCTCGTAACCAAGAGGCATCCCTTCGCGAGTCACCACCAGGGCGATGCACACTTGCTTGCAGTCGGGCCGATGGTCGCGACTGTGACCGCGACGGGCCTGCGGATTCCCCAGCACCTGACCCTCGAAATACGTGCTGGTCACGTCGTACAACAAAAGGTCGTAGTCCAGTGCAAATAGCTCGCCCAATCGCTTGACCAGATGCTGCTCGATCTTCACCTTGTGCGGCAGCAGCCGGTCCAGAGTGCGATAAACGCGGTCGTCGTTCACGCGCTCCGCAGGCAGGCCCAGAATGTCTTCCAAAGCTGTGCCACGGTACCAGTCCTCGGCGATGTCGAGGTCGCTCGACGGTTCGCACAGACGGGCGAGCACCTGCACCGCAACCATCGTCGCCCACGGGACTGACTCCCGCCCCGGCGGCAGCAGCTCCTCGCACAGATGGTCCAGTCGCAGCGCCTGCCACAGCGTCAGTCCCATCCACACATCGCCGAAACGTCGGCTTCGTTCCAGCCGCACTTGGTCGACCCGAACCGCTATCGTTTCCACCGGCGCTGGCGGCGCTTCGAACAACTGCCGTTCCTCCTGCCGCCCTGTGATCTGCCGCGCGAGCACCGCCGCCTTCGCGCGCCCGGCGGCATCCAACTCACCCAGGTGAGCCACCGTCTCCTGCACGACCCTCCGGCCATGCCGCACCGACCGCACCAGACGCCAGTAGGTGTGCGTCTTGCCGTCCTTGCGTACCGTCGAGTGCCGGAGATACACGCACCTCCTTTGTGCGCATCTCCGTCGAGAACCGCAAGCAGGTTGGTTGGCACTACACGCGACTTTCGCGAGCGTCGGTCCGCAATTCCGCGGACTTCACCCGCGTCGACCCCACGAAAAAGGCGCCGGGCCCCTCGAACTGCGGAAGTTGGGCTAGCCGCGACTACGGGCGGCCCGCAATTTCCCGAAGAGCTCTAATCTAACTAATGCGTCGGCGGCGCCGGTCGCAGGCCCGCGTCGCGCAGCAGTTGCCGGTCCGCCTCCACGTCGGGGTTGCCGGCGGTGAGCAGCTTCTCGCCGTAGAAAATCGAATTGGCGCCGGCCACGAAGCACAACACCTGGGCTTCGCGGGTCAGTGCCGCGCGACCAGCCGAAAGTCGCACCTGCGACCGGGGCATCATGATGCGAGCTGTGGCGATCATGCGCACCAGCTGCAGCGGGTCCACAGGCGGCCGCTCAGCCAGCGGCGTGCCCGCGATGGGCACCAGGGCATTGATGGGCACGCTTTCCGGGTGTGGGTCCAGTCCGGCCAGCGTGGCCAGCATGGCGCAGCGGTCGTCGACGGATTCGCCCATGCCGATGATCCCGCCCGAGCAGATGCGCATGCCCGCGCGCCGAACCCGCGCCAGCGTGGCCAGCCGGTCGTCCTGCGTGTGGGTCGTGATGATCGACCCGTAGAAGGCCCGTGACGTGTCGATGTTGTGGTTATAGATGGTCAGGCCGGCCTCGGCCAGGCGGCGGCACTGCTCGTCGGTCAGCATGCCCATGGTCAGGCACGCCTCCAGACCCGCGCCCCGCACGGCGCGCACCATGTCCAGCACCGAATCGAAGGCGGGTCCGTCCTTGGCATCGCGCCAGGCAGTGCCCATGCAAAAACGCGTGGCTCCCGCTGCCCGCGCCCGTTCCGCTGCTTGCACCACATCCTCGCGGCTCAGCATGCGCGCCGGCTGCACCGCCGTCGAGTAGCGCGTGGATTGGGCACAGTAGGCGCAGTCTTCCTGGCACGCGCCGGTCTTCACCGAAAGCAGCGCGCACAGCTGCACCTCGTCGGGTCGATGATGCTGGCGGTGCACCTCCTGCGCGCGGAAAAGCAACTCGGGCAGGGACAGGTCGTGGATAGCCCGGACCTCCTCGACGCGAAAGTCGTGGCGCAGCTCAGCGGTCATGCGAATGGATCACCTAGTTGATCCGGCGCAAGACCACCAGCACCCGCAAGGTCAGCCAAATAGCCTCCGCCACGTCCTTGTCCTTGCCCGCTGCCTTGCTCGCAGATCGCGCGGTCGTGCTTTCGCCCTTGACCGGCGCGCCCGGATACCACAGGCCATCGCTCGCTTGGCGCGAACGCAGATAGGCTTCGGCCGTGCGCACACCCGAGTTTTCCTTGCCGAGGCCGATGCAGGTTATGGTGTCGAGCGCGTCGAGTGCATCGGTGTAGAAGCGCGGCTCGGTCAGG
This sequence comes from uncultured delta proteobacterium, assembly GCA_963758155.1. Lineage (GTDB taxonomy): Bacteria > Myxococcota_A > Polyangia > Fen-1088 > Fen-1088 > Fen-1137. The sequence continues at coordinate 3,322 of CAVWUP010000016.1, forward strand.
ATCTCCCAAAAAGCGGGCGCCTTGCGGTCCTCATAGCGGTCGGGCTGCAGAAAGCGCGTGGCCAGCAGCTCCGCTGCCCGGCGCGCCTCGCGCGAGGTGCAGCGCTGGCTGGAGGACGCGAAGGCACGCAAGACCATGCCGGTCACCAAGTGGCTGGACGGCCGCGCAGCGGAGTCCGTGCGCACGCCCCGCCAAGCCCAGCCCCCATCGTCTTGACGAAGCGACAGGAGAAGCTGGAAACCCTTTTCCACCCTCGGGTCCGACTCGAACCCTGCGCGACACAGGGCCGAAATGGCCCAGCCGTGGAAGTGGATGGCCACGACCTTGGCGCGAGCCTTGGGCGCCTCGGCCAGCGCGAGATCCGCAATTCCGCCGTCACTGGCCTGCGAGGCCAGGATCACATCCGCCATCTTGCGCAGCTGGGGCGTGGCGCTGCCGTCGCCCTCAACCCGCAGACCCAGATCGGCCAAGCGGTCAAGCGCGCGCACGGTGGCCAAGCAGACCGCGAACTTCCCACTGCCCATCCCCTTTTCCGGCACGCGCGGCGCGAAGCCGCCGTCCTTCTCCATCTTGCGCAGCACCGCCTGAACCTCGCGATAGCTGGCGATCTCGTGTGCTGTGGGCGCCTCGCTGTCGTCGATGAGGTCGCGCCGCACGCGCGCCAGCACGCTGGGAGTGCCCTCGCGCAACAAGCGCGGAATAGGGTCGCTGGCCAGCCGAGCGCGCCACCCCGAGAGCGCCCGGGGCGGCGATGTGATGGGAACGGTTGAGGGGAAGAGTCGCGACCGATTCATAACCAATGCCAAAGTTGCTGCATTATAGCGAATCGTTCGGCCGGCGGCGGAAAGACAAATATGCCGCAAACCTGCCGACAATGTAGGAATAGAAGAGTAGCGCATAAGGTCGTCAGGGTCCAAGGGCTATCGTTTTTCTCCCAAGTCAATCTGGGCCTGGCACAGCCCGATTTCGGGAGGTAAGAGATCTCAGTCTTCGGCAAGTCTTTGGCCCGTGGGGGACCCAGCCATGGATGGCAGTGAGAGATCATCGAAACAGGAAACGTTTCTGTCCTTGCTGAGCGAAGGCTGGGTGGCCTTGCACCTGGACGCTCGTCGTCCCGGCGTGGTGGTGCCAGCCCCCTTCTCGTCGCAGGCGCAGCTGGTTCTGCAGTACGGCCGTAACATGCCCATTCCCATCCCTGACCTGGAGGTCACGGCCGCCGGGGTGAGCGCCACCCTGTCGTTCTCGCGCGTGCCTCACCGGACCTACGTGCCGTGGTCGGCGGTGTTCGCGGTCACCTGCACCAATGGTTGCGGCGCGCTCTACCGCGAGGATGTTCCGCGGGAGTTGTGCTTCTTCCACCAAGAGGATGCTGGGGACTTGCCGCCACTTCTGGCGAAAGTGAATGAAGGGGCACAGGCTCTGCCTGTCGACGAGCCCTGGTTGCATTCCGTTCCGCTGGTGACCGAAGACACCGAAGCCGAGATCGAAAGCGACGGCATGCTCATGCGCGCACCGGCTCGTAGGCGACGGCGGCCGCAACTGCGCGTGGTGAAGTAGTAGGGTGACAATCTAGCGACTGCCGATGGGGCGAACCCGCGCCGTCAGCTCCTGCCGTCCGCTCACCAGACGATCGCAGGGATGGTGGGTTCGCTCAGCCACGCGGTAGGCATCGGCGCGGCGGGTTTGGTTGGCAGAGCGAAGCGTGTCCAGCGCCGAGTCGGGCAGGCTGGGAATCAGTCGTCCGCGCAGAGAAACGCCGCTGTCAGGTGTGCTCACGCTGACCACGATGGACTTGCCCGGGTAGGAGACGCCCAGGTTTTCCATCAGGCCGCGCAGGCTTTCGGGTTTGGGCATATCGGGCCGCACCAGCCCGCCCGCCGCCACGTCGATCTTGATGGTCTTGCCCGCCAGCGCGCGCGGAACCAACACCGGCACGACCTCGACGAATTCCTTGCCCGCGTAGGGGCGCAGCACCACGCGCACGGGCATGGTCTCGCCCGGCCGCACCCGCTCGTCGGGCAACGAGGCGCCGACGATCTCGGCCACGTCGTTGCGGTACTCCACCCGAATGTCCACATCGATTCGGTCGATCACCGCGGGTTCAAAGGGATTGCCCAGCAGATCCGACAGCGCCTTGAGCCCGCGGGCCTGCGACTGCACTCGGCTCGACAGCCCCTCGTTCGAAAATAGCTGGTCGCGAACCTCGACGCGGCCGGCGCCGCGCACATCCAGACGGGTGGTCATGGCGATCACCATGTCGGTCACGTCCGGCTCAACCTCGGCCAGCGCACTGCCAATCACCGTACCAGCCAGCAACGGGAGCAGCCGGCGATGCGGCACCACCTGAGTGCGGAAGCTGGTCTTCTTGTCGCCGCGTCCAGTGACCGTGACCTCGACGGCGACCCAGGGCGCGCGGCGGCCCAGCTCGGCCACGATGCCCGTGGGCAGATCCTGCACCACTGCTCCGATCTCGTTGAGCGGCGAGGCCAGTTTCATGGAACTGGACAGACTGGCCACGATGGCGTGCACCTCTCCGGAAACCAGCGGCAGCTCGACTTCGCCCAATCCCAGCAAGGGGTGCCCAAAGGCCACGACCGTTCCGCCCTCGACCTGGGTCAGGGTGCCCATGGCCGCTGCGCTGATGTCCCCGCGAATGAGCGCCACGCCGACCGTTGCGCCTGGTTGTAGGGCCTCGGCCTTCGCAGACGTCTGTTTCTTTTCACCGGCACCGCCCGCGCGCACCGGAACCAACCCAAAGGGACGCAAGCTTTCGCCCAAGTCGCGCAGGGCCACGTCCGATATGCCTGACACCGCCAGGGGCAGCGACGCGGGCTGCAAGCGGGGCTCACCGTCGGACAGCGCAGCCGCGGGCTGAGCCGGTCGCCCAGAGGCCAAAGCAGATCCGTTGTCAGCCAGGAAGGGATCGCCCGGCGGACGACGTGGGCGCTGCCTCCCGGCCAGCATGCTTTCGATGGGAGTCACTCCGGCCAGGGCTTCCTTGGCGAAACTCCAGCCGTAGGCGATGGCGCCCATGAGCTTGCCGTCGACATAGACTGGGCTGCCGCTCATGCCCGCAGCGATGCCGCAGTTCGCGACGCGCGGATCCTCGGCCCGAATCAAGATGATGTCTTGCTTGGGCAGGAAGTTCGGCACCACCGACAGAACGCGCACCTTGAAGGGCTCAGGCTTGACCCCCTCGAAGACCGTGACCGCCTCGCCCAGCATGCCGGGCCGCACCTGGGACAAGGGCAAGAGGACGGGCGCGGACGCTGCCTGTGACGGCGGCGATTGAGCCCAGGCCGAGCGCGCAGCCGAGCCAGTCCCCACGCCCAGACACCACGCGGCCAAGACAAAGCTTTTCCTGATCACTGCACAGGCAGCGTAGGAACCGCCAGTCAGGCTGTCAAACCCAATTCACAGTCGCGCGTGGCAGCCGCGAGCCGCGTAGTATGCTTAGATTTCGGGGGTCATCGATGAATCGCCTCACTGCACACTTCCGTTCCAAATTCTTTGCCGGCGTCTTGGCCGCCATTCCCCTTGGCATCACCATCTTTGTGGTCGTCTACGTGAACTCGATCGCGCAGCGGATTTTTCCCTCGCGCTACCCGCTGGTAGGTATCGCGGCCGCGTTGGTGCTCATCTACTTTCTGGGCGTCTTCGTCACCAGCCTGGTGGGTCGCCAGGTGCTGCACCTCTTCGACCGGGTGCTGGGCCGACTGCCAGGCCTGCGCGACTTCTACCGAACGTGGAAGCAGGTGGTGGTGACCCCGGACGTGGACTCGGGCGTGTTCGCGCATGTGGTGCTGATTCCGGATGAATCGGGCCGCGTGCGCTTGCTGGGGTTCACCTCGGGACGGCCGGTTCCGGGCAGCACCGACATTCTTTGCGTGTTCGTGCCCAATGCGCCCAATCCCATCGGTGGCCGCCTGTACTTCGTGCCCCAGGCCGAGTGTCGCTTCCTGGCTGTGCCCACGCGCGAGGCCTTGAAGTGCGTTGTCTCGGGTGGCAACTTCGTTCCAGAGGGAATCGGGGACTCCCTGCCCCGCATCGCCCCATGAAGCGCAAGTCTTGGCTCGCTCTGTTCGGCCTACTTGCCGGCGCGAACCCGGCTCCGGCGCAAACGCCATCCGCGCTGTTTATTACTCCAGCGCAGCTCAGGGCGACCGTGTCGAGTCACAAAGGCCGGGTGGTGGTGCTGCACCTGTGGGCGACCTGGTGCGGGCCCTGCCTGAAGGAACTTCCCTTGATAGCGAAGCTGGCGCGCGAAGCCAGCAGCCGGGGCGTCGACTTGCTGCCGGTGTCGCTCGACGACCCCACCGCCCGGAGCGCGGCGCTGGTCGGCCGCGTCCTTGCTGCCAAGACCGGCGATGCGCAATGGAGCCCCATCTTGAAGGCAGACCGTGGCGAAGATTTCGTCGCCGATCTCGATCCCAGTTGGGAAGGCGAAATCCCGGCTTTTTTTTCCTACGACCGCGAGGGCCACCTGCGCCACTCCTTCGTCGGCAACATAAGCCGCGGCGCCTTCGAGCGCTTGTTCAGCGACCTGTTGCCGCCCGCACAGTAGCGGCGATGGGAGGAAGTGGTCCCTTCACTCGGCCAGGAATCCCGAACCCAGGTCGCCGGGGCGGCGCAGGCGTTGGCGCGCGGGCATGGGCGTGCACGGCAGCTCGGCATCGCCACAGCGAGCGTGGGCTGCCTCCACGGGCACCAGTACCTGCAGACCCGAGCCCAACACGACACGTTTGCTCTCGAACCGTGCCAGCGGGGGCATGGCCAGCATGTATCGGGCGTCTGGAAGCTTGAGGGCCAGGCCACCCGCCCACGCTAAGAGCAAGAGTGCGAACGCGGCTCCCGCGATTCGCCCCATGCGACCCTGTGCCGCCCGCGCCAGCAGGGGCGCGGCCGCTGTTGCGAGGAGCAGCCAGAAGAAGATCCGTCCGAAGCGTAGGTCAGGCGCGCCGGTAAACCAGAACGCCAGGCTGGCGGCGCTGGCCGCGAGGGATGCCTTCACTCCCGGTCCAGGCGCCAAGGGTGCCGGCCACCGTGCTCGGAGCACCAGCACGACGACAGCGAGGAGTAGGATCACAGCCTCGTTGGACCTGGCGAAAAGGACCGACCAGGGCCGGAACCAAAACCAGAAACCACCCGCCAGGACCTCGGACATCGCGTGATTGGGCAGCCGTGCCCAGGCCCTGACGAGATCGAAGAGGGCCATGGTGTCGGCAGGCGGGTACGACCAGGACAGATGCAAGTCGCCGATCGGGATGGGGAAGAATAGCCACCCGGACAAGAGCGCCTGGCGCGCGAAGTATCCAGCCAGCAGGAGGCCGGGCAGCGTCGATATGACCAACCAGCGTCGCGCGCCACGCAGGTACGCCAACAGACAGGCCGCCACCAACAACAACGTCAGCCCCCCGAGCTTGGTGGTGAACGCCGAGGCTGCCAGGGCCAGCATAACCGCGAGACCCGTGCCCGAGCGGTAGGCAGCACGCGGTCGCCAGGCGACCATCTCCAAAACTGCAGACGTACACAGCAGGGCCAAGGCGCCGTCGCTGGAGAGCGACGCCAGCTGATAGCTCCACACAAAGGCCGCCAAGTACGCCCCGCTGACCGCTGCACACGCGCGGCCGATGGCGCGGCCTTGACCCGGACGTCCCACCAGAAACTCAAGGTGGTGCAGCCCCGACATAAGTGCAAGGAACGGCAACGCCAGGTGGGCCGACTGTCCAGCCCACGGCGTCTCGGTGAGCGCGGCCAAAAGGTGGAAGGAGCTGTTGAAGGCCAGGCGCGAATGAAGGTTCGCAAGTCCGGGTACGGCGGCGTAGGCCGTGGTCCACTTGACGACCTGCAAGTGATACAGATACGTGTCGAACCAGATCACCGTCTGGGTGGCCGAGGCGGCAATCGCCAGCGCAACGCCCATCCCTGCCAACGCAATCGAAGCGACGCGAAGGGGCCGCCGCCGTGCCATCCGCATGCATCGGGCAATCGAACGGCGCGCGCCGATGATTCCAACCGCAGCCAGCACCGCCAGCGCCACCAGCAAGCCTCGGCCCACGGGAACTACCAGCGAACCCAATTCCAGCACCGCCAGCAAGAAGGCGGTGCCCAACCATCCTACCTGCAGGACCGAGGCATGGCGGAACGCGGTCCCCCCCAGGCGAACCATCAGCCGCAGGCAAAGGGCGCCGCACCCGAAGACCAGCGCGAAAAGGACGGTCCAGATCGGGAGCAGAAGCAACATGCGCGGCGCGAACTTAGCCGAGATGCCGACGCTGGGGAACCGATTCTTCTTGGCCGCAAGCCGGCAGCAGACCATCTTCGTCGCCCAAGAATCGACGAAGCGTTGCCAAGTGGTGGCTTGTGGCAAGGCAATCGGTCGTGCTATGGCGCCAATCTTGTATTCGAGCAGTTTCCGTCTGGCCCGCCTGGGACCCGTGCTGGGCCTGGCCACTCTTGCGCTGGCGTGCCTGCAAATCGCATCGCCCTTCATCGGGCCGGTTTGGCACACACCGGTCAGTCTGGCCCTGTTGGCCGGCGTCTTCTTGCTGCAATTGCTTCCCCAGCGCCGGTTCACGATCGGTTTGGCCACGGCCATGGCCGTGCTGCTGCAGACCACTTCGCTGCGCCTGCTGGGCTATGTCCTTGTCTTGCTCAGCCTGGCCTTCTGGCTGCGACGCCGTCCGTGGACCATGGCCGCGCTCCTGGTCGCTGGCGTGGTGGTGATCCCCAAGGGGCTTTTCCAGTTTTTCTACCACAGGCCGGTGCTGCACGACTGGGTCAACGCGACCCTGCTGGGTCAGGTGTTCTACGTATCCGCGCTGTGGTGGCGCGAGCGGCAGGAAGGGCGACCGCAGATCGAGCGCTTCGATGCCTGGGCCAGCCTGACGCTGTTCCCTGCCTTCGCGGCCACTCCGGTTGCGATGTCGCCGTCGCTCATCTGGCAAGAAAGGCGACGAGAGTGGAAGGCAGTGGCCGAAACTGTCCTTCTGGTCGTGAGCAAGGCACTCGCGGTGTGGGCCATTGACCGCTTCTTGCCAGAGCTGCGATTCGCCAACCTATCCAGCCAGCGCCTGTTGGGGCTGTCAGCGACCGGACTGTGGAGCGTGCTGGTCGTCAATTATCTGCGCCATGCGCTGGCCTTGTCAGGCACCTTCGATCTGGTGGTGGCCACCGGACGCTTGCTCGGCTGGCCCCTGCCCAACGGGTTCCGCTGGGCGCTGCTAGCCTGGAATCCGGTGGAGCTGTGGCGGCGCTGGTCGGTGTACAGCCGCAAGCTCTTGCTCAAGTTGGTCTACTTTCCCCTGGGCGGCGGTGATCGCCATCGCCTGCGCAACGTGATGCTGACCTTCTTGGCCAGCGGCCTCGTGCTCCACAGCGGTTGGATCGGCTCGCCCTACTGGGCGGTGAACCTGGCCGGACTCCGCGACTGGACGGTGTACTTCCTCCTGCAAGGGATATCGGTGTGCGCGTGCCTGGTCTGGTGGCGCTGGCGCGGCAAGGATCCGCGCGAGGATCGCAACCTGCGCTTGTCCGGCGGCCGCGTGGTCGCCACAATCTTCACGCAGGCCACCACCGTTTGGTTGCACGTGCCGGTCTTGGCGGCCCACGTCCCGTGGCTGGATCGCTGGCGTCTCATGGCCCGCTCTACCTACGCATGGATGCAGTAGCTGTTCGCCGCCAAGGTCGCTTGGCCCACCGCCCAACAGCATGGGTATTCAAGAATCGCGCTCCATTCCAGGTACACTGCGTGTCCATGACTTCACTTTCGGTGCTCGTGCCCACCTACAACGAGCAACACTTAGTCGCTGCGTCGCTGGGACGGCTGCAGATTCTGGAATCGTCGCCTTTTTTGCGACGAATCCAGGTCATCGTGGTCGACGACTGCTCGACGGATGCCACACCCTCCGTCCTCAGGCTCTTCGCCGAGGCGCGCGGCCTTGTGTGGCAAGACGGCGCCCCGCCATTCGACGGTGCCGGCCAGTGCGCGCGCGGTGCGCAGGGCGAGAAGGGCAAAATAGAGTGGCTTTTCCTGCGCCACGAGCGCAACGGTGGCAAGGGACGCGCCGTACGCACGGGGCTCGCCCGGGCCGAGTGTGCCATCACCATCGTCCACGATGCGGATCTCGAGTACAACCCGCGCGACATCGAGCGCATCGTGCGGGTGTTCGTCGAAGAGAAGGCTGACGCGGTCTTTGGCTCACGCTTCGCCGGCAGCGAGGCTCGCCGCGTTCTGATGTTCCGCCACGAACTCGGCAACCGCCTCGTCACGATCCTGACCAACCTTGTGACGAACCTGAACCTGACCGACGTGGAGACCTGCTACAAGGCGGTCCGGACGGACCTGCTGCGTTCCATCCCGCTCGTCTCGAACGACTTCCGCCTGGAGCCCGAGCTGGCCATCAAGCTGGCCAAGCGCGAGGCGCGGATTTTCGAAGTGCCTATCAGCTATGCCGGCCGCACCTACCAGGAGGGCAAGAAGATCGGCTGGCGCGACGGCTTGGGCGCGCTGGGCGCCATCGCGCGCTTCGGGGTCAGCGACAACCTGTTCGTCGCGGACGAGCTCGGCTCGCACACCCTCAGTCGCCTAGCACGGGCGCCACGCTTCAGCGCCTGGATGGGCGATGTCATCAGGCCTCACTGCGGGCCGCGCGTACTAGAAATCGGCAGCGGTACCGGCAACCTGACCCGCCAGCTGGTGCCGAGAGCCCTTTATGTCGCCTCCGACATCAACCCGCAGTACCTGGATTCCCTGCGCGGCTTGATTCCCGACCGCCCCTACCTGCGCGTATCGAACACGGACATCACGAAGCGCGAAAGCTTCCCCGCCATGCCAGGTGGTTTCGATACCGTCGTGTGCCTGAACGTGGTCGAGCACGTCGATGACGATGGGGCCGCCCTGCGCAACATCCGCGAGGTTCTCGCCGAGGATGGCAAGGCGGTGATCCTGGTGCCCCACGGACCGAAATTGTTCGGCACGCTTGACCAGGTGCTGGGACACCAACGCCGCTATACAGAGGATTCGCTCCGGCAGCTCGCCGAGCAGACTGGGTTCGTCGTCGAGGAAATGATCCACTTCAACCGTGCCGGCTGGCCCGCCTGGTGGCTCAACGGTCGGCTGCTCAAACGCCGCACTTTCGGACTGGCGCAGATCCTCGCGCTGAACGCCTTGACCCCACTCTTCCGTCGCTTGGACGGCCGACTGCCGTTTCCGCCGCTGTCACTCATCGTCATCTTGGGCAAGCGGCGAGCTTGATTCCGGACGACGGTGGGACAGGATTAGGCGTCGAGGCGAACAACCTTCTGTTCGGCACCGGCACGCCGCCATCCTTCCTCACCGCGAGCTTTTCGAGTGATCCCATGTTCGTGGCCGCCGCATCCCATGACTTTCATCTCACATCCAGCAGCCCGGCTGTCGATCAGGGCGAGACGACCAGCGCCACGACCGATATCGACGGCAACCCGCGCCCGCAGGGCAGCGCCTTCGACATCGCCGTTTATGAACCGGTCGAGTGAGGATATCTCGGATCTCATTCCCAGTTTGATTCCCTGTTTGATTCCCTGTGCCTTGACGAGGCGGCCCCTGGGGGAGGAACATCCAGCCGGATCCTCATGGTGACAGCTGACGTCTACGTTTCCGAGTTGGAATTCAAGAACCAAGAGTCTTTCCGCGGACTCGTGGCCTCCCGCTATCTGCCGGCGCTGAGTGGCGAAGGCGTCACGGTCGTGGAGGCTTTGCGCTGGGAAAGCAAGATGGTGGTGGAAACCATCGAGATCGCGGCCTTGTGGCTGGCCGACACCGAGTCCCTGGCCCTGAAACTCGACTGCGCTACGTACTGCGGGGACAGGGCGCGCCATTTCCGCCAGCTTTCCGAGCGGCTGGCAGCCCTCGGCCTGGTCCCTGGTTCGTACGATCCGCGCCAAGGCGGCTATTCACGACTCTACGGGTTTCTGCGCTCGCTGCAGACCAGCGAGGAGCGGGCGGCGGCTGGGTTTCTAACCCTGGCTGGCATGAGTGCGACTCGGCTGGGCGCGCTCGCCTCGTTTTGCGAGGACAAGGGCGACCCGGACACCGCGCGCCTGCTGCGCGATTCGATCCTGCCTGATGAGGAACGTCGTCTGGAGCTGGGCCGCGAGACCCTGATTGCCCTGGTGGGCGCAGATGAAACCCAGGCCCGCGCGCGCAGAGCATCCTACAAGACCGTGGAATTGCTCACCGACCTCTACGATCCCGCTATCTTTCGCAAGATGAGCGGCCGCGGCCCGACCCGCAAGTAGCTCTACTCGATGTCGCAGACGACGACCGTGATGTTGTCACGCCCGCCGCGGTCGTTGGCCATGTCGATGAGCTGCGTGACCACGCTTTGCCGGTCGCCCTGCAAGAAGCCGTGGACCTCGCCGTCTTCCAGGTAGCCGTGCAGCCCATCGGAGCAGAGCATGAAGCGATCGCCCGGCTGCACATCCAGGTCTATGGTGTCCACCTCGACGTAGTCCTGATGCCCGACCGCCCGGGTGATAACGTTCTTGCCGGGTGACGTGGCTGCCTCCTCGGGCGTGATCAGCCCCAGTTTGAGGCGGAAATTGATGAGAGTGTGATCCTCGGTGAGCTGCACCGTCTTGCCGTCACGCGACAGGTAGACCCGGCTGTCACCCACCTGGGCGATGAAGGCCTTTCTGGAAGCCACCAGCAAGGACGACAAGGTGCTCGACATGCCCTTCTGCCGGGGGTCGAGTTGGCCCATGCCGAAGACCATGTAGCAGGCCGACTGCACCGCACTTTCCAGGAGGCGTCGCACCTGCCCCGACTTCTCTTCGCTCGGGGCCGCGGCAAAGGCATCCAGGGTCTTGCGGCTGCGCTTGACCCAGGAAAGCACCAGATCCACCGATTCGGCGCTGGCTACTTCACCCTTCGCGTTTCCCCCCACGCCGTCGCAGACGATATACAATCCTAGCTCGTCGTCGCAGAGGAATGCGTCTTCGTTGTGGGGGCGCCGACGGCCCACGTCCGACTGACCTGACGAGTGAATTCGCATGAGGCCCAAACCATGGTACTACGAAAGTCCTGAGGCGCCCAGATTCTCCGTGCGATCTTCACGTGTTAAGATGAGGGCTTGATGCCAGACGAGGGAAAGGACACCACATTTCCCTCGCAGTTCGGGCGCTATACCCTGGTGCAGCGCCTGGCCACCGGGGGTATGGCCGAGGTCTTCAAGGCCAAGATTCTCTCGGGCCATGGCTTCGAGAAGCTGCTGGTCATCAAGCGCATCCTGCCCAACCTGGCTGCGGACAAGACCTTCGTGTCGATGTTCATCGACGAGGCCAAGCTCACCGCGCAGCTCATCCACCCCAAGATCGTGCAGGTCACCGATTTTGGCGAGGTCAACGGCCAGTACTTCATTGCGCTGGAATTCGTGGACGGCTTCGATGGCTTGGCCTTGCTCCGGTCGGCCTCGCAGAAGCAGGTTCGCCTGCCGGCTGCCATCTGCATGTTCATCGCCATGGAGATTCTCGACGCGCTCGACTATGCGCACAACGCTAAAGACGTTGACGGCAAGCCGATGCACCTGGTTCATCGCGACATCTCGCCCTCCAACGTGTTCATCGCCCAACGCGGGGACGTCAAGTTGGGCGACTTCGGCATCGCGCATGCGCAGGAACGCGAGTCGAAGACCCAAGCTGGCACGTTGAAGGGCAAGTACGGCTACATGTCGCCGGAGCAGGTTGGGGGCGCGGAGTTGGACGGCCGCAGCGATCTCTTCGCGGTGGCCATCGTCCTGGCCGAGATGCTCATGTGCAAACGCCTGTTCACGGCCCAGAACGATCTGGACGTTCTGCTCATGGTGCGCGACGGCCGGCTGGAACGCTGGGACAAGTACGGGAAGGGCATTCCGAAGTCGCTCGAAACCATCGTGCGCAAAGGGCTGGCCAAAAACCCGGACGAGCGCTTCCAGACTGCGGCTGAGTTCCGCGACGTGCTGCACGATCTGGAATTCGAGTTTGGCCTGCGGGTGGGCCCGTCCGATGTCGGCGTTCTGGCCGCGGATCTATTCGACAAGAACCCCGAGTCGGTGGCGCGGCTCAAGGAGCACTCGCGCAAGTGGGAGATCAAGGCTGATGACACCCCGGCGCGGCGGCACGGAGCAGGCTCCAAGCCCAAGCGGGACCGGGTCCCTTCGCGCAAGAGAGACAGCGATGAGCCCGAGGAAGCCGCCATACCGATTGACCTCGACGAGCAGGACGTAGATTCCCTCGATCCATCGCCCGCCGCCACCGTGGTGGGCGCTGCCCTCGACGACGCCATGTCCAGGCCGATGTCCCTGGTCGAGCTGGACCACTATGCAACCCCAGCCGCCGTGCCCGCGCCAGGCTGGACCCCGGGCTCGGTCGATCATGTGACCGGCGGCCTGGGCAACCCGTCTCCCCTCGACGACACGCCTATTCCCGACACTTCGACTTACCGGGCGTCGGCGAGCGGCCTGCGGCCAAGGCCCAGCCAGGTGCGTCCTGCCTCGGGCGTGCACCCCGCTGCGAGTGCCTCCGAGGCCAGCGCGTCCAGCGACCAACAGTCCGTGCCGCCGGACAACACGGGCGATCTCTCGCTCAGCTCCACGACACGCGTCATCGCTGATCTGGCGGTCATGGCCGAGACCGGCCTGGTGCGCTTTTCCCGCGGCGACCTGGTGAAAGACGTGTATCTGGTGCGCGGGGCACCCGAATCGGTGAACTCCAACAACTCTGGCGATCGCTTTGGCGAATATCTCGTCACGCGCGGCTTTCTGCGCCTGTCCGATCTCGAGCGCGCCCTGGCCGAAATGCCTCGCTTTTCAGGCAAGCTGGGCGAAGCCCTGGTGGGGCTCGGACTCATGCGGCCGCTCGACGTGTTCCGTCTGCTGTCGCAGCAGGTGCGCGAACGCGTGATGGAGCTGTTCACCTGGACCGAGGGCGAGTTCAGCTTTTTCCGTGGCCTGCAGAACCCGGTGGCCGCGTTCCCCCTCGGGCTCAACAGCTTCGAGATCCTGGGCGCAGGCGTGCTGACGTTGAGCTACGACTTTCTCGCCAGTCGCTTTGCACCTCTGTCGGGCTTCCGGCCGCGTGCCATGCCCAGCCCCCGCATCAACCCCGAGGCCTTTCGTCTGGGACCTACACCGCGTGAAGTTTGGGGTCTGCTCGACGGGAGCCGCACCCTGGAAGAGTGGACCGAGCGCTTTGGCTCGTCGGACGAATTGCTCACCTTCTATCGCACCCTGCACCTGCTGGTGGAGACCAGCCTCGCACAATTCGAGTAGGGGAGCCGGAGTTTCACCACAGAGAGCACAGAGAACACAGAGTCGGATCGGAAGGAAGAAAGGGGTTGGTCAGTCCGAAACCCTTTTTCCCCTCCCATCTCTGTGACCTCTGTGCTCTCTGTGGTGAAAAAAGCTAACCAGACTGCAAAGCCGTGCGCGCCCAGGTGGGGAGCGGGGCTTCGATGCGCAGGATCTGGCCGGTAGTCGGGTGTTTGAACGCGATCGCGGTGGCGTGCAGATGCAAGAGCGCTGGAGGCTCGACGTCGGGGGTGGTCTCGCCGTAGGCGGTGTCGCCCACCACCGGTATTCCGAGATAGGCCAGGTGCGCGCGGACCTGGTGGGTTCTTCCCTTGCAGAGTCGTGCCTTCACGAGCGCGCTCGCGGGTCTTTGTTCCACCAGCGCAATCTCGGTGCTCGCGGGCAGGGGCTGGCGGCCGCCGCCCAGTTTCACCCGCGATCCGTGACGGCCGACGCGACCGATGGGCGCCGCTACCGACAGCGTGCCAGGCCGGGCACCCGGGCTCACGAAGTCCTTCTCGCCGGCGCCGACAACAGGAAATCGCCCGACCACCTCGGCGAAGTAGGTCTTCTCGCAATCTGGTGCCGAGAGTGCGTCGCGCAGGCCGGGCCAGATTGCGCGGCGGCGCGCGGCCACCAGCACGCCGGTGGTGCCGCGATCCAAGCGCTGCACCAGTCCCCCTTCCCTGGGATCGGGCGAGGCCACGGCGCACTCGGGAAAGCGCGCCAGCAGCGCACCGGCCGCGCTCGCTCCCTCGCCAGCCCGCAGCGGGTGCGACGGCAAGCCAGCCGGTTTGTCCACGACCACGAGATCGTCGTCGGCGTACAGCACAACCAGCGGAACGTCGGCCGCGGGCACCGGCGCGACGTGGTCTTGGCTGGACGGCGCGATCTCCACTAGCTGACCCTCGCCCAAGTGTTGCCCCTTCTTGCCGGGCCGCCCGGCGACCGACACCATTCTTTCGGCGATCGCCCGCCGGGCAGCGGTTGCACTGGGCACCACCTTCTGCCGCAACAGGAATGCATCCAGGCGCAGCCCTGCCTCTGCTGTGCTCACGAGGAAACGCATGGCTGACTCACCGCTTGGTCGGAGCGGGCTTAGTGGATGCCGATGCCGGGCGCGGGACCGGGCCGGGCTTGACCGCGGGCTTGCTCGCCGGCTTCGCGTCGCTCTTCGCGCCGGGCTTTGTCGCGGCCGCCGGCGACGCTGGCCGTGCGCCTGCGGTCGTTGCCACGGTCTTGACCGGACTGTGGGCCACCGTCCCCTTGGGCGTTGCATGCGTCGATGTATTCTTTGCCAAGATGGTCTTGCCCGTCGGCGCCGGGCGCTTGGCAGCCAGGCTGTTGGCCGCTGTAATCTCGCGGGGCAATTCCGGCGTCGGAGAGTACACGACAATCTTCTGTCCCTCGGCGAGCTCGCTGGTGGCCGAGAGCCGGTTGATGCGGGCCAGATCTCCGGGTGCCAGCCCGTAACGTTTCGCTATCTTCGCCAAGGTGTCGCTGGCGCGCGCTGTGTATTGCAACCGCGTCTTGCCCCGGCGGGCCGCCTCCAGGTCGAGGAATTCCTGCGATCCCAAGGTCGCCACGCGAACCTTGTTGGGGTCGAGCAAGGCTACGTTCGCCCGGTCGAAGCCTTCACGGACGAAGACCTGCAGCACGAGCTTGGGCTGGATCTTGGCCTCTGGATCTAGATTGTTCCACGCGATCAGATCGTCCACCCTGACGCTGAAGACATCGGCGATCTCATCCAGCGTGTCGCCCTCGCGCGTGCGGTAGAAGACACGTTCGCACCCAGGGCAGCCGGACGTACGATCGGGAACCGCGACCAGGATGGTGTCGTCGCTCTCGTCGGTTGCGCTGGGCACCGGCGCCGGGGCGCCGGACCGGACCGGGACCAGGATGGTGGTGCCGCCACGCAGATCGGCGGTGTCGCTCACGCCGTTCAGGCGCTTGAGTTCGCGCAGCGAAACGCCGCGCGCCTTGGCCACGCTGTCCAGGGTATCGCCGAAACGCAAGACCATGGTTTCGACCCGTTCCCCTGATCGACGAAGTTGCGCGACTGCCTGGGCATAGATCCCGGACGAGCCCGGCGGGATGCGCACCGCACAGGAACCGCGATCGGGCGGCACGCGATCGCGCAGGAGATCCGGGTTGAAGGCCTGGATGGTTTCAGGGCTGGTGCCCGCGGCCCGCGCCAGGGTGGCAAACGACGTCCCCGGCGGTACCAAAATCGTGTCGTAGGACCAGGGAGCATCGGGCGCCACATCGGCAAAGCCAAAGGCGGCGCGGTTGTGGCCCACGATGGCCGCAGCCAGGATCTTGGGCACGTAGAGAGTCGTCTCCCAGGGCAATCCCGATTCGTGACGGCACAGCTCCCAGTAGTCGTTGGTGTTGTAGCGAGCGATGGAGCGCAGGATGGCCCCGTACCCGGCGTTGTAGGCGGCGAAGGCGAGGTGCCACGAACCGAAGCGCACGTAGAGATCCTTGAGGTAGCGCGCGGCCGCCTCGGCGGCTCGCTCCGGATCGCGGCGGGCATCGACCCAATGGCTGACTTCCAGCCCGTAGGCCCGCGCCACCTGCGGCATGAACTGCCACACCCCACCCGCGTTCTTGTTCGAGGTTGCGCCTGGCTCGAAACCGCTCTCGATCATGGCCAGGTAGATGAGATCTTTGGGCAGCTCATCGCGCGCGAGCACCGTCTCGAAGATGGCGCGATAGCGCTCCATCTTGCGCAGCCAGGAGGCCATGATGGCGCGCCCCTTGGGATCGCTCTTGAAGAAGTCCAAGTAGCGAATCACCTGAGGTGCCCAACGCACCGGGATCTCGGGGAGCGTGAGCGCCTGAGCCCACACCGGTCGCGACGAGGCAGCTGCCTGGTCGGTTCGGGCAGGCGCCTCGGGGCTGCGCAACTGACGGGGAATGTCGCCCGAGCCTCCCCAGCGGCCGCTCAGCCCGGGCGGCAATGGCAGAGCGGCGTCGTCAGGCTCAGCGTCCAGCGGTTCGGGCTCGCCCAGTCGGGGAAAGGCTCGTTCCTCGAAACGGTGCACCTCGCGCAACTCGGGGCTCTCGTTGGCATCTGCGTCCTCGAGTGGAGCACCTCGCACAGCTTTGCGCTCGGCCGAATTCACCGGGGCAGGATCTGCACCCGTTTCCGCGGCTTTGCTGGTGGTTGCGAATGCGGCGATGCCGATCGGGATCAGAAATGAGGCAGCGTGCGCCATCAGCCGCATGGGACCAAATCGTACAGGATCGCCCACAAGGCACCAAGAAATGCCCCTTTCGCGCGATTGCCTCGCCGGTATTGCGGTGGTATAGACACACCAGGTAAGCAAAATGTTTGGACTCGGCGCCGGCGAACTCGTCCTTATTATTCTCGTCGTGGTGGTGGTTTTTGGTTCGACCAAACTCCCCCAGCTAGGCGATGGGCTGGGCCGCGCCATAAAGAACTTCAAGCGGGCTGTCACAAGCGCCAACGAGATTGAGGTTTCGCCGAAGAAGAGCGAGATGAAGGGTGAGCTCCCTGGCGAGCAGCCCAAGCCTGCTTCGGCCCAGCCAAGCGATCCGGCCGCCAAGCCGTAGGGCCTGGGCACTCCTCGCTCATGCGGCGCCCCGGGCAGCTATTTCGGCTTGCCGGAAAATTCTGCTTTGATAACGCGGAATTGTAATTTAGCCCTTGACGCGCCACAGAGGCAGGGCAGATTAGAAGCATGACTTCACGCACGATCAAACGCTATTCAAACAGGAAGCTGTACGACACGCACGACAGCCACTATGTCACCTTGCAACAGATTGCCGGTCTGATTCGCAATGGTGATGAGATCCGGGTCATCGACAAGACGACCCAGCAGGATCTGACGGCTGCCACGATGGCGCAGATCATCTTCGAGGAAGAGAAGCGGGGACCCCGCCTCCCTGCCGATGGCCTGCGTCGTATCATCCGCAGCGGCCTGCCCGCTCACTAGCCACACTGCCGGCCGTGAGCCAATCGCTCGCTCATTTCGAGCGAGCGGCAGGCGGCACTATGGGCAGCGCGGGGGGCCCGCGACCTCAGAAGTCCAAGCCTGTACTGAGTGACAAGGCGTTCTGGGTGCCGCTCTGGTCTCGGGCGCTGAATGTGCTTCCGTCCCGAGTTGATCCGGCGAGATAGGCTTCGTACTGCGCCGCAAAGAAGGCGATTGCGAATTTGACCTTGAATCCGACGAACAGCCGATAGCGGGTGATGACGTTCTGCCCGGGAAAACGGAAGTTGGCGTTGAAGTCGCTGCTCTTGCCCGTCGGAGTCGACGGGCAGTAGGCGGTCCCAGGATCGCTGCCCAGGGGCGCTGTCGTGGCGTCACACGAGGGTGTTGCGTCGATGGTTCCACTGTTCGCGAAGATCGATAGCATGCTCCAGCCAGCAAAGGGCTCCAGCCGCGCCGTCTTGAGCAGCCCGAATCTCTTGGAGATGAGAAGGTCCAGGCTGGTGGTCGTCATGGTGATCTGGTCCGTGCCCGTCAGGTGTGAAACCGCGCCGCGCACGGCAAACGAGGGGATCGGCCAGTCGTGGAAGCCTTCGTGGATTCCGATCTTCGCGTAGCTCTGCCAAGCCAGGAGCTGTGAGTCGAGAAGGTGCACAACCCCAAAGCCCAGCTCGACAGTCGGCACCGGCAGCCAGAACCCCTTGCGCACAAAAGCTCCCACCGTCGTCAGCATGGGATCTGGCCGTGTCGCATTGGCATTGGTGGGTGATACGGCCTCGACGCCGTTCCAGTATCGCCGGTTGTTGCTGATTCCCGTCACGCCCAGCTCGCCTGAGAGTTGGAATCCACCGAACCCTGCTGTGTCAGCCACCATGGGGATGCGGGGCGCGAGCACGACGCCCAGTTCGGACATTAAGCTGCGGAAGTCTTCTCGGCCTTGCCCGTCGGGCATGACGGCACTGGCGATCGACCCATCAGCCTGGCGATGCACCCACGAGCACTCCGGGGTCTTGCTCGGCAGACTGGACGGCGTCAGGGGACAGAGGTTGAGCAGCTGAAGATCGTTCCTTCCAGCCCACGCGCGGGAAGCGAGCGTGGCAGTCATGATCATCACACATAACGCGACGAGGCGAGAAGGGGCCGATCTCATCGAAGTGCAACGGTAAGTTTTGCCAGTGAGCCCTGTCAAGGAAGCTCTGAGAAAGGGGGCGAACGCGCGTCCAGCTGCGCGAGATCGCGGGCGCTGCTCGTGCGGGTTTGACCACGCCGCCTTCGTCCCGTAGCTTGCGGGGCACATGTCCTCAGTCCCTCTGGCGACCAGGTTGTTAGGCGATTCGGCTCCCTGGCTCGGCCCCATCGGGGTGGGGCTTGCCGTCTTGGTCGCAAGCGTTCTTCTCTTCTTTGTCTATCGCTTCGAGCGATTCGTGGCTGTGCGGTACTTGCAGCGCACCTCGCCGTCGCAGGCGATTCGGCTGGGCCTTTACATCACGATGGCGGGAGTCGCGGCCGGCCTCATCATGCTGGCAGCGGCTCACGGCCGCGTGCGCGGCCTGGAAACCGTGGGCGTGGTCTTCGCGCTGGTGGCGGCCCTGGCCATGCTCCTGTTCGTCTTGCTGCGGGTGTTTTCGGTCTTCACCACGGTCTCGACGATGGGCGTGGTCTTGGGGGTCGCGTCGCTGGTGGTGGTGCTGGCCGTGACCAGCGGCTTCGAGCACGAGTTTCAGGACAAGGTCCTGGCGGTAAACGCACACCTCATCGTGACTTCGTACGGCCTGGAACGAGACATGGCCGAAGCCGAGCAGGACGCGGAGGTCATCAAGAAGCGGCTGGGTAGTTTGCCGGGCCTAGAGCGCATGTCCACCTTCAGCTTCACCGCTGGCGAGGTCATGATTGGAAAAGTTGGGGCCAATCTGAAAGGGGTCGACCTGTCGGATGGCGCGCCCGAGCTGCAACGGATCATGGTGGCTGGATCTCTGGCTGACCTGGGACGGCCGGCCCACTGCGCGCAGGCGCAACCTGAGCCAGACCCAGCGGCCGAACCAGTGGGACGAATCATTCTGGGCAGCGAGCTGGCCCACCGCCTGCACAGCCGCGTGGGGGAATGCTTGCAGATTCTGGTGCCCTTTTCCGGGGGCATCGACTCGGCACCCAGCGCCTACACCTTCCGCGTGGTCGGCATCTCGTCGCTGGGATTTCACGAATACGACGCACGCCTCGCCTTCATCAACCTGGAGGACGCACGCCGCATGGGTAACGCGCGCCAGTCCATCTTCGGCGTGGAGCTGCGCTTTACCGACCCGATGCAGGCCGTGCGCATCGAGCCCGAGGTCGAGCGGCGACTCGGTCCCGAGGCGCGCGTGATCGACTGGAAGACGCTCAATCGCAATCTCTTCGCAGCGCTGTCCATGCAGAAGCTGGTGATCGCCGTCTTGCTCTTCTTCATCATCGTGGTGGCGGCGTTCAACATCATCGCCTCGCTCATGCTCATCGTGCTCTCCAAGGTGCGCGAGATCGCAATTCTCGCCTCCATGGGTGCGCGCGCCGCCACGTTGCTGCGGGTTTTTCTGGCCGCAGGAACCTTCGTGGGCTTTGCCGGAACCGGGCTGGGCATCCTGTATGGTTTGGCCATTTGCGGTCTGGCCGGGCTGTACGGCTATCCGCTGGATCCCAAGGTGTACTTGATCGCGCGCCTGCCGGTGCAGATCTCCGTACGCGAGATTCTTCTCGTGGCGGCCAGCACCCAGCTCATCTGTTTCGTGGCCACCCTGTACCCGGCCGTGCGTGCCGCCCGTCTGCGCGTGGTCGATGGGCTGCGCTACTTGTAGCCTACTTCGCCTCGTACTTCGACGGGCACTTGGTTTCGATCTTGTCGGCTTGCAGGTGACCGTCAGAGGCGAGTACACCGGCCGCGATGACTTCCGCGCCCGCCTTGAAGGTGTCGGGCGGAATGCCGTGGAACTCGGCGCTGATCACGCCGGGCGGCCGTGGGGCGCGGCTGGCGATCTTGAAACGATAGCACAGCGACGCCTGGTCCGATTCCAGCGATCCCTCCACCACGTCGCCGTGGACACGCAGGCGTTTGCCCTGGTAGCGGGCCGCATCCGCCAGAACCTCGTCGACGTACTTGTAGTATTCGGCCCCTTCCCGCGTCGAGGCCCACAGCAGCCCGCCCAAAGCCACGCTGACCACCACCACCGAGAGCACGATCTTCCAGGCGCCGCGCCTGTGCGCTGCTGCGGACTGCGGCTGGGCTCGATCATTGCCAGCGTGGTCGTCGGGAGGAGCCATCCGCGAAGAATAGCGCCAGGGGCGTGTGGCGCCAGCCTGACCAACGTGCGGACTACGAACGTCTAGGGATTTCGGCCAGGTTTGCGAAGTAGCGGCAGAACATCTCCATGCCGCGGCTGGCCTGGCCCCAGTCGAAGTTCTCGTTGACTGCGTGATAGCCGTGCTCGGGCAAGGAAAGGCCGAGCAGAACCACCGGCGCGCGCAGGATGCGATCCATGGTCACCACCGCACCGATGGAGCCACCTTCACGGGTGAGCGCCGGGCGTTTGCCAAAGGCCTCCAACATGGCCTGCTGGGCGGCTTCCAGGTGCGGACCCGATGGATCGGCGAGAAAAGGCGACAGCGAGGATTCGTGAATCACCTCGGCGTCGCGGCAGTGTTGCTTCACGAAGCGCTGGATCAGGTTGAAGACGCCCGTCGGCGTCTGGTCAGGCACCAGCCGGCAGGACAGCTTGGCCTCGGCCCGATGAGGCACGATGGTCTTGATGCCCGCGCCGGTGTAGCCGCCGGTCAGGCCGTGGACCTCGAAGGTGGGCGCGGTCATGATGGCTTCGCGCAAATGCGCGTCGTCGGGAAAGCGCACGCTGGAAAGGCCGTGCGCAAGTTCAAAGCGTCGACGAGCGAACCCGGCGTTTGCCAATCGGCGGCGCTCGGCCGCGCCGAGGTGACGAACGTCGCGGTAGAAACCGGGTATCTTCACGCGGCCGGTGCGGGCGTCGTAGCAATCGTTGATGAGCGCGCACAATTCGCCCAGTGGGTTGCGGGCCGCGCCGCCGGTCGTCCCCGAATGCACGTCCTTGTCGCCGGTCTGCAGGCGCACGCAAAAACCCACAAGCCCACGCAGGGCGTAGGGGATCGCTGGCCGTCCCGCCTGTGGCCACAAGCTGTCGGAGACCACGATGGAATCGGTGCGCAGCGGGCTGTGGCCCTTGGCCAGTTTGCCAAGCGCAGCCTCGAAACTTGGGCTGCCCATTTCTTCCTCGGTTTCCCAGAGGAACTGAAAGTTGAGGGGCACGCCGTCTTGCAAAGCCAGTCGTGCCCCGAAGAGCGCGGCCAGGGCTGGCCCTTTGTCGTCGGTGGTGCCGCGGCCGCGCCACCGATCGCCGTCGCGGACCAGCTTGAAGGGCGGGCTGCGCCACGCTTCGGCGTCGGCGGGCTGCACGTCGAGGTGATTGTAGATAGTCACCGTCGGGAACTTCGGGTCCTGCACCAGGCGGCCGAGCACCAGGGGCAGTCCCGCGGTCTTGATACACGTGGCCTGCGCACCCAGTTCGCGCAGAAGCGTGCAGCCGGTGCGCGCGACCTTCTCCACGTCGCCCCGGCGGTCAGGATCCATGCTCACCGACGGGATTTCGACCAGGGCGGCCAGTTTCTCCTCGAACTCGCGGCGCAAGCCGGCGCTGCGGCTGCGCAGATGGTCTCGTGACAGCGACTTTCGCTTGCTCATGGTCCCGCGGACATACCACGGACCGCGCGATCTGGCAGCAGGCTCTGGAGGGCGTCAGTGTGTGAACGCCAGCAGCCATGCCCCTGCGACCGTGGCCACCGTCGCGAGCAAGCAGATGGCCTGCGCCGGCGGCTTCACCGGGCGGCGCACGAAGTGTCCGAGAAGCAGACCGAAGCCCAGGCCGACCGCAAGGCCCGAGGCGTGGGCCAGCATGTCCGACCGCTCGCCCACCCCCAGCATGGCGAACAGGCCCAGACTGGCGGCGACGCCAAGAAAGGCCCGCTTCAAGCGACCCACAGTGCGGGCACTGTAGCGCCGCAGGAACTGCAGACCGCCCAGCAACCCCAAAGCCGCAAAGGTTGCGGTGGACGCACCCACCACGTTGTGCGGACTTCCGTAGATGTACGCGGTTGTCAGGTTTCCCACCGTGCCTGCCAGCAGAGTCGCAAACAGCGCCAGGCCCCCGCCCAGCCAGCGTCCGAGCGCCGAAAGGAACACGAGGAACGCCACCGCGTTGCCTGTGACATGGCTGATATCCGAGTGCAAGGTGAGCGCGGTCACGGCCCGCCACCACTGTCCGTGCACGATGGGACCCGCGACGCCGCTTCCCACGCGAAACCATCCGCCAGCGTCGGCGCCAGCGCGCGGCCCAGACACCCAGAAGAAGGCTGCGATGGTCACAGCCGCGGCCAGCCCGACAAATGATCGCCCGTGGTCCGGCGCCTGCGGCTCGCGCGCCGGCTCCTCGCTGGCCTCCTGGTCCGCGGCATCGAGCGCGGCCAGCGCCGTGGCCACCAGTTGAGGCGGCACCAGCACGGCCCAGCCCTCCTCGGTCAGACCCACCCGGTGCGGGATGACCACCGCCTCCAGGACGAAATCCCACGCCTCCGCCTGGGCACGGTCAGGCGACACGCGCACGGCAGCTTCAGCGGGAACCTCGGCGGTCACACTTTCATTGTAGCCTGGAAGGGACTTTTCGCAGTGCTACGCCAGACGAATTGTGGCCACCTGGACGACGTCACGGTTTCCATCATCGCTAGAGACGATCTCATGTCATCTGGAACCCGTTGTCGCTCACGACAGCCCACACCGGACGATCGGGCCGGCCCAGCTTCGCGCCGATGGCCGCCGGGAAACGTCTTCAGGGACGACTCGGAGTGCTCCGTCTACCTGTGCGCGTTTTGAACGGCGATTTTCCAATCGCGGCCACTGTCTCACTCAGGTTGGCACAGAGGGGAGCGCCCTATCCATGCGGCCGATAGTTGAGTAGATCCCTATCGAACCACATCGCGCACATGTCAGTGGCTAGGGATGCTTTTCAAACCGCAATGTCTGTCGACTGCTAGCTGAGGAGAAGCTGCGAATGCCCACGACCACGAAGGCCATTCCTGAAATCGTTGACCAGCTTGCCGACGAACGGCGTCTGGTGGATTTCGACACGTACGACATCTCCGTCCAGGAGATAATCTCCATGGTCAACCAGGACCAGATCGATATCGCCCCGACCTACCAGCGCCGCTTTCGCTGGGACGTGCCCCGCCAGTCGCAGTTTGTAGAGTCGATTTTTCTCGGGATTCCAATTCCCAGCCTCTTCATGGCGACCAACAGCGACGGTACATGGGAGGTGGTGGACGGCGTCCAGCGTCTCAGCACGCTCGCGCACTTCGCCGGGGACGACGCAGCCAGAAGAGCACTCAGCATCGACGGACCACTCCAACTCGAAGGACTTGAGAAGCTCGGCGCGATGAATGGCCTGACCTTCCTCGGGCTGCCGACCAGCGTGCAGACGCAGTTCAAGTTGCGTCCCATCAAGATCACCACACTAAGTGACAAGAGCGACAAGAAGGTTCGGTTCGACCTTTTCGAGCGCCTGAACACTGGTGGCGTCAAGTTGACGGATCAGGAAATTCGCGGCTGCATCTTTCGAGGACAATTCAACGACTTCCTTGAGCGCATGGCGGGGACTCCGGATTTCAACAGAGTCGTCGTGTTGAAAAAGGCCATGGAGAGCGATGGCACGCGCGAGGAATACGTACTGCGCTTCTTTGCGTATCTTCACCGATACAAGGACTTTGAGCACTCGGTGGTCACATTTCTTAACGACTTCATGGCGTTGGCCTCCAAGTCATTTGACTTTGCCAGGGGAGAAAAGGAGTTCCTCAAGACGTTTTCGGAGTTGGCGCGCGTATTCCCGAAAGGAATCAGCCGCAGGACAAGACTCACGCCCGTCAATCTATTTGAAGCTGTTGCAGTTGGGGCTGCACTCGCGCTGAGAAGCCGCCGAACCCTGGTGGGGCATGGGCTCTCGACTTGGATCAGTTCCGCGGAGTTGAAGGCCATGACGACGGCCGCCACGAACAACCGGAAAATGGTCGTCGGCCGCATCGAGTTCGCTGCCCGCCATTTCGGGGCGCCTTGATGCTGACGGGGGTGACTGCCGAAGCTCTCAGACGGATCGCCTCGGCTCGTTCTCTCTTGCGTGTTGCGCAGGCGCTGGAAGGGAAAGACGACACCAGTCGTTCAGCAAAAGGCCTCCTCTTCGTCCACAACTATGCCATCTACGAGTACGTTGTTGTGGAGTCGGTGCGTGCGTTGGTCGGAAAGTTGAACTCCTGCGGCCTGCCGTTCGCGGCGACGCGCGCGGAACTATTGGCAATGGCGCTCGACCCCGAATTCATGTCCATCATCAAGGGAGCCCCAGCCAAGACCTGGGCGAACCGCGCGGAGTTGCTGCGCAAAGTTCGGTCAGCAACCGCGGTCGCGATCAGCGAGGGGCTCTTCCCGAAGGATGGGACGCAGTTCAGGCCCTCGCAGCTTGAGACAATGGTTTACCGTCGGTGAGCTTGAGAAACGCATCAATGACACGGAGGTAGTGTGCACGCACATCATCACCAGCGTCGCCAGCTACGCGACGGAGGCCAACGCGTTCCAGTAGCCACCACCTGGCACCGAGCATGGGTCGGGCATTCCCTACGCGCGACAAAGCTACGTTGCTGCTAGTCCATCGGCGTCCGACCTTTGGCCAAACGGACGTACGTTCCGCGCGCGGGATGCCCGTTCCACCACGCTCCGAGGGCTTCGAGGATCACGTCGTTCAGACTCAGGCCAACGTCCAGTGAGTAGTGGCGGAGCTCGACGTGCAAATCCCGAGGCATGCGAAGGCTGAATAGCTGGTGGTCAGCCAGTTTTCTTGGCCTTCCGCGTTTCAACCTGGCTGTCTGACTTCGAGGGCCTGCGGACATATGGGGACAGCATATGGTCGCAGATGTGGCTTGACAATATCAGTATTTCTTGCTATCAAAAAATCATGCTTCGTTAGGCAGCACTCTTTCCGCCAAGCGCGTACGCACCCTGGCATTCGGCTCGCTGAATCGCTGAATCTCACGGCGACAGGAAACCTTTCCAGCACGGATCCGATAGGAATGTATATGCTCACACCAGAACCTCTGATGGAGAAGCTCGACCTAAAGGGACGCCGCGCCCAGGCGCGTGCCGAACAGGACCAGCAGCAGCGCGACGGGGGCCCCGTGACCAAGGTCGCGTTGCGGCTCGGCGATGCGCGCGAACTCGACTGGATCGCCGACGAGTCGGTCCATCTAGCGGTCACATCGCCGCCATACTGGACCCTGAAAGAGTACAACGACCACCCCGACCAGCTTGGCCATGTCGTCGGATACGAGCAGTTCCTCGACGAGCTAGACCGGGTGTGGCGGCACGTCCAGCGGGTACTGGTTCCGGGAGGGCGGCTGGTCTGCGTGGTGGGTGACGTGTGTCTTTCCCGGCGGGACTTCGGACGGCACGTCGTCATGCCCTTGCACTCCGACATCGCGGTGCGCTGCCGAAAAATCGGCTTCGACAACCTGAATCCGATCATCTGGCACAAGATTGCCAATGCTTCGTTCGAGGTCGAGAACGGGTCTAAATTCCTCGGCAAGCCGTACGAACCGAACGCGATCATCAAGAACGACATCGAGTTCATTCTCATGCAGAGGAAACCCGGCGGCTACCGAAAGCCGACCGATCTGCAGCGCAAGCTCAGCATGATCGACAAGGCGGATTTCGATCAGTGGTTCCAGCAGTTCTGGACCATGACCGGGGCGTCCACCCGAGAGCACCCGGCCCCGTTTCCAAACGAACTCGCCCGGCGGCTGATTCGCATGTTTTCATTCGTAGGCGACACCGTCTTGGATCCCTTCGCGGGTACCGGCACTACGCTGGTCGCGGCTGCTCAAGCGGGTAGGAACGCTGTCGGCGTCGAGATCGATCCTGTGTATTTCCGCATTGCCAAGCGCAACTTGAATGGAGTCGACGATCTGTTCCGACGACCGGTGATTGAGATCGTCGACGCTTGCGGCAGCAAGGCAGGGAGATCGACCGGCTCTAACCGGCGAGCGGCGCGCTGAGCCTCTTCTCAAGAGCCGCGCATAGCCCGCGGATCATGTTCGCGTAGTGAATGAGGTCCCCCAACTGCGGGGCCGGAGGACGCTCGATGTACCTCGCCTTGGTTCCGGGGAGATTGTCGAAGTCGACGACGAAGCAGCCGAGACCGTCGATTCCCCGACCTGTACCGGAGGTTTGCCGGACAGCGCGAAAGATGCCCAGCGTTTCGGCCACCAGCTGTGAAATGTTGCTGTGTGTGGTCGCGGCTGTGCGCAGGGGCGACTTGAACCGAGCAGAGATGTTGATCGGTATGACCGCTCCCACGACAACAGACGGCAGGAAGGTCTTCATCACGGTCCACAGGGCCGTCAGATCGCGCTGGCGGTTTCGCCCCGTGCCTTCCCGTGCTCGGTCATTACGCCTTTGGCGTCGAGGACAAGCCAGACTTCCCGCGGGGTTCCTCGACGCATCACGCTGGGCGACACGAGTTGTGCCGGATCGTTCCTCATTCTCGTCGCGTGTACGGCACGTTCCGCGGGTGGTCCAACAGCAAGGTCGATGTTCCAGGAGAGATCATTCCTAGCGGCGTCGGAGAGCTCTTGCGCAACCGAATCATCGGCCACCTTGATCACGTAGTTCTGCGCAAAGACAAGATCCCCGGCGGCGCCTGCGGCCCGTATCTTCGGGGAGAACTCGACGAGATCGAGTAGAACCGCCATCGCGAGAAAGTCGCCGTGTTTGCTGGACCGGGGATGGTACCCCTCCTTCGACAGGTGGTCGACGTAGAGCTTAGACCCGTTCATGGCTTCGCCAGCGATGTGGAGTCTCGTCCAAGTGCCACATATTGGCGAGTCAAATGATCCCTGAAGCCGCAGTGCACCCTTCTTCGCCTGATCGTGCACGGCAAGAGTTGCGGGGCGGTAACCTGAACCCTCAGTGTGGCGAACTGGAAGCTGGCCGAGGCTCTGGTCGGCCGGCCGCGCACGACCGAGGAAGAGATGCGACCCTTGTCTATGTCGTCTCTGGCCCGCGGGTCATCAGGATCTTGCCGGAACGGACCAGCTCGACCAGGCCGAACGGGCGCACCAGCGAGATGAAGCTGTCCAGCTTCTCGCTGCCGCCGGTGACCCGCAGGATGAGCGAATTGGGACCGCAGTCGACCACTTTGGCCTTGTAGTGCTCGGCGATCTGCAGGATCTCGGTTCGCTCGGTCACCTGGGCCTGCAGCTTGATGAGCGCGATCTCGGTTTCGACGGCCGACTGGCCGGTGTGGTCGATGGCGTGCACCACGTCGACCAGCTTGGCCACCTGTCGGATCATCTGTTCCAGGGTTTCGGCCGCGCCCCGGCAGGTGATGGTCATGCGCGAAAATCCGGCGTCGGTGGGATCGGGGCTGACCACCAGGCTTTCGATGTTGTAGCCACGGCGGGCGAACACCAGGGCCACGCGCACCAGCACGCCAGGCTGGTTGCGGACCAGCACCGAAATGGTGTGCAGCGGATCGTGTTCAGGGACGGCAGCAGGGACGGCGAGTGCAGCGCTCATGGTTTCCTCTCGCTCAGGGTCGATGGCAGGTGGGCAAGCGCGGTCATGACGGCTCTCCCTCTTCGTCGGGTTCCATGCGTGGCGGATCGATGATCATCTCGCGCAGGCTGGCGCCGGCCGGCACCATGGGGAACACGTTGCCTTCCTTCACCACCTCGGCGTCGATCAGGCAGGGACCGTCGTTGTATTCCATGGCCGCCTGGATCACACGGTCCACGTCAGCGGCCCGGCGCAGGTGCAAGCCCTTGGCCCCGTAGGCCTCGGCCAGTTTGACGAAGTCGGGATTGCCGTCGAGGTCGATGCCCGAGAGGCGGTTGTCGTAGAACATCTCTTGCCACTGGCGAACCATGCCCAGGTAGTGGTTGTTCATGATGATGACCTTGACCGCCAGCTTGTGCACCACGGCCGTGGCCAGCTCTGACAGCGTCATCTGGAACCCGCCGTCGCCCACGATGGCCCACACCGGCCGCTCGGGCCGGCCCAGCTTGGCGCCGATGGCCGCAGGGAAGCCGAAGCCCATGGTCCCGGCGCCGCCCGACGATAGCCAATGACGATTGCGTGTGGTGCGCAGAAACTGTGCCGCCCACATCTGGTGCTGACCCACGTCGGTGACCACGATCGAGTCGCGACCACCCAACTGGTCCAGCCGGTCGAGAATGTACTGCGGCCGAAGCCCACCCTTCTTCGGGTAGTGCAGCGGGAACTCTTGGCGCCAGGCCGCGATCTGCTCCAGCCATTCCGCGCGCTGGCCTTTGTCGACCAGCGGAATGAGATCTTCGATCACCAGGCGCGCATCACCGGACAGGGCCACGTCCGGCACCAGAATCTTGCCAAATTCAGCCCGGTCCACGTCGATGTGAATCTTGACTGCTTCCCGGCAGAATTCCGACAGCTTGCTGGTGATGCGATCGTCCCAACGCGCACCGATGGCCATGATGAGATCGCAATCAGCCACCGCCTTGTTGGCGTAGGCCGTGCCGTGCATGCCCAGCATCCCTAGGTGCAAGGTTTCGTCCTCAGGCACCGCGCCCTTGCCCAACAGAGTGGTGACAACCGGCGCCTGCAGCTTTTCGGCGAGCTGCAGGATGGCCCGACCCGCGTCGGACATGACAGCACCGTGGCCGACGTAGAGCACGGGCCGGCGGCTCTTGCTGAGAAACTGCGCGGCCTGCTTGAGGTCCTGCGCATCCGCCCGGTGGGGCACGTGATACCCAGGCAGATCGACCGAATCGACAAAGGGAGCATCACAAGGGCCGGCTGCCAGATCCTTGGGCAAGTCGATGAGCACCGGGCCGGGCCGGCCCGTGCTGGCGATGTAGAAAGCCTCTTTGATAATGCGCGGAATGTCGGCGGCCTGGCGCACGAGATAGCTGTGCTTGACCACGGGATAGGTGATGCCGGTCATGTCCGCCTCTTGGAAGGCGTCCTTGCCCAGCAGCGACCGCACCACTTGCGCGGTGATGACCACCATGGGCACCGAGTCCATGAGCGCGGTGTACAGCCCGGTGATGGTGTTGGTGGCGCCCGGGCCCGAGGTCACGAGAACCACGCCGGGCTTGCCCGTGGCGCGCGCGTAGCCGTCGGCCATATGGGTCGCGCCCTGCTCGTGGCGAACCCGCACCAGCTTGATCTTCGACCCGATGAGCGCATCGAAGAGCGGGATGGCGGCACCGCCCGGCAAGCCGAAGATGATCTCCACGCCTTCGCGCTCCAAGCACTGCACGACCTTCTCGCCGCCGGTGGGGATCTTCGTCGCCGAACTGGCGTCCGCCGCCCTGCCGCGAAGTTGCGTCTTCTGGCGTGACTTTGTCTTCTTCTTCGCTTCAATCTTGGCCATCTTTGCCTTTTCTCTAACAAATCGTCAGATTTCATCTCGAACGAAGCACAAACATGACAACTACGATGCCAATTTGTATCACATTGGCGCCACTTCGCCACGAAGATTCGAGTTATGACCATAAAGCCCGGTCATGCGCGGCGGCTCGCTCGGACTGCAATCTCTCGGAAGCCCAGGACGTTCGCAGCGGTCGCCTAGCCGGTAGCCGCCTCGAGTTCGGCAGCGTGCTCGGAAACCCACTGAGCGATCTGCGTGACGATCGGCTCGGGCGTGTGCGCCGGGGCCCAGTCGAAGGCCCGCCTGACTCGCTCCGTATTTGATAGGTACACTGGGATGTCCGCTGCGCGAACCTCGGCCACCGGCTGGATCTCGACCGTCTTTCCGGTTGCGCGCCGGCACAGTTCCGTCAACTCGCGCAACGAAACCGAGCAGGAGCGGCCGCCGCCCACATTGTAGATCTCGCCGCGCGCGCTAGGAAGCCGCTGCAGCTGACGTTCGACCAGGGCAAGCAAATCGTCGACGTGAAGGATGTCGCGAACTTGCTTGCCGCTGCCGCCGTACCCAATGTAGCGCAAGGGCCGCCCGAAGAAGTGGCTCATCACCCAGTGAACCACGATCCCCTGATCCACCTTGCCCATCTGCCAGGGTCCGGTGAGCACGCCACAGCGATCGATGATGGCGGGCACGCCGCAGCTGTCCGCGTACTCAATGGCGAAGAGCTCGGAGGCGAGCTTGGTCGTCCCGTAGATCGACCGGGGCCCGGTCAGGGGGAAATCCTCGGCGATCCCGGCGGCACTAAGCCCAGATCCCTCACATCGGGCGCCGTCGATCTCAAAGCGCGACTCGCCCTCCACCAGCGGGATTCTCCGCATGGGCTCGATGGGGTAGACCCGGCTGGTGGACAGGAAGAGCAGGCAGGCGCGGTGCCGCCGCGCGGCCTCCAGGCAGTTGAGGGTGCCGACGAGGTTGGTCTGTGTGACGTAGGCCGGGCTCTCCCCAATGCCGGCCAGCACTGACGGCTCGGCCGAGCAGTCGAGCAACAGATCGAAAGGACCGGCCGATGCCACGTCCTCGGGGATCCGGATATCGCCATGCACGAACCGGACTCCGCCGGCCCGCAGGCGTGCCAGCGAAAGTTCGGATCCCCGCCGGTGCAAGTTGTCGAACGCGACCACCTGCATGTCGTGGTGGCGCGACTTGAGGGCAAGCGCCAGCGTCGAGCCCACGAAGCCTGCGCCCCCGGTCACCAGAGTATTCCGGAACATCGACTCGGGATGGTAGCCTGGAATCAGGATCTCGGCATATTTCTCCTTAGCAAACGCTTTACAGCCAGCCAACAGGCGCCTAACACTTGGGGCATGGCGCACGGACGAAGCAGCCAATTCCGCACCGCGTCCGTCGCTGTTCCGCTGGACTCCATTTCCCCGCTTGGTGTCGCCAGCGGTCCCGGAGAGATGCAGTGAACACGCTTCGCATCGTTGTCATCATCCCCTACGACCCGTACTGCCAGCCCTTCACCATTCGCACGGTCATGTTTTGTCGTTTGCTCTCGCAACGCGGACACCAGGTTCAGCTGTTCTACACGCCCGCCCCGTCCGGCCGCCATTTGCGCAAGGATCCACTGGGATCGTTTGGGGTGACGCCCCTGCACCCCGCATCAATGGCCGATCTGCGACGCCTCGACCACGCGGTGGCCACCAGCGACGTCGTGCATGTGCAGAAGCCCCATCTTCGTTCCGCAGGCCCCGCGCTTGTGCTCGCCAAGTTTCGCGGAAAGCCGGTGCACCTCGACTGGGACGACGATGATCTCGCCTTCCATCTCGAGGCGATGCAGGACACCCTGAGGACCGCTGGACTACCCGCCCGGGAACGAGTCGCCGCCTTGGTGCGGGCGGGTGCCGCGCTGGCGTCGTTCGGTCTACTGGAGCGGATCGTGCCCCGTATGGCCGACTCCGTGGGCGCGGCCAGCATGGCCCTGCGGAAGAAGTGCATCGCGCTGGGGGTGGTCGCTGGCGCTCTGTACCCCGCCCGGGTCGGTGTCGATGCCGAGGTGTTCACGCCCAATTCCCGCGATTCTGAGCTGCGGCGGCAGTTGCACGTCGAGGGCCCGGCGGTGCTTTATTCCGGCTGCTTCGATCGGGTGGACGATCTGAAACTGTTCGTGGAAGTCGTGCAGCACTTGGCCCGACTGGCGTCTGCCGCGCGCTGGGTGGTTGTCGGAGGTGGCGCCAAGCAGCCCGATCTGGTGCGGATGCTGGAGGCGGCGGGCTGTGCCTCCTCGGTGGCGCTCAGCCACGGGTTCGTTCCCTTCGCCGACATGCCGCGCTGGATCGCGTCCTGCGATGTGGCGGCCATCCCGCTGCAAGACACAGCCCACAACCGTTCGAAGTCGTCGCTGACCGCGCTGGAATGCATGGCCTGCGGCGTGCCGGTAGTCACCAACGATGTGGGCGACATGTCCTGGCTGGTTGGCGAGAGCGGCATCGCGGTAGGCGAGCCGGACCCGGCCTGCCTGGCAGCTGCAGTTGCCAGCCTGTGCAACGACCCCGGCCTGCGTGGCCGCAAGGCTGCACTGGCCCGCGAGCGAGCCATCACCCGCTTTGGCTGGCACGAAACCGTCGACTATCTGGAGCAAGCCTATCAGCGGGCGGTGGACGGCCGCCGCCTTTGAACCTCGACGGGGATAGGCTGCCCTGTGCTTGCGTCGCATCCCACCGTCGGGCTAGCTTGTGGGATCAGAAGAGGCGCTCTCGGCCTCTCGCATTGGGAGGCACCATGCTGAACGCCAAGTGGCGGCCGATCTACGAGAAGCTGATGAGGGAGAGTTCCCTCTTGGGTTTCGCCGCCCGGAATGTGACGAGGCTCGTGTCCTTAGTCGACAGCGGCGTGGCCCTCAGCCTGCTGGGAACGAAGCTCGTGGTAACCGGAGCCACCCTGCGCGTGACCCCCACGCCAACGGCCCGACGGGACTGCCTCAGGATTCTCTTCTTGACGTGCGAGGGACCCGCCGTGGCTCCGGCACGCATTCGATGCTACCAGTTCGCCGAGGAGATGCGCCGTCGCGGCCATCGCGCCGAGGTGTTCTCTTTCTGGCAAGACATGTGGGGCCTGGATGGCCTACCCACGCGCCCGTACCCGACTGCCGAACGCGTGGTCACTGCATTGCGAGCCTTCGACCGATTGCGCGTGCAAGAGTTCGACATAATCTACCAGCAGCGACCCACGTACGATCTGGTGACCTCGGCCCTGCTGCAGCACTACCGAGGATGCCGCGTGGTGTTCGACATTGACGACTGGATCTTCCCTTATGGGGTGCTCCCACCGCTTCGTGTCTACCATCTCCTGCCCCGGCTGAAATCCCTGTCGGACACATGCGTGGTTTCGTCGCATCTCCTGCAGGAGGCAGTCTCGCCGTACTTCAAACGCGTTCACCTGGTACCAACCTACGTGGATTCGAGAGCGTTTCGGCCGCGCGCCAGCCGAGCAGATGGCCCGGTGGTGTTCGGCTGGAACGGCACCCTTTTTCAAGACTTCATGGCGGACTCGCTCAAGGTGCTGATCGAGGCTTTCGCGATCGCGCACCGTGAAATCGGGTCCAGGGTGCCAGTCATGCTCGAGATCCTCGGTCAGGGCTCGTACCTGCCTTCCCTCGAGCAGTGGTTCCGCAGCACATATCCTGAACTGCCGGTCCGCACGCGAGGCTGGATCGAGCCGTCGAAGATGAACGAGCACTTGGACGGAGTCGACGTGGGCTTGTACGCGCTTGCGCTCCCGGTGGTTGACACCCCAGCCATCTGCCGCAACA
Source organism: uncultured delta proteobacterium (assembly GCA_963758155.1). Classification (GTDB taxonomy): domain Bacteria; phylum Myxococcota_A; class Polyangia; order Fen-1088; family Fen-1088; genus Fen-1137. Next base: position 36,887 of record CAVWUP010000016.1, read on the forward strand.
AGGCCCCAAGGCTGATACAAGAATCTGCCTTTCTTCGATCGAAAAGTCCCACCAAGATCTTCGAGTACATGGCCAAGGGCATCCCGGTGATCTCCACCAACGTCGGAGAAGCGGCGGCGTTCGTCGAGGACGGATGCACCGGAATCCTGTGTGAGACGTCGAGGCAGCTCGCCGATGCCTTCGTTCGGCTCGCGCTGGACGCCGACCTGAGACAGCGCATGGGCAGCGCAGCCCGGTCCCGCGTCGAGGAGCGGTACAACATCGCCAAGGTGGGAGAACAACTCGACGCGATCTTTGCCGAGATGGTGGCAGGCAAGGCGGACCCGCGCACCAATCCGATTGCGCCCTGACCACGCTCGCCAGGTTCTACGAATCGCGGCCCAACCCCAGCATGGCGCGTGCGGCGCGGGCCGGGTTCCTCAGAGCCAGTCGCAGCGATCCGAGCGGATCTTGCCGTATCCTGTCCAAGAGCCGATGCCGCGCACCCCGGCGTGTGACTTCATGCCGCTGCCAGGCGGCCTGGGCATGCCTGACGAAAGCCTCGAGTTCCTCGGACGGCACGGCCTCGGCCCGCACCACGCAACGCGAACTTCCCTCGTAGGCCGAGAAGTCGTCGGTCAGCAGCAGACGTCGTTGCTTGGCGTATTCGTAGAAGGCCGTACCGGGAAAAGGCGTGCAGATGGAGAACTGCACGGTGTCGGGGTTCAGCTCGAGTGCGAGGTCGAGCGTCTGCTGCATGGTTTCGTGGGTCTCTCCGATGAGACCAAATGAGAACGTTAGGTGCGTCCTGATACCGATCTGATGCGTGAACTGCATCATCTCGCGCAAGACCCCGAGGTCCAGCCGCTTCCCGCTCTGGTTCAGGATTTCCTGGTTGCCGGACTCCACACCGTACTTCACCGCAGCGAGTCCGGCCCGGCGGAGGTTGGCCAGGGTCGCCTGCGTGATGGTGTCCGCCCTGCACATGGCGCCCCAGGGAATATATTCGAGACCGCGCGCGATGATCTCGTCGGCAAGCGCATTCATGCGCTGGTTTCCGATGTTGAACGTGTCGTCGTCGAAGTAGTAGGAGCGGAAGGTCCACCGTTTCTGGATCCGGAACGCCCACTCAATCTCGTCGACCACGTTCTTGGCGGAACGGGTGCGGTACGCGTGGTCGTGGTACACGACCTGGGGCCAGACGCAAAAGTTGCACTGATAGGGACAACCCCGCGACGAATGCAGCTGCAAGGAGGGCGCCGGAATGCCGCCGGGGTTGTCCTGATACAGCCTCATGTCCAGGGTGTCTCGGTGGGGAAACGGCAGCGCATCCAGATCCGCCACGTTCGCTCGTCGCGGCTCCACGACTGTCGATCCATCAGCCGCCCTGTGGACCAAGCCCAACACGCCTTGCAGGCCAGCGCCGTCGCGCAGGCGAGTGCACGCCTCCAAGACGGTGTATTCCCACTCGCCGCCGCCCAGCGCATCGAGGAACGGGTAACGGTCGAGTCCATCCTGCATGTGTCCAACATGGTGCCCAGTCATGAGCAGGAAGGCCCCGGTCGCCTGCTTGATCCGCTGGGCCCAATCGAGATCGACCTTGATGGATGCCGTGGCGTTCTCCTGAACCACCACCCCGGGCCTGAACGCCTGCAGGCGCGTCTGGAACGCGTCGTCGCTCTCGCGCGTGGCACAGCCATCGAAAATCCGCACCTCGAATCCCGCCCGTTCGAGCAAAGCAGCCGCGTAGGCCAGGTAGAACGGGAACGGCATGTAGAGTGAGCCGTTGTCCTCGAAGTGGGGCCAGCGCGACCCGGCCCGCACCCCGTAGTGGCCCTCGCACCGCCAGGGAGGGTTTATCAGCGCAACCCTGCGCGCAGGACCCGGCATCATGAGGCGGCGCCATTACGCAGGACGCGCGCGAATTCTTCGAAGATATCGTCCAGGCTGCGCGTGATGGTCCAGTTGGGATAGTGAGCCTTCAGCTTGCGCAGATCAGAGTAGTAGCAGATGTGGTCGCCGATGCGGTTGGTCTCCGAGTAGGTCCAGTCGAGCTTCTTGCCCGTGAGCTGCTCGACGCGGTCCAGGCACTCCAGGATGGAGACGCTGTTGGCCTTGCCTCCGCCCAGGTTGTAGACCTCGCCCGGCCGGGGAGCCAGGATGAATTCCTCCATGGCGCGGACCACGTCGTGGCAGTGGATTTGGTCGCGCACCTGCTTGCCCTTGTAGCCGTTCACCGTGTAGTGACGGCCCTCGCCCAAGGCCTTGAAGAAGTAGGCGAGGAAGCCGTGCAGCTCGGCGCTGGAGTGGCGCGTGCCCGTGAGACAGCCGCCGCGGAAGACCCCAGTCTTCATCCCGAAGTAGCGGCCGTACTCCTGACAGATGACGTCCGCCGCCACCTTGCTCGCGCCGAACAGGCTGTGCAACGATTGATCAATCGTAAAGGTCTCGGGAATCCCGTGCTGCCATTCGGGTTCTGCGTAGTCCCAGCGTTTGGGCAATTCGGCCAGCGCCAGTCGATTGGGCGCGTCGCCGTAGACCTTGTTGGTGCTCATGCAGACGAACGGCGCCTCGGGCACATAGCGGCGCACGGACTCGAGCAGGTTGAGCGTGCCCACCGCATTCGTGTCGAAGTCGTCAAACGGCATACGCGCCGCGAGGTCGTGCGAGGGCTGGGCCGCGCAGTGAACCACGGCATCCGGGCGAATCTCCTCGACGGCGGCCAGCACCACCGGACGGTTGCGGATGTCGATGTCGCGGCAGACGAAACCGGCTACGTGCTGCTCCAGCCATTTGCGTACCCAGGTCGTGTCACCATCCTCGCCGAAGAAGTGGCGACGCAGGTTGTTGTCGAGGCCAACCACCTGGTGGCCCTTCCCGGCAAAATGCACCACGGCTTCGCTGCCGATGAGTCCGCTGCTGCCAGTCACCAGAACTTTCATGCTGCGCGCTCCTGGGGCCATCATAGACGGAGACTTCGCGGACCGCCACCTGCAGAGCGCGACGCTGCGAGCCCGCCGTACCCGCCGCTTTGGCCTTGCCGCCGTGGTCTTTCGAGTTCAGGCTGAATCGCCGTGCCCGAGGCGTCTCCGTCGCTCCCCCGCATCACCGTCCTGCTGGCCAACGCCCCCACGCGCATTCCGGTCGGCAAAGGCCGGGAGCGTTTCTTCGTGAAGGCGGGCAGCCGCTGGCCGTTTTCCATCGAGAAGACAGTGGACGAGCCGTGCCGTTACGTCCCGTTTCCCTTCGGGCTCGCCTACCTGGCGGCCCTGCTCGAACGCGACGGTGTCGACGTGGCGGTCTACGACGGGGTCGCGCTCAACACCTCGGCTGAAGCGCTGTTGGACTACGCCGTCAGGAGCCGGCCGCAGATCGTGTTCATGGAGACCACGACCCCGACGGTGGATCACGATCTGGCACTGTGCCGCGAGATCAAGACTAGCACGGGCGCGCTCATTGCTCTCGGCGGGGCCCACGCCACCACCTTTGCACAATCCATCCTGCGCGAGCATTCACAAATCGACTGGATCCTGCTCGGCGAGTACGAGATCAACGCACGCGACGCGATCAAGGCCTGGCGTCAGGGCGCGCCCTGGCTCGACAGCGTCGCCGGGCTGGTGCGGGCGCAGGCCCTGCCGGACGGCTCGCGGCGGATCGTCTCAGGACCGCCGGGCGCACCTATCGAACCGCTCGACCTTCTGCCCATGCCGGCCCGTCACCTCTTCCCCACGGCCAAGGCGCCTTCGCTCTGGCCCTACTGGGACGGCTTCTGCCGGCACCGGCCCGCGGTCCAGATGCACGCGAGCCGCGGCTGCCCGTTCCGTTGCACCTTTTGCCTGTGGGTGAGCGTAATGTACCAGAATGGCCCGTATCGGATGTTCTCGGCCAAGCGCGTGGTGGACGAGATGGAACACGTGATGCGCGAGTACGGCGCGCGGGAGATCTATTTCGACGACGACATCTTCACCGCCCGCGAGGCGCACGTGTTGGCCATCTGCCGGGAGATCGCGACGCGCAAGCTGCGCGTCCCCTGGTCGGTGATGGGCGACGCCATGGCGGTCAGCGAGCGCGCCATCGACGAGATGGCCCGCGCGGGCTGCATCGGCATGAAGTTGGGCATCGAGAGCGCCAACAGCCGGGTCCTGGAACTGGCGAGAAAGCCGGTGCGGCTAGACAAGGTTCGCAGCGTGGTGCTCTGGTGCAACCAACGCGGCATCAAGACCCACGCCACGGTCACTTTCGGCCTCGATGGCGAGACCCGCGACAGCATGCACGAGACGCTTGAGTTCTGTCGCACGCTGCCGGTCGACTCGATCCAGTTTTCGGTGGCGACCCCGTTCCCGGGCACGCCCTACTACGAAAGTGCATGGCGCAGCGGGCACCTGCTGGACGCGCACTGGACTGACTTCGACGGCAGCCGCTCGGCGGTGATCCGTCACGACGGGCTGAGCGCCGAGGAGATCGCCGCGTTCGCCGCGCGGGCGCCCTCGCGCTGGCTGCGGGCCAGGCTGCGCGATCCGACCTGGCTGCACCGCCAGGCCCGCTACCTGCGCGAGATCCTTTCTGACCAGGGTGTGGCAGGGCTCAAGCATCGGTTGGTGCGCGCCGCCCGCCTGCTACTGGCAAGGCCGGGCTAGGTTTTCGCCGATGAAGATCCTGCTGCTCAATCACAACGTGGTGGAACGGAGCACATTCTATCGTGCGTTCTATTTCGGCCGCGAACTGGCCGATTGGGGGCACGAGGTGACCCTGGCCACCATCTCGCGCCGGAATCTCTTGCGTCCCGTGGTGGGACTGCGCGAAGGCGTGCGCGTGATCGAAACCCCGGACTTGGGCGTGTCGCTGGCGCGCACGGGCTGGGATCCCTGGGACACCGCCTGGCGGGTGGCGCGCTTTTTGGGCGAGCGGCCCGACCTGGTGCACGGGTTCGACTGCCGTCCGGTTGTGCTCGGGCCCAGCCTGGCGCTCAAGGCCCTGGCGCACGCCCCGTGGGTGAGCGACTGGGCCGACTGGTGGGGGCGGGGCGGGGCCATCTCCTTGCGCAAGAGCTGGATCGGCCGCGTGGCCTTTGCCCCGTTCGAAACCTTCCTGGAAGAACGCTTCCGTCATTTCGCCGACCAGGTCACCGTGACCAGCCGTGCCCTTGCCGAGCGCGCGCTCGGTCTGGGAATCGCCAGCGAGCGGATCCACTTCATCCCATCAGGCGCCAACGTGCGCACGATTCCCATGCTCGATCAGGGGTCCTGCCGCGCGGAGCTTCGCTTGCCGGCCGACGCGCCCATTGCCTGCTTCGTCGGTTTCGTCCAGTACGACCTGGGACTTGCGGTGCGTGCCTTTGCGGTCGCCCGCCGATCCGTGCCCGACGCAATCCTGCTCCTGGTGGGCCCGCGCAACCGCGAGGCCGAACAGCTGATTGCAGAGCTGGGCCTGTCCGGTGCCGTCCATTCAACCGGCACCGTTCCCTTTGCCCGGGTACCGGTGCCCATGGGCGCCGCCGACGTGTTGCTGCTGCCCTATTCCAACACCCTGACCAACAGGGCGCGCGGCCCCATCAAGCTGGGCGACTATCTGGCCGCGGGTCGCGCCGTGCTGGCCAACCCCGTGGGCGATCTGGTCGACGTGTTCCAGGCCGACGATGTCGGCGTGCTCGCCCCGGACGATGCTGAAGGCTACGGAACGGCTCTGGCCGGGTTGCTGAAGGACCTGGAGAAAACAGCGTTGCTCGGCCGGACAGCGCGTCAGGTCGCGGAGCAGAAGTACGCCTGGAAACAGGTCGCGGAAAAGCTCATCGCCGTCTACCGGAGCGCGACCTTTCCCAGCAGCCCATGGTGAAGTCTCCACGTCGCCGTTCGGGCGGGTTCTGGCCCGTCTGTCTTGGGAATTCATGGCCTTTTCGCTGTCGCGATACCAGTTTTCGGTATACTCACACTAGCGCCTCCCTCGGAACTTGAGGTCAGTCTTGTGCGCGGTTCTGCTGCTTTGGCCGCTTCGCCTCGGAACCGTGGGGAGAATGGCCATGCCACATATGCCAAGCAATGCACTCGTACTTGATTCGGTCAGCAAGCTGTACTCGGAGTCCGGCGGCAGACGCCTCCTGCTCGCGTCCGCCTTCGACTTGCTTTGCGGCAGACGTCGCCCACCGCGGCGGGCCCTCGACGGCGTTTCCTTCACCGTACCCAGGGGAGCAACCCTGGGGATCATCGGGGCGAACGGCTCTGGCAAGTCCACTCTCCTGAGGGTCATTTCGGGCGTGACTGTCCCGACCACGGGGACGGTCGTCAGACAGGGGCGTCTCGTCGGTTTGCTGGAACTCGGGGCAGGCTTCGACGACCGCCTGAGCACACGCGACAACATCTTCCTGAACGGAGCGCTGATCGGCATGCGCAGGGACGTGATCGCCAAGAGCATGGATTCGATTCTCGACTTTGCCGAGTTGCGCGACTTCGCTGATGCGCCGCTACACACTTTCTCCTCTGGAATGGTGGTTCGGCTGGGGTTCGCCGTGGCCATGCATGCCGAGGCGGATGTCCTGCTCTTCGATGAGGTGCTGGCAGTTGGCGACCTTGCGTTTCAGGCGAAGTGTTTCAGGGCCATCGAGCGATGCCGGACCGAAGGCAAGACCATCGTTTTCGTTTCCCACGATCTGTACGCGGTCCGGAACGTTTCGGATTCCGTTCTGCTCCTTCACAAGGGGCGTGTGGAAGCTCAGGGAAGCCCACCCGAGGTCATCCAGCGATATTGGAGCACGGTCCTTTGCGAGGACAGCTTCGCAATTCTCGAACATGGGCCACTGCGAGTGGTATTCGAGAATGGGCAACTCACCCTGTGGCACGGCAGAAAGCCGCTCACCAAGGGCTTCGCTGGATACACCTCCGTGCGCAACTTCGTGCGCTGGCACGAATCGGACAAAGCGACCTGGAGCATCAGCAGCCGTAGCGACACCCGAATCGTAGCGGTTGGAAGGTACCGGGGCCTGCCAGCCACTCAAGAATGGCTGGTCGAAATCAAGCCGGACAACGTCTTGGCCTGGGAAGTATGGATGAATGTCCACCAAGAGGTACGATTCGAACGCGAGCAGGCCAGCTTCATGTTCTGCGAGGCCTACGACTGTTTTTCCGCGGCCGGTCACTCCGGCTCGATGGGCCAGTTCAGGCGCACGGTTAGCGACGACTGGCAAGAAATCTACTCCGTAGGCTCGGAACGCGGGCCCGTCGAGTTGAGTTCGAGCGATCCAGAGCTGCCGGTCATACGTTTTGCATCAGCGGGGCCGGCGGATACGCATCTCCTGCGGCTCGTGAATTCCGACGACAACTTCCGGGGGCGTCTGGTGCAAGCGCTGCGAAAGCCCGGCTCGGAGTCAAAGTCCCCCGGACGGTATCTGTTCTTCACTGGTACCCTGAAGATTGGGGACGCAACGTGAGAGCACGCATACGGCAGGCTTTCCAGTGGAGGCACCTCATCCTGTTGATGACCCTGCGGGAGTTCAAACGACGCTATCTCAGCATAGGGGCTGCCCTCGCCTTCACGTTCGTGGTTTCCGTGGGATCGCTGCTGGTCTTGTCCGCAGTCTTTGGCCGGCACTTCGAGGGGCAGGTGTCCGTGCCCTATCCGCTGTTCGTGTTCTGCGGGCTGATCCCTTGGGCCTTCCTTCAGAGTTCCGTCAGCCAGTCAGTGGACTCGTTTCGAGCGAACGCGAACCTGGTGCGAAAAATCAGCTTTCCGCGCGAGTTGGTGCCCCTCAGCGTCGTTTCAGTGAACTTGGTCGTGATGGCCAGTTCCCTCGCTACCTTACTGCCTTTCCTCCTGTACTACGGCTATCACCCCAACTTGGCCTGGCTCTGGCTCCTGGTTGCGATCCTGTCGGTGGTACTGTTGGGAACTGGGCTCGCGATGCTGCTCTCGATTCTTTCCGTCCACTTCATTGAGATTCGTCCGGCGACGGAGCTTGGCATCATGCTCTGGTTCTACGCGACCCCGATTTTCTACCCAGCCTCAATCGTTCCCCCCGATCTGGCTTGGATTCCGCGAATCAACCCCGCGGCTCGCATCGCAGAGATCGCTCGCTGCGCCCTGCTGTTCAGGGTGGCCCCACCTTTGGAGTCCGTCCTAGTCGCGGTCGGATGCTCGCTGTTAGTCTTCGTGGCCGGGTATGCTTTGGTGTTGCGCCTTTCTGCGACGCTTGCCGATCACGTCAACTAGGCCATCGACCATGATGGCGGGCAGCTCCAGTCCGAAGCACTATTCGTTCGCTGCTGCGGGCCCGACGGATGCTGGTCCGTGCGCGGTTGCCCAAGCTTTCGGCCGCTCTGGCGTCACGGCGGCGATCCAGGCGTCGTGGCAGGCGACAGCACGACTGAGTTCAGGAGAGAGAGTGCGGGGCGTGGTCACAGCACTCCCCGCCACGCAGCCGCTGCGCAATTCGATCTTCGAGGGATCTGCTCCTATGCCCTGCTAAAGAAGATCATCCACGACGGCATGTATTCTGGCTTGGTACTCATGAGCTCGTGAAGAATGTCTCCAAAGACATGGTTCGCGCGTGCGTAGCCCTTCATGAGGTCCATGATCGTGTTCTTGAGCGATTCGACGTCATGGGGAGGGGTGAATACCTCGTCGATTCTGAGCCTTGCTTCAGCAAATAGCTGCTCTATCTGTGGCCAAGTGCAGAGCCAGTAGCGGTCAGAATTCAGGCCGAGCGACTGGAGGTAGCGCTGCTGGTGCTCAAAGGGGAACCAGTGCAGGAACCAGAGATGCACCTCGCCATTGTAGGGGAAGTGGAAATTTCCGGTGGAGAGAAACCCTCTTCCACCTGGTTTCATGATGCGTCGGAGTTCCCGAAGATTGACCAGTTTGTCTTGATATGTCTTGCCAATGGGTCCCGTGTCACCCGCATAGTCCCCGATGTGTTCGAACACATCATGCTCGAGGACGAAATCGAACCTCTCTGACGCCAGTGCCGAAAGACTACGAGCATCCGCCCGGATGACGTGAGCCTGGGGGACGCGCAGCTGCGCAACTTCGACGTGAATCGCGGCGAGGTCGCAGGCATCGAGCAAAGCCCCCTCCCTCTGCAGCAGGAGCAGAAAACTTCCCCATCCACAGCCGATGTCTGCCACCAGCTTTCCTGACAAGCTGCCAAACCGGCGCTTTATCTGCTCGACGTCAAAGCCGAAGCGGTCGAAGTTGAGTGCCGCCGCCAGCCAGTCCCTGGTCGTCCTTTCACTCACCCCAAGATCCTTGGTCCAGTAGGTCATCATCTTCTTTTCGATCACAGATCTGTCGACCTGCTCCAAGTTCGCATGTGTCAGCTTGGAGAGATGGGCGGAGAAACCAAGGGTCTCGTCAAGACGACGCTTCAACTTGACCGCAAAGGGATACCTGGCCAGCCTGCGTTTCAGACGGTTCAAGATCATGTGCACAGATTCTTCCTTCGTAACTCTTCTGTTGTTCGCGAAGATGTTGCCACGATTCAGGCGGCAGCCGCAAAGAGGCTGGCCAATCTTCTGACGGGCGGAACTAGCTACCTCGCCCCTCGCCTGGACAGGACCGCGGGAATGGTGGCCAGCAGCAAGCGCAAGTCCAGCGCCAGCGACCAGCGATCGACGTATTCCTGATCCATGCGCATCCACTCGGCAAATCCCACGTTGCTGCGGCCGCTGGTCTGCCACAGCCCGGTGATCCCAGGCTTCATGGACAGGCGGCGGCGCTGCGAGCCGTGGATGCGTTGCTGTTCTTGTTCGGGCAGGGGCCGCGGGCCGACCAGGCTCATCGCGCCGCCCAGGACGTGAAAAAGCTGCGGCAGCTCGTCCAGGCTGGTCCGGCGCAAGAAGGCGCCCAACTGGGTCACGCGTGGATCGTGGCTCGCTTTGAACGCCGGACCATCGACCTCGTTCAGCGCCGCCAAAGCCGGCTTCAGCTCGTCGCTGTCCTTCAGCATGGTCCGGAACTTCAGCATGCGGAAGCGCCGGCCATGCAGGCCGACGCGTACCTGCGAAAAGACCACAGGCCGGCCGTCGAGCAAGGCAATGGCCAGCGCGATGCCGATGAAGACCGGCAGCAGCAGCAGCACAGCAACTGAGGCCAGCACCAAGTCCAGCACCTGCTTGATCGCCAGTTGCGCCACCCGGCGCGTGGACGGGGCGAAAAACAGGAAGTCCGTGCCGGCGCCCGACTCGACGTGCGGGGCCAGACGGGGCACCTGCGGCCAAGGCAGGGGAATGCTGGCCGACAGGCCCAGGTCCGCGCAGACCTGCACGACCCAGCCTGCTCGGCGCGGGGAAAGCTGGGCCAGCACCACCACCGCGTCCACGGCTTCGGCGTGCAGGACAGTGGGCAGCTGGCCCAGGGCGCCCAGGTGCCTCGACGCACCGCCATCGGTTTCGCCGCGGCCCAGATAGCCTATGACCTCGGGCGGAAACGCATCAGCGCGCAGGCCGTCGACGAATCCTTGCATCGTCTGCCCTGGCTCACCGATCAAGAGCAGGCGGCCACGGGTGTGTCCCTTGGCATGCTGGCGCTTTGCCCACAGCCGGAGGGCCAGCCGCTCCGCCAGCATGAAGACGAACGACAGCGCCAGAAACATGGCTACGATCGAGCGGTTCACCTCCGTCTTGGTCACAAAGGTGACCGCGGTCAGCGCGGCCAGTCCCAGCAGGTGGAGCGCGATCAAGCGCAGCACAGTGCGGGCAATCGACCAGCGCTTTTCCAGCGGGCGGTCCAGTCCCAGCAGCGCGACCAGGATCACCCACAGCGGCAGCGCCAAATACGCCAGCAGGATGAAACCTTCCGGACCCGCGGGCGCCCGCAAGAAAGCAAAGTGCGGCCAAAGCAGCGCGTGCAACGCGTAGGCCGCGAACATTGCGAGCACGACCTGCAAGGCGTCGCCAGCCTGGATCAGCGCCCGCGGCGAACGGATCCCCGTCCCGTTCATGGTCGGGCGTCCCCGGCCATCGCAACACCGAGCGGAATAGGGCGTTCCAAGTTCAAACGCGACGATTATCGCGAGACGCGCACGGCCCTGTCAAACGGTGTCGGTCGCCAGGCCGGTCCTGCAACTGGTTCCGTGCTGGGCGGCCTTCCGCTACAATGCTTGCATCGCGCTGGCGTCGGTCCGCGCGCGGGCGAATTGTCATGAGCCAGGAGCCTATGTCGAGCCACGATGCGCCTCGGTTAGTGGGCCACGGAAGCGAGCGCCAGAGTGTGATCCTGGTGCTGGCTGTGCTGGGCGCGCTGGCTGCCCTGCTCATCGTGCCGGGCGTGTTCACCGTCGACGAGAACAACCACCTGGCCTGGGTGGTGTCCCTGCGTGCGGGGCGGTTGACCTTGCCTGGCACGGACGCCCTGCCGCGCTCGAGCGAATTGCTCTTCTTCGATCCCGTGCCGGAGGTGCGCCCCGGGGCGCGAGCCTCCTCGGTGGTACCTCCGCTGTACGCGCTGTTCGCGCTGCCCTTTTCGCTGGCCGGCTGGACCGGCCTTTTCCTCCTCAACTTGACGTCGTGGCTGGTCACCATCGGGCTGGTGCGCGCGGCCGCGCGGCGTGCGGGAGCCTCGCAACCGGCTGCGTGGGTCGGCGCGCTGGCCTTTGCCCTGGCTGGTTTTTCGCTCGAGTACGCCGTGGGGGTGTGGCCGCACGCCCTGGCTGCCTGTCTAACCATGGCTGCCTTCGTGGCTGCGCTCGACGCGGCCGAGCGGGATCGGGTCGGCTGGGCGTACGCCGCCGGTCTCCTGGCTGGTGTGGCCGCTGGCGTGCGCTACCAGCACATCGTGACCGCCGGACTGATCGGGCTCGCGCTGCTGGCGGATCCGCTGCGACGGGTGGGCAAGGCCGTCGCGTACGCCGCTGGCCTGGCGCTGCCGCTTGCTCTTTGCTCGGTCGTCAACACTTCGCGCGCGGGCATCGTGAGTCCGGTCAGCAAGGGCCGCGGCTACGTGGCCCTGCGGGGACTGGCGACGAGCGCGTCGCGCTGGGATCCCCTGCGCGCGTTCGGCGCCCATGTTCTGGATTTCAGCATGCAGCGACACATCCCTATGTGGCAACAGATAGGCGGTCGCTGGAGCGACACCGGGGCATTGCTGTTGCACTCGGCGGTGAAGAAGGCGCTTCTGCAATCCGCGCCCTGGGTGCTGGTGGTGTTGGTGGCCATGGGGGCAGCCTGGGGGCCGCGTGTGCCCGCGAGTCCAGCGCGCCGGGTGCTGCGCTCGGCGGCCATTGTCGTGGCTGGCGTGCTGCTTCTCTTTGCCTTTGCGGGCACCGACCGTCCCGACGGCTGGTGCTACAATGCGCGCTATTTTTTCGATCTGATCCCGCTGGCCGCACTGGCTCTTGCGCTGCTGGTCGAGAGGACCGGAATGCGCTGGCGGCCCCTGGCGGTCGGGGCGGCGGCGGGCGTGTTGGGAGCCGCCATTCCCCTGGCTCTTTCGCCCGCCGCGGCGGCGCGCCAGCTCGCGCTGATGTACGTACCCCTGGTGCTGGCGTTTGCGTCGGTCCTGCTGTTTGCGGCCGCGCGACGCCGACCGCGCGTGCAGCGCTGGCTGGCGCCGGCTATGGGCGTTCTTCTGGGTTGGGCGGCGGCCGTACACGTGGGCGACGATCTGCCGGCTGCGCGGGCTCGACGGCTCGAGAACCTCAACAAGCTTTCGTCGGTGGCGGCACTTCTGCCCGACGGGCCCGTGGCGCTGTTGGCCCAGCGTGCCGATGCGCTGGGACCACTGCTACTGGAGCGACGAGATCTGGTGATTGCGAGCACTTGGCCGGACCACGGCCACGACGCGCCGGCTTTGGTCGAGGCTTTTCAGCGGGCGGGCCGACGCGTGTTCGTCCTGCCCGACGTTCCCGAGGACGAGCTGCGCGCGCTCAGCGCCGGGCATCCGGTGCGACCAGTGGGAGGCGCGGATTCGCTGTTCGTGGAAATCGGGCCGCGCCAGCAGGCCGCTTCCGCAGCCCCACTGCCGTGAATCGGACCTACTCGACTGTCACGCTCTTGGCCAGATTGCGCGGCTGATCGACGTCGTTCCCGCGTGCCAGCGCCACCGCGTAGGCCAGCATCTGCAAGGGCAGCACCGTCAGCATGGGCTGCAGTAGCGGGGGCGCATCAGGAACCCACAGCACGTCCTCGCAGTGCTGAAGAATGGACGTGTCGCCCTTGGTGGCGACCGCGATGACTTGGCCCTCGCGCGCGCGCACCTCGGCCAGGTTGGACAGCACCTTGTCGTAGCCCTTACCCTGGGTCGCGATGATCACCACGGGCAGCCCGTCGCCGATGAGCGCGATCGGCCCGTGCTTCATCTCGCCGGCGGCATAGCCCTCGGCATGAATGTAGGAAATCTCCTTCAGCTTGAGCGCGCCCTCGAGTGCGATGGGGTAGTTGGTGCCGCGCCCGAGGAAAAGAAAGTCGCGCACGTTCTTGTACTTGTGGGCCAGGGCCTTCAAGTCGCCGCACTCCTTGAGCGTCTCGCTCATCTTGTGCGGGATGTGCATCAACGCCCCCACCAACTCGGTCGCCGCCACGCCCGCCAGCGCGCCATTGCGTCGCCCGAGATGAATCGCCAGCAGAGTCAGCGCCGCGAGCTGCGCCGTGAAGCACTTGGTGGACGCCACGCCGATCTCGGGCCCAGCGTGCGTGTACAGCACCAGGTCCGAGGCGCGCGGGATGGCCGAATCCACCACGTTGCAGATGGCAAAGGTGCGTGCGCCCCGCGCCTTTGCCTCTTTGACCGCTGCCAGGGTGTCGGCGGTCTCGCCGCTTTGGGAAATCCCCACCACCAGATCTCTCGATCCAATCACTGGCTCCCGGTAGCGGAACTCGCTGGCCAGGTCCACTTCGCAGGGAATGCGCGCGACGTTCTCGATGAGGAACTTACCCACCAGGCCGGCGTGATACGAAGTCCCGCAGGCCAGGATGACCACGCGGCTGGGCAGCGGCGTCACCTCTTGGTCCTCCAGCACAGCGTCGTTGCTGTCGGGGAGCAGGCGGCCCCGTAGGGTATCAGTCACCGCGCGCGGCTGCTCGTAGATCTCCTTCAACATGAAGTGCGGATAGCCGGCCTTCTCAGCCTGCCCCGCAGTCCAGGTCACCGTGCGGGGTTTGCGCACCACCGGGTTTCCGTCGAGATCGGTGATGCGTGCGCCGGAATGATCCAGCTCGGCGATGTCGCCGTCCTCGAGAAACAGCATGTCGCGGGTTTGTTCGAGAATGGCGGGCGCGTCCGAAGCGATAAACATTTCACCTTTGCCCAGGCCCAACACCAGCGGCGAGGCATTTTTCGCCGCCACCAGCACGTTCGGGCTGCGGTCAGACAGCACGGCGATGGCATAGGCGCCGGTCACCTGGCGCAAGGCTGCCCGCACCGCCTCGACCAGCGAGGCCGCGCCGGCCAGCAAGGCCTCGTCGATGAGGTGAGCCAGGACCTCGGTGTCGGTCTGCGACGAGAAATGACGACCCGAGGCGATGAGCCGCTCGCGCAGCTCCACGTGGTTCTCGACGATCCCGTTGTGCACGACCGAGATGGGGCCGGCCTTGTGCGGATGGGCGTTCTCGTCGGAGGGCCGACCGTGGGTCGCCCAGCGCGTGTGCCCGATGCCGTACCCACCCTTCGGAGAGTCTCCGGCGAGCAGCTTTTCCAAAGCCGCCAGCTTGCCCTGACAGCGCACCAGATGGGCCTGGCCGCCGTTGCACACGGCGATTCCTGCCGAGTCGTAGCCCCGGTACTCCAGCCGGCGCAAGCCACCCAGCAAGATGGGCGTCGCTTCACGTGTTCCTACGTATCCAACAATTCCACACATGGTTCTGACCGAGATCCATCTACCTGGCCTTCTGGCGCGAAGCCAAGAATCTTTTTTCTCGGTCAGAGCCGCACGCGCTGCGGCCAAAAACCGTCCTTTGCGGAACACCTTTTCCCTGCGCACGCAAGGGCTTCGTTGCGATCTCGGTTGAGGGGCTTGGCTTGTGTGGAGTTCGGATGCAATACTCATGGGGGATGGACGACTTCCACTGCTCCTTCTGCCAAAAGCGCCGGCGCGAGGTGCGGAAGCTCATATCGGGCCCGCGGGTCTTCATCTGCGACGAGTGCGTGGCCCTGTGCAACGACATCATCGCCAAGGAGGAGGCGGCGGAGCGTCCGCGCTACCCGCGCCCGCGCGAGATCTACGACGAGATCGACCGCTACGTGATCGGCCAGGAACGCGCCAAGAAGGCCCTGTCGGTTTCGGTGTACAACCACTACAAGCGCATCGGCCAGCATGGCAAGGCGGGGGATGTCGAGATCCAGAAGGGCAACATCCTGCTCATCGGGCCCACCGGCTGCGGCAAGACCCTTCTCGTGCAGACCCTTGCGCGTAAGTTGGACGTTCCCTTTGCCATGGCGGATGCCACCACGCTGACCGAGGCCGGTTACGTGGGCGAAGACGTGGACAGCGTGATCAAGGCGTTGTACCGCAACGCGGGCAACGACCCGGAAAAGGCGGCGCGTGGGATCGTGTGCATCGACGAGATCGACAAGATCGCGCGCAAGGGGGGCGGGCCCTCGGTGACCCGCGACGTGTCGGGTGAGGGCGTGCAACAGGCCCTGCTCAAGATTCTGGAAGGCAAGCAAGCCTCCATCACACCGGACGGCGCGCGCAACCGGCCCCAGCAAGAGCTGGTGCAGGTGGATACCACCAACATCCTCTTCGTGTGTACCGGCTCTTTCAATGGGCTGGAGGAGCTGGTGCGCCGGCGCATCGGAACGCGCGGGCTTGGCTTCGGCGCCACCATCAGCAAGAGCGACGAATCGAAGAACGAGCTGCGAGCCAAAGCGCGCACCGAGGATCTGGTCAAGTTTGGCATGATTCCCGAGTTCATGGGCCGCTTGCCCATCATCGTCGCGGCCGACGAGTTGGACGTGGACGACCTGATGGCCATCCTGTGGAAGCCCAAGAACGCGCTGGCCAAGCAGTATGAGCGCCTGCTGGATCTCGAGGGTGTGAAGCTGCGTTTCACCGAAGACGCCTTGCGCAGCGTGGCCGAGGAGGCCGCGCGCCGGAAGTCCGGGGCGCGCGGGTTGCGGGCCATTCTGGAAGAAGTCATGCTGGACGTGATGTACGAGATTCCGTCGCTTAGTGGGGTGACAGAATGCGTGGTGACCCGCGATGTGGTTGTGTCGCGCGGGCGCCCGCAACTCGTGCGGGAGAAGAAGGCATCGTAGGCTTCCGTGCGGGTGGGGGTTGACTAAACCTGGTGGGCCGGTCTACCGAAGTCTTCTACGGGCCCGTCGAATGCGAGGAGAACCATGCTGACCGAAAGTGAAAAGGCGCGAATCCGAGAGGTCTTGGAGGGAGCGAAGAAGCGTCTGGCACGTACCGGCCAGGACGCGCTCAGCTATTCCATGAACCACGAGCGCAACATCGGCCGCGATTCCATCGACGAGTCGATGGAGGAAGAGATCTTCTCCACGGAAATGCGGCTGCACGATCGCGAGAAGTACCTGTTTGGCAAGATCGACAAGCAGCTGGCACGCCTGGAAAATGGCTCGATCGACACCTGTGAGTCGTGCGGCGACGTCATCTCGTTCAAGCGCTTGCTGGCGCGGCCGGTGACCACGTTGTGCATCGACTGCAAGGAACAGCACGAGCGCGAAGAGAAAGCGGTCGAGCAGGCTGGTCGCGGCGGCGCTCTCGATGCCGCCGCGGGTGAGGAGACGGGCGGCGCGGGTGCAGCCAGCGACGAGTAGTCGCAGGTTTCGTCCGGCGCGGGACGGCCTGGAGCGGGCCGTCCCGTTTGCAGGCTTGACTGTCGACTCCCAGGCTCCTCTGCTATATAGTTTGCACTCTTCAATCGCACGGCCCGCCTGATGTCCGAAAGCCGCTATCGCATCACTGAGCGCATCGCCGCCGGTGGTATGGCCGAGGTGTTCAAAGGCGTCGCGGAGTCTCTGCACGGCTTCCGCAAGACGGTCGCCATCAAGCGCATCCTGCCGAATCTGACCAAGAACGAAAAGTTCGTGACCATGTTCTTGGACGAGGCGCGGCTCTCGCTCTTCCTGCAGCACGCGAACATCGTCCAGGTCTTCGACATCGGACACGCCGACGACACCTACTTCATCGTCATGGAGTTTGTCGACGGGGTCGATCTCAAAGCCATCTTTGAATGGCGGCGCCGCATCCGCAAGCGCCTGACCGTGGGCCAGACCATCTATATGATCATGGAGGTCTGCAAGGGGCTGGCCTACGCGCACGATCTCACCAATCCCGAGACCGGCCGGCCGCTGGGCATCGTCCACCGCGACATCTCGCCCGCCAATGTTCTCATTTCACGCAACGGGGAGATCAAGCTGGCTGACTTCGGACTGGCCAAGGCGGCCAGCCAGGTGGAGGCGACCGATCCGGGCGTGGTCAAGGGCAAGATGAGCTACCTGTCGCCCGAGGCCGCCCGCGGTGAGAACGTGGATCACCGGTCTGACATCTTTGCGGTCGGCATCCTGCTGTATGAGGCGCTGACCAGCAAACGTCTGTTCTACGGCGAGAGCGACTACCAGACGGTGGAGATGGTTCGCAACGCCAAGATTCCGCCCATCGGACAGCAGAACCCCGAGGTGGAGCCCGAGTTCGAGGAGATCGTTCGCAAAGCGCTCGCCCGACGCGTGGAGGATCGTTTTCAGTCGGCCACCGACCTGCAGGACGCGCTGGCGCACTACTGGTTCTCGCGCGGCCTCAAGATGATCCAGCGCGACATCGCGGATCTGGTGCGCGCTTGTCAGGAAGAACAGACCACGGCGTCGACCGGCGGCCAGGTCAAGAGGCCCAATCTCATCGACACCATTTTGCACGAGGAGCTGGACGCCTTCACCTCGGTCGGCTTTGACGGGCAACCCCTTACCCCTGGCCCCGCAGTGATCGACCCGGCCTCGGTCCACCGGCCCACAGGCGGATTCATCGACCCGCGGGCATGGTCCCAGGAATCCGACTGGCCCGCGCGGCGCACCGGTGCCCAGCCGATCGAGCGTCTTCCTCGCGACACGCTGGCCGAAATGGCCGCTGCCCGCGCCAGCACATCGCGACCGGTGGCAAGCCCGCCGCCCTCAGCGGCCGCGGGGCAAGGCCGGTCCACTCCGTCGAATTTCTCGCCCCCGGAGCCCGGTCGCGGCGCCGCTTCCCTAGCCGCTGTTTCCGGCCTCGAAGGTCAGCAAATGGCCCTTCCCGATGCCATGAAGCCCCTCGATGGTCGCCGGTCGCGGGTGCCCCCTGCAAAGGGATTGCTTATCGGCGTGATGCTGGCCGCCGTAGCGGCTGGCGCGCTGCTGGCGTGGATTCTGGTGGGACGTTAGGGCGACCGCCGAGGGCCAGAGTCTTCTAAAGGGCCTTCTTCACCAAGTCCTGAATACGCGCTCGCGGTACGGCGCCCACCACCTGGCCCACCACCTGACCGGCCTTGAACATGAGCAGGGTCGGGATGCTGCGGATCTCAAGTTGGGTGGGCACCATGGGATTCGCATCGATGTCGCACTTGCCCACGCGAATCTTGCCGGCGTATTCCTGCGCCAGCGCCTCCACATGCGGCGCAAGAGCCAGGCACGGGGTGCACCAGGTGGCCCAGAAGTCCACGAGAATGGGCAGCGGGGACTTGATGACCTCGCTTTCGAAGTTGCTGTCCGTGACGACGACGATGTTCTGGCTCGGCATGGTCGGCTCCTCTACCATGTTCATTAGGGTCACGGGAGCCCGAATCGTCAAATGGATCCTGTTCGGGTTGCGTTTGTGGCCGCCGCCAAGGGATGCTATTTTGAACGCCGTTCCTCGCGCAAGCCCAAGGCGACATGCCCGTGAAGTTCTTCATTCCCCAGGAGACGATTGACTCCTGGCTTTCCGTCGAGCGGGTGAATCTTGAGGGCGAGATGCTGCAGCTTCCGGGCGGCGGCCTCGTGCTACGGCTGGTGCCTGGCTGCTACTTCATGAGCGTCCAGGCGGGCAGCGATCAATCCTTCAATCTTCTGGGCAGGGTCAAGACGAAAGCTGCGGTTTCCGCTCTGGGGGCCGAGGTGTACATGAACTCGGTTATCCTGGGCGAAACCGCCTACGAAGTCGAAGTCGGGTTCGTGGCCAAGTCGGTGGGCGGCACGCTGCCAGACTCGTCGGTTGTGGCCGCGGTCGCTAGTCTGTAGAAGATCGTCGCGTGAGCCCAGATCGCGTGGTCATCGGAACAAGAGGGAGCGCCCTGGCGCTGTGGCAGGCCGATCACGTGGCGTCGCTGCTGCGCGCGGCTCGACCCGACCTTGTGATCGAGCGCAAGATCATCGTCACCACCGGTGATCGGACGCCGCAAGGCCCGGTTTGGGAAGCCGGTGGCAAAGCGGTGTGGGTCAAGGAAATTGAGGCGGCTCTGCTGGCGGACGAAATCGATCTTGCGGTTCACAGCCTGAAAGATGTGCCGGCCGAGTTGGCGCCCGGGCTCGCGCTGGCTGCTATCCCGACCCGCGCGGACGTACGCGACGCCCTGGTCAGTCGCGACGGGGCCGCCTTGGCAGCCCTGTCGGCCGGCGCACGTGTGGGCACGACCAGCCTGCGCCGCATCTGCCAGGTCAAGGAGCTGCGGCCAGACCTGCGCCTCGAACCCCTGCGCGGCAACCTGGACACGCGGCTGCGCAAGGTGGCCGACGGACTCGTGGACGCAGCCATCCTCGCTTGCGCGGGTCTGGACCGTCTCGGCTTTTCCCAACGAATTGCGGAGCGCATTCCCATCGAGCGCATGCTGCCTGCCATCGGTCAGGGCGCGCTCGCGATCGAAACCAGAGCCGACGATGAACCCGTGCGCAGCCTTTGCCGCGTGCTGGCGAGCGAAGATGCTGAAATCACGGTCACGGCGGAGCGCACTCTTTTGCGGGAGCTGAATGCTGGGTGTCGTGCGCCCGTGGCAGGAATCGCCCAATTGCGGCAGGGGAAACTGGAAGTGTGGGGCCTGGTGGGAACTCCCGACGGAGCGACCATGCTGCGCGAGCGTGTCTCCGGAGCGCCATCGGCGGCCCAAGCCCTGGGCAAGCAGCTGGCCGACGCGCTGACTGCGCGCGGCGCCGATCGCATCCTGGCCGAGTTTCATTGATCGCGTAGGCGAAGGCGGGCTTTGCCCGCCAGAGCCAGAGCGCGGGAGGGGTTGGGAACCCTTTCAGGGTTCCCATTAGAACGATCAGTTTTTGTGCGAATCTGCCGAACGACACTATGATCCCATGGTGATCGAGGATGTCGCTTACTAAGTGCGCCATAGGAATGGCGGCCGCGGGGCTCCTTGGCGCCTGCGCACATCGAGGGGCTGATCCAGCCTCGGTGGAGCGGCTCAATCGCAGCATCGAATCGTTGCGGGTCCAGAACGCCGAGTACGCCAAGCAGGTTGAGGAGCTGGAGAATCGCGTGTTCATCCTGACAGACCAGCTCGAAAGCCGGAAGGTCAACGAGCAGAAGGTGGCAACGCCTCAACTTCCCACGGTGAAGTTGCACCCCGAGAACGATTCAGCCTCGCCCGACACCGCTGCGACCTTGGCCCCAGCCACCACGATGGTGGCGCCTGAATCGGAGGTGGAATACGCCGGCGAGGCGGCCAAGTCGAATGGCAGCCGCCCGGTTCTTCGTCTGCACGGTGAGCACGCGTCGACATTCACGGAACGTCCTGCCGCCGAAGCAGAGGAGCGCCCAGCCCGCGCAGCCCACGAGAGCCAGGGCTCAGTCCACGCGAACCGCGACATGGAAGCGTTCCGGCTGTACCGTCGAGCCTACGAGGCGCTTCGCCAGGGCCAACACGACGGAGCCGCGGAAGGGTTTCGCGAATTCTTGCGCCGCTACGCCGCGCACGACCTGGCTGACAACGCCCAGTACTGGCTGGGCGAATGCTACTACGACACCAAAGACTTCCCCGCGGCGGTGCGCGAGTTCCGTCGCGTGGTCGAGCGCTTTCCCCACGGCAACAAAGTTCCCGATGCCTTGCTCAAGGTCGGCTACAGCTATCTGGCTTTGGGCAGCATCGAAGCCGGCAAGCAGACCCTCGAACAGCTTGTCCGATCCTATCCTCGACACGAAACCGCCGTCCTGGCGACAGCTCGCCTGGCTGAGCTCGACCGTGCAGGGGCCGCGCACCCCGCGCACGATGCCCGTCCACCTGCCAACCCACCTGTGAAGACCGCGCACGCTCCCGAGGAGGCCCCGTGAGGCTAATCCATTTCAATTCCCTGCTCTCCGCCGTCTTGACGGTGTCCCTTTCGACCGCTGCCTGGGCCCAGACCGGCGGCGCCATCCCGCTCGAGGTCCAGGAGGCCCCGGTTCAATCCGTTTCGCCGGATCCTTCTGGAATCGACGTCACGCCCATCCAGGCCCTTTCTCCGGCTGGCGAGCGCAGCCGCAAAGGATCGCAAACCCTGGGCGACGGCAACAAGGATCCCAACGCAAAGCGAATCGAGGAAACTTCCTCAGGCTTGTTACCCCCTGGGGGCGTGATGGGGCTGGATTCGGGGCTGGAAGAGGAGCGCGGCGCACGCGAGCCAGCGGCTGGGCCCGTGACGGGACAGGCTCCCGAGCTTCACGTGGTGCAAAAGGGCGACACGCTGTGGAGCCTTTGCTCGAAGTACTTCGGCGATCCCTGGCGCTGGCCACGCTTGTGGGCCGCCAACCCGCTGGTCACCAACCCGCACTGGATCTTCCCAGGCGACATCATTCGCCTCGCGGGTCTCCGGGGGCGAGATTCCCGTGCCTGCCGCCGGTGGCGAGAAGGCGACCCAGGACACCAGCCGCAGCTTCTCGTCTGAACGGCTGGCGGCCCTGTCGAGCAATGCGGTGGTGTTGCGTGAAATCGGATTCATCGAAGCCAAGGATCTCGCGCAAGCCGCCTGGGTGAGCGGTTCGCGTGAAGAGAAGACCATGTTGGTTTCCGGGGATCAGGTTTATCTGCGCTTCCCCAAGGACCGCCCCATTCGTGGAGGCGAACGCTATTCTGTCTTCGAAACCGACACCGAACATCCGGTGCACGATCCCGTCACGGGCAAGGCCTACGGCTACCTGGTCAAGGTGCGTGGCGACATCGTGATCGATCAGATATCGGGCAGCGACATCGCACGTGGAACCATCACGGACGTGGTCGACACCATCGAGCGCGGGGCTCGGGTCAGCAGCGCCATTCGACAGTTCAGGCGCATCGAGCCGCGCCCCAGCGAGGTCAATTTGGACGCGCGCGTGGTGGCGGCTTTCACACCCGCGCAGTTTCTTTCTGCCGAGCGTTTCGTGGTCCTGAACCGGGGCCGACGCGATGGCGTGCAGGTTGGCAATCGCAATTTCGTGATCCGACGTGGTGATGGCTACCGGGGCGTGCTCGAGGCCTGGGACAAGCTCGATCCCGAATCGCCCAAAGAAGTGGTGGGCGAGTTGTGGGTCATCGACGTGCGCGAAGACGCCTCGGTCGCCTGGATTGCGCGCAGCTCCAAGGAGCTGCATGTGGGCGAAGTGACCGAAATGCGCAAAGGCTACTAGCTTCGTCGCTTGCAACTGCGTTGATTTCTTTGAATTTTTCTGCCGCCGCTTGATCTTCCTCCGGGCTGGCGCTATCAGCTTGCGTTCCCGATGCATGCGGCAGACAACCAGTGTGATTCCCGTCCGACAAGACAGATCATGCTGCCCGTGCGCAGGCCAACGGACATCCACACAGGTCTGGCCGTCGACGAAGTCGCGCGGGGAGGCTCGGGCTATCCCTCGCGGCTTCTCTCGCTCTCCGATGCCCCGGCCGTCCTCTGGGTGCGTGGTCGCGTGCCCATGGATGGCGGGCGGTCGGTCGCCATCGTCGGGGCGCGCGCGGCCAGCGGCGCCGGCTGTCAGCGCGCCCGTGCTCTCGCGGCAGATCTGGCCCAAAGGGACGTGGCCGTAATTTCCGGCGGTGCCTTCGGCATCGATGCAGCCGCCCATGAAGGCGCGCTGGCAGCCGCTGCCGCGCCCACCTTCGCGGTGCTTGGCTGTGGCGTCGACGTGACCTACCCCGACCGCCACGGCCCGCTCTTCGCGCGAATCGCGGCCCAAGGCGGTTTGCTTTCGGAATACCCACTGGGAACGCCGCCGCGTGCCGGCCAGTTCCCGGCGCGCAACCGCATCATCGCAGCGCTGGGGGATGCCGTGGTCGTGGTGGAGGCTGCTCATCGCTCGGGGGCCCTCATCACCGCGGCTCTGGCGCGATCGCTGGGCAAACCCGTGCTCGCCGTGCCTGGCAGCAACGGCACCGACCGCCTGCTGCACAAGGGGCATGCGTGGCCAGTCACCTCGGCGGGCGATGTCGAGGATGCGATGGCCGGGCGCGAGCCTGTGTCCGTGGACAAGGCTGAGCCGCCCGCTGGAACCGTCGCATCGCTGGTGGCGACCCTGCGCGAAGGAGCGGCCACGCCAGCCGCGCTCAGCCGAAGAATCGGCTTGCCCTTGCCGGCGATCATGGCGGCCCTGGCCGAGGCCGAACTGGACGGCTGGATTTGCAGGATTCCCGGCAATCAATACGAGGTGAATCGACGTGGCTGCTAGCAAGAAAGTCAAGTCAACCACCGACGGGCCAGCCACGAAAAAGGCCAAGCCGTCCAAGACCAAGACACCCGCCACCGCCAAGCCGGCCGCCAAGAAGGGCGGCAGTGGCACGCTGGTGATCGTCGAGTCGCCCGCCAAGGCCGCCACTATCAAGAAGTATCTGGGCGCGGGCTTCGTGGTGAAGGCATCGGTGGGGCACGTCAAGGATCTGCCCAAGGCCACCATGGGCATCGACGTCAAACACGACTTCCAGCCCGAGTACGTGGTCATCGAGGGTAAGAAGAAGGTGATCGCGGACATCAAGGCCGCGGCCAAGAAGGCGGAAAAAGTTCTGCTGGCGCCCGACCCCGACCGCGAAGGCGAGGCCATCGCGTGGCACATCGCCGAGGAGATTCGGCCCGCCAACCCGAACATCCAACGCGTGCTCTTCAACGAGATCACCAAGAAGGCCGTCAACGAGGCCATCCTGCATCCGCTCGAACTCGACATGCACAAGTTCGAGTCGCAGCAAGCGCGGCGCGTGCTCGACCGGCTGGTGGGCTACGAGATCAGCCCTGTGCTGTGGTCCAAGGTGCGGCGCGGTCTGTCGGCGGGCCGGGTGCAATCGGTGGCCGTGCGTCTGGTGGTGGATCGCGAGGCCGAGATCAAGGCCTTCCGTCCCGAGGAGTACTGGACCATCGAGGCGCAGGTGGAAGGCAGCGCGCCGCCCCCGTTTGTCGCGCGCGTGGTCCGACTGAACGGCGAGAAGCCGGCGCTCACACACGAAGGCCAGGCCAGCGAGATCGTGTCGTTGCTCTCGCAAGCCAGCTTGCAGGTCGCCGCGGTGGAGCGCAAAGAGCGCCGCAAGAATCCGCCCCCGCCCTTCATCACCTCGCGTCTGCAGCAAGAAGCGTCGAGCAAGCTGCGCTTTTCCCCCAAGCGCACCATGGGCTTGGCCCAGCGCCTGTACGAGGGCGTCGAGCTGGGCGACGAAGGCCCCACCGGCCTCATCACCTACATGCGCACCGATTCCACCCGGCTATCCGAGGACGCGGTCAAGGATGTGCGCGCGTGGATCGGGGAGCGCTACGGCGTAACCTCGCTGCCAGCCGAGCCCAACGTTTTCAAGAGCAAGAAGTCGGCCCAGGACGCGCACGAAGCCATCCGCCCGACGTCGATGCAATACGATCCGGAGACCGTGCGGCGCCTGCTGGCCAAGACCCCGAGCGAGCGGGGCGCACGCGAAACCGAAGAGCTGGTCAAACTCTACACCCTCATCTGGAACCGCTTCGTGGCTTGCCAGATGACGCCCGCTGTGTTCGACCAGACGGCCATCGAGATCGAGGCGGGCCCGGTCGGCCTGCGCGCCACGGGCCAGGTCATGCGCTTTGCCGGCTACCTGGCCATCTACGCCGAGGCGCAAGAGGAAGCCAGCCCCGACGACGAACCCGCCGGCAGCTTGCCCGACGTCCATGAAGGCGAGATCCTGCGCCTGCTCGGCTGTCAGCCCGAGCAGCACTTCACGCAACCGCCGCCGCGCTACTCGGAGGCGACCCTGGTGCGCGAGCTGGAGGAGAAAGGCATTGGCCGGCCGTCGACCTACGCCACCATCTTGTCCACCGTTCAAGATCGCGGCTACGTGGAGAAGAAGGAAAACCGCCTGGGGCCCACCGAGCTGGGCGTGGTGGTCAACGGCCTTTTGGTCAAGAGTTTCCCCGAGATCGTCAGCAGCGATTTCACAGCGCAGATGGAAGAGCAGCTCGACGAAGTGGAGGAAGGCGCGGTGGATTGGGTGAAACTGCTGCGCGATTTCTATGGACCGTTCGAGAAGGATCTGGCGCGCGCCAAAGTGGAGATGCGCGACCTCAAGCGCGAAGAAGAGCCGACCGAAGAGGTGTGCGAGAAATGCGGCAAGCCCATGGTGATCAAGTGGGGGCGCAACGGTTACTTTCTGGCCTGTTCCGGATATCCCGAGTGTCGTAACACCAAGGAATACACGCGCAACGCGGACGGCACCCTGACGGTGCAGCCCACCACGCGACCGTCGGACCAGGTTTGCCCGACCTGTGGCTCGCCCATGGTGATCCGGCGCGGTCGCTTCGGCGAATTCCTGGCCTGTTCGCGCTACCCGGACTGCAAGACCACCAGCCCGATTTCCCTGGGCGTGGCCTGTCCCCGTCCCGGGTGTGGCGGCTACCTGACCGAAAAGCGCTCGCGGCGGGGCAAGATCTTCTTTGGCTGTTCCAACTACTCCAAGACCAAGTGCGACTTCGTATCGTGGGATCGCCCGCTGCCCCAGCGTTGCCCGCAATGTGACGCCGCCTTCGTGGTGCAGAAGGTGTCGCGCGCGGGCGTGCGCCTGCGCTGCCTGGCCGAAGGTTGCGGCTGGACGATCGAGCCCGACGCGGACGCCGATGGTTCGGCTGCGCCCAACGCCAAGGCGTCGTAGCAACGTTTCGCGCAGAGTTGTCGCGGGTTGCGAATCCGGTGACATCGCGACTTGCTTGACAGTCGTCGTGAAAGCGCGCTTCGAATATCCTCCATGGTCTCTTTGACCCGCTCAATCCTTGCCCGGCTGCACGCGGCCGAGCGGGGTATCACGCTCGCGGGCCTGGGCTGCGCTCTCTTTTCCTTCGCACTGCTCAAACTCTACTCGCTCAATTTCGTCAAGGGCGACGAGCACATGTACTTCTACATGAGCCTGCTCGTGTCCAAGGGGCAGTGGCCCTACCGAGATTTCTTCTTTTCTCATCCGCCCTTGCAGCTTTACCTCATGGGCGCGCTGTACAAGCTCTTCGGCTACTCACTGGTCCTGTCAAAGGCCGTGCCTTCTCTGGCCGCCATGGTTTCGGGCGTGTACGTGTATCTGCTGGGCCGCCGCCTGGTCGGCCGGGCTGAGGCGCTTCTGGCGGTCATTCTTTTCCTGTTCACCTTCGATGTCCTGCGCGGCTCGTCCCACTTCACGGGGGCCAACTGCGCCCTGGCCTTCGGCCTGGCGGCCAGCTACCAGGCGCTCGTTCGCCGCCCCATTCTTGCTGGGGTGCTCTTTGCCATCGGCACTTTCATCGGCGTCTACGTCGCTCCACTCGCGCTCATGCTGTGCGTGTTGCTCGCCTTCCGCTCGTGGAAGGAATCTCTGCGCTTGCTGGGCAGCGCCCTTGTTGTCAGCGCTCTCATCTGCGCGGTCTTCGCCGGTGTCGCGGGCCACGCCTTCTGGTACCAAGTTTTCAGCTACAACCTGAACAAGATCGCGCTTCGCTACTCCTGGTTTGCCAAGGCCCGGAACGTCGCCTACCTCAACACAGCGGTCATGATCGGCTTTGTGCCCGGCATCGTGTGGGCCATCGCCACCTGGGTGCTGCGCGGTCGGGCGCGCGGGGAATCTGCGTTGCCGGGCGCTGCCGGCCGGCTAGGCGCCTGGTTGAATCTTTGGGGCGGCGACCGCGTAGCGGCTCAGATGATCTTCGCCACGTTGATCTGCGGCTACCTGTACTTCTACTCGACGCGGGTCGATTACTACTCCTACTACTTCATGCTGATCATGCCGTGGATGGGGCTGATGACTGCGACCGTGACCGTCGATGTGCTCCGCTACCTGAGCGAGCGACCGAATTCCGTCGCTCCCGCCGAGGCGCCCTTGTCACGCGGCGAGCACCGGCGGCGCCAGCATGCAGCCCGCAGGCAAGAGCGAGCCGCAGGTGCCGCCGCGAGTGCGCCTCGACTCGCCTGGCGGCTGTGGCCGCTGGTCGCCTGCGCCGCCGCCGTGGCCTTGGTGCTCCTCTATCGCCAGGGCATCGGCGTCGACCGCCAGGAAGAGGCGGGCGACGGCACGATGACGTACACCTGGCGCGACAGTCCGTTTCTCCCGAGCGCGGTGAACGGCATGGTGCGAGCCCTCTTCTGGTCGCCGGCCAGTGACTCCACTCATCCGCCCAATTCCATCACTTACTATTTGCAACACGAGACAATGAGTGCACCGACCATCGACACCTTTGTTCAGGCGGTGCGCGGCCAATGCCGGCCCGGCGAAAGAATCTTCGGCGAATACTCGCTCGGCCCCTTCGCCGCTGCCGTGGGTTCTTGCGTGCTCGGGGCCAGTCTGGCTGACACCAACCCCCACCGCTTCAAGGTCCACGAGAGCACGCCCGAGGACTGGGTGCGCGCCCTGGAGAAAGACCACCTGGACATCGCCATCGTGGTGGCTGGCTCGTCCATACTGAAGGAGCGCGCGATGCGCGACTACCTGACCGGCACTTTTCCGCGCCTGGTCGCCACCTGGGACGATCCTTACGTGGGACACGTCGAGCTCCACCGTCGCGCGGAGTAGGTTCCCTGCCCTGCTTCCTTCAGGGCAACCGGCGATGATCGCGGCGTTCAGCCCGAGCTCGCTCGATCGATTTCTCGCGTGCGCCGCACGAAGAGAACACCAGCGGCGCTGCCCGCGCCGAGCAGAAACAGAAGCAAGATCCACCCCTCAATGCGGTACTTGTCGGTTTCGTAGAGCCAGTGGTCGATGCGCGCCCGTTCGTAGGTTTCCCTGGCGTCGATGGCGAGGCGCGTGTGACGACGCCAGGGGGCATCCTGCGAAGCCCGCTTCCAATCGTGGCCAAAGGGCACATGCCGGAGCAGCCAAAGGTGCCCGAGGATGGGCTGGAACGGGCCCAGCCAGACCGTGGGATAGCTGTCCTCGAAACAGCCTTCGCAAAAACCGCCCTTGTCTGCGGTCAGGGATGCGCTGCGATTGGGCAGACCCAGCCACCGGCTGCGCACGTCCAGCCCGATGCGAATGAAGTGGTCCCAGTAAAAGGCATTGCCCAGAAGTTGCACGCCCAGGCCGACGACCAGCACCGCGGCCGCCAGCGCGCGGCCGGGCCTGCGCGCGCCAGAGAGAAATGCGATGGCTGGAAGCAGGAGCACGGGAACCGCGAAGACCGCGTAGCGCGGACCCCAGGCGAAATCACCCGGCCAGGAAGGAGAACGACAGTAGAACAGCAGCACCGGCACAATGGTGGCCAGCATGGCCAGCACGCTGCCGCGATGGCTGCGCCAGAAAGCGGGCAAGCCGAGCACGGCGAGCAGCAGCGGTGGCGAGTAGAGGAAGATGCTCTTGCCCGGCGAAAACAGGAAACCCCAGGCGCTGACCAGCACGTTCTCCACCATCACATCGCCCAGCTTGGAGTAGCCCGTGTTCGTGACCGAGCCGAAGCGAAGGAAATTGTAGAGCAAAACCATAAACAGTCCTGGCAAGAACCCCAAGCCTGCGCTGACGAGCGCCCGGCCCAAAGAACGCAGATCCTTCCGATGCACCAGCACGACCAGCAGCAAAGCGCCGGGAAACGAGAGCGCGTAGATGTATTTGGTGTTGAGCAGCAGGCCAGCCCACACCCCCGTGGCCAAAGCCGTGCGTCGGTCGAGGCGTTGCAAGAGCTGCGAAAGTTCGAGGAAGAAGCCGGTGAAACAGGCGATCTGAGCGATCTCGCTGAAGGGATAGCGCGCGTAGACCCAGACGATGGTACCAACAGCGAGCAAGATCGCCGCGAAACCAGCCACGCGCGACGAGGAGCCGTGGCGCCGGCACAGGCGGAAAAACAACCACGCCACCAGCCCGCCCAGCAACGTACCGGACAGATGGCAGGCAAGGACCGTCAATAGGTGCGCCACCTCTGGACCCGGATGCAAGTACCACAAGACGTTGCGCAGGGCCACGCCTGGCAAGTGCAGCAGCGACGGCAGCCAAGGCTGGGGTGCATAGAATCGACCCCCGCGGCCAGGCGGCGCGTCCGAGGGCCAGCGGAAGGGCACTGCGATGCCTTCGCCGTGCACCATGGACTCGGCCACTTCGTAGATGGGCCGCGCGTCGCCCCACGGCACCTCGCGACTCATGCTCGCGAAATACAGACACGTCACGGCGACGAAAAGGTAGACGCCCGGGCGCCATCCTGAAAGCGCGCCAACCATGCGGCTCCATCGACCCGGCAGGCCGCTCATGGAACACCTGCCGGAACCAGGCGGCCGTAGGAGCCCAGCGGGCCGCGCACCGGCCGGCAAGGCCCGTCGCGACGCGAGAGCGCGTAGCCACTTGCCTGTGCGACCATCTTGTAGCGGCCGTCGCTGAGCTTCTGTCCTGGAATGAGCAACGCATAGTTGGCTGAATCGAGACCCGGCCACCACAAGATCGGCACGCGGCGATGCAGGTAACTGTAGCCCCCGGTCCAGTATGCGTTTACGTTGGGCATGACCAAACCACAAAGATCGGCGCGGCGTCCCACTTCGGCCAGCAGTCGATTCTGTTCGTCCAGACAGCCCCACACGCTGGTGGTCGGGGGACTGATCTCGCCGGGAACCTGGAAGCCCTGACCAATGTCTTCGAAGGTCACGCGGCGAGCGCGTAGGCCAAACGCCGCCAAGAGGACCAGGCCCACCACCGCCGCGCTGGCCACAGGTCGGACGCGCAGCCCCGGAAGCCTCTCAATGAGAATCGCCAACCCCACCGCGGCGCAGGCGAGAAAAAGCGGCAGTGCGGGATAGAGAAAGCGGAACTCCTTGTGCGGGAACACCGAATGGATCGCGAGAAACAACAGGCTCAGCAGGGCCACGGGCCAGGTGCGCGCAAGCCCGGCGAGAAAACCCAGCACCAAGACCAGCAGGGCCAGCCCGTTGGTGGCTAGCATGGTCTGCAAATAGAAGCCCCTCGACGAAACGCCCCATAGCTCGGATCCCTTTTCGATCACGTTGAAGCGCAAGTACTCGATGGTTGACTGGAACGGCTTGCCCCAGGTCACCCAATCCAGAAGGCCGCCCAGGATCAAAGCCGCGAAGCCGCCCGCCGCAAGAGTGATGGCAGCGCGAAGCCGGCAACGGGCCAGCACGATGAGGACAAGTGCGGCCAGCAGCGCCCCATTTTGGCAACGGAGCACCGTCGCCAGGCCGAACAGGACACCGGCGCCCAGCAAGCGCCAGACCCGCGCGCCGCCGACTTTGTCGTCGGGCGCACGCGCGCCCGAAGCGAGTCCGCACGGCCACAAGATCCACAACGACCAGGCGATCAAGGGAGCGCAGGCCACCTCAGCCAAAGCGCGGCTGCTGTAGAGCAGGCTGGCGGGAAATGCGATGGCTACGATTCCCAGCAGCAAGCTTGCCGCCGCGCCCGCCATCACCTGCGCCAGCCGCAGCATGGGATAGAACGCGATGGCAGCGCCCACAGCAAACAGCAACTTGATGCCGACCACCAACCCCAGCCCCTGGTCGAGCCCGAGCTTGGCCAGCACTTTCATGAAGCCGCCCAGCGCCCCAGGCAGAAACCAGGAACGCGCCCCGGACTGGAATTCCCAGGGCACGAGGCCGTAGCCAAAGGCCAGGCGGTGTCCCTGTTCTATGGTCTGGAAGATCTCATCGGCCCAGATCACGCCCTGATCGTGCACGGCCAAGTAGGCACGCGGGGCAAAGATCGCGACGCACAGGCCGAGCCACAGCCAGACGGGCTTGCGCAGATGGACCGGACCGTTCACTCGGGCAAGGATGCCTTCTCGCCCTCGTCGGGTCCAGTGTCGCGGACGGCCGTCATTTCAGTACGCTGAGCCGGCTGCTGCGCTTGCCGGTGCCGGGGTCGGGCAGGTTGAGCACGGACAGCGCGCAGGCCACTTGCTGGGCAATGCTGACGAAGAGCTGGGCCACCGGCGATTTCGGCTCGGCCAGCACGATGGGTATGCCGGCATCGCCGCCGCCGCGCACCCCAGGCAGAAGCGGCACCTCGCCCAGAAAACGCAGGCCCTCGCGCTCGGCCAGTCGGCGACCACCTCCACGCGAGAAGATCTCATCGCGGTGCCCGCACGACGGGCACAGGTAGTAGCTCATGTTCTCGACCACGCCTAGCACTGGTACCTGCACCTTCTTCCACATGGCCATGGCCTTTTCCACGTCGAGGATGGAAACCTCCTGCGGCGTGGTGACCATGACCGCGCCGGTGACAGGAATGAGCTGCGACAGCGAAAGCTGCGTGTCGCCGGTTCCGGGCGGCAGATCGACCACCAGGTAATCCAGCTCGCCCCACTCGACATCCTCGAGAAACTGCTGCAACAGCTTGTGCACCATGGGCCCGCGCCAGATGATGGCGGTGCCGCGCTCGACGAAGAAGCCCACAGACACCACGTGGATGCCGTGGTGGACGGCGGGCTTGATCCTCTGACCCGCGCCGATGTCGGGTGGCACCTCGGGATTGCCCATCATCTGCGGGATGGAGGGCCCGAACACGTCGGCGTCCAGGATGCCCACGCGCGCGCCTTGCTGGCGCAAGGCTGCGCCCAGGTTGGTGGCAACCGTGGATTTGCCCACACCGCCCTTGCCTGCCGCCACGGCGATGATGTTGCGCACGCCGGGCAGTCGCTCGCGCTGCGGGCCCAGTCGCCGCGCGACCTCGGCCGAGAAGACAACCTCGACGCCAGTCACGCCGGCCAGTCGCGCCACCGCCTCACGCACCGACGCAGCGATCGCATCACGCGACGGGCAGGCGGGCGTGGTCAGTTGCAGGTTGATGCGAACCTGGCCGCCTTCCACGGCCACCTCGCGCACCATGTCTGCTGCCTCGAGAGTCCGACCCAGGGCCGGATCCTTGACCTGCTCCAAAATCGCGTGAACTTCTTCGACGGTAGGAATGACGATCTCCTGTTGTGGCGTTAGTGCTTGCCGGACTTGGGTACCGCGCGAAGCACAGCAATGGGGTCGGCTGCACATGCGTGCGAGTCGGGATGGTGGCCCATTTTGTGGCGCTTGACCGCCAGGTAGCCCGCGTTGTGCTGATTTTCTCCCACCCAATGGGAAACGCGATCCACCACCTTCACCCCGGCATCTTCCAGTCCCTTCACCTTGAGGGGGTTGTTGGTCATGAGCCGCACCGACAGCACGCCCAAGTCGCGCAGGATAGCGCCGGCGATGTCATAGGACCGCTCGTCGGCTTCAAAACCCAGCGCCAGGTTGGCTTCCACGGTGTCGGCGCCGCCCGACTGCAAGGCATAGGCGCGAATCTTGTTGCCCAGCCCGATGCCGCGTCCCTCCTGTCGGAGGTAGACCAGCACGCCCGCGCCCTCGGCGGCGATTCTTTCCAGAGCCACGTGGAGCTGCTCGCGGCAGTCGCACTTGAGAGAACCAAGCACCTCGGACGTCCAACATTCGGAATGCACGCGGGTCAGTACGCAGCCCTTGCCTTGGATGGGCCCGCGCACGATGGCCACATGCTCCTGAGCCGCGTTGGCTGACGCCAGGCCGCTCGCGTCGGGCTCCTCATGGTAGACGAAAACCCGAAACGATCCGTGGACCGTTGGCAGATCGGCTTCGGCGTATCGCAAGAGCTTCATGGAATCGAAGGTAGGTTGGCTAAGCTACGAACGGGATCCAGGGTTGTCAACGCGCGTTCCCCGTGCACGAATCCGCAGCAGCCGCAGAAGGTCGCGTTGCAGGTCTAGGCCGCGCCGTCGCGTCTTGCTTGCTCCGTCGGCGGGTGTCATCCTTTCTAGTGAGATGTCCATTCTTCCCATCCTTCATTTTCCTGACCCACGCTTGCGTCATACGTCGCGTGACGTCACTAGTTTTGATGACGAGCTGAAGCGTTTGGTGGCGAACATGACGGATACCATGTACCTGGCCGAAGGGGCCGGGCTGTCGGCCATCCAGGTGGGCGTGGCGCTGCGGATCTTCATGGTCGACCCTGAAGTGGCGGGCCGTCAGGCCACTGACCCGCCCATGGTCTTCATCAATCCCGAAATCGTGCGCTTGTCCGAGGAGGCACAGACCGGGGACGAGGGGTGTCTTTCGTTTCCGGGGATCTTCGTACCGGTGAAGCGAGCCATGACCGCCGTGCTCAAGGCGCTCGACGTCGAGGGCAAACCCTTCACCGTCGAGGGCAGTGGCCTTTTCGCGCGGGCCATGCAGCACGAAAATGACCACCTCGCGGGTCGCCTGCTCATCGACATGGTGGGCCCGGTCAAGCGCCAGATCATCAAACGCAAGATGCGCAAAGAAGCCGAGGTCGAGGCGACTTGAACGCGAAAACTGCGGCGGGCAAGCGGCCTAGCTGATGCCTACGCTTGTCCTGTCCCACATCAGCTTCGAGGCTCGCCACGGCGCCACCGCTGCGGAGCGCCGGTCTTTGCGCCGCTTCGAAGTGGACGTCGAGATCGATGCGCCACTGGAAAAGGCCCAGTCCACTGATCGCTTGATTGACACCATCGACTATCGTGAAGTGGCTGAGATCATCGTGGGAATCGGGATAGGCGAAACCCACCATCTGCTAGAAGCCCTGGCTCGCCAGATGATCGACGCTCTGGCCGCGCACCTTCCCAAGGTCACCCTGCGCCTCGAACTGCGCAAGCTCAATCCGCCGGACTGTCCCGGCCAGCCGGCCTACGCGGCGGTTCGCATGGCGACCGGCGAGTAGTGGGGCTGATACTCGGCCGCTACTCGTCGCGGTCGACCCCCGATCGCAACGCCTTCTTGGCACCCTGGGCGTGCTTGTCCGCCAGCATGCGGTTCTTGGCCCGGCGCGAGCGGCGTCGCTTCTGCCGTCGGATGCGCTCGCTCTCCTGCTGCTGCTGGCTCAGTCGGCCCAAGCGCGCCGCCTCGATACGATCAGCCAGCATCTGGCGCGCCAAATAGCGGTTGAGTCCCTGCGAGCGTTCCTGCTGGCACTTGACCGACGTTCCCGAAGGCCTGTGCACCAGCACCACGCAGGTCGATACCTTGTTCACGTTCTGCCCGCCCTTGCCGCCGGAACGCACGAAGCTTTCTTCCAAGTCCTCTTCCTGGATGTGCAGCGCAGCCAGCCGCGCGCGCAGGGCATTGGCCTTGTCAGACGAAACCGGGAACAACGCCCCGGCGCCGCTCACGCCCCATCCTCGTCGTCGCTGGGCTCGTCGTCGTCGCCGTCAGTCGTACTGACGTCCTCCCAGAAACGATCCCAGGCCTCGCTGGTCGAGGTCAGGGCCACGGCCATGCCCGGCGACAGGCTGCCTTCGCGGCTGCCTTCCAAGTCGGCAAAACAGCGCACCACCACGCCCACCGCGAACACGGACTCACCGCGCGGGCCCAGCACCCGCACGCGCAGCAAGGTTCCCACCCGCCGCGTTTCAGGGGACGCCACAAAGAGACCACCCCGGCTCACGTCAACACTGCGGCCCGCGAAGGTGCTCGCCATGTCCGCCAGCTGCAGTCGCACCTGGATGGGATTGCGTCGCGAGGCACGACGCTCGGGCACTGGCGCGGCGGGGTCCTTGGGGCACACGGGGCTTACTCCGTCGGCGCGTCAGCTGCACCAGCGGCCTTGCCGGCTTTCGCCGATCGGCCGGCCATCGTCTCTTTGAGAAAATCCTTGGCGTCCTTGTCCCAGGCATCGCCAAAAGTCTGCGCGTAACCCACGGCCTCTTCGCGGCTGCCGGCGGTGGCGGCGCCCAGGTTGGCCGCTTGAGCGGGAACCCGGCCCAGCAAGGCCGTGCCGAAATGGGAATTGGCATCGAGAGCCCGTAGCACCGCGGCCTGGGCCGCAGCCCGATCGCCCGCACCATAGTGGGCCAGACCCAGGCTCATGAGCGCGCGGCCGGCGCCAGCTTCCGCCTGGGTGGCCACGTCCAGAACCGGGACGGCGTCAGCGGGCCGCTTGAGCTTGAGCAAGGCCGCGCCGGCGATGAGGCGGGCCTCGGTGCCCACGGCGCCCTGGTCGACCGAGTACACGCGTTCGAGATCCAGCAAAGCATCCTGGTAGCGTTCCTGGTCAAAGGCCAGACACCCGAGCGCGTGGCAGGCGCGCAGATAGGCCTGGGCGTCTTTGCGGGAAAACGCGTCCTTGGCTCCTGACTCGCGCAATTCAGCGGCCAGTTTCTCCGACACGCGCAGGACCTCGTTGAATTCCTTGCGCGCAGCCTCCTGGTCGCCTGAACGCAGGCGGGCCAGGCCGATGGCCACCAAGGCGTCGGCCCAGTCAGGCTTGAGTGCCAGGGCCGCACGGAATTCTTTCTCGGCAGCCGCCGGCCGCCGCTGTTCAAAAAGCCGCCAGCCTTCCGCGAGCATTTCTTCGGGATCGGGCGCCTGCGGCGGCGCCACCGCCGCTGCCTCGTCGGCGGCCAGGTGGCACTTCTTGTACTTCTTGCCGGAGCCGCAGAAGCACGGATCATTGCGTCCGGTGCTGGCCAGGCGGCGACGCGCAGCTTCGACCTCTTCGTTGCTCTCTTGTTTGTCAGGCTTGGCAGTCACTGGCCTAGTTTACCGATCACAGCCGCCGTTCGACAGGGGGAATTGTCTTATCGCCCGAAAGGACTGAGCCGGGCGACTTCGGCCTGCAAGCGCGCCAGCACGGCCTTGTCCACGTCAGACAGACGAACCCCAAGTCGGTGTTCTTGCTTGGCCACCACCTTGCCCTTGCCGGTGAACAGGGCATGACCCTCGAAGCTTTCGATCACCACATCGAAGATCGCGCCCAAGGGTATGTTTTCCTCGCTGGGAACCACGAAGCCGCCCAAGCGTATGTTGAGCAGGGGGTTGTTGGTGAAGTAGCCGACCGTCGCGGGGGTGAGCTTGACGTGCAGGTCACGGCCACTGACCAGGAGGCCGGGCTGCAGCGTGGTGGCGCCCCGCAAAGGACTGTACGAAGCCCCCGAGCTGGAAGACGGCGCGGCGGCGGGCGCACTGGCAAAGTCGAGCGAGACTGCGGGCGAGCGTCCTTCCTCTTCGTTCACCTGGACGATGCGATCGAGGAAACGGCGAGCCTCTTCGTCAAGCTCGCCGAAGCGCACGCCCATGCCGGCCACGGGACCGCTGGTCACGCGCACGACCTCACCCTTGCCCCGAAGCAGCGACAATCCGTCGGCCAGCGCCAGCTCGAAATCGATGATGGTGCCCACCGGCCGCGGATCGGTGGACGCCAAGAACATGCCGGAGCGGCTGATGTTGACCGACTGGGTTCCGTGAAAATCGAGAATGCTTTCGTAGCGGACCCGCACCGGCACGCTGACCGCCACGCGCAAATCGCGCGCCTGCTGATCAGGGCGCTGCGAGCCGCCTTCGGCCGTGAAGAACGAGCCCGTCGGCCGCCGTACCGGCTGCTCGCCGGTTATGGGGAAGGCCCCGGTCATGCGGCGCCCCTTGTCTTCAGACATGGCGAGCTGTCACGACTTGGGTGCCACGAACTCGGGCGGGTTGCGGCCTCCCGTGCCGAAGAAGAACTGCTCGGCCTGCTCAAGCAGAACCTTCTGTCCAATGGGCGAGGTCAGGTCGAGACGGAACTCGTTGACGATCCGCTTGGAGTACTCGATCCACTCCATCCACGCCTGCTGCGAGACCTGATCGTAGATCCGCTGCCCCAGTTCGTTGTTGAACGGCTTGTAGATAACCCCGGGCAGTTCCTGCCCGAGTCTTACGCACTTGACCATGCGAGGCATTGGATCGACCTGTCTTGCGGAGACACTATTGTAGCATCATCGTCGGCCGCCGTGCCCATCCCGTCGGTGCTGCGTCAGGCCTCCGTTCCCCGCGGCAACACAAAAGGTCCCGAGCACCCGGTCGACCAGCTACCGTTGCTCCCTTCCGGGCCTGGCGGGGTTCGCAAGTGTTCCGTCACCCGGGACCAGCCTCCTTTTTGGCATAGCCCGCGCCCGCGCGCCAGAGGGATCGTGACCTGGACGAACAGAACGGCTTGGTGGTAACGGATCCAAGAAGGTCGCAGGCAGGTGGCGCCCTTCCTATAGGTAGCAAGAAAGGCCGCACCATGACGAAACGCAAGGTTCTGCTGGGCATCGCGATTCTAGGCACCGCCCTGGGTGGCGCTTGTTCGGACAATGGCAACGGAGCACAGGGCAGCGCCGGAGCACAAAGCAGCAGCTCCGAGACGCAAGCCTCTGCAGGCGACAAAGGCACAGGCGGCCGCATCAGCCCAGGCGGCACGATCGCTGGCAACTCGGGCAGCGGCGCTGGCGCGTCCAGCGGCGGTGGCGCCGACAACGGCGGCCAAACCAGTCCGGGTGGTGGAACCAGCCTGGGCGGAACCAACAGCGGCGGCAAGATCGAATCCGGCGGTGCCACTGGCGGCATGAGTGGGGCCACCGGCGGAGCGACCGGGAACACGACACCGACGGGCGGCGCAACCGGCGGCAGAGGTGGCACGACCGGCGCCACCGCGGGCGACACGACTGGAGGCGCGACTGGACACACGGGCGGCGCAACCGGCGGCATGATTTCCTCGGGTGGTGCGGCCGGCGGCGTGGTGGGTGGCATGACGGGCGGCGCGACCGGGACCGGGGGTGTTGCAGCGGGCGGCAAGACGGGCGCGACCGGCGGCGCGGCTGGCGGCGCGACTGGAAGCGGGGGTGGCTCAGCGGGCGACAAAACGGGCGCGACGGGCGGCGCCACCGGAAGTGCGGGCGGCGCGACGGGCGGCCTTCCCGCCTTGCATGTGGAAGGCCCGCTCATCAAGGATCCCAGCGGTAAGACCATCGTCCTGCGCGGATACGCGCTGATCGACATCGGCGCGCTCTACCAGCAGACCAACAGCTCGGCCGGAATCACCAAGCGCATCGACGCGGTTGCCGCGGCCGGATTGCAAGCTCACGTGGTTCGCATGCCGGTCTACCCGGAAACGGACTTCAACGGCGGAGATCCCTATTATTCGGGCTTGCCCTACCCGGTCGGCACCCCAGCGCCCGCAGGACAGAAGGTGACGGTCATGACCGGGCCGGACTACATCAGCAAAGTTCTCAAACCGGCCGTCGACTACGCCACTTCCCAGAATCTGTACGCCATCATCGATCTTCACCAGATCGACGACACCAACACCGCCCACAATTCGGGGGCCGCCGCGACCAGCTTCTGGACGGATATCGCCCCGCAATTCAAAGACTACAGCAACGTCATCTACGAACTGTACAACGAACCCATCAACAGCGGCATGGCGTGGGCGACGTTCAAGACGCAGGTGCAGACGTGGATCGATACCGTCCGCACGGCAGCGCCCGACAACCTCATCGTGGTTCCCTCAATGAGCTGGGACCAGCACCCGGGCGATGCCGCCAGTTCGCCTCCCACGGGCACGAATCTGGTCTACACGGCCCATATCTATCCCAACAATTGGGGCGCATCTTTTCAGCAGCAGCTCGCAACAGCCACGAAATTGGCGCCCGTGTTCATCACGGAATGGGGCTACTCATCGCCGAACACCAGCGCGAACTGGGGAACTCCTTTCCAGACCATCGTGAATGGCGATGACGCCAATTGGACCGCCTGGGTCGCCGACAGTTCCTGGGGACCCAGCATGTTCTCGAACAGCGCGCTCACCACGCTCACGGACTTTGGCACCTTGGTGAAGAATTGGCTGGCCGCCGAGGTGAGCCAAGACTGGGTCGAGTAGGGACCTCACCCAGGCCGCTACGGCTTGTCGCCTGAAATCCCCTGACTTCTCAGGAAATCGACGTAGTACTCCACCGGCTGCCGTTCCAGCAGATCGCCGTGTTCGATGGCGTCCTCGCACAGCTTGCGCAACTCACCCACCCGGCGCGAGGGCGGAATGGCGAAGGCTTCCATGATGGCGTTGCCCACGCCCGGCGGCAAGGGTGGCACACGCGCGTCGAGCTCGCGCACGGCCGCGATTCGTTGCAAGAGCGCCTCGATGTTGCGTGCGGCTTCCTGGCGCCGGCCCGGCCGGGCCGAGGTGACGTCAGCGCGCGACAGCTCGATGAGATCGGGGAGCGCGTCTCCCATTTCGTGATCGAAGCGACGCACGGCTGCGTCGGTCCACTCCGGCTCGTAGGCGTTGGCGCGCAGGTGATTGACGATGAGAAAGCGGATGCGCTTGCGCTCGGCGCGCGGAAAACCCAGTTGGCGGGCGAGCGTTTCAAACTGGCGCCCACCCACCTCAGCGTGGCGGTGGAAGGTCACCTTGCCGTCGCCGAGCATGACCCGCGTGTCCACCTTGCCGATGTCGTGCAAGAGAGCGGCCCAGCGCACGCTGGGCTGCGCCGGCGATTGCATGACC
Source organism: uncultured delta proteobacterium (assembly GCA_963758155.1). Classification (GTDB taxonomy): domain Bacteria; phylum Myxococcota_A; class Polyangia; order Fen-1088; family Fen-1088; genus Fen-1137. The sequence continues at coordinate 76,354 of CAVWUP010000016.1, forward strand.
ACCTGCTTGGTGTGTTCCCACACGTCCTTGTGCCGGCGTCCGGCCTCTTGCGAAAAATTCACCGTGGCGTCCAGCTCGGGTAGCACCTGCCCGAGCGCGCCCGCGTCGTGCAGCCACTGCAGGCCGTCGTCGGCGTGCGGGCTCGTGATGATTCTCTCCAGCGCACCCCGTACCTCGTCCGCCGGAAACGACCCCAGCTCACCGGCCACCGCGCGCGCTGCCTCGGTGATTTCGGGGGGAAGCGAGCCTCCGCTCTCGGCCACCCGGCAGGCGATATCAAACACCCCAGCGGGCGTGGCGCCAACCGGCACGACCTCGGAACTTCGTACCATCCGCGTCTCTGTCCTAGTGCGGAGTGATCTTCTTCTTGTCCTGGTCCCACTTCCGCAGCAGGTGGTCCAAGACCGGCTGGGCCTGCTTGAGCCGTCCCTCCAGGCTCTTTTCGCTGATGGGATAGTTGGTGCCGAACTTCAATCCTTCGTCGTAAAGGAGTGTGCCGAGTTCCTCATCGTCGACGAAAAGCGGGATCTTCTTGCGCGCGTACACAGCCTTGCGCAGGACCGCCCAACGGCTGTCGAGCCAGGCGACCAGATCCTTGCCGCAAGCCCGGTCGAGCAACTCCAACTCCTGTCCCAGGCGGCTGAGATCGTCGGCGAAGCGGTCCCGGAATGCCGGTGCCCCTTCGCCTCCTTCGGTCAAGATTCGGCGCAGGGCCAGGCGAAGGACGAGCACGTCCTCGCTGTATCGGATGTACGGCTCAACGTTCCCCTCGCGGGGCGCGATGATGTACACAACCGCCGCCGCTGCGACTTCGCGCGCGCCGTGGTCCAGGTCGGGGTCGGACACCGCTTCGAGCAGGATCTTGAGGTCGAAGGGGAGCGAGACCAGGGCCCGCGCAAGAATCTCCAATAAGCCGCGCTCGAGGTCCTTCTCCATTGTCGTCAGGGGGCAGGGGGTTCTTAGGGGTTTGTGGGCCAGGCCCGATAGGACCTGGCTTTCAACTACGGACATACTACCTAATTCTCAGCCGATTGACAGGGGGCTGCCACTTCATCCAGCCCCTTGATAGCCGCAGACGGTCGTGGCCGTGGCCGGGTCGACAACCCCCGAAATCGGCGCCTAGGGGTTTGCAGGCACTTGCCTCCGCCAGCGGCTTGACCGAATCTTGACCCATGAAGATCACCCTCCGTGAGGCCAGGGACGAAGCGCGGCGCTACCGCCGCAATGGCGATCACCCACACGCCCTGCGCGCGTACCAGAGGATTCTGGCCGCGCTTCCGCTTGACTACGAAACCCGACTTGCCATCGCTGATGTGCTGGCAGAAGCCGGGCAGACCGACGCGGCGGCCGAGGTCTATCGGAGTGTGGCCATCCACAACGTTCGGGCCGGCCACCCCCTGCCGGCTATCGTCGCGGCCTATGCCCTGGGCAAGCTAGGCCAGCCGGTGGACGACATCTTCGCCCTCTTGGTCAAGACCTACGCGTCGGGTTCGCCCCTGCTGGCACGTTTTGCCGTGCGAACAGCGCCGGTCGATCCGTCGACTGTGCTGGAAGTCGGGGACATTGGCCACATGGGTTCTCTCACGCACGTCATGGAACAGGCGCGCAAGACCGCTCTCGATCTCTCGGTCTTCGTGGGCTATCAGGAGCAGTACCACCCGCTGCCCTTCCTGTCCGAGCTGGGCCCCGAGTCGCTGGCGGCCGTGCTGCGCTCGCTGACCGTGCTGCGACTCACCGACGGGCAACTGGTGGTGCGTCAGGGCGATGAGGGAGACACGCTCTTTCTGGTGGCAGACGGCGAGCTGCGGGTCTTCGTCAAGACGCCAGCCGGGGACAAGGACGTGGCCCGCCTCTTCGAGAACACGCTCTTCGGGGAAATGGCGCTCATCACCGGCCAGCCGCGCACTGCCTCGGTGGCCGCGGCTGGCGATGCCGACGTCATCGGGGTCAGCAAGGCGGCTTTGGCCCTGGTGACGGCGAAGCTGCCCACCATCCGCGCGGCGCTCGACCAGTTTTCGCGCGAGCGCTTGATCAAGAACCTGTTGCAAACATCGCCGCTCTTCGTGCCGTTTACCAAGTCCCAGCAGGGCGAACTGCTTCGTCGCTTCGAGGGCCACGAAGTCGAGCCCGGCACCGAGTTGATCCGCGAGGGCGAGCGCGGCCGGGGTCTCTTTCTCATGCTAGCCGGCGAGGTCGAGGTGGTCGCGCGCGCCGACACGCCCGCGGCCGTGTCCCTGGCGCGGCTCAAGCCCGGCGACATTTTTGGCGAGATGTCGCTGGTCACGGACCAGCCCACCTCCGCCACCGTGCGCGCCACCACACAGAGCTCCGTGCTCTTCTTGGCGCGCGAATATGTCGAACGGCTGGCCGAGGCCATCCCCCAGGTGCAGGCCTACTTCGAGCAAGTGGCGCTCAATCGCGCGCGCAACAACACCATGCGATTCGACCGCGGCGCATTGCCCGCCGAAGCTGTCGAGGTCGACTTGTCCGACGTGGTCTTGGTGTAAGCAGGGCTAGAAATCCAGCACCGAAAGGATCTCGTCCCTATCCTCTCGGCGTGACCCGGCAGGGATCGGTCGAGGCAAGCACAGGCCCAGGCGCGTCTCCAGCCGGCGCCTGCGTTCCGCGAGGACAATGGCCAAGGCTTCATTGACGATCTGGCTGACCGAAACGCCCTCGCTTCGTCCAATGTGCTCCACCTCGGAAAGAAGAGCGGGCTTGATGTCGACGCGTCTGTGCGGCATGTGTGACCTCCGGTTCACTTGTCCATGCGGGGCGGCCTCATGGCCGCGGGCTTTCCCTGAGCTTGTCGAAGGCCTCGGCGCGGACGCGCGGGTCGGGATCCCGCAGCGACCGGACCAGCCGATCGTGCGCGAGCCGCGCGGCGCCTCGCCGTTCACCTTCGGATGCGCTGTCGACAGCCGGACGCGACTCGCTGGCCACCTGCGCCCCTGGCAGAGATTCGCCGGCTGCAGGAGCACGCGCAAGGCGCGCGGCACGGGTCGCCGACAGAGTCTGGTCGCATCTGGACCAGAAACGGTAGACCCGCTCTGCGCGGTTGATGTCGATCTTGGCGTCGGTGACGAGATCCAATGCCGTGCGCGGCTGTCCCGATGCCGTCGGGTGGCGCAAGAGTGCGATCAGATCAGCGTCGCTCCAGCGTCCCGGTGCCGACCGAGACGGAGCCGCCAACTCCCCTCTCAACGCCAGCACCTCAGCCTCGGGGTAGAAGGCCGTGCTCATGCGGCCCCGAACCGCGTGCAGTCGGCCTTCGCGTTCAAACTGGCGGATCTTGAATTCGCTCTGCAGGCCAAGCTGAATCGCCGCCTCACGTCGGGTCAGATGTCGCTCGCAACCCGCGGGAGGCTTGACGGTCTTGCGTCTTGCCGAGATCGGGTAGCCCATCGACTCCGACGCTATACCCGTGGCCCAGGTCAGCAAGTTTTCACATCACGCTTGCCATCAGGTCGCAATCAGTCACCCATCAGACCGGTATCTGGTGTGCCTCGGACTCTCATCAGAGTTGCATCAGAGATGCAATCAGACTTGTCATCAGGGTTGCGTGCCGCTAGTCGACGCAGTTCGTAAATGATCTTTGCCTTCGCAGGCGAGCGCCGCTAGGCTAGTGAGCAGGGGAGCGCCCATGAATTCCATACGCCGCCTGGCCATTGTGTTGATGTTGTCAGCGCTGCTGCCCAGCCTGGCGCTCGCCGCACCCCGATCCGGCGGTAGCTTCAGTGGCCGCGGTGGCTTCCGCTCAGGTGCGGGCAGCTTGTCGCGCAGCTACGGTTCGGGGCGCAGCGGATACGGCGGCGGCTCCAGCTTCTTCTTCTTGCCAAGTTTCGGCTGGGGCTTTGGCGGGTACGGTGGCGGCATGGGCCTGATGGGCAGCCTGGTGCTCCTGGGAATCGTTGGCCTGGGCACGGTCGCGGTCATGCGCGCCATTCGCCGGGCCACCCGTCGTGGCACACCCAGCGTGTGGTCCGATGATGATGCTGACGAGGGCCTGGATTCCGCATACGTGTACCAGGTCCAGGTCGGCCTCGGTCGTTCGGCCCGCCACATTCAGGAGCGGCTGGCCGACTTCGCCAGCCAAGGCGACACATCCAGCGAAGCGGGCCTGGCCGAGCTTCTTCATCAGACCGCGCTCGAGCTGCTGCGCGAGAAGGACTCGATCCGCTACGGTTTCGCCCAAGCCAGCGGGCCCATGAGCCTGACCAAAGGTGAAACCAAACTGAATGCCGCGGCCATGGCCGAACGCGCGCGCTTCGAGGTGGAACGCATCCGGGTCGCCGACGGTTCCGTGCGCCGGGCGCAGACTGCCGCCACCGTGGGAGCCGAGGCGCTCGAGTATCTGGTGGTGACCGTAATCGTGGCCACGCGCGTTCCCCTCGCGCGCATTCAGGCGCCCAAAGACCGCGAAAGCCTGGAGGCGATGCTGAGCGATCTCGGGGCAATCTCGTCCCCCACTCTGCTGGGCCTTGAGGTCGTGTGGACCCCTGCCGATCCCGAAGATTCACTCACCGAGACGGATCTCATGACCACTTACCCAGAGCTGAGGAGCCTGTAGCGCATGCCGCCCATGGTGCCCCTTCCTCTTTGGCGACTGGTCCTTGACGCGTCGGTTCTCGGTCTGGCGGGGATCGCCATGCTCATCATCGGCTACTACATCTGGGAATTGGTGACTCCCTACAACCTGCGCCGCGAGCTGCAGGAAAACAAGAACGTGGCTGTCGCCGTCGTGGTGGCATCCTTCATCGTGGGTATGGCCATCGTGATCGGTGCTGCGTTGATTCTGATTAAGTAAACGGACACCGGTAACTCCAGCGCTTGATCCCGCCCGAGGCTGCGGCTAGAGTCGTTGCCGGCGAGGCACCCGTACTCCCATGCAGAAACTCCTCATCGAGGATGACGAAGGCAAGACCGTTGTTGTCCCGCTGATCCGCGACGAGATCACGATCGGCCGACAGGAAGGCAACACCATCCGCCTGAGCGAGCAGAACGTCTCGCGGCGCCATGCGCGCCTGGTGCGACGCCAGGGTGCTCTGCTGCTGGAAGATCTCTCCAGCTATAACGGAATCAAGCTCAATGGTGCTGTTCTGTCGGCGTCCGCGCCGCTCAAGGATGGTGACGTCATCCTCATTGGCGACTACCGGATGGCCATCAAAGAGGAGCGCCCCAGCTCACCCCTGGCTGTGGCTGGGCATGCGCCCGCGACTTCTGCTCCTGCCTCCTCCCCGACGCAGGTGGGGTCGGCTGCGCCCGCCCAGGTGCAGGATGCCCTCGAAGCGCAGCCCACGATTCCGCTGCACAGCTTGGTCGACGAGGCCTCGCCTGTGGATTCTGCGGCTCAGCCGCCGCGCCTGGTTGTCGTTGGGAAATTCATGGCAGGGCGGGAGTTCTTGCTCGACCGCCCGTCGCTGGTCATCGGACGCACCTCGGAAAACGACATTGTCATCGAGCACAAGTCGATATCCCGCCATCACGCCCGCATCGTCCGCGAAGGCAACCAGTACTACGCGGTGGACCTGGAAAGCGCCAACGGCGTTCGCGTGAATGGGGTGGACCACGACCGCGTGCTGCTCAGCCCGGGCGACCAAATCGAGTTGGGACAGGTGCAACTGCGCTTTGTGACCGAAGAGGGCGGGAGTGAACTCGAACCGGGAGTAGGTCGCGCAGGCAAGGGGAAGGTTCTGGGTATCGTGGGCGGCGCTGCGGTGATCGCGGCCTTGGTGGTCGCCTTCGTGCTGGCGGGTGGTCGGTCGCGTCCGCGGCCTGCTCCGCCCCCTCCGCCCGTCGTCGCTCAACCCTTGCCGCCGCCGCCTCCCACGCTGGAGGAACTGTTGGCCGCTGCGAAGTCGGCGCAGGCCAACGAGAAGTGGGACGAGGCCTTGGCAGCGGCCAGCAAAGCCGTCACCACGGCGCCTGATTCGACCGAGGCAGCGGAACTGCGCAAGCTCGCCGAGGACGAGAAGGGCAATGCCGAGCGCTTTGCGACCTTGAAAGAGGCGGCAGACAAGTCGAACTTCGAGGCGGTTCTGCGCGGAGCCGGCGAGATCCCGGAAACCAGCGTGTACAAGGAGCGTGCCTCGGCTCTCGAGAAATCCGCGCGTGTCGAGTACATCAAACTGCACGCAGAGGCTGCGTCGAGCAAAGCCAGTGTCGGCGCATGCGACGAAGCCAAGAGCGAGGCCGATTTGGTGCTGGCCGTCGACAGCGGCAACAAGACGGCACGCTGGATTGTCAGCCGCTGCGCGGTGCTGGCCAAGAAGGCAGGCCCGAAGCCCGAGGTGAAGAAGCCGGCCGCAACCCCGAAGCCGGTGGCCGCTGCCCAGAACAAGCCAGGCGCAGCTCCTGCCCAGACCGAGTCCAGCGCGGATCCCGATAAGCTCATCCAACAGGCTCGTGAGGCGTGGCTGCGTGGCCAATACATTCTGGCCATAGACTCGGCGCGCAGGGCGTTGCGAGCCAAACCGGAGCTCACCAGCGCCTACCAGATCATCGCAATCTGCTCATGCTCGCTGCACGACTCAGACGCGGCACTGCGCGCCTACGAGAAATTGGACGAACGTAATCGGCAGCTTGTGCGGTCGGCCTGCCAGAAGAACGGAATCTCCTTCTAGTTTGAGAGTCTGAGTCGGCGGTCGCGCCCCGCGCCCGGCAGCCCGTTTCGGTGAGACATTCTTGGCCACGACGAAAGAGGTGGCATGCCACCGCCGCACTTTGTGCTACAGTAATGTCCCTTACCCATGACGTCGGATTCGGGGCCGCACATCAGGCTGGTGGCAGCCGTTATCGAGCGTGAAGGCCGCTATCTCATCACGCAACGTCGGCCGACGGCTGTGCTGCCGGGCTTGTGGGAGTTTCCGGGTGGCAAAGTCGAAGCTGGCGAGACTGACGAGTCTGCGCTCAAGCGCGAGCTGCGCGAACGTGTCGGCGTGGACGTGGAGGTCAGGTTGCGCATGGCGCAGCGGACCCACCAATACGAAGGATACTCGGTCGACCTGACGCTGTATCAAGCATCGATCCAGCCCGGTCAGGAGCCGCAGCCCCTGCGGGTGGCCGATTTCCGCTGGGCAGCCTCGGAAGAGTTTGAAAAGTACCCGTTCCCGGCAGCCGATCAGGCAACCACGGATATTCTGCTCGGCTTCAAGCGCTAGCCGCGCAGTCGCGTGGGGAGCCGGCGAGCTTTGCTCGCCGCGGACCATCGCGGGAGGGTTTGGGAACCCTTCGAGGGTTCCCATGTCTACGGTTCCACAGGGCCGCAGAACTTCGCCGTTGTTATCGAGTTAGGGTCGGACGTGAGCGCGAGACTGCCATCGGTCGCAGAGGCGCGGCACACGTAGCCGCCCCGGCAATCGCCGTTGCTGCCGCATTTGAGGGCGCAGTAGCGACGCTCTGACACGCTCGGCACACAACAGGGCACCGGCTCAGGCTGAGAGGAGCTTGGCCCGCAGACCACGCATAGCTCATCGGCCTGGCATTCGCCGATGGTACCCGGGGGACTGCTGCAGCTTCCGGTCGGGAATTTCTGGTCGAAGAAGCGCACGCAGACGGCTTCAGAAGGGCACGAGCTGTCGTCGCACCCATCCAACGTGCAGTACCCGCCAGGCTGGGACAGATCGCAAATACGGCTGCCGTCCTGAGCGCAGTCAATGTTGGTCGAGCAAGAATCGCCGACGTTGTGGCCGCAAGCAGAAGCCAGCAGCCCCACGAGCAGCAGGGAAGGGACGGCACGATTCACGGCGCAAGTATGGTCCACCGATCGTCCCTGAATCAACGCAAGACTGCCCCAATCAACATGGTCAGCAGGAACCCCAGAACCAGCCCGGTGGACGCGGCGCCCTCGTGGCCGTGGCTGTGCGATTCCGGAATGATTTCGTTTGATGTCACGTAGATGAGAATTCCTGCGGCCAGGGCCAGAATGAGAGGAAGGGTGATGAACGTCCATGACGACAGGCCAAGGCCCACAAGCGCGCCCAGCGGGACGGCCAGGCCGCTCGCCGCGACCACCAGCAGACCGCGCGCAGGCGACACGCCGGACAGGCGCAAGGGTGCGCCCATGACCACGCCCTCGCAGATGTTCTGGATGCCCACCGCAGCCACCAGGAGCCAGCCCAGTCGGCTGCCATCTCCAGACGCGAACCCGGCACCGATGGCCAGACCCTCAGGGATGCGGTGAATGGAAAGGGCTCCCACGATGGCATAGCTCTGGCGAATCTCCACGTGCTGGTCATGGGCGGGGTCGTGGTGACGCCCCGGAGCGATGTGGTGTCGGTGGCCACGGGCGTGACTGTGCGGGATCAACCGATCCATCACGCTGGCCACAGCCACGCCCGCCAAGAAACCGACGGTCACCAGGACCAGACGGCCCAGGTTCAGGCCAGCGCCACCTCGCACGCCATCCAGGGCCTCGTGCAACAGTCCCAGGGTCGCGGCGGCCAACATGAGCCCGGCGCCCAAGCCGAGGATGCCGTCGTACGCTCGTCGCGGGAGCTGCCGGATGAAGAAGAAGGGAAAGGCGCCGACCCCGGTCACAAGGCCGGTCAGGGCTGCGGCGGTAAGGGCCTCCAACATTGAAGGCCGTTCTTACCACGAGGGACGGTCGAGGTATGCTGGGGCCGTGGTCACTGCCTATGTCGCGCTCGGATCCAACCTGGGTGACCGGCGCGCCTTCTTGCACGCTGCGGCGGCAGCCCTGGGCAAGATCGCGGGCACCCGCCTGATAGCCGAGAGCAGCCTTTATGAAACGCTTCCCGAGGGAAACGCCCCTCAACCGCTCTACTTGAACGCGGTGGTGCGCGTGGAAACTTCGCTCACCGCGCGCGGACTGCTTGATTCATGCCTGGACATCGAGCGCACGCTGGGCCGGGTCCGGCCGGCGGGTGGGGCCAAAGGTGCCCGGGTCATCGACATCGACGTGCTTCTCTTCGGGGAACAAACCATCGACGAGCCGGGGCTGCAGGTGCCCCATCCCGCCTTGCTCGGACGTCCCTTTGTGCGCATCCCCTTGGCCGATGTCGCAACCCCGGGGCTGCGACATCCTCAGGCCGGAGAGCGGCTGGACACGAGCACCCCTGACCCGGGCGTGCGCCGCCTCATTTAGGCGAAGGCGCTGCTGATCTTGCGAACCAGTCGGAACAAGCCCCACGCTTTGATGGCCCAGCGCAAAGCCCGGCGAGGCTGCACGACCGCGAAGGCGAGGGCCGCGATCAGCAGCGGGCCTTTTCGGGCCATGCAGAACCTGATCACCTCCACCCCCCGGTCCGCGAACCAGAAAAGGTTGGCCTGGCCGCTGAACAGCGCCTGGACCGTCATGCGTTCGGCGTTGGCCCGCTCCAAGAGCTGCCCGCGGCGGCGCTGGATGTCGGTCAACGACAGATTCATGCGTCCTGCTCCAGGCTCTCTCGGTCCTTGGCGAGGACCTCCACAGTCTCGTGCAGCGGGCGCCTGTTGCTGCGCGAAATGACGGCGAGCACGACGGCGTTGACCACGCCGAGACCCAGGAAGAGTCCACTGAGCAGACCGAGCACGGCCAGGCGATCAGAATCCCAATAGAGCACCACCAGAAAGACGGACAACAGGACAATCCCCAGACCCAAACAGAATAGCGCTGCGGCGCCGACCAGGAGCAGCCGGCCCAAGCGGACCCGCTCCTCTTGCAGCTCGGTAGCCAATATGCCCACCCTGGTTTCCGCTGCGGAAACCAGCACGGCGAGCAAGTGGCTGGCCGACCCGAGAAGCCCACGGTGCAAAACCGCGGGCAAGGGTGCGTCTGCCATTGCGAACTCTAGCGGCGGCTGATCAGCATTCCGAAGAGGATGCCGGCCCCTGCGGCGATTCCCACGGCCCTCCACGGGTTCTCGTGGACGTAGACGTCGGTCGCGCGGGCGGCAGCCTTGGTCTGCTCCATGGCCCTGTCCTCGAGGTCGACCAGTTTGGCCTTGGCCTGGTCCAGGCCCCTCTGCACCCGGTCGCGCACCGCCGCGACCTTCTCGCCGGCCTGGCCCGCCGTGAGCTTGAGCAACTCCTCGGCGTCAGCCACCACCAACTTCAAATCAGCCAAGAGCTTGTCCCTGGTAACGATGTCCGTGCCATTCATGGTGAGAACCTCCTAGGCAATTATTCTCTGCGCTGGGGAACTTCTCTCTGATCGCCCCCAGGACGACCGTACTGTTGAACTTACCGCGCTCGCGGGTTCAGGGCAACGTGTGCAACCTCTGCGCCCGCGTTCAGTCCGAGGGCGGCTCCTCGTACTTGACCTCGAGTTTCCACTCCTTGGCGACCCAGTCGAGGATCGTGGACTCGTGCCCCTCGATGGTGTCGGTCATGGCCGCTCCCATCACCGCCCCAAAGATAAGCTCGCGCGCCTCGGGGCGGGTAATGGTCAAAAGGAACTTCTTGGCGGCCTCCTCGTCGGGAAAGCGCCGATCGACCTCCTCCACGGCCTTGCGGTAAACGTCCTCGCCGATCTCGTCGACCACCTCCTGGATCTCTCGCTCCTCGTCCTCGGTCACATGGCCGCTGGCCAGCACCACGAATTCAATCAGGGCGGCCAGGGCAACTCTCTCTTCGGGGTTCAGCTCGCGCAGTTCCATCTTTCGTCTCCTTGCGGAATCTTACACCATCCGCGTCCCGTCCAACGGCGCCACTTGCATCGCGTGTGAAATTCGCGTGAACTGCTGGTGTGGCACCGTCAGGTAAGCCGAAAAATCTTCTGGTCACCATGGGCGATCCTGCCGGCATTTCGGCTGAGGTCGTGACCAAAGCTTTCGTGGCCTTGGCGCGGGGAAAGCAGCCCATGGCGCAGCAGATCCGAAGATCCTTGCGCAAAGAATGCGCGAATCTCGTTGTCGTGGGCGACGCTGGCGTGCTCGTCGAGGCCATGCGCAGGCTGAGGCAACGGATCCCCATCATGGAGGTGGAGGACTTCTCGACCACGGTGCTTCCACCCACGGCGCTCAGGCTGTTTGCCCATTCCCAGATCGATATGCGGCGCTTTCGCTTTGGCTCGCCCGCCTATGGGCGCGAGCAACTCGGCTACCTCGACTTCGCTATCGAGCAAGCCCGGCGTCGCAGAATCGCGGCCATCGTCACCGGGCCGGTCACCAAGGAAGCCGTGGCGGCGCTACTTCCGGATTTCGTGGGCCACACCGGCTACCTGGCGGAAAAGCTGGGCGTGCGCGACGAGCGCATGGCCTTCCTCACTCCCGACTATCTGCTGGCCTTGCAGACCACGCACATTCCCCTGTGCCAGGTGTCGGGCCATCTCAAGCCGGACGGGATTGTGACCTCGCTCAAGATGCTGGCGCAGGCAGGTCGCGCCCGCTGGGGACGCAAGCTGCCGGTGGCTGTGCTGGGACTCAACCCGCACGCGGGCGAGCACGGGCTGATGGGCGACGAGGAGGCCCGCGTGATCATCCCAGCGATGCAGCGGGCGCGGCGCCAGGGCATTGCCTGCGACGGACCGTTTCCGGCAGATTCGTTCTTCATCGAACGGGTCAAGCACTACCAGCTGATCCTGGCCATGTACCACGACCAGGGCTTGATTGCGGTCAAGCCGGCCTTCCCGCGTGCTTCGGTGAACGTGACGCTGGGCCTGCCGGTGGTGCGCACGTCGGTGGATCATGGCTCGGGCTACGACATCGCGGGACGAGGCATGGCCAGCGAAGTCAGCCTGCTCTGTGCCATCAAGGCGGCGCTCGAACTTGTGGCCGGGCGCTCGGCGGGTTGAAACTTGGCAAGGACCGCCGGCACGCGCTGTGATGGGGCCATGAGGACGCTGGCGTTGGGGGCCGCTGTGCTGGCCCTGGTGGGACTGGCTTGGCCGGCCCGAGGCGAGTCGATTTACCGATATCGCGATCCCATCACCAAGCGCGACGTCTTCGTCACCCGGTTGGATCAGATTCCGACTGCGTACCGTGAAAAGGCCAAACTTGTGGTGGCGGATGGCGTGCTGGTCGAGTCGAGCAGCCAACCAGACAAGAATGTACCGTTGGGTGCCGTGATCTACGGGACCGGTGCCAAGGAGACTCTTAAGCGCGCTCTCGGCGATATCTGGCGCGGCGAGCACAGTGCGGGTGGGCTGTTGCGGACGTTGATCAAGGTGATCGACACGACCCTGATCGGCAGCGGGAGACGCCCGCTCTCTGGCAGCGACGTGGCGCAGATGAAGCGCATGCTGGTTGAGGCGGCGGTGGCGTTGGCAGTAGCGGGCTTGTCGGCTTTGGTGGGATGGATTCTTGTGATGGTGCACGCCTTTCGCGCCAAGCACCGATGGTGGATGGTGTTCATTCTGTTCTTCCCCATCCTCGGGATCACCTACGCCTTGCTTCACGTTGAAAGCAAGCGGCGCTGGTTCAAATTCGCGACCCTGCTGGTACAGACCGCGCCCTATGCCGTGGCGGTGGCCACGGCGTGGCGGTTCGCGATTTACTTCCGGGCCTTGCTAGCAGGAAGCTAGCCTTGGGTGTCCTTCCCCAGGCCCTTTGCCCCGGATTTCAAAATGTGGAGTTGACAGTTCGCGGTTGACATTGGAAATAGAGGCCCGGTCTTGTGTCCTTTCTTTCTTCTTTGTTGCAAATTCCCTGCGGCTGACGGCTGAAGTGCGATGAAACTGCACCTGATTGGCATCGCCGGAACCGGCATGGGTTCGCTGGCCGGGCTTCTGCGCGCCGCTGGCCACGACGTGCGCGGTTCCGACGAGCATGTGTATCCGCCCATGTCGACCCAGCTGGCCGAGCAGAGCATCCCGGTGATGGAAGGTTTTCGGCCGGCGAATCTCGACTGGGCCCCTGAACGCGTGGTGGTGGGTAATGTGTGCCGGCGCGACCATGTGGAGGTGCTGGCCGCCACCGAGCGCCATATCCCGCTGGTTTCGTTTCCCGCGCTCTTGTCTGAGCTGTTCCTCACCTCCCATCGCTCAGTGGTGGTGGCCGGCACACACGGCAAGACCACCACGTCTTCGCTGATGTCGTTCGTACTCGCCCAGGCCGGACGGGATCCTTCGTTCTTGATTGGCGGTGTGCCCGTGAACTTCCGCCAGTCCTGGCACCTAGGCACTGGGCCCGAGTTCGTGGTCGAGGGGGACGAATACGACACGGCGTTTTTCGACAAGAAGTCGAAGTTCCTGCACTACCGACCGCAGGTCGTAATTCTGACTTCGGTGGAATTCGACCACGCCGATATCTTCGCCAACGAGGCGGCGGTCAAGGATGCCTTCCGCGAGTTCATCGCGCTCATACCTCCCGAGGGACATCTGGTGGTGTGTGCCGCCTCGCCGGGCGCGATGGACGTGGCCCGTGCCGCGCGCTGTGCAGTCACCACCTATGGTCGACCTGGTTCGGACGCTGACTGGACCTTTGAAGTTACCGGCAGAAAGCTGGGAGGACGGACCATCTTGCGGCTGGCGCGCGCCGGGAAGGTGATGGGCACGCTCGACGTCGGTATGGCCGGAATTTTCAATATTGAGAATCTGACTGGCGTCATCGCCGGCGCCCACGTCTTGGGGGTGGAACAACCTGCCATCACGCAGGCGATACGACATTTTCTTGGGGTGAAACGGCGCCAGGAGATCGTGGGCGTGGCCGCCGGGGTCACCGTGGTGGATGACTTCGCCCACCACCCGACGGCTATTCGCGAGACCCTGGGAGCGCTCAAGGGCCGCTACGGGCCGGGCAAGCTCATTGTCGCCTTCGAGCCGCGCTCCGCGACCAGCCGGCGCTCGGTCTTTCAGCAGGATTTTGTGGATGCCTTGGCCGTGGCCGACGAGGTCGTACTGGCCCCGGCCTACGCCCCAGAGAAGGTGCCGGCTGACCAGAGACTGGACGTGGAGCGCCTGGCCGCCGATCTGCGCAGCCACGAGGTACCGGCCCGACTGGTTTCCGGCGTGCCCGCAACCGTGGAGCACCTGGCTGGCCGTGCGGCGCCTGGGGACACGGTGGTCATCATGAGTTCGGGCGACTACGGGGGACTGCACGATAAGCTCCTGCATCGGCTTCGCGATCCGGTGCGCAGTGCCCGGGCCGAGGACCGGGAAGCGATCGGACACTTGCTCAACCGGGTCGGAATCACCCACGCCAACCTGGACCACACCTGGCCGAGCTTCTTGATCATTCCCGCGCCCGACGAGATCATCGACCGCGTCGCTGCGTGCGTGGCCATCGAGCCTGCGGGCGACGACGCTTTGCTGCGACTTCTCGCCGTCGCGCCGGAACGACGAGGCGAAGGCCTGGGCTACCTCCTGTTGGAAAATGCCATGCGCAAAGCGCGCGCCGAGGGAGCGCTGCATCTGTACCTCGTCACCGACGGGGCGCAAGGCCTGGTCGGCGAGAAGCTCGGCTTCGATGTCATCGATCGCAAGGACGTGGCTGCGGCCGTAGCTGCCAGCAACGAATACCAGATGGCGCGATCGAAGACCGCGATCTGGATGCGCAAAGAACTCTGATTCACATGGGAACCCTCGAAGGGTTCCCAAACCCTCCCGCGATGGTCCGCGGCGAGCAAAGCTCGCCGGCTCCCCACGCGGTCAGTCGCCGACGACAATCCGGCGCAGGTGCTTCTTGCCTGCATGAAGAAGCGTGCCCTCGGCCGCGATCTCTTCGGGCCGGACCACATCGTCAACCGACGTGACCTTGCGCTCGCCCAGTCTGACTCCGCCCTGCTCGACGAGGCGACGGGCGATGCTCCTTGAGGCAGCCAGAGCCTGCAGCGTGCAAGACATCGACGATCTTGAGCCCGGCCGTCACGGCTGCGGGGACCGGACGAATAGAGTGCCGGAACCAGGTCGCCGGTGGCGCCACTTTCCGAAGGCCGCCTGCGCCGCATTCTGCGCTTTGTCGGCGTCTTCCTTGCCGTGCACGATTTCGGTGACTGCCGCTGCCAGCGCCTGCTTGGCCATGCGCAGTTCCGCCCCTTCCAGCGCCGCGAAACGCTGGATCTCGTCGATCGGTATGAACGTCAGCAGCTTGAGGAAGCGAGTCACGTCGCGATCGTCTACATTCACGAAGTATTGGTAGAAATCGAAAGGGCTGGTTCTGTCCGCCGCAAGCCACACCGCTCCGGCGGCGGTCTTGCCCATTTTTGCGCCTGACGCCGTGGTGATGAGCGGAAAGGTGAGGGCGTAGGTTTCTGCCTGGTGCAAACGACGGACGAGATCGGTTCCAGCCAGGATGTTTCCCCACTGGTCGTCGCCGCCGACCTGCAACACGCATCCGTGGCGGCGAAAAAGCACCAAGTAGTCGTAAGCTTGCAGAAGCTGGTAGTTGAATTCTATGAACGACAGCCCCTTTTCCAGTCGCAGACGATAAGCCTCGGCGGCCAGCATGCGATTAACGCTGAAATGCCGCCCGATATCGCGCAGAAACTCCAGGTAGTTGAGCGGCGCCAGCCATTCGGCATTGTCCAGCACCCGGGCGTGCTCACCGGCGGCGCCCAAGAAGCGGCGAACTTGCGGCTCGATCTGGTCGCGATTGTTCTTGATGTTTTCGACGGTGAGCATCTGTCGCAGCTCTGTCCTGCCGCTGGGATCGCCCACCATGGCTGTCCCACCCCCGAGCACGGCGATGGGGCGGTGCCCGGCGCGCGCCAGGTGCGCGAGCGCCATGAGCGGGATCATGCTGCCGACGTGCAGGCTGGAAGCGGTGGGATCGAATCCGCAGTAGTATGAGACGGGGCCTTTGCGCAAGAGAGCGGTCAGCCCCTCTTCATCGCTTATCTGTTGTACGAAGCCACGCTCGCGCAGGGTGTGCAGGATGTCAGACATCGCGGCTCAGTATAGAGGAGGTCTGGCGCTCTTGCCGTTATCCGGTAGTCTGCAATTTATGCCGGTCCCACGCCAAGCCAAGTCCGATTGTCCCTGTGCCGAGCGACCGGATTGGTTTCGCCTTGAAGATGACAGTTTCATGCGCTGGCCGGTACTGGAAGCGGCCGAGTGGGAGGAGCTGCGCCAGTGCCCCGGGTGCGGGGCGTCGTGGGTTGCCGTGTGGCCGGAGGAGATCGAAGCGCCCCCCATCCTGTGCCGGCCCCATCCCGCTGACGTGCGTAGGTTGAAAGACCTGGACCGCGCATCCACCATGCGCGCCTACTGCCTGGCCAAACTGGCCGAGCACCTGGGCGAGCTCAAGGAAGGCAAGCAGCCGTGCCGCAA
>CAVWUP010000016.1:100000-214911 GCA_963758155.1 uncultured delta proteobacterium
CCTGGCGTTGCTCCGCGGGCACCAGATCGACGTGAGCGCCGGCCTGGTCGAGCGCCCGTGCGGTTTCTGCGCCCACAGCGGCGACACGCGGAAACTTCGGCCCAGTGGGAAAACGGCCGCCTTCAATGCGTGAAGCGGTGAACAGCACCGCCGTCTTGCTGGTGAAGATGATCCAGTCGTAACGCCCAACCTGCCGGAGCGCCTGATCGAGCGGCTCCCAAGAGGGAGGCGGCCTCACCTCGATGGTCGGACAGGAAACCACGATGGCGCCCACCGCCGACAGTGCCGCGGCCCATGAATCGGCCTCGGCGCGCGCCGGCCGAGTCACGAGCACGCGAATTCCGGCAAGCAAGCGAGGGGACATGGGTGAAACTCCCGGGCGGGAATCGCTTCTTACTCTTCCAGCTCGACATTCCAGTACGACGCATTGGCGAGGTCGATGAAGGGCAACCATTCGCGGTAGCGCACGCCTTCGCTGCCGGTGCGGAAAGTCGGGGTCCAGCGGGGGCGGGTCGGTGCGCGCAGAAGATGCATCTTGGCCTGCTCCGGTGTCCGCGCGCCCTTGGCCAGATTGCAGTCCACGCAGCAACAGACGACGTTTTCCCAGGTGGTGCGACCGCCCTGGGATCGGGGCTTGACGTGGTCCAGATTCAGGTCTGAACGGGCGAGCTGCCGGCCGCAGTACTGACAGGTATTGGCATCCCGGGCGTAGATGTTGTGGCGTGAAAATCGGACATGGGCCTTGGGGATGCGATCGTACAGCTGCAACATGATCACGCGCGGGACGCGAATGGCACGATCCACGGTGTGAATGACGTCATCGCCCGTCTCGGCAGAGAGCTGCGCCCAGCTGGCAAAGTCGAGCACGCGGAATTGGCGATCGATGGCCTGCGCCACGCCCAAATACAGCAAAGTGAAGGCCCGCCTGACGTTGGTGACATGGATGGGCTGGAAGCTCCGGTTGAGCACCAGGACAGAGGAGTTGATCACGGCGCGTCCGTTCTGGCGCCGCGCACCACAACCTTGTTCCAGGCCAACACACGGCCGTTCCTTCCCCTTGCGCCGCGCCCATGCGAAGCGTCGCTTGAGGCTCTCGACCGCCGGAGCGGCCGCGAAAAAGTGGCCGCGTTCATAGGTGTTGATGCTAACAGAGCGAAGCCGAGACGGCAAAGGCTGTAAAATGCCAGGGCCTTGAACACCCAAACCTTATCCGCCCTGGTAGCCGCCATCGTCAGCCTGGCGATCGGTGGTGCCGTGCTTCTGCGTGAGCCACGACGAGCGGTTCACGTTCTCTTCGCGACGTTCGCCTTCAACATCGCTCTCGAGAAGCTGCTGTCTTTCTTCTCCACCGGCGCAACCGAGCCCGATTCGCTGCTCAAGTGGGCCGTCATGGCTGCCGCGGTGTCGCTGCCCGCGACGGCGCAGCGGTTTTTCCAGGCCTTCTTGGGTGACGAGGCCGGGCCGCCGCCGCTGTCGCGTACCACCGTGGTGGGCGCGGGATTGCTCTACTCGGCGCTGCTCCTCAGTCGCTTTCTCGCCAGGCCCATTCACACCGGCCCGTGGTTCCACGCGGCCCTGGTCGTCTATGTCTTCGTCGGCCTCTACCTGTCTGTCTACTACCTCTACCGTCGCTACCGGGGCACGCCCTCGCGGGTCGAAAAGATCCGGCTGCTTTATCTAGTAATCGGCGGCGTGGCAACCGTGACTGCGGCGTTGCTCGATCTCATTCCCAGTGCGCCGTCGTTCGGAAACATCTTCATCACCATCTACCTGTATTTCCTGTCGCAAACTCTGGCCCGCTACCGCTTGCTCGACCTCAACGAGCTGCTCGGCCGCATGGTGGTGCTGGCCACGCTGGTCGTGATCGCCACAATCATCTACGGCCTGCTCTTGGTGAAGTGGGTCGAGCTCGACGAGCTGGGGGTGTTCTTTCTCAATGCCCTGGTGGCATCCACCGCGATTATCATCGTGTTCGAGCCCCTGCGCACGCGCCTGGAACGCGTGGTGAATCGCTGGATGTTTCAGGAGAAGTACGAGCTGTTCCGGCGCATCGAAACCCTGCGCACCGACCTGATGAACGTCATCGACGTGCGCGATCTGGTGCCGCGCGTGCTGTCGGCCTTGGAAGCTTCCCGGCGGGTCACCCACGCCTCGCTCTACACCGTCGATCCCGACGGTTCGGCCTACGAGCTGGCCGGACATGTGGGACCGCGGCCCGAGGCTCGCCTGGACGCGGTTGCCTATCGTGCTTTCCTCGAGCGGCTACGCCGCGCGGGCGTGATCTCCATCGAGGGGCTCGAGCGCGAGCTGGCGGCCCTGCGCAACACGCAGAGCGAGGAGCGCGAGAGTCTCCTGCTCATGGTGCGTGCGCTGGAGCTGCTCAACGGTTCGGTGGTGCTGGCCGTGATCGGCGAGGAGCAATTGCTGGGCATGCTGGTGCTGCGCGACGAGCGCCTGCGCGAAGCCTATTCCTCGGAGGAGATCGAGCTGTTTCGCGGGGTGGCGGCCTCCATCGGAGTCACCTTGCAGAACTCGCAGGTCTACGAGCGCATGAAGGAGCGCGATCGCTTGGCGGCGCTCGGCCAGATGGCGGCCGGTCTGGCCCACGAGATCCGCAACCCGCTGGGCTCGATCAAGGGCGCGGCCCAGTTCCTGCAGCCCACGGGGTCGCAGCCCGCCGACGCGACGGGCACGCGCGAATTTCTCGGCATCATCGTCGAGGAAGTCGATCGGTTGAACAAGATCGTGTCGCAGTTCCTGGACTACGCCCGGCCCTATCGTGGCGACCAGAATCCGCTCGACATCAATGATGTGGTTCGCAAGACTCTGCACCTCATCGACAAGGAACGCGCCGTCGGAGTGGATATCTCGACCAGCTTCATCGAGGGACTTCCCCCCGTGCGGGCCGATGCTCAGCAGATGCGGCAGGTGTTTCTCAACCTGACATTCAATGCGCTCGAGGCCATGCCCCAGGGTGGCAAGTTGCACGTGTCGACCAGCCTGCGCCGATCCACGCGCCGGGGCGCAGCCGCCGCATTCCTGGAGATTCGTTTCCGCGACACGGGCGTGGGAATCCCACCCGCGGATCAGCGCAACCTGTTCATTCCCTTTTTCACGACCAAAGAACGCGGCACAGGGTTGGGTCTGTCCATCAGCCAGCGCATCATCGAGAACCACGGCGGAACCATCGAAGTGCGTTCGCAGACGGGCGCCGGATCGACGTTTTCCGTGCTCCTGCCAGTGGAAGCCGATGCCTATGCCTCCTATGCCGAAGCGAAGAAAGGCCCGCCGCCCCTGCCAGGGTCCGGCCCCATCTCGCTGTCGCCGCCCGCGGTCATTTCGACGGCTTCGTCCCTTGCAGCATCGCCGCCGGTGCCCTCGGGGTTGAAATGAGCTAACGTCACGCCGTGGCCGCCAACGAGACAGAAGCCAAGCGCGTTCTCATCGCGGACGATGAAATCAACATGCGCCGCGTGCTCGAGGCACTCCTGCGGCGGGACGGCTACGACGTGGTGACAGCCGCCAACGGAAACGAGGCGCTGGCCAACATGGGTCGCGGCATCAACATGGTCATCACCGACCTCAAGATGCCCGGTCTCGACGGCATGGGTCTTTTGCGCAAGCTCTCGGTCGACTACCCGGATGTTCCGGTGGTCATGATCACCGCGCATGGGTCCGTGGAAAACGCCGTCGAGGCGGTCAAGCTGGGCGCCTTCGACTATCTGGAAAAGCCCTTTGACCAGGAGCAGATTCACCAGATCGTCGCCAAGGCGATGCTCACGCACACGCTCGCGCGTCGCGACGCTCGGCCCGAGGATACCACCGTCCACGGCCGCTTCCGCCTGGTGGGCGAATCGCCAGCGATTTGCCAGGTCTACACGGTCGTCGAAAAAGTGGCCGACACACCCTCGACGGTGCTCATCACCGGCGAGTCGGGCACCGGCAAGGAGCTGGTCGCGCGCGCGCTGCACGACCATTCCTCGCGGCACGCGGGGCCGTTCATCAAGATCAACTGCGCGGCTATTCCCAAGACCTTGATGGAATCGGAACTTTTCGGATACGACAAGGGGGCGTTCACCGGAGCGGTGGGCTCCAAGCCAGGCCGTTTCGAGCTGGCCCACAGCGGCACCCTGTTTCTCGACGAGATTGGCGAGATTCCGGTGGAGATGCAGGTCAAGTTGCTGCGCGTCCTGCAGGAGTCGGAGTTTGAGCGCGTGGGTGGAATCAAGACCATCAAGGTCGATGTGCGCCTGTTGACTGCGACCAATCGGGATCTCGCCGCCGAGGTCGCCAGCGGCAGCTTCCGCGATGACCTGTACTACCGGCTTAACGTCGTGCCCATCCACCTGCCGGCCTTGCGCGAACGGCGCCAGGACATTCCTCTGCTGGTGGACCACTTCATCGCGCGCTTCAACGAGCGGCTGAAGAAGCAAATCACGGGTCTCGACCCCGCGGCGGTGGAACGGCTGGTGGCGCACAACTGGCCCGGCAACATTCGCGAGCTGGAGAACGTGATCGAGCGAACCATCCTCTTCTGCGAAGGGCCGCGGATTCGGCTTCAAGATTTGCCCGCCGATTTGGGAGGCGGAACCCTGCGGCCCTCGCAGCCCGATCTGCCGGTGGTGGTATCGGCGCCTCCAGCGACGAGCCCGCCGCCCTTTGCCGCGCCACCCGTGGGCGAGGAGGTGGGCTCTCTCAAGGAAGCGGTCCGCGTGGAAACCGAGCGCGTCGAGCGCGACCTGATCCAGCGCGCCTTGGACGAGACCGGCGGTAACGTGACACAGGCCGCGCGCAAGCTGCAGATTTCGAGAAAGAGCCTGCAAACCAAGATGAAAGAGTTGGGGTTGCGGGATCGCGAGTAACCAGCATCGACTGGACCGAGGATCAAAGTTACCTATGTCCCACGGAGACACAAAGGCCGCAGAGGCGGAGGAGAGAGCGAAGGGTTGGATACAGCGCAGCCCCAATCCCTTCTTCTCATCCGATCTCTGTGCCCTCTCTGCCTCTGTGCGAAGTAGGTAGCCAGCACCGCATTGGATCGCGCTCTACGAGATCAATGACGGCAGCAACTACTTTCCTTCATCCCCTATCGCGCTCTGTGCGTGTCGCCGCCAGCGTGGCCAGCGGTTGTAGAAGACAAGCCAGAGCACAAGCAGCAGCCCCACGCTGCTGACACAGATCCCAATCCTGAGCCCGGGAGCGGAGTAGTGGAACACCACTTCGTGGTCCCCGGGCGGGACCGCGACTGCCCGGAACAGGGCGAATGCACGTTGAATCGGCGCATCGATACCGTCGAGGGTCGCTCTCCATCCCTTGTCGTATGTGTCCAACAAGACCAGAGTCCCGCCTCCACCTGCGGTCTTGACGTGCACTTCCGTATGCGAGGGGTCGGATACCATTGCACTCCCGCCGGCACCAGGAGCCGATTCCTTCCCTTCCAGTAGCGCGGTCGCACGCAGGTCAAGCCCCGGGGTGCCCAGTGCATTGTATGCAGCTTCCGCGGAAAGCGCGCGTGACGTCGGAGTGACAAAGGCGCGTGGCAGGGGTCCGGGGAAGGGACGCGCAAGCGCGACACCTTTTCGGCAGTAGACATGGACTGCAGCGCCAAACAACCGCGCGGCAGACGTGAGCCCGGCACGCATGGCGGCGTCCCATGCACGAATCTTGTCACTTCTTTCGGCTCCTGTGTATCCGAGCGTGTCTGCGACGCCGAAGCGGGTCAGTATGTTGGGCTTGCCAGTCGCCCAGTGGTGTGCGCGCACCCGATCGATCAGCGTATCGCCGAATTCACTGCCGGAATATCCACAGGTTGCGTCCTCAAGGTAGTAGCGCCCGGTCGAGCCGGGTGGGGCGGCAGCCCGGATCTCGGCCGCTAGCTCGGGCGGTCGGGCCAAGAAGCTGCCGGGGCCGTAGGACAAGAGCCGACTTCCGACGCCAAACCCGTCGACGACGAGGATGCACAGCGCCGCCGGCAACAGCAGCCACGGCCGGCGCTCGCAGAGCCCGAGAAGCAGAGCAAGCACAAGCGCGATCAACGCAACGTGGGCGAGCGAGACTACCAGTTCTCCCAGGGCGTACTCGACGCTCAAATTGGCCTCACTGCGTGCGAGCCCGTCCGCGATCAAGGGAATCAGCCTTTCCCCGCCGGCCCACGCCGCACCCGCCAGCGCGCCGAACAGCACGGCCAGGCTGAGCGAGGCCCAGCGCAAGGCGAGGCGCACCTGGGGCCGCTCCACAGTGAGCCCGAGCCCACTGCCGGCAAGGATTGCGAGCGCGAATGTCGGGACAAGAGCGTATTTTTCCGGATAGCGGAAGAATTTCACGCCAGGCACGAAGTTGTACGCGAGCTTGTAGAGCGGCAGGTGTTGGCCAGCGGCAAGGCCTAGCGCCAGCAATCCAAGACTACCCAGAGTCAGCGATATCCGATCTCGGCGGCCCAGCACGGCGACTCCAGCGCACAGCAATACCAGCGGTCCCAGGTAAAGTCCGGGCGCCCAGGGCACGTGGTGAATTCCGTCGAGCAGCCCGCCGCTCCACTGACCGTTGTCCGGGAAAGCCAGGCCGAAGGGCATGGGCGCGATGAACTCGATCCAGCGCAACGGGTGCAAAAACCATGTCGACGAGTCCGCGAGTGAGACGCCGTGTGCACGCATGGTCGTGGTGAAGAAGTGAACGGACGGTAGGAGCTGCGCAGCGCCACCTACGATTCCAAGCGCGACCGCGCCTGCAAGCGCTGTGAGCGCGAACCGGCTGAAGGGTGAAAGCGCGACGGACAGCACCAGAGCAAAGGCAATCACCTGGGGTTCACCGTTCAAGAGCATCGCCGTGACGATAAGTGCGGCGACAGCGATGGCACGCGGGCGCCGAGTCGCGGCCGCGCCGGTCAGCGCTGCAACTGCGAGTGGCAATAGCGCCGCCGAGGCGAGGTAGCAGTGGCTGCCGTGCATGCTGAGCAGATAGCCGCTGCTCACATAAACAGTGGCGGTTGCAGCGGCTGCAGCAGGTGAGAACTCGCGATCTCGCGCCAGCCAGTACGCGCCTACTGCAGCGATAGGCAGATGCATGAGCACGAACAGCGTCTCTGCCCGCTCCGGCGCTAGCAGGTGATACACAAGGTTTGGCGGATAGAACACGCCCACTCCCGGTTCGGCTAGGTGCGGCACCCCCCCGAACATTAGCGGCGTCCACTCAGGCAGACGTCCTCTAGCCAGTTCCGCGGCGTTGAAGATCTGCTGCGGAATCATGAAATGCATGAGGTCGCGGAAAAGGAGCACCTCTCCAGCGAAGAACGGAAGAGCAAGAAGGAGCGGCAGCAAGACAACTGGGATGAGCCATGGCCGACGGCTCAGCCCCGAAAGCAGCGCGCGCAGCCTTGCATTGAGAAGTTGGAACAAGGCCTCAATCATCCATGACAGCATCGTCTGCACCGGCACGATGTCAACCCACTACCAAGTGATCGTCGTCGGCAATCGCGGCCGGCTTACCAAGTTCCGCGCAGCATCTCACCTCTGCCAAGGGCAGCGATGCAATTTGCGCCCGGCCATGACCCAGGGCCATCGTCGACCACTACCTTCTTTCGCGCCGTGGGCGAGCACGTAGCGAAGGCGGGCCAAGGTGAGCGGACTTTCGGTCACCGGGCCGAAAGGCAGTCGCTTGAGCAGCCGTCGCCGTCCACGTTGTTGCCGTCGTCGCAAACCTCGCCCCCGTCCAGTATGCCGTCGCCACAGCGTGGGATCGTGCAGTTGGTCCGGCACAAACTGCGAGACGCGTACGCCCTGATATCGATGGGGACGGTCAGATCCAGGCTGACGACCGAACTCGATCCCTGAACCCACGTCCAGCTTGTGATTCCACTCAAGAAAGCCGGCGAAATCAGCACCTCCCATGAGCCTGGAATAGGAAAACCGCTCAGCACACCGCCGTCCGTGTTTCCCTTGAAGCTCCATCGGCCGGCGGCCGTGGTGGCGGAGCTCATGGTCAATTCGCTGGCGTCGTCCGATACGGCAACCGCGCATCCAGCCGGCAACCCGCTGAACAGCATCTGGACCTTCGACGCCGGCTGCTGTTGCGAGGTGGTGTTGGCGTCGATGCCGTGCTCGACGACCAGGCTGAGCGCAGTGGCCGTGCGGTCCAGGTAGAGCAGGATCAGACTGGTGTCTAGCTTTTCCAGGCCGGTGTGGCCGCTTGACGAGACGTAGTCGTAGAAGTTCGCGCCGGACGCGACCTGCGCGTAGGGCGTGACAGCGAACATCAGACTATCTTGTGTGGCGACGAAGGCAGGTCGATCCGCATTCGCCTCGCCCAGGTCGCACTGTTCGCCAGGTTGTACGAAGCCATCGCCACAGATCGACTGGCCACCGCCTCCGCTTCCGGCAGTTCCGCCGGTGCCGCCCACCCCAGCTCCGCCCGTTCCCCCCGAGCCACCGCCGCTCAGAATGCTGGCGCCACCACCTGATGTTGTTCCGCCGCCCCCAACTCCCCCGGTGCCGGCCCTGCCGCCTCCACCGAGGCTGCTGGTGCCGCTGCTCCCTCCGCCCGCCGTTCCGCCGGTGCCGCCCGAACTGCGCCCGCCGGTGATTCCGGTTGTAAAGCTGCCGCCCCCGGCGCCGCCGACACCGCTCAGGCCCGCCGATGCACCGCCACCGAGTCCGCCGTTTCCGCTCCCTCCAGAAGCGCCGCCAGGATTCGAGCCTCTGCCTCCAACGCCGCCGCCGACCGCGGTACCGCCCAAGCCACGACCGCCTGTTCCGACCAGTCCACCGCTGCCGTTCTGGCCGCCGCTCGCGTCCGCGCTACCGCCCACGACTAGCCCACCATTACCCCCTGCCGCGTCGATGCCTCCAGGGCTGCCACCAGCGATCACCACTCCGCCCGTCCCGCCGGATTCGCCTTCCCCACCTGCTCCACCGCCGGATCGGCCGCCGACATCGTGTGTACTGCTCGTCATTCCGCCGAACTGACTGCCGGCGTCCGGTTGGCCCGATACCGACGCCGACTTTTCATTCAAAGGTGTCCGTGAGCAAGCAAGCCCGCTGAGCGAAACCACCACACCGATGGCCAGCCATCGATGTCGTTCTCCGCGAGTCGTGCGAGTCGCCATACGCGCGCTACGTCCTGAATGGGGACATCGTTGGGCTTCTCTTGCCTGGCCCAACACCCCACCAGAAGAGTGTGGAGTCTTGCTTCTTCACATGCAACCTTCGCAAGATAATTGTTCCTAGGCCTGCCGCGTAGCCCCATGAATTGGCTCTTCGCTATTTGAGAATAGATCCTGGTGAGAGGTCGTCGAAGACTTGCGCGCAACACTCAGCGCTGCGACCGCATCCAAGCAAACCAAACACCCACGCTGGAACGAAGATATTCCCCCGCCTAACTAAGGAGAGCACCATGAGCTGCCATCTGAAATTCCTTGCCTTATCCGTGCTGGCTAGCACCGTGACGGTCGCCGCCTGTTCTTCGGCGAACAGCAGCAAACTTCCCGTCTACGTCGATTTTCCCGCAACCGATAGCTGCGCAGTGGGACGCACCATGTGCGGCGCGGGCTGCGTGGACACGTTCAGCCACCCACAGAACTGCGGCGCCTGCAGCAATGTTTGCCCCGACAACCAAGCCTGCGTGGGCGGCCACTGCACCGCCATCTGTTCCAAGGATCTCACAATGTGCGGCGATCTGTGTGTCAATCTCAAGACGACAGCCAAGCACTGTGGCGCCTGTGGCGCCTCCTGTCCCAGCGGTCAGGCGTGTTCAAACGGCGCCTGCACGACGGCTTGTCCCGGCAGCACTGTCGTCGCGCCCGTGTTCACCAACGAAGGACCCAGCACGGCGTGCGTAAGCGTGGTGACCGATTCCAACAACTGCGGCGCGGTTGGTGTTTTGTGCGCCGATGGCACGGCCTGCGCCAACGGACAATGCGCCAATTCCTGCATAGCAGCCGCCAATTGTAGCGGCACTTGCTCTGACCTTGCGTCCAATCCCAATCGCTGCGGCACGTGCGCTACGGCCTGCAACCCGGACCAGGTGTGCGTCAACGGCCTTTGCACAACCACGTGCAGCCCAGGGTACAGTCAATGTGGGCGAGGCTGCGCGAACACGCTCACCGATGCTGGCAACTGCGGGACTTGCTTCAACGCGTGCGGCCCCGGCCAGGTCTGCGTGGCTGGCGCGTGCACCACAACCTGTCCGACGGGCCAGAGCAACTGCGGCGGTACGTGCTCAACCCTCACCAGCGACGAGAACAACTGTGGCGCTTGCGGTAACCCGTGCGCCCCCACGGAAAACTGCATCGGTGGCGCCTGCTATCCCGACTGTGCCTCTTCCGACCTGCTGTGCACCGACCGTTGCGCTTCCCGCGTATCGTTCAGCCAGTGTGGTGCTTGCAGCACGCCCTGCCAGCCTGGTCAAGTGTGCTACGCCGGCACCTGCGGTCTCACATCGGATTGCCCGGTCGGCTACCAAGTCGTAGACGGCGTGTGCGACAACTTCCAGTCGAGTGCGCTCAACTGCGGGGGCCCGGGCAAGGCCTGCCCCGCCGAGACCATCTGCCAGAACGGAAAATGTGTCAGCTTCGCCGCCGGCGGTGTCATCCAAGACTGCGCCGGTCGCTACGCCAATATCAGCGACGACCAGAACAACTGCGGCCCCCACTGCCTGGCCTGCGCGGGCGGCCAGCAGTGCACCCAAGGCACATGTCTCGATAACTGCGGAATCCTGATCCAGTGTGGCTCGGGGTGCGTCGACTTGCGCACATCATTCCTCAACTGCGGCACCTGCGGGTTGGCGTGCGCGCCCGGGCAGGCCTGTATCGAGGGAGCGTGTACCGAAATCAGCTCGTTCATCGCCACCATGGACGGCGCCTATGCCAATTGCGGCACCTTCTACGCAGCCATCAAGACAGATCGAAACAACTGCAGCGTCTGTGGCGTGAGCTGTCCTCTGGGCCAGGATTGCATCGGCGGCGCCTGCACGGCAACCTGCCCGAACCCTGCGACCACGATGTGCCCGCCCGGCAACTGCCTTGACCTAACCACCGCGACGAACAACTGCGGCGCCTGCGGCGTGATCTGCCAACCCACCGAGCGTTGTGTGGCCGGCGTGTGCACGGCAGATTGCGGCGGGGCCGCCAATTTCGAGGTTTGCGGCGGGGCCTGTGTGAACGTGAACACCGACAGCCGGCATTGTGGCGGCTGCTTCATTGCCTGCGCCGCAGGTGAGCTGTGTCAGGCAGGCGTGTGCAGCGCGACCTGCCTGGCCACGCAGAAGCGCTGTGGCGCCAACTGCGTGAACACCAACACCAGCACTGCAAATTGCGGCGTTTGTGGACAGAGCTGCGCCACCGGCCAAACATGTGTCGCCGGCGTTTGCCAGTAGCGCTGCTTTCGGACTGCAAACCCGGGTGGGAGATTCAGCCCGACCTTCTTCGTTGACACGATGCTGGCGTTTTGGGCCTGCACCGTGAGGGCGAAGTCGGCCCGGCAGCGGTGGTTGAGGTACTTGGCATTGGGGATACCGGCCGTGGCGGTAAGTGAAACAAGCTCATCGCGGCGTCGTCGTCAAGTTGGGTTCCTCGAATTCAAGGACGCCGGGCTCAGCGGGGAGACGGGAATCGCCATCTCACGGGGCAAGCGCCCCAAAAGCAGGGGAGGTCGCCAAAGTTCAGCGGGATACCCAAGCCGCCCCGCGCTTGTGGTATCGTCGAAGTCGCACCGTGCGACGGACAGGCACACACACCGTTGGCCTCCTGGCCTTCTTGTTGGTCGGCATGGCCTCGCAGGCCCAGGCCGCCGAGGAAACTCGTGTCGTCACAGGACGCCTTCCCGCGCGTGAATGGATGGACTGGACGGCGTCAGTCAGCTACCTGCACGAGCACGAGCAGGGCGCCCTGAATCGCGAGTATGAGAGCCAGGAACGGGGGCCGCGTCGGGCTGGTGAGCGATCTTCTCTATCAGCGCAGCCGCGACGTCATCCAACTTCGTGGCGAAGCGGGACTGTTCAAGGACCTGAGCCTCTTCACGGTGCTGTCCATCGTGGCGTCGGACCAGCGCTCGCTCGACTTCAATCAGGGCAACAACTGCGCGTCCCAACCCAACGGCTGCGTGGACGGGACCAACTCGACCACCCTGCGCGATCACATTCTTCCCGGATACGGAACCCTGACCTCGTCGCCAACCGCGTTCCGCGGTCCCACGCGACGTGGGTTCGAGTACTGGGCATTGGGGGCAAATTGGGCGGTGTTCAACCAAGCCCGCGACGACACCAAGCCTACCTGGATCCTGCGCTTCGAGACGCGACTTTCCCTGGCCGAGGACATGCGCTTCGATCCGGCCGCGCCGACCAAGAACACGGGCGTGGGTCTCGGCTACCACCAGTTCATCCTGTCCACCTTGGTCTCGCGGCGCTTCGGACCGCTGGAACCGTACACCGGGGCCTGGGTGGTGCTGCCGGTTCTGACCGGGGGCAGCCCCTATTCCGCACCCGGGCTGAGCGGCGGGGCGCAAAAGCGACTCGGCTTTGAAACCGGCATGGAAGCGACCCTGTGGCACGACCAACAGGCTCACCGCCGCGTGGCCTACGAGCTGCGCGGCCAGGCAGAATTGCGTCTGGACGGTCTGGAGCAGGGCCCGCTGTGGGAGGCTCTGTCCGGCGATTCACGCTGCGCGACCAATCCGACCTATTGCCGGCCCGGCGTGGACCAGGACAGCACCGGCGCCGCACGCCCCAATCCTGGGGTCACACACAGCCCGAGCTATGGCCAGATAGGCGGCGACACCGGACTCGTCATTCAAATTGGGCCGCACGCGCGGCTGCGTAGTCTCTTTGGCTTGTTCTGGCAGCAATCGCACGATTTGACAGACGGCTCGTCTGGAAACGTCGTGTACGACGTGCCCGGTCGGCGCTACCATATCGACAACGCGTACTTCTGGCGGATCCTGATCGACGGCGGCGTGGTGTTCTAGCCGCTACTCCCGCGCGCGCAGATCCAGCACCAGCCGGTAGGTCTCGCGCCGCGGGCGGCCGGTTTCGCTAGCCAAAGCGTCGGCGGCGTCGCGCGCTGACAGGCCCGAGGCCAAGAGGGCCCGTGCCCTCACGCGATTCTCCTCGTCGCACTGCTCGCCGCCTTCACCTGCCTCCTCGGACGCGCCACCGACCACCAGTGTGACTTCGCCCAGGGGACGCTCGCTGGCGTAGCGCTCTGCCAGCTCGGCCAGCGTGCCGCGCACGAATTCCTCATGGGTCTTGGTCAGCTCGCGCGCCAGGCAGGCAGGCCGGTCCTTGCCCAGGATGACGACCAGGTCGGCCAGGGTCGCCGCGACCCGATGGGGCGATTCGAAGAAGACCAGGGTGGCGGGAAGTGAAGCAAGCTGAGCGAGCAAGCCCTTGCGGGCGCCGGTCTTGCGCGGGGGAAACCCCACGAAGAAGAATCGATCGGTGGGCAGGCCGGATCCCACCAGCGCGGCCAGAACCGCCGAAGGCCCAGGCACAGGTACCACGCGCGCGCCCGCGGCAACGGCCGCGCGCACGACCCGGTAGCCCGGATCGGACACCGTGGGCGTTCCTGCCTCGGAAAGCAGCGCAATGCTCGCGCCCGTGCGCAGCAAGGCCGCGGCTTGCGCGGCACGCGCCGGCTCGTTGGCATCGAAGCACGACTGCGTGCGACGGTCGATCCCGTGCCCCTCGATCAGTCTTCGCGCCGAGCGGGTATCCTCGGCCAGAACCAGATCCGCGGTGCGCAGGGTTTCCAGGGCCCGCGGCGACAGATCCTGGGCATTGCCGATAGGCGAAGCCACGACGTAGAGCGTGCCAGATTGAGATTCAGTCAACAGCCTGTTCCTCGCATCCGCCCGTCCGCCAAACCGGGCGGCCGGGACAGGGTGCGAATCCTCTCACGACGGCGTGGTTGTGTCTTGCTATGATTCGCCCACAAGATGGATCTCATCGACGATCCAAGTTCGACTTCTCCGACACAACCGGAGTCATTCATGCGACGTGCACGCAAGAGCCTTGTCTTCCTGGGGGCCTCAGCCCTCGCCCTGTTTCTCACTATTCAGCTTCGCGGCGACGACATACGGCTGGCCACCAATGTCTCTCTGTCCGCTCCGGTGCGGGCCAGCAATTCCAGCTACGACCTTGGGCAGGCCCAGATCTTCACCAAGGCGCTGTATTACGTAAACAACCAGTACTTCGATAAGACCCGGCTCGATCCGCGGCGCATGCTGGTGGGCGCGCTGGACTTCTTGCAGCGGGACGTGCCGGAAATCCTGGTCGACCGATTCCCCGAGCAAGACCCCAAGCAGGTCACGGTGCGGGTCAACGGCGAGCAGAAGACGTTTCCCGTCGAGCGGGTGGATTCGCCCTGGACCTTGCGCAGCACCTTGCAGGACATTTTTCGTTTCATCCAGCCGCGCCTGCAACCTGTGGCCGCCAAGGATACGGCCCGCCACCTGGTCGAGATCGAGATGACCGCCACCAACGGCATGCTCTACACATTGGATCCGCACTCGGTTTTGCTCGACGTGGACAGCTACAAAGACATGCGCACCACCACCCAGGGCAAGTTCGGCGGGCTGGGCATTGTCATCGAAATGGACCGCAAGGGACGCATCCTGGTCAAGAAGCCCATGCCCGACACGCCAGCCATACGCGCCGGGCTCAAGGCCAAGGACCACATCGTCCGCATCAACAACGAGTCCACCATCAACATGACGTTGCAAGAGGCGGTGGATCGGTTGCGCGGCGAGGTGGGCGCGCCGGTCGACGTGTACATCGAGAGGGCCAGTGCGCCTGCGGCCAAGAAGTTCACCATCGTTCGCGACTTCATCCACCCGCCCGCCATCGACCCGCCCGCGCGCGTGCTGACGGTTCCCGCGTCCGCCGGGCAGTCCGCGGCCAAGATTGGCTACTTCCGCGTGATCAGTTTCTCGGCCAACACCGAGAGCGACCTCAGCCGGGCCCTGGCCATGTTCGAGCGCGAGAAGGTCAAGGGCATCATCATGGATCTGCGGGGCAATCCCGGCGGACTGTACGACCAGGCCCAGAAAGTGGCCGACGCCTTTATCGAATCCGGCGTTTTGGTGTCCATGGTCGGCGTGGGCGGGGCGCAGCGCAAGGACGAGCACGCCACCCGCAACGGCGACACCAAGGTTCCGCTGGCGGTCCTGGTCAGCCAGAACTCGGCCAGCGCCTCTGAGATCGTGGCCGGCGCCATCAAGAACCTGGACCGCGGCGTGATCATTGGCGAAACCACCTTTGGCAAGGGCTCGGTGCAAATGCTCTTCGACATCCCGTCGCCCGTGCCTTTCGGCGACAAGCCCGAGGACGACAAGCTCGGGCTCAAGCTGACGACGGCGCAGTACCTGACCCCTGGGGATATCTCCATCCAGGGTGTGGGCGTGACGCCCGATGTGGAGCTGGTGCGCATGCGCGTGGAGAAGAAGAACGACGAGGCGTGGATCAACCTGCAAAATTCCACGCGGCGGCGGCAGGAGTCGGACTACGAGTGGCATCTGGTGAGCTCGAGCGCGCACAAAGGCACCAAACCCGAGGAAATCGTCTCGTATCTGTATGTGCCGTCAGCCGCCGAATTGCGGCGCAAGGCAACCCAGGACGAGATCGACACCGACGCGCTCGACGACGACGATGACAGCGACAGCGTCGAGCCCGAGGAGGATCGCATCGATTTCCCCATCACGCTGGCGCGCGACCTCCTCGCCCAGGCCCGCACTCCGCGGCGGCTGGACCTGGTGAACGCGAGCAAGGCTCTCTTCGACAAGGTTCGCGCCGACGAGGATCGGCACCTGTCGGCTGCGCTGGAGAAGTTGGGCGTGGACTGGAGCACCGGCCCAGGCAACCAGGGGCCAGGCGAGATCCAGGTCACGCTGGCAGCGGCCACGGCTGAGGCCCAGGCCAAGGCCGGCAACCCCGTCAAGATCCGAGGCACGGTGAAGAACGTGGGCAGTGCCACGGTGTACCGGGTGCGCGCGGTGCTCAAGAGCGACAACCCGCTCTTCGACGAGAACGAAATGGTCTTTGGCAAGATCGCCCCGGGCGGCAGCAAGACCTACGACCTCACGGTGAGAGTGCCCAAGAGCAGCCTCACGCGCACCGACGTGATTCGGGCCGATATGTCAGGGCAAGGGACGTTCGCCGCCAATAGCCCCGAGATGACTTTGCACATCGAGGGCAAGGCGCACCCGCTCTTCGCGTACAGCTACCAGACCATCGACGACGTGGCCGGGAATCGCGACGGCCAGGTGCAAAGGGGCGAGCGTGTGCGCACCTTGGTGAAGGTGAAGAACATCGGACAGGGCGCGGCCCTGCGCACCGAGGCCATCCTGCGCAACGGGTCCGGGCAAGAGGGGATTCTGATCAGCGCCGGTCGTTTCGAGACCAAAGACCTGGCGCCAGGAGCCAGCCGCACCTTCACCTTCGTCTACGAAGTTGGCTCCGACTATAGCGGAGACGAGTACCAGCTTGACCTGGTGGTGGCCGACACCGTTCTGGGAGAATCGGTGACCGACAAGATCAAGGTCAAGCTGGCCCCAGCGGGCCCGGCCCCGGCGGCCCAGGACCAGCCCGTGACCGTCACGCGTTCCGAGGCAGCGCTGCGTGAAGCTCCTTCGGACAAGGCACTGGTCGTGGGTCATGCTCCCAAGGGCACGGTGTGGAAGAGCACCGGTCGCATCGGCGTTTTCGAGCGGGTGGAGATCGAGAGCGGCCGTCCGGCGTTCGTGGCTACCGCGGATGTCGCGCCCGGCGGCACCGTACACGGCAGCTTCGTCCCCGAGTGGCAGGTGACCCCGCCGGTCCTGACTGTGAGCGCGCCCCCGGTCGTTCCAGGCAACACCGTGCACATCAAGGCGACAGCCTCGGACGACAGCGGCGTCAAGGATGTCTACATCCGCGTTTGGAACCGCGACTCCAAGCTGCCGCCCAAGAAGGTTTTCTACTTGCCCAACAAGGGCGACAAGACCCGGCTGGCTTTCGAAGCCGATGTGCCGCTGTGGCCCGGCAGCAACATGGTCCAGGTCTTCGCGCGCGAGACCAACGAAATTCAATCGGTGCAAACCGTGGTGGTGCTCGACCGGGGCACGCCCGCGGTGGTGCAAAAGACGAGCACACAGCCGACCAAGTGAAGCCGCAACGTCGCGATGGCTGCCGAGCGCGGTCGTGGGCGACCGTAGTCGCTCCGGCCACGACCACGGCCACGACCACGACCTTCTGCGGCTCATGCGGGATTGCGGGTTGCCCTGTGCTCTCGCCCACGATGTTCTGTATAACGACGTGGTGGAAGCCTCCGAGATGCTCGAAGCACACCAATCATCCTATCGCCTGACAGAATCCCTGACCCGCGGGCTGAATCCCAGTCAGGCCGAGGCGGTGACCTATGCGGCACAGCCGCTGCTGGTGATCGCGGGCGCGGGCTCGGGCAAGACGCGCGTGATCACATGCCGGCTGGCCCGTTTTCTGGCTGAAGGGGCTGACCCGCATCGCGTGCTGGCCGTGACCTTCACCAACAAGGCCGCGCGCGAGATGAAAGAACGCGTGGCGCGCCTGCTCGGCCATGAGGGCAGCAATCTGCCGGGCATGTGGCTGGGCACCTTCCACGGCCTGTCGGCGCGGCTCTTGCGCCTGTATGGCGAGGCGGTGGGCATTCGCAAGGACTTCGTGATCTACGACGCGGACGATCAGCGCCGCCTCATCGCGCGCGTGCTCAAAGACCTGAACATCTCCGAGAAGACATTCCCCGTGCGGCTGGTGGCGTCCATCATCGATCGCTCTCAGAATCAGGGGATCAGCGCCGCCGACCTCGCCGTGGCCAACCCCTTGGACGAGGTCATCGCCAAGGCCTACCGCAACTACGAAGAGCGTCTGGCCGCAGCCAACGCGGTGGACTTCGGCGGACTGCTGCTCTGGGCCCTGCGTCTGGGCAGCGCCGACAGCGCCGCGGCCGCAGCCCTGGGCGAGCGCTTCGATCACGTTCTGGTCGACGAGTTCCAGGACACCAACAGCGTGCAGTACCGCCTGGTGCGCTTCCTCTCGCGCCGCACACGCAGCATCACGGTGGTGGGCGACGAAGATCAATCCATCTACGGCTGGCGCGGGGCCGACATCCGCAACATCCTCGACTTCGAGCGCGACCATCCCGGCGCCGGCGTGATCAAGCTGGAGCAGAACTACCGCTCCTCGGGGAACATCTTGCGCGCGGCCAACGCCGTGATTGCGCCCAATACCGAGCGTCGGCCCAAGCGGCTCTTTACCGAGGCAAGCGCCGGAGATCCGGTCGTGGTGTTCGAGGGTGAGACGGAGCGCGAGGAAGCGGAGTATGTGGCCTCGACGGTGCAAGCCGGGCTGGAGCAAGGTGCGGCGCCGCGCGACTTTGCCGTGTTCTACCGGACCAACGGTCAGTCGCGCGTGGTGGAAGAAGCTCTGCGCACGCGCAACCTGCCCTACGTGGTGGTGGGAGGCACGCGCTTCTATGACCGCGCCGAGGTCAAGGATCTGATTGCGTACCTGCGCGTTTTGCAGAATCCCGACGACGCCGTGGGCCTGGGTCGCATCATCAATGTGCCCGCCCGCGGGATTGGCGACACGACTGTGGATCGCTTGTCGGCGGTGGCACGTGACCGCGGGGTCGGGCTGCACGCCGCCCTGGAAATCGCCGCCGCCGAGCCGGGTATCTTGGGGCAGGGACCGCGCAACAAGGTGGCCGCGTTCAGCGAGCTACTGAAATCCTTGCGCACGGCCAAAGATTCGCTAACGCCCGCGGAACTGGCAGAGAAGGTTCTGGAAGACTCGGGCTATCGCGATCAGCTGGCAGCGGAAAACAGCATCGAGGCCGAGGGTCGTCTGGAGAACCTGATGGAGCTGGTGGCGCAGATGCGCGAGTACGAGCGTGAGGCCGAGGAGCCCAGCCTGGCTGAATTCTTGGAACGCATCACCTTGGCTTCCGACGTGGACAGCTACGATCCTGAGAAGGGCGCGGTCGCGTTGATGACCGTGCACACGGCCAAGGGCTTGGAGTTTCCCGAGGTGCTGGTGGTCGGCTTAGAGGAGGGCGTGTTTCCCCACCAGCGCAGCATCGACGACGATTCCGCCGTCGAGGAAGAACGCCGCCTGTGTTACGTCGCGCTCACGCGCGCCATGAAGCGTCTGCACCTGTGTCGCGTGCGCTGGCGCCGGCTGTCGGGCCAGCAACTGGGCGGCGTGCCCAGCCGCTTCTTGGGCGATCTGCCGGCCGAGGTGATCGACCATGTGATCACAGCGCGGCCGACGTATCACGACGACAAGGGCGCTGGCCCCTGGCAGGGTCGCTGGAACCGAGGCGAGCTGCCGGCAACGGAGCGTGTACTTGGACCTGCCCGTCCGGCGCCCGCGGCCCAGTCCGGGACTATCACGCGACACTACGACCCAGGCATGGCGCACGGAGAAGAGAGCGAGCTGGGCTTGCGCGTGGGTGGCAAGCTGAGACACGCGAAATTCGGCGTGGGCGAGGTGCGCGCCTGGCAGTCGGTGGGCGACGATTTCAAGGTGACGGTTCGCTTTGCCAGCGTGGGCGTGAAGACGGTGATGGCAAAGTTCCTGCAAAAACTGTGATCGGTGACCACCAT
The DNA here is from genome assembly GCA_963758155.1 of uncultured delta proteobacterium. Lineage (GTDB taxonomy): Bacteria > Myxococcota_A > Polyangia > Fen-1088 > Fen-1088 > Fen-1137. The sequence goes on from CAVWUP010000016.1 coordinate 119,605, forward strand.
GGCCTCAGCGAGACTTGAAACCAACCGGCAAATGATCGAGGCGGCCTTTGTGTGCGATTTCGTGCGCGTGCGCGAATTGCTGGCCCAAGGCGCTGACCCCGAAGTACGCGACGACGAGGGCCGTACGCCTTTGCACCAGGCGGTGCTGGGCAACAGCGTTGGTTTGATCGGTCTGCTCTTGGAGGCCAAGGCGAATGTGAACGCGGCCGACCAGCATGGCTGGACGCCGTTGCACTTCGCCGCCCAGGAATATCTGCCTGAGATCGCGCGCATCCTGCTGGCCAAGGGAGCCGACCCCAACGCGCGTGACGACGAGGGCTGCTCGGTTCTGTGGCGCGCGGTTTTTTCAGCGGCCGGGCGTTTTGACCTGATTCGGATTCTCAGCAAGAGTGGCGCGCGCGACGATCTGGCGAACCTGGAAGGCGTGACCCCCCGCGCGCTGGCCGAACGCCTGGGCTTCGCGGTTTTCACCGCGAGTGAACAACCCTGATTCTGTATGAAATAGCCGGACTGGCCGCTCAACTCACAGGCGGAACAGGTCGGTGCTCAAGTACTTCGCAAGACATCAAGGCGAACCGGGACGGTAGTCGAAGAACTCGCGCTGCTTGATGACCTCCGCGATTTCCGGCGGCACCATCTCCTCCCAGCTCGCGTCGCCCACCTGGATGCGGCGGAGCACCTCGGGCGTGAAGATATGGAGAATGTGGGGATTGTAATTCTCCAGCTGCACGATCGATCCGCGCTCCACCACATACCCGTAGAGCTTGCGCAGCTCGGGAGCCACCTCCAAATTCGACACCGTGTTGAGTTTGTGGCTGACCGGATCGAGCCAGGGATACACATAGATGGTCAGGTTCTTCTGGAAGAGCTGTCCGAAGGCTTCCAGGATGCCACCACCCAGATTGGCGTAGTACTTCTCGTCGAGCAGAGGAATGAGACTGCCCGCGCCCAGGACGATGGCAATGGCCTCCGGGGTGCAGCGACGCAAGTAGGTGGCCAGGCGGTAGTACTCGAAGTAGTCCGAGATGAGAACGGTCTTGCCTGCGGCGGCCAGCACATCGGCGCGCGCCAGAAAATCCCGCGGATCGACTTCACCCTCGGCGGTGAGCAGGTTGCGCATGGTGATCTCGGCCAGCTCAACGATGGTGTCCTCGGGCTCGCCCAGCGCCTTGGCAAAGCTGGTGCGCGCACAGTGCAACATATCTATGTTGACCTTGGTCACGGGCCGGAAGGTGCCGCGCTCGACCAGCACCGGCCTCTTGTGCAAGACCTCGCTGGGCTGCAGCACCTCACCCTTGGCGCTGAACATGGCGGCCTGGGACAGCCCGAGCTGCACCAGCTTCAGGCTCATCAGGCGATTGTCGACGTGACGAAACTCGATGCCCGAGAATTCGATCATGTCGATCTCGATGCGCTGGGTGGACAGGTTGTCGAGCAACGACTCGACCAGCAGCTCGGGCTCGTGGTGCAGGAAGAAGGCGCCGTAGAGCAGGTTCACGCCCGCCACGCCCAGGGCCTCCTGCTGCAGCTGCGCCTCCCCGTCGAGCATGCGCACGTGCAGCACGATCTGGCTCTCCTGTTCGCGGGGATGGCTCTGGAACTTGAGCCCCATCCAGCCGTGGCAGTCCTTGTCGTTGCGAAAACTCTTGGCCGCCACGGTGTCGGCGAACACGAAGAACGCGGTGGTGTCGCCGCGGGCCGCGTTCAGACGGGTCAGGTTCTTCTCCTGTTCGTAGTCGAGCATGCGCTGCAGCCGCTCGCGCGACACGTAGCGCTCGGTGTGGCCGTAGATGGCGTCGCTGACCGCCATGTCGTACGCGGAGGTGCTCTTGGCGATGGTGCCGGCCGCGCCGCCCACCCGAAAAAACCAGCGCGCCACCTCCTGACCCGCGCCGATCTCGGCGAACGTCCCATAGCGGTGCTCGTCCAGGTTGATGTACAGCGCCTTGCGGTGGGTATCGAGGCGGTCGGCGCTGGGAAAATTGCGGGGATTTGCGGCCATGGCCTGTGCCAATCTCAGGCTACCATGTAATTCGCGCGTTCATCAGGACAGCGCTAGCATCCGATGGGATGGAACCGCTGCTAGAGCTTTTTCGCCAGCACCTGGCCAGCGAAAAACGCGCCTCGGCCCATACCCTGCGCGCCTATTTGGCCGATCTCGATGAGCTGTTCGCCCACGCCCGCAGCATGCTGGGCGAGGGCGCGCTGTCTGCGTTGACCCCCGCGCATCTCTCGACGCCGGTGTGTCGCTCGTATCTGGCCAGCTTGCACGGTCGCAACGAGCCCGCCACCGTGGGCCGCAAGCTGTCGGCCATGAAGACCTTTTTTCGGCTGCTGGTGAGGCGCAAGCTGCTGGCGGGCAGTCCGGTGGCGGGCTTGCGTGGGCCCAAACGCCGGCCCCACTTGCCCGCCTTCCTGGGCAAAGACGAGGCCTCGCGGCTGCTCGAATCGACGAGCAACGACGCTGTGGCGGCCACGGAGAACGCTCGCGACCAGGCGCTCTTGGAAGTGCTGTACGGCGCCGGCCTGCGCATCTCGGAGGCCTGTCACCTGGACCTGGATGACGTGGTCCCGGATGGTGCTGGCGCGCGCATCACGGTCCGCCAGGGCAAAGGCCGCAAGGATCGCATCGTGCCGCTCGGATCCAAGGGCTGGGATGCGATCCAAGCCTACCTGCCCCTGCGGGCCACCTTGCTGGCGGGCCACGCGACCGGGCTGGTTGACAGCGAGGCCCTGTTCCTGTCGCGGCGGGGACGCCGTGTGGGCGATCGCGAGGCACGGCGCAAGTTGGATCGGCGGGAGCTGGTGACCGGCGTCCGTCGGGTGTCGCCCCATGCCTTGCGCCACAGCTTCGCCACGCATCTGCTGGGCGAAGGCGCTGACCTGCGCTCGATTCAGGAGCTGCTCGGCCATGCCAGCCTGCGCACCACCCAGCGCTACGCTCAGGTCGACATTGATCACCTGATGGCTGTCTACGATCGCTCCCACCCTCGCGCGCTGCTGAAAACGCGCTAGGCTGCACCCCATGAGGCCACGATTCAGATGGGAACCCTCAAAGGGTTCCCAAACCCTCCCGCGGTGGTACGCGGCCGGCGAGGCCGGCCGGCTCCCCACGCGACAATTCCACTCGACGACGGTCCTGGTCGTGCGCCGCAACGGCAAGGTCGTGATAGCCGGCGATGGACAGGTCACCCTGGGCCAGACCGTGGTCAAGGCCACGGCGCGCAAGCTGCGCCGCCTGGACGAGGGGCGCATCCTGGCCGGGTTCGCTGGTTCGGCCGCTGACGGACTGACCCTGTTCGAGAAATTCGAGACCAAGCTCAAGGAGGCCAACGGAAACCTGCTGCGCGCCTCGGTCGAGCTGGCCAAGGACTGGCGCACCGACCGCATGTTGCGCCGCCTGGAGGCGCTGCTGCTGGTGGCCGATCGCGAGAAGATCCTGATGCTCTCGGGCACCGGCGACATCATCGAGCCAGACTGCGACGCCGCGGCGGTGGGCTCGGGCGGTCCTTACGCCGTCGCGGCGGCGCGCGCCCTGCTGGCCGACACGCAGCTCTCGGCACGTGAAATCGCCGAGCGCAGCCTGCGCATCGCCGCTGACATCTGTATCTACACCAACACCAACTTCGCCTTCGAGGAGCTCTAGCCGATGGCCAGTCCCAGCAAACGCCCCGAGGCGCTCACCCCGCGGGCCATCGTCGAGGAACTCGATCGCTACATCGTCGGCCAACGCGAGGCCAAGCGCGCTGTGGCCGTGGCCCTGCGCAATCGCTGGCGCCGGCAGCAGGTGCCGCCGCCCATGCGCGACGAGATCTCGCCCAAGAACATCATGCTCATCGGCCCCACCGGCGTGGGCAAGACCGAGATTGCGCGCCGGCTGGCCAAGCTGGCGGGCGCGCCCTTCGTGAAGGTCGAGGCGTCCAAGTTCACCGAGGTGGGCTACGTGGGCCGCGACGTGGATTCCATGGTGCGCGACCTGGCGGAAACAGCGGTGTCCATGCTGCGCGAGGAAGAGCGCGAGCGGTTGCGGCCACGCGCCCGCGAGAACGCCGAGGAGCGCCTGCTCGACGTGCTTCTGCCACCGGCGCGCCCGCAGCGCACCGGATCCCTGGCCAGCGCGCCCACGGCGCCCGAGGAGGTTCCGGCCGCGCCCGCATCGATCAGCAGCACGCGCGAGAACCTGCGCATGCTGCTACACGAGGGCAAGCTCAACGATAGGTCCGTCGAGATCGACACCAGGGACACGCCCCAGTCCTTCATCGATGTGTTTTCCGGCACCGGCATGGAGGAAATGGTTGTCAACCTGCAGTCGATGTTTCCCCAGTCCAAGCGCACCAAGCGACGGCGGCTGACCATCCCCGAGGCGCTGGAAGCCTTGACCGAGGAAGAAGCCGCCAAGCTGATCGACATGGAACGCGTCACCAAGGAGGCCGTTAGGCGCGCCGAACAGGATGGCATCATCTTCATCGACGAGCTGGACAAGGTGGCAGGCCGCGAGGGCGGCGGTCGCGGCCCGGATGTGTCGCGCGAGGGTGTGCAGCGCGATCTCTTGCCCATCGTGGAGGGATCCACGGTGTCGACCAAGTACGGCCCGCTCAAGACCGACCACGTGCTCTTCATCGCGGCCGGCGCCTTCCACGTGGCCAAGCCCAAGGATCTGATTCCCGAGTTGCAAGGCCGATTCCCCATCCGCGTGGAACTGAACTCGCTGACCGACGCCGACTTCGTGCGCATTCTCACCGAGCCCGAAAACGCTCTGACCAAGCAGTACACCGCGCTGCTGGCCACCGAGAAGATCCATCTCGACATTCAGGCCGACGCAATTGCCGAGATCGCGCGCACCGCCGCCGAGGTCAATGCCCGCATGGAGAACATCGGAGCGCGCCGCCTGCACACCGTGATGGAGCGCCTGCTCGACGAGCTGGCTTTCGAGGCGCCCGAGCTGGGCGAGCGCACCATCCCTATCTCCGCTGCCTACGTGCGTGAGCGGCTGCAGGGGATTCTCAAGGACGAGGATCTTTCACAGTACGTGCTGTAACTGTCTGCGTTCTGCTTTCCCTCTGGAGGCGTCAGCCCGACGCTGTCTGTGTCAGGCAAGCGCGATGTGGGGCCTTTCCCCACTGTGGCGGCATCAACCCACCCCGCGTGGAGCGCGCAATTGTCTTGCGGAAGTTGCTACAATCAATGTGGACATAAACCATTGGGCATTGGTCCAAATGGCTTGCCCCCCATTTGAGAGGCACTATCCAATGACAAGAGAACGCATGGCTCGCCCAGACACCGGTGGTTTGTCCGCAGTCCAGCTTGCCGGCGTCGCCGCGGTCTTCGCGCTCGCGGGAATTGGCTGCAACACCGCTACTGTCAGTGGAGGCGGTGGGGCTGGTCCTGATCCAAGTGCTGGCGCACAGGCCGGAGCAGGCGGTAGCGCCCCCAGCATCATCTCGACCGGTGCCAACGGTGGCGCCGGCGGCTCGGGGGCCGGTGGCGCGACAAATGTGTGCAACGCCCAGAGCACCCTGGGCTGCAAGGCCGAAATACCACCGGGCTGTGGCGACGGGATCAACCAGCCACCCGAGGAATGCGACGACGGGAACATGCTGCCCGGCGATGGTTGCAATGGTGTTTGCAAAGTCGAGCCCAATTGGAGTTGTCCGCCAGCCGGCGCCTGCACGCGAAAAGTAGTCTGCGGTGATGGCGTGATTGGCCCCGGCGAGGTTTGCGACGACGGCAACACTCTCGACAACGATGGCTGCAATGCGACCTGCACGGTTCAGGATCCCCGCTACCAATGTGTCCCCGGACAACCCTGCACCCTCATTTCCCAGTGTGGCAACAAGCGCATCGAATCGGGCGAGAAGTGCGACGATGGCAACTCCAACAGCGGCGACGGCTGCAGCAGCACTTGTCAGCTCGAACCTGGCTGGGTCTGCCCGGTCCCGGGCACGTCCTGCAAACAGGCTCCCCGCTGCGGTGACGGTGTCGTCAATGCCTCGCTCGGTGAAGTGTGCGACGACGGCAACCAGAAAGACGGCGACGGCTGCTCCGCGGACTGCAAGACCAAGGGTCCGGGCTGTGTCTGCACACCTGGTCAACCGTGCAAGTGCCCCACTGTCAAATGCGGCAACGGGACAATCGAGGGCAGCGAGAAATGCGACGACGGCAACACCAACAGTGGTGATGGCTGCTCGTCGACTTGCACCATCGAGACCGGGTATGTCTGTCCCTTCACCAATGCCCCGTGCGTTCCGGACTGTGGCGACGGCATCGTGCTCAAGCCCATGGAGCAATGCGACCCCGCGGTGCCCGGACCCCATGTGGCCGACGCGTGTTCGAGCACCTGCAAGTTCAACCCAGGCTGGGCTTGCACCGGCGATCCGCCGAACAACTGCCACCAGACGGTGTGTGGCGATGGCAAGGTCGAGGGCTCCGAGGGCTGCGATGACGGCAACACCTTGCCCAATGATGGTTGTTCACCCACCTGCCACGCTGAGCCGAAGTGCAGCTCGAGCACCGGCACTTGCACCTCGATTTGCGGGGACGGGTTGGTCGTGGGCGAAGAGTGCGACGATGGAAACACCAACAGCGGCGACGGTTGCTCGTCGACTTGCAAGGTGGAGCCCGGCTACCAGTGCGCTCAGCCCGATTCCACGGCGGCAACAATGACCGTGCCAGTCACTTACCGCGACTTCCTCGTGGGCGGCGATTTTCACGCGGCCGATGTCTCGGGCAGCAACAATGCGGTTACCGGCATGGTCCAGGGCACGCTCGACAGCGATGGCAAGCCGGTCTACGCTGGCGTGGGCGGCGGCACCACGTCTGCTGGGTGGGTCACGACTGCGGCCAGCTTCCACAATTGGTACCGGGATGTCCCGGGAACCAACACCACCTACGTATCAACGATCCTTCTGCACAACAACGGCAATGGCGCCTTTGTGAACTGGTGGAAGGACAACCAAGAGTGGATGTCCTATTCCAATGCTCGCTGGTGTTCGGACGCAACCTGCGCCAACTGCAACGCCCCGGCGTACGTCAACGACGGTACCATGCATTGCTTTGCCGCGTGCACGCCCTGGGGCTCCGGCAACACAAGTCCCTGCGTGGCCAACCAGACGCTGGTCCCTGGCAACCCCCTCTTCTTCCCTCTCGACAACGTGCCGGGCATGATCACGCCGACCTCCGCCTATGCGCCCGGCGAAACCCCACCAATGTATAGCGGGACCTGGACTTTTGAAGCAGGGACGCCGCCGCCGCAGCACAACTTCAGCTTCACCAGCGAAGTCCGCTACTGGTTCAGCTATTCGACGAGCAAGCAATACACGCTTAATTTCACTGGTGACGATGATGTCTGGGTCTTCGTCAATCGCAAACTGGCGGTGGACATGGGGGGCATTCATACCCCGGTCGAGGGAGAGATCGTGCTCGACGCGACCGGCGGCGGGACTGTCACCGTGACCCCGAGCGCGGGCGCTGCCTGCAAGACCGAGGGCGTTCTCTCGACTTGCACAGGAGTGCAGAGCAAGGTCGATCTGGGCATGACCAACAACGGGGTCTACGAGATCGTCGTGTTCCAGGCGGAGCGAGCGTGGAACGGCTCGACGTACAAACTCACCCTGAGCGGTTTCAACGATTTGCCGAGTGCCTGCCTGCCCATCTGCGGCGACGGTGTCGTGGCGCCCGGCGAACAGTGCGACAATGGAGCGGCGAAGAATTTGGGCGGCTACAATCAGTGTGGCGCGAATTGTTTGCTCGGTCCTTATTGCGGCGACGGCACCGTGAACGGGCCCGAGGAGTGCGACAACGGCACGAACAACGACGACTATGGGGCCACTTCCGGTTGCGCTCCTGGTTGCAAGCTGCCGGCCCGCTGTGGCGACGGCATCGTGCAGGCTGATTTCGGCGAGGAATGCGACAATGGTCCCGCCAACCTGACCACGACAGATTCTGTGGCTGGCTATGGCGGCTGCTTGGCTAACTGCCAACGTGGCGACTATTGTGGCGATGGCATTACGAATGGCACGGAGGCTTGTGACGACGGCGTCAATGACGGGACCTACGGGACCTGCAATCCCGACTGCACCCTTGCCGCCAGGTGCGGAGACGGCACCGTTCAATCGGACTACGGGGAACAATGCGAGCCCACCATGTCGAACGATCCCAATTGCACGGATGCGTGCCGTCTGCCAGGTGGATGCGGCGACGGCAAGATCGAGCCCCCCGAGCAATGCGACGACGGGGCGCTCAACAACAACGGCGACTACGGTGGCTGCGCGCCGAGCTGCATCTTCGCCCCCCACTGCGGCGACGGCATTAAGAACGGGCCCGAGGAATGCGACGACGGCATCAATGACAGCTCATACGGCGGCTGCACCCCGCAGTGCAAGCTGGGTCCGCACTGCGGCGACAGCATCATCAACGGGCCCGAGGAATGCGATGACGGCCCCAAGAACGACGTGGATGGCATCTGCTCGGCGTCGTGCAAAAAGATCATCTGGGAGAACCAGTGAACCAGATTCTCGCGCGTTGAGCGCAAGCTGAGCTAGTCTCCCGCTTCGGGCACGGGCGATGTCGTTCGCGGGCACCGATCGGTTCAAAGTCATCCGTCCTCTCGGCAGCGGGAGCATGGGGACCGTGTATTTGGTCTTCGATCGGCAGCTGGGCGCCGAAGTAGCGCTCAAGCTGCTGGACCTGTGCGACGGCATGGATTTGTACCGTTTTAAGGGCGAATTCCGATCATTGGCCGACATCAAGCACCCCAACCTGGCCACGTTGCACGAACTGATCTGCGACGGACCGTTGTGGTTCTTCACCATGGACTACGTCGCAGGTGTGCCCTTCGGCGTTCATCTGTTGGGCCCGGCGCTGGCGGGCAACACGCCCGTGCCGGCCGACCTGGCAGACAAGGACACCCTGCGCCCGCGCAAACCCGCACCGGCAAGGGTTCGCCCGCAGCCTGATCGGCAACGCCTGCGCACGGCTCTGCACCAGCTCTGCGCGGGGGTGGACGCCATGCACGGGTTCGGCTGCATCCACTGCGATCTCAAGCCATCGAACGTGCTGGTGACGGCGCAGGGCCGCGTGGTGGTTCTGGATTTCGGCTTGACCCGGCCAACGGGGACTCGTTCGCTCAAGGGCGACGGGCTGGTGGGAACCCCGGCCTACATGGCGCCCGAGCAGGCCAAGGACGGGCCGTTGCAGCCTGCTGCCGATTGGTATGCCGTGGGCGCGATGCTGTACGAGGTGCTCACTGGCCGCTTGCCCCACGAAGGAAGTTTGATCGAGATTCTGCTCAAGAAGCAGCGCGAGGATCCCCCCGCTCCCCTCGAGGTCAACCCCCTGGCCGATCCCGGCCTGAGCCAGCTGTGCCTGCGGCTGCTGCAGCGCGATCCAGCCCAGCGACCCGGCGGCGCGGAGATCCGGGCCCAGCTTGGCGTCGGCATGACACCCGCACCCGTGTCCGAGATTGAAAGTGCTCCGGTGCAGGTTGGCGCCCCGATCTTTATCGGGCGCAAGGCGGAGATGCAGGCATTGCGGCTTGGCTACAGCCGCGCGCGTGACGGGGACCTGGGTCTGGTGCTGGTCGAGGGCGCCTCGGGCATCGGCAAGACGGCGCTGGTCGAGCGCTTCCTGGATCAGATTGCTGCTGGCGCCGAGCCGTCCTGTCCGCCTCTCATCTTGCGTGGCCGCTGCCACGAGCGCGAGACCCTGCCCTTCAAGGCCTTCGACAGCATCGTCGACGGGCTCAGCGCCAGGCTGGCGAGTCTGGGCGGCAACGAGCTGGCACAGGTGCTGCCGGCAGGGGCGGCCTACCTGTCAGAGATCTTCCCGGTGCTGTGCCGGCTGGATCGACTGGCGCACGCGCGCGACTGGCTGCCCAGGGTCAGCGATGCGACCGAGCTGCGCAACCGGGCCTTTGCCGGCTTCCATGAACTGCTCAGGCGCCTCGCCCAGCAGCAGCCGGTGGTGGCTTTCATCGACGATCTGCAGTGGGCTGACCGCGACAGCTTCGCGCTGTTGCAGGCCCTGCTACACCACGCCAGCGCGCCAGGTCTCATGCTGGTGGCCACCTGTCGGCCGGTTTCCCCGGACGATGCGCTGATTACCTCTCTGCGCGAGATCGCGGCGCATCCTGCGGTGAAGCGTGTCGAGGTCGGCCCGCTCTCGCCAGAGGCGGCCTCGGCCCTCGTGGATCGTCTGGCCGACTCGGACGACATTGACCAGGCGGTCAAGCAGCGCCTGGCCGAGGCGGTGGTGCAGGAGGCGGGCGGCAATCCGCTTTTCACGCTGGAGTTGATACGCTACCTGCGCGAGGTGGTTCTGCCGCGGGGTGGGCTCGATGACTTCGCCGCGGGAAAAGCCGTGACCCTGGACGCCCTGATCTCTGGAGCGCCTGCACGCCTTGCCCACTGAAAGCCAGCGCCTGCTCGAAGTCATCGCGGTGGCAGGCGATCCGCTGCCGCACAAGGCACTGGCCGACGCAGCCGGCGTGCCTGTCGGATGCGAGGGTTGGGAGCGCGGCATCTCGGCGCTGGCGCAGGCCCGCCTGATCCGACGCGGCGGAGGGCAGGGATCCGACGTGGTCGAGCCCTTTCACGACCGCATCGCCGATGCGGTCATCACCAGCCTGAACGCGGCGGCCCTGGCCCGGCTGCGCACCCGCATCGCGCAGGCCATGGAGAAATGGGGCCGCGAACGAACCGACATGCTGGCCCGCTACTGGCTGGAGGCGGACGACCACGAGCGCGCCAAGTACTACACGCGCGAGGCCGCCATCCAGGCGCGCACCAAGCTGGCCTTCGATCGCGCCGCGCAGTTGTATCAAACCGCGGCGGCGCTGGAGTCGCAGCAAGAGGCGAGGCGCGAACTCCTGCAGGCGCTAGGTGACTGCCAGGCCTGCAACGGATTGCCTTCCCTGGCGGCAGAGGCGTACCAAGAGGCCGCTGCGCTCAGCGGGCCTGATCTGGCACCGCGTCTGCGCCACCTGGCCGCCGAGCAACTTCTGCGTGGAGGCCACATCGTGCGCGGGCTGGAGATCCTGGGCGAGGTGCTGGGCCAGGCCGGGCTGCGCCTGGCGCGCAGTCCGCGGCGCGCCCTGATGGCAGTGACCGGACGCCTGTTGTGGCTGCGGCTGCGGGGAATCAAGTTCAAGGAACGGCCGCCTTCCAGCGTCCCGGTCGGGCAGGCCCGCCTGCTGGATTTGCTGTGGTCGGTGAACACCGGCCTCGGCGTGGTGGACACGCTGCGCGCCGACGATTTCCTGCTGCGCTTTCTCCTGCTCGCGCTCAAGGCTGGGGACATCCGGCGCGTGGCGCAGGGGCTGGGCGTGCTGGCCGGGCAGCTGGCGGCGCTGGGTGGTTCGTACCTAGGCTGGGCCGCCCGCCTGGTGGCGCAGGCCGAGGTGCTGGCGCGCCGCTCATTTGATGTGCCTACCATCGGGCTGGCGCGCATGTGCAAGGCGATGGTGCGCTACTTCGCCGGCGAGTTCGACGCCGTGGCCAACGAGCTGGCCGCGGTCGAGCAGTACCTGCTCACTCACTGTCTCAACGTGGGCTGGGAGCTGGCCACCGCCCGCTCGTTCGCGTGTTTCTCGTTGCGGCTGTCGGGTCGGCTGCGCGAACTGGGTGAGTGCTTCGATCGCTACACCGCCGACGCCGATAGCACCGGCGACCGCTACCTGGCCACCAACCTACGCACCTACCAGTCCATCGTCTGGCTGATTCGCGGCGATCCCGGGCGGGCCGCGCGCGACATCGAAGGCGTCCTGGATTCCTGGCCGCGCGACCTGTACCACGTGCAGCACTTCTTCCACCTGTACGCGCGCTGTGAACAGGCGCTGTACGGCGGGCGTCCTGAGCAGGCCAGCGACGCGATCGAGGCTGAGCGAGACCGGCTGGCTGGCTCCGCGCTGTTGAAGATCAGCGGCATCCGCATCGAATACGCCTGGATCTCGGGCCGCGTGGCGCTGGCCATGGCCGAACGCCTGCCGGTTGAGCAGCGCGCTCCGCACCTGCGACGGGCGCGCCGGCATGCGCGCTCGCTGGAACGGGCCGAGCACCAGACTGGCGTGGCCATGGGCACCCTGTTGGAAGCCGGCATCGGTTGGCTGGAACCGTCGTCCTCGCGGGCCGCGACCGTGGTCGGGCTAGAGAGGGCGGTGGCCACCGCCGAGGCTGCGGGCGCGCTCCTGCTGGCCGAATCAGGCCGCCGCTGGCTGGGTGAACTGCGCGACGACCCCGAAGGCAGCAATCTACGCGACAGCTCGCGCAACTGGATGACCGGCCAGGGCGTTCAGGATCCCGATCGCATCGCTCACCTGATCGCCCCCGGTTTCAAAAGCCCGGCTGGCTTGGGCAGCCGCCGCTAGCGCTTCTTTCGCGTGGGCGGAGGCGGGGGCGCGGGCCGCGCAGCCTTCTGGTTGCTGACGGGCGCGGCGTGTGTGGGGCTGGTCGGTGGGGGCGGAGCCGCCGTTGGCCCGTGCGGAGGGGGTGCGGCCGGGGCCGGGCCGGCGTGCCCGCTCCCAGCTTGATGCACAGGTGGTGGCGGCGGACTGCTATACCCACTCCCAGCCTGATGCACAGGCGGCGGTGGCGGACTGCCATACACGGCCCCGGAATGATGGCCAGGCGCTGGTGGCGGGCTGGCATACACGGCCCCAGGGCGATGCCCAGGAGCCGGCGGCGGGGCGGCCCCGCGATACGCAGCCGCTGGCCGCGCGTAGTAGTAGTCGCGCCGACCCTCGCGATCGTTCCAGTAGCCACGCTCATAGACGTAGCGCCCATTGACCATGACGTAGCGGGGCCCCACGTAGACGTAGCCGGGACGTGCTGGCGCCCAATACCCGCCAATCCAGAACCAGTCTGCGCCCGTCCAGTCCCAGTAGCCCGGAACCCAAGCGTAGCCTGGTCCCGGTGCCGGCGACGCATACTCCATGGTTGGCGGAGGCGGCTGGCCAGGCACATACACCTGCGCGTCGGCTTCGACGTACGCAGGAGGGGGCGGCCCAGGTGGCGGCGCTTGCGGGGGCCCAGATTCTACTGGAACGGTTGCGGTCCAGGTGCCGTAGCAGCCGGCACCGGCCAAACCGGCGAAAATAAGCAAGCAGGGAAACGCGCGCTTCATGCTGTCCTCCATAGATAGGACTGATCAGGCTAGTCCTGCATTCACCAAGGAGCAATGTCTGTGATGGCAAAGGCTACGCGCGGTGCGCCGCCGGCAGGAGCAGCCGAGGCGCAATGTGCGTCTTGGCGCGGGCCACCCTTGACCGTCAGGAAAGGGCCGATTACAACCGGCGTGAATCATGGGCTCCTCGACCTCGTGTGAGACGATTTTTTCCGGCATCCAGCCCTCGGGTGAATTGCACCTGGGCAACTACCTGGGGGCCGTACGCAACTGGGTCGCGCTGCAGGACAACTACCGCTGCTTCTTCTGCGTGGTGGACTACCACGCCATCACCCAGCCCTTCGAGCCCGGTGAGATGCAGCGTCGGGTGCGCGACATGGCCGCGGATCTTCTGGCCTGCGGCATCGATCCTGCGAAGTCGACCCTCTTCGTGCAATCCGCTGTTCCCGAGCACACCGAGCTGGCCTGGGCGCTCTCGGCGGTCACGCCCTTCGGCGAGTTGGGCCGCATGACCCAGTTCAAAGAGAAGTCGGACAAGAACCCTGACAACGTAAATGCCGGGCTCTTTACCTATCCGGTGTTGCAAGCCGCAGACATCATCATCTACGGGGCCACGCGCGTGCCCGTGGGCGAGGACCAGCGCCAACACTTGGAGCTGGCGCGCGAGATCGTGCGCAAATGGAACGCGCGTTTCGGCCAGACCTTTGCCGAGCCCGAGGCCTTGTACTCTTCCACGCCCAAGATCCTGGGCCTGGACGGTCAGGCCAAGATGTCGAAGAGCCTGGGCAACACCATCTCCCTGCGCGAGAGCGACGAGGCAGCCTGGGAAAAGTTGCGCACCGCCGCGACCGATCCCGCGCGCCAGCGGCGCACGGATCCCGGTGACCCCGACAAGTGCAACATCTTCACCTTGCACAAATTCTTCTCGTCCGCCGCGCGCCAGGCCGAGGTACGCGCGGGCTGCACCACCGCGGGCATCGGTTGCATCGATTGCAAGAAGTGGCTCTTCGAGGGCATCAAGGCGGACCTGGACCGTATCCGCGCTCGGCGCGAGGAACTTCTTGCCACGCCCGAGACAGTTGACGCCATCTTGGCCGAAGGCGCGCGGCGCGCGCGCGTCGTGGCCGCGGCAACCATGGCGCGTGTGCGCCAGTGCCTGGGTATCGCGGGCCCCAAGGACTGATATCCTTCCATGCCGCGAGCCGCGCTGTGCATTGCCTTCTGGCTGCTCGCCGCCTGTTCAGCTGGTGAGGGGCCAGAGAACCCCGAAGGGGCTGTGCGCCTTTTCATCGCCGCGGCTCGCACTGGCGATCGCGGTAGCGTGTTTCAGCGCCTGGGGCCAGCCACGAGGGCACGCATCGAAGCCTTGCAAAGCACCAGCCAGCGCCTGAGCGGCCGCATGATGATGAAGGCCGAGGATTTCTTGTCCGTGGGCTGGGCGCCGCCAGCGTGGGAGCCGGCCGGAACGCGCCTTCTGCGCCGCGACCGGGAGAGCGCCGAGGTGGAGGTCTACTCAGCGACCGGTGATCGACACACGCTCGCGCTCGCGCGCGAAGGCCGCGAATGGAAGATTGAACTGCCGGGGAGGTAGTCGCGGCCTCCTGGCCCGTCTTCGCCTCCCGCAAGACGCACACGAACTCGCTCTCGCCCACGCGGCCCGCAAGCCGGCCTTTCAGGCGGCCCGCAAATCTCCCGAGACGCCACCCCTACTTCAGAGGATTCTCGCGAACCAGCGTCTGCTCGAGTTCTTCGATATCCGCGTCGGAGACAGCAATTTCCATGTCGTTGAAATCGGGCAGCGTCTCGCCGACCCCGCTTGCATCGCGCGCCATATCCTGCTGCGGAGCACGCCGATCGCCCACGCGCCTTTCGCGCGGGAACACACGCCGATCTAGATTCCCCTCGCGACGCTCGGTCTTGCGGCGATCGCGACGCAACGACTTGCGCAATTCGTCCAGCGAAAGCGGTAGGTCAGCCATCTTGAGCACACGCGCAGCGCACAGATGGCAAAGCGAAACCGAGCGCCCACACAGCTCGACCAGGCGCAGATTCTCGCGCCGGCGGTCGGTGCACAAAGCGCACAAGGCGCCCCGCGGAACCGGCCGCATTTCGGCCCACTTCATATAGCAGGCCCAGCACCGCCCTCGACGCAACTCAGTAACCTGGGCCCCGCAGGCATTGCAGGGGACCGTGGCTCTCTCGACCTCGACGCTCATTCCAGTTGGATACCGCCAGCCCAAAAGTTGAGCAAGTTTTTTACGGCTGCGGTCGCACCACCGAACACAGCATTTCACCCGCGAAATAGTGGGTGGACGGCGGATCGTCGGGTAACTTGGCGCGCAGGAAGGTGTTGAGGACGAGCGCGCCATCACGCCGGGTGTGGGGCTGGCTAGGAGCGACATAGCTGCGGCGGGCACTGCCGTCGCGCCATTCGCGGAACACGAGGCGACCGCCGGCGTCGACCAGATCGACCAACCCTGTGTGACCGCCGCAGCCTGACCCTTCGCCCATGTCGAAGAAAAGCACGTCGCCAGCCCGCGCCTCGCTGGCCGGAATCTCAGGATACTGTGAGTGCAGAAACTGATACAGGGAGCCCGGCGTACCGTCGGTGCCGAAACGGATTCCGCGCTCGTGCAACGACCGCTCCACCACGCCCACCGCGGTGTTCGAGTGCTCCAAGGAGGCCCGTCGTTTATGGGCCGACAGCGACGGGCCGCTGGACGACGCACGCACGACCGGCGGTTGGACTTGCCAAGTTTCCGTGGGGATCGTTGCGCAGCCAGAGGCTGCCACGAAGAAGAGGCCGATGGAGAAAGCCTTTCCAAGATCGCGCCGCGCCATACTGGCGATAATACTACATGTAGGACAAATGCCTACTTTCTTCATTGCTCCAAGGCAGCAGCAAGCTGGCGCTTCAGCTCGTCCAGCGCGA
The DNA here is from genome assembly GCA_963758155.1 of uncultured delta proteobacterium. GTDB lineage: Bacteria > Myxococcota_A > Polyangia > Fen-1088 > Fen-1088 > Fen-1137. Next base: position 135,653 of record CAVWUP010000016.1, read on the forward strand.
TGCCTTGGATGATGGCCTGGCCTGGCCGCGGCACCAGAACGAATCGGACGGCTTCCGACACGCGCTTCTTGTCGACCTCCATGCGGTCGAGCACATTCGCGGCAAGCCGCTGCTTCACGTCCACTGGCAGGCCCAGGCGCGCCAGCAGCGCGGTCGTTCGCGCGAGCAACGCGGGCTCGGTCACGCCACGAGCGACACCCAACGCCAGGGCAGCGATCATTCCAAGCGATACCGCCTCGCCGTGCAGGAGTCGGAATCCGGATGCGGCCTCGATGGCGTGGCCTACGGTGTGGCCGAAGTTGAGGATCGCGCGCCGGCCGCTCTCGCGCTCGTCAGCAACTACCACGTCCACCTTGACCCGCACCGCAGCCTCGATGACTTTGGCCAGCGCGTCCGCTGGCATGGCCGCGCCGGCCTGGGCCTCCAGCGTGTCGAGCAAGGCTGCATCCGCGATGAGCCCAGCCTTGACCACCTCGGCCATCCCGGCCGCAAGCTCGCGGCTGGGCAGGGAATCGAGGAAGCCTGGATCGGCCACCACGGCCCGCGGTTGATGAAAAGCCCCGACCAGATTCTTGCCCGCGGCGATGTCCACGCCGGTCTTGCCGCCCACCGACGCGTCCACCATGGCCAGAAGTGTGGTGGGGAAGGTGGCGTAGGCTATTCCGCGCAGGTAGATGGCGGCGGCGAAACCGGTATGGTCGCTGGTGGCGCCGCCCCCGATGCCCACCAGGGCGGAGCCCCGGTCGTAGCCATTGCCCGCCAGCCAATCGCAGGTGCGCTCGATGGCGCCGAGAGTTTTGCAAGCTTCGCCGGCCGGAAGATCCAGGCGCCGGACACGGGGCAGGCGCGCTGCCAGGGCGTCGACCAGCGGCTGCACGCGCGGCGATAGCTGGCCAAGGCGGCTGTCCACCAGCACGGCAACCCCGGTGGGCCTGCCCAGCGCCGTGACGATCTTCTGCACCATGTCCGTCTCGCCCGCCGGCGCGATGCAGACCTCGTAGCTCCGTTGGTTCAGGGGAACCGAAATGGTGGTCACATCCATCCGACTAGCACTGCCTGGCCGCAGGGGGCAAGCGCCGCTTTGCAGGACTTCAGGGCGGAGGCAGGCAAGAGCTGCGGTGTCCGCTGACGCTGGCCTGATGGGCGGGCTCGCCCTTGCGTGGTGTGGGCCGCAGACCGAGCACAGGCCGCGGCTGGGGCCGAGCGGGCGGCGCAGGGGCGGGCGGCGCCACCACGGGCGAAGGCGGGCGAATGATCTTCTGGGCTGTGGTGGGTCCGTTCACCGCCAAGTGGGCGCGCAAGTGCCGCACCATCTTGCGACCGATGCCTTTGATCCGCGCCAACTCCTCGACGGTGCGAAAGGGATGTTTGTGACGATAGGCCAGGATGTTGCGAATGCGCGCGGGCCCGATGCCTGTCAGGAGACGCAGTTCCTCGGGTGAGCCGGTATTGATGTTGACCACGCCCTCCAAGCTGGCCTTCTGCGCCCGAGCCGGCGGGACTAGACCAAGCATGCACATGAGCGTGAGCACGCAACTGGGCGACATGAACTTGTTTTCGGCGGCGGCACGAAGAAGTTGCTAGCCGAAGAAACTTTCGTGCAGGACTTCTGAGAACAAGTTGCACAGGGCGTGGAAGACGGCGGCTGGGGCCAGCGATCCGGTGCGCTGTCGCATCCACCCGAAGACCAGGGCCGGGACCATGACCGCCAGGCGCGCGGGCTGGAAATCCACCAGGAAATGGCCCAGGCCGAACAGCAGGCTGGAAACCAGCAAGGGCCAACCCACCGAGGCGCCCCACAGACGGCGTCGCGAGGGCCAACGTTCTTCCAACCGCGACATCAGGTAGCCGCGAAAGAAAAGCTCCTCGGGTAGTGCAACCACCAGAATCTGAGAGAGTGCCAACAGGACAAAGCCCGAGGGAAGCTGAAAGGAGAAGCCGCGCAGCCCTCGCCAGCCCGGACAAATCGGCGAGAGAACATCCGTCAGACGCTGGGCCCAGGCGGGCGCGCTGCCCGGACAAAGCAGACCGTAATAGAGAAGAAAGCCTCCCAGAAAAAGCGGCCAGGTGCAGGCCAGGGCCAGGGCCAGGATGCGCAGGTTCAGCTTGACCGGCTCCACGCCCAGACCTGCTGTCCGATAGTCGAAGGGCCGGCCGGAAATTCGTGCCGCATACGAAGGCCCGAGCAGGAAGATCAGGGCGATGGCGCCGTGGAGAATCTCGCCCACAAAGGACACGCTGCGCGCCAGCCAGAACAGGCCAGCGGCAAGACCGGTAGCCACCAGGAAGGTCGCGATGGGCTCGACCAGCCCGCCCTTGCCCGCGGTTACGTCCGTCTCGCTCTTCACCACAAGCCGCGCAGACTGTCCAGGGCAGCCAGCGCGCGGCCCGCCTGGGCGGTGGCGCCGGTCAGCCGGTCCGGGGCAGCGGCGTCGATGCAGGGTTGCGGCTGCCGCAGACTCACCAGCAGGCCGCCCAGCTGTTCTTCGATGTCAGTGAGCAGCTTGCGGCTGCGCCGCAAACCCGCCACGGTCCGAGGTATGGTCAGGCGACTTTGTTCGGGCAGAATACGGCGCCCTTGCCGGGCAATCACTCGTCGTGCAGGCCGCATGTTGCGAGTGTGGAGGCGGTCGGAATTATGTCAACTTTCCAGGCGGGTCTCGGAACGGAGCCTCGCTGGGCACTACTCGCCCGGCCTGGATCGGGGCTAGCGCAAGCTGCGCGGTCGGCTGCAGACCGGAAGTCTGACCGTCGTACAACGATTTGGATCGTCGCTGAATCTGAATGTTCATTTCCACGCCATCGTGATGGATGGTGTGTACGCGGAGCAGCCCGATGGAACCATACTGTTCCATCCGTTGCCCGCACCCAGCGACGAGGACGTTGCGCGCCTGGCGCGTGCCGTGTACCGGAAGGTCACTCGCTACCTGGGGCAGCTCACGGGGGAAGACGCGGTCCAGCAGCTCACCCTCAACCATCTGGCCAATCTACCAAGTAACGCCTTGCTTCTCATTGGGTCATCGTAGCTCTGGCCGGGCGATTCTGGAAGGCCGCGATTGTGGTGTGTGGTTGTGGTGCGATTGTGGAGCGGGGCGGCCGGCGCCCCGCGAGCGGGGCAGGGGCACCAGGCGACCGGAACGCCGACCTTTCTCTCTCATTGACGTCCCGGCCCTGGCGGATAACCTCTGCTTCTAGGCGATGGAAAAGAATCGGCTCGAAGCCTTCAGCGATGGCGTGTTGGCCATTATCATCACCATCATGGTGCTGGAATTGAAGGTGCCGCGGGGGGGCGACCTGGCGGCGTTGAGGCCTCTCTTGCCGGTGTTTTCGGGTTACGTCTTGAGCTTCCTCTACGTGGGCATCTACTGGAACAATCACCACCACATGCTCCATTCCACGAGGCACGTGACGGGCGGAATTCTGTGGGCGAATCTGCACTTGCTGTTTTGGCTGTCGCTCTTTCCCGTCACCACGGCTTGGATGGGCGGAAACCACCGGGCGGCCGCGCCCGCCGCGATTTACGGCGTCGTGCTGTTGATGGCGTCCATCGCCTATTACATTCTTCAACGCAGCATCATCGCTCAACAAGGACCGAACTCGTTGCTGGCGACGGCCATTGGCCGCGACTGGAAGGGGAAGCTCTCGCCCCTGTGCTACCTCAGCGCCATCCCGTTAGCGTTCGTGAGTCCGTGGTTGGCCAATGGCCTATACGTCTTCGTCGCGCTGATATGGCTGGTTCCTGACCGTCGCATCGAGCGCGTGCTCGCGCAGCGGACGGGGTGAAGGTGAATCGTCGACACAGGCACCACGGTCGATTCAAGGGGACACCGGTGTTCCGCCATAGTGGAGACAATCGATCTGGTAGTCAATGCCACGCTGTGCCCAGGCCACCTGGCAACCCGGTACTCCGGGCGTGCCGTAAAGACAACCCTCTGTGAATCTGTCCTGACAGGGTTGTGTGGACCAGGTTCCCAAGGACGAGGTGGCCTGGTTGCAGTCGCCCATGGCGACGGGCAGATCCGTGTCGGTGTAGTCCGTGCAGAACCCGTCATACAGACAAGACCCGGTGACTGGAACCCCACAAGGAGAGGCAAGGGCGTCTATGCTCTGGAGATCGGCCGGCAGGGAATCTGTGGGAGCGTCCGCGTCGTCATGGTCAGCATCAAGGGTCTCTTCCCCTGACGCACTTACCTCGGCCGCACCGTCCGTCGCAGCGGTGTCAGGACTGATGAGCGGGATGGCATCGCGTAGGGCATCTGCGGCGGAGACGGTGTCCGTGGCCGGACCTCCCGCGCCCGGGTCCCCGTCCGCGCTCGCGTCGCGCGTCGTCCTAAGGCCAGAGCGCGAGTTGCACGCAGCCGAAAGCAGCACGACCAATGTGGCTATTTGAATCTTCATCCTGCTTGTCCCACGCCGCCAATTCCGGTCAGCGCCGTTCGACGGGTGAACAGACACTTCCGTTTGTCAGGCAAAGTGTCGTCTGGCATTGGGGCAGGATACTGGGGCCCATCTCGAAATGTCATCCATGGCCACGGCGCCGCGCGACACTACCCCGCCAGGCGCTTGACGGTGTCCCACGTTCGGGTCGTGACGTTTTCGCCGAAAGTCTTCTGGATGAGCGTCATGAACACCGGGCCCTTGGGGTGAGCCAGATAGGCCGAGAAGACTATCCGATCGTCGAGAGCGAAGATGGTGGCGCCTTCCTTTTCGACCGGGAAACGCGGTAGCTTCGTCGGGGTTTCGCGCAGAAACGAGACCACCCGTTTGGCGGCAGGTGGCACCTTGAAGGCCCGCCACGGATCGGCCGCGACCAACGCGCGAAGCTCCGCGACAGGCACCACAACGGTCCAGAAGGCTCGTCCGAGGTGCGCCGTCATCGCGGTCTCGCATTGCCGCGCGAGAGACTCGGCCTTTCCAGCGGGCGCGCCGAAAAGTACGTTGCCGCTTGAAAGCACAGTCTTCACGTCCACGAAACCCGCTGCCCCGAACGCGGCTTTCAATTCAGACATCCTCGCGTTGAGTGGGCTCACCCCACGGAGCAGGGCCGCGTACTTCTGGATGGAGTCAGTCTTTGCGCCTGTGCGCCTCATCTTGGCTCTGCTTCCTAGGTTTTTCTCCGGCTCGCCGCGGGCTTGCCGGCATAGGCATCTTTCAGTGCCTTCACATTCAACTTCACCATCCCCATCATGGCCTGCATGGCCCGCTCGGCGCCTTTGCGGTCCTTTCCGCCGAGGCATTCACCCAGGGCCTCGGGCACGACCTGCCAGGACAGGCCGTATTTGTCCTGCAGCCAGCCGCACTGGCTGGGTTGGCCGCCTTTGAGCAACTTGTTCCAGTAGTAGTCGACCTCTTTCTGGTCCTTGCAATCGATGAAGAAAGAGACGGCGGGATTGAACTTGAAGTGGGGCCCGCCGTTGAGCGCATAGAACATCTGGCCGTCCAGCTCGAAGGTGACGGTCATTGGCGAAACGCTGTGGATCTTCGACTTCCTGAAGACGGAGCAATAGAACTTGGCCGCATCCTCGGCCTGGTCGTTGTACCAAAGGAAGGGGGTAATCCGGTTCATCTTCATGGGCAATCCCTCAACGCTGCGTTACTAGTGAGATGCTCAAAGAATGAGAAAGACGCCCACGATCACGCCGGCCAGCGGAAAGGACTTGCGCAGGCGATAGCATTCACCGAAAAGCAGGGAGCCGATGGCGAAACTGAGCACGACATTGGTCCGGCGCAAGGTCGCATCCCAGAGGGAAGACCACGGGACATTCGATGACTCGCTGGCCTCGCAAGACTTGCTGAAAGGAAGGAATTCAGCGGCAACGCCAGTCCCATCCAGAACGGTTTCATCCAGACGCCAATCGCCACGGGGAAAACGGGGTGCAGCTGTCATCTCGCCGGTGTCGACCGCGGCGCCGGCCCCTGGGCCGCGATGCTGGCGCTGGGCCTGGCCAGCCGGCTTCGGCGCCGGATCGATCGCAAGAAGTAGGCGCGCAGTGCCCGGCGCGACTCCGCGCGGCCAAAATAATTGCGCGTGCGAGGAGTCGCAATGCAAATCTCCGCATCCTAACAATGGGGGCAGCCATGAAACTGGTGTGGAGGCACGGGGTGGCAGCGGGAGAGGGGCAGAATTGGCGTCGGGATTGTGGCCGCTTGGGGTGCAGATGGTCCTTCGCCGCTGTGGGTCTGGGGACAATGCGATCGCGGCCACGAGGGCGTCGCCAGGCACCCCGCCCGGAATCGGCGTCAGTCCGGCGGCGCTCGACGTCGACGTCGGGCCATTCAAGTGCTCGGCCACCGTTGCGCCGACCGGAATCACCATTGAACAGAGCGTGAAGTTGGTCCCGGATCTCAGCTTCGACGCTGCGTTCAGCAAGGACGAAAACGGCGACTGGACCGAGGCCCGCATGAGCCTCACCGGCACCATCGCTGCAAGCGGAAAGGTCACCGCCAAGTTCGCTCCTGGCGCCGTTGCGACGCTGTCCTGCAAATATCAGTGGAAGGAGTTCATCCCGCCGGTGGCAGGGCCACTGTCTTTCCTGGTCGCCCCGCGCATCCCGGTCGGGGTCAAGGCAGAGATCAAAGGGGCGGCGATGTTCAACGGGCTCGAGATGGGCGGCAAGATGGAGGAGGCGGCCCATCTGACGCTCGGCTTCGATGCCGGCCCCAATGGCGCCGGCGATCTCGCCTCGTTCACCCTGGACGATCCCCACCTCGAGCCGATCTACTCGCTCAACAAGGACCTCCTGCCCCTCGGCGTCGAGATCAGCGCGGCGCTTGGTGCCTACGCGTCGCTCAACGTTTCGATTCTCGAGATTGGCATCGCGGACGCGTTCGTTGGCGCGAAGTTGAAGTACCAGATGATGTCGATGGAGAACCAGGTCGGCACCGACACGCCGAACAAGTACGAACTCAAGGCGCCGGTGGTTGAGGTCGGGCCTGGGTCCGCCATCAAGAAGGCCCTCAGCCTGCTTGGCGGCACGATCAACTTCAAGACCACCATCGCCGAGGAGGGCCCGGTCGTCGCCAACTCGCCGTTCGGGACGTTCACCGCGGACAACCAGACGCCCACCGCGCCCGCGAACAAGCCGATCACGTTCACCGTGACCCTGGACTCCTCCTCAACCAGTTCCTCGGCATCTCCAATGTGTCCGGCGTTCACATCTATCGGATTGACCCGCTGGTTGTGCCCACTGTCTTGAACGAGGTGAAGTACCTGAACGGCGCCGGACCCACGTTCACGTGGACCTGGACGCCCAAGACATCCGACATCGGCCAGTACGTGTTTCTGGCCGCGACCGACGACGAGCTGGTCTACGCGATCGACGCGATCGGGGTGACCGCGCCGTTCTGGGTGGCCAAGGACTCCACCATACAGATCAACGTTGGCCCGACGGCGGGCAACTGGGGCGGAACCGCCACTCTCACCTGGACGGGCAGCGGCCAGACCACCAGCGGCGCCGCCTCGACGGAGAGCGGGAGCGAGAGCGTCACGTACGCGCCCGGAACGCCTTCGCCCGATGGCGTGAGCTTCGACATGAAGGCGACGGCCACGACATTCGACGTGACATACGGCTTCCAGGAAGCCACCTCGCTCGGCATCTGCCCGGCCCAGGAGAACTACCAGGCGACGGGAAGCTTCACCCACGCCGGCGCAGAGGCAGACCAGGACGCCCACGGCCTGCTGACGGTCATTCCGGGCGGCGACTCCGCCACCTACACATTCGGAATCCCCGGCCTGTTCCTCAATGCCGACTACAACGACACCGTCACGTCCGATTGTGGAACCTCGAGCACCACCACGGGATCGGTCCTCCTCGGTGCGACCGGGGCGGGCCCGATTACAGGGACCATCAAGGGCGACGCGACCACCATTTCTGGGAGCACGACCTACCAGGCGCGCGACGGACTGTTTGGCGAGACGATGAACTACACCGCGACATGGAACTTGCAGAAAATGTGAGGCGCGCGCGCCAGCCTAGGAGCATCCATATATCGGACATTCTATTCGCTGAAGGCAAAATGGTGCTTCTTCCGACTATGCTCATGCTCGGCTCTAGCTATTCCCGCGGACCTGATCCTCATCATCACTCAAGTAGGCGAAGGTCCGCACCAGCACCTTGATCTGCTCCCTTTGCGCCGGCGTCAGGTCCACAAACTGAATTCCCATGCCGGGATTGATGCTGTCGTGCTTGCGCGGGGGATTGACCCAGATGACCCGTCCCTCGACGTCCATCTGCGGGCCGCCGCCCGGCGGCCGAAAGCGCAGATTCAGCAGGGTGCCCGGGGGATGCGGGTCGGTGGTTTGGATGAAAATGCCCATGGCGGACAGGTCCGTGATGTAGGCGAAGAGGAAGGTGTTGTCGCAGCGGTAGTCCACTTCCATCGACACCAGCACGCGCTGGTGTTCACGGCGTTCACGTCCGGCGCGCCGGTCGCTACCGACCGGCACGACGCGCTTGCGACGTTCTTTGCTGGGCATGTTCACTTGATCTCGATGTTTCCCAGCCGGGCCCGGTCGCCACCGTCGCTGGGGCCGGCAGTGATCTTGAGGCGCTTGCCTTCGCCTCCGGGCCAGAAGCCGACGAACACGGTGTAGGTTCCCGCAGGCGTGGTCATGAGCGGGACGTCCACGTCGTAGGTGTCGCGAATGTACTCGCCGGGCAGCCAGTAGTCGGTGGCAAATGTGCCGTTGAGCGGGGGGTGATCGCCGATGACCCGCGGCTCGCCGGGAATGTCGAAGTGCACGAAGATGCGGAATCCTCCCGGCGGCTTCTTGTTCACACGGAAGACGAGCGACAAGGGAATGGTGCCGGGCCGGCGCACCACGCTCGGGAACTCGGCGCCCACCAGTTCGATGGCATTGGCGAAGGTGACATTGGTGGAAACGCGCCACTGCCAGGGCGGCGTGGGGTTGAACCATTCGTAGCGCGATGGCTCGGTGGTGCCGGGCTCGACCACGGGCTCGGGCTGGCGCGGGGCCATCCAGACATCCTGTTTCAGCGGATTGCTGTCGCGCTCGTCCTGTCCCAGTCGGTTCGACAGCAAGAGGAAACGCGAGGAGCGCGCATCCACAACGGCGTAGGCCACCCGCGCAGACTTAAACGCCGCATCCAGGGCCGCCAGCTCGCTGCCTGGCACCAGCGCGAAGACACGTTCTCGCCCCTGCAGAAATTCGACCACGCGGTTCTGCGTGGGCAGATCCGTCATCTCACGCTGGCTGTAGAACTTCGGCCCGCCGCCCTCGACTTTATAGCGGCCAATGGGCTCGCCCTGTTTGGCCAGACGCGAGTACGATTCCAGGGGCGGCTTGAATGAAAGATCGCCGGAGAGCTTGGGCACGATCAACTGGCTGAGCGCCAACGAGAAAAGCACCGCCACCGCGACCGCGGCCTGGATGCCCCAGCGCCCGACCTCGACCACGGCCTTTTCCAGCCATCGATGCCAGCGCCGCGCGTTCCCCAGATCGCGCTGGGCCACGCGCCCCAGGGCCCGGCCGCGGGTGGCTAGCCCGGTGTACAGGCCAGCGCCAACCAAGAGACCGGTGCCGACAAAGAGCCACGCCAGCTTGAGCTTGGCCGGCCACTGCACCTTGTTGAGGACATGCACCGAAACCAGATCCTCGGGCGACAGCACCAGGTCGCGCGCAATCACCATGGTCCCGGTCGCCACCAGCAGTCCCAGCACCGGCTCGGCGCGGTCACCTTCGAGCGCTTCGTCGAGCAGGGCGCCGATAGCCAAAGCTACGGGCGCCAGGGCACAGAAGCGCGCCTCCCCGCACATGAGCACGAACACGGTGCAAAGGGTGAAGCCGAACGCCGCGAAGATGAGGAGATAGAGCTGGCCAAAGGCCAGGCGATCGCCGTCCGACTCGTCACCCCCGCCGAGACGGATGAGCGGCCGGCCCAGGGCAAAGATGGCCAGAGCGCTCCAGGGAAAGAGGCCGAAGCCAAGCTGGCGAATGATGGTGTCAAATGTCGCGCTGGGCGCCCCACCGCGCGGAACCCCGCCGAGCAGCAAGGAATATTGACCGGCCACGTTCGCCTTGGTCATGGTGAGCAGGAGAAGCAGCCCGCCGACCAGCGCGGCCAAAATCAGCACGACGCCGGCCTGCAGCCCGGGTGAACGCAGGCTCGCGCCCAGGCTGGTGCCAGCAGGCAGGTCAGTTCCCACACCAGGCGAAGTGAGCTTGCTGGCCGCTGGATCGTCAGCCGGCCGCGGCCGCAAGCCCCATCCGGCAAGGATCGCAAACGTCAAGGTCAAGCAGGGCAGGGCCACACCCAAAAGAGCCCCGCCCGAGAGCAAGCCAATCAGGAGGCCGGCGCCCGCCACCAGCAGGTCACGCCACCTGCGCACCCCACTGGCTGGCCAGGCGTAGCGGCCGAGCCCACCCATGGCCAGCGCCAGCCCGGCCACGAGCGGCATGTCCGAGGTGAGCTGGCGCGCTTGCATCACGAACAAGGGCATCGAGCCGAGGGCCAGGGCGCCGAGCACAGCCGCGCGGCGACGGAACAGGCCCACACCTGCCCAATACACCCCGAGGATGGCCAGGATGCCGAACAAGGCATCCGAGATGCGGCCGCCGAACTCGCCCACGCCGAAGATCCGCATGCCCAGCGCATTGCCGGCCAGGCCGAGCGGCGGCGCAGCAGTGAAGCGATGGCCGACCGTCACGTCGAAGAGATTCTCCGAATGGGCAAGGTCGCGCGCGCGCTCCGCCAGCTTGAGTTCCCACGGGTCCCAGAACCCGAACGAACCCAGGCGGGGAAGAATCAGTGCAAGCGCGAAAAGCGCTACCCACCAGCCGGATGGAACCCGGCGCAGTCTTTCCACAAAGCTCATGGCTCTATTGTTTTCGGGGCTGACGTTGCAGCGGGCGCACTCTAGCAGTGGGGCGGAACAAAGGCTATGCCTCTGGCGCTTCCGCGTGGGGAGCCCGCCGGCTTCGCCGGCGGCGTACCATCGCGGGAGGGTTTGGCGAGGCCGAGCGAAGCGAGCGGGGAGGGGTGGGGTGTGGCGGGCCGAAGGGCAAAGCGAACCCTCCCAGGGTTCCCATCTCAAACATCTCCGGCGCGTACCAGACAGGTTTCGCCATGTCCAAGCACGGCCAGCTGGTCCGAGATGCCGCGCTCGGCGCAGATCTGCCGGAGCCAGCGCAGGGGCTCGTCGGGCGGCTCGTAGCCCAGGTGGAAGGATCCATATCCCACGGGAACGAGCAGCTTGGCCCCAAGATCTGTGAAGGCCTGCACGGCGTCGAGCGGCGACATGTTGTTCTCGCGCAAGGCTGGCGGCTGGTACCCCACCACAGGCAGAAGCGCCACGTCCGGGTGCAAGCGCCGACCGATCTCCTCGAAGCCCGAAAAGTAGGCGGTGCCACCCGCGAAATACACATTGGCCCCGGCCGAGCGCACGATGTACCCGCAAGCCCCGCGCCAGCCCGGGTCGAAAAGCCCGCGCGTGCCATCATGTCGCGCAGCCACCGCAGTCACGTCGACGTCTGCATATTCGAAACTTTGGCCGGGTTGCAACTCGATCACGCGAGCGAAGCCGAGTCCATCGACCAGCGGCACGCAGCGGGGCGGGACCAGCAGCGCGGCCCGGCGGCTCAGGCGTCGCAAGCTGGCCAGGTGCAAGCGATCCCGGTGGGCGTGCGAGATGAGGATCAAGTTCAGGTCAGCCGCATCGGCGGAATGCAAGCAAGCCGCCTCCGCGCGCCGCAGGCCAAGGAAGAAGTCACCGAGATAGGGGTCAGTCAGCACCCGCGCGAGCGGCGTGGTGAGCATGACCGTGGCGTGACCAACGAACGTGACCGCGATCTGACCCGGCCCCGGATGCTCCACCCGCCGCGGCTCGGGCCTGCGCGGGGCGGTCACCAGTTGTCGGGCTGCCGTGCGCAAGAAACGCAGAGACAGCGCCATGCCAAGCGGCGACTGCCAAATGCCCGGTGTCCGCCGCCGGTGCTCGTGGTCCAGCTCCTTGGCCCGCTCGATCACGCGGCGCTGCCAGTCGTGGTCTGATGAAAGGGCCATGGGCATGGATTAGGACCCGCAAGCGGCGGCCAGGTCAACCACTGTGGTGAGCTAGCCAGATTCACAAATCCGCGTCCTGCGGTATGCTCGGCCGCATGACCAAACGATTTCACCTCTGCACATTCTTCATGGGCGCGCTGGCCAGCCTGGGTTGCAAGAAGCCCGCTGGAGAGCCGCCCACCCAGATCGCACAACCCGTGGCAGCCGCGCCGGCGCCCAGTGCGCCGACGGAAAAACCGTCGCTGCTCAAGCTCGATGCGTTCAAAGAACAAGCACCGGCGATGTATCACGCCAAGTTCAACACCTCGAAGGGCAGCTTCGTGGTCGAGGTGCAAAGGGACTGGGCGCCGCAGGGTGCTGACCGGTTCTTCAACCTGGTCAAGAACGGCTACTTCGACGATGCCCGCTTCTTTCGCGTGGTCAAGGGCTTCATGGTGCAGTGGGGCATCCACGGCCAAGGCGAAGTGAACGCCGTGTGGCGCAACGCCAACATCCCGGACGACCCGGTCAAGCAGTCGAACAAGCGCGGCTTCATCACGTTTGCCACTGCGGGGCCCAACACGCGCACCACCCAGGTTTTCATTAACTATGCGGACAACGTCCGGCTCGACGGGATGGGTTTTGCACCCTTTGGCAAGATCACCAGCGGCATGGACGTGGTCGATGGCCTGTTCGGCGACTACGGCGAGGGCGCGCCCCAGGGCATGGGCCCGAACCAGGGCCGCTTGCAGACCGAAGGCAACGCCTATCTGGCGCGTGACTTCCCCAAGTTGGACTACATCGTCGAAGCCAGCATCGTGCGCTAACCCACCTTCCCTTGCAGCGGCGGGAGCCGCTTGCTACCGTCGAGGCCATGCTGCCCCGTTTGTCGCTCGCGCTCGGGCTTGCGTTCCTGGCGGCGCTTCCTGCGCTTTGTGGCTGCTCGTCCTCGCACCGGCGCGACCAGAACTACGGCACCGACGCAGGGGCCAACTACCAGATCCCCGATGCCGTCAGCTTTTCCAGTGCGGGCGATGCCGACGAAGCAGGCGCGGAGGCCGCCACCGATGATGGGGCGGCACTGGACCCCGACATGGCGGCCTCGCCCGATGGTGGGTCGGCGCAGGACTCCGACCCTGGCTCTGATTCCTAGCGTGGGAGCAGAAGCATGAAAGGGCCATCAGACGAGCGCGTGACCGAGTGGACGGGCGGTTCGCTCAACGAGCTCATGATCGTGCTCTCGGCAGCCGCCCTGCCGGCCCGCATTCGCGTGTTCGCGCCGGGCCCTGGGGATGCGCCGGCGGGCGAGGTGCACCTGCTGGCCGGGGGCCTCAACGACGCCTTTGCCGGCGAAGCGCGCGGCGAGGAGGCGGTGGCGGCCTTACAGCGGGTGACTGGCGCCCGTTTTCTCATCGACACCCGCCTGCCCGATCCAGAGACCGGGTCGCTGGCCAAGCCCGGCCCGGCCGAGGGAAATCTGGCCCAGCGCCCGCTGGTCGAGGTCATGCGCTACTGCGAGGAGTATGTGCTGACCTGCACGCTGGAAGTGTGGCGTGGCGAGGAACAGGCGCGCATCAGCTACCGGCGCGGCGAGATGGTGGGGACCGAGGTGGGCGGCAGCGATGCGCCTGACCGACTTCCCGAGGTCATGGGCTGGAAGGAAGGGTTTTTCGAGATCGCTTTGCCCTTGCCGGTGACCCCGCCTGTGCCTGCCCTCTCCAAGCGCAGCACAGCGTCCATGGCGGTGGCCGGCGGGAGCGCGGGTACGGCACCGCCCTCGGGAGAGCGCGTGCGGCGCCCGACTGATCCCTTGATCAGCGTCGACCCCGTCAAGAAAGGCGTGCCCGGCCAGCCCGCCCCTGCGGCGGCGCGGCCCACGGGAGCAGGAGGCCCCAAGTTGCCACCAGGTCCGCCCTTGCCCGGGCTCCAGGCCCGCAGCACGGCGCCTGTTCGGCCGCAGCCCACGCCGGCAGCCGGACCAAAGCCAGCCTCGTCCGGGCCAATGCCGGCCACTCCGCTGGCGGCCGCACCCATCCGCCGATCCGGTCCGCTGCCGTCGGTGCCGGTGCGTACGACCGCGCAGACGCCAATTGCGGGACGGACCGCGGCGGGGATCGCCACAGCCCGTCCCGGCATGGCTCAAGCCAAGAAGACGCCACCCATCGGCGTCGCCGTGCCGGCGCCGCCGGTGATCGCGCCTGGCCCAGCCGCAGCGCGCGCTGCCGTCGCGGATCGAGCGCCCCAATCACCGCTCGCGTCGATGGCGAAGGCTCCCGCAGCAGCCGCTGCCTCGCCGGTCGCTCTTCTTGCATCCCCCGCTGCCAAACCCTCTGTCGTAATGACCCCTGCGCGGTCGCTATCTGCTCCGCCGCCCAAGGCCGCTCACCTGACACCGGCACAAGGCTCGGGGGTTACCCCGCCGCCGGTTTCTTCACCAGCTTCCTCTCCCGCCAGTGCGCCGCCAGTTGCTTCGCCAGCGGCCGCTCCGACCAGCGCCCCTGGCGAGGCTGTTCAGCGCAGGTCACCTGCGCCGGCCAAATACCCCGCTAGTCAGCCTGCATGGGCAGGCCCTGCCGACAAAACGCTGAAGGCTTCGCGTCCGCGCCCTGCGGAAACGCCTTCGACGCCGCTGCCGTCTGCCATCCACGGAGCCCTGATCACGACGACGAACGCAGCCGCGGCGGCGTTGCGGCGCACTCCGGGCGAGATGCGGCGGTCCCTGACGCCCGCACGCGGAACCGAAGAGCTGCCCGCAGGAGTCGAGCTGTCAGAGGACATGCAGGACCCGGCCGCGTACGTGGATACGCCGCCGCCTGAGGCGCCTGCCATGGCGGCGTCCCGCGAGCAGTCCACGCCGACGCCCTCGCTGGCCTCGGAGAGGATGGAGGCGCCGACCGTGCGGCTTTCGTCGGTGGGCATGGCGCCATCTGGGGATCTTTCGGTCGATATCAGCGAGCCGAGATTGCGGCCGAGCAAGCGACGCGCCCGGCGCGGGGTGGGCCACTGGCCCTTGCTGGTGCACGTGATCCTCGGCATCGCCCTGGGGGCCGCTATCGTGGCGGCCTACTCCGCCTACTACGGTTTGCCGATTCCGTAGCACGCGACACCGACCAACTGAGACGTTGAACGTGAGCCTGTTCTCGCAGATTGCCGATTCATACCGGCGCAGCAAGAAGCCCAAGGACATCTTGTGGAATCGTCTGGTAGCGCGACCGCTGGCTGCGGTCTTGCTGGTCCCGCTTGCGCAAAGTCGCATCACACCCAACCAGGTCACCTTTGCTTCGCTGGCGGTGTTCGTGGCAGCCATGGCTCTGCTGGTGGGCTTGCCTGGGTACGCCGGTCTGCTCATCGCGGTCGCCGTGCTGGAGTTCTCCTACGTCCTCGACTGTGTGGACGGCCAGCTGGCTCGGCTGCGCGGGGCCTCGTCGCGGGTGGGCGCGCACCTGGATTTCCTGATGGACGAGCTGAAGGCCTTCATGCTGGTGGCCGGCGCGGGTGTGCGGCTGTGGCTTGCTGACGGCCGCACGCAGTGGTTGGTCGAGGCGCTGACCGGACTGGTGGCGGTGGCTTCGGCCATCAGCCTGACCACTTTCATACGCCGGTCCGATTACCTGCGCGCCACCGGTGCGTCTCGGCCGCAAGCTGCCGGCGACTACGGAGATGGCTTGGATGGCGCCGCGCCTGCGCCGGCCTCGCCGCGTTCGCTTGCGGCCAAAGTGGTGGGCGCAGTGGAATCCCTGGGCCACTTCTTCATCCACTACCCGAGCTACCTGGTGCTTGTGGCCGTCGTCAATCGCCTGGATATCTTCCTGCACGTGTATCTGGCCATCAATGCCGCGTATGCCGCCCGCACGCTTCTTGCGATCCTGCGCAAGCTGGGTAGATCAAGTGCGTGAGCAGCAGCAAAGTCATCATCGTGGCGGCCGGCCGCGGCCGACGTCTGGGCCCTGAGACCGAGGACATTCCCAAGTGCATGGTGCGCGTGGCCGGCCAACCCATCCTGCACTGGCAACTGCGCGCCTTTGCGGCGGCGGGACTGTCCGAGATCGTGGTGGTGCGCGGCTATCGGGGCGATCGCATCGACGGGGGAGGCGCAGGGCCTGCCTTCGTCGACAATCCCCACTGGGCGCACAACAACATCTTGGCGTCGCTGCTATGCGCGGCGGAGCACATGCCTGGCGGCTTCTTCTTTTCCTACTGTGACATCGTGTACACGCCGGACGTGGTCGCGCGCCTGGCTGCCCGTGCGCGTGCGGCCCATGCAGCTCCGGTTTCGCTGATCATCGATCGCGGCTGGGCCGATGCCTATGAGGGCCGCACCCTGCACCCGGTTTCCGAGGCCGAGCTGACCCAAGTCGACGGACAGGGGCGGGTCGTGCGCGTGGGCAAGGGCGCGGTGGCGCGCGACAAGGCCGTGGGTGAGTTCATCGGCCTGGCGCATTTTTCCGCCGCGGGAGCGGCGGCGCTGCATGCGGTGTGGGATGCGGCTCTGGCAGCGCGTGGGCTGGAAGCGCCCTTTGGCCTGGCGGCAACCCTGCGCCAGGCCTACCTGACCGATGCCCTCAACGTCCTGGCCGAGCAGGGCATTCGGCTTGAGCCGGTCTTCATCGACGGTCAGTGGCGCGAGATTGACACGCCCCAGGATCTGGCGGCGGCGCAGACCGTAGTGGCCGGCTGGGCATAGCGCCGAGGGCGCAGCGATGAAGAAAGGCCAGGCGCCTTGCTCCGAAGGAAGCCAGCACCTGGCCCTGTTTGTTTGGTTGTGACGACTCTACTGGACTGTGATGTTATCGATGTACGCGGTCACCGTAATCGGGCTGAACGGCGGCACGCCGGCGCCGTCGCTCGGCGCGGCGGCCGATGCAAACTGAACTGTGAACTGAATGATCTTCGCCGGGTCCAAGGTCAGCGGTTGCTTGGTCATGTCCAGCGTGTAGGTGTGCCATTGGTTGTCGGTCGGGAAGGCCGACCACCCGTACTGGCCGACATAGGCGGTGTCCTGGGCGTAGGGCATGATTCCGCCGAGGTTGGTGGTGTCAGACGGAAAAGGATCGACTTTGATGTCGACGCTGACGGTCTTGCCCGTCCAGTCTTGCAGCGCGTTTTGGCCCCAGTTGATGTTGGGGTTCACCTGTTGATCATAGCCGGTGAACGTGACCACGACCTTGAGCGAACCGGGTGGATTGCCGACGGTGCTGTCAGCGGCCAGGGTTGGGGCCGCGACACCGGCGTCGAGATCTCCGCCGGACAGATTCCCGTCCACGGCGAGGTTGAAAGGCTTGACCACGGCGCCGGTTGTGGCGTCCGTAGCCTGATAGGTGTTGAACACCCAGCCTTGATCGCCGGTGGCAAAGTCGAAGAGCGTGACCGGACCGCTGCTGCCGCCCGCGCTGGTCGCGCCGCCAGCGCTGCTGGTGCCACCGGTCGCACTGACGCTGCCTGCAGCGCTGCTGCCACCGTTGGCGCCGCCAATGCTCGTGGATCCGCCCGTGGCATGGGTGCCACCGGAGCCACCGGTACCGCCCTTGGATGTAGAATTGTTGCTACCACATGCGGCCAGGAGGCCTGCGCTGCCAAGGCCACAGATCAACGCGAGTTGCTTTAATCGATTTGTCGAGGTTCTCACTTTATTGTCCTTTCCTCTTGGATGTTGCGTCGGGCATAAAACCCGCACCGACGGCATTTGACGCCAAGCCGAAGCCGACCACAAGCGCCAATTCGAATCGTCGGTGCAAGAATCCTGTTCCTCATTGAATCCCGCGTGAAACTCGGCGACTCTTGTTGCAATCAAAGAGACAGAAGGGAGTTCGACGCGATGCTAAGCAAGACCGTGCAGGATGCGTTCAGCGAGCAAATCAGGAATGAGTTCTCGTCGGCGTATCTCTATCTTTCCATGGCGCTCTACTTCGAAGGGCAAAGCCTGCCCGGCTTCGCCAAGTGGATGCGCGTGCAGTTCACCGAAGAGCAGTCCCACGGGATGAAGATGCTCGACTATGTGGTCGACCGCGGCGGGACGGTCGCCCTGGCCACCATCGAGAAACCGGCGGCGGATTTCAAGTCAGCCACCGACGTGTTCGAGCGCACGCTGGCCCACGAGCAGAAGGTGACCAGCCTCATCCACAACCTCTACGGACTGGCCACCAAGGAGAGCGACTACGCCTCCATGGAAATGCTCCAGTGGTTCATCAAGGAGCAGGTCGAGGAAGAGAAGAACGCCAGTCTGATCCTGGACCAGCTCAAGATGGTGGGCGACAAGGGCTCCAGCCTGGTCATGCTCGACCACCGCATCGGCAAGCGCGGCGAGTAGTCACGGCAGCGCATGGCGCACGACCCCGACGATCTGCCCGAAGAAGAGCCGCGCTCACCCAACGAGAAGAACTACATCACGCCGGCCGGCTATCGCAAGCTGGTCGACGAGCTGGAGTTCTTGCACACCAAGAAACGGCCCGAGGTGGTGAGCGCCCTGGCTGACGCCGCTGCCGAGGGCGACCGCTCCGAGAACGCCGAGTACATCTACCGCAAACGCCAGTTGCGCCAGATCGACGCGCGCATGCGCTTCCTTTCCAAGCGGCTGGACCATGTCGCCATCGTGGACCCCCAAGAACAGAAACGGCGCGACCGTGTGTTCTTCGGGGCCACGGTCACCGTCGAGGACGAGGACGAGGTGACCGTGGTCTATCGCATCGTCGGCCAGGACGAGGTCGAGGGCGCGGAAGGCGCGATTTCCTGGAAATCACCGGTGGGCAAGGCCCTGCTGGGCAAGGAAGCGGGCGACACGGTGGTGGTGCGCTGGCACGCCGGCATGCGCGAACTGACAATCACGGCCATCGAATATCGCTAGGGGCTATTCTTGTTTTGCAGCCCCTGCTAGGGTGCAGCCTGGGCGTCGTGGCTGTGGGCTCTGCTTTCTGGGTCCACGACTCCGGCGGCCCGCTTGCAGCGATGAACAAGATTGTCGTAAAGGGCGCGCGCGAGCACAACCTCAAGAATGTCGACGTGGAGATCCCGCGCGACAAGCTGGTGGTCATCACCGGCCTGTCCGGCTCGGGCAAGTCTTCGCTGGCCTTCGACACCATCTACGCCGAAGGCCAGCGGCGCTACGTCGAATCGTTGTCGGCCTACGCCCGCCAGTTCCTCGAGCAGTGGGGCAAGCCCGACGTGGATTCCATCGATGGGCTGTCGCCGGCCATCGCCATCGGGCAGAGGTCCACCTCGCGCAACCCGCGCTCCAGCGTGGGCACCATCACCGAGATCTACGATTACCTGCGCCTGCTGTGGGCGCGCGTGGGCGAAGTCTACTGCTGGCAGTGTGGCCAGCGCATTGCCGCACAAACCATCCCCAACATGGTGGACCAAGTTCTGGCCCTGGGCGAAGGCGCGCGTTTTTCCGTGCTGGCGCCCGTGGTGCGCGCCAAGAAGGGCGATTTCCGCGAGGAACTCATTCGCCTGCGCCAGGACGGCTATGTGCGCGCCAACATCGACGGCGAGCTTTGCGATCTGTCGGATCCGCCCAAGCTCGACAAGGCCAAGAAACACACCGTCGAAGTCTTCGTCGATCGCCTGGTGATCAAGCCCGGCGTCGAGCAGCGCCTGGCCGAATCGG
The DNA here is from genome assembly GCA_963758155.1 of uncultured delta proteobacterium. Taxonomy (GTDB): domain Bacteria; phylum Myxococcota_A; class Polyangia; order Fen-1088; family Fen-1088; genus Fen-1137. Next base: position 155,258 of record CAVWUP010000016.1, read on the forward strand.
TCGAGTTGGCGGCCAAGCTATCAGGCGGCCTGGTCAAGATCTCGCCTCTGGAAGGCGACGACCTGCTGTTTTCCGAAAAGTTCTCCTGCCCCGACTGCGGCGTCAGTTTTCCCGAGGTGACTCCCAGCCTCTTCTCCTTCAACAGCCCGGCCGGCGCCTGCCCGGCCTGCGACGGTATCGGGGCCAAGATGTACTTCGACCCCGATCTGGTCGTCAGCGATCCCGACCTGTCGCTGCGGGAAGGCGCCATTGAGCCCTGGGAACGCCGCAACAGCGCTTTCTTCCAGCAACTGCTCGACTCGCTGGCCGCCCACTACAGCATCGATCTGTACAAACCCTGGCACAAGCTGACGGCCGAAGTGCGCCAACTGATTCTCGAAGGATCGAAGGGCGAGGAACTGAACCTGACCTTCGAGAAGAACGGCAAGCAGCACACCTTCAAGAAGAACTTCGAAGGCGTGTTGGCCAACCTGCAGCGACGCTACGACGAGTATCAGCGCCGGCGGCGCGAGCAAGGCCGCACCACCGACGAGGATTTCGAGGCCATCTACGACGAGTTCCATCGCTACATGTCGCAATCGCCCTGCAGCGAGTGCGGCGGCACCCGCCTGCGCAAAGAGGCGCGCCACATCCGCGTGGGCGGCAAGACCATCGCCGAGATGACGGCGCTGACCATCCGCGAAGCCAACGACTTCATCAAGGGCCTGGCCCTGTCCAAACGCGATTGGCAGGTGTGCCTGCGCATCATCCGCGAGGTGACCGGCCGTCTGGGCTTCCTCATCAGCGTGGGCATCGACTACCTGTCGCTCGACCGGCCAGCCGCCACGCTTTCCGGCGGCGAATCCCAACGCATTCGTTTGGCCACGCAGATCGGCAGCGGCCTGCAGGGCGTGCTGTACATCCTTGACGAGCCCTCCATTGGCCTGCACCAGCGCGACAACGCGCGCCTGCTGGAAACCCTGATCAAGCTGCGCGATCTGGGCAACACCGTGCTGGTGGTCGAGCATGACGCCGACACCATCCGCGCCGCCGACTACATCATCGACATGGGCCCGCGCGCCGGCGAGTTGGGCGGCCGCGTGGTGGCGGTGGGTACGCCCAAGGAGATCGAAGCCAATGCGCAATCGCTGACCGGCGCGTATCTGTCGGGCGAAAAGGCCATCGAGGCGCCTAAACACCGGCGCGGCTCGAACAAGCGCGCACTGGTGCTGCGCGGGGCGCGCACGCACAACCTGCACAACCTCACGGTCAGCTTTCCCCTGGGCGCGCTCACCTGCGTGACCGGCGTGTCCGGCTCGGGCAAGTCGAGCCTGATCGTCGACACCTTGCTGCCCGCGCTGAAACATCGCCTGCACGGCGCGCGGGCAGCCAGCGCGGAATTCGACGGAATCGATGGCCTGCAGCACTTGGACAAGGTCATCGACGTGGACCAGTCACCCATCGGCCGCACGCCGCGATCCAACCCCGCGACTTTTACCGGCGTGTTCACCCACATTCGCGATCTCTTCGCCGGCTTGCCCGAATCCAAGGCGCGCGGCTACCGCGCCGGCCGCTACTCGTTCAACATCAAGGGCGGCCGCTGCGAGGCCTGTCAGGGCGACGGCATGGTCCGCATGGAAATGCATTTTCTGCCCGACGTGTACGTGCAGTGCGACGCCTGCGGCGGGCGACGCTACAGCCGCGAGACCCTGGAGGTGAAGTACCGTCAGGCCAGCATCGCCGACGTGCTCGACATGACGGTGGACCAGGCCTGCACCTTCCTGGCCAACATTCCCAAGCTGCGACCCAAGCTGGAAACCTTGCGCGAGGTGGGCCTCGGTTACGTGGCTCTCGGCCAGTCCGCCACCACCCTGTCAGGCGGCGAAGCGCAGCGGGTGAAACTGTCGCGCGAGCTGGCCAAGAAGGCCACCGGCCGCACCCTGTATGTCCTCGACGAGCCGACCACCGGCCTGCACTTCGCTGACATCGACCAACTGCTGCGCGTGCTGGCGCGGCTGGTGGATGCCGGCAACACCGTCATCGTGATCGAACACAATCTCGACGTGATTAAAACCGCCGACTGGGTCATCGACCTGGGCCCGGGCGGCGGCCCGGGCGGCGGGCAAGTCATCGCCGAGGGCACTCCCGACGAGGTGGCCAAGGTGCAGGCCAGCTTCACCGGGCAGTTCCTGAAGAAGGTGCTGTAGGCGCAGCCCTACAAGCAAAACCAGGGCAAGGCAATCACGCGGTCGGCAAGGCGCATGGGTCGTGGGCAACGACAGATCACGAATCCCTGACGAGCCTTTTGCGGATGCTCTTGCAAGAAGGTCAGCAGATGCCGGGCGTCGCTTCGATCGGGTCGTTCCGTCCACTTGACCTCGATGGGAACGAGCGCGCCTTGGCGTTCCACGATGAAGTCGATCTCGGCCCCGCCGCGGCTGCGTAGATAGTGAAGTCTTCCATCGCCGAGATACTGCAACCGCGACCCCGGTTGTGAAAGCGCCAACTCAGCCGACGACCAGATACCCGCGCTCCAGCAGCGACAGCATGGCCGTGGCGGTGTCGAGATCGGTCTGGCGACTCTGGTCCAGGATGGCCTGCACCGTGGCCCCGCCCAACGCAATCTGAATGACGTCGAGATGGTCGGGCGACAGATCGCGCAGGCGCGGCCCGAGCGGCGTGGGCACGGAAACCTCGGCCGCAAGTGGCGGCAGCTTGGGCGACAGCTCCTTGAATTCGTCGAGCTGGCGCATGCCCTCCATGAGCAAGGGCCTCGGTGGAATCCTGCAGTTCCTCCATCACCTGGCGCTCATCCGGCGGCTCCAACTCGAACAGACCCTGGTTCCACGTCAGCATGCGGAACATGGCCTTGCGGGGACTGACGTCGAAGCTTTCGTCGATGTTGGCAAAGTAGATCTGACCTTTGCGCAGGTGCAGCCGGCCGGTACCCCATTCGGAGCGCAGCACCAGCACGCCCGACTTGCGACTGGTGGAAAGCAACTGAAGCAGGTCGGGCAGCGGGATCTCCTCGATGTTGCCCGACATCGACTTGGGCGTGACCCGTCGGCTGGCGGTGACTTGCATCTTGGAACGCGCTTCGATTTCCGACAGCGAAGCCGCTGGCGCCCGGGCTTCACCGCTGGTGGCCACCAGCTTGATGATGGACGTGCCGACCAAGATGCGGTCGCCGTCCTTGAGCTGCATGCTGCGCACCTTCTCGCCATTGACGAAGGTGCCGTTGGTCGAGCCCAGATCCTGAATCGACACCGACCGACCGTCGGTGACGATCTTGGCGTGCTTGCGCGACACCATGTCCTCGACCAAGACCATGTCCAAATCCGACGAGCGGCCGATCACGATCTCGCGGTTGGGGCGCAGCGGAAACTCGCCGCCTTGATACTTGCCCGAAATAAAGCGCAGGGTCCAAGGCGCACCTTCAGCCTGGGCGGCGCTTGCCTGTTCACTTGCGGCGTCGCGAGGTTTGAAGGTACTCAAATGCCATGATTTTAGACACTTAGGCGCAAACCGTCAATGGTGCCCCGCGGCGTACGCGGTTGCGCCCCGACTGGCGCCGATCCTACGGTACAATGTCGTCCGAATTGGCTCGGTTCCGTGCCAGAGCAGCGACGCGAAACACTAGTCCAGCGAGCGCGACTTCCCACCGATATTTGTGTTGATGCCGCCAATCACCAAACCACCGGCAGCGACTGATGCGCCTGGCCTGAAGAAGCTGGGCCGCTACGAGTGTACCGAGCAACTCGGTGGCGAAGGCGGCTTCGAAACCTACCGCGCGCGAGTCAAGGGCCTGACTGGGCTCGATCGCAGCTTCGCCGTGAAGGTGCTGCGGCTCAAGCGATCAGAAACTCCAAACGTCGATCAGCGAGCCGTTTCTGCAAGCCGCCAGGCGCAGCGCAACGCTCGTGGATCCCCATGTCGCCAAGGTGGTGGAGGCAGACTCGGGCGACGGGTTGGTCTTTGCGGTGACGCCATTCATGGAAGGCGGGGACCTAGGCCAGTTCCTCACGCGTGCACGCTCGGCTGGCGCATCGGCCGTGGGCAAGGACGAGGCGGGCCGCCGCTGGCACGCTTTGGTCGCCTACATCGGCGCCGAGATCGCGCGCGGCCTGCAGGCTGCCCACGCGCAGCCGCCACCCATCGTTCACGGCGCACTTTCTCCTGGCAATGTGTTCATCACTTCGCGGGGGGCGGTGCGGCTGCTCGACTTCGGCCTTCGTGCCTCAGTTCGTCGTCCGTTTGAGCCACGACCGCGACGGCTTCTGCCCTACATCGCGCCCGAGCTGGCCGCGCCAGCCGCTGACGGCACGACGGCCGGGGACTTGTACGGCCTGGGAGTCTGCTGTGCGAGCTGGCGAGTGGGGAGTTGCCACCGCAGGGCCGACGCTCTTCTGAACTGCAAATTGCTCTCTCCCTGTTGCCCGACAAACTGGGCCTCCTGATTGGTCGCCTGATTTCAGCGAGCCCAGGCGTGCGGCCCACGGCAGCCGAGGTGGTTTCGTCTCTGGCGGCCGTGTACGCGGGCATGGTCGAGGCCTCTTTGGCCGCCGAGCTTTCGTCGATCATCCAGCGCCCGCCGACCGAAAGTGCGCCGGCGCAGGAACCGGCCGCGGTGGCCGAGGCCAGTGCGCCCCCTGACGATGCGCCGCCGCCGCCATCCGAGGTGGAGCATGACGAGGCCTACGGGTTTGAAGAACCCACGCACCAGCGGACCAAAGGGCCAGCCAACCCGCCGGCGAGCAGCCAGCCCGCGGTTCCTCCAGTTCGAACGGCAGCGCCACCCGACGATTTGTATTCCTCGCCTGAGCCCACCACCGTAGGCGAGCCGGCCTTGATGGATGACCTCGTGGCGCGCAGCCGGCCTGCCCGGTCCGCCGCCATCGCGAGGATTCGCCCTGAGTCGCAGCGGCTTTCGGGTGCTCTTGCGCCCCTGCCGGCCCTCGCGCCTGCCCCTGTGCCGGTGTCGAGCTCGGCCAGCTGGGGCCCCAGCAAGCGTGGCTTTGGGCCCAGCGGAACGGCGGCCATGGAGCCAGCCCCGGCCTCGGACGATCCTCTCCCGCCAAGGCAGCGACATGGCGGTTGAGGATTGGCGACTCATTTCGCCGACGGAACCTCGCGCACAAGCGACGCCTTCGAGTGCTGCATCGGCAAATCCTTTCTCGCCAGTCGCGCCAGCCTCGGCCGCGCGCGATGCCCAGCCCTTCTCGATGCGGGATGCGGGTGAAGGGCTTCCCAGCGCAGCGGCATTCGATGCGCGGCCCGCGACATGGGGAGCGCGCGCCCTTGCGGCTCTTGGCGGCCAGGCCGGGATTGGCCCCGCCTCTGGCACCCCTGCGACTGGCCTAGGCCTGCTCGACGACGTCCAGGCCGAGCCGGCGGAGTCCTATCCGCTGGCCGGTTCCCCTGCTCTCAAGCCGCCGGCGGATCTGGGCGATCACCAGCCACAGCCTTTTGCCCTTGATGATGCAGCGGAGACTTCTCCGCTGGAGTTTGGGTTGGGTGCGAACACGCGAGCCAGCGCCGACGAAATCCTGGCGGCCGCTCGTCAGCCCCGCCGCGGTGTCGAGAAATCCCGCGGCGATGCCCTGCTCGAAGATGAGTTGGTTGATTCCCCGAAGTGGAATCCGCTCGACCTCGGCCTACGGCCCGCTCAGCCAGGCGACCGGTGCGGGCCGACCCCTACCCACGCCGGTCACGTTGGCCGAGGCTGAGAACCGTCGCTCGCCGAGGCGGTGGCCTTTGCGGATGATGAAGCGCCAGCTGCGGGCGAGGCCGCGGCCTATCTGGACGATGGCGCCCTGCCGATGACGACTGCCGCAATGGTTGAGGATGGCGGTCAGCCGCTGGCCGAGTCGGAAATCTCCGCTCTGCCAGAGGTCGCGGCGCCGCAAGTGCGTCGCTCTATGCCACCAGCGCCTGAGCCACCGTCGGCGCGCGACGTGGCGGGCAAGCGCCCCGCCCGGCAGCCAGCCTTGGCCTCGGCGCAGTCGGCTGACGAACATACGGCCCGGCACGGGAACCGGCGTTTGGTCTTCACGATTGTGGCCTCTGTGCTGGGCGCCAGTGTAGTGGCGGGCGGACTGGCTGGCTTCTTCGTGGGAGCGCGGGGCAAGCCTTGGAGCGCGATCCTGGGAGGCAAGCGGCAGCCCGCCCAGACGGCGACTCAAGCTGTGGCGCCCGTTCCACCCACTGTCGCGGACGACGTCGAGCCCCAGACTTCGCCACCATCGGGCAACGAAGCCAAGCCGTCAGGGCAAGGCGTCCCTCCCGTGGTCCTGGCCGGCGCAGAAACGCCACCCCCGGCCAAGAAGGCTGGCGCCGAGAAACCAGCGGCACCCTCTGCGCCAGACAAGAAGATCGTCGCCCCTGCGAGCGCGCCGGTAGCGATTTTTAACAAAGGCGTCGCGGACAGTGCCAGCAAGGGCAGCCTGGCCACGCTGTCGGTAACCAGTCAGCCCGGCGGCGCCTTTGTGTGGATCAACGGCAAGGAACGCGGCCGCACGCCTTTGCAGGTCAAGCTCCAGTCCGGTCCTGCACGCGTGGTGCTGGTTCTCGCCGGCCACGCCTCGGCCACCGTCGACGTGACAGCGGGCGAGGGCGCGCAGGTGTCCAAGCAACTGGTGGCCATCGCACCGCCGCTTTCCGGCGATGCTCGCTTCCGCGCCGAGTGCACCACGCAGGGCAAGCTGCCTATCGTGGTCGATGGCAAGGAAACCGGCGTGCTGTGTCCCTTCTCGAAGCTGCGCGTGGACCCCGGCGTGCACAAGATTGGCCTTTTCGTGCCGGCCCTGGGCCAGGTGCACGACAAGGAAGTGACCTTGCACTCCGGCGTGCGCAGCATCGTGTTTACGGACTAGCGGCAGCGCAGAAGCGTCTCGAACACCGTCTACGGCGGTGTGACGACGGTGGCCGCTCAGGACAAAGAGCCTGCCGTTGTGCTAGCGTCGGCGACGGAGTGAGGACGTGGCCATGAGCAAGAGTCCCGTGACTGCCGGAAGAAGCGTGGTGTTGGTCGCGCACGAACCACCCGGGACGGAACACCTTGGCGTTCGCCTGGTGGCTGCGGCGCTGATCGAAGCAGGCTTTCTCCCGCACATCGTGCCGCTGCTGTCGCCCGTGGGACTGGCGGATGCCGTACAAGAAACCCTCGCCCAGCGCCCGTTTCTCGTCGGTGTTTCGCTTTCAGATCCGCTCGTCGCGCCGCTCGTGCTCGCCTTCGCGCATCTCCTGCGCGGGCAGGGGTATCGCGGCCATATCACCCTGGGCGGGGCGCTGGCCACCCTCCAGCGTGCCGAGCTGTTGGCCGACCACGCGGCCATCGACAGCGTGGTTCGTCACGCAGGCGAAGTCGCCGTCGCGGAGCTGGCGCGCGCTCTCGTCGACGGCCGCGGCCTCGAGGACGTGCCGGGGTTGACCACGCGGACCAGCGAGGGACGGGGCAATCCGCAGGCGTTCATTTCGACGCGTCTTCGCCCTTTGCGGCCAGCCAAGATGCCCGCCATCATCGGCATCCCACGAGCAGAAATCGCGGCGTCGCGGGGATGTGCAGGCCAGTGCTCGTACTGTGGTATCGCGGCTCTGCAGCGCGATCTCGCCTCAGAGCACCGCAAGCTCGGCCTGCCCCACGCCCACCGCCGGGGGAGCATTCGCCGGCCCGTGGACGATGTGGCCGACGAAGCGGCCGAGCTGTATCACGACCGCGGCGTCCGCATCGGCCACTTTGTCGATGACAACTTGCTGGGACCGGATCCGGACGCGGCCCAAGCCTGGCTGACGGATTTCGAACGCGCCCTTGCGCAGCGACGAGTGGGCAAGATGGCCTGGCGTCTGATGATGGATCCACGTGCGATCACCGACGCCGTGGCCGACGTGTTGGCGCGCATGGGGTTTCTTTCCGTGCTCGTCGGATTCGAGTCGCTCACGTTGCGTGGGCTGGCCAGCTTGGGCCGAGCCGGGGCGCCCGAGACAAACTTGTCGGCGCTCGACCGGCTGTGGTCGCGGGGGATCGCGCCGGTCATCAACGTGCTGGCCCTGCGGCCGGGCGACAGTCTGGCCGACACGCGCGCCGAAATCGCGGCCCTGGATCGCATCGATCGCTTCGCCTGGGACGCGATTCCATTGACCGTGTGGCCCGGAACGCAACTTGCGCAGGATTTGGCGGCGCGCGGAGAGCTGGTTGGCAAAGGGTCGGGCTTGGCGTGGCGGCCGTCGCAACCCGAGGCCGAACGGTTTCTCTTCGCGCTCGGCCGGCTGCGCGTAGGCGGCCTGGCGTGGCTCATGCGCGCGCCCAACCCGATCGAGGCCGGCTTTGCCTTGCGGGCGGCTCACCGACTGGGCCTGTCCGGGGCTTCGCGCGAGCGCATCGAGCGCGCCGAGAGCTGCCTGGCGCAGGCGCAGCGAGAGCGGCGGCGCATCCTCGCGCAGGCCTTGAACGTCGCAGAATCCCCGCTGTCTCCCTCGGAACTGGGTCAGGCCATCGAGACTCTCGCCCAGCGAACGGCGCGAGCCCTCGCGCCTTTCGACCGGCAGCTCGCGCACCTGCTCGACGAGATTTCCTGGCCGTCGACGATTGCCGAGACGGTGAGGCCTTCGCGACGCCTGATTCCGCGCTGGTTCGGCGGCACAATCTTCATGGCCATGACCGCGACGTGTACGCGAACCGGACTCCACTCCGGTACATCGCCGGTCGCGGATGCAGGCCTGCCCACTATCAGTGATACGGCGATTGGCCCGACGGACCTGACGCGCGACGTGGTCCTCCCGCCCGATCTTCAGCGCGCGGATGCTTCGCCACCGGTCGATGCGCTGGCAAATATGGATGGCGTTGGCTCAGGCACCGTCGACGCGCTCTGCGATTTGTACAAGGCCTCGGTTTCGGTCAGCGAGGGGACAGAGCCGTTAGGGCTGTCCTGTTCTCTTTCCACGCAGTCCGACTTCGACGCGAACTACGCGGTGGTCGTCGATGGAGAAGGCCGCTTTGTCGAACTGCTTAGGATGCCAGCGGGCACGCCCGCCCTCACAGGGTCAGCACGCCAGGCGTGGCTGGATTCCGTGGCCAATGATCGCTGGCCCTGCCTGGCTGGCCAAACCGTGTTCTTCAGCTGCCAGATCGGCCTGAATTGACGGCCGCCCCGCGCTCGCTTCAGCCCACGCGGGATCGCGTTTGGGGATTGACGGCCTGGTCTTGCAAACGCCCGGTTTTTTGTCCAAAGTGCGCCCACTCCTGCCCGCAGGAGATGATCTGGGAAAGGAAGCATCGGCAATGAGCAAGATCGTTCTGCCCAAGAAATTCGTCAGCCAGTACCCGCACAAGTTCGCCAAGGGCAAGCAGATGTACCTGCGGGGCAAGCGCATCCTGCCCAAGCCGATCTCGGGCAAGGAAAGCCTGCCGGATCTCATCGACGCCACTTTTCTCGCCTACAACGCCGGCCGCTTGAGCGAGGGCTGCCGCCTGTACGCCGAGAAGATGCTGGCCAATGACCGGGTCACGGTGGGCATGAGCCTGGCGGGAGCGTTGACCCCGGCGGGTCTGGGCAGCGCCGCCGTGGTTCCGCTGATCAAGGCTGGCTTTGTGGACTGGATCGTGGCCACTGGCGCGAACCTGTACCACGACATGCACCACGCGATGAACCTGCCGCTGTGGCGCGGGTCGCCCTTTGTGCGCGATCCCGAGCTGCGACGCTACGGCGTGGTTCGCATCTACGACATTCTGCTCGACTACGACGACGTGCTCATGCGCACCGACGATATTCTGCGCAAGATCCTCATCCAGAAGGAATTCCAGAAAGAGATGGGCACGGCCGAGCTGCACCACCTCATCGGCAAGTACTGCGCCGAATTCGAGCGGCAGAGCGGGCTCAAGGATGCCTCGGTCCTGGCCGCCGCCTATCGCGCGGGCGTACCCTGCTTCTGCTCGTCGCCCGGCGATTCCACCATCGGCATGAACATCGCGGGTGTCGAGCTGCGCGGGAACAAGCTGCGCGTGAACCCGAGCATCGACGTGAACGAAACCACGGCCATCGTGCTCGACGCGAAACTGCGCAAGCAAAAGACCGGCGTGGTTCTGGTGGGCGGCGGCTCGCCCAAGAACTTCACCTTGCAGACTGAGCCGCAGATCCAGGAAGTCCTGCGCATCAAGGAAGCGGGGCACGACTACTTCCTGCAATTCACCGACGCGCGACCCGACACCGGCGGCCTGTCTGGCGCCACGCCGTCGGAAGCCGTGAGCTGGGGCAAGATCGATCCCAACCAACTTCCGGACGCGGTGGTGTGCTACACCGACTCCACCATCGCCCTGCCCCTGCTGACCCACTACGCGCTGGCGCGCCGGGGAGAGCGCAAGTTGAAGCGCCTGTACGACCGCCGGCCCGCGTTCATGAAGCGGCTGACGGAAGAATATTTCGCCCACAACAAAGACGCGACGCCGATCAAGTAGCTGGCTCTGACTGGGTTTCTTGCGCCGCAGGACGCAGCCTCTTACAAATAGAGGGCGCCATGCACACGCTCGCGGACGAGGTGGTCGAGTTCACCATGACCCTGGTGCGGGCGTTGCACCGGGTGGCGCAGTTTGACCCGGCCAAGCCCAACTTCCCGCGGGTGAGCAAGCGCCTGCACAAAGAGCTGACCCGCCTGCATCGCACGCAGCCGGAGATCGCGTATGTCGTCGGGCCGCCGGCGGTGGCAGGCGGCCCCGCTGAACTCCACGTGGATGGCACGGGACCCATGCGCACCGAGCTGCGCCGTCTGGTGGGGCCGTCGGTGGGTGGCGCCTTTGTGCTGCAGTTGCTGGAGTTCATGCAGCGGCGTTCCCTGGTGATCCTCGCCCTGACTCGCGGGCTGACCGACACGGAATGGAGCACGTTTCTTGAAGTCGTGGCCGCACCACCGGTCGAAAGCGACCCCGCGGCCGAAGGGGCACGCCTGGCCAAGGCTCTGCTCGACAAGAAGGTTTCCCATGTGGCTCTGGTGCGGGACATCGACCTGGCGCCGCTGGACCCGCAGATCGCCTGGCCGGTGCGCACCGCCCTCGGCCGTCTGGGGCGCGACGTGCGCGCCCTCATTGCAACGGGAGAGGCCAAGCCGCAAACCCTGGTCGAGCACAGCGAGCGCCTGGTCGCCAGCATGGCCTTCTCGTTCTTTCGCAAGTTCGATGTCCTGCGCTCCATCCTTTGGTCCGCTCCCGCGCTCGACAAAATGCTGGGCGCGCTGCCTGCGCTGGTGGCGTTCCGCGCGCGCGAAATCTTCGTGCACGGGTTGCCGGCCTTGGCCCTGGTGGGCACGGCCAAGCTGATCCTGCGCGACGCGGGCGAGGCCGCGCAGGTTCCCCCTGAGCCTGCCATGAGTGCCCTGCGCGCGATTGCCGAGCGCTTACTCAGGGATCCGCCGGAGCGCAAGACCGACGAACTGCTGCGCGAGCTGTGCCGACGCGAAGTGGTGCCCATCACGCGCCTGCCGCCTGAACTGCAAGAATGGGTGCTGGCTGAAAACTGGGTCGAGGCCTTGCAGAAGCGACCGTCGACCGAGCCGCCCTCGGGCAGCGCCAACATCGATCCAGTGCGGCTGCTGCAAAAGGCGATGCGCTGTGCGCTTTCCATTCATCGTTTCGTGGAGGCCAACGCCATCCTCATGCGCCTGCGCATCGCGGATGCCAAGGCCATCCCCGGCGTGTTCGACGAGCCCACCATGGAAGCCATGCTGGGCGGATTTCCCGACGATCCCAACGGGCGGCATGGCATCGTCGCGCTGTTGGCGGAAGGCAAGGACACGGCTGCCGACTCGGTGGCCGCGGTGGTCGCGCAAGGCGAGCCCAAGCTGCGCGAGGCAGGGGCGTGGGTTTTGACCGAGATGAAGGCGCGCGGGGTGGCGGCCGCTTTGCGTGCGCTCGATCAGGGCGTGGAAAGGGAAGAGGCAGCCTACCTTCTGCTCGCCTGCACCAAGGACAGCGCCGGGCCCGAGGCGGCCCTGGTCTTCGTCAAGGTGCTCAAGCACCCGTCGCCCAAGGTGCGGCGCTACGCCTTGACGGCCCTGGCCGAGGCCGACGCCAACATGGCCGAGAGCTTCGTCGCCGAGGCCTTGTCAGATTCCGACGAGAGCGTGCGCATTCGAGCCTTGCTCCTGTGTGCCAACACCGGTCTGGGCAGCGCCAAGATCATTCCGCAAGCCATCCGTCTCATCTCGCACGACGCCCGCGGGGCCTCGCCTCCGGTGGTGCGCGCAGCCATCGAAGTGGTGGTGAGCCGGCGCCAGGCCAACGCGCTGGCGGCGGTCGACGCCGACGATGCGCTCTGCCGGTTGGCCAAACCCATCGGGTTCTTCGGCAAGCTGCTCGGCCGCCACACCCCGCCGGCCGACGTGTTGGTCACGGCCATTTCGGCGCTCGGGCGACTGGGGTCGGCCCAGGCACAAAAAGTTCTGCGCCAGCTCAGCAAGAGTCCCGATCCTGACGTGGTGCACGCCGCCGAGGAAGCCCTGGCCGGGCGATCGACAAAGACCATGGCGCTGTCATCTGTGTTTGCCAGCGAGGTGCGCTCGGCCAAGAAGCTCTAGCGGTCACCATCTGGCAATTCCGCGGGAACCTGAATGTCGGGCGACGGCGGCTGGTTGCCGCCGGACGAGCGGCGCTCGGCGCGCAGGGTTTTGCTCCCGGCCAGTAGGATCATCTGCGCCACGGAAACCGCAATGAAGCAACAGAGAAAGTAGTAGGTCGGAAAGGTCTGGCGCCAGCCGCGGAACATGACCCAAGAACCGGCCAACAGCTCCGACCCACTGAAGAACACATAGCCCATGATGCCGGTGAAGAACATGAAGGCGACGCCCAGGGCGTGCTGTGGCCGCTCCAGTTGAGGAGCAAAGAAGAGCAGGGGCACGCACAGCAAGAGGTAGTAATAGTAAGCCGCCGTGGCCAGCAGAAACACGAACACGAAGCCGTAGGCCAAGGCCTCGTGGTCTTGCAAGCCGCGGAGGAAGGTCAAGGCGGGCAAGAGCAAGAACAGGGCCACGATGGTACCGGACACGCCCATGAACAGGGCTGGGTGCTGCGCCCCCGCATGCGCGAGCGCCCGCAGGGGGACGCCGCCCGGGAAACTCGTTTCCACAATGGTGCGAAAGCCGAGATCCCAGTCGCTGGCGTCCGCATAGTGCGTAAGAATCTTGAGGTTCCACTCGTGCCAGATCGCTGTCGTGCCGAAGTATGCGCAAGATCCCAGGACCACCAGGGCCACGGTCGCGGCGCAGGTGCCGAGAAGCCCTAGCAGGTGTCGATCGACGTGGCGGCTTCGGACGAGCCGCACAAAGAAGAGTACGGTCGGCCCGACCAAGAGAAAACCGGGAAAGATGCGCGACAAGATGGCCCAGCCCAACAAGACACCGGCGATTTTGTAGTAGCGCTGCTTGACCAGGCACACGGCCAGCACCGAAGCCATGGCGAAATCGGTGCGCAGAAGCGCGCCCTTGAGATGGCCCCACGACAGCAGGTAGTGGGTGCCGATGAAAATGACCATGATGAAGGCCGTGCGCAGGCCAAAGGCCCACGCCACGGCAACGGTGGCAGCCAGCAGCAGCAAGGGATCCATGGCCAGCATGAGCCACCGGCTGGCAGGATTGCGCACGGACAAGTGGCGGCTCACGAGGCCACCCACCACGAACGACCAGGCCGGCGTGCCGTTGTAGCCATGGTCGGCTAGAAGCAGGCTCCAGCGATGCGCGGGCAGCTGCATCTTGAACCAGGTGACATCCGCGACGAACTCGCGCCAACGTGAATCGGAAAAGCGGGCGCGATAGCGTGCGCTCTCGGCCGCCACTTCATCAACGCCGCGAAGTCGCGCGGTCGCGAGGTCACGTATCTGGTTGCGTGGGTTGTGGTAGCGCAGGCCGCCTTCCTGGTCGGCGGCCAGCGTGGCGCCGTACAGGTTGGTGTAGCCCAGCTCGTGCGCGTACTTGGTTCCCAGATAGTAATGGTAGAAGTCCCACTCGTTGAGATAGGTGCCGTAGCGAAACACGCCGAAGTCCACATAGGTGGCCACCGCCAGCACAGCCGACACGCCCAACACGCCGACCAGCACCCGCCGGCCCAGGCGCCGGGCCGCCACCGACCATCGACGGGTCAGCCAGGGACGCTCGATCGCGACGAAGCCCGCCACCGCCAGGATCGCGACGACCGCCAGCACGCGCGCCAGCGCCCAGCCGTGGATGGGCGCCCAGGAATCGGGCAGCTCGGTCGGTCTCCAGGATGTCAGCAGATTCAAGTCATCGCTCCAGCGCCTGATCTTCCGGCGGCCCCACCAGCATCACTCATCTCGCCTGCCCTGGGCTAGCCTTTCCTGCGCCTCAGCGGCCGTGTTCGCCTGGGCTTTCCGCTACCCCGGCGACACGGAACGGCCGTCGGTCGAGGAGGCTCAGGCCGCGTTGGCTGTGGCGCGCGAAGTCTACGAAACGCTTTTCGCGCACGCTCCTGGCGCCACGGAGGGCGCGCGGTGATGAGAAAGCGGTGACGGTCAATCAGTCGTCCGGGTGAAACACGTGATTCATTTATGAAGAAACGCTGGCCCCTCCTCCCAATCCGACTGCGCCCTTTTCCGACGCCATCGCTCGCGCCCGCCTGTAGACTATCCCCTCCCAAGGAGATCCCGCGTGCTTTCACCCAAGCTTCTCAAGCAACTGGCCGAGCAGCATGGAACCCCGCTTTTCGTGGTCGACCATCGCGTGGTTCGGCGCAACTACGCCACCTTCAAGAAGTACCTGCCGCGCGTGCAGGCGTATTACGCGGTCAAGGCCAACCCCGACCCGGGCATCGTGCGCACCCTGTTCAAAGCGGGCGCCAGCTTCGACGTGGCCTCCATGCCGGAGTTCATGATCGTGCACGAAAACATCCAATCCATGCCTGCCAAGAAGCGACAGAACTGGATCTGGGACAAGATCATCTACGCCAACCCGGTCAAGGACAACCGCACCCTGGCCGAGCTGGATCCCTACAAGCCGCTCGTCACCTACGACAGCCTGGCCGAGGTGGGCAAGGTCAAGCGTCACGCCCCGCACGCGGGTCTCATCCTGCGCATCAACGTGCCCAACACCGGATCGGTGGTGGAGCTGTCGTCGAAGTTCGGCGCCTCGCCCGGCGAGGCCGTGGATCTGATCGAGGCCGCCTTCAACGCCGGGCTGGTGGTCGAGGGCTTGTCCTTTCACGTGGGCAGTCAGTGCACCAATTTCCAGAACTACGTACAGGCCCTGGGCATCGCCGACAGCATCTTCAAGGAGGCCTGGGATCGCGGCTACGACAAGGTCAAGATCCTGGACATCGGCGGCGGTTTTCCCGCCCCCTATGACCAGCACGTGCGGCCCTTCGCCGAGTTGGCCAGGACGCTCAATACTGAATTCCAGCGCCTGTTTCCGCCGGGGATGGAGATCCTGGCCGAACCGGGCCGTTTCCTGGTTGCGACGGCTGCCACGCTGGTGGTCGAGATCATCGGCAAGGCCGTGCGCAACGGCAAGCAGTGCTACACCGTCAACGACGGCGTGTATGGCACTTACTCGGGCGTGCTTTTCGACCATTGCCAGTACCACTTCAAGGCGTTCAAGACCGGGCCCACCCAGATCTCGTCGGTGTTCGGACCCACCTGCGATGCGCTCGACGTGGTGTCGGTGGCCGAGGAATTGCCGGTCAACCTGGATCTGGGCGATCTGCTGGTAAGCGAGAACATCGGCGCCTACACCACGGCCAGCGCCACCAACTTCAACGGCATGCCCCGACCCAAAGTGGTGGCGGTTGGGGACGGACCAGGGTCCGACCAATAAGCTAGGGATGCGGGACCACGGCGCCGGGGATCATCCCTTTGGTCGTCGGAGCTGTGGGTCTGGTCGCACCGCCCCGAAACAAGAGCGCCCCGGCGGCCAGCAGGGCCAGCGTCGTGAGCGCGAGCACGATCCACAGGTTGCGTCGCGACCGGCGGACTGCGGCCACGCCTCCTCGGGGAGGCGAGGTGAATGAAGCCACGAGCCAGGGCGGGTTGATGGGCTTCGCAGCGGGCGCGAGAGGAGGCGTCGCGGGACCAGGCAGACCGGCTTTGTTCACGGCGACGGCGGCCGAACCGGCCACGGGCCATTCGGCACCAGCGGGGGCCGGGATTGCCGGAGGAAGCGCGGCCGCTTGTGGGTCCCCTGCCTGGTCACCTCCCGCCGCGAGCGGCCGAGCCTTGCGCGAACGCGCGAGCTCAACCAGAGTCGGCACCTCGCCGTCGGCACCGCTACCGACCGCGACGGCCGACGCCTCCTGACCCTCGAGATCGGACGCGCCATGGGCCGGACGATCCGTCTGCGCGCGCTGCGGGTCGCCGTCATCGCGAAGCCAGAGGTCGGGATTGGGGCCGAGCAAATCGCGCAGCTCCGCCGCCAGTTGCGGCGCGGAGTAGAGCAGACTGTGCCGGTGCGCCACCTCGCGCACGGCATCGGAAAACGATTCTGCATCCTGGAAGCGCTCGTCGCGATCGAGCGCCAGCGCCTTGTCGAACACGCCCTGCAACTCGGGCGGCAGGCTGGGGCATTTCGTCGCCAACGACGGCACCGACTGTGCGTAGATTTGCTCGGCCGGGGTGTTGAGGTCACCCGCGTAGACTCTCTCGCCGATCAAGGTCTCGTAGGTGCTCACGCCCAGCGAGAACAGGTCGCTGCGCGAGTCGATGGGCTGGTTGTGCGCCATCTCGGGCGACATGTAGCCCACCTTGCCGCGCACCCGATAGAACGCCGACGAGTAGGTTGCGGCCTTGGCGATGCCGAAGTCGGACAACTTCACCTCGCCTTCGGCTGAGCACAGGATGTTGGAAGGCGACAGATCCCGGTGGATGATGCCCAGGGGCTCGCCCGAGGGCGAGCGACGACGGTGGGCGTAGGCCAGGCCGGCCAGGATCTCCAGAGCGACGTGCAGGATGGCCTGCGCCGAAAGCGGCCGCTTGCGCCGCGCACGCCAGGAAATCGAACGCAGATCCGCGCCCCGCACATACTCCATCACGATGAACAGCCGGTCGTCTGAGGTCACCAGGTCGAAGGTGCGCACGATGTTCTGGTGGTCGAGGGTGGCCGAGATCTTGGCCTCGCGGAAGAAGAGGTCGCGGAACTCGGGCCGGCTGGTGAATTCCGGCAGAAGCTGCTTGAGCACGACTTCCTTCTCGAAGCCGCCTGCGCCGATCTTCTTGCCCACATAGATGGCCCCCATGCCTCCCTCGGCCAGATACCGCTCGATGCGGTATTTTCTCGCGGGGACCTGTGCCACCATTGCCCAAACAGTAAGCTCACCCGTCGCCGGACGCAACGTCACCCGAACACCCATGGCATCCAACTTGGCCGCCTTGCTCAGCCTGCGCCGCAGCGCAGAGGAAGAGGCTGTAAGAGCCTTGGGCGAAGCCGCAGCGACACACCTGCGCGCTGAAGAGGAACAGCAGAAGCTGGATGGCGCGGCTGAACAGGCGCGCCAGGCCTTGCAGCAGGAAACGAAGCGCCGCGCGGCCGCGCCCGCCCCGGCGGTCGCCGCCCATGGACTCCAGCGCGAACGCTATCGCCAGCGACTGACAGCGGTCCTGGAGCGAGCTACGAAAGAGGCGACCCTTCACCGGCGGGGCCCGCTCGATCGAGCCCGGATCGCAGAGAGCGCGGCCGCCGCGCGTGTCCGCCAGGCCACACAGGAGCGCCTGACCATCGAGAAGCTGAGGGCACGCCAGCAGGCCGAGCACGACAGGCAGACCGAGCGCCGGGCCGAGGACGCGGTCGGCGATCTTGTTCACAGTTCACACGCCCGACGCAAGCCGAGCACGTGAGGGCAAACGGAAAGCCCGTTCTTCACCACAGAGAGCACAGAGGCCACAGAGCCGGACCGGAAAAGGAAGGGTTGGATTCTGTCCGATCCGAACCCCTTCCCTTCCGACCTCTGTGTTCTCTGTGCTCTCCGTGGTGAAATAGGAAACTACTTGTCGCCGACGTTGATCAGGCGGAACTCGGTGCGCCGGTTAGTGGCCCGTCCCGACTGGGTCTTGTTGTTGGCGATGGGCCGCGTGGGACCGTAGCCGACGGACTGCAGGCGCTCGGAGGCAATCCCGCGCGTGACGAAGTAGGTCTTCACCGCGTCGGCTCGGCGCTGAGACAGGTCGCGGTTGTAGTCCGCCTTGCCTCGGTTGTCGGTGTGTCCGGAAATCTCCAGTTTAACGTCCGGGAAGTCCTGCAGAACCTTAGTCGCTCGATCGAGGAGCACAAAGGAACCAGGCAGGATGTCCGCCGATCCCGTCTTGAAGTTGATGCCCTCAATCACGCCCGTGAACTTCTTGACCTCTGCGGGAACCTCATCGGGACAGCCGTCAGCGTCCTGATAGTTGTTGAAGGTCTCGGGCTCATTGGGGCACTTGTCGATGACGTCGGGGATGCCATCGCCGTCATTGTCGGGATCCGGGCAGCCGTCCTCGTCCTGGAAGCCGTCCTTGTCCTCCGGCTCATTGGGACACTTGTCCAAAGTGTCGGGGATGCCGTCGCCGTCGTTGTCGAGATCCGGGCAGCCGTCCTCGTCCTGGAAGCCGTCCTTGTCCTCCGGCTCGTTGGGGCACTTGTCGATGGCGTCGGGGATGCCGTCGCCGTCGTTGTCGAGATCCGGGCAGCCGTCCTCATCCTGGAAGCCGTCCTTGTCCTCCGGCTGGTCAGGGCACTTGTCGACATTGTCAGGAATGCCATCGCCGTCCCGGTCGTTGCTGGTCGGCCTCAGCTCTTTGACCACCGTCGAGAAGATGTGCACCTTCTCGATTTCACCGAAGTTGACGAAGAGCGAACCCAGAATCTCATAGTCAGGCCCGCCGTAGCCGATGCGATTGCCTTGCGGAATGACCGGCGACAGCGCGGTCCACGGGGCCATGATTCGCCCGTCGACGCGCAGCCCGGTCCATGGGGTGAACCCGACCTTGAACCCGACCCCGGCGTGAATGAATCCCCAGGTGGCACTCGCCGGGATATCCTGCTGAACGATCAGCGCGGGGTTGCTGTTGTTGACCAGCGAAGTCAGCCCGCCGTAGCCAGCCAGAATGAAGGGCTGGAACCAGTAGCTATCGCTCAAGTTGAGAATCAGGCTGCCGCGGTAGCCGAAGACCCACATCGAAGCGTTGTGGTTACGCGTGTGCGTGGGCGTGGCGTCGACCTCGGCTTCCAGCCCGAACCAGCGATTGAAGTGCAGACCCAGCCGGCCGCCGAACATCCCATTCCATGCGGGTGAAAAATCCTCCGGACTCCCCGGAGCCCGGCCCAGCGAGTGATTGCCGTCGAAGAAGTGGTACCCGCCAAACAGGCCGAAGTCGAAGCGGAACTCCGGTGGTTCTTCCTTGCTCGGCGGAGCTTCTTTGCTCGTTGCAACTTCTTTGCTCGTCGAAGCTTCTTTGCTCGCCGGAGCTTCGTTGGATTCGGCAGCGGCGCTCTGCCCGCCCAGGAGCAGGATGAGAGCACCCAATGTGAGCGAAACACTACGGAGCCATCGTTGCGGGCCAGTGTTCATCGAGACAACCTCCGGTCGAGATCGAAGGGACCGACTACCCGGACGCCCATACCCGAGAGAGACGCGACCAGCATAGAGGAATTGCTGGCTTTGAGCTACTGAACAACGCCGAACAACGCCGAAGTCGTGCCGTTCCCTGTCCCCTGCACCTCTGCCAAGGACCCGCTCGCGCTAGGCGGCCCTGTTCACTGGGAGATAGATGGAGAAACGGCTGCCCTGGCGAGGGGCACTCTGCACATCGATCCAGCCGCCGTGCTCGCGCACGATTCCATAGGCCACCGAGAGGCCCAGTCCCGTGCCTTCGCCCACGCCCTTTGTGGTGAAAAATGGCTCGAAGATGCGCGGCAGGATTTCGGGCGGGATGCCCACACCCTGATCGGCCACGGACAGGCACAGATATTCGCCCGGGGCGCCGCCCAGATCCGCAGGGGTCGTCGCTTTGCCGACCGAAATGTCTACCAGCACCTGGCCTGGGTGGTCGCTGGCGTGGATGCTGTTGACCACAAGATTGAGCAGCACCTGCTGGATCTGCCCTTCGTCGACCGATGGCTTGGGCAGGTCCGGTGCAGTGTGGAGGTCGAGCGTGAGCTGCCGCTTGTCGGCCAGCGGTTTCACCAACGACAGGGTCTTGTCGACCAGGCTGGCCAGGTCGATCGGCTGGCGGTGCAGGCCGTGCCCGGGCGGTCGCACCGCCTGTCCGCGCGCGAAGTCGAGCAGCTGGCGGATGATGCGCGCGATGCGCTCCACCTGCTGGCCAATGATACGCGCCCCCTCGCGAGCCTCGTCGCCTGCGATCCGGCCCGAGGAAATCATGTTGGCCCGTACCAGGGCCACGCCGAGCGGGGTTCCCACCTCGTGGGCAATGCCCGAGGCCAGCTTGCCCACGGTGGCCAGGCGGTCCGCGTGGCGCAGCTGCTCGATGGCTCGCACACGCGCCTCGGTTTCGCCGGCCAGCGACACCCGCGCCTGCGCCAGGCTGTCACACATGGCATCGAACTCGCGGGCCAGCTCGCCAATCTCGTCGCGCTGTCTGAGATCGAGCTTTCCAGAAAGATCGCCGGCGGCGATGTTGCGAGCCTTCTGTGTCAGCTTGGCCAGGGGCCGCCCGACCAAGGACAGGCCCAGCGCCGCGGCCAGCAGGGCCGCCACCAGGACAGCCGCCAGGGTCGCCCAGGCAGCGCGAACCAAGGTGTCGCGCACATACGCCCGCTCGTAGGCGCGTGACTCGGATAGCTCAACGTAGCCCACATTCTGACCGTTCACCTGAATGGGGACGTCGGTGTAGTGGCGCTCTCGCGAAGAGGCTGGCGCGGGCGGCGCCTTTCCGTCGACCCAGCGGACACGAAACCGCCCGTCAGGCGTGCTCACATTCTCCAGCAGACTGAGGGCCTCCTCGCGCCCTCCGTCCGCCCACACCCGAGGCAATGCGTTGGCCAACGTTCGCGCCAGCACTGCGTGGTCCATGATCATGTCACGCTCGAACAGATCCAACTCCCGCGTGATGCGGAAGTAGGCGCTGGCAGCCAAGACCAAGGCCATCCCCGCCAGGGTGGCCAGGATGAGTTTTCGGGCCAGCCTCATTCTGCGCTAGCGAAAGGGAGTCGCGGTTAGGACGGCAGGAGCGACCGTGCCAGCGACAACAGCTCCTCGGGGCGGAAGGGCTTGGAAAGCAGGCTGGCCGAGCCCAGACGCTCGACCTGTGCGCGCAAATGATCGTCGCCGAACGCTGTCACCACGATGATGGGCATGGTCAGGCCCGCGTTGCGCGCGGCCAGCGAAACCTGAAACCCCGTCATCCATGGCATGCGCACGTCGGTAATGAGCAGGTCCACCGGCTTCTCATCGGTCAGGAGCATGATCAGATCCCCGCCACTCGCAGCCTCCACCACCTCGGCACCCAAGCTTTCGATCAACTCGCGAATGGCCGCCCGCATGTCGTCGTTGTCCTCCGCGATGACCACGCGGCGGCTTCTGGTCTTCTGACTCATGAACGATTCTCCTCCGAATTCAGTATGCACCCGCTCACCACCTTTCGGTCCTAAGCCTACAACACGGAGGCGCCCTGTCCACGGAGCATTTCGCGCCTGGCGGGCCGGCTCAACGGCCGCCCGCCTGGTCTTTGGCAGAGCTGGGGAGCACGCAAGAATCGCGCCCATGTGGCCGCGGGCGGACACGAAACTCGTGGCATTATCTCGCTCCCTTCATGGGGCGAAACCCAAAGGACAGTCGATCTCCCGGGGGGCACCCACTTGGCGCGACCGACTGGCGCGGCCAGCAGTCGCCCCGGCCTCCAAGCTGAGCGGACCAGGTGGCCGCCGTTGCCTCGGTTTGGATCGCGCCCTTGGCCACATTGGTGACGTTGCTGGCTCTCTGCGCTTTCACCCTGGCGCCCACTGTCGTAGGCGATTTGCCGGCGCTCGGCCTCCTCGCCGAGCCCGGCGTCGCGTCCATCGAAATTCACGCCAGCATCGACTGGCCTTCACCCCCCGCATCGCCCAGGCCTGGGAGAGCTTCGTGGCCAAAGCTCCAGCGAACGACCCTGACCTGCCCGCGGCGCGCGCGTACCTGCAGGGCGTTCACCCAAGCGTGGGGCGCTAGAGGAATCCACGGCCAGCCCGCTCGCCGCTCCTGGCGCATCGCGTGATTATCGCAACTACTCTCGTCCCCCTGGAGACGCGGCCGCACTTGACCATGAGTGATGGGCCGCCATATCCTAGAGGTTCATTTCCGATTCTCTGTAGGGGGCTTTCGCGCCCCAAGATTAACGCTACGCAAACAAGGAGAACAAGCGACCGATGAAAAAGTCCGATCTGGTGGACCTCGTGGCTCAGCGGCAAAGTTTGCCCCGGCCTCAGGTTGAAGTGACGATTGATTGCCTCTTGGATGCCGTGTCCGAAGGCCTGGCCAAGGGAGAGCGTGTAGACTTCCGGGGGTTCGGCGCCTTCGCGGTTCGTGAGTCCGCGGCGCGCAGTGGGCGCAATCCACGTACCGGAGAAACCATCCAGATTGCGGCCCGTCGGACGCCAACGTTCAAGGTGGGGAAAGATCTGCGCGATCGCGTGAACGGTGAACGCCCAGCCGCGCAGTAGGATGGAGATTTCGAGGAACGCAGTTCTATGGGAACGCGCCTTTTCGTAGGCAACCTCTCCTACAACGTCACCGAGCTGGAACTGAAGGAGGCCTTCACCAGCGAGGGTATCGAGGTCCGCAGTGTCCGAGTGGCCTGCGAGCGCGAAACTGGCCGCCCGCGCGGTTTCGCTTTTGTTGAAACGGCAACCGATGACGGTGCCAAGCAAGCTATCGAAAAACTCGGCGGTCGCCTGGTTCAAGGCCGCGCGCTGATCATTGAAGAAGCCCAAGCTCGGCCCGCACCAGGCGCGCCGCGACCCGGTGGCGCGAGTGGGCCGCCGCGTTTCGGCAGCCCACGGCCTCCCGGTGGGCCTCCAGGCCCTGGTGGGGGTGTTCCTCGCTTCCCAGGATCCGGGGGGCCTTCCTCTCCGGGTGTCCCGCGGAGTTTCGGACCGCCGCGCCCGCCTGCTCCTGGCGGTGACCGCACCGCGGGCAAACCCGACGGCCGGCGCGAACGCCCAGAGAAGAAACGCTCAACCCGGCCCAAGCCAGAGGAACGCGAACGTGGCAACTGGCGCTGGAAGGGCGTTCTCGACGAGGATTAGCTCACGATCGAGACTGACCTGGTTTCTGCGGATGGTTGCGAGGCGCCTCGGGAAATAATCCCGTTGCGCCTGCGCGTGCCCGCTGAGTGCGACGGTTGGCGCCTCGACCATTTTCTCAAACACCGCATCCGGCGCCTGTCGCGTGCCAAGATCCGCACCGTCATCGAACAACAGGTGCGGCTGGCCGATGGACGGCGGCCGCGCCCGGCGCTGGGCGTGCGGGCGGGCGAGACCATCACCGTCGACCGTCCCGCACCGGTGGAGCCCGAAGTGCCCCGCCACTTCGATATCCTGGCCGAGGACGACACGTTCCTCGCGATTGACAAGCCGGCCGGGCTGCCCATGCACACCACGGCCAAGTTCTGGAAGAACACCCTGGTCGCGATCCTGCGCGAGCGCTTTCCCGGCGAGGCTCTGCAGATCTGTCACCGTTTGGATCGGGAAACATCGGGCGTGCTCCTGGTGGCCCGCGGGCGTGTGGCCGCCTCGTTCTTGAAGCGCGCGTTCGCACAGCGGCTGGTCAAGAAGAACTATCTGGCCCTGGTGCATGGCGTGCCCACGGAGTCTGAGGGCGTGATCGATTCACCGATGCGACTGCTCGACACCAGGACGCACATCATGATGGGCGTCGCGTCCGACGGCTTGCCCGCGCTCACCCGTTTTCGTGTCGTGCAATCCTTTGCCGAGCACGCCCTGGTCGAGGCCTCGCCCGAGACCGGACGGCAGCACCAGATCCGTGTTCACCTGGCCTCCATCGGCCATCCCGTGGTCGGCGACAAGCTCTATGGCGCCAGCGAGCAGGCCTTCATGGATTACTGCGATGCTGGACTGACCCCCGATTTGCTGGCGACCTTTGACGGTTTGGCCCGACATGCCCTGCACGCGGCCCGCCTGTGTTTTCCCCACCCGCGCACGCGTGAGCCAGTGACCATCGAAAGCCGGCTGCCCCAGGATCTGGTCGCCTACATGAAGCAATGCTGACGATGGACCGTCCTGGGGGAGACAGCCTGCCTTGGTCGTTGTTTATTGACAAGAATCGTGAACTTGCACACACTTGCACGACCTACGTTTATCTAAAACAAGAATGGAAGGAGCTCTAATGCGAGTACTTACACTGTGTCTGGGGATTGCGATCATCTTGACCGCGGCTTGCAGCAGCGGCAGCAACGGCGGCGCGGGCGGCGCTGCCGGCGGTGCCCTACAAGCTGGCGGCCAGGGGGCTGGCGGCGGCGTCACCAGCCTGGCGGGAACGACCAGTGCGGGCGGCGTGGCCGCGCTGGGTGGCAATACCGCGACTGGCACCATACCCCTGACTGGCGCTTGTGCGAGTCTGACGTGCTTGAATCCACTTGTCGCCCTGCTCTCCAACTCAGCGTGTGAGGTGAGCGCGACCGACACTTGCACAGAGCAGATGGACCTTTCCACATATACCCAGAGTGCTTGCTTCAGCAACGGGGTGAAGATGCAGACCAACATCACGACGATGACCGTGACGGTCAAGAGTGGCAGCTCCGTCTGCTATTCGATGGTGCTGGGAAGCCTCGCCACCTCATCTTCGATGACGGTCGTGGTCAAGAACGGTTCCGGGGCAACTGTCGCGACCATTGCCACGGACGGCACGAACGACACGGTCACTTGCCCAGGGGGAACGCCCACCGTGGTTGACGCCACCTGTGGCAGCGACTCGAGCGCCGTCAGCAGCGGCGCCACCATGCCTGACAACTCGAACTGCACCACCGGTGTTTGCACCTTCTAGTCCGAACAGCGCAGACGCAACAACACGGCGGGGCGGGATCACCCACCTCGCCGTTTTTCTTATTCGAGGCCCGCGAGCGGGCCGCCCTTGGCAAACAAAACGTCGACGCGGGCGGTGACCTGCGGATCCTCGATCAGCAGAGGTGCGTGGTGCGGCCTACGGCGGGCGTCGATCACCAGCGAGCCCCGGCAGCCCCAGTGCTTGTCAACCGTGGCCGCCTCGATGCCGCCCACGTCGGTGGCCGGATTGGATCGCGAGAACGTCACCCATAGGAAGTTGTCGAGGCTGCGACTGCAGAATTCGCTGTCGTCGACCAGAACCACCAGCGGGAAGGCGCAGATCGGATCCACGCCCTGGAAGGCGGCACAAAACGCGGCGAAGTCTTCCGCCAAGCCCTGAGAACAAGATGCCGGCGCGCGCACCGCGAGCACGCCCGGCAGGCACACGCGCGCATCGGCAAAGCCGTCGGGCAAGCGTAGGCCGGGCGGCGGTTCAGTCGGCAGGGTGCGCCGCGGCCGCCCCACAGCGGCCACCACCAGTTTGGATCCTCGGTTGAGGCCCGTGCCCGAGTAGTCGAGCGTGTCGATAGTTGTCTGCGTCTGGAAATGAAGGTCTCGGCGCCAGTCGACCCGGGCCAGAACGTGCTGCAGAAATGCGCTGACATTATGCCCGTCGAGCTGCGGATCGTCGTCAACCGCCGCCATGAACAGGTACTTGGCCAAAGAGAGCTGGCCCTGTCCCAAGATGGCGTTGGCTTGGGTGAGCAGTTCCTGCGGCGCTTGGCGTTCTTCGAACGGCACATAGCGCTCGCTGCCCAAAGCCAGCAACAGCGGGTGCACGCCGGCCGCGTCCACTGCGTTCACCGCGTGCACGCCGGGAAGTATTGACGAAATTAGCGGGCCTGTGATTTCGTGGATAAGCGCACCGAAAACGCTGTCCTCCTGAGGCGGCCGGCCGACCACGGTGAAAGGCCAGATGGCATCCTGGCGGTGATAGATCCGGCGCACGCGCAACACCGGAAAATCGTGCGCAAGGCTATAGTAGCCGAGGTGATCGCCGAACGGCCCTTCCGGCTTGCGGACATCGGGATCCACTTCGGCCAGCAGGCAGAAATCGGCGTCCGCATACACCGGCAAAGTCCAGCCTTTCTGATGGGCCAGCCGCACGCGCCGGCCGCCCAGCGCGCCGGCAAACGCCAGCTCGGACACGCCCTCGGGCAATGGCATGACCGCGGCCAGGGTCATGGCCGGCGGGCCGCCCACATACACGTTCACGCGCAGGATTTCGCCGCGCCGGATAGCAGCCGCGTGGTGCACGCCGATGCCACGATGGATCTGATAGTGCAGGCCCACCTCGCGGTTGGGCTGATACTGGCCGCCGGAAAGTTGGATGCGATACATGCCCAGGTTGCTGTGGGCAGGCCCGGGCCGCTCTGGATCCTCGCTGTACACCTGGGGCAACGTGATGAAGGCGCCGCCGTCGTCGGGCCAGCACTGAAGTTGCGGCAGCTCGCTGACCTCGACCTGGTCGGCAAAGACCGGACCGCCGGCCACGCGCCTGGGCCGCGTGCGCAGCAAGGTGAAGGGCACGCCCGCATAGCGCAGCAGATGCTTGCAAGCCGCGCCCGGATCCGCTCTCAGCTCGACGAGGCGGCGGAGTTTGTCGAGACTGTCGCGAAAGATGAAGCGCGCGCGCTCCATGGTCCCGAACAAGTTGCTGACCATGGGAAAGCGGCAGTCCTTGACCCGCGCGAAGTACAGGGCCGGGCCGCGGGCGCGGAACACGCGACGCTGGATCTCGGCCGCCTCCAGGTGCGCGTCGATTTCAACGTCCACGCGTCGCAGCTGGCCTGTCCGCTCCAGGTCATCCACGCAATCCCTGAGCGAAACGTAGGGCATGCGATGGAAACTAGTTCATCCCGCAGCCAGGGCCGCCGCGACCACAACAAGAATCGCAGGCGCTGGGCTCACGCGCCGGCTGACTGCTGCCCACAGCCACCACGGACAGGAGGCGCTCCAGTTCGGTCGACTGGCAGGCCGGGCAGGTGGGCACCTCCGCGCCGAAAACTAGCGTCTCGAACTGCTTGGAACACTTGCGACACACATATTCGTAGAGCGGCACGACTTCCTCCTTTGCAGCAAAGGTAGCACGGCGGCCTGTCAGGCCAGCGGCTCCTCGCACTCGGCATGAACCACATCGTCCAAACTCTCGCGGCGAGCAACCAGCGTCGCGCGGCCTGCATCCCACATCACCTGAGGCACTCGGCCCAGCGACACGTAGTTCGAACTCATGGCCGAGCCATAGGCACCCGCGTCGTGCAGCACCAGTAGATCGCCTGGCTCGGGCCTTGGCAAAAGCCGCGGCACCAAGATCTCGTTTCCGTCGCGCGTGAACACATCGCCGCTTTCGCACAAGGGCCCGGCCACGACCAGCGGTTCTGGCGTTCGACTGGCGCCGGCACCCACCACAGAAATGTGATGATACGCGCCGTACATGGCCGGCCGCACCAGGTCGCAAAATCCCGCGTCCACCATGACGAAGCGGTGCCCTGGGCCCTTGGCATTCGCGCGCGTGGTCTTGATGTCGTGCACCCGGCACACCAAAGCCGCCATGCCCGCCACCGCGTAGCGGCCGGGCTCGATCTCGACGCGAATCGGGCGTCCCGCGGCTCGCGCCAAGCGAACGACGGCGTCCTCGAGGACAGGCCGATACCAAGAAAGATCGTAGGCTGGTTGGTCGGGTCGATAGGGGTGCGGGATGCCGCCGCCAAAATTCACTGCGGCGGCGTCGGGGAATCCCGGCAGAATCGCCTCGAAGAAGTCCACCAGCTTGCGCATGTTCTGGTCGAACTCGCGCGGCTCGGGGCCCGTGCCGATGTGCGCGTGCAGCGCCACGATGGTCAAGCCGGCGGTCGCAGCGGCCTGGCGCAATTCTTCGAGATCCTCGTGCCACACCCCGTGTTTCGAGGAAGGGCCGCCGGTATCGCAGGCCTGGACGTGGCCGTGCCCGAAGCCCGGGTTGGTTCGCACGGCAACCGGACCGCGATAGCCGGTCGCCGCAAGCTGCCGAATCATTCCCGGAGAGCCCAGGTTGGGCAGAACGTGATGCTGCCGCAACACCTCGAGCGCGTTGTCGCGGAAGACGTCTGCCGTGAACATGATCCGGGGTGGTTCGGTACCGCCGGGAAAGCCAGCGCGCATGGCGCGCAGCACTTCGTTGCCGCTCACGGCGTCGATCCACATGCCGGCCTTGCACACCAGCTCCAGCACTTGGCGAACCGAGTTCGCCTTCATCGCATAGCGCGCAACGACCTGCGGTCCCGCGGCCAGGGCACTCAGCCGGCGAAGATTCCCGCGCAGAATCTCAGCGTCGAGCAGGAAGAAGGGCGTACCCACGCGATCCGCGAGCTGATTCAAGGGGTAGGTGTCGAGGTTCATCGGTCGCCTCAGTCTAGCCGAAAAATGGACCCTCATGGTTGACGCGACAGAACAAACAAAACCTTGTTTCGAAACGTGTGCGACGCATTGATTAAGCTGCGCGCCTCACCTAAAATTGCCCGGTCGAGGGACGCAACCACGTGGGCTCGGGCGAGCTTGCCCCGACTGAGCCTTTCGCGGTAGATGCAGAATTCACTGTGGGCTCTGCATCGCGGACCCGTTTCGACAGCGAGGCATAACTTGTCTGAGCATTTTCGACGAACCGATCCCCGATATGCACGCCGCCTGGAGGTGGAGGTCGTCGTCGGCGAAGACCGACACGTCGCCACCACACGGAACATTTCACTGGGAGGCGTGTTCGTGGAGACCACGACGCCGCTTCCCTTGCAGACAAGGCTGCAGATCCGCTTCCGCATTCCCACGCAAGCCGAGCCGATTGAGGTGGGCGGCGAGGTTCGCTGGGTCGAGCCCGGGGCAGCGGACCAGCTTCCCGGCATGGGTATTCGCTTCCAGGGTCTGCGCGCCCGCGAGGTATGGGCGCTCAATCGCTTCTTCCAGGGCTGACGCCCGCACGCTCAGCGCAGGCCCGCGGGCAGAAGCGGTGAGCTCGGCCCGGTGTACGTGATCCACAGTTGATGGGCGGCGCGGGTCATGGCGACATGGAGCATGCGGCGGGCGATGTCGGCGTTGGGATATGAAGCTTCGGTCACTTCGAGAAGAATCACTATGTCGAACTCCAGCCCTTTGGTCTGGGCCACGTCGGTGATATCGATTCCGGCTCGGAACGGGAAATCCTGGTCAGCCACCAGTCGCAGGCCCGGCACTTCCGCCGCGGCCAGCGCCTCGAAGTAGAGGCGCGCCTGTTCCGGGTGGCGGGCAATGAGGGCCACTGAGGCAAGCGGTTCGTTGTGCACCAGATCCCGGAGCGCGCGCGCCAGAAAATCGCTGCACTCTCCGGCCGAGCCGAATGCGAAGGACTGCACGGGCGATCCTTGGCGTGGTGTCACAGGTGGCTGATCGCCGGCCAAAGGGCCGAGCACGTGAAGCGCGCAATCCACGATGGGACGCGTGGAACGATAGCTCACCCGCAGCGGTTCGACCCGATCGTGGCCGATGCCCAGGTCGGCTAGCATCTGTGTCCAGTTCGAGAACCCATGCTCGGGCACGATGGACTGGTTGGTATCACCGGCCAAAGTGATGGAGCGGCGCTGGTTGGTGGTGTCGAGCAGCACCGCTAGCTCCATCGGCGCGAAGTCCTGCACCTCGTCCACCATCAAATGGTCGTAGGTAATGGGCTCACTGGCGCCCAGCCGGCCGCGCTGGAGCTGATGGATGCGCAGAAGAAGTGCCTGGTCTTCCTCGTCGAGAGCCCACGCCTCGTCGTCCTCTCCGTCCGCGGCTCCCACACGCAACCGCTCGCGCTCCACGCACCAGCGATGGATGCTGTTGAGTTGCGCCTCGCTGAATAGGCCCGGGGCGTGTCGGGCGAAGCCCTCGCCCAGCGCTTTGCGGTCGGTGAAAAGCGACGCCCACTCGCCCACCACGTCGCGCGTGCGCGCCCGGATGCGCGTCCCCACGGTCTCGAGCGCGGTGCAATCGGTGGCCGAGAGCGGTACCTGCTTCGACCAGCGGGCCAGGGCTGTCACCCGGAGATCGACCGGACCCTGGGCTGCGTCCCAGATTGCGATGGCCGCTGCTGCTTCGGGCTGGCTGGCCAGCGCCGCCACCAGCTCGGCCCGACACCACGTCGCCATCTGCGCCTGGCGATCGGCCAGCACCTTGAGCATCGCCCCGTGCGACTTGGCCCGCATCACCAGCGGCGGCGTGTGCGGCGCGGGCTCACCCGTTGGGCTACCCAAGTTGGGAAACGTGATCCGGAGCGTGGCCTCGGCCCAGGCCGCGAAGGTCCGCACCGCGACCCCTGGCACGTCCAGCGAGGGCAACACCCGCGATACATAGGTCGCCAGCGCCCGCTGGTACATGATGACCAGCATGTGCTTGGGTCGGAAGTGCTCCGCGTCGGCAAAGGCCAGGTAGGCGATGCGGTGCAAACCAATGGTGGTCTTGCCACTGCCGGCCGTGCCCTGCACCACGATCACCCCGGCACTCGGCCGACTGATGAGATCGAACTGGCGCGGATCGATGAGCGCCGCGATGGCCGGCAAAAAGCGGTCCGCGCGGCGGGTTCCGTCGGCCTGCAAACCTAGCCGTGCATCAGCGCGCCCCAGCACGCTGACTTCCGGCTCCTTGCCCGGCGCCTGTCCCATCCACGATGCAGTCCCGTCGCGCTCCACGCGCAGCCTGGTCTGCTGGGCTGCCAGTTCCTTCCACGCAGAGCCGTTGCTGGCGCGCGCCCAGATGCCTTGCACGCACGCGACCCGGCGCAACTCGGCGTCCATGATCGAGAGCGTACGCCGCGCTATCACCTCACCTTCGACCACTCGATCACCCAGTTGTTCCTCGTAGCAGTCGCCCTCGTCGTAGCGATAGAAGAGCCGCGACACCGGGGCGTTGCGCCAGTCGACGATCTGCACGCCGCCGCCGCGCTCCACCAAGCCGCGCTGGCCAATGAGCACATCGCGACGGCGATCGCCCTCGCACAGGCGCAGGTGGGCGAAATAGGGGGATTGGCGATCAACCGGCGCGTCCTCGCCCTTGCCACGCTGGCGCGACAGCGCTTCCACTCGATGCATCTCCGCGAGAATGGGCCCTTGATCCTCGAGCTTGGCCTCGGCCATGGCATCGCGCAGCTCGATGAGCGTGGCGGCGTCATCGACTGCGGTTCGCGTGCGAGCCGGAAGGCCATCGAGCTTGGCCAGCACGACTCGCAGCAGGGACAGTTCTTCGGCCACCTCGACCGGCAAGGATTCCGCCCTCGCGTCGCACTCAGGCGCACCGGCTTTCGCTTCGCTCTCGTTGCTCACTTGGAAACCGGACAGTCTACGGGGCGGGCACGCGGTTCACAACGACGCCCGCGCCGTCAGGTTGCGGCGGGGAAACGGATCACGAACGTCGTTCCTTTGCCCACCTCGCTCGACACCTCGATGCTGCCTTTGTGATCCTCCACGATGCGCGCCGTGATGGCCAGGCCCAGGCCCGTGCCGTCCGCTCGGCGCGAGAAGAACGGTTCAAAAATGTGATCGAGATCCTCTTGGGGTATGCCGATGCCGGTGTCGCTCACTGAAAGAACGGCCTGGGCTGCGCCATGGGTTCGTTCGCGACGCGAAACCACGAGCCGTACGCGACCACCCCCCGGCATGGCCGCGACGGCGTTGCGCAGAAGATTCCACAAGACTTGGCGCAACTGTCCGGAGGCGCCCTCGACCGCCACGCCTGGCTCCACGTCCACGACCACACCAATTTCGACAGACCGCCGCTCCTGCTCGAACACCTTGGCGATCTCGCACGCCATCTCACCCAAGTCGAGGCGCTGGCGGTCCTCGGTGCGCGGACGGGCGTAGTCGAGTAGCCCCGAAATAAGGCCGTTCACCCGGTCCACCTCGCGCACGGCGATGTCGATGAGCTGTCGGGCTTCGGCGTCTGTGCCGGGCTGCTTGCGCAGAACTTCGACCGATCCGGAAATGCTGGCGAGCGGATTTCGGATCTCGTGGGCGATGTTGGCCGCCAGGCGGCCGATGCCGGCCAGGCGCTCCGAACGTCGCACCGCTCCTTCCATGCTGCGCAGCTCGGTCAGATCCTGAAAATGGATCACCCGACCCACGATGCGACCCGTGTGATCGGACAGCGGCGTGGCGGAAACCGCCAGACATCGCGGCGATCCATTGGCATGGACCGCTTGCACTTCCTGGCGGATGACCCGGCCGAGCTGGAGATCCTCGACCATCACGGCGGCCATGCTCGGGCTCAATCCCTCAAGCCGCTGCCCCACCGGTGCGGGCGTGCCAATGCCGAGAATCTCACAGGCCGCGTCGTTCATCGATGTGATGGATCCGTCGAGGGTCGTGGTCACCAATCCCGCGGACAGGCAGCGGATGGTGTTCTGGTGTAAAGACGCCAGATCGCCGGCGATGCGCTCGTGTTGGGCCAGGCGCTCGCGCGCCTCGCGGGTCTTGGCGTACAGGCTCATGCCCAGCGCCGCCACAGAAACCACTCCCGCCAGGTAGACGACCAAGCGGAAGATCAGCTCCTCCAGGGTCAGATCCCAGGGGAAGACGGTTTGCCCAGTGATAGGCGGCAGGATGCGCAGGTAGCCGAGCAGCGAGATGCCAACAAAGAGCAGGGCGCTCGCGGCAGCGACGTTTCCCGGCGAGAAGCGCTTGGGTAGAAGGCTGACCGCGACCACGTCGACGAGGTAGAGGAAGGTGTATCCGCTCTGCGCGCCGCCGGTGGCGTGGATGAGCAGGGTGACCAACACCAGATCAACGCCGATCTGGATATCGGCGAAGCGGACTGGATCTTGGATGTGGCCCAGCCCGAGAGCGTAGGCCAGCGTGGCCACATAGGTCGTCGCCAACAGCGCGAACACGAACCGCCCGAAGGGACCCGAAAGCGTATCCGGGCTTCCCAGGGTGAGGGCGAGAATGACCACTGACATCATGAGCACGGTGGCCAGCGCCGTGCGCACGAGCATCAAGTAGGTGACGGTTCGCAGCGCCTCCTGTCGAGCGCGCTCGCCCTGAGCGAGGATCGCCTCACCCTGCGCGGCCGGCGCGCCGAGCGAGATGGCCTCGGGCGTGGCGAGGGCTTGCAGCTCAGCCATGCGGCGGTTCAGCCAGCCTTGATGTTGCCGGCCATCTCGAAGATTGGCATGTACATGGCGATGACCAAGCCGCCGATGACGGCGCCCAGGAAGACCATGAGCAGGGGCTCGATCATGCGGGTCATGGAGGCCACGGCCACGTCCACTTCCTCTTCGTAGAAGTCGGCGATCTTGGACAGCATGGCGTCGAGCGCGCCGGTCTGCTCACCGACGCTGATCATCTGCACCACCATGGGAGGCATGAGCCCCGTTTCCATGAGGGGCGTGGCCAGATCCTTGCCCTCGGAGATGCGCGCGCGCACGAACATGATGCCGTCGTGCACGACCACGTTTCCGGCGGTCTTGGCCACGATCTCCATGGAATCGAGAATGGGAACGCCGGAGGCCAGCAGGGTTCCCATGGTGCGGGCGAAGCGCGCCACCACGGTCTTGCGCAACACGGGGCCGAAGACCGGGAGCTTGAGCAGCATGCTGTCGAAGGCCAGGCGCCCCTTGCGCGTGCGCAGGATGAACTTGATCGCAGCCACAAACGCAACCAGGCCGGCGATCACGAAGGGCAAGTAGTTGCGCATCGTCCACGAGAGATCGATCACGAACTGCGTGGGCGCCGGCAGCTTGCCGCCGCCGAAGTCCTTGAACATCTTTTCGAAGGTGGGGATGACCTTGGTGAGCAGGACCGTGACCACCAGGGCAGCGATACACAACACGGTTATCGGGTAGCCCATGGCGCCTTTGATTTGGCGCCGAAGCTTTTGTGCCTTTTCCAGGTAGGTCGAGAGGCGCTGCAGGATGGTGTCCAAGATGCCGCCCGCCTCGCCGGCAGCGACCAAGTTGACAAACAGGTTGTCGAATATCTTGGGGAAGCGGCGCATGGAATCCGAGAGGGTGAGCCCGCCTTCCACGTTGGCCCGCACCTGCCCCAGGATCTTGCCGAAGCGCTTGTTCTCCGATTGCGTGGACAGGATCTCCAGACACTGCACGATGGGCAGACCGGCATCGATCATAGTGGCGAACAGACGCGTGAAGATGACGATGTCGTTGACGGTGACGCCGGTTCCGATGTTGATGGTGAACTGACGGGGCTGCTTCTTGACCACCACCGGTTGCAGCTGCTGAAGCTTGAGCTTGTTGTGGACGGCCTCCTCGGTCTCGGCCTCCATCACGCCCTTCTTCAGGTCGCCGGTTCGGGTGCGAGCCTCCCAAATGAACGCTGTGAGCTGTGCGGCCATCGGTGTTTATCCCCTTCCCAGAGACGGTCGCCCGCCAAAGGACGGACGGCCACCAGGCGCGGCCCCTCCGGCCGAGATGATCTGCTCCAGCTCTTCCGGGTCCGAGCTGTGGCTGACGATTTCCTCGAGGGTGACCAGGCGCCGCAGGTACAGGCTGGCCAGGCTCTGATTCAGGGTCTGCATGCCTGACTTGCCCTGACCGATCTGCATGATGGAGTAGATTTGGTGAATCTTGTCCTCGCGGATGAGGTTGCGGATGGCGGCGTTGGGAACCATCACTTCCAGGGCCGGGATGCGTCCCTGCCCCGTGGCGCGCGGAAGCAGCGCCTGGCTGATGATCCCCTCCAACACAAAGGACAGCTGCGCGCGAACCTGCGACTGCTGATTCGGGGGAAACACGTCGATGATGCGGTTGATGGTCTGCACCGCCGAATTGGTGTGCAGGGTGGCGAAGCAGAGGTGGCCGGTTTCCGCCGTCACCAACGCGGCCTCGATGGTTTCCAGATCCCGCATCTCGCCGATGAGGACCACGTCGGGGTCTTGCCGCAGGATGTACTTGAGCGCCTTCTTGAAGGATTCCGTGTCGGCGCCTACCTCGCGTTGGTTGATGAGGCACTTCTTGTGCGGGTGCAGATACTCGATGGGGTCTTCGACGGTGATGATGTGCTCGTGGCGCTCGGAGTTGATCTTGTCGATCATGGCCGCCAAGCTGGTGGTCTTGCCCGAGCCGGTGGGCCCCGTGACCAGCACCAATCCGCGCGGCTTGTTGCACAGCTCCTCGATGACGGGTGGCAACCCCAGTTCAGCGAACGAAGAGATCTTGAAGGGAACGGTTCGAAACGCGCCGCCCACAGCCCCGCGCTGCATGAAAAGGTTGGCGCGAAAACGCGCCAGGCCGCGCACGCCAAAGGAGAAGTCGAGCTCGCGTTGCTCCTCGAAGTGCAGTTTCTGAGTGTCGGTCAACACCGAATAGCAGAGCTGCTTGGTGTCCACCGGGGAGAGCGGATTGACCCGCAATGGAACCAGCACGCCGTCGATGCGCAGTTGTGGCGGTGTGCCGGTGGTGATGTGCAGATCGGAGGCACCCTGCTCGACCATGGCCTTGAGCAGCTGCTGCAGGTTGACGGTGAGTCCACCGGCCTGCGGGGGCGGCGTTTGATTGGGGTTATTCTCCAAAGCCTATCCTTCTAGTCACCGGCAGTGATGCGCGCGACCTCGTCCACAGACGTGACGCCTTCGCAGATCTTGCGCACGCCTGACATGCGCAAGGTTCGCATGCCCTGGCGGATCGCCTCTCCCTTGATCTCGACCGCAGCCGCCCCCTGCAAGACCAGTTCCTTCAAGGAATCCTTGAAGGGCATGACCTCGTAGAGCGCCACGCGGCCCTTGTAGCCCGAGCCGCCGCAGACCTGGCAGCCGACGCCGCGCTGGCAAGCGGCGGTCGCGATTTCTTCGTCGGTCGCACCCAGGACCTTGAGTTCATCCTTGGGCGTTTCCGTGGGCTGCTTGCAGTTCGAACAGATCTTGCGAACCAGACGCTGCGCCTGCACCAGTTGCACCGAGGCGGTGACCAGAAACGGCTCGACGCCCATGTTGAGCAGACGGGTGATGGTCGACGGCGCGTCGTTGGTGTGCAGGGTGGACAACACCAGGTGGCCGGTGAGCGCCGCCTTGATGGCGATCTCGGCGGTCTCGAAGTCGCGGATTTCGCCGATCATGATGATGTCGGGGTCTTGTCGCAGAAACGAGCGCAGCGCCGCGGCGAAGTTCAGCCCGATATCTTCGTGCATCTGAACCTGATTGATGCCGGGAAGATTGAACTCGACCGGATCCTCGGCGGTACAGATGTTGTCGGAGAGGGTGTTGAGCTCGGAAAGAGCCGAATACAGCGTGGTGGTCTTGCCCGAGCCGGTCGGCCCAGTGACCAGCACCATTCCGTACGGGCACTCGATGGAGGTCTTGAAGTCGGCCAATTGGTCCGGCTCGAAGCCCAGCTTGGTCATGTCGAGCTGCAGGTTGCCTTTGTCGAGGAGCCGGAGGACGATCTTTTCCCCGAACAAGGTGGGCAGAACCGAGACGCGGAAGTCCATCTCCTTGTCTTGGCCCACCTTGAGCTTGATGCGCCCATCCTGGGGCAAACGCCGTTCGGCGATATCCAGGTGGGCCATGATCTTCAAGCGGCTGGAGAGCGCGGCCTTGAGCTTCACCGGCGGCGACATCTCCTCGTGCAGCACACCGTCGATGCGGAAGCGAACGCGGTAGCTCTTCTCGTATGGTTCGACGTGGATGTCGGAAGCGCCTTTCTGGATGGCCGAGAGCAAGAGGTGGTTGCACAACTTGACCACCGGCGCGTCGTCTGCGGCTTTCTCGAGATCCGTCAGGTTGATCTGATCGTCGGCGGTGGTTCCAACCTCCACCTCATCCTGGATCTCGTTCATGACCTTGTTCAGGTCGAGCTCTTCCCGCCGGTTGTAGTACCTCTCGATGGCCTCCGAGATGCCGACGTCGGAGGCCACCACGGCTTCGATGTTGTAGCCAGTGACGAACTTGAGATCGTCGATGGCGAGGATGTTGGAAGGATCGGCGATGGCCACGATCAACGAAGAGCCGGCGCGGTTGACCGGCACCACCCGATGGCGCAGGGCCACGTCCTTGGGTACCAGCGCGATGACCTCGGCGTCGATGTCGAACTCCGCCAGGTTGACGGCAGGCACGCCGTACTGCTTGGACAGAAACTGGGTCAGATCCTCTTCGGGGATTGCCCCAGTCTTGATAAGAGCATTCCCCAGCCGGTCACCCGACTTTCTGCTCTCTTCTTGTGCGCGTTGGAGCTGCTCCGGCGAGATGATCTGATCTCGCAGTAAGAGCTCTCCGAGTCGACTCATGTTACCCCCATGAGCCGTCGACAGATCCGAGCGGCTCCTTTAGCAATTGTAAAACAGTAACAGGGGGTTAGCAGCCAGGCAAGATTCAGCGGGCTCCTTGACAGGGCCAGCGACGGGATCCGCCCTACCGGGGTCGGGCCTGGACGAGCTTATTGGGCGAACGGATCCACCCAGCCGCCCTTGGCCGGCTTCTTGGCGGACGCGGGTTTGGCCGGGGCGGCCGGCTTGACCGCGGCAACCTTCGGCGCAGCGCTCTTGGGCGGTCGCGGGGCCGCCTTGGCCGCGTGATGCACCTTCGCTCTTGTCGCGGGCTGGGCTTCACCCATGAAAGGCTCCTCGGGCGCGGGCTGGGCCGCCGGAAGTTCGACTGGGGCCCTGGCTGCAGGGACAGCCGCTGGCTGTGCGGCCACCGGGGCCGGCGCGGCTGGTTCGGTGGGCAGCGGCACCACCTGCGGCGCAGGATTCGCCGGCTGCGCCGCTGGTGTCGGCTGTGCGGGAACCACGGGCTTGGCCACCAGGGTCGGGACTTGAGCCGGTAACGCCGTCTCAACCGTGCGCGACGGAGCCATGAGCCGGGAAAGCACTCCGCCCACCAGGACCGCAGCCAGCATCATGAACCCAAACATCGGGTAGGAGATCTGGATGAACTTGTTCGGGGCTGCGAGGGGCTGCCGCTGGGGCGCGGCGACGGGCGGCGTGAGAACCTGCGGCTCCACATACACAGGCGGAGCCACCGGAGCCGCAGGAAGAATAAAGTTCTCAGCCTCGCGGGCCGCAGCCTCCTGTTCCTCAGCCAGAAGCGGGTTGGCTGTGACCACCGTGCGCTCGTCGGAGACGTCGGCAAGGGAAGGCGCACCAGGTGGGAAAAGATTGGCCAAGGGAGAAACCGCGGCATGCGACGAACTCGGCCGCGGCGGGGCGAACGGCGGTGGCTCTTCAGCCGCCTCGCTCTCCTCGGGAGCGGCCGACGGAGTGGGCAGAACCAGCTTCTCCAGCAGATCCTCATAGGCCATGTTGGTGGCCGATGCGGACTCCGCTTCGGGCGCTTGTCCGCCGGCAGGCTCGTCCGCCACCGGAGGAGGAAGCAGATATGACTCCAGCTTCACTGGGCTCGGCGTCTCAAGCGAAACCTCGTGCTCGTGCCCGTCGGATTCGGCAGAGTGCGCGGCTTCGGCCTGTGGATCCCCGGAACTGCCAGCGGTGTGCGACCCGCCGGCGTTCAATTCATCCATTTCCAAGAGGCCGGAGATCTCTTCAATGGCTTCATCGGGGGGCACATCGGTCTTCCCTATCGTCCCGGGCCCACTCGTCATAGGAAATTTCCTTTCTTTCGGCTGACAAGCAATTCACCGCGCTAGACGGAGGTGACTGCCCAGGCAGTTTCCCGGCCAGCCAGCTCAAAGTCAATCCCCTGTGAACAGGTTTGACAGAGCGAGAGTCGCTCCCTATGGTTCACCCCCCACCCGTGCTTCTTTCGCTTTGCACCGCCATGCATCGGCCCGCACCTCGCTGTCGTAAGGTGTCAGCGTGAAACGCGTCGCGCGCGTTGCGTCTAGAATTCCGCGCGCCCCTGGCCCAGGGATGTTCGTTCGTGAGGGCTCGTATCGACTTCCCGAGGACGTGACGCGACGACTGCGCGGCGGCCACCCTTGGGTTTTTCGTGAGGCGTTAGGTGGCCGGGCCATAAGCGAGCCGACCGGGGCTGTGGTCGATCTCATGGCGGCAAACGGCGCCTTTGTTGCGCGTGGATATGTGGATAGGGACCATTCGGTCGCTGTCCGCATGCTCTCGCGCGATCCGGCTGAGCGAGTCCATCCAGGATCCGGAACGATTGCAAAACGCTTGCAGCGCGCCGTCCAATTGCGCTGGCTGCTGCTCGGGCCAGACAGGCCCACCGCCTTGCGCCTATTTGCGGGCGAGAGCGAGGGACTGCCAGGCGTTACCGTCGATCGCTTCGGCGATTTCGTGGTGTTGCAATGGTATTCGCCGGGCGCCCTTCCCTGGCGCGATGAACTACTGGATGCGATCGAAGAGGCGATTCATCCGCGCGGCATCTACGAACAGAAGCGACTGCGGCCCTTGGCCGGCCAGGCCCCGGCCGATCCCGCAACCCGAGCGCGGGGCGAAGAGGCTCCGCTCGAAGTGGTGGTCGAGGAGGCTGGCTGTCGTTTCGCGGTGGATGTGACGGCGCCCCTGGGCGTGGGATTCTTCCCCGATCTGCGCCTGGGACGCGACAGTGTGACCCGGCGGGCTTGCGAGCGCCGGGTGCTCAATCTCTTCTCCTACACCGGGGCCTTTTCTGTGCGCGCGGCGAGGGCCGGCGCTGCCGAAGTCGTGGCCGTGGACACCTCGGCCAAGGCCCACGCGCGAGCCCGACGCAACTACGAGCTCTCTGGCCTCGACCCGGCACGCATGGAACAGGTCACCAGCGAAGCGAGCAAGACCCTCGATCGTTTCTGCGCGCGCAAGCGACGTTTCGACATCGTGATCTGCGATCCGCCGACCTTTGCCCACGGCCAGGGCCCGGGCCGGACGTTTTCGGCCGCTTCGGACTTGGCTGAGCTGGCGGGAGCGGCAGGGGCCGTGCTCGAGCCTGGTGGATTGCTGGCCTTTGCCAACAACGCGGCCAAGTTGTCAGCCGCCGACGTGGACAAAGCGTTGGCCGAGGGAGCGGCCCCGCGGGGCTTCGAGCTGCGGATCATCGAGCGCCAGGGCCTTCCCCCTGACTTTCCCGTACATCCCGGCTTCCCCGAGGGCAACTACCTCAAGTTCGTGCTGGCGGTGCGCGTGTAGCTGGCGCGAATCGCGTGCGCGACCGCGCCCCTACTGCAGTCCCGATGTCTCCTTCGCCTGATTGGTGGCCGCGAGCAAATGCTGGCGCACCATTCCCACGTGGTCGCGCAGAACGTAGAGCTGGTCAGCGAAAGACAGGGGCGTCTTGAGTTCGTTCACGGAATGCTCGATGGCGTCGATGCGCTTGAAAAGCGCGCCTTGTGCCTCCGGCGCTGGCTGCGCCAGCATTTCGCGCTCGATGGCCATGAGGGCGCCGTACCACCGGTAGATGCGCGCGCGCATCCGCCAGCGGTAGAGGTTGGGTATGATCTTGGTAGCGGGCACGAGGATCACGAGAAGCGGAACGACGACGACCAACAGTCGATCAATCAAGTTCGCCAGCCAGAACGGCAGTCTCTTGTACAGGAACTGGCCGCCCGACTTGTAGTAGCGTTCCGCATCGGCGCTAATGGGGAAGTCGCGCGCCAGCGGCGCGGGATATTCGCCGGCGTTGCGGAACAGGCCAGGCCCGCTGTGAACCTCGCGGGCAGCGCTGATGAGTAAATCCGAGAGGGCGGGGTGCAGGTCGTGGCGGGCGACCAGTTCGACGGTGGGCCCCACCAGCGTCAAGGTCCTGGGCGGTTCATTCTTGCCCAGGTCGTAGGCCCCTTCCGGCAAGGTCAACTTGGACAGGAAACGGAACTTGCGCAGATAACCATCGGCCTGGCGAAAATTCGCGATTTCGATGTCAGGGTTGTCGCGCAGTTTGCGCATGATCGCCGGCGTTGCGGAATCGCCCATCAGGAAGGCCGCGTCGATCTTGCCAGCGATCAATTCGTCCGCGGCCTCCTCACCGGCCAATTCCAGCAGAACCGTGGGCGCGGCATCCATTTCGTTGGCTTGCAGCAGTTTCAAAGCCAGGGCGCGGGCGCCGCTGCCCTCTGGGCCAATGGCCAAACGTTTGCCTTTGAGCTGCGAGAGCCGCTCGACCGGCTCGGCGTGCCGGTAGTAGACCATCAGGGGCTGGGCGAAGACCGAACCCAGCGAAACCAAATGAGTGATGTCCACGCCGTCGGTGAGTCCGCCCTGCACGAACCCCACGTCGGCTTTCGTTTTCGCATTGGCCAATTGGTGGAGATTGTCGAGTGATCCGTGGGAAGGCAGGATCACCACCTTGACGCCGTAGTGTTCGATGATCTTCTTGTACTTCTCGGCGTTCAACCGATAGCTGCTGCCGTCGGGCCCGCTGAGAATGCGAATGGTGCTGGGCGGGGGCTGGACCAGCTTCTGCGCCGCCAAGATGCCCGAGGCTAGCAACGCCGCCAGCGGCAGCCCCAAGTAGAGGGCGCCCCGCCACGAGAGCAGGAAAGGCTTCCAGGAAGTCCCGGTCTGATCCGTCCGGCCAGCCTTGCTCGTTCTCATGGAGTGTCGATTGTACACCGACTCGTGCATTGCCAAGCAAAGAGCGGCGTCGACCGCATCAGCTGGCCAGCCAGCCACCCTACGCGCCGAAGGCCTGCGCGACACGCCTGGCCGCAGCCACAGGATCGCGAGCTTGGTCGATGGCCGCAATGACCGCTGCAGCGCTGGCCCCGGCCGCGGCGACAGCATCCACGGTCGCCAGCGTGATGCCACCGATCGCGACCACGGGAAGCGAGACCGCCGCACACACCTCGCGCAGTTGGGTCAGGCCAACCGCCTCCTCGGCGTCGGCTTTGGTCTGTGTGGCAAAGATGGGGCCGAAGCCAATGTAGTCGGCTCCGTCGCGCGAAGCAGCCTGCGCCTGCGCCACATCGTGCGTGGAAACGCCGATGATGAATCGCGAACTGGGGCGCATCCGCACGGCATCGCGCAGAGGCAGGTCGTCCTGTCCGAGATGCACCCCGTCGGCGCCCGCGGCCTGGGCCACATCGAGTCGGTCATTCACCAGTAGAGGCACACCGGCCGCACGGCACGCGGGCAAGAGCAGCGCCGCGGTCCGCCGAAGGTCCGCCGCACCCATGCGCTTGGCCCGCAGCTGCAGGCACGCGGGCCGCGCCGCCAGCCGCTCTTCGGCGCGTGCGAGCAGAGCGGCCGGTTCTTCGGGCACCTCGCCTTGCAGATTGAGAATTGCGTAGTATCCGCGGAGCATCGACGCCATTTGACAGCTAGACTATCGCACCGGCTCGATTCGTCGAGACACAGAAATGCCGACGCCGTTCAAGTTGAAGAGTGATTTGCTGCCCACGGGGGACCAGCCGCGCGCCATTGAAGAGCTGTTCGCTGGCGTCAAGCGTGGCGATCCCGCGCAGGTTCTGCTCGGCATCACGGGCAGCGGCAAGACCTTCACCATGGCGCATGTCATCGCCCAAGCCCAGCGCCCGACCCTGGTCATGGCTCACAACAAAACACTCGCGCACCAGCTCTACGGCGAGTTCAAGAGCCTGTTTCCCGACAACGCCGTCCACTTCTTCGTCAGCTACTACGATTACTACCAGCCCGAGGCCTATGTCCCGTCGACGGATACCTATATCGAGAAGGATTCGCTCATCAACGAAGAGATCGATCGCATGCGCCACGCCGCCACCTACGCCTTGCTCACCCGGCGCGACGTGATCATCGTCGCGTCGGTGTCGTGCATCTACGGCATCGGGGCGCCAGAGGCCTATCTCGACATGAAGATCGATCTGGCCGCTGGCGTGGAGGTGCGGCGCGATGCGGTTCTGCGCCGCCTGATCGAGATTCAGTACGAGCGCAACGACATGGACTTTTCCCGCGGCAAGTTCCGTGTGCGTGGCGATGTCGTGGAAATCTTTCCGGCCTACGAACGCGAGAAGGCCCTGCGCGTGGAATGGTTCGGCGACGAGATCGAGACCATTTCCGAGGTGGATCCTCTGCGCGGCAAGGTGCTGCGCAAGCTGGACGAAGTTTCGATCTTCCCGGGCTCGCACTACGTGACCCCAAGCGAGCAACTGGTGCGTGCCATGAGTGGCATCAAAGAGGAGCTGCGCGAGCGCCTCACCGAGTTGCACGCGGGGAATCACCTGGTGGAAGAGCAGCGTCTGCAGCAGCGCACGCTCTATGACCTCGAAATGCTGGAACAGATGGGTCGCTGCAAGGGGATCGAAAACTACTCGCGCCACCTGTCGGGCCGAAAGCCCGGCGAGCCTCCGCCGACCTTGCTCGACTACTTCCCTGCGGACTGCCTGACCTTCGTGGACGAATCGCACCAGTCCGTGCCCCAGATCGGTTCCATGCACAAGGGCGACCGCTCGCGCAAGCAGACGCTGGTGGATTTCGGCTTCCGTCTGCCCTCGGCGCTCGACAACCGTCCTTTGCGCTTCGAGGAGTGGGAAGCGCGCATCCATCAGGTCGTCTTCGTGTCGGCGACCCCGGCGGACTACGAGGTCGAGCGCGCCGGCGGGGTGCTGGTCGAACAGATCATTCGGCCCACCGGGCTGCTCGATCCCGAGATCGAAGTCCGACCGGTGGCCTCGCAGGTCGACGATCTCTTGGCCGAGATCCGCACGCGCGTCGCCGCGGGTGACCGCGTGCTGGTCACCACATTGACCAAGCGTTTGGCGGAGGATCTGACCGAGTACTACGCCGACTTGGGCGTGCGCGTGCGCTACCTGCACTCTGACATCGACACGCTGGAACGCATCGAGATCCTGCGCGATCTGCGCCTGGGCACCTTCGATGTGTTGGTCGGGATCAATCTGCTGCGCGAGGGGCTGGACCTGCCCGAGGTGTCGTTGGTGGCCATCCTCGACGCCGACAAGGAGGGCTTTCTGCGCGCGGAGCGCTCGCTCATCCAAACCATCGGCCGCGCCTCTCGCAACGTGGCCGGCAAGGTCATTATGTACGCCGACCGCGAAACCGATTCGATGAAGCGGGCCATCGGGATCACGCGACAGCGGCGCGAACTGCAACAAGAACACAACCGCAAGCACGGCATCACACCCAAGACCATCAGCAAGGCCATCCAGGATCTGACCGGCACAGCCCAGGACGATTTCGTCGATTTGGGCAAACTGGCCCTGCCCAAGAAGGGGAAGCGAACCATGTCGCGCGACGAACTGCCCGGCGTGATCGCGCAGCTCAAGAACGAGATGATGGATCTGGCCGAGAAACTGGAGTTCGAGAAAGCTGCCGCCATCCGGGACCGCATTCTGCAGCTGGAGCAGCTTCAGCTTGATATCGACTG
The DNA here is from genome assembly GCA_963758155.1 of uncultured delta proteobacterium. Lineage (GTDB taxonomy): Bacteria > Myxococcota_A > Polyangia > Fen-1088 > Fen-1088 > Fen-1137. Next base: position 199,421 of record CAVWUP010000016.1, read on the forward strand.
ACGCTAGCGATTTCACCACAGAGGACACAGCGGCCACAGAGCGGGACCGGAAAGAACAGAGGGCTCGCGTCCTGTCCGAACCCCTTCTTCCCCTCCGACCTCCGTGTCCTCTGTGCTCTCTGTGGTGGGAAAGCTGACCAAGCTAGATGCGCCGGTAGCCCAGCCGCCAGATGGGAATGCCCGTGCTCTCGCACTGGCGTTCGCGCCGCGAACGCGCGGCAAAGGGGCTTTCGCGCAGAAAAGACCACGGCTCGCGTAGGTTGACGAAGCGTCTCGGGCAGTCGCATTCCAGAACCGCCATGGCGTCGAGTGCGATGTCGAAGACATCGCTGGCCACGTAGATCTCGCCGTCGTTTGTCAAAAGGCCGTACATCTCGGCCGCCAGTTCAGGCGACATCACCCGCCGCTTTTGCTGGCGTGCCTTCCACCACGGGTCGGGAAAATAGAGAAAGAAACGGCTCACGCGACCGGCAGGGAAGAGCCGGGGCAGGTCGACCGACATGTTGGCAAACACGCTGTGCACTTGCTTGAGCCCTTGTCGCTCGCATGTGGCGTTGGCGACCGCCACGTGGTCGCGGCGGATCTCGACGCCCACGTAGAAACGGGCCGGATCCTCCGCGGCCCGAGTCATGAGGAAATGCGCCTCGGCCGAGCCCAGCTCCACCTCGACCGGCACTCCGACCGGCAGCTCGGGCGGCTCGATCTCGATCTGAAAGAAGTTCGACTTGAGTGGGTTGACGTGCTGACGAATGCGCATCGCTAGCCTAGGGCTGGCCTCCCCCGTTGCGGCTGGGTCAAGACTACCCCGGATGGGGCGCTTAGCACTACTGGTTCAAAATCCTGCAAAGATGCTGAAATCACATGGCTTGCTGGACCGCTCGCTCCGCGATGGACGTGCCAGTGACATATTCAGAAGTGCGGCAAATGGACGTGATGAAGAGGTGAATGTAGGCGCGTCGTAGGTAGTGGAGATCGTTGCGCTTGTGGATAGCGCCGCACCGATGGCTCTCGAACTCAGTCGCGCAGAAGCTGCAGGAATCCGGCAGCGGACACAATCTGGATGGGTGACTGACCCGCCAAGCGCACGACCTTGAGAGGCAACAGGTCGCGGCGGTCGTCAGTCACGACGTAGCCGGCCATGCCCTCGATTGCGCAGGCAAGCACCGGGTTGTCCTTGGGATCGGTGGACACGAGGTCAACGCGGTACCGGCCAGGGACAACCACGGCAGCGATGGCTCGCACGCTGGCTATGTTGTCCTCGATCTCGGCAGAACTCAGGGGACGCAACGGCGCAATTCGCTGCACCTCGGGTCGGTAGAAGGTACGCCGCAACTCCTCAAGAAGAGGCTCGCTCGTGACCAGATGGAAGCGGTCCTGCTGCAGGGCCTGGACCAATCCGCCAGTCGAGCCACGTCCAGTGTGAAACGCGCGAATGAGAAGCTGGGTATCGAGTACAGCTCGCGGCCGACGTGGACTCATCAGGCGGATCGGCGTGAGGCCGAGCGGCGGACCCCTCGCACCGCGCGGCCGGCGGCGCGAGCCACCTCGCGCGGGCTGACGCCCCTTGCTCGTCCCCGCGTCCGCACCAGCGCAAGGGCAAAGCGTGCCTTGGGCGACAGGGCCTGCTTGATAATGCGGATCTCGTCCTCGAGCGCTTGGACTCGGCCAAGAACTTCACTATAGCGTGGCATCGCTCACCTAGAAGCAGGTTACCACAGACGCAGGGGGCGTGCTCTTGCACTTCCACAATCTCAACTACAAGCCGTATTGGATCGAGCCCTATCTGCCTGGGGTGCGCGAATACATCCAGTCAGACGGCGCGCTGGCCATGATCGGCGGCGATCTCTCGTTTGCCAGCGGCCAGTATGGCGAGAGCGCCCTGCGCGACGTGCGGCCGGTGGACGTAGCCGGCATCCCCGCCGAGGGGCCGCGCGCGTTTTCCACCGACAGTTTCAAGCCGCGCTTGACCGGAGCATAAGCGAATCGATGGGGCATTTCCGATCCGAGAACCCCTTCGTCCCCGCACCGGCGCACCCCGTCGGATGTTGCGCGGATGGGTTGGGAGCCGCAACCCAAGGGGCCAGCGACCACGAGAAGTGGCAAGACGAGCAGATTCATCGGACAGATCATGACCTTGCGATGGTGGAACTGGTTCCCCCTGGAGGCAAGAGCCGGTTCAATGATCGATCCTTGTGGCCGTGGGGAAGATCACAGGGAGAGCCCCGTTCCTTCCCTGCAAGCTGGCTGACCGAGACCAGAAGGTGCGGTGGAGCCGGGGAATCCCGTCCGATGGTACTTTTTCGCGCAACCTTTTGCTGCCGTTTCCGAGAACCCATGCATGACACTCCCTCGGCAGGTCGTGCCTAGTCGTGACTACATGATTACCCGCCGTTGTTCCGAGCGGCGTTTCTGTCGGTAACCCGACCGCCACCGTGAGCATCTACCAATCCGTAAGGGCGAGGTTCAATCCACGGCGAGCGGATGTGAAGGACGCTGCAAAAGTGACAGCAACCCCAGAAACCAACATGCGTCGTACGTGGAAACCAGATGGGGTAGATCGGGGGAGGCGGAGAGGTACCCGCGGGCGAACGCTTTTGAGCTTGTATCTTGTGCTCACGCTCGCACAGATCGCCGCCTGCGCTAGCCCGAAGAGCACCAGCGACGATGGTGGCGTTGAGTCGGTGGTCATCTCCGCGGCGGCGCCACGGACGCGCACGGGAACCTGGTCCGCGAATTACTATACCTGGCCTTACGCAATCGACGGCACCGTGGCGCTGGTCGTTCCGCTCAAGCTCACCTTTCTCCGCGTCGGCGGGTACAGCAACGACGCCAACATCCCCAACACCTTCGGCAATGACCAACTGGACACGATGGTTGCCTACGCACGCGCCATCGGCGCCGAGCCGATCCTCCAGGTTCCACTGCTTGCGGACACGGCCGGTCAGCAGCCCACGGCAGCGACGGCCGCGGAGATGGTCACTTACGCCAATGTCACGAAGGGTTATGGAATCAAATACTTCTCGATCGGTAACGAGCCCGACCTCTACCCTAAACAAGGATTGCCTTCGGCTCCAGCCCAGCCGGCACGGCCCGGCTACTCTCCTGCCGACTACTGCGCCGATGCCGCGTCGTTCGTGGCGCAAATGAAGAGCGTCGATCCCACCATCCAGATCGTCGGTCCAGACCTGTCCCAGCCGCGCGGCGATTGGCTGACTCCGATCTTGCAGGGCTGCGGTGATTTGTTCGACATTGTCGCAGTCCATCGCTACCCGTTCTCGTCGTCGCAGGACACGCTGGCCAACGCCGCGTCGGACGCCACGAACTTCCGGGCGGCCGTGGCCTCCACGCGCGCGATCATGCAGGCGAATGGGCAAGGCGACAAACCGCTGGCCATCACGGAGACCAACATCGCGTACGACGCGACGACGACGATGCTCGAAGCCTCGCCCGGCACCGTCGCATCTGGACTCTGGCTTGCCGACATTCTCGGCGCTTCTCTCGACCTTGGTCTTTGGACGATGGCGGTCTATGACATCATCGATCACGCCCCATGGTCCCTCGGCCTTATCGACACGTCGCCACCGAACCAGACGCCGCTGCCCGAATACTACGCCTATGCGCTCTTCGCCGATCACTACGGCCAGACCCTTGTCGACGTGACAAAGGTTCCTTCAGGGATAAGCGTGTATGCTAGTCGCAATCAGGCCAGTAACGCGACAGCCGTCATCGCAGTCAACTGGAACACCACGCCCGCGCCGTTGGCTTTCGAAGTCACCGGCTTGTCCGCGACGCCTGCGCCGGCGATCTACCTGATGCCAGCGCTCTCGATGATGGCGGTCGAAATTCCGGACATCGGGCCGGCATCGGCCTGGATCTACGGTGAAGCGCAGCAGGGACTAGGTACGGGGCCACAGCCCCTGGCGCCCGGAACCAGTGCAACCTCGCCGTCGACGATTGGCGATGCGGGGACGGCCGATGGGCCATCCGCCGAGGCCACGGTCGATACAGGCGGAGGCGAGGTCGGTTGCAATTCGAGCATGCCGAGCGCCGATGGCGAGCTAGTCGTTAGCGACGACTATGTCACGGTCGGTCCGCTCCATGGCTATGCGGCTGCTTGGACTTGGGTGGGAAGCGACTCAAAGGCCGCCCCTTGCGCCACGCCGATCTGCACGGCGCCGGGCTCGCTACAAATCGGGGTGGAGGCACAAATAGGAGCGGCTCCGATGACGACAGAAAGCGTATCGTGTTCGCCGGCGTTTCAAGCCTCGGCTTTGTGCACGGCCGGCACAACCGCGGCCGATCCCACCTATGATTCAGTCGCGGCGCTCGGGTTCAACCTCAATCAAGACATTGCCATCGATGCCGGCTCGACGTCCAACCCGATCCACGGTATCAGCATTCCCAATAGCATCACCGTGACCGTGCAAAAGTCGGGGAGTTTCGCTGGAAATTCCGTTCTGCGACTTGAGCTGACCGACTCGGACGGACAATTCTACTGCGCGTACGAAGGCCATTGGACCAGCGGCACGCCTATTCCCATCACCCAATTCAACTCGAAATGTTGGGACAATACCGGGACCTTCGCGTCGCCGAGCTTGCTGTTCCAAAGAGTCGACGTTCTGGTGCCTAGCAACCAGTATGTCGACCAACCGTTCTCGTATTGTCTGACCAATGTCTCCGTGGAATAGCACCGGGAGCATAAGCGAATCGAGGGGGTATTTCCGGTCCGAGAACCCCATCCATGTCGCGCTGTCGCACCTTCGCGCATGCCCGAACGGCCCAGCGGAGGGGTCGTGACCGCCTGATTGGCGTGCCGAGAAGCGTGGTTCGCCCACAAGGTGCAGTCTACTCCAGCGCGCCCCGCGAAGGTCGCCTTCAGTTCGCCCAGTCGTCGCCGCCACCCGGTTCCTTGGCGGAGGGCGTGCAGGGTGGAGCGCAGGAACCGTTGCCGGCAGGAGCATCGCGGTCAGGATCTTTTTGGCGATGTCCTCGGTCTGGATGAGGGCGATGAGGCGGAGCGGGGCCTGGCACTTCGAGCAGATGATCGCTGTGGGTCGGAACTCCGGCAGCCCAGCCTCCAGCCTGCCTAGCTGACCATCTTCGCGATCAGGTCGCCGACCTCTCGCGTGCCCATGCCCATCTTGCCGGCGGCCAGGCTCTTGATCTGCTTGGAGGCCAGGGCGTCGTGCACGGCCTTGTCGATGGCTTGCGCGATCTGTGGCTCGCCCAGGGTGTCCATCATCATGCCGCCGGCGCAGATGGTGGCCAGCGGATTGATGACGTTCTTGCCGGTGTACTTGGGCGCGCTGCCACCCATGGGCTCGAACATGGACACGCCCTCGGGATTGATGTTGCCGCCGGCCGCGATGCCCAGGCCGCCCTGGATGATGGCGGCCAGGTCGGTGATGATGTCGCCGAACAGGTTCTCGGTCACGATCACGTCGTAGTACTCGGGCTGCTTGACGAACCACATGGTGCAAGCGTCGACGTGGTTGTAGTCCTGCTTGATTTCAGGATAGTGCGCGTCGCCCATCTCCTTGTGTACGCGCACCCACAAATCACCGCAGTGGGTGAGCACGTTGCACTTGTGCACCAGGGTGAGCATCTTCTTCTTGCTGTTGCGGCGGCGGGTGTATTCGTAGGCGTACTTCACACAACGTTCGACCACTGGCCGCGAGTACTGCATGACTTGCGTCGCCACTTCCAGCGGCGTCCCCTTTTGCGTGACGCCACCAATGCCGGTGTAAATACCGCCGCTGTTCTCGCGCACTACCACGAAGTCGATGTGCTCCGGTCCCTTGTCCTTGAGCGGGGTCTCCACGTTGGGATACAGCTTTACTGGCCGCAGGTTGATGTACTGATCGAGCGCGAAGCGCGTCTTGAGCAGAATGCCCACTTCCAGAATGCCGGGCTTGACGTCGGGATGGCCGATGGCGCCCAGGAAAATGGAATCGAATTTCTTGAACTCTTCGATCGCACTGTCGGGCAAGATCTCGCCGGTGCGCTTGTAGCGCTCACCGGCACAAGTGCGTCACAGGCCGCCAAATAGCTGGCAACCGCCTGCTGCGATTGGACGCCGACAAACTTTGCGGTAAGCCCCATCTGATCTGCACGCTCTCGATATCCCGTTGTTTGCGGGCCATCGCCAACGACAATTAGCTCGACCGGTGGAGTCAAGTCCCGCAGCGACGCCATTGCGGTAATCAGCTCGTCGAAACCCTTCGTGCGCTCAGGACGGCCGACGAACAAAAGCAGGCGTCTAGCGCTCGACAGTCCAAGGTTAAGCCTTGCTTCCGAACGATCTCGAACGCAAAAAGTCTGCTTATCGATTCCGTTAAGCACGACGCGGGCCCGCTCCGGATTCGCCCCAAGTTCGACCGCTCGCTCGATCAGTTGACGACTCGGACCGAATACGGCATGCGCCTGCCGCATCGTCCACCGAATCAGGCTGCCCAATCCGAACTTTCCAGGCAGGACGTTGATGTCGGAGCCATGCACCTTCACGACTAGAGGAACGCCCAGTGCACGTGCCAATAACGCACCGGCAAAACCGTCTGGATAGGCGAACGCCGCCAGAACGACGTCGATCCTCCGGCGCTGCGAGCCAATCTTTGGCCACAGTGAACCCGCGTAGGTGAATCCCGACAGCAACTGGCCCACGCGAGGCAAGTAGAACACCCGCGGATACCTGACCTCTAACGACGGCGCTGCCGAGAAAGACCAATGCTGCGCCAATGGGGGCGGTGGCGCCCCCGGCAAGCAGAACGTATCCGACAATGCCAACCGCGCCGCCGACTGCGGTCGCACCGTGGAAAAGAGCCGCTCGGTCGTCTCCTGTGGCACCAGCTTCACCGGCGTTTTCGATACCGAGAAAGAGATCGGTAGCCGAGGCAACGGCACCGAAGATGGACTTGATATACCGGCCCGGTTGCGTCCCTGCCGCTCGCCGCATCCACTGTTGGGAGCCCTTGGACCCGAACCCATTGGCGACTCCGTGATCAAAGGCGGCTCCTCCGAGAGAAGCAAGGGCACCCACGGAATTGACCACCCTCTTCCAGTTGTCCGGCTCTCCCCGGTGTGAATACGCGTCGTATATGGCGGGAACAACATTGGCTATCTCGACGCACAGGAAGAATCCGGTCTTGACGGGATGCTCGGTCGACCGCCTTGTCAGTTCCTGGACCGACTGAACGGTGAAAACTCTCGCACCTGCCCCTGGCTTCGCCAGCGCCAAGGTCACTCCGTACCATTCTTTGGCAAAATCCTGGCACGCCGTGATCGCCCACCTGGGCAATTTCGCGGTCGTCACGAACATCTTGACCAAGTTCCAATACGCCTTGGCCACTTTGCGCGCGCTTCTGCTTGCAAGCACGGTGCTGAAGCTGCTCTCCAGGAACTTGCCCTGCTTCTCAGTGACGCGCGAGAGATACGGCACTGCCGCACGCGCCTCGAACAACCGATTGTGGCTGCGGAGGGCGAGCGGTGGGACGCGGAACGGCTGGCGAGAAGCCGCACGCGCCTCGAACAACCGATTGTGGCTGCGGGCCGAGATGACGTGCATCTTGGGCTTGGCCGATGGATCTTCGGACTCCTTCATGTCGTCCCAGATTGCCGTGAAGACAGCGCCCTCCAGGTAGCCAGAAAGCCGGATCGTCGCTTCATCCACTCGCTGCTGGTAGACAAGTTCATCGCGAAGGATCTCGCCGTAGAAGTCGCTGAACCGCTTCGTGTCCAGGTGTAGGGCGTAGTTCGGCACCCTGTGAATGGCACTGTAGAGGAACCTCGCCTTCAACCCCTCGTCGCTCAGGCGCGCACCAAGCGCGTCGAGGGCTCCGCTCAATACCCGGTTGAGTGCGAAGGCATGGATCCACGGGGCCTTCACCGGGATCGTCAGGGCATGACCCTCGTACTTCTCGGTCGGCAGCGCGAACGGCTCCAGGCCGCGAAGGTCGGCCCACTTCTGGAATACGGAAAGTCGGCAGGTGCGAGTGATATCGTCGAAGGAAGGCAGGCGCGACCGGGCCATCTGGAAGGGTGAGGCCCAAATCCACACCGCATAGGGCACCACGGTCGAGGTGATCATGGCGTATCCGATTTGAAACACCACCCTGCCCTTCGTGGCATCGGGCGCCGGTCGTTTGGCAGCTGCCCAAGACTTCTCCAGGTTCACCTCGTGCATTTCGCCCTGGCAATCGACGAAGATCTCGCAGGCGAACCTCACCAGGTTTCGCTGGGCGGTCTGTTCCTGGCAGAAGATGTACAGCCAATAGGAAGTGTCTTCGATCCATGGCGTGTCCGGCTCGTCCCAGTCGGCGAGATCCTGCTGGTCAGCAGACAGCACGAACTTGGCCGGCAGCAGAATCGGTCCGGGTATGCTGTCGACCATTTGCTTCGGGATCCGGTGGGGGCCGAGTTCGCGTTCGCTCATGGTTTGGTCTCCGTCATCTCGGGCGCCATGGAGTCGTCCGCAATTGCATGATCGAGGTAGTAGCGGAAAGCGGATGCGGCATTGCGGGCTCCGCGCTCTCCCACCTTGTCGAGGTAGTCGGACCAGAGATTCTTGCCGAGTTCCGAGGCGTCCACATCGCAAGATACGTCACTGGGCATCGTCAGTTCACCAAGCAGCCTCGCACGCCGTTGGGCCGATCGGGTTCCGCGCGATGGCACGAGAAGACACACTGACCAAATCGAGGGACTATCGGGTGGCGAGATGTATCGGCATTCCACATTGCAGACACTTGAATCGAATCTTTCGGTCCGCCCAGCCCTGGTGGCCACAACGGACCGCTCCAGCCGACTCAGCCGAATGGTGCGGCTTGGGTGGCGAGCGCTAACGAGCACGATAAGACGCAGGACCAACATGAAGGCGGCCAGGCCAAGCAAGAAGAGCGGCTTGCTCAGATGGATCCGCGGGTTCACATCCGCCAATGCGGCAAAGGAAATCGCAACGAGGTCGTAGAGCCAAGCCAAGAGCATCAGTAGTCCAGGCAACCAAGTAGTCGGGCCGGTTCCCAGCGTGATCTCGTGCGAACTCAGCGAAACAAGGTGCAGGTGGTCGATTAGAGATCTATAGGCGGGACGCGGCATTGCGAGAGGAATACTCTCGGCCTGGGCGAGAGACACCACTTGGCGAGAGGGGTCTGGAAAACGACAGCATTCAGCGACCAGCGTGGCAAGAACTTCACGGCATTGCCGATTGGCGCCCTCGTCGAATCGCCGACGTCTCAGGATGACAGCGCCAACATCGGTACGAAGCCGTAGCCTCGTATCAAAGCGCGTCTCGCCGTGGACCGCAGTCTTGATTGGATCGAGACGCGTCAGGAGTTCGCAGCTTGTGAGTTGACGGGATCGGGCTCCCGGCCGGCTCATTCGGCGGAACACCCAAGCTGTTCCGGGAAACAGTGTCAGCGAGCAAGTCCGGCGGAGGTAGTGCTCGGGTCGGATGGCAAGTGCCAGGACGATAGAAAGGAGGCTGAGAGGGATTGCGTTCACGAAGGGGTGAAAACTCGCCTCGATCGCGGAACACACAACGGGCGGCATAAGCGCAAAGATTGCAAGTGTCAGCCAGCCGGCCGACCACTCGCCGGTGCCGTCCTTCACCGCGAACTCGATCCTGTCCGGCTCAAGGGCAATCACCCGCAGGGTTCTGCGAAGGATAGCCTTCTCGTCTTCGTTCAAGTTGAAGGTGGTTGGCGGGACGTCGGCCATCACTCCGCCTCGGGTGGTTCCGTGCGGAAGAGATCGTCATACGACAGCCCATCGAAGAGGGTGATGACCTCGCCTTCCGCGCCGGTGTCATGGATCAATCTGTAAGTCAGGCCGCTTCGTAGGTTGGGAAATTCAAGCGTCAGGCCGGCAGCGCCGGGCTTGCGGTTGTCCTTCACGGTCCGGATGATTTCCAAGCTGCGGTCCGCGCTGCGCAGAATGAACTTGTCGTCCTGCGCGGCAGGATCTCGCGGTTGCACGTTGACGTGCAACCAGAAGCTTCGCCGGGTTGGTACCTCGACCTGGTGGGTCTTGCCTGTTTCGAGCATCAGTGGCGTGCCCGGCCGGTAGCGGACATTTTGGCCGCCTGCCTTTGATTGAGTGCATAAGCGAATCGAAGGGGGTATTTCTGGTCAGAGAACCCCGTCCTCCCTGCGCGGCCACACCTCGGGGCGCGCGCGGACGGACCGATAGGGCGGTTTTGACCGCCTGATGCGCGCGCTGACGAGCCTGTCCGGACCACAAGGCGCAGTCTACCCCATTGCGGGCCCGCCAAGGTCGCCTTGATCAATTCACCCAGTCGTTGCCGCCACCCGTCTTCTGGGGCGGCGGGCGCGCGGGGTGTAGCTGAGGAACGTTCGCCGGCAGGTGCATCGCGGTCAGGATTTTCTTGGCGATGTCCTCGGTCTTGATGAGTGCGATCAGGCGGAGCTGGGAGTGGCACTTCGAGCAGACAATCTCAAACCCGAAGGTTCTGCGGAGCAACTCTGCCCACGGGATGTATCTCGACTTGCCGGCTGGCTTGTCCTTCTCGGCGGGTGCTGGCGGGGCTGGCGGGGGCTGTGCGGGAGAGGCAGGAACGACTTCGCTGCGAGAGGCAGCGTGCGAAGAAAGTACGCCGAAATATCTGACGAGATGCCGCTTCGGAGGAGGGACCAGCGCTGCGAGTCGCGCAATGAGGGCCAGTGGAGCCAGTTCCACCGACGAAGTGCCATCAGAAACCACCGGGCAATACACATGATTGGCAGTGTGGAGTTCATCATGCGCAGGTGACCCACCCGTTCCATCCTCTGCGCGGACGGACCCTCGATGTGGTCGACCGCCGGCGCTGCCAGGACGGTGAGTATGTCTATGTCGAGGTCGACGGCCAGCGAGTCGAGCGGCTCCCATCTGCATGGACAAGCCTCGGATGCGTCGATCCGGTCGTGACCATAGCCGCCGGCCGCTCGTTGTTCCGCGCCGACGATCTCGCGCGGCTGGCAGAGATCGTTGCCGCGGTTGCCTGTGCCGAGCGAGCGCCGAGGGATGGCGGAGGCAAGAAGCATGCGTAAACACAATTTTGCCGGGCACGTAAACATAATTACGCCGCAGCCACGTGAGGTGGTCCACTCGGCGCGGCTGCCGTGGAGCGTGGTTGTCGTCGGATTGTCGACTCTTGTAGTGGAAAAGTTGCTTGACCCGCGGGGCGCAGGGATGTATTTATATTTACACAACCCGCGCCAAGGAGAGCCCAGTGCCCAGACCCAAGTCACCCGATCCCAAGACCGATGCCCTGCGAAGCGTCGGCGCTCTCAACCCCCACCCCGCGGCCGTCAAAGACGAGATCTTCGCCGGCAGCGACTTCTTCGACCGCCGCGACCTCGTGCAGGTTCGCTACGAAATGGTACGGCGTGTGCGCACCGACGGCCGACCCATCGCCGAGACAGCAACGCGCTTCGGCGTGTCCCGGCCCACCTACTACAAGCTCAGTGCCGAGTTCGAGCGCGAGGGCATCTGTGGCCTTTTGCCCAAGAAGCGCGGTCCCAAGGGTGGCCACAAACTACGTGCAGAGGTCGTCGAGGCGTTGCGGGCGGCGCGCACGCAGGACCCCGCCGTGGATGCCGCCTCGCTCGTGGAACTCGTGAAGCGGCGATTCGGCGTAGAGATCCACGCGCGGACGATCGAACGCGCGCTCAAAAAAAAACGCTCGTGAGCGAGCGCGCTCCAGGTGTTGGCCACGAGCGTTTTCCGACAGAGCGCTACGAGGAACTGCGAAGCACAGCGTTCGGGGTGACGGCTGCCTCCAACGGCCGTGGGCTGGCCTTGCTGATGCGCTATGGTGTGGTGGCCTGGATGCGAGCATGGGCGAGCTGTGTTGCCCCACGTCCAACTCCACCTGAGCCCAGAGGGCCGGCGCAACTGCCGCAGGCGTGTCCCGAGATGGTCAGAGTTTTGGCTGAGATGGCCATGGCCGCAGCACGCGAGGGGGTGTCGGCATGAGTCCAGGCGAACGCAACAACAAGATCACGCCCGAGCATCTGCGCAAGAACGCCTACCTCTACATCCGCCAGTCGACGCTGCATCAGGTGCTCGAAAACACCGAAAGCACGCGACGGCAGTACGAGCTTCGACAGCGTGCTGTAGTGCTCGGCTGGCCCGAGGAGCGCATCGTGGTCATCGACAGCGACCTCGGCCAATCCGGCGCTTCAGCCAAAGACCGCGAGGGCTTTCAACGACTGGTCGGCGAGGTCGGCACGGGCCGCGCGGGCATCGTCATGGGCTTGGAGGTCTCCCGCCTGGCGCGCAACTCCAGCGATTGGCACCGCCTGCTCGAGATTTGTGCCTTGAGCGGCACCTTGATCTTGGACGAGGACGGTATCTACGATCCGGCGCACTTCAACGACCGGCTGCTTCTCGGTCTCAAGGGCACCATGAGCGAGGCCGAGTTGCACGTGCTGCGCGCTCGGATGCTCGGCGGCTACATGGCCAAAGCGCGCCGAGGTGAGCTGCAACTCCGGTTGCCGGTAGGCTTCGTGTACGATGCCGCCGGCAAGGTACAGCTCGACCCGGATCGCCAAGTGCAAGACGCGGTGAGAACGTTGTTCGCGACGTTTCGGCGCACCGGTTCAGCAGGGGCGGCGGCCCGAACGCTCTTCGAGCAGGGCGTGCGCTTCCCGTGCCGCCCACCGCACGGTCCGCGCATGGGCGATCTGGTGTGGAACGAGCTGACCTACAGCCGCACGCTCGAGGTGCTGCACAACCCGCGCTACGCCGGGGCGTATGCACTCGGTCGCACGCGCCAGCGCAAGCTCGGCAGCGGTCGCCGCACGACGCGCAAGCTCGCTCGCAGCGAATGGTCGGTGCTCCTGCGCGACCTGCACCCGAGCTACATCTCGTGGGATGACTTCGAGGAGAACCAGCGGCACCTGTATGGGAATAACTGGCGGACTCGCGGCTCCCAGGGCACGACACCGCCACGCGAGGGACCGGCGCTGCTGCAAGGCCTCGTGCTGTGCGGGGTGTGCGGCAAGCGCATGGGCGTACGCTACTACCAGAGTGAGGGGCGTCGAGTGCCCTGGTACTACTGCGCGCTCGGACCGGTCCGCCGCGCTGCCGAGAAGTGCCAGGCGATCCCAGGCGCGAACGTCGACGAGGCGTCGAGCAAGCTCGTGGTAGAGGTGATGAGCCCGGTGGCGCTGGAGGTCGCGCTGGCCGTGCACGACGAGCTCGAGCAACGCTTCGACCAAGCGGACCGGCTACGCAAGGAGCAGGTCGAGCGCGCGCGGTACGAAGCCGAAGCGGCACGCCGACGCTATCTGCGGGTCGATCCGGACAATCGCTTGGTCGCCGACGCGCTCGAGGCTGATTGGAACGATAAGCTGCGCGCTTTGACAGCGGCGCAGGACGACTACGAGCGCCGCCGCAACCACGACGCCGCGGTACTCGGTCCAGAGCAGCGCGAGCGCATAGCGGCGCTGGCCACCGACTTCCCGGCGATCTGGAGCGCCACGGGCACCTCCAACCGGGACAGAAAGCGCATGCTCCGGCTCCTCATCGAGGACGTCACTTTGGTCAAAGGCCAAGAGGCCATCGCCGTGCATGTGCGATTTCGCGGCGGCGGGACACGGAGCGTTTCGTTGCCGCGCCCGTTGCCAGCGTGGAAGAGTTGGCTGACGCCCACGGAGACGGTCGCGCAAGTCGACAGCCTGCTCGCACAGCACACGGAAGCCGAGATCGCCACCATCCTGAACGAGCGCGGCTTCCGCTCCGGCCAGGGCCATCGCTTCCACAGCAAGATCGTCTCGAGCATCCGCGTGAAGTATCGATTGAAGAGCCGCTATGATCGACTGCGGGAGCGCGGAATGGTGACTGCCGAGGAGTTGTCCCAAGCCAACGGCGTCAGCCGCCAGACCGTCCTGCGCTGGCGCAAGCACGGCTTCGTGCAGGCCCACGCCTACAACGACCACCATCAGTACCTCTATGACCCTGCTGCTGCCGTGCCGCCGGCAACCGCCCGTTGGTCACGCATCCGGGCAGAACGAACATCTGATAGCATCAACAAGCGAGAAGGAGGTGCAGTGTGAAGCGTAGTCGTCCGACCACGGCTTCTTTAACTCCAGCTTCACATTTCCGTCGGCGAGGATCTTCAGGCGGTCGTTGGCCAACGGCGGGCGCAGGATATATTTGCACAAGGCAAGTCGGCCGTGCTTGTCGTTAGTTGCAACCTTGGTCGCAGCGTGAAGATTGAATCCGCGGTCTTGCGCACACAACTTGCCCTAAGCCACAGGACGGTCGTCGGGGTCGAGCACGATGCGCACGGGTTTGCGCTTGTTGGCCCACCCAGCGGGCGGTGCGCCCGCGGTGGCGGCGGCTAGAAGCTTCGCGAGTAGCGGATCTTTCTCGCCCAGGGACTCGTCAGTCACGACGGTGACTTCGCCATCGCCGGGCGCGGTCACCAGGGTGATCACCCCACGGCGTTGGAGGAAGCGGAGAATGCGCTTGCTGGCACGGCACACGAGGGCCTCGATCTCTTGCTGCGTGGGCGCGGGCGCGGGGTGGAACATCTGGCCTCTCCCGTCGCCGTCGGGTGAGTACACGCCGTCGAGAAAAGCCGTGTGTAGATGCGGGTTGAGCCGGAGGTCGCTGTTGGCGCGCTGGATGACCGTCACGGCGCCGGACTCGCCAGCGGGCAAGCCGCGGTCGACGTGTCGCCTTCGATACCAAGTCGCCACCGTGTCCGTGAAGATGCGCACGACTTGACCGAGCAGTTTTCCGTCGAACGCGAGCGGGAAGCGCAGGGGGAAGGGCAGCGTAAGCACGAACTGTCGCAGAGGTACGTCGGGCAGCACGTGATCCACCAGGTTCAACGCTCCCTCATTCATCCTCCTGCCGAGACAACTGGGGCACACCGCCCTCGCCTTACACGAGAAGGCGACGACGTGGTGCTCGCCGCAATCGTCGCAGTACAGATGAGCGAAGCCCCGCGCGAGAACTCCGCAGTCCAGATACTTGTGCAGTTCCTCGGTCACGAACTTGGGCAACGTGCGCCCGCTGGCGGCGTCGGTCCATTGCTGCTCGAAGGTCAGCAGGTGCTGCTGCAACACCTGATAAAGCGCAGTCGTCTCCGGCCGGTGGCGTCCGCAGGAACGGGCACCCGTGATCGCGGGGGTATGATAGATCGCTGGCGGCAGCAAGGAAGGCCCCGACAAAGGTTGTCGGACGCGCAGCCGACAGGTTGCGCGTCCCCCGTGCGCTTCGCACATCCCTGGGGGACTCCGAGGCGACCCAGCAACTCTACCGGCCCACCAGTTGCACCTCTGCCTGGCCGCCTGGCCCAGCCGAACCCGGAGCCCCAACTCCCGCGCTACGCCGAGGTCAGTGCAGGCAGCGTATGCAGCAGGGTCTCTCGTGGGATCGCGCTGTGCAGGCCTACAAGCAGTCCATCTGGAGGCGTGCCAGCGCCGGCGTGGACATCCCTTCGGGTGGGGTTTCCAGGTCAGTCGCGGGAGAGAGAGCGCGCGCGTTCG
>CAVWUP010000017.1:0-35075 GCA_963758155.1 uncultured delta proteobacterium
CGTTCAAAGAGCCGCTTTATAAACCCTTCGCGCCGGCCAGCCAGTTCGCCGGCCGAGAAGGGAAAGAGCGGAATAATCTCCATGCGTCCGGCGAGCGATTCGGACAAGCGCGGCAGGGTCATGACGTTGGCGGAACCGGTGAGCAGAAAGCGGCCGGGCTGGCGATCCTGGTCCACCGACCGCTTGATGGCCGGGAACAGGTCCGGGGCCTTCTGGATTTCATCAATCACAACGGGGCCGGTGAGATTGCGGATAAACCCGGACGGGTCGCCGGCGGCCAGCGCGAGCGTGGCGGCGTCATCCAGGGTAAAATACTGGCTGCCGGGCGCGGTCGCCAGCTCTTGGGCCAACGTGGTCTTGCCCGTCTGCCGCGCGCCGTTGAGCAGCACGACGGGGGTGTCGGCCAAGGCCCTCCGGATCGCAGCATGAATGTTGCGTTGGATCATGGTGGTATATTCACCGGTTTGTGGTGATTTTACAAGCCATCAAAAAGGGCTAGTCGCCATTTACCGGTGAGTAGAGCCCCTTGCTGCGCACCACAGCTACGGACCAAGACATTCTGGAATTCTCGTGCGTGCAACTGCAACAAGCACGAAATTGCAGAAGGAATCCGCCCTGCGCTGACTTGCCACAAGGCCCGGGCGCGATCAGCCTTGAGCGGACAGGAGAGGACAGGAGCAGACAGGAGCGGACAAATTCCGTTCCTCATTTGTTCCTCATTCTGGCCAATGAGGGACGTTCCTCATTCGGGGCCAAACAGTACGTATTGTGGTGTTTTGCCACAATGAGGGACGCGCAGTCGCATGAGGGACGTTCCTCATGCACGCGGCAAGATTGCTCATTCTGACGACAATGCATTTCCTGACACCAGTGAGCAATCTAGGCGGCGGCTCGCCTTTCGTCTGCCACCCTGTACTCCCCCTTCTTGTCCAAATACAAAGTAAGCTTGATGGATACCGGTTTTCCCTCAATGAATCCTGGGAATTCCGCAGTAGGTCCGCCATGGCGCAATAGGTACAGCGATGCCATGGCGCGCGCCAGGCGATCCACCGTCTGATTAAGGCGGTACACACCCTTTTCGTATCGCGACAGCGTCTCGGGCGAAATGCCAAGACTGCGCGCGAATTCCCGCCCATTCAGCAACAGCAAACCACGCAAGAACCTCAGCTCATCGCCGCTTAGAGGGTTCCGCTTCTTGATGACTTCGGCGGCGATCCGCATTTCAAGATGTAGAGCCCTGACGATGAGGTCCTCCTTCTCGCCGCACTTGGGACAAACAAGAGACTCATTGTCCAGGACGGTCACCGACCATTTGCTCGTTATGCTGTATTCCAAAGGGCCGAACTCTCGGCGCATTGCCGTCCCGCAGAATAGACATTTGTGCTTTTGCTTTTTCATCTCTTTCTCCTCCAAGCGGTCACCACCACCACGTGATCCTCGGTTCGAAAGGCTACCACCACATAGATTGTCGCAGCCCTAACCCGGTATCGCCACGATCCATGCTCAAATTCGGCTGGTTCCACCACTCCTCCACGCAAGACTCCAATGGCACGATCAATTGTGATCCCATCCTTCGCCAGTTCTTCTCTGGCGTGCGAAGCGAATGCCACCTTCGCATGCGTTACCGCGAGGCGAATCAGGTCTCTTGCAGCCGATGGTGATAGCGGTTCTCTCAATGCGAGAAGACTACCCCAAGATTGATGGGATATCAATCCAGTTGCCTTCTTGATGAGGCATCAATCCTGGGGTAGCGCTTTGTGACCTCGCCCTATGCCCAGCATTGGAACGCCCAACGGCGCCCGAATGACAGGAGTGGCAAGGGACGAATTGGACCAGATGCGATCGAGTCTGGTACGTGACGCGATAGACCTATCCTCTCTCTGACAGACAAGATTGCAGAATGGATGGGCAGGCCCACTGTCCTTCATCGCCACAGAGGGGCTCGAATCTGGACCTGACCGCCATGCGCCAATGTTTGACCTGCAAGCCGGCGGTTGAGGGGCCGTTTCCCTTGCTCCCCTCCTGATCCCTCGCGACGCGAGCCGGGGAAGATCCCTGCGATCTTGTGGTCCGTACCGACTTTTTGCGGCGTACAGGAGCGTGGCATTCATGCGAGCAAGTCAACCACGACGCAGTGCGCCTGTCGCGACTTCACGGCTTGCCGAAAATTGCGCTATGGTCCCTATCTCGACGGAGCCCGCGATGGTCATCCAGGTTCAGCTCAACGATATGCGAACAGGCGAACTGAAGACGCTCTGTTTTGAACAATCACCGATCCGGATCGGCCGCAACCAGCTGAACAATATCGCCATCGATGATCACTTTGTTTCCGAGTGGCACGGGATTATCCGCTTCGATGCTACCGGCATCTACTACTACGACCTCGGCTCCACCAACGGAACGTCACTGGGAGGGCAGCGACTGCCCAAGAATACGGTCACGCCGCTGGCTGGGAGTGCACAGCTTACGATTTGGCCTTTCCAGATTTCCGCGGTGGATCAGTCTTCGGCACCGGCTACCAGCACCACCTCGACTATCGCATGGGGGGCGCCGCGAAGTACCGACTGCTTGCCACGAGTCGGTGCCCCGGCACCGGCTGCGCTGGATCGTACTTCCGCCCCGCACTTGGGGAATCGGGGCCAGAGCCCCCCCCGTCCCGACAAGCCGGCACCAGCGTTTCCGCCTCTTGCTGGTGAGAAGAACGAAAATGCGCAGGCCCGCCTCATGCATCTTTTCGAGACGTTCGGCGAAGCCTTGATCGGATTGAAGAGGGGATACGAAGAGTTCGGGGCCGAGGTGGGGGTCAGACCGCTCGGTGGTGGTACGCCTCTGCACCGCGCGCGCTCCAGCCGCGAGGTGGTGGAGTATTTGCTCGATCCGGCCGCCGACGCTGAGGCGCGCGCGCGTGAGCTGAAGGCGGTGTTTGCTGACATGGGAATTCACCACATCGCACTCATGGAGGGACTGACCCAGGGAATCCGCGCTCTTCTCGAGTCCCTCGATCCTAGTGTCCTTCAGAACCGTGCCGGCGCGGGTCTGTTCAACCGGTCGAAATCCAAGGCGGAATGGCAAGAATATGTCGAGCGCTTTGCGACCCTGATTGCGGAGGATGCCGCCCTGCACGCCCAGATCTTCGGCGAGGAATTTGCGCGGGGCTACGCCAGTGTCGCGCTCGGGGGATCGAAGCCGGACCCTGAGGATTCGGAAAGGTCAGAGTAGCCATGGAGACGGCGCGGATCATTCTCGTCGGAGTCGCCATGTTTGCTTGGGCCAGCACGGGGTGCGCTGCCAGGCGCAAGACGCAGACAGGCCCGGTCCCTTGCACGATGTTGACCAACGTGGGCGCTTCGCTGCCCGTCGCGGAACGCTCGCTGCCGGCCTCCCAGTGGTTCAGTCTGTTGCTCTACGGGTACTTGCCGACCGGAGCCATCACGAGACCCGCTACGGATTGCTCCGGGCGGCGCACCGAGTGGCCCTCTGATCGCTGTTCGGTCTGGCCCGAGCCAACGGTTTCGCTGCCAAGCCAGTCCGTAGCCGCATCCGACCTCGTGGTGGAGAATTTGGGCGGACCCTGGCGCCTAGTCTGGGCTATGACCGAGCGCTTTGCGGATGGTCAGGCACAGGGCCCCGTCGCGCTGGCGCAATTCGAGGATCAAGGCGTGCGCGTCTCCTCGCTGGGGGTTCTTCGCGCCCACCCAACCAGGGCCAAGCTTGGCCTCAAGACCTTCGCGGGCGGCACGCTCCTGGTGGCCGAAGGCGAGTCGTGCGCGGTCCATCAGGATCAATCCACCTGCTCACGAACAGCGCGCCTGGTCCCGCTGGTCGACAATCGGTTCGCTCCGGTTGAGCTGTCAGACAGCGCTGGAAAGTGCTCTGGTTCTACGCTCCTGTTGCTCAAGGGCCAGGGCACTATCGCGCAGGGTAGCGGCCGGAAGGACTTTCAATTCGAAAGCGCACTTAGCTACAACGCCGACGGCTTGGCCATTCACGAACAACTTGCGGTAGAAGAACCGGTGCGGGATGGAACCTCTGGCACTTTTCTTCGGCGCCTCCAGGCCGAACGGCGTGTTGAATTGCACGCGGGTGCCTTGCTGGCCACGGCTCCGTCTATCCTTGACCGCTGGATCGGTGCTCAGAAAGAGGGCGCCCAACCGACGAAAACGACCACGCGGCGGTGAGTCCTACGCGCGACGGTCCGGTCGCTTCAGGCCGCCAGTGCTCTTGCCCAGGTTACCGGTGGCCACGCACTTGAAAACGTAGCGGCCCTGGCCAATTTCGACAGTGTCGCCATCACCCAGGGGATGGCGCGCCTCGATGGGCACGTCCTCGATTTTGATGGGGCCTCCAAGCGGCTCTATGGCGAACTCGCCGTGCGCCTCCGAGATGACTGCGTGCTGTCCGACGACCTGCGCGTCTGCACCCAGCACGAGGTCGCAGTCTGGTCCCCTCCCCACCACCGCCCGAGCGGGCTTCAGACCCAAAGTTTCGCCGCGTCGTCCTGGGCCGGCGGCACGGACCAGCCAGGCCACGGCCAGAGAGAAGCCGGTCTGGGCACGCAGGGCGTCCTGAATGTCGAGGACCGCGCCCCTTGATCGAGGCAGCCCAAGTACCGGAAATTTTGTGCCAGCCCGGCTAAGCGCCCGGGCCAAGTCGTCCAATCCCATCCGCGAAAGTGCGCCCCACTGATCATCGGGCAGGCGCGCGGCAATGCTCTCAGCCGCCTTGTTGGCCGGTGTCCGGGCCGTAATGGCCTCGGCCAGCGCTGCAAAAAGATCGTCGTGCAGTGGCGAGTCTTCGCTGTCCCTTTCGGTCAGAAGCGCGCGGATTTCTTCAAACCGCCGTCGGCCAGCCCGCGTCTGCAGCAAGGGATAGCGGGGATCTGAAAGGATCGACTCATCCACGCTGGCCAAGCGGGCAACGCTTTCGGGGAAGCCACGCGAGAGTTCCAGTAGTGCCCGCTGCGGCGACATGCCTCGTCTAATGAGAGCGTGGGTGGCAGGCATGATAGGGTCTTCATCCACGTCGAACTGGCGCCGGGCGCGCCGGCGCACGAACACAAGCACCCCGACAAGAAGCATCGCGATTCCCAGCACCAGCGCGCCCAACCCAGCCAGCCGTCCGGTTTGTGAGGGCAGCGTAATCTTCCCTAATTCGACGACCCGGCGCTTGCCGTCAGTGGTCACGTAGATCCTGACCTTGTGGCTTCCCCCGAAAGTGTGCCAGGCCCAGGGGAGATCTATCTGGATGCGACGCAGGTCCGCGACGGACTGGCCCAGCGACTCCAGAGTGGTCTGCAATTCCATGGGCTGTTCGACCGCACGGAAGAAGACACCTTGGCTGGAAAGATCGTTCAGGTTCTTGGCACTCTGTTCCGCGTCTGCTTCGGGAGACGGGAAGGACACCAGCAAGAGCCGGACGCCCGCCTTGCTCATCTGGTTCGCCACAGCCGCGAAATCGGCCGGCCCCTCTCCCGTCGGGTCGGTGAAGTCACGACCGTCAGTCACGACCAAGAGAAGCTTGAACAGACTCTCGTCGGCCGAGAGGTTCTTCAGGTCGACCGCGATGGCATCCCCAAGGTTGGGACGATCCCCGCCCAGGTAGCCCAGATCGTGAAGTTGACCTCCGATTTCCGAAGCCTTGAGTTTGGGGATGGGCTGTCGCTTGCGCCCGTACAGGGTTGCGTAGGCGTTCGTCCGGGCCGGTAGCCGCTTGAAGAAGCCTTGTGCACCTTCCAGGATCGAGTCGGAGATGCCCGCTGGTGTTTCTTTGATCCAGAGATACACCAGACCCACGGCCAGTGGAGACTTCCAATCTGGTGCGGCCTCAGCTGCTCGTTGAGCCAGATCGAAGAATGACTCCATGATCCTGGGTGGTGAAGCCGGCGCTCCGTCGATCTCCAACTCGATCGACGAAGCCTTCATGGTGGCCCCATCCTCGGAGATTCCCCCCACGAACAAGTTGAGGCTGGCTGATTCACCATCGACACTGGGCGGGGAAACCAACCATGTCGGGGCCGCATGCGCTGGGCCTGGCAGCGAGACCAAAGCCAGAACCGCGACGCAGAGAGAAAGCCGCCTCATGCTCGCCCCGGTGCGCCCGGCGGCAACCACAGCGATTTGAAGATCAGCTCGGTGGTTCCCAGTCGGATGATGTCTCCGTCGCTCAACTGGACTATCTCGCCCGCCCCCAGCTTGTGCGAGTTGACGAAGGTGCCGTTGGCTGACGGCCCCGGGTCCTCGCGATCCCGAATGGCAAACGAATCGGTGCGCTCACTGCTTCGCTGGCGATGAACGATGGCATGTCCCCCCGACATGAACTCGTCGTCGATGTCGAACCATTGTTCGTTCGTCGCCACACGCCGGACGCCCCGCGAGAGCACGAAAACCGGAGCCGTCAGCTCGACAAGAGCTCCCCGGCGCTTCTCGTCGGGAGATTGCAGAACCACGAACCAGCCCAGGCTGAGGCCGGGCACGAGCGAGAGCCCCTGCTGGACCGCCGCCGAAAGATACATCGTCTTTGGGGCTGACACGGCGGGACGACAATTCCCGCAGCTCGAACCCCAGGACGCGAGCATGGGCTGCCCGCAAATGGGACACACCCGCTCGACCGCCCCAGGGACCAGCGCCGGCGCAGCGGGCGAATCGCCTTCGTCGAGTTCGAGGGCATTCCTCAGCCGCCGTGGGGCCGGCGGGCGTCTCCTTCGGGCGGCGGGCACAGCCTTTCTCGCCACCCGATGGGTCCGCGGGCTCTCGCCTGCCAGCCATTGTTTCAGCTTGTCGAACACGCTCGCTCGTCGCGACAAATCATAGAGCCGCGTCTCTGTGTGGTCAAACCAGTAGCACAGCCCCGGTGGTTAGCTGAAGTATGATGTGCTTCCTCGTGAACTTCATGCTCCGGGTCCTTTCCTTCGCACTGCTGTTGGCGACGCAGGCCTCGGGCGCCGTCGCGCCCGTACGGGGCACATCGATCATCGTGGCGGGGCAGGCGGTGGACGTCGGAAGGACCGTGGTGCTCTGGTCGGACGAGCAGGGCTTCAACGGGTACGAGAAACGATGCATCGATCAGTCAGGTGGGTGTTGCGACGAGGACTGGGACCGATACACGACCAGAAAAGGGCTCGCTCACAGGACACTGACGGATCTGCAGGAGATTGTTTCGCAGTTCGTCCTGCATTTTGACGGCTGCGTGAACTCACGTTCCTGCTTCAAGTCGATGCACAACCGCGTACGCCCGAGCGGCGGCTGCGGGCTTTCGGCACACTTCATGATCGACGCTGACGGGACCATCTACCAAACCCTCGATCTGGCCGAACGCGCCTATCACGCGGAGCAGGAAAACTCGATCTCGGTTGGAGTTGAGATCTGCAACCGAGGGCGATACGAGCCGAGCGAAATGAGCCGACTGCCCGCGGAGTACCGCACGCGGCCACGGCGCAAGGTCATCATCAACGGATTCACCTACGATGCGTACGATTTTCGTCCCGAGCAGTACGACTCGCTGCTGGCGCTGACCCGAACCCTTCTCCGGATCTTCCCCAAGATCAAACCCATCATCCCGGAAGAGGGAGGAACTCCCTATCTGAACACACTCGACGACCCGCTTGCTTTCCACGGCATCGTTGGCCATTTGCACGTCGATCTCCAGAAACAGAAGTGGGATCCGGGGGCTCTCGACTGGAGATGGCTCACGCGCGCCTTGCAGGGATTCTCGTTCCCCATGCAACTGCGAGCCTTCAGCGAAGTCCCCCGCACCCGCGACGATTTGCTGAGTGCGCGCAAGGCCGCGTTCTTTAGCAGTGAGGAGCGAGTCACGGGATTTTTTCCCCTGGCGCCGGCTCGGCTGTGGCACTCGGGCGTTCACCTGCGGGGCCTCCGGGACGCACCAGTGTCCGCGCCGACGCGCGGTCGCCTCGTGGCAGCCCGATGGGCGGCGGCGGCCAACGGGAGCTCAACCTCGTTCGTGTTGATCCGCCACGAGGCGGAACTGGACGGGCTACCGTTCACGTTCTACTCGCTCCTGGCCCACCTGTCCCTGCCACCACCGTCCGACACGAATCCGCTGGCGTGGATGCGGGCCCTCGCCAAACCCGAGAGAGCGGCGGCGCGCGCCACGCTGGAGTCCGGCGCGGTGACCCTGCTCGACGAACGGATCGAAACGGGTGACATCGTGGGATTCCTGGGCACGGTGAACCGCGGCTCCGAGCAAGGCCCGGAACTCCACTTTGAAATATTCACCGCCGAGAAGCCCCCTGCTGCCCTTGAGAGGACCTTTCGTCTCATGAACGCGGTTGCCGACGGTCCGATTGCTCGCAGGGCCGCCCTCATCGGTCTGGTTGACAAGAACGGCGACTCGCAGGTCGATGCCAGCGAGCTGCGTGACCTGTTCCACGGGGCCGATCAGGCCAAGCGGCAGGCTTTGCGCCGGCTGGTCGTGTTGCATCGCCACGAATGGGGGGACCGCACGACCCTGGCCGAGTTCATCGGCCTGCGCGAGCTCTCGGGAATACCCGAGGCTGAGCGCCAGAGAATCTACGAGGTCGCCATCAAGCCCTACCTGTTCTGGACAGACGCCCTGGCGAGGCACGCCGGACTTCCCCTGAATCAGGTCATCTATTCGTACAATCCGCTTACCTTCCTGTTGTCCCTGTCCGCCCACGCAACGCAGATCGACCTCGCGTGGCCGCGTGCAGGAGTGGGCGACGGTGGAATGGAGCCCCGCCGCCTCTCCTACGTTCCGATTGACGACTGGCTCAGGCCGGCTATCTCCGATTCCAAGGAACTGGCGCTTCCTCCTCCCATCGGCGTCGATCTTCAGGCCAAACGGAAGGATCAGATACCGCTCATCGAGTTGCCTCCGACCGACCAGCGTTAGCGACTTCTCGATCCCACCGAATTCCGCTTGTCTTGCGCGGACGTGCTAATGATCCGGGGCAGGTCGCATGGTCGGAGAACAGATCAGTAAGTATCGCGTCATAGGCCCTGCCGTTGCGTGGCCTCTTGCCGATGTGCACGCGGGACAGGATCCCCGCACCGGTCAGGTGGTGGACATCATCCTCCTGCCGCCCGATGCAGCCGCAGGCACCGGTGGGCCGGACCAGTCCCTCGCTGAAATGCGCGCCGTTCTTGCGTTTCGCCACCCGGGATTCGTTCGCCTTTGGGACTGCGGTCGCCTGAACGACGGAGGCGTCTACCTGGTCGGCGAGCACGTCGAGGCCGAGTGTCTCTCCGAGCGGCTGAAGCGGGATGGTGGGCTTGCCTCCGAACTGGCCACCGTTTGCGAGGTCATCGGACAGACCGCGGTAGCCCTTGAGGCAGCGCACAAGGCGGGATTGCTCTATCTCTGCCTACGACCCGAACACATGCTTCTGGTCCCGGCCAGCCAGCCCGGTCTGCCGGTCACGGTCAGACTCCTGGAACTCGGTCTGGGTAACTACTTCATGTCGCGCATCCTCAAGATGACGCCGGGCAAGGAGTTGCCCGCCTCCATGCTCCGGTACTCCTCCCCCGAACAGTGCCGGGGCCGCGGTGTGGACCCTCGTTCGGACATCTACGCGCTTGGATGTGTTCTGTTCGAGCTGCTGGTGGGCCAGCCCCCGTTCCGGGAAACTGCCCTCTGGGATCTGGTGGCGGCGCACGCGCACGAAGTCCCGCCCCGGATCAGAGATCTTCATCCGGAGCTGCCATGCGCCCTAGACGATCTGGTGGCCACCATGCTGGAGAAGGAGCCAGCGCAGCGCCCCTTCCGCATGAGCGAGATCTCCGCTGTGTTGCGGGCGGCTGTCTCCAAGCCAGCCGTCGTTCTCAAACCGACGCCCGCCCAGCCTCCCGTCCCCATCGCCAAGACCGTCATCCTGGGTGCGGGACCGCCCGTCTCCAAACCAGCCACGATTTCCGAATCGGCACCCGCCCAGCCTCCCGTTCCCGTCGCCAAGACCGTCATCCTGGACACGGGACCGCCCGCTCCAGAGCCTGCCCGTGATGGCCCCTCAACTCCCGCCTTTCGAGCCACCCGCGTGCTGAGCCCCGCTGAGGAAATGCTCGTGCCGAGGCGGCCGGCTGTTGCTGCCAGCCCGCATCGGGTACGTCGCGAAACTTTGGCGGCGTCCGACGACACTGCGCCTGTGAGGCGCCGGCCCAGGCCTCCAAGCAGCAAGCGTGAAACGGTGAGGGTGCAGAAGTCATCCCACGCGGGGTTATTCATCGGGGTCATGCTCGGGTGCATCGCTCTGGGAATGGGCCTGTTCTTCTGGCTCCTCCGTCCGACAGCCAGCCAGGCCAAGCGCACGCCCCTCGATGAGACGCCCGCCCGCGAACAGCCGATTCTTCCAGCCGTGGTTCCCGCCCCCGCACCAGCCGTTCTCAACACGCCGACCCCAGCCACCCGGCAGCTCGCAGCGGAGCTGGCCGAGCCCAAAACAGTACTAACCGACAAGCATGTGTCAAAGATTGGAAAGAACCGCGTGTCCAGTCATGGGACGAAATCCAATGCCCCGGCCAACCCGCGCTCCCCACGATCCCCCAAGGTCGAATCCACGTTTCCATTTTGAACGCCGAGCGCGCTCGACTATCGGAGGCATTCCGACCCAGCAATGCGAGGCCCGCGGTTGTCGTTGTTTGTCTCATAAACGCCCTTTTGCTCGTCAAGCTCGGCCGCCCGTGCAGCGGCTTCCGATACCTCGCGGTGAAACTCGGGTGTCTTTTCCTGGGCTTGGTCATCAGGCATCGGAACGCTCCCCTTCGCAGCACCGCTCGGGCGCCTCGCGGCTCGGCCGCAACTGTTGCGGATCTCGCGGCATGCTTGCGACATCATGCCGCAGGCGCTCTGCGGGTCAAGGAGGGCGGTCGCCTCGGGGGCGATCGGCAACCTCACCTTTGAAGCGGCGCTGAAGCCGCCGTGGCCTGCCCCGTGTCGAGCGGGTTGCGTTGCCCGGGCGCCTCGCCGTCGACTCACACCGAGCGCCAACGCCCGGCCAGCGGCGCGGCCGGCGAGGCGATGGACTGAAAGCGTGGCAGCCGCACGGAACCACGACCGACTGTCGGAACAAGGGGCATGAAGCCTTCGCGAATGATGGCGTCGACCTTGTTTTCGGGCAGCCAGGCCTCTGCGCTGGGCATCTGTACCGACTCGCCGTCCTGCTGGACCACGGGGACAGCAAGCTCCTCGATAGAGTCGATGTCGCCTGGAGAAAAGTCCCAGCCGCCCGCAGCCCCAAAGCTCTTGCCGATGAGAGCGGCGCAAGCCAGCGCACCCGAGCCCCACAAATACTGCTCGGCTTGCGGCCCCTCTTCGAAAGCGAATCGTTCGATCGGTTCGCCTTTCTTCCCGTAAGGCAGGCGCAATAGCATGCGCGGCAACGCCATGCCGATTGAAGTGGCGCAAGCAGAGCTGCGCAAGGCTTGCCACGCCTGCTGGTCCGCGGTTGCAGCGAATCCCGCGGTCCACGCCGCCCAGCTCATCCCAGCCAACAACGCCGCACCTCCAACTTGCGCGATCGCGCCCAGCCGGGCGAGAAGCGCGGCGTGCCCTGCCGTGGGCTGGTACGGCGCCAGGCTCACCATCAGCGACCAGGGAGCATCAGCGTCGCAGTCTGCCAGCAAACGGAAAAGATCCGTTTCCTCCAGCGTGGGCGACGCCGCGAAAGCGGCAGCCATTTCCTCAAGACTGACATCCAGGACGAACAGCTCCACGTCTTCCTCGATTTCCAGGCTGCGGACCAAGAAGTCGAGCCCGCGCCAGACCGCCTCGACCGACTGAAACGCGGGATGGTGCAGAAGTGCCCGCATCAGCCCCGCACTGGTCTGGTCGATGGTAGCCAGCAGAGCCGCCTGACGGGGATCGGCTTTGGCCGTGATGTGCGAAGCCACGGCCTGCCGAATCATGGAATCCACGATTGACGCTGGCGAGACCGGGGCGGTGCTCTTGTCCGCGGCCGCGGGAGCCCGCCCGAGCAAGCGTTGTATGTCGCTGCTGCCTTCGGCGCTCGCCGCTGCTGGGCTGGTCGCCGTCTGATCCGCCACACCCAGTCGGGCCGCCGCCGCCGCAAAGGTCTGGGGATTCTCGATCTGGCGGCGCAGCTCCCGCGTGGGCGCGAAGAGATCCAGGCTGGCATAGAGATGGTCGGGGTGGAAATCGTCCAGATCGCCGAAGGCAATCGTGAATGGCGCCTGATCGCCCAGGCCGATGCGTACCCGAGGGGCCAGCGCCGTGCAGACCGCCGGGAGGCTCTCGATGTTCACCCGGCGCGGTCGCAGCAAAGCCCCGGTGCGCACCTCGCCCTGGCCGGAATGTCCCCCAAAATCCGCGATGACCAGCATGCGCAGGGGCACCCCGGCGTCAGGGCTTGGCCCCTGCTTGTTCGACTTCCCGAAGCGGAAGTCCATCTCGATTCCAGCGCGTTTCTCATCGCCCATGGTTTACCTCGGGCACGCAAGTCAGCCGTGTTGCTCCCCGGTCGCGGGAGGCGTTGGCGGCTGAGCGTCTGGGGCTGGCGCGGCCGGCTCGGTCGATTCGTCGAAGGCGTAGTCGAAGTCGCCATCCTTCACCATGGTCGCAACCTTGGTGACAGGCTTGCCTTCCATCATGCGGGTAAGCAGCTCCTGACTGATTCGAGGCAACAGGGTGTTGGTCAAGATCGAGTCGATCATGCGCCCGCCGCTCTCCAATTCGGTGCAACGGCTGACGATCAGCTTGACGACATCGTCGTCGTAGGTGAAGGGGATCTTGTGGTTCTGCTGCACACGTTTGGCGATGCGGCCGAGCTGCAGGCGCGCGATCTTGCCAATCATCTCGTCGTCGAGCGGGTAGTAGGGGATGGTGACCATGCGGCCCAGCAGGGCAGCCGGGAAGGTCTGCAGCAGCGGCTTGCGCAGCGCCTGGGCGATGTCGTCAGGATGGGGCTGGGCCTTGGGATCCTTGCAGATATGGAGAATGAAATCGCTGCCCACGTTGGTGGTGAGAATGATGAGCGTGTTCTTGAAGTCGATGACTCGCCCCTCGCCGTCTTCCATCCAGCCTTTGTCGAAGACCTGGAAAAAGATTTCATGCACGTCGGAATGGGCTTTTTCCACTTCGTCGAGCAGCACCACGCTGTAAGGACGCCGACGCACCGCCTCGGTCAGCACGCCGCCTTCGCCGTAGCCGACATAGCCAGGAGGCGAGCCCTTGAGGGTGGACACGGTGTGCGCTTCCTGAAACTCGCTCATGTTGATGGTGATGGCGTTCTGCTCACCGCCATACAGTGTCTCGGCCAGCGCCAGGGCAGTCTCGGTCTTGCCCACGCCCGAAGGCCCGGCCAGCATGAACACGCCGATTGGCTTGTTGGGATTCTCGAGCCCGGCGCGCGATGTCTTGATCCGGCTGGCGATCATTTCCAGGGCGTGGTCCTGGCCAATCACCCGTTGGCCAAGCGTGTCGGCCAGCTTCAACACGGTTTCAATTTCATTCTTCACCATGCGGCCGACTGGAATTCCGGTCCAATCGCCCACCACCGAGGCCACCGCCTGCTGATCCACGGTCGGCAGAATGAGGGGTTGCTCTCCCTGCAGCTTGGCCAACGCATCTTGGGCCGCGTGCAGCTTCTCGATGGCGCTGGCCGTGTCGGGGCTCGCCCCGGCCGGGGCCGATGCTGGTTTTACTGCCCCGGGCTTGGCTGCGCTGTCCGCGCCTTCGCCCTTCCCGGTCTGTCCATGCAGCTTGGCGCGCAGTTCGAGAATCTCATCGACCAGCTTCTTTTCCGCTGCCCAGCGCTCTTCCAGGCCGGCCAGGCGTTGCTTTTCCGCGTCCAGCTTCTCCTGCACGGCCGCCTCCCGGCCGGCGGCGCCGCTGATCCCGAGAGCCAGCTCCCGCCGGATGATCTCCAGTTCGGTGTCCAAGGCTTGGATATGGCGACGGCTGTCGTCGACCTCGGGTGGCACTGCGTGTTGGCTGATGGCGACCCGGGCGCACGAAGTGTCAAGCAGACTGACCGCTTTGTCGGGCAACTGGCGGGCCGGAATGTAGCGGTGGGACAGCTTGACCGCCGCCTCCAGCGCCTCGTCGAGCACCAGCACGCGATGGTGCTTCTCAAGTGCGGATGCCGTGCCTCGCATCATCAGCAGCGCCTTGGTCTCGTCGGGCTCGCCCACCTGGACGACCTGGAATCGCCGGGTGAGCGCCGGATCCTTCTCGATGTGCTTCTTGTACTCGGCCCAGGTGGTGGCCGCGATGGTGCGCAGCTTGCCGCGGGCCAAAGCCGGCTTGAGCAGGTTGGCCGCGTCGCCCGTGCCCGCTGCACCTCCTGCCCCTATCAAAGTGTGGGCCTCATCGATGAACAAGATGATGGGGTGCGGAGACGACTGGACCTCGTCGATGACCTGGCGCAGGCGGTTCTCGAATTCACCTTTCATGCTGGCACCGGCCTGAAGCAGGCCGATGTCCAGCGAGCGCAGCGACACGCCCTTCAAGGGCGGCGGCACGTCGCCGCTGGCGATGCGCTGGGCGAATCCCTCGACCACCGCGGTCTTGCCCACCCCGGCCTCGCCAGTAAGGATGGGGTTGTTCTGCCGCCGGCGCATGAGAATATCGACGATCTGCCGAATCTCCTCGTCGCGTCCCACGATCGGATCCATCTCCCCACTCCGCGCCCGCTCGGTCAGGTCCACCGAGTACTTGCGCAGGGCCTCCTGCTTGCCCATGGCAGCCGGGGCCACCGCCCCGCTGGCTTCTCCGGGCGATGCGCCCCCGCCGGTCTGGAATCCGTCACTGGCGCCCATGGCTTCCTCGGGCGAGCCTTTCACGATGGTGCTGAATCTGTCCGTAAGCTGCTCGACCTTCACTTTGTCGAACTCGCGCGACATGGCGGACAGCGAGTTTCGCAGGCCAGGCGTTTTCAGGATTCCCACAATCAGGTGTCCGGTCCGCACTTGCGACTCGCCGAAAAGCAGAGTGCCGAAGACCCAGCCGCGCTCGACGGCCTCCTCCATCCGAGAAGACAGATCCGAGATCGACGTGGCCCCGCGCGGAAGCTGGTCCAGGGCCGCTGTCATGTCGCGCGCCAAGCGTGAGGAATCGAGGCCGAACTCACGCACGATGTGGTGCAGGTCCGAGTCCGGCAGTTGCAGAATCTGATTGAACCAGTGGACCAACTCGACATAAGGATTGCCACGCAGTTTGCAGAAGACCGTGGCGCTTTCGATTGCCTTGTAGGCCAGGGTGTTGAGCTTGCCAAAGAGAGACACACGGGTGATTTCAGACATCCTCTATCGTCCTCCTACTGGTCAGGGTTGGTGCTTGAAGGCCGATGTCCCAGGCCGAACACGGCCGCGGTGCTTCCCTCCAATGGATTCAGTATCACGTCTTGCCTCCGCACGCCTTGTGGACATCGTCCCAGCCATGAGGTCCAGCCCAGCCGCGTCGACTGATCGAGACGGAAGGGCTGGGTGGCCCGATCCTCGAGATGCAGGCGCACGTCCCAATTCAGTGAATGGCCTACGTAGTTGCGCACCAGTGCGACGAGCTGCCTAAGCCTGGTCCCGCCGGGCAAAAGGCTGTGGAAGTCGATTTCGCCAAGCGGACTGAACACGATGCGGAACTTACTCTGACGCTGCCAAGTCCGGGCGCCGGCCACCGTGGTCTGGCCCAAGACACCGGCCCAGGACGAGCGGCCGAGCCGCCAACGCGCTTCCTCGGGCAGCGCCAACCATTCGCCGACGAACTCTTCAATTTTGACTGGCAGGCCAAAAAAAGCGCCCACGATCGCGGTCAAGCCTTCACAGTTGCGCGGCTGGGCGGCAAAGCGACCGGCGAAGTACAACTTGGCCCGGTCGGGAAATTTATCGCGATTGCGCACCGACGACATTCCCAAGCCGAGCAAGGATCCGAGATAGGTTGCGAAGCGATCTTCCGAGGGCCGATCGAGGCTGACTGTGGGCTGCCCGTCGGCCCAGGCACGATAGAAAAGCGCGAGGATGCGATGGTGAAAAACGTCGAGGAAGCGAACCAGCGCGAAATCGCCGGCATTTCGCGAGCGTTCTCGCGCGTACTCCGTCAGGTGGAGGGGCAGCGGGCCGTTTGGGCCCAGCACCCCGAGAAAGTGAACCCAAAGACGCGCTGGCTTGCCGTCAGCCGAGGGCGCAAATGAGGCCAAGGCTGAAGGGGGAAAACCCAGGGACGCCTCCTGCCCCAGTCGAATCGGCTCGCCGGAGGGCCGCGGCGCTCGTCCGAGGCGCGTGCTTGCCGGATGCGCGCATTCAAAACGTCGCAGCACATCGAAGAAGTCGAAGCGGTAGGGCGCTCTTTCCAGCGCGCGCAAGAACTTCCCCCCGCGAGGCAGAGCCCCTGCCGCGGGAGCGGCTAGATCAGCGGACGGCGTCCGATTCTGGCTGGCCATCGCGCGATTTCCCCCCGCTGCACGGTCTTCAGCGCAGTCTCGGTGAAGGAGTTGATGGATACGTACTTGCTGAAGAATCGCTCCAGCACAGCGCCCAAGAGGAAGACACCCATGCCCTCGAAGCCGGTTTCGTCGCAGACGAGCGTCACTTCCGTGCCACGACCGAAGGCAGCCGGTCCGGGGCCCGGCAGCCGCCTGGTCACGCACTTGGGCGTGACGGAGCGGACGCCTTCGATTCGACGGTGGACCACGGCGTCCCCGGAATCGCCGTAGAGCCCAAGCAGCTCACGCAGAGCCGACGCCCCACCACCATCCGCTGCGTCGGTGAGCGACAGGTAGTTGAGCGACAGGTGGCTGATCAGCCTCCAAGTTGGATCCCCATGGACGTGAGATGGCCGCGGAGGGGTAGGCCCCGCCACACAGCGGATCGCCACGACGGGAGCGCCGGCTTCCAGCGAAAAGTCGCTGGCGCCCTGGCCGACGGGAAGGTTCAACGGCAGATCCCGGTTGGTACAGGTGACTTCCACCGAAAGCTGCTTGAGCTGCGACCGGAAGGGTGCCTCATTAGGGTCTACCAGCGCCAGGAAGACCTCGCTGCCGACGTAGCTGGAACGAGGGCCTTGGGTGCGCTGCTTGGTCGAGAGCACGCGCGGCTCGCGGTGCACGGTGTAATAGGCTGTGCCGTCGGCAGGCGACTGGTCGCTGGTCGCGTAGAAAGGGAGAAACTCCTGTTTCTCGTCGGTGCCGGTGCCATAGCCGATCACCTCGGTGACGGCGTGGACCTCGAAATCCATGGGCCGGGTTCTGTCAGGCACCACGTGGTACTCGCTGGCGCTCGCCGTCAGGTGGATGCGATCGGCGCGCCGAGGGAAGAGATTCACCGCAGGCGTGCAGAAGAGCGCGAATTGGGAGGTGCCGACCGCCTTCTCCAGACGCGGGTCCGGGGTGTCGAAGACGACAATGATTTCCAACTCCGAGTCGGTACAGCGGCGCACGGCATCGGCGAGCCCATGAAGATTGAAGAACAGGAAGCGACTGGGAAACGAGAAGTACTCCTGCAGAAGCCGATAGCCTTGGAAGCATCGCGGTCCGTAGGGAAGCAGCGCCTGCTCGTCGTCGAACCCAAGTGGGCTCACGCCGGCATCGGCCACGACTCGGCTTTCCCGCTGGCTGGCGCTTCCCGGTCGGGCAACCAGGGCCACGGTGTGGGCCATCAGCAACTCGTACAGTCGCATGGCTATTTCGTCACCGCCGCGCAGAAAGATCGGTAGCTCCCCGAGTGCCAGGTGGTCCATGGTCAACCCGCCTGCAGCGCGCAGCCGCAAGCGAAGGGCCGCCTTGCTTTTGCTGGGGAGCCGAGGGGTGCCGAGATCGGCCAAGAAAGACGTGTATTCGGCGCCAACCAACTCCAGGGGCCACAAGGTCACGTCGTGGGCCGTGCGGTACTCACAGGCGGTCTCTGCACCCCGACCGGTGAGGCCGCGCAAGACAGCCCCGCGCGCGACGCGGAACCCGTCGGCCAGTGCTCCTTCGGACAGGTTGGGCTGCATCTCCAGGACCGCCATCGACGGAGTGGGCGCAAGGTAGTGCGGGTAGACCATTTGCAGGAGATGCTGACTGAACCGCGGGAACTCGGCGTCGATCTTGAGCTGAACCCGCGCGGTCAAGAAGGCGAAGGACTCGAGCAAGCGCTCCACGTACGGGTCGGAACACTCGAGAGATTCCAACCCAAGCCGGCCCGCGATCTTGGGAAACTCGCGGGCAAACTCCCCGCCCATTTCTCGTACGTGCTGCAGCTCGCGGTTGTAGTAGCCCAGCAGCCGTGGATCCATCAGGCTTTCCCTCTTCCACCTTCGTCGGTCACCTCGACTTTGCCGGCCTCCAGGTCAACCGCAGTTCGCAAGAACAGATGCAGGGGCAGCGGCTGGGCCCATAGCTCCGCTTCCACGTCAAAAGACAGGGCATTGTGACTCATTTTGTCCTTTTCCAGGACAAGCCGCACGCTCACCGCGCTGCGATCCAAGCGGGGCTCGAAGTCCAAGATAGCCTGATGGATCAGCTGTTCCAACTCTGCGGTGGCCAGACTGGAAGCCGTCCGACCTGCCAGATCGGGTATGCCGTAGTTCAGCACCGAGCGCGCGATGAGGGGGAAGTCGTCCAGACTTTGCAGGGCTTGCAGGTGCGTCGTGTTGAAAAGCCAACCCAGGTCACGTCGCACACACTCCCGCAACCGAGCAGGCGACAGAACCCGCGATTCCCGCGATTCTGTCGCCTGTTCTGGATGGTCATCAGTGAGCCGATCAAGCAAGGAGGGCTGAAGCCGCTCCTTGGACGTCAGCTCAGCCATTGCAGGATGCCCGGCTGCCGGATGATCCTAGGCAATGTTGAATTCGCCTTGGGTCGTCGCACCCGGTTCGTTCTTCGTGCCTTGCTTCGTGTACTGGAAAAGCGCTTTCGAGAAACTAAGGGTCACGGTTTCGCCGTACCTGTCACCAGGCAGGAGCTCTCCCGTGTGGACGGACGAAATCATGACAGTGCCTTTGAGCGTTATCACAACAAACGGTATCGCAGCGTCTCCGCTGACCTTGAACACGGAAAGGATAGCGCCCACATCCCCGTCACCCGTGAGCTGAGCCTTGCCCCTGTGGCACTCCTGAAGGAGCGTGGGCGTGGCGCAGTCCACATACTTCGTGAATGTCAAATCCTTCACGTCAGCGCTGCCCGTACCGCCCCCGGATCCCGACTGGACCGAAGCGGTCTGGGAGATGCCCCAGTGCCACGACAGTACGTCGATTTCACCGGCGTGCGGCTTGGCTTTTCCCAGCGCGACGTCCGGGCCTACACCGTTCGACTCGCCTACGATTGTTCCGATTTTGATAGTAATGCTCTGCGCCATCTTCCTGACTCCTTGCTTGAGTGCCATCTTCCATATGGCTGTTGATCGGGACTACCCCTTGGCTGAAGGAAGTTTTGATACCAGTCGCAACGATACAGTCAGCCCTTCGAGCTGATAGTGAGGACGAAGGAAAAACTTGGAGGAATAGTAGCCGGGATTGCCTTCGATCGGCTCGACAACCACCTCCGCCGCCGCCAAGGGCTTGCGCGCCTTGGTGCTCTCGGTGGAATGTCCCGGGTCGCCGTCCACGTACTGCATAATCCAGGTCTGCAGCCACCGCTGCATATCCGCACACTCCTTGAAGGATCCTATCTTGTCGCGAACGATGCATTTCAAGTAGTGGGCAAAGCGGCAGGTAGCGAACAGATACGGCAATCGCGCGGCCAGCGCGGCGTTGGCCGTCGCGTCGGGGTCTTCATATTCTGCCGGCTTCTGCAGGGACTGCGCCCCAATGAAGGCGGCAAAATCAGTGTTCTTCTTGTACACGAGCGGCATGAAGCCGCTCTTGGCCAGCTCCGCCTCACGCCTGTCGCTGATGGCGATCTCGGTCGGGCACCGCATGTCGACCCCACCGTCATCGGTGGGGAAAGTGTGCGTGGGCAGCCCCTCCACCGAGCCACCCGATTCGATTCCACGAATGCGCGAGCACCAGCCGTAGGTCTTGTACGAGCGGTTAATGTTGACGGCCATGGCGTACGCTGAATTGGCCCAGGTGTATTTCTTCACATCCGGCCCGTTGGCGTCTTCCTCAAAGTCGAACGCTTCGACCGGGTTGGTCTTGACTCCGTATGGCCGCCGGGCAAGGAAGCGCGGCATGGTGAGTCCAATGTAGCGGGCGTCTTCGGACTCGCGCAACGAGCGCCACCCGGCATATTCGGGGATCTGGAAGATCTTGGTCAGGTCACGCGGGTTGGAGAGCTCCTGCCAGGACTCCATCTGAAACACGGTCGGCGCCGCGGCCGCGAGGAAGGGGGCATGGGACGCCGCCGCGATCTTGGCCATCTCACCCAGCAACTCCACGTCCTGGGGACCGTGATCGAAGTAGTAGTCTCCCACCAGGCACGCAAACGGTTCTCCCCCGAGGGTCCCATATTCCTCTTCGTACAGTTTCTTGAACAGAGGGCTCTGGTCCCAAGCCGCGCCTTTGTAGCGCTTCAGGGTCTTGTGCAAATCCTTCTTCGAGACATTGAGCACGCGGATCTTGAGCTGGTCGTCCGTCTCACTGTTGGTGACGAGATAGTGCAGACCACGCCACGCGCTTTCCAGTTTCTGGAAATCGGGGTGATGCATTATCTGATTGATTTGGTCACTCATTTTCTTGTCGATCTGGGCGATCATCGCCTGGATGGACTCGACCACGTCGCTGGAAATGAGCTGGGTGCTGGCCAGGGCTTGCTGGGCGAGTGTCCGGACGGCGCCCTCAACCTCTTGCTTGGCCGTGTCGGTCTGGGGATTGAACTGCTTGTTAAGCAGGACGTCGAACTCGGAAACCTGCGCGGTTGCTGCGCCGGCCTGCTGGGCTTGTGTCTCTTCCTTCGCATCAGCCATGGAACGACCTCACTTGTCCTTTCCGGTGTCAGGCTTGGCCTCATCAGCTTTGGGCGCCGCCGCGAGCGCCTGCAGCAAGGCCGGATCGCGCAGGGCCTTTGCTATCAGATCCTCGGCCCCGGTACGCCCATCCATATAGGTGATCAGATTGGAAAGCTGCTGTCGAGCCTGCAGAAGCTGATTGAGCGGCCCGACCTTTCGCGCAATAGCCGCAGGTGAGAAGTCGTCCATGCTTTCGAGGGTGAGGTCCACGCCAACATTTCCCTCGCCGGTCAAGGTGTTCGGAACCTGGCACGCCACGCGCGGCTGAATGGCTTTAAGCCGATCATCGAAGTTGTCGACCGAGAACTCGACGAACTTCCGATCGGCAACCGCCGCCAGTGGTTCTTTGGGATTGCCGGAAAGATCGGACATCACGCCCATAACGAAAGGAAGTTGGACCTTCTTTTCCGAACCGAAGAGCTCGACGTCATACTCGATCTGGACACGCGGGGCGCGGTTTCGCGCAATGAATTTCTGTCCACTGTTGCTCATGGTATCCACCTACCTCAGATTTGCGAAAAGTGCCAACTCTCTGCCTGACACGGAACTGCTTCCTATTTTTCTGGGCCGCGCAAGGTCTCCACCTGGCTAACAGCGTCAGGCGCGACGTCACGAACAATATCCAAGAAGTTCGCCGAAACCAAGCGCTTGCATCTCCTTAGCAAAAGCGGAACCGGGCTCGATGGCTCGTTCCGTTCGTAGTATTCGCACATGCGGTCGAGAAGCCGAACGACGTCTTCTCGAGAGTTGATCGCCCCAGGTGGGGAGACTGGCGCCGATGCCGACGCGTCGCCCGTCGTGGCGTCGCCGGATGAGTCGCCGGCCAGCGGCGGGGCGACCACTCCGCGCCGGTCGAGACGAGCCGCGAGGATCTTGTGGGCCTGCGCCACCAGCACGGACAGCTTCGAGAAACTGGGCGCCTGGGCCATGCCCACGCGGGCGCCAACGGATGTCTCGATCGCGGCCAGATGTTCGAGAGACTGGCGGAGCGTCTCCGCGGTGGCCTGAAGATCTGCTATCGGGCTTTCGGCAAAAGCTCCATCAATCGCCGCGCTAGTCGGTGGCTCCACGCCGCGCGCGGGAGGTAGCTCACCCGACGCCACGGCTAGATCCCGCAGGCTGAATCGGCCGAAGGTGCGCGCCGTGACGAGGGGAACCGTGCGGAACCGATCCGCGACCGCCGGATCGCACAGTCCCATAAGTGCGTTGACCCGAAACGTGGGGTCGTTTCCATCATCGGGGTCCAGCCGAGGAAACAGCCCGTCCCAGTACTGTTCAACGAACCCGCGCAGCACCGCCAGCCCAGCGCGCAGTCCGCTAAATCCGTCGGTGTGGAGCAAGGCCCGAGTCAGGTGAAACGCGATCCGCAGATCCTTGGTTCTGCCCAAGAGTCCCGTTGCCGACCTAGCGACCGCGCCCCAGTCAGGCTCTTCCGCCGGCACGACGGCGCTCCCCATCTGCTGTTCCGGCTTGCCTCGAACCTGACGCTCCAGATCCAAGAACGCTGGATCGTATTCGAGGTCAAGCCCGCAGGGATTCTGGCCAGCAAGCGGCTGAAGAAGAGACTCGATGTCTTTCGGGGTGAGGTCCATGCGGGTTCCTGCGGTGAAGCCAATTAGCCTCCAACGCAACGAGTCTGTCAAGACTTGGAATTTACGGTACGCGTTGAAAACGTCTAGGCGTCGGAGAACACAAGCAAGACGTCGGCCAACGACGCGTCCTGAGCCGCCAGCACCTGAAGTTGGGAAGGCGAGAGCTTCTCCATTGCGCCCGTGCGTGCGGTCTGGCTGGAGGTTCGCAGCGGCCAGCGGCGCGTTCCCTTGTGATCGGAGTCGGCCAGGTACGCAAGCATCAGGCTCGGGGCCGGGCCGAGCGCGACGAGCAGCCGTCCACTGTCTCGCGTCCACAGGGACTGCGGAATCTGCGCCGTGGCGCCGAGATGCCGCCTCACGAGTTCCAGCCAGAAGGCGCGTAGCTCGTCGGTGGGAGCCGGGCAATCAAGCACCAGAACGCGAGCGGGCGAGCCAGGCGTTCTCGATTGCGAACAGGCCGCGATGAGCGTGGTGAGGGCGTAGGCCGCCGCCTCGGGCGGCCCGCCCACGGCTGTTTGAAGGTCAGAGCAACTCGACCGGATCAAGTGCGTGTTGATGTCCGACGCCTGGACGCCCGGCCGAAACCCGGACGCCAGAGTCTCAATCTCGGCCGCCAATTGTGCAGCAGCAAGCGCCTGCGCGGCTGTGGCCAATCGAGCACTCGCCGCGCAAAAGCTTGCGAGCCACATCGGAAGAAGGGGAAAGCCCCCACTCACCAGATGCGAATCCAGCGCCGCGAAAATGACCACGGGAAAGGCGCGTCCGAGGGCGTCCTCGCCGGGCGCAAGAGTCCCGACGAACGCCGGCGCTCCTGCGGCCGGAGACAGCAGAAAATGCGCCGGTTCCACCGGCAGGTGGGTACGCTCGCGCTGCAGCTGTTCGACCCCCTCCTGAAACCAACGGTCGAGGCCGGCCCGCAAGAACGTACCGGCGTTGACTCGGACAAAGTCGCGCTCGGCGGGGATTTTCCCAAAAAATCCCACTGCAGCGGGGCCAGCAGGCATTACTTGCGACACGCGGCAGCCCCGGGGGTGATGCTACGTGGAAGCACGAAGCGCGCGAACAGGTCGCGCAGCACATCGGGCTTGAAGTCGATCTGCACCCTTCCCTGACCGAGCGTGGGCGCGAACGAGAGAGAGAGCACATCCCCGTTTCGGCCGGCGCTTCCGCCTTGGCCCAGCAGGTGAAACAGAGCCCAGTCGCTGTCCTCGCGCAGGCCAAGAGATTCCACTTCGTCGGATTTCACATACAGGCGCACGAGCGCGCGCCGGGATGGCCACAGGATCTGATCCCAGCGTTCTACCGCATTGAAGCCCACGACCTTCGTGGAGCCAGTGTCGAGGACGATCTTCGAATACTGCGCTGATGGCCGAATGCGGACATCCACGGGCATGCCGAGTTTTCCCGGATCCTTGGCGAAAAGCCGACTCGACATGTCCTGCGCGCGCGACCAGAACTTGAGAAAATCGTCTTTGTATCGGACCGAGGCCCCCTCTTTGACCCGAAAAATCGAGCCCACCCGCTCGATGTCGGCTTGCAGCGAATCGGCGAAGTACTGCCAGAGAACACCCGTAGCCGGCTGGAAGAACTTCTCCACATCGGCCAGCCGGGCCTCGCCGGTCACCTTGCCGGTGGCAAAGGGGAACTTTCCCGCCAGCAGATCGTCGTAGGCCACCACCACGGTTTCGCACCACTTGCGATTGGCCAACTCCGCGCTCGCTCCCACGATAGCCACCTCTGCCCCGCGCAAGGGCGGCATCAAGATACGTTCCAGCAAGCCCTGCTCCCAGCCCCGGTCGTTATAGCGGGCCATCAAGGCGGACAGGTTGGCTCGCTGGGCCCTCAGCACCCCCTGGAATGCTTTCGGTTCCGGCGTGCCCTGGTCGCCCATGGCCGCCGCGATCTCCCCCAAGATCTGGTTGTATTGATCGAAACCGCTCGGCTTCACCGAGCCAAAGCGCAGCAGAGCATCGAACTCCGCCGCCACCTGCTTCGCTCCAGGATCCTGGTTCTCCAAGATGTCGCTGCTGCCAGCCGGAGCACCCGCCTTGTCCGCCGCGCCCTTGAGCATGCCAAGGGCCTTGCCCGCCAGCGATTCGTCCTTGAGACTCAGATTCTCACCCAAGTTGTGCCAGATGGTTTCAAAGGGCTTCTCGAGCGCGAGCCTCTTGCACAGCGTGCGGGCCTGCTCCAACGTGGCTGGCTCGCGCACGGCCAAGGTCAACAGGAACGTCTTCCAGGCACCCAAATACTGAGCGAAGTATTCCGTCTTGATTCGCGCGATGGCCCTCGCATCCTTGGCCTTGCGTTCTTTGCCGAGGATCCACGCATCCTGTTCCACATCCTCGGCCTTCTGCAACTGCTCCAGTCGCTGCTTGACCACGCGGTAGCCGGCCGGTGTGAAAGCGCCGCGCACTGCGGCTCCTGGCCGCTTCTGTCCTTCCTCGACCTGGAAGAACAGCACCGCGCCGCCCAGCACGTCGACCAACTTCAAATCGCGCGGCATGGCCGGGTCGTTGATCAGCTCGGCCAGTGGATCCTCGCCGGCCCCGATGAGCGTGGCGCGGGCTGCGCTCACAAACTTCCGCTCCCGGTCGATAAGATCGGCGGGATCCTGGATCCCCGCTGCGTAGAGGCGCACCAGGCTCTCCACGACGCGCGGAGCCCGCGAGGCCGCCCTCGGCCCGGTCAGGCTCTCCCAGCAAGCCGCCGCTTCCTGCCCGGCGCGCTTGGCCGCCTCGGCCCAGCGCGCGGTGCGGGGCGTGGGCTCGTCGGGTTGCTTGGGTTCGGTGAGCAGCAGGTGCAGCACCAGGGCGTCCGTCAACTCCGCGGGCGCGAGCCTAGCGGCTTTGGCCACATCCGCGCGCAGAATTGGCCGCACGACCAGGCGCTCGATGGTTGTGCGTAGACTCTGGTTGACGGCAGAGCGGGGAAAGAGAACCGAGCCATCGCCGTCGGTTTCCAGGGTCTTGGCCATGGCCTCGACAGATTCCAGCGTCCCGGCCGAGGGCAAAGGCGGGGCCTCCTGGCCCTGCCGCCCGGCCGCCAGCTTGTCGACGAAGCGGCGTGCATCCTGGATGAAATCTCGATTCGTGGTGTACGACCGCACCGGCAGAAAGAGAAACCCGGCCGCTCCCGCCAGCGCGCAAACGGTCAGCGCCAGGCGTCTGATTCGCTGTCGCACCAGAACCCGGGCGCTCCTGACCGCGACGTCCTTATCGGGGAAAACCACCTGGGTGAAGAGGTCGCGCAGAAAGTAGCTCTTGGGCTTGGTCACCGCCACGGCCGCGGCTCGCGCGGATACGCCGAAGGCCTCTGCCATCGACTTCATGAGTCGGTCGATGGGACGGCCCTCCTGCGTGCCGCTGGTGAAGTAGACCCCGCGCATGATGGGGGCGTCTTGGTACACGCTCTCCGCGAAGAGATCGGTCACCAGATCGGTCAGGGGCTGCTGCAGAGTTGCGAGCTGTGGCGGGAACTCGAAGATGGAGAAGCGAGCCTCCACCCGCCGTTCGTCGCACATCCGCACCACGGCCTTCTGCTCGATGACATCGCACAACTCGTCCAGATGCTCGCCGAACATGTCGAGCCGCTCATCCGCGGTGGCCAAGAGCGGCAGGGTGAAGCCCCAGATCTGGCCGCGCTCCTTGTCGCGCAAATCGCTGAACATCTCCACGAATCCCGGGACAAGGTCGCACTTGGTGACCAGCAGGTACACGGGCAGCACCATTTCCAGTCGCCCCATCACCTCGTCGACTCGCTCGCGCAGGGCCTTGCTCAAGGCCGCAATCTCATCCGGCTCGCCCTGCAGATCGGATAGGCTCACCGCGACCAGAATGCCGTTCACTGGCTTGCGCGGCCGCGTCTGGTGAAGCAAGTCGAGAAACGCCAGCCATTCTTCTCGGTCGTCTTCCTGCGTGGCCCAGCGGCCGGCGGTGTCCAAGATGACGGCGTCGTTGGTTAGCCACCAGTCGCAATTGCGCGTCCCGCCCACGCCGCGCACTCGTCCGCCCTTGGCATGAGGGAATGGCAAGCCCGAGCTTCGCAGCGCCGTGGTCTTGCCGGCTCCTGGCGGCCCAATGATCACATACCAGGGCAGAGCACCCAGGACGTCGCCGCCCTTGTGCCCCAAGCGCGAAGACTTGAGGCTGTGCAAGGCCTTCTGGAATTCCGCCTGCATGGCGGCGATCTCGGCCTGCTGATCGGGCCGGATGCCATCCGAGCCCGCCTGGTCACTGAGGCCTTTCTCCAAAAGAGAGGACGAGCGCCGCCCTGCCAGCATCCGAACGACATCGATGGCGGCCAGGCCAATCGCCACCACGACGGTCACGATGATGGCCCCCCAAAGCAAAGGCGTCACCCCTCGGAACACGAGAGCGGCCGCCCAGGTCAGCGCGATGAAGATGAGCCCGACGATGTACTTGAGCACGATGTGACCCCTACGGCGCTATCTCGTCCACGCGGCTATTGAGGTCGCCGACTTGGTGATCGAATGAGACGCGCAGACCCACGAAAACCGCAAGGGCCAGGGCGAAGACCCCGAGAGACACCCAGAGCAGGACGTTGCGGCTGGCGCTGCGAAGCAGAGGCTCGTCAGGCGCCTCACCCGCCGGCGAAAGCGCACTGGGCTCCTCCTGGTTCCGTTGCACCTGATTGCGCACGCTCTCGGCAACGCGCATGAGCTCGACCTCTCCACCGGGGAAACCGTACTTGCCCTGGAACCCGAACAACAAGCAGAGGTGGTAAACGCGCAGGACGGCCAGCCGACGCCCATCTGCTAGCAGGCCGTCCAGTCGGGCGAAGAAGCCCTCACCCGCCAGGTTCTCACTAAAAAAATGGAGCTGCAGCGGCTGGTTCATCCAGAATCCGCGCAGCGGCTCCGGCGCGCGCAAAGCCATCTCGTCCATGAGCGCTACCAGGGCGTAGGCGCTGTCCTGCGTATCCTTCTCGGCAAGGCCCGCGCGGCGCGCACGTTCCTTGAAGGTCTCCACGAAGGCTCGCAGGCGGGCCTGCACGGCCTCCGGGGAGGCTACCGGCTCATCGAGCGCGCGCAAGCGGCCGATGGCGCCGAAGCACTCGCTGGTCAGGTCATGAACTAAGTCCATCGCTCCCATTAGGCCTTGCCCGGAATGGCAAAGATCTCGATCTTGACCTTCGCGGGATCATAGGGCGGCGGCAGATAGATGGCCAGGCTGCGCTCGCTGAGGACCTGGCGCCAGTGCTCGGCCCCGCCGGCCACATCAATAAGAAAGTAGGCCACCTGCGGCCGCACCGGAACCTCAGCGGGCGGGCGGTGGGTGACCAGCAGGTTGAGCCCGCGCGTGGCGGATCGCAAAAGGAAAGGCAATTGCGTGAAGGACGCGATCTTGGCCCGACCGGGCAGCTCGCGCGCCAGTTGCTCCTCGGGGATTCCCGGCGCGTGGGCCGCCAGAACAAACTGCGAACATTTCACGATGCGCTCGTCGCTCAGGTTGCCGACGTGCAGTCCTTCGCGCACGTCCATGGGCACGGCCACGCAGGCCTCGCGCACGCTGGCGCGCAGGAGACTGGTGAGAAGCGCGAACAGCTCCTCGAAGGTGGAGCGCAGATCGGTGAAATTGAAAGCCGGGAATGACGAGGGATCCGCATCGGGCACCAGGGTGGAAAGCTGCCCGGCGATCTGGATGAGGAAGAAGTAGAGTTCGCGCGGGTTCATTTCGCCGTCGCGACCAGCGTGCACGAGCAGGGGAATGCCCGCGTTCAAAGCCGAGAGTTGCACATAGCGGGTCACGTCCCCGGCCCCGAATTCCACCGTCACGGCGTCGCGCTGCCGGCGCTCCTGCGAAAGCTGGCGCTGCTTGGCCGTCATGAGCGCGAGCAGCCGGCGCACGCCGCTGGACAAGAAGGGCGAGGCCGCAATGGACAGCACCGAGGGGATGAAGGCTTCGCTCACGACCGGCACGCCGCTGGCGTTGCGAAGAATCTCGGCGATCTTGATGGAATCGAAATCGTCGCGGGCCTCGTCGCCGAACAGCAGCGAGACATTGCGCCGGGCGAACGCAATCGGCAGGTCAGCCGACTCCCCGGTCATGTCACTCACCGGCCGACTGGCCACACTGAAGCGCGTACGTTGAACCCCGGCCGCGGGCTCGTTGCCGCCCTCGGTCCCGGCGGCCACGCTGGGAACTCCGTCGCGCTCCTTGGGCACAGCGAGAAACACCTCGAGAACCGGCTGGGCTGGCGCAAAGTGCGCGCCAAGCGGACGCGCGGCCGGGGCTTCGGGATCGCCGGCCGCAAAGTCCAGGCAGAGGCCGTCGGGCAAGAAGCCGACGAAGCGGCTCACCCGCAAATCTCCGGCTGCCAGTGCGCCCTGATCCACTTCGAGAGACAGGATGCCCCATGTCTGCGGTGCCAGCGCGGCCAGCCGTCGGTCCAGCAGCCTTTCGTGGTACAGGTCCGCCTGCTGCAGATGCTGAGGAGAAACCAGCATCCCTTCCG
This sequence comes from uncultured delta proteobacterium, assembly GCA_963758155.1. GTDB lineage: Bacteria > Myxococcota_A > Polyangia > Fen-1088 > Fen-1088 > Fen-1137. The sequence continues at coordinate 28,922 of CAVWUP010000017.1, forward strand.
ACCAGACGACTCTATGCGGGACGTTCACGGCCGCCATCACTGCAACTCCACGCGGGCGTCTACCAGCCCGAAACGCACCGCTGGCCGCCCGACCTCCGCTTTCCCGCCGCCGGGTGCATGGCAGTACTGAGCATCAGGCGGGGCCAACTTACTCGCAACCCGCCAGGCCGATCCCGACGGATGGCGAAAAAACGCGACCACGGCGAGAAAGACCGCTCCCTCGCGTCGACTCAGCGATGGTACGGCCACTTCACCCGGGTAGAGTGTGAGTTCGCTGGCCGAAACCAGATCGTCGCCCAGTACGGCCCGATCATTGTCCAGAAGTTGCTCCAAAGTGGCCGCTTCCAGCTTGCTCACATCTTTGAGTTGGTAGACCCTCACCGTGGTGGCAAGCGATTCCCCACTCTCGCCTGGGTTTAGTCGATCCGAGGCGCGGATGCTCACGCGGATGGGTTCCGGCGTTGGACAGGGCTCTGGCGCGTGGGCACACGCCAGCAATGCCGCGAAGCTCGCGGCCAGCAGTACAGACATAGACCACTTTCCGACCATGATAGGGACGACCGGAGATTGCCAGCACATCTTGCCTGGCGCAATAGTGTGGTGAAAGCCGCAAGAGACCCAGCGCCGCTGGTGGTTTTAGGTGGTGATGGTCTCGTCCTTCCGTTTGGTGGGTCCCTTGAGGGCTATCTTGTGCGCGCGGTTGATGATTCGGTCAACCACGGCGTCCGCATCCGTTTCCACGTCCGCACAGAGTATTCGGCGCACACCTTTTTGAATTTAGGTCAGCTGCGCACCAGAACATTCTGGAGATCAGGCGCCGCAACTGCAACAAGCGCGAAATTGCAGAAGGAATCCGCCCTGCGCTGACTTGCCACAAGGCCCGGGCGCGATCAGCCTTGACATATGCCAGCCTCACCCTGCCGTCGTGCGTATGACCGCCGCATGCGCGATCTCGTGTGCGACGAACGCGACCCCATGCTCTTCCGTGACCTCGGTGTCCCGCGTTCCACCGCCGCAAGTTGGATCCGTCGCGGCCCGCGTCCCGTCGTCTCCGCCGAGGTCCTTGCCATGGACCAGCAGGAACTCCAGGCCGAGATCCTCCCCTCCAGCGCCGGGTCAGGTTCCTCCTTGCCATCATCCGCCTGGCCTTCCTCCTTATCCGCCTGTCCGGTTTCTGCCTCGACTCGCTTCGGGTGCCCGATGGCAACACCAAGCGCTCCATCTTGGCCGCCGTTGCACACGCCCAGAAAGCTCTCCCGCTCGCCGTCGCCCTGCGCGCGCTGCGCCTCTCCCCTGCCCGCTTCCACGCTTGGGCCAGTCCCGCCCGCGATTGCCCCCTCGACGATCGGCCCAGTTGCCCTCACACATCGCAGCGCGGCGCAATCCACTTCAACCTCGGTGAGGTACTATCCAGTGAGGTACTATCGGCAAAGTTTCTATCCGGTCAAAGGTGAACGCATGAATCAACGTGCCTCCTCCGGCAAAAAATCCGCCGGCGCCATCATCGCTCTCATGTTGTGCATGGCCGCCGCCATTCCCTACGCTCAGGTCCGGAATTTCGGCTACGTGGACTACGACGACGACCTTTACGCGGGCGACAACCCGCATGTCAAGGCCGGGCTGACCTTCAAAACCGCGGCCTGGGCTTTCACCTCCACCAGCCAGAGCAACTGGCATCCCCTTACCTGGCTGTCGTACATGCTCGACGGCACGCTGTTCGGCGCAACCCCCGCGACCTATCATCTATCCAACGTCGCGTATCACCTTCTGAATACGATGCTGCTTTTCTTCGTCCTGAGGGCCATGACCGGCCCCCTCTGGAAGAGCGCTCTTGTCGCGGCCCTGTTCGGCCTGCATCCCTTCCATGTAGAATCGGTCGCCTGGATTTCGCAGCTTGCCGCTCTTCAGCACACGGAGGATCTATGTTCAAGATGTCAACGGCCGTTGCGGCCCTTCTCGTAGTTGGCTTGGTGGGCCTGGCCTGCACCGACGGGTCCGGTCCGAATCCTGGTGGGAGCGCAGCAGGCACTGGGGGCGGGACGAAGGGTGGGCAAGCAGGCGGCGGCTTGACTGGTGGTTCAGGCGGCATGATCGGTGCCGGCGGAGTCGGGGCTGGCGGAACCGGCGGCACAGCGGCGACGGGCGGCACTACTGGTGCCGGTGGAATGACCGGCGCGGGCGGGAGAGCCAGTACAGGCGGGACGATGCTGATCGGTGGCACTACGGCAGCTGGGGGCACGACTGGCGCTGGTGGAACGACCGGCGCGGGCGGAACGGTCACCACAGGTGGCACCAAGCTGATCGGTGGCACTACGGCAACGGGGGGCACGACTGGCACCGGAACTATCGGCACTGGCGGAACGGTCACCACAGGTGGCACCAAGCCGATCGGTGGCACTACCATCGCGACGGCCGGCGCGACCAACATGGGCGGCGGGACGGGCACGGGCGGTGCGACGGGCACGGGCGGCACAAGCTCAATCGGTGGCACACCAAGCTCTGGCGGAGTTAAGGCTACGGGTGGCGCCCTAGCGACAGCAGGCACTTCCGCAAGCTCCACGAGTGTCATCCCGACCTGTCAAGCAGATTGCACAGGGAAGACCTGCGGGGACGATGGGTGCGACGGCACCTGCGGTGGCTGCCCACCGTCCCAGCTTTGTGGCGCCTCGAACACGTGCCAACCGCCCCCCGGGACGACCGGCATTGTAGTGGACGCCGCGTCGCAGCTGACTGCTATCTCTCCTGCCATCTACGGCGTAGCTGTGAACAGCGACGACTCCATGGCAATCGCGGGACTCAATCGCTGGGGCGGCGACTCTACCGGCAGCTACAACTGGAAGAACGATATCTTCAACTCGGGGGTGGATTGGTACTGTGCCAACTACAAGGGGCTCTTCACCTCGCCGTCGCCGTCGCCGACATTCACCAGCAGCGCCGATCAGTTCGTATTCTACAACATCTCAAAGCATGTGGACACCCTGATGACCATTCCGCTCACTGGTTGGCTCGGGAACATGGTCACCTCGACTACCGCGAACGCCAACTGCAATTGGCCGGGCGCTGCGACGTGCTGCACCGACATTGGGACGAGCGAGTCAATCCTGGTCGACAAGGGGTCGGCGGTTCTCGACACGTCGTACATGGAGTCATGGGTCGCGCACCTCGCCTCGACCTTCGGTACCGCCGCCAACGGTGGAGTCAAGTACTACCAACTGGACAACGAGCCCGATAACTGGCAATCCCTAAGGCCCGACATCTACCCATCGCTCTATCCACCCGGAACGTGGTGCGAATCGTACTACAATACGATTGCGCAGATTGGCACGAGCATCAACCAGGACTTCATCAATCGAACTATGGCTTATGCCGCGGCGATCAAAGCTGCCGATCCGACGTCCAACGTGCTCTTCATGTCCACTGAGAATTCGGACGATCTGGTTGCCTTGCCCAACATCGAATGCGGAAATCCTGCCGGTCCTTATACTCTCAACAACTCGCTCACCGCCGCGATCTTGACGTTGGGAGCCCAGCACGAGGTGACCACTCATCAGCGCATTCTGGACTGCGTGGACTTGCACTATCCGCTCACTGGCTCGGGCTTGAATGCGACCAAAGCCCTTTGGGACTCGACGTCGTCCTCAGTCTTCCCGCACATTCAAAGCTGGATCAACGCCAAGTATCCAGGAACGGGAGTCTGCGTCAGCGAGTACAACGTCAGCAACGATGGCACCAATGGCAGCACACCGGGTGCCACCTCCGGGACCCTCGAGGCCGATGTGCTGGGCATGTTCGGCAGGCTCGGCATTCGATTGGCCTCGTACTGGACGACCCTTGTGTCAGGCAACACCCACCTGCCCATCTACAATGCCATGGCCATGTACCGAAACTACGACGGGCTGGGCGGACGCTTCGGTTCCTATTCCGTTGGCGCTGCGAGCCCCAGCGCGGGAGTCAACGTCTACGCATCGACGAACTCACCCACCAGCCCGACGAAGCTCTGGGTGATGCTCGTGAACGTTAGCGGCGCGAATCAAACCAATCTCTCCATCACCCTCAACAATTTCACACCCAGCGGGGCCGCCCAAGTCTATCAAATGGTTGGCGGCGCGGCGCCCGCAGCCGCTCCCGCGGCGACCATCACCAATGGCGTGATCAGTGGACTGTCGTTAAGCAGCGGGGCGGTGGCGCTTTTGGCGATGTCGAAGTAGCCCAGCTGTGTGTGCGGATATCACCGAGAATTCCGTTCGCAAGATCACGACGGGCGGCTGCTACTGTCGACTGCTTGGAGCGGAACAGTGCCTCGGTGCGTGGCTCCTTGCTGTACCGGTGTAGTGGTCCAACGACATTCGCCGACGGAAAACAGCGACATTTGAGCTGTACGCCGCAAAAAGTCGGTACGGACCAGAAAGTCGCAGGGATTTTCCCCGTCTCGCGTCGCGAGAGGATCAGGAGGGGACAAGAGAAACGGCTCTCTCTCGACCGCCGGCTTGCAGGTCAAGCGTTGGCGCATGTCGGTCAGGTCCATATTCGAGCGTTCTTGCTCTTCATCCGTTGGTACTCTCGCGCGATGCTCCGTGAAGCCGTGACAGGCCTACTTGCCGCGCTCTGCGACTTGTTCCGCTCGCGTAGCGCTCTCTTGGCCGAGAACACCTTGCTGCGCCAACAAGTGATCCTGCTCCATCGGGCGGACAGGAGCAGACAGGAGCAGACAGGAGCGGACAAATTCCGTTCCTCATTCGTTCCTCATTTCCGGCAATGAGCGACGTTCCTCATTGGGAGCGAGAGAGGCCATTCTGCGGCCTTTTGCCACAATGAGGGAGGTCCCTTGCCGCATGAGGGACGTTCCTCATTCATGCCGGACCAGCCGCACCTGACTCTGTGGATACCACGCATGGCGACAGCAACAGCAAGATCAGGCGGCAGTCTTGGTATTGCGCCCGAAAAGTGGAAAACGCGTTTTCACCACCCGTCGCGTGCGCGCAGGACCTCTTGCCGAAATGGGGGCCTCCCACTTCCTGATGAGAGCCGCAAGTTCGCGGGAGGCCGATGGTCGAGAGGCAAAGATCGCCTTCATCTGCAAGTCGAGTGAGACTTCGGGGTCGTGGCTCTCGATCTTGGCCACACGGGGCTGGCTCGACCCGATTCTCTTGGCCAGGGCTGCTTGTGAAAGATGGCTACGCTCGCGCAAGGCCCGAACCAGTCCACCGAGACGGAGTTTCGTCTCGATGAGATCCTCTTCGGCAGGGGTGAGTTCGAGGAGTTCGCCGACAGTGCCGACCTTCCAACCAGCGCGTTGGAATCGTTCTCGCTGAGCTTTGTTCATGGTGTGTCTTCCTTCTTAAAGGCGGCGTAGCGCCGCCGGCAGTTCGCGATCATGTCTTGGGGCGTTTGCTTCGTCTTCTTTTCAAACACTTCAAGGACGGCGATTGCCAGCCTGCCGACGCAGTAGACCACCCTCCATTCGATTCGGTGTTGAACGTCTGTGATGCGAAGTTCATGGCAACCTTGCCCGATACTGGGCATCGGGCGAGATTCAGGCATCGAGAGATTCTCGCCTTCCTGCGCACGACGGAGAAGAAACCCCGCCTCGATTCGGGCCTCTCGCGACATGGGCGGTGTCTTGAGTTCGCCGTGTAGCCAGACCAGAGGTTTGCCCGGGTTTTCGAGCGGGGGACGCCTGGCAAGGCTTCGCGGTTTCCTCACTACAAGAGGATATGCCGAGTTCGGCATACTGGCAAGCGTGTTCTTTCTGGTGATAGGCCGGCAACACCTTTACACAGGAGCGGTCAGGAAACGGTCCCGTCTGATCTTGCGGTCCACGTCACGGCCACACTCGCCGCCAACGTGGAACGACTGCTCGCCCTCTAATCGGTAGGTAATGCTCGGCCACGAGTGATTGAGCGCTCGGCGACGCGTGGTAGGCTCCGTTGGTGAAGACGCTATCACTTCGGCTCCTCGAACATGCCAATGCGCTCGCCCAGGAGATCCACGCGAAGGCGGTTGTGATTTATGCCGACGCGCTGGAGGGGGAACGCGACCTGCGGGAGGCACTCTCGACCGTCAAACTCCCAACTATCTTGTTTTCGCGCGCCCGTGAGGCCGCCACCGCCATCCCAAGCTGGTGGGCCGACATGGATTCGGGTCGAGGGCGTCC
>CAVWUP010000018.1:0-280710 GCA_963758155.1 uncultured delta proteobacterium
TTGGCTGGCAACCTTTCGGCATTGAATAGGACCGAGCTTTTGCAGGTGGGGCGGGCGTTGGAGTTGGATGTGACGACCAACATCGACTTCTACAGGCACGGCGGACGTGGCATCGATCTTCAGCCACGCATTTCCTCGTCGTCGCCAGGATCTTCGCATGCCGCTCTCAGGACGAGTTCCACGCGATCTACCCGCCTCGGGTATCGAGCGAGGACTTTCTTCTGCTCGGCGGTGAGTCCATAGATCGATTCGACCGCATCGTCGAGATCCGTCCAAAGCGCAGAGAGCGTTCCCCGTATGGCGCTTGTCTCACCCTCGCCACGGGCTTTTCGCAGTTGCTCTTGTTGCTCCTGAATTCGGGTGCCGAGGTCTACAAGTCGCTTGTCTGCCTTCTGCAGCGCCTTCATGGGGAAGGGCACCAGTTCCGCGAACTGGCGATTGAATTGTCGCCAACCGCCGTCGCTCAGTCCGGCTTTGGCTTTGGCGAGGGCATTGAACAAGGATGAGTTCATCACAGCCGCAATGGCCATGAGATCAAGGCCGCTTTCGCCGGCACTCAAAGAGTTCAAGCGAACGTTGTCCTGGTAAACCTCGCCCACGGGGTCAACCGCAGCCACGACATCTTCAATCGTCGATGGAAACAGCACCTTGGGTCGCGCCTGTTGCACCAGATTCTGGGGTCGCGTGTAGAGGTGCCAGCGATCAACGCCATCCTCCATCTCTACCGCCTTCTTGAGTGTCGCCCGGCTCGATTCAAGATACGCAGCCGTCTTGGGGAATCGCTTGTCAAACTCATGCCAGCGGATCTCCTCCGCGGCGCCGTCTCGAACATCGTAGGGAAAGATCACCCAAGCGTCCGCGTTGTCCGCGCGAAAGGGATAGAAGCCGCGATTGCGGCAGAGCGGTCGCAAGGCTTTGCGCTCCAGCACGACCTGGGTTCCGAAGCCGTTAGTCCCTCGCACGGTCTGCGAAGTCACCTTGTCCGCTTGAAACTGGTAGATCTTTCCGTAGAGAGTTTGCAGCCCCACGCTGATCTCAAGCTCCCTATGCCGCTTGATAGTGCCGAGCTTCTTCGCAAGGGCATCGTGCACTTCGAGAAGATCCGGCTGATCGAGCGACCATGGCTCGTCATCAAGAAGATCGGACTTGGTTCTAACTTTCAAGCAAGGGCGATCCACCTGCGCCTGGGCCAAGCCCTCATAGGTTCGATACTCGAAGGACTCGGTGCCGGCCTTGAGAACGAGGATGGTGGTGTAGGTGGTTCGTCCTGCGAACACCTGGATGTCGCGAAAGTCCTCGATCGATTCAAGTAACTTGTTCTTACGCAGCCAGCGCCGCGTCGTGGTTCCGTACTCTGTCTTGAAGAACCGGTTCTGGATGATGAAGCCTAACCGGCCTCCCGGCCGCAGCAGTTTCACGCCCTTTTCCATGAAGGGCATGGCGATGTCGGTCTTCCCCTGGTCGGTCGTCACGTAGCCGCCGTGGTCTTTAAGGTACTCGTACATTGCAGGCATCCATTCCCTGTAGCGCTTGACCTCGATGTACGGGGGATTGCCGACGACGGCATGGAAGCCGCCATCTTCCATCACGTTGCCAAACCCAAACAGCCTGTCGTTCCAGGAGAAGGGCATGGTCATGCGTGCGCTGTCGGGTGCTATGTCGGTCTTCGCGATGTCCGGGCCAACCAGCGAGTTGCCCTGCCGGATGTTGCGCCCGATACCAGCGAGAAGATTCTTCGGCTCGTCCGGCAAGCCTCCCGCCACGCGATCGAGGTGACACAAGGCCAACGACATGCGAGCGACTTCGACCGCATTCGGATCGATATCGACCCCATGCAGGCAATTCCGGATGATCTTGCGCGAAGCTTCGACCGACAGCACGAAATCCTGGCCTTCGGGTCTTACAAAATCGGAGCGACGAGCTTCCTCTGGATTGCTGCGAGCCCACTCCAAAATCACCTCTTCCAGGTGTTCGTACACGCCCAGCAGGAAGCTGCCAGAGCCGCAAGCGGGGTCGAGAATTCGAAGATCGAAGATCTGTTCGGGTCCGAGTCCCTTGGTGATGGGTTCGAGCGTACGCTGAATGACCCGGTGAACGACCCATGGCGGGGTATAGACGGCGCCCTTGCTGCGTTGGTACTCGGGCTTGAATTCATCTTGGACGTCATTGCCGACGACCCGTAGCCGCTTGCCCAGGAACCTTTCGTAGATCCCGCCCAGAAGTTCCAAGGGAACGACATCGAAGCGATAGGGCTGGGGGAAGTAGAGGCCACGGATCACGTGTTGGAACACGCGGCCCTTGAGCCACCAGTCCCGGATGTGCTTTTCAACGCCGGAAGGATCGTCCTCGAGACGACTTGGAAAAAGCAGGCCATCGTAGATGGTTCGATAGCGCTTTTCGTGGGCCTCCATGAACAGGGGCCAGAATCCATCCTCGTCGTTGGCCATATCGTTGAGCGCGCCGTGCTCTTCGAGGCCGAGTTCCTCGCACAGACGGAGAAAGATGATTCGATCGAGTATGCGCTGGGCGGCCCCAGATATGATTTCCGCATCCCTGATCTTCCCGTAGCGCAAGATGGATCGCGCAATCTCAACACGCCACTCAGACAACCTGGCCTCGAACGCGACATCGAGCGGCTCGGCACCGCGCGGCTTCTGGTCGTCGGGGTGAAGACGCAGCAGGGAGCCTTCGCCAAGGGCTTCCCGCGAGAGGTAATCCCAAAGCAGATCGAAGTTCTCAAGGTAGCTGGTGTAGCGAAAATAGTGGAGCCGCGCTACGCGAGCATCATCGTCCGGCTCGGGCCGCTGACGACAATCCCAGATGGCTAGCTCCTCGAAATCGCACGCGTAGCTGACGCGGAAACCGGCGGACCATCCATAGCTGCGCACCTGGAAGGAGACGTTCTCGTCGTTCTCGATCGAGACCTCGAACCGCTTGACGTCAATGTAGAGAATTCGCTCGCCCCCAACCACGAGAGCGTAGTCGGGACGCCGGTGGGTCGTGCCTTCACGTCGCAGCTTGCGGACCTCCCGGCCCTCGATGGTGTACTCCTGGCGCACCTGACGGGCATCCAACGCATTCCAGCCAAACACCGCGATAAGCTTCTCGACCCAGGATCGAGCCGTGGCTTCAGGTTGATCTGAAGGTGCACCGGTGGCGTGCGCGAGCTTCTCGAATTCTCGAACCAAGGCAGCCAGCTCTTTTCTGGCCTTCTCCTTGGTCACCGTCGAACTGGAGGGTGTCATGTGCGTTGCAGACATCATTGCTCACACCAGAAGCCATGACAACAACGCCAATCAAGCGCCTCTTTGCATTCCCTGGCTGGTCCTGCGACGTGGTCTACGAGATGGCGAAGATGCAGGATGTGCTGACGGTGCACGGGGCGTAGGCAGCGGCGAAGGGGCAGCCCGATTTGACCTCACCCTCCGAGATCCCGCAAACTGCGGCGGTTTCTGAGTAGCAAAGCGCAGCTTGCCAGGCGCCGTGCACACGTCCAAGGGCCAGACCGTGGCGGACACGGCGCAGATCGATCTCTACGACGGCAAGCTGTGCGTGCGCATGCGCGACCTGAACGCGGCTGGCCGGGCTGCCATTCGCAATGGCGATCTGCGCGCCGCGCTTGGCGAGTACACCTTCCACCACCTCAAGCACTCGGGAAACCCCAAACCAGTCGCACCACCCGCGCCGAACCCAGGTCCCACGGGCTGACCGCTGGGTTGCACGATCATCGGCCGCGTCATAAGGGCGGCGCGGCCTTGGCGCGTGTGGGCAAAACCTTGCCTAACCTATTGAAAAGTCTTGCCCCCGTCGCCGAAAGCCTTGCCCCCGTTGAAAAGCGCGCTGCCCCCGTCGTGCAAAGCCTTGCCCCATCGCGGAAAGGCCTGCCCCCGTTGAAAAGCGCGCTGCCCCCGTCGCGAGAAGTCTTGCCCAACTCGCGCAGAGTCTTGCCTCACTCGAAGAGAATCATGCCCCCGTTGGCAAAAGTCATGCCCCGGTGGCGAAAAGTCACGCCCGCGTCGCAAGGCCTCCTGCCCCCGTCGCAGAAAGTCTCGCACAACCTGGGCCGGCACGTGCCCCGCTCGCGAAAAGTCTTGCCCCGCCCGGGCGCGACGCTGCCCCTCCGGAAAAAGTCTCTGCCCCGGGACCGGCGGCGTCCTGCTTGCCACGCCCGCCGGCGGCCCCGCCACGCTGGAGAACGACAGCTGTGCTAGCCTACTGCCACTGTGGTTACTACCGACGGACTCGCGGCTGCGGCTTCTTTGCTGGAGGGGCGATTTCCCCTTTCGGCACTGTGGCTATTCGGCTCGCAGGCCCGGGGCGAGGCGCGCAGTGATTCGGACGTCGATCTGGCGGCTCTGTTTTCTAGCCCCGTGCCAGCCGAGGCGGTGCTGGCGGCTCGCCTCGACCTGTCCCCTGTGTTGGGGCGGGACGTAGACCTGGTTGACCTGCGTCGGGCCTCACCCATTCTGGGGCGTCAGGTGGTACGCGACGGACGCTTGTTGTTGGATCGCGATCCGGTGGACCGGCATGTGTTCGCCATGCTGCTGCCCTCGCGCTACGTAGACTTGAAGATCTCCCGTGCGGCGGCGGAGCGGGCCCTGGTCGAGGCGGTTCATGACCGACGCTGATGTGGTGCTGGCCAAGGTGGCCACCATGGAACGGTGTCGGGCGCGCATCGCGGAGATCCGCAGCCCAGCCCGTCAGCCTCACCTGCTCCCGATCGACGTCGAGGATTTGCTGGCCGTCAACCTGCAGCGGGCCGCCCAGGCTGCCATTGATCTGGCCATGCACGTCGTTTCGTCAGAAGGCTACGGCGTCCCGGCGGATTTGGCCGAAGGGTTCACCTTGCTGGCCAAGCACGGCGTGATCGACGAAGAGCTGGCCGAACGATTGCGGCGCATGGTGGGATTTCGCAACATCGCCGTCCACCAGTACCAGGCGCTCGATCCTGCGATCATGAGAGCGATCACCGAAAAGCACATGGGCGATCTGCACACCTTCGCGGCGCGCGTGCTGGACCACTTGGGCCTCAAGTAGCAGCCACTCGCGCAAGCAATCGCGCCACGCCTTCGGCGAAGACCGACTCCTGCACGATGAGGCTGAGCACCAGGGTGGCACCCATTGTCAGATCGAAGAAGTAGCCCGGCTGAACCAAAACGCCGTCTTGTTCCAGCAGAGTGCGGGCCCAGGCCTCGTCGCTCATGATTTCCGGCACGCGCAGGATGGCGCACCAGCCGGCCTCCGCGGGCAGCAGCGTGCAGGGCGAGTGCGCGCCCAGGGCTTTGACCAGAACCTGCCGGTTGCGCTGCACGCGTTCGAGAATCTGGCGACGGATCGCAGCCCCTGCTTGCAACAGTCCAGGCAAAGCCATTTGTACCGGCGTTCCCACTGACAAGTACGTGTCGGCGATCAACTCAAGGCGCGCCAGTGCATCGCGGACCAGGGCGTCTGGTCCGGTAGCCGCGATCCAGCCCAGCTTGAGGTGGGGCAGGCCGCACGACTTGGACAGCCCGCCCAGCGAGAACACCAACGCGGACGAGGGCCGGCCGGCGACCGCGGTGACCGCGCCGGCCGACGGCGCAAGCGGGAAGTCGGCAAAAACCTCGTCGACAATCAGCGCCCGCCCGTGCTCGGCCGCCAACCCGGCCAGACGATCGAAATCCTCGCGAGACACAAAAGAACCGGTGGGGTTGTTGGGGCTGACCAGGATGACGGCGGCGGCATCGGTGAAATCCAGACTGTCAAAATCAATGTGCCAAAGCCCGTCGAAGCGCAGTCGATAGGGCCGCGGGGTCAGGGTCTCGAGACGGGCCAGGTACTCGAACAGGGGATAGCTCGGCTCCGGGCAAAGCACGGTCTGGCCCGGATCGCCAAGCAACTTGAAAAGCAGAGCGTACGACTCGCTTGAGCTGGCGGTGACAACCACCTGGTTGACGTCCAGTCCGACGCCGCGACGGGCATAGTCCGCTACCACGGCCGCGCGTGCGCCCGGCACGCCCAATGATGATGGCTGATAGGGATTCGTGGCAGCGTCGGCAAAGGCACGCGCGATCTCCTCATCGGGATAGTGCAGACCCACTTGCGTGGGATTGCTGACGGTCAAATCCAGAAGCGGCCGGCCCGAAGCGCGGGCCGCGGCCTCGGCGCGGGCCAGGGAATTTTCGGCGGTGGTCCAGGCGAGCCGTCGGGAAAACAGGCGCTCCATGCGCGCGATCCTTACAGCCGGCCCACGTCTTCCGCGCGCAGCCAGCCTTCGAGTCCATTGGCCAGCCGCACGCGCACCCAGTCCTGATCGCGATCCAGCAAGCGCACGCGCAGGCCGGCGTGCACTTCGAAGCTGGTGTGATAGCTGGTGTCGGCGCCTTCCTTCACGGCGACCATATCGGGCAGCACGACGGCAAAGGGAATGCGGTCCAGGTTCATGCGGCCGAGAAGCAGCACGCCCGCCAGCAGCGCGCCCGTGCCCAGGATGGCGGCGCCTGCGGTGAGCGCCGCGCGTGAGTCGTCAGCCGCGCGTCGGCGCAGGAACAAAAGGACAAAGCAGCCGAGGTACAGACCCACGAAAATCCAGGTCTCAGTCGATGCGGTGAAGAAGGTGACCACGCGAATCCACAGAGGTTCGCGCTCCGCGCTTTCCATCTTGTCGAGCACGCGGCGCTCGGCCAGTTTGCGCGCCTGGGCCAGGTTGAAGCGCGCATCCTCATCGTCGGCATCGATTTCCAGTGCGCGCTCGAACGACCAGATGGCGCGGCCCAGGCTGCCCTGGCGGAAGTGGGCCACGCCCAGGTTGTAGTACAGATCGCGCGACGCCACGTTTTGCCGGTCCAACTGTTCATAGGCCGCGATGGCGGCGGCCAGATCGCCGTGCAGATAGGCATCGTTGCCGCGCTTCCACGCCTCGTCGAGCAGGTCGGCGCGCGCTGGCCGTGCGGAAAGCAGGAGCACGCCCGCCAGCAGCACAATCCCGGTGCGCCGGATCACGACCGAGCCTCCCGCGCTGGCACAGGCCGCAAGGCCGCTTTCTCGATCTGCAAGATGATCTCGCCGGCTCGATCTCGGGCCGTGCGCACTTCTTCGGGCGACAGGCTGCCCGGGGAAAAGCGCGCGCGATCACAGTCCTCCAGCGCGGCCAGTGTGGCATCCACCAGCTTGGGCGCCACCCCCGCTTGCGCCAGGGCGGAGCGCAGCTCGTCCCACGACAGGCCCGCGATCTGGGTTCCCAGTTTGCCGGTGAGAAACTCGCGCAGCACGCGCTCGATCTCGCCGAAGGCCTGTGCCAGCCGGCCTTCCCTGAGGTGGGCCTCGGCTGTGCGAAGACGCCGGCGCGCCAGCCGGCGCAGCTTACGTCGTCGCGTGCCCTCGGTTTCCTGGCTCAGCCGCTCGCGCGCGAATCCGATCAAAGCGGTGAGCGCCAGCGCCAGGGGCGGCACCGCGACCACGATCCCGAGGCCGCGCGACTGATAGAAACTCGCGCCCAGATCGCGGCGCAGGGTGGGGCGGTTACGCAAGGGCCGGATGTCCAGCGCAAGAACGTTTTCGCCACCAGACGCAGCTGCGGCCGAACCCGCAGCCACGATTCCCGTCGGGGCAGGACGCGCGGGCTGCGCCGCATCGGCGCTCACCTCGATGCGCAGCGGATTGCTCTTCTCGCTGCCGTAGGTGCCGCGTTCGGGATCGAAGAAGGCCAAGGTGAAGGGTGGAATTGTCGTCACGCCCGGGCGCTCCGGCAACAGCAGGTACTCGACCGACTTGCTGCCCTCCACCCGCTCGCCCGGGTTGAGGGTCACCGACACCTTCGGCTCGTACACCTTCCAGCCGTCCAGGCGAGGCAAGGTCGGCGCGGCCAGCTTGCGCAGATTGCCTTGCCCGCTGATGGCCAGCTTGAGCGTGACCGCCTCGCCCACGTTGACCCGGTCGCGGTCGACTTCAGCGCGCAGAGTGAAATGGCCCACCGCCGAGGTGTCGAACTTGGGCGGCTGGCCCGCCGTCGGCAGGGGCAGGACCTCGATGGTCAGAGGCTCGGTCTTGAGGCGCTCGGTGCGCAGGGTCGCGCCGAAGAAATCGACGCGCGAGATTTCGGATTCGAGCGGGCTGATGGTCAGGCGACCCGGATGCAGCGGAAAGAGAGCCTTCTTCATCAGCGGGGCGACCAGATAGCTGCGTCCTTCGTAGGTCTGCTGGGTCAGCGAAAGCCCGGCGTGTTGATTGGCAGAGGGCAGATCCTCGACCCAGAAACCGTCGGTGCGCGGCTCGGCCGTGGTGCCGTATTTGTCTTGCCGCTCGGTGAGGTAGAGGAACCACTCCACAGTGATCTGGTCGCCCACGTAGGCTTTGATCTTGCTGGGCTGCACGCGGAGAAAGTTGCGCCGGCCGCGGCCCTGCTCTGCTTCGACGGGCGGGGTATCGTCATCCACGCCAAGGCCGGGGAAGGGCAGGCCAGGATTGGGAATGCCGTGGGGAAAGCCGCGGCCCGGACGCCGCGCCGCCGGCGCCTGACCCGAATCAACCACGGTGATGGCGATCTTTTCGGTACGAAGTTCCTGACCATCCACGTGCACGCGCGCCGGACCTATGTTGAAGGTACCGCGGTCGGGCGCCAGCACGTCGTAGTGCCAGCCGTATACCTGGCGCACGAAAGTCCCGCCGCCACCCATCTGCATCTGGGTGGACTGGCTCGGGCGCTCGGATAGGGCACGCAAACCGCGCAGGTCCGGCGGCCGATAGCCGTCCACCCGGCCGTTTTCGACCGACAGGGTGATCTCCAGGGTGAACGATTCGCCGGCCCCGACCTGGGTGCGGTCCACGCGCGCGACAAAGCTCGGCTGGGCCGCGCGGGCTACGCCCGCGGCAGTCACGATCATCAGCCCGACGATCGATAGAACGCGAGTCCGCATCGCTACCAATCCTTGGCCGGCGGCGCGCGGCGCACGGCGCGCAGACGGGCACGCATCTTCTCCAGATCTTTGGGGCTTCGCTCCAGGCTGTCCAAGACAGCATCGATCTCGCTCATTTCGGGAGCTTTGTCATCCTTGGGCTGCGCCGCCGGTTCTTCCTGCGGCGGCGGTGGGGCTCCAGCGTCCTGGCCTTGCGGCGGTTTGGGTGGCTCTTGCTTGGGCGCGCCGGCATCCGGTTGCTGCTTTTTGTCCTCGTCTTTCTTCTTGTCCTGGTCCTGCTTCTTTTGGTCGTCCTGTTTCTTCTGATCGTCCTGGTTGTTCTTATCCTTATCTTTGTCCTTGTCTTGCTGGTCCTGCTTCTTCTTGTCGTCTTCTTGCTTCTTTTGCAGGGCCAGCTCGAGGTTCCATTTGGCGCGCATGTCGCTGGGCTCCAGGGCCAGCGAGCGCTTGTACGCGGCGATGGCGTCAGCGAAGCGATCGGCTTTGAAATAGCTATTGCCCAAGTTGTAGAAAGCCGCCGCCTTGAGCAACGGCGATTTGCTCTCGGTGGCCTTCATCAGCTCGGCAATGGCCTCGTCGTAGCGGGACAGCGCAAACAGGGCCGTGCCGCGATTGAAGTGAACCGCCGGGTCAGTCGGCAGCGCCGCAGCCGCCTGGTCGTAGTGGGACAGCGCCTCCTCTGCCTTGCCCTTCTGCAGGCTGGCGTTCCCGTCGGTGACCGCGCGGTTGGGACGTTCCAGCGGATTCCACGCAGCCAGCAGCGGCAGCAGCGCAAGCACAGCGGGAAACCCGTGTGCCGCGCGATAGTTGGCGCTCATGTCTTCCTCCTGCGGCGCTCGTTCAGGCAGACTTCGCCAAGCAGAAGCAGAAAGGCGGGCAAGAGCAGATACTCGCAGACCTCGTCGTAGCGTTTGACCAGGCGGGCTTCGTTCTCGGTGCGTTTCAGCCCCACCAGCGCGGCCTCGATGGCCTCCACACCGAAGTGGCGCGCATCGGCGCGCAGATACTCGCCGCCTGTGCGCGCCGCGATCTTGGACAGCAAGTCTTCACCCAGCCGCGAGGTGACGTACTTTCCCTCGCGATCCTTGATGTAGCCCTGGGCCTGGCCTTCTTCATTCACTTCAGGCACCAGCTCGCCCGAGCGCGACCCGATGCCCACGGCAAAGACCTTGACCCCCAGCTTGGCCGCCTCGTCGGCCATCTCCATGGGCTCGCTGTCGGTGTCTTCCCCGTCGGTGAGCAGCAGGATCACCTGGCCCCGCGTCTCGCCGCCCTGGGCGCGCAGGCGTTTCAGCATGTCGAGCCCTGATTTGAGCGCGCGACCGATGGCCGTGCCGCCCACGGGAATATCCGACGGGGTCATGTCGCGCCAGAAGAGCTTGACCGCAGCGTAGTCCGTCGTTGGCGGGTAGGTCAGGGTTTCGCCCGCGAAAGCCACCAGGCCGATGCGATCGCCGGCCAGCCGGTCCATCAGCCGTTCCAGCTCGCGCTTGGCGCGCTCCAGGCGCGAGGGATAGATGTCCTTGGCCAACATGGACTTGGAGAAATCCAGCGCCACCACCAGGTCGAGGCCGCGCTGTTTTTCCAGACGTGCGTGCCCACCCGCCTGGGGCCGCGCCAGAGCCAGAGCCAAGAATGCCACCGCCAGCACGACCAGGGCCGCAGCCAGCACCTTGCGCGGCACTGACACCGAGGCTGCCATGCGCGCAATGAGCGCGGGCTCGCCCAATCGCTTGAGCAAGCGGCGCCGCCGAGCAAAGGCAATGGCATAGGCCAGCACCACGGTGGGAGCCGCCAGCAGAAGCCAAAGCAAGTGCGGGTTGGCTATGCGCATGGGACCCTCGCATGGGAATCCTGGAAGAGCACAGGTATCAGCCGCGCTTGGACCGTGGAAGTCGCGGCTTGCGGAGGTCGGTTCGGGTGCGCGTGAGCGGTAGCGGTAGCGTGAGCGGCCAGCGGAATGCGGCGTGCATGGGCGACTGGCGTGTGCGTGTGCGGCGCGCGGCGCGCGTTGCGCTCTTCAGCTTCCTGCGGACCGCACACGAACTCGCTCACCCTCACGCTCTCGCCCACGCGACCCACGAGCCGCGCGCCGGTCCCTCGGGTGCCTCCCCGAAGCGCCGGCGGGCTCCCCACGCGATTCACGGCAGCCTCCGCAGGCGAGACAGGCGCAAGGCAATTTCCAGCAGCAGCACGACGAAGGCCGGCCAGAGGAAGCGCGGGTACAGCTCGGCATAGAGCACGCCGCGATCGCGGATGCGCGACTTCTCCAGTTCCTCGAGGATGTTCTGGAACCGCTGCGCCAGGGCGCGCGTGTCGGTGGCCAGATAGGGCGAGCCACCGGTCATGCCCGCGATCTGTTCCAGCAACTTGGGATTGACTGCGTAGCGCTGCTGTTGCGGATTGGCGTCGTCAGCCTCGCGGCTGCTGTCATGGGCGCCGGCCAGGATGGTGTAGATCTTCACGCCCATTTTCTGCGCGAAACTGGCGGCTTGCAGCGGCGAGATGTTGCCCGAATTGTTGTCCCCATCGGTGAGCAGGATGACGACCTTGGACTTGGCGTCGGACTTGCGCAGACGGGACAGCGCTACACCCAGCCCGTTGCCGATGGCTGTGCCGCGCCCGTCGACGATACCCGGCTGCAGCTCGGCCAGCATGCGCAGGAAGGTGCCGTGGTCGAGGGTGAGTGGCGTATAGGTGTAGGCTTCGCGGCCGAAGATCACCAGCCCGATGCGATCTCCGCGTCGCCGGGTGACGAAGTCCTGGATCACGGCCTTGGCTGCTTCCAGACGATTGGGCTGCAGATCCGTCTCCTCCATGGAGCCCGACATGTCGAGCGTGACCACGATGTCGATGCCTTCCAGCTCGAGATCGTCGTCCTTCTGCGGGGTCTGCGGTCGCGCCAGGGCCAAGGCCACCGCCACCACGACGAAGAGGCGCAGCACCACCGGGAGATCGGCGAGCCGCGCGGCCCATCCCCGTCGCAAAAGGCGCATCTCGCCGGCGCGCGAGTGAACCAGCGCAGGATTGCGGGACGGCGCCCGTCTGATGCCGACCCAGAGCACCAGAGCGGCGCCGAGCGGAATCAGCGCGAGGGCCGCAGGATGGGCGAAGCGCACCAACTCCAGCGAACGAAACCACCACAGATAGACCAAACCTGCCGGCAAGAAGACGGCAGCCAGCAACGAGTACGGAATAGTTCCGCGCGCGGCTGGCGTCGGGCCTCGCTCAGGCATGAGGCACCTCAGCGGCAGCGCTCGGGGTGCCGGGGACTGGGGCGGCCGGCTCGGGTCGCGGGCGCGACGATTCCACGATGCGAATGCCGGTTTCCAGGGCTCCGCGCGCCTCGGCCATGGAGGGCGAGACCTTGGCGAACTTCACCAGGTCGCAACCGGCCAGCCAGCCTTCCACTTCGCCCAGCACGAAGCCGCGCATTTCCTGGATGGGAACCCGTCGGCGCAAGCGCAGCACCAGCTCTTCCGTGGTCAACTCCAGCGAGTCGAAGGAAAAGCGAGCGCCCAGGTACTCGCGGATGATCTCGGACAGCTCGAAGATGAAGGGCCGCAAATCGTCGCTGGTTGCCAGGCGAGCGCCCAGACGGTCGAGACGTTCCAGCGCGACCTCGTGGGCTGGCCGCGGCGGCGGCGCCGGGCGATGCGCGGCCCGCGCGCGCAGACGGCGGCGAATGAACAGGGCCAGCGCGGCGCCCAGGCCAGCAGCCGCGAGCCCACCCGCGATGTAGGCATAAAGATAGTCGCGCTGGATCACCGGCACCGGGCCGGCGTTTTCTTTCAACTTTGGTTCGGGCTCGTTGGCGATCAGGCTGGCTATGGTGACGGCAATCGGTTGCGTGCGCGCGCTGAGAACCTCGCCGCCCTTGCCGAAGTAGGTCACCTCCACGGCAGGGATCTCCCGCGCACCGGGCTCATAGGTCGCCACAGTCAGCACGAACTCGCGGCGCATCTTTCCGTCGCCCAGATCCTTTTCTTCCAGGTGCCGTGAAAGCTCGGTGAAAGGCGAGAGATCGATGTTTTCCGGCAAGATGACCGGCGTGGTGATGGGACCCACCGCTGTGATCGACAGGTGCAGGGCATCGCCCACGTGGGCTTCTGTCTTGTCCACGCGCGCGGTCACCGTGGGCGCGTCGGCCAGCGCGCTCGGCTGCGCGTCGGCGTGCGCTCCGGCGTCGGGCGGCACCGCGGCCAGCAGGGTGGCCAGGATCCACTGAATCAATGCCGCAACCTCCGCGCCCGCGCCTCGAAGAAACTGGTCAGCGCGGGCAGGTAGGGACGATCGGTTCGCACCGCGATGGCGTCGAGAGACAGACGACGGAACAGATTTTCGCGCGCCTCGCGGGCCGCGCGGCTCTTGGCGGCGAAGACTTTCGCTTCGGGCCCCGAGGTGTCGAACACCACGACTTCGCCGCTTTCCGGGTCTTGCAGCTCAAGCAGGCCCACCCGCGGCAGCTGCTCTTCCAGCGGATCGGTCACCGCCACGGGAACCAGATCGTGGCGCCCGGCTGCTATGCGCAGCGAGCGTTCGTATTGCTCGGGCGGCGCCAGGAAGTCCGAAACCAAGAACGCAACCGCGCGTCGACGGGCGATGCGCCCCAGGAAATCTAGCCCCAGTCCCAGGTTGGTGTCGGGTGAGAGCGGTTCGTACGACAGGATTTCGCTGATGACACGCAGGACGTGCTTCTTGCCCTTCTTGGCCGGCACGAAGCGTTCGACCTTGTCGGTGAAGATGATCAGCCCGACGCGGTCGTTGTTGCGGATGGCGGAAAAGGCGAGCACCGCGGCCAGCTCGGCGGCCAGCTCGCGCTTCTCTTGTCCCACCGAACCGAAGCGCCCCGAAGCCGACATGTCGACCAGCAGGAGCACGGTCATCTCGCGCTCCTCTACGAACAACTTGATGTAGGGCGCGTTCATGCGCGCCGACACATTCCAGTCGATGAGCCGGATGTCGTCGCCGGGGATGTACTGGCGCACCTCGGAGAACGCGATGCCCGAGCCCTTGAACACCGAATGGTACTGGCCCGCCATCCGATCGCGCACCAGGCGCTCGGTCACGATCTCGATGGTGCGGATTTTCCGCAGCAGCTCGCGGGTCAGCATGAACGGCTCACGGAACCTCGATGTGCTCGAACAGCTTGCGCACCACCTGCTCCGAGGTCATTTCTTCGGCCTCGGCCTCGTAGGTCAGGATGACCCGATGGCGAAGCACGTCCACGCCGATGGCCTTGATGTCCTCGGGCGTGACGTAGCCGCGCCGACGCAAGAAGGCGTGCGCGCGGGCCGCCAGGTTCAAGTAGATCGAAGCGCGCGGGCTGGCGCCGTATTCGATGAAATCGGCCAGCGAAGCCAGACCGTAGGCCTTTGGATCGCGCGTGGCATGCACGATGTTGACGATGTAGTCCCGAATTTTCTCGTCGATGTAGATCTGGCTGAGCACGGAACGTGCCTCGGCGATTTGGCGTGGCGAAGCGACCGGCGCGGCCCGCACCGTGGTGCCCGTGGTCATGCGGTCCATGATGGCGCGCTCGTCCTCTTTGCTGGGGTAGCCGACCTTGACCATCAACATGAAGCGGTCGAGCTGCGCCTCAGGCAGCGCGTATGTTCCTTCCTGCTCGATGGGGTTCTGCGTGGCCATGACCAGGAACGGGTCAGGCAGGGCATGGGTCTCGTCGCCCACTGTGACCTGGCGTTCCTGCATGGCTTCCAGCAGCGCGGACTGCACCTTGGCCGGCGCGCGGTTGATTTCGTCGGCCAGCACCAGGTTGGCGAAGATGGGTCCTTTCTTGGAAACGAACTCGCCGCGGTTCTGGTTGTAGATGACCGTGCCCACGATGTCGGCCGGCAGCAGGTCGGGCGTGAACTGGATGCGCTGGAAGCGCATGTCGAGCGAGTCGGCCAGGGTCTTGACCGTCAGGGTCTTGGCCAGACCCGGAACGCCCTCGAGCAGAACATGCCCCCCGGCGAGCAGGCCGATGAGGATGCGCTCGACCATGGCCTTCTGGCCCACGATGACCTTGCCGACTTCGGCGGTCAGGTTGTCGACGAAAGCGGATTGCTGCTGGACCATTTCATTGATGACACGGACGTCCATGCGATCTCCTCAAGAATGGGAATTTCCGAAGGCGTATAACTACTCGGAGCCCCGGGATATTTCCAGGAAAGCAACGGGGATTCGTCCGGACACCGAAGGGTGCCACCGGGACAATCCCGAGGGTGACGTATGCGACGAGAGGGATGGGTCACGGACGCCACGCCCCACCATCTCGGCGACGTCATCGTGCCCGCTCCCATTCACCGACCAAACCACAGAAGCGGCCCGCCGTCGTCGTCAGCTCTGAGGCCTATTGCGAGCGTCCGGACCTGATCCCGATGGCCATCACCGCCCTGCGCCCTCTGGGCTCGCACGAAGACACGCCACCATCGCCTGGCCGTTCGTAGCCCCCACGTGCAAACCCGCCCGCTTGCCAAAAATTCCTTGTCTCGTTTTTCGTTTTGCTATACAAGCTCCTCTCGTCGCACTGAGTTAGTGGAGAAGGGTGTGCAGATATTGTCTCATGAAGGTGGACAATCGAAAGACTGTGCAAACGGCCCCATCGCCGGCCTATCAACGGCACTTCTTAGTTGTGGTGGCGGCTCTGTTGGGAGGTTGTGGGGGGCACGCACTGCATGCGGCCAGCGATGGAGCTGCCGTCGCTGGCTCCATCGGTGAGGGGGGGAATACCGACCTTGGTGGTGCCATGGCCGGCGGGGGCAACGCCCAAGGAGGAGGTGGCGTGGCGGGCGGCGGTCAAAGCGGTGCCGGAGGTGCCATGTCTGGCGGGGGCGTGGTGGTCGTCACCTGGCAGGGAAGCGGCGGTCTTAGCAGCACTGCATCCGCTACCGGAGGCGTGACATCCCAAGGGGGCAGCGTCAGCTCCGAGCAAGATGGGGGAGTAGTTGACGGCGAGATCCTAGACTCACCGGATAGCTCATGTGGCGACGGATTCTTCTGGGAGACCATAGGTCCATATTTAGCTGGACTTGGCGAGTGTGGGACTACCTCGAATGGGCTCCCTGGCCGATACGGGGGCTATGTGGTCCTGGGCAACGAAGGCCAGATCGTCGACATTACGCAAGCTGGTATATCGCGGACATACGTGGTGGAGGCACTGGCCGGCTATCGCTGGCCCTGCGTGGCAGGTCAGACTATTCCATACTACTGCGACATTGGTCAGTGAATCGCCAACTTGCAGAACGTTTCTTGCCCTCGACTTCGGGGGATTCTTGAGCGGCTAGGGGCGTTGTCCTGCAGACCGGGGCCGCACACGTGTCAAGAAAGACACCCTGTCGCCAAAGCGCCCATCCGGGTGGTGATCGAAGTAGTAGTAGGCTTCGATGCGAGCGCGTTCGATCCTTGCCTGATTCATGAGCGCCGTCACCAGAAGGGCGTCGCGCGCGTCGGCTTGGGGGCTGTCGGGGAATCGCTGCCTGCCTTCGCGCGCCAGCGTTTCGGCTAGCCGGGGATTGTCTAGCAAAGAGGCACGGATCTGCTGCATCGCCGAATCTTC
Source organism: uncultured delta proteobacterium (assembly GCA_963758155.1). Lineage (GTDB taxonomy): Bacteria > Myxococcota_A > Polyangia > Fen-1088 > Fen-1088 > Fen-1137. The sequence continues at coordinate 16,456 of CAVWUP010000018.1, forward strand.
GTCCAAAGCGATGTAGCCGGCATCATTGTCTGCGGGTCGAATTGGGACCGCAGGGGCCAGACGAGGCGGCGGAAGCGGGACGGCGGCCGGCATGCGTGTGATGGGTGCTCCGCCGTATTGCTTGGGTTCCTGTCTGCCGACCCGCCAATAGAGCAGCAGGCCGCAAGCCAAGACGCCGAGGAAGAATAGGGAGTAGAGAGCGCGCCGCATGACGGACAGAGTCTAGCTCGGTTGCCCGCCGTAGGAAACCAATGCGTCCCGATCGTCCCGCTCGCCGTCGAGAGCGAGGCGGACTGGAAGATTGCGACGCAGACTACAAGCTGGTCCTGGCACAACGTGTCCCGACGGTGTCAGGACTCGGCCCCGGTGAGCCGAAGTAGCTCATGGCCGATTCGAGGCCTGGGGCGCCCTCGGAGAAGTCGCCGCCACGGACCTCCCGGCGGGAGGAGATACCAAAGATGATGACGTTGTTCAGATCGGCACAGTCCAGCGTCCATTCCAACAGGTTCCCGCCAAGGTCGGCCTGGCCCCACTTCCCGTCGCCTTTCGGAGACTTTGAACCGACCTTATGGACGACGCATGCGCCGGCGATGAAGTCCGCGTCGTCGCAGTAGACCGCGTAGCTCGCGTCGATTGTCGTAGATGTCGGCGGGCTCGACCATGGATAGTACCGCTGCTCGCTCCCCCCGGAGGCGGCGTAGTTCCACTCAGCCTCGGTCGGCAGCCGTCCGCCGTCCCACGCGCAGAACGCGAATGCCGTGTACCAGTCTATGCAATTCATCGGCTTGCTCTCGTTGCTCCCCGCCGTGTCGGTCCAGGTGATATTCTCGCCAAGGCCCCCAAAGCACTTTCTGGCGGCTATCAGTGCGGCCCCGTTCGCAGGCAGATTCGTGTTCCAAGTCGAGTCCCAGCCCGAGCCTGGGATCAACGGATTGGCGCCAGCACCGGGGGCAGGCGGGTTGGCCTGCGTGCCCATGCCCGCGCTGACGAACTGCCGGAACCGGCCCACCGTGATCTCGTACTTGTCGAAGTAGAAGTCACTCACCGTCGCCGGGTAGCTCATATCCTTGTTGTCCACGCCGTCGTAGCTCCGATAGAACGTGCCACCGGGGACCAGCAAGGTCGCGCAACAGTCCCCGCTACCTGATGGCCCGCAGGTCGCGGCCAGGCCCCTACAACTTGGTGGCGTTCCGCCGCTCGTTGTGGCACCGCCACTGCTGCTGGCACCGGCGCTGCCGCCGCTCGCTGTGGTTCTCCCTGCTGTCGCAGTTCCACCAGCACTGGTGGTTCCGCCACTCGCTGTTGCTCCCCCTGCCGTCGCAGTCCCACCGGCACTGGTGGTTCCGCCGATCACTGTTGTTCTCCCTGCTGTCGCAGTTCCACCAGCACTGGTGGTTCCGCCACTCGCTGTTGCTCCCCCTGCCGTCGCAGTCCCACCGGCACTGGTGATTCCACCGATCGCTGTTGTTCCCCCTGCTGTCGCAGTTCCACCGGCATTGGTGGTTCCGCCGCTCGCTGTTGTTCCTCCTGGCGGCGCAGTCCCACCGGCATTGGTGGCAGTCCCTCCCGTGGAGCCGGTCACGCCACCGGAATAGCTGGTTGTGCCTATCGGGGCGCTAGTAGCACCGCCGCCGGCGACAGTCGTGTCGCCGCCACCCGTGCCTCCGTTCGTCGTGCTCGCCCGCTGTCCCTCCATCGGCGTCCGGGCGCACGCAAGAGCGGCGAATGACAAAGCCACACCTATTGTCAGATATCGGCACTCGCGCATCACACTTGCGAGAGTACCAGCAAAGCGGTCTGCCGGCACCTCGCCAACCCCAACGCCTGGCCGCGACAGTGTTTACCATCGCCCCACGCCTGACCCGTGCCGGCGGGCATGCGACTCCTACCTTGTCTCGGCCCCGCACGACGCTGCATCATCTATCTCTTGGAGGACACACATGCGACGCCCAGTCTGCTTTTTGCTTCTGGCCTTTCCCTCATTGGCTGCTGGCTGCGCTGGTTCGGCGCGAAGAGATTTCGATATCTCCAGCATCGAGGGCACCACGGTGTTTGAATCGGAAAAGAACTTTGACGCGATGACGGTCGGCGACCGCTATCGCATCTTTAACAACGGTTGGAACGCCAAGGCCAACATGGGGCCGCACCACCAGAAGGTTTTCGTGAAGCAAGCGAATGGCAAACTCATCTTCGGATGGGTCTGGAAATGGTTTGCGGGCGGGACCGATGTGGCTAGCTACCCCGAGATCCAGGTCGGCAACAGTCCCTGGGTCGGCGAGGTCGCCCCCAATTCAGGATTTCCCTTTCGCGTGGGCACGAAGAAAGTCGTGGCGGACTTCGACGTGTCGATGCACGCGTCGGGCACCTACGACCTGGCATTCGAATTCTGGACCACGACCTCTCCCGTGGTGGAAAAGCGCGGGATAGCCCACGAGGTGATGATTTGGCTGGCCGAGAATCGCCTGAGCGCGGCGGGCAGTCTGGTGGCCTCGGCGACCATTGGCGGCAATCAATTCCACGTCTACTTTGCCAACAACCACGGCGATTCCTCGGGCGCCAATTCCAACACCTGGACCATCATTTCCTTGGTGTCCGACAAACCCATCCTGCATGGCCCTCTCGATATCGGCGCCATCATCGACTACCTGGTGCAAACCCGTCTGCTGAGCAGTGACGTCTATGTCGCCTGCCTGGAGCTGGGGAACGAGGTGGCCTCGGGATCGGGAAAGACCGAGGTGCGAAATTACGCGGTTCGGGTGGAATAGCGCCAGAGGGGCCGGTCACTGCGTGCAGCCGCAAACCCGACGCACACTTCCCAGGCTTGCGGTGGCGCCGTAGTCGGGTGCGCTGAGCCACCAAGAGTTGCTGTTCGTCTTTTGGTAGCAGCCGAGTCCGCGCCCATCAAGTCGGAAGGTGGTCAAGGGCGAGCCGGTGATTCCCAGCAGGCCGAGAATCTTCCCACACTCTGCAAGACTGCCGCCTTGGGTTGTTGTACCCACGTGGCTCGCGGCACTGGGCGAAATTTGACCGTGGCTTGCGCAGGTATCCTGGCAGCTCGACCCGTCGGGGCCAAGGTACCAGCAGATGCTCGCGTAAAGCACACCCGAACATGCTGGGGTGGTCGTGCTACCGCTGCTACCGCTGCTGCCGCCGCTACCGCCGTTTCCACCGGTTGCGCTTTGTCCGCCAGCACTGCCGCCGCTGCCCGCGGTGGCGGAGGCGCCCCCAGGACTCGAGGCGCCTCCGGTGTTTGACGTGCCACCAGAACTTGAGGCGCCCCCGGTGTTTGACGTGCCACCAGAACTCGAAGCGCTCCCGCCACTGGAAGAGTGCCCACCGGAGCCACCTTGCGCCGTCCCGGCATCCGCCTTGCCGCCCCCTCCTGCCAAAGCCGTGTCTGCTCCCGAGCCCGCGTCCGGCGTCTTGGGGTTGGAACCGTCCGAGGTTGGCGACGCATCGAGGGCCGGAGCATCGGGCACCCTTTGGTCCGGCACAATCGCGTCGAGCAGGGCGCTGTCGAGACCCGTCGCGCTTGGCGTGGACGTGTCAGCAACCAAACTGTCGTGCAACAGGCTGTCCATCGCCGGAGGCGCATCGAGGACCGCGAGGTCGAGAATGGCGCCGTCGTCTTGGCGCCCGTCGAAAAGCACGCCGTTCGGGCTCGCCGCGTCTGGGGTGGAGACGGCGACGCCTCGGTCGCTTCCGGTCGCGCTGTCTGGCTGGCCCCCGTTCTTCAGATAGTCGAGACTCGTCAGACTGCAAGATGCCGGCAGGCAAAACAGGCCCGCCAGCGCAGCAACCAGCGGTGACAGAAGCCGCGTGCGCGTCAGTGCCAAAGTCATGAATCGCCTCCGTGCCGCATGCCTAGAATGGTGTTGCGACCTGTACAACGCCCCCGGCACCAGAGGTCCGAGGAACAAAACCTATGGACAGCGGCTGGTCGCCCTCGCTCGCGCCTTGTGGACGCCTTGTCAGGAACAGATAGGTTGCGACGCCGACCGAGACGAGACCCACCGCCAGGCAAGTGTCCGCGAGCACATATTTGGTCTTCACGCTGTCGACCTGGCTGGATTGACAATGGGGCGAGCAGGACCGCTCGAGATCTCCCTTCTGACTGTTGCCCTGAATTGCGAACAGGGCGAACCCTGCGCCCCCCAGCGCGCCCAGACCCGCCAGCCCATATGGCAGGGTGCGGGCAACCGCTTTGTGGGTGCGCGACTCAGCGGGGAGATTGGCGTCCGCGCTGGCGGTCGTCGATGCGCTTGTCTCCGCGACACTGAACTCGACGGCTATGATTCGATTCTGCTCGCCCTCCCGAATCACAATCTGGCGCTGGATGGGGTCCCTATCCGGTGCCTTGAACGAGAAGTCGTGGGGACCGGGATCCATGGGAACCGCCTTGCCGTCGAGCGCGCCCATGAGCGGCTCGCCGTCACACGAAACTTCGACATCCGTCAGATCCTGTCCCTTGCGCTGAGCCGCAAAGACCACGGTGGGCAGCGCGCTTTCCACCTGGTCCATCCACCGCGCACAATCATCGCGAATGAACTTGGCGCAGCTCGGGTCGATGCAGCTTTTGAGATGAACGAGCGCAGCCTTGAGGTGCCCGGCCGCCCTTTCTTCCTGCGCTTTTTCGTAGGAATCAGGACAGGCCATCGAAGCCGCAGCCGCGGGGAATGAGGCGAGGGATGCGCCGCCCACGAAAACCACCAGAAACGCTGGATGAATCCTCATGTCAGATCTCGCTGGAATCGAACTCAAAGGCATTCGGCCTTGACCCGGCGGATGCCGCTGGGATCGATGGTGTAAGGAGGGTCGCAATGCTTGCGAGCTCTGCTGGTGCTCGACAGTTTGGTGGCCGCGGTCTTCGGGTTCGAGCGGCGCTCGATTGCGGCCACTGATCGAGTTGGCTCGGTGGCAGTCGCAGTGGGCGCGGCAGGTACCGACGCCGCGGCAATGGCGGGCGCGGGTGGTGCCACGTCCGGTGTCGCCGGTGCGGCAGCCGCGGCCATTGATCTTGTCGCAACGGTCCGGGCCGGCACTCCTGCAGCCATGGTGGATGGAGGCAACGGCCCGGAGCCGATGGGAACGGCCGCAGTTGCGCGACTTCGGTGTGACAGACTGAAGACGCCCGCGCCCAAGGCGAGGACGAGCACCGATGCGCCCGCGACGGTCAGCCAGGTTCTCTGCGCCGCGGGTGGAACGTAGGTCGCCAGACCAGTGGGCGGCGTCGGCAACAGCTCGCCCCGGTCTGTGCCGGACAGATGGTTGGTCTTGTTCAGACAGACGATTTCCACAGTTTCGTCGTCGCTCACGCTGTCGGTTGGCTTCGCGTCGTTGTCCGACGCGTGCGGCGCTCGCCTGGATCGAAGCACCTGAAGCGGATCGCTGGACGCGATGGCGTCGAACGACGAGCTCTCAATCTGCGCGAGCGTGTCGGCGCGCTTGACCAGATCCTTGCCGCCCATTTTCTCGACCCATTCGCCCACCTTGCGCGGCGAGGAAACGGTAATCGCGTCCTCGATGGCGGTGGCGAAGTCGCGCGCCGTTTGGAATCGGTTGTCGACATTCCGATCCAGGGCCTTCATCACGGCGCGGTCCAAGGCTGGCGACACCATGCTGTTGATGAAGCTGGGACGCGCAATGGGCGCGCTCAGCACATTGGCAACCACGCGGCCCGGATCATCCGCATGAAACAGGGGCTTTCTCGTCAGCGCCTCCCAGAAGACGATGGCGGCAGAAAAAATGTCCGCCCGGCGATCGATTGGGCCCGAGCCCGCCTGTTCCGGGGCCATGTAGGCAAACTTGCCTTTCATTTGCCCTTGCCGGGTCGACTGGAATCGCGAGGCTGCCTTGGCGATGCCGAAATCGAGGACGCGCGACACCCCATCGACTCCGACCATGATGTTCTGTGGCGACACATCACGGTGAACGATGTTCAGCGGAGTTCCATGCTCATCCACCGCTTCATGCGCGGCGTGCAGCCCGTGCAGGGCTCCGCAGATGATGCTCGCGCTGATGGCGGGCAGGACCGGGGTCTTCGCGCGGCGGGCTCCCCGCAGCAGGAGCGCGAGGTTGTCGCCATGCACGTACTCCATGACCAGGAAGATCTCTTCGCTTTCGTCCAGCACGACCACATCGAGCGGCACGGTCACGTTGGGGTGCTGGATCCGCGTTGCCAGGCGGGCCTCGTCCAGGAACATCGAGACGAACTCGGCGTCGCGCGAGCAGTGGGGATGTAGGTGCTTGATGGCCACCGTGCGCGAAAATCCCACGGCGCCCACCAGCCGCCCGATATGCACGGTGGCCATCCCGCCCGACGCGATCTCGTCATACATGACGTAGCGACCGATGACTCGGGATGGCCGCGTGGACGGCGTGGGCAGAGATGGCGGTCGAGAACTCATCCAGCCTTGGGCTTATCGGCTGGTTTCGCGCGCAAGCTAAGCCAAAGGTTGCTACAAGAGCCAGATGGCTAGCTGGACGCGCAATCCGCCGTTGTGAAGCGTGTGGGTCTTGCTTGGCGTCCGCCTCATTCCCGCCGCCACCGCCGCAAGGAACGCTGGATTCGGACACAGGACTCCGATACGCCAGCCCCGGTAGCACACGGCTGCGGTCTTTCCCAGGTCGCGCGCGAGACGGTTGGCTTGACCGTGGTCGCCCAGGCGGTGGCCGTAGGGCGGATTGACGACGAGAAGGCCCGGTTGGGGTGGAATTCTGCCCTTGCCAAAGGCGGCGGCGGCAAACCCAACATCGCTGAGTACGTGCGCGCGCTCGGCATTGCGGCGAGCGGTGTCCACGGCGCGCGCGTCTCGATCCATCGCAAGAATCGCGGCGGGTGTGCTCGGCAGAGCCACAGCCGAGTCGCGCAACGCCTGCCACGAAGATGCATCGTGGACAGGCCAGCGTTCGAAGGCAAAGGCACGAGCTAATCCAGGCGCCATCTGGCGCGCCAGGGCCGCGGCCTCGATAGCGATGGTGCCCGCACCGCACATGGGATCCACGAGCGGCAACGCGGGATCGTATTCGCACAAGGCAAGAAGGCCGGCGGCCAAGGTTTCGCGCAAGGGCGCGCGTCCTGCTTCCAGCCGCCAGCCGCGTCGGTGCAGCAGCGAGCCCGAAGAATCGATGCTGGCCGTGAAGCGATCGTCATGTCCGCGCAGAAGAATGCGCGTGCAGTCTTCGTCTTCGGCTGGCTCAGGCGGTTTTTCGCGCTTGGGCAGCTTGCCCACGCAGTCGGCAATCGCCAGTTCCACGGTCTCGGCCAAGGCACCTGTGTGGTACAGGCGGCAGTGGCTGGTCGACACGTCGATGCGCAGGGCACGGTCGCGCGGGACGTAGCTTTGCCACGGCAACTTGGCCAGGCCTCGGCGCAGCGGCGCGAAGTCGCGTGCTTTCACCTCGCCCATGCGCAGCACGATGCGGGTGGCGATGCGGCTGTGCAGATTGGCGGCCATGCCAACGGTCAGCGTTCCTGAAAACTCGACGCCGCCTTCCACCACGCGAGGTTTCTTGATCGCAGAAATCGCAGCCAATTCGGCACACAGGGGTTGTTCCAAGCCGGGCGATGCAACCGCGAACCAGTGTAGTTCGCCCGGGACCTGCGACGGTTTCTTGGTGTTCGGGCGCACGGGTTTGCGTTCCCCGATTTTGGGCATGCTCTCGGGGCGGCCGGCAAAGCGCAAATGAGCTAGGATTTCGACGGTCCCGCTGCCGCCAGCCACGGGCGAATCCAGGTATCCCAGCAGCTCGAAACCCAACCGCTCGGCCTTGGCGCGAAATGTTTCGACGGCGCGCTGGCGCAGCTCGGGAGCGCCGACCTGGCCGTCTTTCACCAGGTGGCTGGGCAGTTCGAACTGGGGCTTGACCAGGACCACGCCCTCAGCGCCCGCGCGCAGCCGAAAGGCTAGCCCGCGCAACATGCTTCGCGCAGCCACGAAGCTGACGTCCACGGTGAAAAAGTCGAAAGGTCCGGGCGCCACATCCAACGACAACGTTTTGAAGTCGGTTCGCTCCAGGCTGGTTACGCGCCGGTCGCGAGCCAGGTTGGCCGCAAGCTGCCCATGTCCCACGTCAATGGCGGTCACGTGGCGCGCACCCTGTTCGAGTAGAACGGCGACGAACCCGCCGGTGGACGCGCCCAGATCGAGAGCGTGGACTCCACGCGCGGCCGCGGCCAACTTGAAGTGCGCGAACGCGGCCTCCAGCTTGCGGCCGCCGCGCGTGTGATCCCCGGTCATGGGCCGTAGCCTATGTCCCCGGATGCTGCTGGGTCAGGCAGTGCAGGGTGCCGAAGCCGAGCACCAGATCCACGGCGTGAATGCCCACCACGGGGCGGTCGCGGAAGATCTCGCCCAGGATGCCCAGGGCGACGCGATCCGCGGGATCATTGAAGGTAGGAACGATGACTGCGGCATTGGCGATGTAGAAATTGGCGTAGCTAGCGGGCAAGCGCCAGTCGCCGTGAAAGAGCGGCGCGGGCATGGGCAGAGCAATCACCTCGGGACGCGACCCATCCTGCAAGCGCGCGCCTTGCAGCCGCTCCCAGTTTTCGCGCAAAGGCTTGAAATTCACGTCGCGTTCGTGCTTTTCTTGGATCACGACCATCGTGCGCGGGTTTACGAAGCGGCACAGGTCGTCGACGTGGCCGTGGGTGTCGTCGCCTGCGATTCCGTGGCCCAGCCAGATGACGTTGGGCGTGCCCAGAGTGTCGGCAAAGACGCGGTCGTATTCCTCGCGGCTCATGCCGGGATTCCGGCACTGGGTTTTCTGGTCGAGGAAGCACTCCTCCGTGGTCAACAGAGTCCCGCAGCCGTTCACGTCGATGCCGCCGCCTTCCAGCGCGACCGGCTGGCCGTTGCGCATGACGGGGAAGAGTCGCATCTTGCGCTGCTTGGCGATTCGCTCTGCGATGGCGTTGTCCTTGTGCCAGTTGCGATATTTCGCCCAAGCAGTGAACTTGAACTTGGCGATGGCTACCTCGGGCTTGCGTCCCGGCTTGCGCACGCAGATGGGCCCGAAGTCGCGCGCCCAGCCCCGATCCGAGGGGGCGCGGAAAAACTCCACGTTGGCGAGGTTGGCGTGGGCGCGGGCCAGGATCTGGCGGGCCCTGGCCTGTGGTCCGTCGTTGATGATGCGCACCTTTTCGCCTTCCGCGATCTTGCGCACGATCTCGCCGTAGACCCATTCGATGGTGCCCAGCTTGCCCGGCCAGTCGGTGTGACAGTGGGGCCAGCCCAGCCAGGTGGCCTCGTGAGGCTCCCATTCGGCGGGCATGGCAAAGCCGAGCTGCGCCGGCGTCTTTGCATCAGGCATACGGATCGTCATGGCCCGTGGTTATAGACGGAATCCGCTCGGTGACAACCGAGGGGTTCCTGGTTGAGGACAGGACTGGCCGTCAGGCCGGCCGAGACTCACGGACAAATGGAGGGCGTGTTCAGTTGGCTTCGAATGCCAGAGATGGTGTTGCCCCAGCTGCTGGTTGGGTTGTACTGACTGATCGAGACTACGCCGTCGGCGATGCGCGCGTTGATGTTGGCGGCCACGTTCCAGTTCGCATCTTCACCCGCGGGGGCTCCGGCTGCGCCGTAGCCGGTGTCAGCCAGGATCGGCTTGCCCGTCACCTGGTGCACGCCGGCCCAGGTCATGGCGTTGCTGGATCGGATCTTCGTGTTGTTGGCGTCGGTGCCACCGCCCGAGGTGTTGATGAACGTGAACAGGCTCATGTCGAAATTGGTGTACCAACTCGATCCGTTGTTGGGAATCCACGGCGAGATATCCATGGAGAAGACCGCGTTGGGCAACGAACCCTTCAGCGCGTTCACCAGGGCTGTCATGTTGGTCCCTGCCTGTGCTGGCGTCCAAGCCTGGGTTTGACCACCGGCGTAGTACTGGTACCAATCAGGCTCCATCTCGAAGACGATGGGGCGTCCATTCAGACAGGCAAAACCAGTTGAATTACTTTGGTAGGCGGCAAGGATAGACGACCAGTCCTGGGTAATGTACTGCGCGCCATAGTTGCACAAGTTACCCCCACTGCAACCGCTCACGTTGCAGTCGCATAGCGAGTGGTGGTTTTTCACGTAGTTGGCAGCAATGTAGGTGACATCGACCGGGACCAAGCCGGCCAGCTTGCCACCCGGAGCCGATTCGGTGCACACGCCACTCTGGCTGAAGGTTCCCATCATCCAGCCCGGGGTGAAGAAGTCGAGCTGTGAGATCATCGACGCGCCATTATTGATGGCCATCGAATCGATCGTGCCGAAGTGGAAGCGGCATTGGCTGAAGACCTTGCCCGCCGGTGGCGCGCCGGTGCTTCCACCGCTCGCACTGCCGCCAGTTGAACTTCCACCGCTGGCCTTTCCACCGGTCGCGTTCCCACCGGTTGCGCTTCCGCCTGTTGCACTGCCGCCAGGGGCTTTTCCGCTGCTTCCTCCTGCTGTCGTGCCCCCTGCGGGCCCACCGTCGCGATTTCCGCTCGCGCCCGCGAAGGAAGATCCTCCGCTGCCCGCCGCTCCAGCGTCGCGCGATCCTGCGACGGGGCTGGTTGTGGAAGAGGCACCACCACCTCCGTTAGATGCGGTGGTGTTCGGGCTCGTCGCTCCGCCGGTGCTCGGCGGTTGCGTGGATCCGCCCGAGCTGGGTGGTTGCGTGGATCCGCCGGTGTTCGGCGCCTGTGTGGATCCGCCGGTGCTCGGTGGCTGCGCGGATCCACCCGCGCTGCTGTTCGGAACGCTTTCGCCGCCGGACGCGCCAGCGACTCCTTGCGAACCTCCGCCACTCGTGTTTCCTGCCACAGCGGTTGTGCCGCCGTTGGTATTGCCGCCGTTTGATCCGCCACCATTATTGGAACTCGAGCATCCCGCGGCCGCGAGACAAAGCAACGTTGTGGACAGGCATATACCGGAGCTTCGGTGGTGCATCTATCAATCTCCTTGTTCGGCGGCGGACAGCCCGACGTTAAATGGGCAGACGTGTAGTGTAGCAGTTGCGCCCCAGCTGGCTTTCGGCTCACGCAGCTCGCCGCCCTGCAAGGAAACCTACCAACGGCCCGACTTGCGTGCCTCGGCCTTGGGCATGCCCTTCAAGGCTTGCAGGTTCTTCTGGACCTCGTCGTCCGGCATTACGTAGTCGGTCAGCCCACCTGAGAGGTACGCGTCGTAGCCAGCCAGATCCATCAACCCGTGGCCGCTGTAGTTGAAGAGGATGACCTTCTGCTCGCCACTCTCGCGGCATTTGTTGGCCTCGTCGATGACGGCCGCGATGGCGTGGCTGGTCTCGGGCGCACAGATGGTGCCCTCGGTCTTGGCCCAAATCATGGCTGACTCGTAGCACTTGAGCTGGGCGATGGCGCGGGGCTTGAACAGGCCTTCGACAATGCCTTGGCACACGAGAGGCGCCATGCCGTGGTAGCGCAGCCCGCCCGCGTGGATCGGCTTGGGTATGAACGTGTGACCCAGCGAGTGCATGGGCAAAAGTGGCGTCATGCACGCCACGTCGCCGTGATCGTACACGAACTGGCCCTTGGTCATCTTGGGGCAGGCTGCGGGCTCGACCGGGATGATGGTCATCTGCGCGCCGTTGATCATGTCCTGGGCAAAGGGGAACGCCAGGCCAGCGAAATTGCTGCCACCGCCCGCGCAGCCGATGACGATGTCAGGCAGCTTCTCGCCCGCCTTCTTGAGCTGGGCCTTGGCTTCCAGGCCGATGATGGTTTGGTGCAGAAGCACGTGGTTGAGCACGCTACCGAGCGAGTAGCGGGTTCCGCCGGTGTTGTCGGTCACCGCAGCTTCGATGGCCTCGCTGATGGCGATTCCGAGGCTGCCGGGTGTGTCAGGCATGCTGGCCAGGATGGTTCGGCCGGCATTGGTCTGGTTGCTGGGGCTGGCGATGCAGTTGGCACCCCACACCTGCATCATCAGTTTGCGAAATGGCTTCTGCTCGAAGCTGATGCGCACCATGAAGACCTTGCACTCCAGGCCAATCAGGTTGCAGGCAAAGGCAAGCGCGCTGCCCCACTGGCCGGCCCCAGTCTCGGTGGTCAGCCGCTTGATTCCGAATTGCTTGTTGTACCAGGCCTGGGGAACCGCCGTGTTGGGCTTGTGGCTTCCTGCCGGGCTGACGCTTTCGTCCTTGTAGTAGATGCGCGCAGGCGTTTTCAGATACTTCTCAAGATAGACCGCGCGCCGGAGCGGCGCCGGCCGCCAGCGGTAGAGGATGTCGAGAATCTCTGAGGGAATGTCGATCCAACGCTTGGTACTGACCTCCTGCTCGATGAGGTTCATCGGGAAAACCGGCGCCAGCATCTCTGGGCTGACCGGTCTCCCGTCGGGCCCAAGGGGCGGCAGCATGGGCGTTGGAAGGTCGGCGGCCAGGTTGTACCATTGCCGTGGGATCTCGCTTTCGTCGAGAAGGATCTTCACGTGTTGCATGTCATCCATCCAGTCAAGGGTGAGGCGGGGCGCGACGCCGCAGGAAAACCTGAGGACCGCCGAGCCAACCGGAAGGCATTCATATCATGTTTCCCCTCAAAGACGTGGCCCGGCGGTGGCAGGTCCCAGCCGCTCGCCCGCGGGCGCAAGAACAATAATGCGCTGCGCATTGTCAACGACGCGTGCAAGAAGCCCTGTCGAGCGTTCTTGTAGTCTTGCGCAAGGACAGCCGGTTGGAACCGCCAAGGAAGTTTCGTTTCTCAGGTCCGCTGGTGCAGTTGTTATATTCCTCGTGGGTTGGTAGGCTCACGAAGTTATTGCACCCACCCCCAGATGAGGCGCGTCCAATGTCAACAAACTCGATCTTCACCGGTCTTGGTACTCGCGTTCTGAAAAGCCAAGGCGCCCTAGTCTTGGCGGGCGCGGTTGCTTTGCTCGCAGCAGCGAGTTGTACTAGCGCCACGGTTTCCAATCAGCAGCAGGGCGGCGGACAAAACGGGGGTAACGGCGGCAACAACCCCGGTGGCGGTGCGGCCTGCCTTGTTAATTGCAATCCCACCGGCGGCAACGGCGGTGGTGGCACGACCGGGACCACTACCCCATTTGTCCCGTCCAAGAACTGCGGCAACGGCGTGAAGGACCCAGGCGAGGGCTGCGATGATGGCGTTCCTCCTGCCAGAAAGATGGATCCCAATAATCCCTTTGATGATGGCTGCAATGCCCTTTGCCAGATCGAAGCCAACTATGCGTGTCCAGAGCCCAACCAGCCTTGCGTCGATCAAAGGAAATGTGGCAACGGCGTGCTGACTTCCGACGAGACCTGCGACGACGGCAACACCGTCGACGATCCCAGCCACCCCGACGGCTGCTCGGCAGACTGCAAGACGATCGATCCTGGATGGCAGTGTCGCGTCCCGGGAAAGCCCTGTACCCCGATTTGTGGCGACGGCAAGCTCGAAGGCGGCGAGAACTGCGACGACGGCAATACCGCCAGTGGTGACGGCTGCTCGAGCACTTGCCAGAAAGAGCCCGGCGCCGACTGCCCCACCCCAGGCCAGCTTTGCAACGTGGCGAAGTGCGGAAACGGAATCAAAGAGACGGGTGAGCAGTGCGACTGTGGCAACGATCCGGCCAACCTTCCATCCGGCTGTCGGGGCCAGAACGGCCTTTTCTACGGAGACCCCAACAATCCGGGCTGCTCGAAGACCTGCACCAAAGAGCCGAGTTGTCTTGATAGCAAGGGCAACACCCAGGCGTGCGCGACCGCGTGCGGAGACGGAAATATCGATCCGGGCGAGGCCTGCGACGATGGCAATCAGCTGAACGGAGACGGCTGCTCGAGCACCTGCACGCAAGAGACTGGCTTCGTGTGTACCCCCACGACCCACGTCGATTCCTCTCCCTGTTCGACCGATCCGACCAGCCAGTGTCTTGAACTCCCTGTCATCTACCGCGATTTCCAGCCCGAGAACGTCGCCAGTGGTGGCCACCCTGACTTCTTCTTCCTGGGCACAAAGGCGGCTGGCTCCACCGCGCCCACGACCATTTGCGTCCCCAACTCAGGTGGGCCGGCCAAGGGCAACGATTCGACTGCGCGTTGCTGGGATATTGCCGCCCCCAATCTGTCGTACGGGAAACCTCAATACAATACAAACCGCGCCAACAACCAGTGTGCCTGCCAGTTCAGCGACTGGAACATTGGCAATTCGGGTGCACACATTCCCGGCACGTATACGCAGGCTGGCAATGACAGTCCGCTTTCCGACGGGGCTGGCGGGTACCGCGGCGGCACCGCCGGCACAGCCATCAGCTTCACCAACCCATCAGGCCAAGTCACCGGCATCTTGAAGGGATACACAGCCAGCACTCCCGGTGGCCCCATCTTCAATGGCGTGGTGCCTATCGTGAAGAACGCGGCCAGCTTCCATCAGTGGTTCAACGATGACAGCACCGTGAACAAGACGTTCCCCTCGGTTCTCGAGATGAAATCCATCGGAACGAACATCTACCGGTACGCCAGCACGACGCACCTTGCGGGCGCGGACAATGGCTTTTACCCCCTCGACAAGCTCAATCCCACCATGGTCACGCTCTGTGACCTATGGCCCTACTGGAACCATGGCAATGGAACTCCCATCTGGGCCACCTGCCAAGGCGACCAGTATTTCTTCCCACCCCGCATCGTCCAGTCGGATTGCCCAAACCAGAATCCGCTGAGCGCTGGGTGCTGGGTCTCGAATACTCCGGGCGTCAAGCATGACAGCTACTTCTGTGATGAGACTCGCTACTTCTTCGTGTACAACCAGACGACTGGCATCTCCTTGCAGTTCTTCGGCGACGACGATCTCTTTGTCTTCATCAACGGCACCCTGGTTATCGATCTGGGCGGCGTCCACCAGCAGTTGCCAGGCAAGGTCTCTGTCACGGGTGCCCCAGGTCCACAGCAGGCAACCATCATCGAAGGTGGCTGTCTCGACGCGACCGGGAATATCACCACCACCCAGGCCGGGTACGTAGCGGCAGGGTGCTCACCCGCCGGGGCGCCGGCTCCCATTTCACCGGATGACTACCACAACCGAACTGCCAACACTAACCTGCAGGACGGGAAGGTCTACGAGATTGCCATCTTCGGCTGCGACCGGCACCCGCCTGAGTCGAACTTCCAGCTCACGCTCAATGGCTTCAACACCACGACTTCGGACTGCGTTCCTCACTGCGGCGACGGTATGGTGACAGGCGGCGAGGAATGTGACTGCGGCGATCCCAACGATCCATCCGTTGCGCTCCCCGCAGGCTGTTTGGGAAAGAACAACGACACCCTGTATGGCGGTTGCACGACGAGCTGCAAGTGGGGACCCTTCTGCGGGGACGGCACCACGCAGAGCCCACAAGAACAATGCGACAATGGCAAGGCCAATGGCTCGAATATGGGGCAGGGCGGATGCACATTCGGATGCACCTTCCCGCACTACTGCGGCGATGGGTTCGTCGATACGGATCTGCACGAGGCATGCGACCTGGGCACTGCCCTGAACGGCAAGTATCTGGATGCCAACGGACAGCCGGAGAGCGTGCAGGATGGCTCGGTGGGCTCGATTTTGTGCGACAAGACGTGCCAGATACCGTTCATCAGCACGCACTAGCAGATCGCTGGCACCACCGCGCTGGCCAGGGGCGACCGCCCTGGCCGCGGTTTCTGACTTGAAAACAGAGCGGTTCGCGCATAATAGAAGGTGTGCTGGGGGCTAGGCAGCAGGGCCGGGCGTTGCGCCTGATTGGCTCTTGTGGATGGATGCAGCGCACAATGTCGTGAGGGGATGTCGTGCCTTCAGATTTGGGTTCCAGCTGTCGAGAATAAGAGCGATGACAAGGGTACTGTTGGTGGATGACCATGCGGTAGTTCGGCGAGGTGTACGGGATATCCTTACCGAGGCGCTGGGAAAGGTGGCGTTCGGCGAGGCGTGCAAGCCCAGCGAAGCCCTGGAGAAGTTGCAGAAGGAAGCCTGGGACGTGGTGGTGCTCGATATCTCTCTGCCCGGGCGCGGGGGCGTCGATGCGCTCCGGGACATGAAACGGCTGCGTCCCACGGTGCCCGTGTTGGTGCTGAGCATGCACGCGGAGGAGCACTACGCCCTGCGAGCCCTGCGCGCGGGGGCGGCCGGGTACGTGAACAAAGAGGGCGCGGCCGAGGAGCTGGCTGGGGCGGTACGCAAAGTGCTGATGGGCGGCACCCATGTCAGCGCGCGGTTGGCTGAGACGCTGGCCAAGAGCCTGAGCCAGGGCTCGTCACGGCCCGCCCATGAGCGGCTTTCGGACCGCGAGCTTGAGGTCATGCGCGGCATCGCGACAGGCAAGACGGTCAAGGAGATCAGCGCCGGACTGGCGCTGAGTGAGAAGACCATCAGCACCTATCGCACGCGTCTGCTGGAAAAGATGCAGATGCATTCCAACGCCGAGCTGGTTCAGTACGCCCTACGCGAAGGCCTGGTCGACTAAACAGCATCGCGTGGACCGCGGATCAAGTTAGCCGTTTCTCACGGAGAGCCGGATCAGGTTCGCGGCCGTCGCTGAATCGAAAATCCGGTGCGCGATCGCCGGCCTTCTCGTGTCGCGCTTGTAGGACATTAGCCGACAGCCGAATCGGACAGCCCCTTGCAGTGGCAACCCGGCCGACGTGAGACACTTTCAGCATGGCAGTCAGCCCGGGACGCCCCACACGAATCTTGCTGGTGGACGATCACCCTGCCGTCAGCCAGCGCATCGGCGAGCTACTGGCCGGCGCCCTGCCTGGCGCAGAAGTGGTTGCGGCGGTGTCCGGCGAAGAGGGTTTGAGCTTGGCGTGGACCCAGCCCTTCGACTTGGTGCTGCTCGATCTGCGTCTGCCAGGCCGAAGCGGGATCGAGATCCTCAAGGAGCTGCGGGCTGTCAAGCCCCTTCTACCAGTCATCATCGTGAGCTCGCTCCCCGACTCTCCCTATGCGACGCTGGCCCGTCGGGCGGGGGCCATCGATTTCGTCACCAAGAGCGCGCTGGTCCAAGACCTGGGACGTGCCGTAAAGTCCGCTCTCGGGGTCAGCGCGATGACGTAGGTGGGCCGAGCGTGATCGCCGGAGGCAAGGAACCGATGGTACGAGAAACAAAATCCCGACAGCCCCGACTTGAGTCCTCGCCTCGGCACGAGGACGCGGATCATGACTCGACTGACCTGCTGGTGGTGCTGGACGGCGCGGGCAACATCCGCGAGATCAGTCCGTCCGTCACGCACCTGCTGGCCCATCGACGCGGCCAACTCCTGGGCACCAGCTTCTTGGAGATACTTCATCCTGACGACGTGGCAGTCGTCGTGTCGCTGTTGGCCGGCATGGCACAAGTGACGGAAGAACTCGCGCAGGTCAATCTGCGCCTGCGTCGAGTCGATGGCGGTTGGCGAAGCTTCGAGGTGGTGGCCCGGGTCGTATCAGGGTCAAACCGCCAGCCTCTGCTCGTTGTGGAAGCCTACGATCTGAGCGCGGTTCGGCTGAATCAGACGGGCGAGCGGCCAGCCATGCAGCTGGGCGGCCCACTCGTCGAGAACGCCCATCAAGAGAGCCACGTCGAGGACGATTCGTGCGACCAGATTCCGAGCGCCGAGTTGATCGAGCGAGCCGGCGCCCGCGACGAGACCGTATTGGTGGCGCTGGACGATCCCGATGTGAGCAAACTGGCGTGCACCATCATGCACCACCTGGGCTACGCGGTGCTCGAGGCGATGAGCCCTGCCGATGCCGAGGGGTTTGCTCGCGTGCACAAAGGCACGATTCACTTGCTGGTCGCTGACCTCGCCACGCCGCGCGTGCGCGGACGCGAGTTCGTGCGCTCGATGCAGGCCATCCGGCCGGGCTTGAAATCGCTGTTCATTTCCTGTCAGCGCTACGGATCGCTGGCCGAGCGTCGGGTTTTTGAGAGCGGTGCCCGTCTCTTGCACGAACCCTTCACGCCCGAAGAACTGGCCCACGCGGCCCGCCGCGCGATCGAGGGTGCGACCCAGCAATAGCGACGGTAATTACAGGCCGGCCGGCGGGTCGCGGGAGGCGGCTCGCATGGGCGTGAGGGTGAGCGTGTTCGTGTGGGGGACGCGGGATGCGGAAGGCGTAGGGCGAGGGCGTCCGCGTGCCGGGTGCCGCCGCTCGCGGGGGCCGCCCATGCTGTGCCGCGCGCCGCAGGTTGCTCACGCTACCGGTCACGCGCATGCTGGCCGCCACCCCTCTGGCCGCGCCGCGGCCTCCCCGATCAAACCGCAGGTTCCCCTGCCATGATGACCCTTTCCGTGCGATCCTATGAGCATCCCCAAACAAGGAGGCCAATTTGGAACTCAACAAAGACTTCGTCCGGCTCCTGCGAGCGCTCGCCGACGTCGACGCGCGCTATCTGCTTGTGGGAGCCTACGCTGTGGATTTCTACGGCCAGGCCCGTACGACCCGCCACATGGACGTCTGGCTGGACGACGCGCCCGACAACCTGGAATGCGTCTACCGTGCGCTGGCCACGTTCGGTGCGCCGGCCTTGGCGGTCGAGCATCTGAGCGCGGCGTCTCCACTCGAGGTGGTGTGGATCGGCGTTCCCCCTGACCGCATCGATCTGGTCAAGGGCATGCGCGGCCTCCACTTTGCCGACGCGTGGTCGCGGCGGACCACGACCAAGGTGGGTGAAGTCAGCGTGGCCATCATCGGGCGGGACGACTTGATCGCAGCCAAGCGCGCCACGGAACGCGAGAAAGACCTGGCGGACGCAGAGGCATTGGTGGCGCAGCGTCCAGGATAGCGAGAAATCGTATCGAAGCCTGTTGATCGAGCCCTTCCGCGGGTCTACTCTGCCCGCGTTGTGTCGCCCCATCGCTCGTCGGCGCTGACCGTCCCCGCCACCCGATTTCCGGACGGATTCGACCGGCCGCAATCCGCGACCTATCCGGGCGCTGCCCGGCCCGTGGGGTCAGGCAGCGCGAGCCATGCGGGCTGAAGCTTTCTGAGGAGATTGTCACCATGCCCACCTTCATTGAACAGATTCACGCCAAGGCCAAGACCAGTCCCCGCAAGGTTGTCCTGCAAGAAGGCGAAGACGTTCGCATCATCGAGGCTGCGGCGCTGGCCACCAAGCAGGGCATTGCAGAGATCACCCTGCTGGGTGCGCCTGACAAGATCAAAGCAACAGCCGCGTCCGCGTCTCTGTCGCTCGACAGGATCAACATCGTGGACATGACCAAGCCGCCGAATTTCGACGACTACGCCAACACCTACTTCGAGCTGCGCAAGGCCAAAGGCCTCACCCAGGATCAGGCCGCCTTGCAGATGAAGGATCCCCTGTGGTACGGCGCCATGATGGTGCGCAAGGGTCTGGTGGACAGCTTTGTCGGCGGCGCGCTTTACACCACCGGCGATGTGTGCCGCGCCGGTATCCAGATCATCGGCATGCAGCCGGGCCTCAAGACCCTGTCCAGCTTCTTCGCCATGGTGGTGCCTGACAAGTCTTTTGGCAAAGACGGCATCATCTTCTTTGCTGATTGCGCGGTGGTCATCGCGCCTGACGTGAACCAGCTGGCCGACATCGCCATCGCCACGGCCGACAGCTACGCCAGCCTGACCGGCGACACCCCGCGCGTGGCCATGCTGTCGTTCTCGACCAAGGGTAGTGCCAAGCATGCCGACATCGACAAGGTGACGGCTGCCACCGCGGCGGTGAAGCAGAAGCGCCCCGGGTTGACCGTCGACGGCGAGCTGCAAGGCGACGCCGCGCTCATTCCGGCCATCGGCGAACGCAAGGCCAAGGGCTCGCCCGTGGCTGGCAAGGCCAACGTCTTGATCTTCCCAGACCTCGATGCAGGCAACATCGGCTACAAGCTGGTCGAGCGGCTGGGCAAGGCGGAGGCCGTGGGGCCCATCTTGCAGGGCATGGCCAAACCGTCGTCCGACCTCTCGCGCGGCTGCAAAGCTGCCGATGTGCTCAACGTGATCGCCATCAATGTCGTGCGCGTGCAATTCGCGCAGAAGCAATAGTTTTCGGAGAAATCATGAAGGTACTGGTCATCAATTGCGGCAGTTCGTCGCTGAAGTTCAAGCTGTACGATCTCCCGGCGGACAATACCGCCGCGCTGATGGCCGAGGGCGTGGTCGAGGAAATCGGGCGCGAGAAATCCAAGTTCAGCTATCGCGACACGCGCTCGCCCGACAAGATCGTCGGCGACGTGGTGGCCAAGGACCACACGCAGGCGGTGGCGGCCATGAAGGACATGCTGCTCGACGCCGAGCACGGTCTTTTCAAAGACAAGATCGAGGTCGACGCCTGCGGACACCGGGTGGTGCACGGGCGCGAGCTGTTCTCCAACTCGGCCTTGGTCACCCCGGAAGTGCGGGGAGCCATCCAAGAATGCATCGGCATCGCGCCCTTGCACAACCCGCCCAACCTGGCCGGTATCGCGGCTTGCGAGAAGATATTCCCCGGTCTGCCCCAAGTGGCGGTCTTCGACACCGCCTTTCACCAGACCATGCCACCGCATGTGTACACCTATGGCTTGCCGCTCGATCAGATCGAACGCAATCACGTGCGCAAGTACGGCTTCCATGGAACTTCGCACGAGTACGTGGCCCGGCGCCTTGCCGAGCTGATGAAGAAGGACTTCGCCAAGCTCAAGATCATCACCTGCCACTTGGGCAACGGATCCAGCATCACCGCGGTCAAAGACGGCCAGTCCTACGACACGTCGATGGGGCTGACGCCGCTCGAGGGTCTGCTCATGGGCACGCGCACCGGCGACATGGACCCGGCGGTGGTCCTTTACATCATGGACAAGGACAAGCTTTCCCCCCAGGAGATGAACACGCTGCTCAACAGCAAGAGCGGCGTCAAGGGCGTGTCCGGCATCAGCAATGACATGCGTCAGCTGATCGCCAAGGCCAAGGAGGGCGATGCGCGGGCCCAGCTCGCGCTCGACATGTTCGACTACCGCCTGATCAAGTACATCGGCTCGTACGTGGCGGCCATGGCCGGCTGCGACGCCATCGTGTTTACCGGCGGCATCGGCGAGAACGACGTCGCCATGCGCGCGCGCGTGCTCAAATCGCTGCAATTCATCGGCGTCGATATCGATCCCGAGCGCAACAGCTCGTCCGCCAAGGAGAAGGTCATCACGCGCGACGGCTCACGCATCTGCGCGTGGGTGGTCCCCACCAACGAGGAACTGATGATCGCCCGCAAGACCAAGGCCATCGTCGAGCAGGGTCGCAGCTCGGTTAGATAGCCGGGACTCTGTCCCCGCCTCCGTCTCCACCCCCGTCACCGAATCCTTCACAGGAATCGCGCGTTGCCGATCGCAACCGCGGCCTGAATCCGTCCGGCCAGCCAAACCTTGGCTTCCTCCACAGCCTGTTCAAGCTGCTTACCGCGCGCCAGCCCGACCGCGATGGCCGTGGCGAGCGCACAGCCGGTCCCGCGCGGGCTCCTGCCTGGCAGACGCGCCCCGTGGTACAGCCTTTCGCCTGTCGCTGAACGGAGCACGTCCGTGGCGGGACCGCTCAAGTGGCCTCCTTTGACCAGAACGGCCCGCAAGCCGCGCCCGGCCATTTCCTGTGCGGCTTGGCGTGCATGGTCAAGAGTCTCGACCGCCAAGCCGTTGATCCAAGCCGCCTCTGCCAGATTGGGAGTCACCAGAGTCGCCCTACGCAGAAGCGGGAGAAGTTCGGCAGGCGAGCCTGCAAAAAGGGAGCCGCCGGCTGAGGCGCCCAGGACGGGGTCAAAGACAACTGGTCCTGGCCAGGCCTCCAGCCCAGCGACAATGGCGGCCACAATGCTGGCGCCCGCCACCATGCCGATCTTCACAGCAGTCTGGCCGGTTGGGCAGGACGCAAGAGCCTCGGCGAGGCTTGCTCGTACCGCATCCGAGGAGCGCGGCTCGACGCCTTTGACGCCGCTTTCGTCCTGTCGTGTCCAAGCCGTGCCGACGAGAATGGCCCGGGCGTCCAGGGCCTCGGCTGTGAGGAAATCTCGCACCAGGCCTGCGCCGCCGGTTGGGTCCAATCCCCCAACCGCCACCACAAAGGGCGGCCCAGCCTCTTCGGCGGCGCCAGGACGATCCTGCCTGTCGTGAAATCGTGACTCTTGCATTTTTTGTGCAGATCCCTTCTAGTCTGCCGACGTTACAAAGGGAGTGGAATCTGGGCGCTAAAGTGCGCAAAAGGGCGGACGAAACACATTCTGGGGTACAATCGTACTAACCAACGTGGGGGCAGTTCTTCCTCAGCCGATTTCATTCGGCAAGTACACGCTGTTTGAGCGCATCGGGCGCGGCGGTATGGCCGATGTGTTCAAGGCGCGCGTTCAGGGGCCAGCAGGCTTCGAGCGAATCTTCGTCGTCAAGCGCATCCTGCCCCACCTGTCGGACGACCCCACCTTCACCAGGATGTTCATCGACGAGGCCAAGCTGGCCGCGCGACTGAATCACCCCAACATCGTCCAGGTGTTCGAGCTGGGGTCAGTGGACAACGAGTACTTCATGTCCATGGAGTACGTGCGCGGGCGCGATCTGGCCGAGACCATGCGCACGCTGTGGGCGCGCGTGGGTCCGCCGCGTCCCGAGTTGGTGGCCTACGTCGGCCGCGAAATGTGTCGGGCCTTGGCCTATGCCCACGACTTCACCGCCGACGACGGAACCCGGCTGGGCATGATCCACCGGGATATTTCCCCGTCCAACGTCATGCTCTCCAGCGATGGGGCGGTGAAGATTCTGGACTTCGGCATTGCCAAGGCGCTGGGTGGGGACAAGGAAGAAAGCACCAAGACCGGAACCCTCAAGGGCAAGTTCGCCTACATGGCGCCCGAGCAGACCGTGAGCAACGAGATCGATCGGCGCATCGACATCTTCGCCACCGGCATCGTGCTGCACGAGATTCTGACCGGTCGCCGGCTGTTCAAGGGCGAGAACGATCTTCAGACAATCGAGAAGGTTCGTCAGTGCGACGTGCCGCCGCCGTCGCTGCACAATCCGCTGTGTCCGCCCGAGATGGACAACATCGTGTTGCGCGCGCTGGCCAAGAATCCCCTCGAACGCTTTCAGTCTGCCTCGGAAATGGCCGACGCCCTCGACGACATCGTTCACGCGGCCCGCTTCCAGCCCACGCAATTGGCCCAGCTCATGGGCAGCCTGTTTCCTGCTGACGGCGGCGCCGGCGCCGATCTTCGTTTGACAGGCAGCCAGCGCAGCCAATCCGGTACCGGTTCGGTGAGTCCATCGCGTTCCAACACCGGCGCCTTGCGCCTCAGTGCCGCGGGATCGCACTCGAGCCGGGCTCGCCTGAACTCGGCCACCGTGCCGCCGGCGCCACCGGTGGCGACCGGCTCGCTGCCTCGCATGTCAGGGCTGACGCCGGTGGTGCCACCGCCCATCCTCGACATCGACCTTCGGCGCAAACCCTTGCTGGCGCGCAAGAGCACGTGGGTGGCGATGGGCGTGGCCTTGCTGGTGGGCGGGGCGTTCTGGGCCGGATCGCGGGGGTTGCAGCGTCGACCGCCCGCGCCGGTGCCGGTGGCGGCCCGGCCCGTCGCCCCGTCGGTGGTCAGCCCGGAGATTCTCGACCTGGCGATTCAGTCGAATCCGTCGGGGGCGGAGGTTTTCGTCGCTGGCGAGAATGAGGCCCTGGGCAAGACTCCGTTCCGCAAGAAGTTCGAGTACCGCGAGGACAAGTCGACGTTCTTGGTGTTCCGCCTGCCCGGCTATCGCGAGTTGACCCATGAAGTGCGACCTGACTGGTCCGGATTGGTGGTTCTCGATCCGGCTCCTGGTCAGCCAGTCCCTGAAGTCGCTCCTGCCGCCCCTGCCAAGGCAGGCAAGGGCGGCTCACTGGTTCGATCCGGTCATCGCAAGAGCCGCAAGGAAAATGACCTGTCCGACAAGCAGCGCACGGGCCGCAATTTAGGGCGGGCCGAGAACCCCTTCTGACGTCATCCTCTCCTGACCGCGCTTGCCTTTGCCATGTTTTCCGGCCGTCGTATCGTCGTCGTGGTACCTGCCTTCAACGAAGCGCAGAAGATCGCGCGCACGGTGCGCTCCATTCCTGGGTTCGTGGATCACGTGATCGTGGTCGACGACAGCAGCACGGACGGTACCGCACGCATCGCCCGACGCAGCCAAAGGCGCGGCCTGGAGGTGCTCAGCCACCAGCAGAATTGCGGCGTGGGTGCGGCCATCGCCACGGGCTACGAACGGGCGCGCGCCCTGGGCGCCGACGTGACAGCGGTGATGGCCGGCGATTCGCAGATGGATCCCGCAGACCTGGCCGCGCTGGTGGGTGCCGTGGTTTCCGGCCGCGCTGACTATGCCAAGGGCAACCGCTTTGCCTGGCCAGGTGTGGTCCAGGTGATGCCGCTGCACCGGCTGGTGGGCAACTACGTGCTCTCGCACCTGACCCGGCTGGCCTCGGGCTACACCCACCTGTTCGACTCGCAATGTGGCTACACGGCGGCCAACCGACGGGCGCTGGAGGCCATCGCCGCTGGCCCGGTGTTCCCCCGCTACGGGTATCCCAACGATCTGTTGGTTCGCTTGGCTGCGGCGGGTGCCCAGGCCGTCGACGTGCCTGTGCGTCCGGTCTATGGGCCGAGCTGGCGCTCGGGTATCCGCATCTCGCGCGTGTTGCTGCCGCTTGGCCTGCTTCTCATGCGCGCCTTCTGTGCCCGTGTGGGCCGCAACTTCGCCCGGCGGCTGTGGCGGTCTCAGACCCTCGCTGAACTGCCTCCCACGTGATTGGCGTCCTGTGCACGTCTTACCCGCGCAGTGCTGACGACCATGCCGGCTCGTTTGTGCGCACGCGCGTGCGTGCGCTCGCGGCCGCGGGACAGGCGATCGAGGTCATCGCAGCCGGCCCAGGCAGCGAGACCAGCGAAGGCGACGTGCGCGTGTTGCGGATTCCCGCGGCAGGTGCGACCGAGATCTTCTACGCCGGCGGCGCACCCGAGGCCCTGGAGAGCGGCGCGCCGGGAGAGCGCGCGCGTGCTTGGCTGGAGGCGGCGCATTTCACCGCGGGCATGACCGCGCTGGCTGGGCGACGTGCGTCCGGGTGGAGCGCCGTGGAAAGCCATTGGCTGGTCCCCTCGGCCTTGGTGGCCTGCGCGGTGGCGCCCCGTCTCCCGCATCGTGCGCACGCTCATGGGGGCGATGTATTCTTGCTCGCGCGCTTGCCCGGAGGGGCGAGTTTGGCCCGCCTGCTCTGTCGCAGCGGAGCGGAGCTGGTGTTCGCCAGCGCAGACCTGCGCGACCGCATCGCGCGTCTGTGTGGTGACACTCCAGAGTCCCTCGGGGCACGCACCTATGTGCAGCCAGCCCCATTCGATTCGTCGCTCTTTCGACCGCGACCTGTTGCCGAACGCCGTGGCTTGCGTAGTCGTCTGGGGCTTCATGGGTTCACGGTGCTGGCAGCGGGACGGCTGGTTCCCATCAAGGGCTACGACGTGCTGGTGCACGCTGTGGGGCGTCTGCCTCCGAGGGAAAGGCCGACCTTGGTGATCGCTGGCGCCGGCCCCGAGGAGCCCAGGCTGCGGAGCCTGGCTGCGGCCTGTACCGTGGACCTTCGCTTGCTTGGACTGGTCAGCGCCGCCAGCCTGGCCGAGTGGATGGCCGCAGCTGACGTCTTTGTTCATCCCTGCCGCTCGTTGCCGAACGGTCGCAGCGAGGGCGCGCCAGTCGTGGTACGCGAGGCACTGGCCGCGGGCCTGCCTGTGATCGCCTCGGCGCAGGGCGGACTGCCCGAATTGGCCGGCCGTCCGCGCTTGATCTTGGTCGAGCCCGAGAATCCGTCGGCATTGGCTGCGGCAATCGCGTTGGCCCGGCTGGAAACCGCCGTCTGCCGCAGCTAGCCGCGTCACAGGAAAACGTAGCTAGCCAGCGGTGGCTGTCACATAGGTGCACGGATTTCTTGAGCTGAGAGCCCCTAACCCCGCAAGTGATGAATCAACCGCGGCAGATGAAGACTAGCCTTGGTCGCTTGGCCTGGTCTGACGACTGCCCTTTTTCCCACGGCGCCTAGGCGCGGAGGTAACAAACATGGAGACAAACCTGAAGGCAGCTCCGGCGTGGATTGTACCGGGCGACCCAGGCGTCCCCAGCGTCGCGGCACTGGGCAGTGCAGTCGGCCGGCGGCGCGCTGACCATCCGAGCCCAGCCAAGCTTGCTGCGCCGACCCTGGCGACCAGGGAATATCGGATTCCCAACCTGGCGCGCGCCTGTCATGTCTTGCGCCTGTTTGCGGCGTCGGACGAATACATGTCGTCCTCTGCGGTCGCGCGGCAGCTCAAGATGCCCCGCACCACCGTCTTGCGAATTCTGCACACACTTGCGGCCGAGCGGCTCTTGCAACGCCACGGCTTCGACTTCACTGCAAGCCCTGAGCTGCGCATGGGGCTACGTTCGATGGCGGACACGGCCATGCGCACGGCCGCGGTGCCTGTGCTCAAGGAGCTTTCGCAGGTTACAGGAGAAACCGCGTATCTCGCGCTGCTAGCCGGGGACAAGGTGGTGGTGGTGGAAACATGCGACAGCGGCCACGCCCCGCGGGTAGGCAGCGGGACGCGCGCGCCGATGGACCTGCATTGTTCAGCGTGCGGGAAGGTATTTCTGGCCTTTGGACCGCGGGCGAGTCTGGACGGCGTGCTGGGCAGCGCGCCTTTGCCCGCACGAACCCAGCGCACGCTGACCACGGCCGACGCGCTTTCGACCGAATGCCGTCGCATCGTAGGGCAGGGCTACGCCGTGGATGACCAAGAATACGAAGAAGGCGTGCGTTCACTGGCCGCGCCCGTGTGGGCCAGCGGCGGCATGCTGGCGGCTGCCATTGGCGTGTCGGCCTCGGCAGCCACCTTCGCACAACAGCGAGCCTCGGACATTGCGGTCGTGGTCCTGCAAGCCGCGAAGAAGCTCGCCAGCACACTCGCGGAGCGAAACAAAGCGTAGAGCTGGCAAGACCAGCTTGCTCTGGCGGCTCGTCCGGGCCTGCCAGCCTGCGGCTCGCACCTTCCTATCGTGTGACCGGCGAGCAAACCCTGCTAGAATCGGCCTCGGATGTCCATTCTCCTGGCAATTCTGGGGCTCGCGTTGCTCATCGTGTTGCACGAGGCGGGTCATTTCACCGTCGCGCGTCTTTGCGGAATGCGGGTCGAGCGATTCTCGATTGGTTTTGGCAAGCCTCTCGCGTCCTTCAAGCGCGGCGATACGATCTACCAGATCGCACCCATCCCGCTTGGGGGCTTCGTGCAGATCACGGGGCTGAACCCACACGAGGAATTCGACCACAACGATCCCTGCGTGTATCCCAACCGGCCGCGCTGGATGCGGCTTCTGGTCTTGGTGGCCGGGCCGGCCGCCAACTACCTGACCGCTTTCCTGATTGGCCTGATCCTGATCATCGGATACGGCCAGCCCACGGGAACCACGACCATCGATGAGGTTCTGCCGGGCAGCGCGGCCCAGGCAGCCGGGCTTCAAGCTGGCGACGCCCTGGCGGAGATAAACGGCAAGGCCGTGTCTGAGTCGTCAGCCGTCACCAAAGTCGTTCGGGGTTCCGAGGGCGCGCCGGTGACGGTCAAGGTGATGCGAGCGGGCAGCCCGGTGACTGTGACCGTGGCGCCGCGCAAGGATCCCGCCAGCAGCGTCTACATGATCGGGGTCAAGTTCGGTGTGGTGCGCGCGCGCGGGCCTCTGTTCACGGCGCTCAAGGAGTCAGCCCTGCTTCCGGTCGCAGTGGCCACCGGCATCCTGACCAACTTGTGGGATCTCATCTCGGGCAAGGTGAAAGGCGGGCTGAGCGGACCGGTCGGGATTGCCCGCGAAATGGCGAGCGCGGCCCAGCAGGGCGCCAGCCGGTTCCTGGAAATCGTGCTGCTCATCTCGGTGGCGCTGGCCGTGTTCAATCTGCTTCCCATTCCCGGCCTCGACGGCGGCCGGGCGGTCTTTTTGGCGGTGGGTGCCCTGCGCAGACGCGACGTCAACCCCATGCTCGAGGCCAAGATTCACATGGTCGGCATCATGCTGCTCATGGGGCTTTTGGTCGTGGTCACCTTCGGCGATCTGAAGCCCCTGGTTCTCAAGCTGTTCGGTTAGCTGCCGACTTGTCGTCGATGCGCCCAAGCAAGACGCGCATTCACCGCGGGCTGGTGGGCGACCGCACGCTGGTGGGTTCTCGGTATCTGTCCCAGCCCGATCTGCGCCGGGAATACGAAAGCGAAATCGCGCCGCGGACCGAGGCGGCGCTGCGACGAGTCTTGGAACAGGTTGAGCTTGAGTCGCGCCCTAGGCGCGTACTGGACCTGGGCGCCGGCACGGGAGCGGCCGCGCGAGCGGTTCGAAGTTGTTTTGGTGACGATGTCGAGCTGGTGGCCGTGGACAAGGTTCCTGGCCCCGGGATTCTGGTTGCCGACGTCCTTCGCGGTGCGTGTCCCGCAGGCGTGAGCGGCCGTTTCGATTTGATCGTAGCCGCGCACTTGCTCAATGAACTGGGCGGGAGTCTAGACCTCGCCGGACGCGTGCGACTGGTGGTGGGTTGGTGCCGCGATTTACTGGAACCGGACGGGACGTGCATCGTGATCGAGCCAGCGCTGCGCGACACCTCGCGGGCACTTCTAGGCGTGCGCGATCGACTGCTGGCCGCCGGACTTCACGTGGTGGCGCCCTGCTTGTGCCAGACGCCTTGTCCGGCACTGCTGCGCGAGCGCGACTGGTGCCACGACAGCGCCGAGGTTCTGGTCGCCGGCCGCTCGCGGGTGGACTTCAGCTATCTGGTTCTGCGGCGATCCGCCGTCGCAGAAGTCGACCGCGATCGCTATCGCGTCGTGAGCGATCCGCTCAAGGACAAGGGGCGCTTGCGCTTTTTCGTGTGCGGCGCCGCGGGTCGCTTTGTACTTATGCGCCTGGATCGCGATCGCTCAGCCGCGAACCAAGCCCTCGACCGCGCACGCCGGGGAGACATCATGGTCCTGCCCAATGCACTCGTGCGCGACGACCGCATCCGCATCGCCGCTGACAGCACCGTCGGAATTGGCTAGCTTTTTCCACCACAGAGAGCACAGAGATCACAGAGCCGGATCGGAAAGGGAAGGGTTGCGTTATGTCCGGTCCGAACCCCTTCTGCCTTTCCGACCTCTGTGTCCTCTGTGCTCTCTGTGGTGAAACAGCTACCTACGTCCCGGACGAGTAGTCGTCCTGGTACTTGACCTGTTCAGGCGTGAGCTTGTCGATGGCGATGCCCTGGGTGCCGAGCTTGATCGACGCCAGCTCCTGATCCTGCTCAGGCGAAAGCTCGTACACGGCTGGCTTCATGGTCTTGCCGTCGCGGGCCAGTTTGCACAGGGCCAGGTACTGGTTGGCAAACGACATGTCCATGACCTCGGACGGGTGTCCCTCGGCGGCTGCCAGGTTGACCAGTCGGCCCTGGGCCAGGATGTACACGCGCGTGCCGTTCTTGAGCACGTACTCTTCGTTGGCGAAGCGAATCTCGCGCTTGCTCTTGGCCCGCGCCTCCAGGTCGACCAGGTTGATTTCGCAGTCGTAGTGGCCGGTGTTGCACACCAGTGCGCCCTCTTTCATCACGTCGAAGTGGCGGCCCACGATGACGTCCTTCATCCCGGTCGCGGTGATGAAGATGTCGCCCAACTTGGCCGCCTCGTCCATGGGCATGACCCGGAACCCGTCGAGAATGGCTTTGAGCGCGGCCGTCGGCTTGATCTCGGTGACGATGACGTTGGCGCCCAGACCGCGCGCGCGCATGGCAACGCCCTTGCCGCAATGGCCGTAGCCGGCCACCACGAAGGTCTTGCCCGCGATGAGCACCGACGAAGCGCGCAGAATGCCGTCCAGCGACGACTGACCGGTGCCGTACACGTTGTCGAAGTCCCACTTGGTCTCGCTGTCGTTGACCGCGATGACCGGGTAGAGCAGCTTGCCCGCCTTGGCCATGGAGCGCAGACGGTGCACGCCCGTCGTGGTTTCCTCGGTGCCGCCGATCACGGTCTTGACCAGCTCGCGGTGGCGGTCGTGCACGCTGAAGATGAGGTCAGCGCCGTCATCGAGAGTCAGCGTCGGCTTCATCTCCAGAGTCTTGTCGATGCACCAATAGAATTCGTCCTTGGTCAGGCCGTGCCAGGCGTAGATGGATGTGGCTTCGGCGGCCAGGGCCGCGGCCACGTCGTCCTGGGTGGAGAGAGGATTGCAGCCGGACCACGACACCTCGGCGCCCGCCGCCAGAATCGTGCGGATGAGCACCGCGGTTTCCTTGGTGACGTGCAGACAGCCGGCGACCTTCATACCGCGCAGAGGCTGCGTCTTGCGGCCCTCCGCGCGCAGGCGCAGGAGAACCGGCATGCGGCTCTCGGCCCATTCAATACGTAGACGGCCGGCATCGGCGAGTTTGGGATTGGCAATTTTGCAGTTGGACATAAGACGGAAAAGCTACGGTTGACACCACCGCTCGTCAAGCCGATTGACCCCGTGAGCGTGTTTTTACGCCCGGAGCGGGCTAGAATGCAGGCGCTCATGGCCGAGGTCGAGCCTTCTCTGTCCGACACGACGCCGCGCACGGCGTCTGGGAGCGCGTTTGCGGCGGGAGCGGAGCGATTTGATCCGCTGGTGGGGACCGTCGTGGCCGAACGCTACGCCATCGTTCGCCGAGTCGGAGAAGGCGGAATGGGCGCGGTTTACGAGGCGCGCCACGCGATCATTGGAAAACGCGTGGCGGTCAAGGTGTTGCTGGAGAAATTCTTGGAGAACCAAGAATTGATCGCCCGTTTGCTGCAGGAGGCGCGGCTGGCGAGCTCCATCGGTCACGAAAACATCGTGGATGTGACCGACTATGGCACCACCCGCGATGGTCGCGCCTTCGTGGTCATGGAGTTTCTCGACGGCGAGGCCCTGTCCCGGCTCGTGATGCGTGATGCGCCTCTGCCCGTGGAACGCAGTCTGGGAATCCTGCGCCAGGTTTGCAGCGCACTGTCGGCGGCCCACGCCAAGGGCATCGTCCACCGCGACGTGAAGCCCGAAAACATCTACCTCGTGCGCCGGGGCGACGTCGACTTCGTGAAGGTGGTGGACTTCGGCGTGTGCAAGGCCGTGCAGTCGCGCGACGAAGGCGCGGACATGCAGCGGCTGACCCGCACGGGTGCGGTGCTGGGCACGCCGCTGTACATGTCCCCAGAGCAGGCTCGCGGCGGCGATGATGTGGACCACCGAGCCGACATCTGGGGCGCGGGGCTGATGCTGTATGAGTGCCTGACCGGCGAGGTTCCTTTTCGCGCCAACAACTATCTGGGCGTGATCTCGCAGGTGCTCACGCAGGAAACCGTGGCGCCGTCGCAGCTTCGGCCCGAGTTGGGCATACCGCCCGCGGTTGACCGCGTGGTCATGCGCGCACTCGAGAAGGACCGCGACAAGCGCTACCAGCAGATGGCCGAGTTCGAGCATGATCTGGGACGACTTTTGGCCGGGGACTCCACAGTCGCGTTGCGGGAGGTCGCTGGGCCCGCTCAAGTGCTAGCCGGGCGTCGTCTGCGCTGGCCTCTGGCGGCGCTGGGTGTGTTGGCTTTGGGCGCGGCCATCGCCGTGGCCTTGGCAGGCGGCGGTCATCAGGTGGAAGCGCCTGTGGCGCCGGCGTCGGCAAGGCCAGTGGCACCAGCGCCGCCGCCACAGGAAAAGCTCGTGGCCCACCCGACCCAGTCCACCCCGCCTGCGCCGGCGGTGTTTGAGCGCGGCCGACGCGTGGCCAAGCCGCATGGTCGTCGCGCCGCCACTGCCCCGGTCTCGTCTGGCCCAGCCGAGCGCAGCAAGAAGTCCAAGGCCGACGACACCGTCGCGCCTTCGCCCTACCAGAGTGACGAGTGATCCTGCGCGCCCATTCTTGCCTCTCCCCGAGGACCACGCGGTCACCGGCCCTACTGCGCGCGGCCCTGCTGGTGGCGTTCTTGGTCGCAGGCCCGTCGGCGCAAGCGCAGGAGGCCGATCCCGCGGCGCAGGCCCGCCAGCACTACGAAGCGGGCGTCAGTCTTTTTGAGGCTGGCAACAAGGAACAGGCCCTGGTCGAGTTCCAGCTTGCCAACGAACTTCTGCCCAAGAAGGCCAACCTGTTCATGATCGCGCAGTGCCAGTACCACCTGGGCTTGCTCAAGGAGGCGCGCGCCAACTACCAGGAGTTCTTGGCGCAACCGACGAGCGGGGAACTGGCTGACATCGCTCGCCTGCGCATCGAAGCCATCAATCACCGGCCCGGCGCGGTGGCGATCAACACCGTGCCCGACCAGGTCCAGGTTCGCATTGAAGGCGAAGGCCAAGTTTTCACCGGCGACGCGCCCAACGAGTTTCGCGTGCCACGCGGGCATTACCGGGTGACGGTCAGCAAACCCAACTTCGTTAGACAGGAACGGGACATCGTCATCGATGTGGCCGAGACCAAGCCCTTGTTCTTCAAGTTGGATCCGATCCCCGCGCGGCTCGAGATCCACACCAGTCCCAGCAACGCCACCCTCTATGTGCGAGGCAACCGCACGCAGAACCCCTACGCGCAGTTCGTGGACCCAGGGGATTACGAAATCTACGCCGAAGCCAACTACCACATTGCCCGCCACGATGTGGTGTCACTGGCCCCGGGACAACGGCTCAAGGTGGATTTTCCCCTGTCTTATCTGCAGCGCTCGGGGCGACCCGAGTTGATCGGCTTCTGGATCGGCCTCGGCGCGGTAGGCGGGGGCATGGCGGTGACCACGCGGCTTGCACCCAACCAGCCCGGAAATCTAACCCTGATAGCGGCTGGCGCCCTGGCCGGTGGCATCGGCGCGGGCGTGATCTCGGCGGCGCTGGTACCTGCCTACATTCAGGACAACCTGGCCCTGTTTCGCATCGGCAGCGGTTGGATTGGCGATGTGGAAGGGCTTTCGCTGGGCCTGGGGCTCACCCAGAGCGTCTCCGGCGCGTGGCTGGGCGGCGTGGTGGGTCTCAGCGCCGGGTCTGTAGCGGGCTGGTGGCTGGACGACCACGCACCCAACTACGGTCGCGTCGCCATGATCCAGAGTGGAGCGTTCGTGGGTGCGCTGGCAGGGATACTGGCGATTCCGGCGATGGGATTCTCTCTGAAATCCGTCACCACCACCGAAACGGAAACCACGCGAACCACAACGACCAGGATACCTCGCGTTGGCTGGGGCATGCTGGGCGGCATGAACATCGGGTTGGCGGCTGGGTTGGCGCTTGCCTACCTGCCCGACCAGCGGGCCTACGGGCCGAGCTGGCAGCGGGTCGTGTTGATTGACTTGGCTGCAATTGGTGGTGGCGTCACCGGCGCGCTTCTGCAGATGTGCGTTTCTGGTCAGGGCAACAAGGGGGTGTGCGGAAACGTTGAGATCGGAACCCAGATGGCCCGCTACGCTCTTGCCGGAAGCGTGGTCGGTTTGGCCACCGGCTTCTTCTTGACCTGGAACTACGACAAACACGAGGACAAACGCGACGACAAACTGGCACAATCGCGGCCGGCCGTGCCCATGCCCGGGGCCCTGCCGGTGCAGACCACTGACGGCCGCTGGTCGCTCGTCCCTGGTCTTGTGTCACAGGGCCAGTTCTAGGCAACCGGCAGCGGTCCAATGAGACGGGAACTGCCATTGGTGACGGCGCGGTCCCTGCCGGTTCGGGGCGAATTCGCCGCGCCCGCGAATGGCACAGTGGCGGCTGCTCTGCGCGCGCATTGGCCCGGCCACAGCTGGAACGATGTGCGCGCTCTGTGCTCGTCCGGGAAGATCAGCGTGAACGGCGAGCGAGAGCTGGACCCAGCCCGACGATTGATAGGCGGCGAGACCGTGGTCTGGAGCCTCACCGCACCCGACCCGCGCCGCACGGCAATCCGACCCGAGTTCGGCATCGTGTACGAAGATGGCCATCTCATCGTCATCCAGAAACCCGAAGGCGTGTCCAGCGTTCCCTACGAGCGCAGAGAGAGAGGCACGGCCCTGGATCTCATTCGTGAGGCCTGGCGCAAGCAAGGCAAGCGCGGCACGGCGACGCCGCTGTACACAGTCCACCGCATCGACAAGGACACCTCAGGGCTGCTGTGTTTTGCCAAGACCAAACTGGCGGAACGCGGGCTTCACGCTGTGTTCAAGCAGCACCTCGCCGATCGGGAATACCTGGCGGTGGCGCACGGACAGGTGCGGCCGTCTCGCATTGAATCGCGCCTGATCGCGGATCGCGGCGATGGGCTACGCGGCAGCACGCGGCGACCGCACGAGGGGCAGCACGCCGTCACCCACGTCGAGGTCATCGAGAGCCTGCCCTCGGCGACGGTGTGTCGCGTGCGTCTTGAGACCGGGCGCACCCACCAGATTCGCATCCATCTGGCCGAAAAAGGGCATCCGCTGGTAGGAGAAACCGTCTACCTGCGCGACCACACGCGCGCCGGCCGCTCGCTCCTGCCGTCCCGTCGGCTGCTGCTTCATGCCGCCACGCTGGGCTTCGATCACCCGGTCACGGGCGATCGGCTGCATTTTGCCAGCGAGCTGCCGCCGTCTTTCGAGGCGGAGCTGCAGCGTCTGCGGAGTCGCTGATCAGCGTCGCGTGGACCGTGAGGTTGGCTGTTGCACCACAGAGGTCACAGAGTCGGATCGGAAAGAAAGGAGTAGATTCTGTCCGGTCCGAACTCCTTTTTTCCCATCCGATCTCTGTGTTCTCTGTGCTCTGTGTGGTGAAAAACTAGCCCTCCCTACTGGAGAAGACCGGCCTTTTCCAGCCACGCCTTCACCTCGGGATCGTCGGAGCTGGCGGGCTTTCGTACCTGGGCGCGCAGACCCATGATGGTGGTGTGTGCCCAGGATTTCTGGGTCAGGTTGACCATCCACTTGGGAATCGAGCCCTTGGGATCGGTGTGAACTTCCGCGACCACGCGTGTGCGCTGGCCGTGGTCGAGGGCCGTCAGGGTGAAGGTGCTGGACAGCACTTCGCCTCGCACCAAGCTGGTCACCGGGGCGGACGGGTCCACCACGGAGTGCGCCTTGAGCAGCACCTGCTTTTTCGCGGCGTCGGATTCCACCCATGTCTCCACCACGAAATCCCGATCGGTCAGTGGGAAGGGAACGTTGGCGCGATCGTATTCCACATAGTGGAGCGCGCCTTGGGTGCGAATCCGTCGCGCCTCGGCCAGCCTATCCATCCATTGCGGCAGGCTCGCCGTATCCAGAAGAACGCTGGCCACGCGCACGATGGAGGCATCCACAACCGCCTCGCCCCGGATGGCGATGACCGGGCTGCCTGGAACCTCGCGCTTGTAGCTGACGATGTCGTCCTTGGTGCCCACAAGCTCCCACTTGTCATTCTGCGCGCTGGCGGACATGGCCAAGGGCACGATCAACGCGACGACCGCGATTGTCCACAAGAAGTGAGTCATCGCGGCCCAGTATAGAGCCTCGCCTCGGGAATTTCCCGACCAAGAACCCGTCACCAACCTGGCGATCCCCGTGTCAGATGCCGGCTCCGTGCCAGATTTCTGGCGCGGGCCGAACTACGGCCAACGGCCACAGCCACCGGCCACCCCCTTCGGGGGCTTCGGGACGGACAGCCCACCCTGCCCACCCATGGTGCCAACCACGATTCTCTAGGGACTTGACGGCCACGACCTTCTGCGGATGTCGCGGGACCGCAACGGCTACCTGCGGATGCGGAGGAGGCTCGCGACCTCGTCCATCTCTTTGTGCTCCGTCAGCCTCTCGGCCACGCGTATCTCGCTGCGACGGACTTCCAGCACCCTTCGCAGGGCTTCGGCCCGTGTGCGCGCGCCCACGAAGCGCTCGCGCGAGATCCCCAGTTTCTCCTCGGCCGCGCGCCTTTCGACTTCCGCCCGTCGCGCGTCCTGCAGGGCTCGAATGTGCGCGAATTCGATGATGGTCCAGTCGGCCGCGCTGCCGCTGCGACGCTCGTCGGTGAGCGCGCGCTGGGCGGTTTCGCGAACCGCATCCGCAGTCTTCTGCGCCAGGCGCTGAGCCTCGGCCAGGGTCATGCGCGCACGATCCTCGTCGACTTCTCGGATCCTGACGGCGGCATCAAGACGCGTTTTCGGGCTCACAATCCCTCTATCGGATCGACCCCGCCAGAACTGAACCCTGTGCGAAGGAAAATTCGGATCGCGCCACAAAGCCGCCTGGCACTGCGCTTGCTTCGTCACCAGGCCAGAGGTACGCAAAGTGGCCGATGGACTATATGTAGGGATGTCTGCTGCGGTGGCGCGGGCTGCTCAGCTCGATTCCATCGCCGACAACTTGGCCAATGCCGAGACGCCGGGTTTCAAGGCCACACGCCCGTCCTTTCGTGCCTTTCTGCCGCCTGGGCCCACCGACAAGGTGCTGGCTGGCGCTGTGTCCACCGGCGTGGATATGCGCCCAGGTCCTACCAGCACCACCGACAATCCGCTCGACGTCTTGCCCGAGGGCGACGCCTACCTCGGTGTGCGACTTTCGAGCGGCCAGCTTGCGTACACGCGCAACGGGCACCTCGAGCGCGGCCCCAACGGTGAGTTGCTCGCCTCGGGCCTGCCCGTGCTCGGCGTTTCCGGCGATCCGGTGAGCGTGCCTCCGGGCGCCGACCCGCACATCGAGAGCAACGGCAATGTGGTGGTGGGTCGCAACACAGTGGTGGACACGCTGGCGCTCTTCCAGGCCCAGGGGCCCATGGACAAGATCGCGCCGGCGCTGCTTCAGCCTGCGGCCGGCTCCAGTATGAACCCGGCGGCGGACAGCACCGTACGCGTGGGTGAGCTGGAGCTGGGCAACGTGAGTGCGCTCGATTCCACGGTTCAGATGATCAATGCGCAACGCCAGTTCGATATGGCCATGCAGGCCATCCAGACCTATCGAAAGCTGGACGACCGCGCCACCCAAGTGGGGTTGGTCAAATGAAGGAGATCCACTAGGGGGAACTCATGCTGCGATCGCTGTACACCGCTGCCACCGGAATGGATGCCCAACAGACGAAGTTGGACGTCATCGCCAACAACCTGGCCAACGCCAGCACCACCGGCTTCAAGAAAACGCGCGCCGATTTTCAGGATCTCTTGTCCGAGACGATTCGCGCCGCCACGCCGCCCAACGCGCAGGGGGCCAGCCAGCCCACGGCGTTGCAGGTGGGTCTGGGCGTCCGCACCGCATCTACATCGCGCGCCTTCGCCCAGGGTGACATGATTTCGACCAACAATCCACTCGACCTGGCCATCCAGGGCGGCGGTTTCTTCGTCATCCAGCGCGCCAACGGCGACCTGGCCTATACCCGCGACGGCAGTTTGCGGCTGGATACCACGGGTCGCGTGGTCACGCAGCTGGGT
Organism: uncultured delta proteobacterium; assembly: GCA_963758155.1. Lineage (GTDB taxonomy): Bacteria > Myxococcota_A > Polyangia > Fen-1088 > Fen-1088 > Fen-1137. The sequence continues at coordinate 53,738 of CAVWUP010000018.1, forward strand.
GAGGTGGTGCAACCGGGCCTCACCATTCCAACTGATGCCACCAACATCACCGTGAACTCCGACGGGAGCGTGCAGGCCAAGCTTCCCAACCAGACGGCCTTGTCCAACATCGGCAACCTCCAGCTCGCTACTTTCCCCAATCCGGGTGGACTGGAAGCCGTTGGCAACAATTTGTATCTCGCTACCGAATCGAGCGGCAGTGCCATCGTGGTCAAGCCCGGAGACCAAGGCACCGGCAGCATCTCGCAAGGAAACTTGGAAGGCTCGAATGTGTCGGCGGTCGAGGAAATGATCAACATGATCACCACCCAGCGCAACTACGAGCTGAATTCCAAGGTCATATCGTCAGCCGACGAAATGCTGCAGCAGCTGACCCAAATTCGCTAGAGACGTCATGAACCCCCATTTTCCCCTCGCTCTCCTCCTTGCGACGGCTGCCGCGTCCCATCCGACCGGCGCCGCCAACCTCCCCCCCGAGGTGAGCGAGGTTCTTTCTCGAGCGCTCGCTGTCCCCGGGGCACGCATCGTGCCCTTGGGCTGGGCGCCGCAACTGCCCGCGGGCTGCGTCCTGCGCCAGGCGGTTGTGGACGGGACGGTCACCGGATCGGGCCGCCTGCCGGTCAAACTGTACGGGCAAGGCTGTATGGGTTGGGGTTGGGCGCGCTTCGAGGTATGGGCACCCGCGGCCTTCACCACGCGGCCGGTGCGCGCGGGCGAGCCCTTGCAGCCGGCGCTGACCGTCGAGGATCGTGAGATCAGAAGCGGCCACGTTGCCTACGTGCCACCGCCCGGTGCGCTGGCGGCGCGGGATTTGCCCCGCGGGACCGTGCTGCAGGCAGCGCATGTCGCTGGCGCCACGCTGGCATCTGGGGAATCAGTGAAGGTCATGGTGATGAGCGGGCCGTTGGCCATCGAGGTACAAGGGCGCGCGATTTCCTGCGGCGTGGGCCGACTTTGCGCTGTGCTGCCCTCGGGCCGCCACGTGGAGGGCCACCTGCAAGAGGGACGGCTGCTGGTGGACGTGCCATGAGAAGCGCCTCGCTTCATACGACTCGCGTGATCTTGTGCGCGTTTGTCTTTGCGCCTGTGGCGCTGGCTTGCACGCAAGCCCACATCAGCGAGTACACGCCCAAGCGACGCGAATACAAGCTTCCCGTGGAAAGCAAGGGTGACGAAACCGCGGCCTCTCCCGGCAGCCTGTGGCACGAAGGCCGGTCGGCGTCGTTGCTTTTCACCGACGCGCGCGCCTTGCGGGTCAACGACCTGGTGGTGGTGAAGATTACCGAACAAGCCAATGCCCAGCACACCACCGACACCAACACCAGCCGGACCAGCAGCAGTGCCGCCAAGATCGATGCCTTCCTGGGCCTGCTCAAGCACATACCGAAACTGGACCCCAATCTGAACATCGGCGGCAGTTCGACCTCGGCTCTGCAGAGCTCGGGTGATACCGCGCGCTCCGAATCGCTGACCGCCACAGTGACCGCGGTGGTCACCAAGGTCTTCTCCAACGGCAATCTTTTCGTCGAGGGCCATCGGGTCATCCTGGTCAACGAGGAGGAACACCACTTCTACATCTCGGGCGTGGTGCGACCCATCGACATCGACCAGGACAACAGCGTGCAAAGCTACATGGTCGCCGAGGCACAGATCGAATTCGTCGGCCGCGGCGTGCTCTCCGACAACCAGAAGCCGGGCTGGCTGTCGCGCGCCCTTGGTTGGATGTGGCCCTTCTAATCGTCATGCGTACACGAACTCTGCTTTTCGCGCTCTTCTTCACGCTACCGGCTCTGTCCGCGGCTGGCGCTCCGGTTCGCATCAAGGATCTGGTGGATGTGCAGGGGGTGCGTGAAAACGCGCTGTTTGGCTACGGTTTGGTGGTGGGTCTGGCCAACACGGGCGATACCACTCAGGTCACCTTCACCGCACAATCCATCAGCGGCATGTTGGGACGCATGGGCATCCGGGTGAATCCCACCGACGTGCGCGTGCGCAACACGAGTGCCGTCATGGTCACCGCCGAATTACCTTCGTTTTCTCGTCCTGGCACCAGAATCGACGTGTCGGTCAGCTCGATGGGCGACGCGCGATCTCTGTCCGGCGGCGTCTTGCTCATTACGCCGCTCACCGGGTCGGATGGGATGGTGTACGCGGTGGCGCAGGGGCCGGTGCAGGCCGGAGGATTCGACGTGATGGCCGCAGGCTCGCGCATGCAGAAGAACCACCCGACCTCGGGCACGGTGCCCGGAGGCGCGACCGTGGAACGCACGGTTTCGCCCGACCTGGAGAAAGTGCCCATCGTGCTCGGGCTGCGCCGGCCTGACTTCACCACAGCCCTGCACATCGCCGAGGCGGTGAACAAATCCCTGGGCGAAGACTCTGCCAAGGCCAACGACCCCGCGCTCGTGCAAATCAAGGTTCCCGAGTCCTGGAAGGGCCGCGTGGTGGCCATGGTGTCGCAACTGGAAGCCCTTGAGGTCGACCCCGATCAGCGGGCGCGTATCGTGGTGAGCGAGCGGACCGGCACGGTGGTGGCCGGACAGGGCGTGCGCATCCGGCCGGTGGCCGTGGCCCATGGTGGCCTTTCCATTTCAGTGCGACAGACCCCCTGGGCTTCGCAGCCCGCTCCTTTTGCCAAGCAAGGCAAGACGGTGTCAGGGCAAGTCGCGACCTTGGATGCCCAGGAGCCGGCCAAGCCCGTCGTGGCGCTGCCTGCCACCACCACGGTCGAGGAGCTCGTCAAAGCCTTCAACCTGCTGGGCGTGTCGGCACGTGACCTGGTAGCGGTTTTGCAAGCCATGAAGGCAGCAGGCGCGATCGACGCCGACTTGGAGGTGATGTGATGGGTCCTATCCGTGACGCAACCCAGGCTGCGCAGGCGGTTGAAACCTGTCTGCTGCGCCAGCTCATCGACGCAAGCGGGGTCTTCAAAGGCCAGGGCGGGACGGCTGGCAGTCAAATCCACTCGCAAATGTTCGTGGAAGCGTTGGCCAATGCAGTTGAAAAAGGCGGCGGAATTGGCCTGGCGCGTCTCATCGAAAACTCGCTCCCGGCCGGGAGCGACGATGTGGCCCAGGGCAACGGCGAACTTTCTGCAGAGCCTGCCCTTAATACTTCTCAAGAGCGTGTCGATCTCCCTATCAGTAAGAGCCCCATGGGCGAAGGGGATCGGCCATGATGATCAAGAACACAACATCAGTAGGCGGGGTTGAACCCGCAGCGAGTAAGCCACAGACTGAAGCAGCGGCTCCACGTCTCAAGTCCGACAGTGTGAGCACCGGTGATGCCGCAAAGGCCGCCGCGTTGGCGCAAGCCGTACAGGCCAACATCGGAGTGTCGCATTCTGTGCGCCTGGCACAGATCGAGACCGCCATCCGCGCCGGGACCTACGAACCCAGCGCCAGTGAACTGGCCGACCGGCTGGTGGATGCGGCGGAGATCGACGCCCGCCTGCAAGCCATGCTGGGAGGCTAGACTATGGATGAGCTGGACCGTGCCGCACAGATTCTCGATCACCTGCGAACGATGCTGGAGACCGAACTGGTGCAGGCGCGGGGCCAGCGCTTGTTGATCCGCGCGCTCGACACCCAGGGGTTGTTTGAACGCGCCCGCCAGCGTAGTGCTTTCAACGCACAACTGGCGCAACTTGAGCGTGTTCTGGGCGAGGCTCTGGAATCCGCCGGTCACGCACTCGGACTCGAGCACGTCACACTGGTTGACCTGGGCAAGGCGGCGCCCGAGGCGTCGCAACGCCTCGATGCTTGCCTGGCGGATGTGCGTGCCCTGGCAAACGCCTTACGTGAAATCGACGCCGTCAACCTGAAGCTGGGCGGTCGCGCCCTTAGTCGTGTACGCGGCTACTTGGCGGCGCTGGCTCCCCGAACCGTGGCCTACGATCGACGAGGCGCGAGTCGCCCAATGGATGACATCTCGACGGCTTGCCGGGTGGCCTAACCCATGGATCTCATCAGCCTTCTCAACAACACAGCCAACGGCCTTTCAGCCATCCAGGCCAGGGCAGCCACCACCAGCAACAACATCGCCAACGCGAACACCCCTGGCTACGCCCAACAGCAGGCCAACCTGGCTGAGGCCACCTCCAGCGCGTTGGGCGGCAACCGTGGCTACATCGGTGGTGGAGTCTATCTGCTTAACGTCACGCAGACGCGCGATCAGTTCGTCGAGTCGCAGCTGCCCACGGCCTTCTCTCAATCATCCAGCTCCACGGCCCAGTCCGATGCCTTGGCTTCGGTGTCTGTGTTCAACAACGGCGTCGACGGCGATCTGAGCGACGCCATGAGCAGCTTCTACTCTTCCCTGACTGCGCTGGCGCAAAACGCGGGTGATCACAAGCCTGCGGCAGTCCGTTGTGCAATCCGCGAATTGGCTCGTCTCTTCCTTCAATCGTACTTCAGCCGCAGTGGAGCAGGCGCGTAGTGGAATCGACGCCAGCGTGACGAGCGCCGTCGAGACCGTGAACTCCACTTTGGCGCAGGTGGCGGACCTCAATCGGCGCATTTCGGTGATTGAAGCCTCGGGAGGCCAGCCTAACGATTTGTTGGATCAGCGACACAACCTCATGGACCAAGCGGCGCAGCTCATCGGGGCCACGCAGGTGCCCGATGCCTACGGCAACATCAGCCTGGTTCTGCCCGGCGGCACCACCTTGGTCAGCACGTCAACGGCTGCAACCCTGACCGTCCAGGCCGATGCAACCAACAACGGCCACACCGACCTGGTGTTCACGCCGGCGGACGGATCGACGCCGGTTGTGCTCAAACAGTCCGAGCTGGGTGGTCAGATCGGCGGCCTGCTGGCGGCGCGGGACGGCGCCCTGGGAACGGCCAGCACCGATCTCGACACCCTCGCCTTCGATTTTGCCGGGGCCATCAATGGGCAGAACCAGGACGGGCTTTGACCTCAACGGCGACGAGGGAGGCGACGTGTTCACCGTCGGTGCCACTTCCGCCAACGCTGCCGCCACCATCGCGGTGGACGCCGCCCTGGCCAACAACCCTTCGCTGCTCGCCACGGCCGGCTCGGCCACTTCGGGTCCGGGTGATGCGACCAACCTGCAGGCCATGGTCGCCACCCAGAGTACGGTACTTGCGAACGGGCTGGATGTGCAGAGAGGGATGGCCAAGATCGTCTCTGACTTTGGAACGGCCGCCTCTGATTCACAGAACGCCGCCACCTTCGACCAGAGTGTGCTGCAGAATCTGCAGGACGCCCGCACCTCCGCTTCCGGGGTGTCCCTCGACGACGAGATGGTGGGTCTGATGCAGGCGCAGCACGCCTACGAAGCCCTGGCCAAAGTTATCACGACCACCGGGGATATGCTCGAGACCTTGATCCAATTGAAATCATAGGAGAACCTCGTGCGCGTCACCGAAGCGATGATTTACCAGCAGACCATTGACCGGGCGAACGCTGCGCTGGCCAAGGTTGGCAAAGCCCAGGGCGAACTGTCGAGCGGCCTGCGTGTCCAGGCACCCGGTGATGACCCGCAAGCGGCTGGCCTGTTGGTGCGGCACAATTTCGACGAGGCGCAGACAACCGCCATCCAGAACGGGGCACAGAGTGCCGCCGACGAGCTCAACGCCGCCGACTCCGCGCTGGGAAGCGTGAGCACGGCACTCGCCCAGGCGCAGGCGCTGGCCACCCAATTTGGCAACGACACCTACACCGCCGACGACCGGGCCGCGGCTGCAAATGAAGTCGACGGTCTCTTCAAACAGGTGGTGGGTAGTCTCAATACTCGTTTTGGCGATCGCTACATCTTCGGTGGATATAGCGACAGCCAAGTGCCTTTTGCCGACGACGGGACCTACCAGGGGGACACGGGCGTGCGTCAGGTCGAGGTCGCGCCGGGCGTGTACGAGGACGCTTCGATTCGCGCGGACGTCACGGCCAAGGGCGTGGGAGGCGGTGTCGACATTCTGCAGACGCTGACCGATCTGTCGACCGCCCTGCGCAACAATGACTCCGACGCCATTCGTGCCAGTATTACGTCGCTGCAGGCTGGAACGAATCAGGTGTCCGCAGCGCAGTCGCAAGCGGGAACATCGGTCAACATCTTCACTTCTACGGTCAACACCTGCGCTGCGCAGGTCACCGACGAGAAGAAGGTCATCGGCGAACTCGGGGACGCGGATGTCATGGACGCCTCCACGCAGCTCAGCCTGGCCCAGTACGCCCTCAATGCCACGCTGACGGCTGCCTCGCAGACGCTGAATTTCTCGCTGGTCAACCTGCTGGACAAGTGAGGGCGACCGCAGGTCGCCCCTACGCGCGGCCCGTCAGGGAGTTCCGGGCCAGCGTTGCTCGGCCCGCGTGAGCGGTAGCGTGAGCGGTCAGCGAAAAGCGGCCTGGGCGTGCGGCCCGCGGCACGCCCTCCGCCTCCCGCGCAACGCCCACGAACACGCTCTCGTCCACGCCCGCGCGAGCCGCGGGCCGCGACCCGCCGGCCAGGTGTCGACGGAGCCGTCCTTATCAGCCTCTGGGATTCGTGCCGAACCTCTTGTCGAACGCGGGTACAGAGCCCACAGCAAACACGAACAAGGAGACCGACAATGCTTTCCATCCAGACAAACATCGCAGCCTTGAGCGCCCAGAACGCCCTCACCACGACCAACAACAGTCTGCAGACCTCGATGGCGCGCCTGTCGTCAGGCTTTCGCATCAACCACGCTGCCGACGACGCGGCAGGCTTGGCCATCAGCGAGAAGATGCAGGCACAAATCGGCGGCCTCAATCAGGCTGTGCGCAATGCCAACGATGGCGCGTCCATGATCCAGACTGGCGAAGGTGCGTTGGATCAGGTGCAGACCATGATGATCCGTATGCGCAACCTGGCCGTGCAGGCCGCTTCGGACACCAACGGCCCGCAGGAGCGCGCCGACATCAACGTCGAGCTCCAGCAGCTTCAGTCCGAAATCGACAACATTTCCAAGCGAACGACCTTCAACGGCCTCGGCCTGCTGAACGGCACTCTGGCGGTTCAGGCGGATGCCACCAGCCTCGCCGCTTTCAAGACGGCTGGAGCGGCTGGCCTGGTCAGCACGACCGCCCTCTCAGGCACCCTCGGCACTGGCGGATCCCAAATCGACGGGGTGACCATGGGGCAGGACACCGAACCTTTGGGATCAGGCTACAGCTTCACCTATGCCGCCGGCGTTCTGACCGCGACCTCCACCACCGGCGCCACGGACACCGCCGCCGTCAGCGCGATCGGTGCGAACGGCTCAGCCGTCTACACCTTCGCCAAGCTCGGTATTTCTGTGGGGGTGACCGCGGGTGCTGCGGGACTCAACGCGGCTGACGTCGGAACGGGCCTGATTGCGGCTGGCACAATCACGTCGGGGACGACTAGCCACAGCGCCGTGTTGCAGACCGGCGCCGATGCCACCGCTGCGAACACCACCTCGGTCAGCATGCTCGACACCAGGCTCACGGGTGGCACTTCTGCGGAGATGGGTGCCATGGCTGCCACGCTTGCCCAATTCAACACGGACGTAGGCACCTCCACCGGCGCCACCGACAACGACGCCACCAACCTCATCACCGCCATCGACACTGCCAACGCTTGGATCTCCAGCCAGCGCGCGCAGTTGGGTGCTGCGCAGAACCGACTGGGCTATGCGGCTGCCAGCTTGACGACCACGGCCCAGAACGTGACGGCGGCCAACAGCCAGATTCGCGATGTGGACGTGGCCTCCGAGACATCGAACATGTCGAAGGACCAAATCCTGATGCAGGCCGGCATCTCGGTGTTGGCGCAGGCCAACCAGGTTCAGCAGCTGGCGCTCAAGTTGCTTACCTAGTAGTTCCAATAGGGACGGAAAGCTAGAAGCAATGTGAGCTTTGGACGACCGCCCTGGGAAAGCTGGGTGCCTGGGGCGGTCGTTCCTCTATAGATGCGATTCCTTCGTGCCGATGATCAGGACAACAGGGGCCGGCGTCATGAATCTTCAGCGTGAATAGGGTCAAAGGCACCAGTCAAGCGGCAACCGGAGCAAAGCAATGAACGCCTACCGCACGTACACCAACGCAAGCGTCAGCACCGCATCAGCGCCACGAATCATGATGACCCTGTTTGAAACGGCGCTACGACACATGCGTGCCGGGAAGGCTGCGTACGCGATGGGCAACTACCGGATCGGCGGCGACGCCGCGGAGCGGGCAGCGGCCATCGTGCTGGGCCTGCAGGCCACGCTTAAGCACGAGATCGCGCCCAGTCTTTGCCAGCAGCTCGATGCAGTCTATGGTTTCGTGGTCGGCCGCCTGACCCTGGCCATCGGGGCCATGTCGGCCCAGTACGTCGAAGAGGCAGAACGTGTATTCCTTCCCATCGTCGAGGCGTTCGACCAGGCCGTGGCCAGTGAAGCGGCGACGCCCATGGCGGCGGCCGGGGGTGCCGGTCGATGACCGCGACCCGCGATCCTTGGCTGACCACGCTTGAAGAAGGCGCCCGGCTCTTGCAGGCAGGCAAGCCCCAGGAAGCGGCGCAGGCGCTCGCGGGCCTGCAAGCCTTGTGTGCTGCCTCTGCTCCGCAACCCGCTCCGGAGGTCGTCGTGCAAGCGCGCGAACTCCTCCAGCGCTGTTTCAGCTCTGAAGCCGGTCTGCGACAACGCGTTTTGGAAGACATGAACCGCCTTGCTTCCAGCCAGCGGGCGCGGGTCTATCGCCATCCTGCTCAAGGGACTCGCTAGAGCTGTCGATACCCGATCAAGGAGACTTCCTTCATGGCCACCTCACCCATCTCGACGACCGGCCCGCTTTTCCAGGCCGGCGGTCTCGCGTCCGGGCTTGATACCACTTCCATCGTCAACAGCATCATCACGGCAGATTCTGCAGCCATGACCCAGGCTCAAAGCGAGCAGGCCGCTTACAACGTCCAAATCTCGACCGTCGCCACAATAACCAGCAAGCTGCAGGCGTTGCAAAGTGCGGCCGATGCAATCGCCACCTCGGGTCTGGCACCCATCCAGGCGACTTCGACCTATGCGGACTTCACAGTGTCCGGCTCAGCGCAAAGCGAGGGCACGAGCACAGTTCAGGTCGCAAAGATGGCCCTCGCTGCCAAGCTACGCAGCGGGAGCGGCTTCTCGTCGGCGCAGACTGACGCCGGCCTGACCGGCAGCCTTCAGTTCAGCATTGACGGTGCCACCGTTCCAAGCACGGCCATCACTGTTACCGGCTTGAGCCTGTCCGCCATTGCCGAGGCTATCAACAACCAGGTTCCGCAGGTGACCGCCTCGGTGGTTTCAGACGGCAGCAAATACTACCTGTCAGTAGGCCGCAACAGCACGGGATATACGACCAGTGATACTGACCCTGGTGATGCCCTGAAGGTCGTCGGCACCGATCCTGGCTTCAGTTTTCAAACTCTTCAGTCGGCACAGAACGCCTCGCTGACCGTGGACAAGTTGACAATCCAAAGTCAAAGTAACACCATCACCGGCGCCATTCCTGGCGTGACTCTGGACCTGACCGGGCAGTCCGACGCGCCCACGAATGTCACCTTCGCCGCCGACTCCAGCTCATCCGCAGCGAGCATCAACAATTTCATCAACGCCTACAATGACGTGGTCACGACCCTCACCAGCCAACTGCAGCCCGATCCGTCACAAGCAGCCACCAACAACCCCCTGGCCGGTTCGTTTCTTCTCAGCCTCGAAAGCGACATGCAGGGCTTGTTCTCCCAAAGCGTGGGCGGTAGCGGCGCGGTGCAAACCCTGTCCGACTTGAACATCAGCCTGCAGGACGACGGCACCATCGCGCTCGACAAGCTCCCGTACCAGAACACCTTTGCCGAGGCCCTGGCCGCAGATCCAAACGGCGCCAACAAGTTGTTCACCACGGCCAAGACGGGCATCGCGGCTTTGGTTGACTCTTTGGTCTCGAAGCAGACTGATCCGGTAAGTGGGGCGTTGGTTGGCGAGACCCAGGAGTTCAACAACGACATCACCTCCCTTGACGGCACCATCAACTACTGGCAAACGTATTTGGACAATGAACGCACACGGCTGACCAGCGAGTTCACCGCCATGGAACAGACGGTTTCCACGCTCAATACTGCCAGCAACTACCTGAACGCGCTTTTCTCCGCCAGCACCAATACCAGCTACAAGACCACCAGCAACGGGTGATCTGTCCGCCTCTGAGTCCTCAGTGCCGAGTGGCATAGGATGGGGACTGCGACGTCTCAATACCGACCTTCCTGGCTTGTTGCAGGCTTCCCAGCAGGGCAGGAGCCTCGACGATTCGAGTTCTTGCGCGGTCCCGTAGCTCGGCACTGGGCTTGCAGTCCAACCTGGCCGTGCCTCCACCATGGCGCAATTTCGCGGAATCACCCTCTGTGCACGTCAATATTCTGACGGCGGAACGCTGTAACGTGGCTGCGAGGTGATCACATGGCGGTGGTCTTGCTCGATTCGGTGGTCGAAGAACTTGCGGCGGCCGTGGTTCTGACCGAGACGACCGATCGGAAGTCGGTCGATAACGTTCGTCGCTGCTTGCAGAAGTTGCAGGAGACCGTCCACGCGGGCGGCGAATCGGAGGAGTTGATTGCGCTGGCCGACTCGTGCATAGCGTTGGCAGTGCGGCTTGGGGCACCAGGGGCGGAAACCGACGCTGAAGCATTGAGTGCGCTTTCTCAGGCCGTCGGACGTTTGCAGTCATGCGCGACCGCGAAATCGAACAGGCAGGCGTCTGTGGCCTCACCCGAGCGGGTGACGCGCGACGAGGACACAGTAGGTCTCATCGGCGAGTTTCTCAGTGAGAGCGAAGAAGGACTGGGGCGCGCAGACCAGATCCTGATGAACGTCGAGCAGGGAGGCGCTAGCGCAGAGGCCGTCAATGGCCTGTTCCGGGTCTTCCACACCGTCAAAGGTGTGGCGGGCTTCCTGGAAATAAACGAGATCACCACACTGGCCCACACCACGGAAACCATGCTCGGCCGTTGCCGCGACGGCATGATGAAGCTGGCGGACGAGTGGCTGAACGTCGTATTCGACGCCACCGCCATGGTGCGCCGGATGTTGGCCGAGCTGCGCGCGGCGGTGCAGGACAGCGCACAATTCGCGACGCACGAGAATGTGGAAGGACTGCTGCAGCGTTTGCGCGCGCTCACCGAAGATGCCACTCCAGCGGTCGCGGCAGCGCCAGCCGACACAAATCCGCTTGAGCCTGCCGCCTCTGTCTCCTGCACCAGTCACGGCCCACAAGCGGCCGGGACCACCAAGCTGCGCGAAACTGTGAAAGTCGATCTCGAACGGGTGGACAACTTGGTGGCCATGGTGGGCGAGCTGGTCGTGGTCGAGGCCATGGTGGGCAACGCACCTGAGATTGCCAAGTCCGCTTCGGCCCGCGTGCGCAACTGTCTGTCCCAACTGGCCAAGGTTACGCGCGATCTGCAGGACGTGGGCATGCGCATGCGCATGGTGCCGGTGGCGGGCGTGTTCCAGAAGATGGCGCGCATGTCGCGCAACCTGGGTCGCAAGAGTGGCAAGCCATTGCGCCTGGTCCTGTCGGGCGAGACCACCGAAATGGATCGCAGCTTGGTCGAGCAAATCGCCGATCCGCTGGTGCACATGATCCGCAATGCCGTGGACCATGGCATCGAGCCGCCCGACGAGCGGCGCCGGGCGGGCAAGCCCGAGGAGGGCACCATTCGCTTGTCCGCCTATCACGAGGGCGGCAGCATCGTCATCGAACTGGCTGACGACGGCCGTGGTCTGGACCGCGACGCCATCCTGGCCAAGGCTCGCGTCCAGGGGCTGGTGGGTCCCAACGACACCCTGAGCGAATCGGACATCCATATGCTCATCTTCGCGCCCGGTTTTTCCACCGCACAACAGGTCACCGAGGTTTCGGGACGGGGCGTGGGCATGGACGTGGTCAAGCGCAACCTGGAGGCCATGCATGGTCGCGTGACCATCAGCACCACGCCGGGCCAGGGCACCACCTTCAAGATGTTGTTGCCGCTGACCCTGGCCATCATCGACGGGATGATGGTGGCCTGCGGCCAGGACCGCTACATCATCCCCACCCTTTCTGTTGTCGAGTCGATCCGGCCCAGCCAGGGCATGCTGGTGACCTTCGCTGGCCAGCTCGAAATGGTCAATGTCCGAGGCCAGATTCTGCCCCTGGTGCGCCTGGCCCGCCTGTTCAACATTGCTGACGCCCAGAGCGACCCCACCCAGGCCATCGTGGTGATCGTCGAGGGCGTGGGGCGCCGGCTCGGCCTCGTGGTCGACGAGGTGGTTACCCAGCAGCAGGTGGTGATCAAGAGCCTGGGCCAGGGCCTGGGCCCCACGCGTTTTCTGTCCGGCGCCGCCATCCTGGCGGACGGTCGGGTCGGCTTGATCATAAATGTGGAAGAGATCGCAGGAACCACTGTCGAGCGACGCCCATGGACGGCCAACGACTTGGCGGCCGCGCCTGCGCCCTTGCGAGTTGAGGAGAGAAGCCCGTGACGAATACAGCCCCAAGAGCTTCGAACAGCAAGGTGTCCCCCATTCCCAGCAATGGCGATTTGGCAGGAAAGTACCTGGCGTTCCGTCTGGCCGAGCAGGACTATGGCTTGGCCATTCTGCAGGTACGGGAAATCATCGGGTTGGTGGACATCACCCGGGTACCCTGCGTCGACAGCTTCATTCGTGGGGTCATCAACCTGCGCGGCAAGATCATTCCGGTCATTGACCTGCGCATGAAGTTCGGCATGGAGCCGTGCCCGGCCGGCGAACAGACCGTCATCATCGTGGTCCAGTACGCCACCACCCGAGGCGAGATCACCCTGGGCGTGCTGGTGGATCAGGTGCAGGAGGTGCTGTCCATCGAAGCTGACCAGATCGAGCCAGCGCCCAGCTTTGGCGCGGGCAGCATCGACAGCGATTTCATCCTGGGAATTGGCAAGACCGACCAGCGCGTGATCTTCTTGCTCGACATCGGACGCGTGCTGAGCGGCGACGACGCGAAAGCCGGAGTTCCGGGGGCGACGGCGTAGCACCGTTTTGCAAAGGGAAGGAGTCCAGGGATGTTTGCCAAAACCAAGATAGGCACCAACGCGGCGCTGGCACTGGCGGCGATGGTGGTCATCAACGTGGGGCTGGTGGAGTACAGTTCGGCCAAGCAGCGCCAGGCTGAGCAATCCAAGCAAATCCTGTTGCGTGAAGCCAACGACCGCACGGCCAAAGCTGTCGATCCTTCTGCCAGGGGAAGGGCCGATGCCGCTTCTGCCGCAGCCGACTCCGCTATTCCTACCAGCCAGACTCTAGTGGGCCTTGACGTGCTCTTGGCGACGCTGCTGGGATGGCTCGCGTACCGCAGCACCCGCCGCGCGATTCAGGGCATACAAGGCGAAGCGGAACGCCTGGTCACGGCGACCGTGGCAGGCGAGCTGGACTTCCGCGCTGACCCCAACAAGGTGCCCGTCGAATTCGCTGGCGTCATGACTGGCTTCAACCGTGTACTCGACGCCGTGGTCGGCCCGCTGCAGATGGCGGCTGGCTGCTTCGACCGCATCGCCAAGGGAGACATCCCACCCAAGATTTCCGACGACTACGACGGCGACTTCAACATCCTCAAGAACAACCTCAACGCCTGCATCGACGCGCTCAACGCCGTGCTGGCCCGCTCGGCCCACCTCTACGAGGCCCAGAAGGCGGGCTACATCGATGCCTTGATCAATGAAGAGGAATTCTCGGGCGCCTATCGCGATCTCGCGCACCGGGTGAACGAGATCGTGCGCACCAAGGTCCGGACCATCCTCACCATCCTGGACATCCTGACCAGTTACGCCGAGGGCGACTTCGCTCCCGTGATGGAGAAACTACCCGGAACCCAGGTGGTCATCAACGAGAAGCTGGATCGGCTGCGCAACAATCTGTGCACGGTGGTCACCGATCTCGACAAGCTGGTTCAATCGGCCCTCGAAGGACAGCTTTCGGTCAGGGTGGATGCCTCCTGTCACGCGGGTGAATTCCGCAAGATCATGGAAGGCGTGAATCGCACGCTCGACGCCATGGTGGCGCCCATGAGCGAGGCCATGAGCGTGCTCGACCAACTCTCGCAGCGCGACCTTTGCGCCCGAGTGAAGGGCGAGTACCCGGGCGACCACGCGCGCATCAAGGAATCCGTCAACCAGACCGGCCAAGCCTTGCACGAAGCGCTCGCGCAGGTGTCCGGCGCGGTGGACCAGGTCTCGGCGGCGGCGGGTCAGATCGCCTCGTCCAGCCAGGTCGTGGCCGACGGCGCCTCGCAACAGGCCAGCTCTCTCGAAGAAACCTCCTCCGCGCTCGAATCCATGAGCGCCATGTCCAAGCGAACCTCCGACAACGCGGTTCAGGCCAACGCTCTGGCCCAGACAGCGAAGAAGGCGGCCATGAGCGGTACCAGCGCGGTCGAGCAGATGTCGGTGGCCATGACCAAGATCAAGTCTTCGGCAGAGGGAACCTCGCAGATCATCAGAGACATCAACGAAATCGCCTTCCAGACCAACCTGCTGGCTCTCAACGCGGCGGTGGAGGCAGCGCGCGCCGGTGAGGCCGGGCGCGCTTTTGCTGTGGTGGCGGAAGAGGTGCGCAGCCTGGCCTTGCGCTCGAAGGAGGCGGCGATGAAGACCGAGGAACTGATCAAGGAATCGGTTCGCCAAGCGGGAGAGGGCGAAGTGACGTCGCAGAAAATGGCGGGCAAGCTGACCGAGATCCTCGAGGGGATCGAGAAGGTGAGCGGAATCGTGAACGAGATCTCGGCTTCGGCGAAGGAGCAATCGGCGGGCGTGGATCGCATCAACCGCGCGGTGGCGGACATGAACAAGGTCACGCAGCAAAATGCGGCGAATTCCGAGGAGTCATCCTCCGCGGCGGTGGAGCTGTCCAGTCAAGCGGAAGAAGTGGCCGCCATGGTCAGCAGTTTCCAGCTTGCGCGCACCCGTGGCGTCCCGACCCGTGCCCGCGCGGAAGTCCCCACCCTGGCCAAGGCAGCGCGCCCCAATGGGGGCAACGGTCGCCCGGCGACGGTCAAGCCGGACGCTGTCATTCCGCTCGACGGTGATCCCGCCTTTCGTGACTTCTAGTCGCCGTCATGGACAGTGTGGTCTTCAAGCGCTTCTGCGCCCATGCGCACCGGGAGGCCGGCATCGCGCTGAGTCCGAGCAAACAGGCTCTGATGACGGCTCGCGTGGGCAAACGCATGCGCGCCCTGGGCATCGACGACGAACGCCGCTACCTGGAACACCTGGAAGCCGACCGGACCGGTGAGGAGCTGGTGCAGTTTCTCGACGTCATCTCGACCAATCACACCTCGTTCTTTCGCGAGCCGGACCACTTCGATCTGCTGCGCACGCTGGTCGACGAGTGGCGCCGCAAGGGCCTGCGTCGCCTGCGCATCTGGTGCGCGGCCTCGTCCACCGGTGAGGAGCCCTATTCCATCGTGATGACGGTGCTGGACGTGCTGCAGGACCCGAACATCGATTTCAAGCTGCTGGCCACAGATCTTTCCAGCCACGCGCTGACGGACGCGCGGCAAGGTGTGTATTCCATCGACAAGCTCACCCCGATCCCGCGTGCGTTTCTCACGCGCTTTTTTCAGCGCGATGAGAGCGCCAGCGAGAGCTATCGCGTGCGCGAAGAAGTCAAACAGCACGTCGTCTTCCGACGCTTGAACCTTGCGCAGCCACCCTTCCCCATGCACGGGCCGCTCGACATCGTGTTCTGCCGGAACGTCCTCATCTACTTTGACCTGCCAGTGCGCCAGCGCCTGCTGGCGGCCATCTCCTCCCTGCTGCGGCCAGAGGGTTGGCTGTTTTTGGGCCACACCGAAACCCTGACCGGAATCACGAGTGGCTTTCGCATGGCGCGCCCATCCGTCTTTTTCCTGCCTGACGAAGGCGAGGTCCCTGCCGAAGCCGGCTCGGTACCATGATCAAGGTCCTCATTGTCGACGATTCGGCCGTGGTCCGGCAGATCCTGCAGGGCGCCCTTTCGGCTGATCCGGACATCCAGGTCGTGGGTACCGCGCCCGATCCCTATGTGGCCCGCGACATGATCGTCGAATTGAAGCCCGATGTGGTGACCCTGGACGTGGAGATGCCGCGTATGGACGGCATCACCTTCTTGCGCAAGCTCATGTGCCACTACCCCTTGCCGGTCATCATCGTGTCGTCGTTGACCTCGGCAGGAGGCGAGCTGGCGTTGGAAGCGCTGGCTGCCGGCGCCGTCGAGGTGATGTGCAAACCCGGCGCGTCGCTGACCCTGGACGACATGACGGCAGAACTGATCGCCAAGATCAAGACGGCCGCCGGTGCCCGGGTGAGCAAGCGAGAGGATGTTGGAGGCACGACCAAAGTGGCGTTGGTGGGAAGAACCACCAATCAGGTTGTCGCAGTGGGGGCCTCCACCGGAGGCACGGTTGCGCTTGA
Organism: uncultured delta proteobacterium; assembly: GCA_963758155.1. Taxonomy (GTDB): domain Bacteria; phylum Myxococcota_A; class Polyangia; order Fen-1088; family Fen-1088; genus Fen-1137. The sequence continues at coordinate 70,161 of CAVWUP010000018.1, forward strand.
GTACGTCTTGCGCCGAATGCCGGCGGATGCCCCTGGCATGGTCATCGCGCAGCACATGCCGGCTCTCTTCACCAAGCAATTCGCTGACCGCCTCAACCGCCTATCGGCCATGGAGATCCGTGAGGCGCAGGAGGATGATTCGGTCCTGCCTGGTGTGGCCCTGGTAGCGCCCGGCGACAAACACCTGTTGCTGCGGCGTTCGGGCATGCGCACCTTCGTGAGCATCAAGGACGGGCCACTGGTACACCAGCAAAGGCCTTCAGTGGACGTGCTCTTTCGTTCGGTGGCGCACACGGCGGGCAAGAATGCCATCGGCGTCATCATGACCGGCATGGGCGTCGACGGGGCCGCAGGTCTAACCGAGATGCACCAGGCGGGCGCCCACACCATCGCGCAGGACGAGGCCAGTTGCGTTGTGTTCGGCATGCCCAAGGCCGCCATCGAAATGGGGGCAGTGGAACGCGTGCTTCCCATCAAGGAAATCCCAGATGCAATCCTGCAAAGCGCGCGTGCAAGGCACTAGGGAGGCTTTTTCTGACGCTGGCCCAGGCCATTGGCTGTCGGAAAACCGACGGTCGTCTTGCGCCAGGCGCGAGAGCACGACAAGCCGCGAGTGGTCCCGGACTTGCAAGGTCTCATCGCGATCCCTGTCCCCGACACGCACGCACATGAAACAACTTCCCTCGTCCGAGCGATTGGCGGTCCTGGTGTCCAACGTGACCCAGACCATGCTGGGGATCTCGTTCGCCGCTTCCCTGGGTGACCAGGCCCATCCCGACCTTTGCTGGCGTATCGCGGTCACGCTGGTCGATGGCCCGCGGCCCTTGACCGTGGGTCTTTCGTCAAGCCAGCCAGGGTGTCTGGCCTTGACCGCAGCCATGTTCTCGTGCCCCGTGTCCGCCGTCGATGCCCCCATGATCAGCGACGCGCTTCGCGAGCTGGTCAACATGACGGCGGGCCTGCTCAAGACGGAGATGGCGCTTGACCAGGCCCTGTCGCTGTCACAGGTGGTGACTGACGCCTCGGTACTGGCCAGCCTGGTGGAGTTGCACCCGGGACTGGTGCTCAAGGCAAAGGAAATCGATCTTGCCCTGTGGGCCTATGAGGGCCGCGTGATCACCAAGCTCACTGAGGCGGCCTAGATGGAAAACAGGACGACAACCAACAAATCAGGATCTCCCCAATGCTACGCATTCTGACGGTCGATGACAGTCGCGCCATTCGGATGATTGTCGCCAAACAGCTGCAGCCGTTGGGCTTCGAAATCGCCGAGGCCGAAGACGGCAACGATGGCCTCAGCAAACTGCAAAGCGAAACCTACGATCTGGTTGTGCTGGATGTCACCATGCCCAATCTCGACGGCCCGGGTATGTTGGCCACGATGCGCGAGAGCGGAAGCAAGACGCCTGTGCTGATGCTGACTTCCGAGTCCAAGACCGCCATCGTGTCGACGCTCATGCGTCTGGGCATTTCGGACTTCGTGCTCAAGCCATTCAAAGGCGACGAGTTGAAGGCCAAAGTCCTAAAAGCTCTCAAGCTGCCGGCGGACTATGCGCCGACCGGCACGACTGCGGGCGTCCCTGCGCCCGCCGCCCCTGTGGCCGCGCCGGCTGGGGAGCGGGCGCTGGTCATTGACGACATGGAGAACGTGCACAAGAAGGTGCGGTCTATAGTGCCGGCTTCGGTAACTCTTGATACAAGCCTGAACGTCCCGGAGGCCTTGGGGCTGTGTCGCGCCAACCAATACGCGCTGATTCTCATCGACGGGGACTTGCCAGACGCCAACCTGGCCTCGCTGACCAGGCAGCTGCGCCTCTTGCAACCCAAGGCGGTCCTGGTGGCCATGGCCCTGCGCACGGCCAACAACGCCGCGGGCGAGATGCGCGCGCAAGGTCTTGACGACGTCTTGTTCAAGCCCTTCACCAGCGCGGCCGTCGAAGCCTTGGTCAACAGATGTTTCCACGGCGCCCAGGAATTGGTTTTTGCCCAGGACACTTTCGTGCGACTGTCCGGGTTCAGCGGTCGCGACGACAAATTGGAAGTCTATTTCCAAAAGCTTTCCGCCCAGATGAAGGAAGCCATTGGCAAGCTTGCCGAAGGTTGTTTCGACAGCGCCGTGCTTGACGCCACCCAATTGCCGCTGGCTCAGCCGATCCGGGCGGCGCAATTCATGGCCGAGGTGTGCAAGGCATCCGCGGATTGCGGCGTCACCTTGCGCGTGGCGGGTTCGGCCGAACTGGCCGCCGTCATCGCGGGGTTCCAGGATGCCAAGTCTCTGCGCCTGTTTCAATCAGTCGAAGAAGCACGCACCGCTGCCTAGGTGAACCCCATGAATTTCGCCGACCAGCTCGAAAGGATCGTCAAGAGTCGCATTGAAAAGGACAGTCTGACCCTGCCCACGCTGGCCGCCGTCGCATTCAAGGCCATCGAGCTGACTCGCACGGCGGATTTCAACATGCAGGCTGCGACGTCCCTCATTGAAAAGGACCCCGTGTTGGCCGTGCAGGTACTCCGGTTGAGCAAGACCGCCACCGTCGCCACGCATCAGCCGTGCAATACCATCAGCCAAGCCATCGCTCGCCTGGGTGCCAAGAACCTGCGCGGCGTGCTGGTGGAGATATCGTCCCGGCGCGCTCTCGAATCGCGCGATTCCAAGGTGATGGAAGCTGTCAAGACTCTGTGGGAGCATTCCCGGGCCGTGGCTCAACTCGCGCAACGGGTGGCTGTGGTTTCCGGCGCGTCGGATCCCGATACCGCCTATCTGGCGGGCCTGCTGCACGACCTGGGCAAACCGGTGGTTGCCACAATTTTGCTGGAAGCGGAAAGCCAGATCGCACAACGCAATCCCAAGCTGTGGATTGACTTCGCAACCTGGATTGACGTGGTCCAGCGGTGCCACCGACCCATTGGCCTCGATTTGGCGCGAAAGTGGCAGCTTCCCGACGAAATCCAGAAAGCAATTGAGGAGTGCGGCGACTATGACCCGGCCAATCGACTGTCGACCGGAAATGCCGTACGTTTTGCCAACGCCGTGGTCAAGCAGCAGGGCCTCTACACCGGATCGGTCAGTGCCCAGGACAACGACGCGTTGATCATGATCGGGCGCTCGCTTCTGGGCATAGACGACGACACGCTGACCCGTCTGTCGAGCGACTTGAAAGAGATAGCGCGGGAAGCGGCGTAGAGCGCGAACTACCGCGCACTGGCTTCGAAGGCATCATCCCCGACTTCCGACAAGTCGAACGGGAGCTGGACGAGGAACGTCGTGCCCTTGCCCATCTCGGTTTCGAAGGTCAACGAACCGCCGTGCTGGTCGACCACCACAGCACGGGCCAGGGCCAGCCCTTGTCCCGTGCCTTTGCCGACCTCCTTGGTGGTGAAGAACGGGTCGAAGATCCTGCCTCGCACGGCCTCGGGGATCCCTGTGCCGGTGTCGCTGATGGCAATGACCACCACGCTTCCTTCCAGATACGTGCGCACGCGGATGACACCGCGTTGTCCGGTCTTGCCGACCACGTCGCCAATGGCATGCGCGGCATTTACCAACAGATTCAGGAAGACCTGATTGAGATCGCCTACGAAACACGGCACTGCGGGAATCCTCCCGAAATCCGTTTCGACCGTGGCCACGTACTTCAGCTCGTTGGTGGCCACGGTCAGGGTGTCGCGCAACGCCGCATTCAGATCGGCCGTGGCGCGCTCGCCGCGGTCGGGATGGGCGAAAGCCTTCATGGACTTCACGATCCTGGCAACCCGGCCCACACCATCAAGGGTCGAGGCAATTGAGGTAACAACGTTCGTCCGGAGATACTCGAGGTCGGCCAGTTCCTCCTCGCGCTTCAGCCCTTCGATGTCTGCGGCGGACAAGGGGGCGGCGGCTGCCTTGGCGCACACTGTCCGATAGCTGTCACACAGCGCGAGGAGCTGCGCAAACGCGCCCGACAGGAAATTCACGTTGTCTCCGACAAATTGGATAGGCGTATTGATCTCGTGTGCGATTCCGGCCGCCAGCTGGCCGATAGACTCCAGCTTCTGCGAGTGGCGCAGCTCGATTTCGAGCTGGTTTTGAGCGGTCACATCCACAACGCTTGCGAGCACGAAGTCGGTTCTTCGCTCATGGTCCTGGACCGCCGTCAGCCCAACGTTGGCAAGCATGACGTGTCCATCCTTGGCGATCACGGGAACATGGTGCTGGCCCGTGGACGCCGCTCCTGAGATCAGATCAGCGAAAAGGCCTTGGGCGAGAGCCGTCTTCTCCGGCGTGATTAGCTCCCAGAAGAGCCTTCCTACCTCCTCGCGCGAAGAAAATCCGAAGACATCCTCGTGGGCATCATTCACGTCGAGGATGCGGCCTTCTCGGTCAACGATGGCCAAAGCGATCGGCGCTGCACGAAAGACGCTGGTGAACTTGTCGCGCTCCCGCGAGAGCTTTGCGTTCAGTTCCTGAACCTCGCGCGACGCGAGTTTGGCCGAGTCCTCGGCCAGATCCCGCTCGCGCTCGATGGCCTGATAGGCACGGCCAATCTCATCGACCAGCGCCGGCCAAGCTTCCTTGCTTGGCGGCGTCTCTTCGTCTAGACCAAATTGGCGGAACTGCGGTTGGAGCAGTCGATGAAGCATCGCTAACTTTCCCAATGCGTCGTCCGCTTCACACCACGCCTCGCCCTATCAGCGTGCTTCTCTTCGCTTCCGCGGGGGCAAAGACCACCAGAGGTTCTCGTATGGTGCCAGGGGCCATATTGCGCAGGCGCTGCAAGAGCCCGGGCGTTACTTCGTGGCCACGAGCCACCAGCAGCAGGCCCGTGGTCGACATGACGTCCTGGACCAGGAACATCCCGGGCCGCACGGCCGCCAGTCCGACCTCGCTCAGCCCCTGCGTGACCGCCTTGCTCTTCACACGCGCCAAGGCCTCTAGCAGCTTCGGATCGTAGCGGCCTTTTCGGCCCTGCAGGGTACCGATGGCGACAGCGGGATCGCTCCCTGCCGCCTCAAGCGTGTCGTAGTCGAGGACGAGCCTGAGAATGCGGGCGCCCAGAGGGATAGATTCGCCCTGCACGGCACTATGTGCGTTGCCCGAGCCATCGAAATTCTGGTCCTGCGCCTGCAGGATGGCCCGCACCGCCTCAAGCCGCGGAATGCTTTCGAGAAGCTGGAGCGACAAGGCGGGCAGACGTTGGGTCAGCTCGGTTTCTTCGCTGCTGAGGGGCCTGCCGTAGTAGAGCTTCTCATTGGTTGCAGCGGGAAGGGTGACGCAGCCGATCTGCGACAGCATGACCGCCACCTCGATCTGCCAGGTGAGGGGCACGCCGAGACCGGCCACCAGATCGGACGCCTGTCCCTTGAGGCGCATCGCGCGCCCGAAGGCAAGAGGGTTGGTGAGAGACAGAATCTCGGTGAGAGCCTTGATGCTTCCGCGCAACGTCTTTTCCAGCAACTCCCGCTCGGCCGTGATCAGCCGATGTTGGTCGACTCCAGCCTGAATGGCCGAAAGGAAGGTCTGGGGATTGCAGGGCTTGGTTAGGAATCGAAACACCTGTCCGTGGTTCACCGCTGCGATCGCAGAATCGAGGTCAGCTTGTCCGGTGAGCAAGATGCGGACGATGTCAGGCGAACGCTGTTTGACCTGGCTCAAGAAGGCCGCGCCATCCATTTCCGGCATACGCATATCCGAAACCACCACAGCAGGCGGATCGTCTCCGTCGATGATTGCCAATCCCTTCTGGCCATTGATTGCGGTCGAAACCCGATAGTACCGCCGCAGGTTCAGCACCAGTCCTTCCAGCACTCTGGGCTCGTCGTCAACGCACAGGATATGGGTTTGGTCAGGCATGTCGGTCCTCGCTTGAATCGTCCTTCGTGGCTCGGGCAACCTTCTCCGCCACCGCACGCATCTGTGAAAGCCGAGCTTCGTCGATGCCGAGGGCGGCGAGATAGGCAAGATCTAGGTTCTGCTCGACCCCTGCGCCGCTGGCCATCTCGGTCGCCAGGTGGTCGGCGATGTAGATGAGGTCCACCAACTCGAACGCGGAATGAACCAGCAACTGCGGCTCTTTATGGTAGGCGACGGCTTCCATGATGGGGTGGGGCAATCCCCAGAGTCCCAGCAGATAGGCGCCCAGCAGCGTGCGATCGACCGGTGAACCGGGATTTGGTCCAGAGGTGGCCTTTGGCTTTACCAGCCATCCCACCTCGTGCAGCACGCCGGCCAGAAACGACTCTTCCGCCTTCTTTGGGTCCTTCGCCTCGATTTGCCGCGCAATCTGCCCGGTTAGGAGCGAGTGGTTCTGCAAGGCCAAGAGGGCCGCTTCTGAAAGCCCGCAGGATCCGGCCGCGGTGGAAAAAGTCTCGAGGGCGAGAGCGAGGTTCTTGATGGTCACGATCCCCAGGTAGGTGACGGTTTCGCCCAATGAGGAGATCCTTCTCGGTAATCCGAAGAAGGCCGAGTTCACCAGTTGAAGGAGCTTCGCGCACAGGCCGACGTCGCGCTCGATGATGCGCGCGACAGCGGCAACACTGCAGTTGGGCGCCATCAATGCCTCATTGAGAGCCACGTAGGTCTTGGGCGCGGCTGGGAGCATTTCGACCTTGCCGGCCTCTGCACGCAATTCATCGCTGCCCAGAATGGCCTGCAGGCGGCACGCTCGATCGACCACTTGCTGCAGCAGCGCTGGGTCACAGGGTTTGGACAGAAACATGTGCGCGATGAATACCGACTTCATCACGCTCTCAAGTTCGGTCTGACCAGAAAGAATCATCCGCACGGCCTTGGGCTGGATCTGTTTGACTCTGGAAAGCAAAGTCGCGCCATCCATGCGGGGCATGCGCATGTCGCTCACCACGACGTCGAAAGCACCTTCGGCTACCCTGGCCAGCGCCTCGTCCGGGCCAATGGCGAAGACCATGTCCCATTCGCGACGCTTGGTCCGCAGAACGTTGCGAAGCCCAGTGAGGACGTTTGGATCGTCGTCTACAAATAGGATCCGCTTCAGTGTGCTCGCAGTCTGTCCCATGTCTTGCCTCAGCTCCGCGCTGTCGACGAAACGCCAGTCCTAACCCGGGCCGCCTTGCGACGTTCAGCCATGCAAAGGGCATCGGCAGAACGGCCCTGGGCTTGACCTAAGGGCAACCGCGGGTCGCCCCTACCCAAGAAAGGGAGCGTTTTCGCGTAGGGGCGACCTGCGGTCGCCCACTGGCGCGTTGGACACATCGACGTTTGCGGCGCATGCCGTCAACCGTGGCTCCACTTTTTGCCTGTCGCTGCCGAAACAAGCAAAAGGGAAAGGCCATTCAATGAGCGACAAGCCGACTTCCTTGGAGGACCGGCAGCGGGTCGAGGCGGCGCTGCGCGAGAGCGAGAAGCTCTATCGGTCCTTGTTCGAAAACATGCTGAACGGCTTTGCCTATTGTCGAATGCTATTTGAAAATGGAAAGCCGCTGGATTTCATCTATCTCGCGGTCAATGGTGCCTTCGAAACGCAGACCGGGCTGAAGAACGTCGTCGGCAGGAAGGTCAGCGAGGTCATTCCAGGCATCCGCGAAGCTGACCCCAAACTCTTCGAGATCTACGGCCGGGTCGCCCTGACGGGTCAGCCCGAACGATTCGAGAGCTTCGTCGAGGCCTTGCAGATGTGGTTCGAGATTGCGGTGTACAGCCCAGCCCGTGAACACTTCGTGGCGGTGTTCGACGTGATCAGCGAACGCAAGAACGCCGAACTAGCTCTGAAAGAATTCGAGGGGCGATTTTCCACCGTCTTCCGCAGCAGCCCGGTCGCCATGTCGATCAGCTCTGTGACGACGACACGCTACGTGGACGTCAACGAGATGTTTGTCCGCGAATCAGGCTACAGTCGGGAAGAAATCATTGGTCGCACTTCGGAGGAACTGCAGCTCTTCTGCGATCCCGGTGACCGCGAACGCCTGGTGAACGAGGCGCGATTGCACGGGTTCGCCTATTGTTTGCGCATGCGCTTTCGCATGAAAGCGGGCGACATCCGCGACGGTCTCATTTCATCCCAGATGATCCGGCTGCAAGGCGATCCCCACCTTCTCTCCACCATCGCAGATGTGACGGAACACAAGCGGGCCGAGGACGAGGTGCGAAATGCGAAAGCCTTTCTCGACAACTCCATCAACGCGATCGCCGACCCCATCTTTGTCAAGGACGAAGAGCGGCGTTTCGTGCTGGTCAACGACGCCTTGTGCACGATTGTCGGTCGTTCCAGAGAGGGCCTGCTCGGCAAGGATGGGGACGACATGTTCCCCGAGGAACAGGTCGCCACCTTCCGAAAGGTGGATGCCGATGTCCTCGAAACCGGGGTGGAAAGCGTGAACGAAGAGCCTCTGAGCAACCTGTCCAGCGGGGAGGTGCGCACGATCATGACGCGCAAAGCCCGTTTCATCGATCCGACCGGCAAGCGGTTTCTGGTTGGAGTGATCCGCGACATCACCGAGCGCAAGCGACTGGAAGGCGAGTTGGGACAGGCGCGCAAGCTCGAGGCAGTCGGTCAGCTCGCCTCAGGCATCGCCCACGAGATCAACACGCCGACCCAGTACGTTGGTGATGGCGTTCACTTCCTCAAGGAGGCATTTCAAGGCTACCAGCGTCTGGTCAGCCAGTGCCGGCAAGCGGTGGAAATCCTTCATGCGGGTGGTGGGCATGAAGCACTGGTGAGCGCGATCCGCGAGACAGAACAGGACATCGACCTAGCCTACCTCGACGCGAACGTACCGGGCAGCTTCAATAGCTGCGAGGACGGTGTCTCGCGCATCTCGACCATCGTGCGGGCGATGAAGGAGTTCGCACATCCCGACCAGAGGGAGAAGGCCTCGGCCGACCTGAACCAGGCTCTGCAGACCACGCTCGCCATCGCCAGGAACGAATACAAATACGTGGCTGAGATCACGACCGATTTCGGCGAGCTGCCGGCCGTGGTGTGCCACGTGGGCGATTTGAACCAGGTCTTCTTGAACCTCATTGTCAACTCGGCCCACGCCATCGGGGATGTGGTGGGCCAGACAGGAGGCAAGGGCTCGATTCGCATCAGGACTGTGCAAGAAGGCAATTGGGCGCGTGTCGATATTGCCGATACCGGGCCGGGAATTCCGCAGTCCATCCGCCATCGCATTTTCGATCCCTTCTTCACCACCAAGGAGGTGGGCAAGGGCACGGGCCAGGGTCTGGCCATCGCCCGTTCCATCGTCGTGACCAAGCATCACGGCTCTCTCACTTTCGAGACTGAAGTGGGCAAAGGGACCACGTTCATCATCCGGCTGCCGATTGATGGCGAGCAACGGGAGTCGGACGGCGCAGTCAGTGAGGCAAAGGAGGCGCAAAGTGGCAGATGATGTAGAAGGCAGCAGCGTTCTTGTCGTGGACGATGCGCCCGAGAGCCTGCGACTTTTGGGCGCAATCTTGAAACGCGGTGGCCTTGTGCCCCGACCGGTGACCAGCGGCAAACTCGCCCTCGAGGCGGCCAGTGCGGATCCTCCCGACCTCGTGCTCTTGGACATCCGCATGCCGGAGATGTCCGGCGTGGAGCTTTGCCGACAGTTCAAGCAGAACCAGCGCCTGCGCGATGTCCCCGTCATCTTTATCAGCGCGCTTCAGGGTGTTGACGACAAGGTCGAGGCCTTTCGCGCGGGCGGCGTCGATTACCTGTGCAAGCCGTTCCAGGAGCAGGAGGTCATGGAACGCATCAAGACCCACCTGCGCCTGAGCCGGCTGCACGCGAATCTTGCCTTGGGCACCGCCGCGTACACCAGTCACTCGCGCCACGCGATTCTTGTGGTTGATGACGACTTTCAGTTCCTGCGAATTTGGGGCGAAATCCTGGCGCGAGACGACTTCGACATGCTCACGGCCCAGAACGCGGAGCAAGCCGTGGCGCTGCTTGAGAAGAACTTGCCCTGCATGATTCTTCTGGACGTGGAAATGCCCGGCACCAACGGCTTTGCGCTGTGCCGCCGTATCAAGCGCGACCCGCGCACGGCCCACGTGCCCATTGCGCTGGTCAGCGCCAGGGTGGAAGAAGGTGACGTCAAGCAGGGAATTGCCGCCGGCGCGGTGGACTACATCAAGAAGCCCTTCGACCTGGATGAGGTCCGCATGCGCGTACGCATGCAGATCCACCTGCACGAAGCCGTGATCGCGCAGCAGCAAGTCAACAAACACCTGGCCGTCATCAACGCGGCGGCGAAGGACGCGATCATCATCGTCGGCCACGCTGGCACGATCTTGCACTGGAACCAGGCCGCCGAACGGATATTCGGATACACCCGCGACGAGGTTCTCGGGCGGGACCTGCACAAGCTGATTGTGCCGCCCCGATCCCACCAGGTGCACGGCAAGGCGCTTCCAGCATTTCATGCTTCCGATGAAGCAGCCGCCGTACACAAGGCCATTGAGCTGACGGCGATCAGAAAATCCGGCGAGGAGTTCCCCGTCGAGCTATCCCTGGCGTCAACCAGGCTTGACGACCAGTGGTGCGCGGTGGGGATTGTTCGCGACGTCACCGAGCGCAAGCGGAGAGAAGCAGCGCTGCACGAGAGCGAGCGGCGCTTTCAAATGACGTTCGATCAGTCTGCCGTCGGCATGGCGATGGTTGGCGTCGACGGGAAAATGCTGCAAGTCAACCGCCGCCTGTGCGAAATCGTCGGGTACCCAGCCGACGAGTTGGTCAAGCTACGGTTTCAGGATCTCACCCATCCCGACGATCTGGCGGCTGACCTGGACATACACCGCGCTATGCGTTCAGGCGAGCAGGCCAGCCTTTTGCGGGAAAAGCGCTATCTCCACAAGGATGGGAGCATCGTCTGGATCAAGCTTGCGGTGACAGCCGTCCAGGACGCCGATGGTCGCCTTGATTACTTCGTATCGGTGTTCGAGGACATCACCCAGCGCAAGCGGGCCGAGGTGGCCCAGCGGGAGAGCGAAGAAAAGTTTCGCACTCTCTTCGATTCGGCTCACGACGCCCTCATGACGCTGGAGCCGCCCCTCTGGGCGTTCACTGACGCCAACCCGGCCACTCTGGACATGTTCAAAGCGAAGAGCGTTGCCGAGTTCACTTCTCACGGGCCCTATGATTTGTCGCCCGAGAAACAGCCGGACGGGCGCACGTCCGGCGATGCAGCCCTGGAGATGATTGGCACGGCCATGCGCGAGGGCTCCGCCTACTTCGAATGGACGCACAGGCGGATTGACGGTCAGGAGTTTCCCGCCACCGTGCTTCTGACCCGCATGGAATTGGGCGGAAAGCGCTTCTTGCAGGCGACGGTCAGGGACATTTCCGAGCAGAAGCAGTTCGAGATCGAGCTGGGACACGCGCGCAAGCTCGAGGCGGTCGGCCAGCTCGCTGCCGGCATCGCGCATGAGATCAACACGCCGACCCAGTACGTCGGCGACGGCGTCCACTTCCTAAAAGAGGCATTTGAAAGTTACCAGCGTCTCATCGGTCAGTACCGGCGCGCTGTGCAAGTTCTTGAGACAGCCGGCGGACAGGAGGCGCTGCTCGGCGAGATCCGGGAGCTGGAAGAGGACATCGACCTCAGCTACCTCGACGCGAATGTGCCCGGCAGCTTCGAGAGCTGCCAGGACGGCGTCTCGCGCATCTCGACCATTGTGCGGGCCATGAAGGAGTTTGCACACCCCGACCAAAAGGAAAAGGCCACCGCCGACCTGAACAAGGCCCTGCAAACCACGCTGGCCATCGCCAAGAATGAATACAAGTACGTGGCCGACGTCACGACCGAGTTCGGCGACCTGCCGCCGGTCCTGTGCCATGTGGGCGCGCTGAACCAGGTCTTCCTGAACCTCATCGTCAACGCGGCCCACGCCATCGGCGATGTGGTGGGCCAAGAAGGGAGCAAGGGCGCGATTCGAATCAAGACGTCGGTGGAAGGCGGTGAGGTACGTATCGACATTGCCGACACAGGGTCAGGAGTTCCAGAAGCAATCCGCCATCGCATCTTCGACCCCTTTTTCACCACCAAGGGAGTGGGCAAGGGCAGCGGCCAGGGCCTGGCCATCGCGCGCTCTATTGTCGTGACCAAACACCACGGCTCGCTGACCTTCGAGACGTTGATGGGCAAGGGCACCACGTTCACCATCCGGTTGCCCATCGGGGACGGCGTGGGTGGGTAAGGTGGGGCATCAGTCGAGCGGCGAGACGTGACAATGACGGCAACCCATTCGTCTCGCGGTTTGGGATGCTTGCGGCGACTCGCTTGCCTGCCGCTGCTCCTCATGCTGCTTGGTCTGGTGGGCCTTGGGGCGCTCGACAAGTCTTTCGACCGCCAGAGAGAACTGCTTTCGCAACGTCTGTCGGCCGAACGCGACAACATCGAGCCCGTGACCAGCATCCGGCGTGACACACGAAAGACGTACGTCGCGCTGCTGGAACGATGGTTGCAGCCACCGGGGCAGTGGCCCAAGCTCGAATATGCGCTGCAGGCGCAGACAACGGCCCTGCTGCTCTCATCGCGGGATTTCCTGCAAGGAACCGCCCTGACGACGGCTGAGCACCGGAACCGGACGGCGCTCGCCGCCGATCTTGCCGACTGGGTTGCGTTCGTCGGTCGGGTCATCGGGTCGGCTGCGGGACCGGAGGTGCGAGACGAGGCTCGTGAACGCCTGGCCGAGATCGATCGGCAGTGTGCCGCGATCCTGACGGCCAACGTCGAGGCCGCGAAACAGGATGATGCCGCCCGAGAAGCGCTGAACCGGAAGGACGGTTGGGCCCACGTCGCCGTCGTCGTATTGCTGGCGCTGCTCCTCATCTACCTGCTGGTTTGGTACCTGCACAACCTCACGACCAGGAGGGTGACTGAAGCCGTTCGCCGGCAACAGCAGCAAAACGAGCAAAGCGGCAAGTTGGAGTGCATGGTACGCGAACGCACGGCTGAGCTGGAGTCGAGCCACCAGGCGCTGAGCCAGACCATCGCGCGTCTGCGCGAGAGCGAGCGGCGTTTTCAAACCACCTTCGAGCAGGCCGCTGTCGGCATGGCGATCGTTGGCCCTGACGGGAAATTGTTGCAAGTGAACCGCCGCCTTTGCGAGATCGTCGGGTACACAGGCGACGAGCTGGTCAGGCTACGCGTTCAAGACATCACGCATCCCGAGGATCTGCCGCCTGATCTGGAAGCGTTCCGCGCCTTGCGCTCAGGCCAGATGGCCGCCTATTCGAGATGCAAGCGCTACATCCGCAAGGATGGGGAGATCGTCTGGATCAAGCTTGCCGTGGCCACGGTCCGCGATGAGGCCGGCCCGCTCGACTACCTTGTGGCGGCCTACGAGGACATCACCCAGGCCAAACGGGCCGAGCTGGCCTTGCAAGAAAAGGAGATCGAGCTGGGACACGCGCGCAAGCTCGAGGCGGTCGGCAGTCTGGCCGCGGGCATTGCCCACGAGATCAACACGCCGGCCCAGTTCGTGGGCGACGGCGTGCATTTCCTCAAGGAGGCATTTGAAGGCTACCGGCGGCTCGTCGTCCCGTACCAGCGCGCCGTGGAGATTCTTGCGACAGGCGGCGGGCAAGAGGCGCTGCTCGGCGAGATCCGGGCGATAGAGGAGGAGATCGACCTTTGCTACCTCGAGGCGAACGTGCCCGGCAGTTTCGAGAGCTGCCAGGACGGCATCTCCCGCATCACGACCATCGTGCGGGCCATGAAGGAGTTCGCACATCCTGACCAAAGGGAAAAGGCCTCCGCCGACTTGAACCAGGCCCTGCTGACCACGCTCGCTGTCGCCAAGAGCGAATACAAGTATGTGGCCGACGTGGTGACCGTGCTCGGCGATCTGCCGCCCGTGCCCTGCCATGTGGGCGACTTGAACCAGGTCTTCCTCAACCTCATCGTCAACGCGGCCCACGCCATCGGCGATGTGGTGGGCCAGAGCGGAACCAGGGGCACCATCCGAATCACGACCTTGCAGGAAGGCGACCTGGCGCGCATCGATATTGCCGACACGGGGTCGGGAATCCCGGAAGCAATCCGCCATCGCATTTTCGACCCCTTCTTCACCACCAAAGGGGTGGGCAAGGGCACGGGCCAGGGCTTGTCCATTGCCCGCTCCATCGTCGTGACCAAGCATCGCGGCTCACTGACGGTGGAAAGCGAGGTAGGCAAAGGCAGCACGTTCACCATCCGGCTGCCCATCGAAGAGGGCCCCGATTCGGTGGGGCATGACCACGCCAATGGCGAACAGTCCAGCTGAGCCAAGTTTGCCTCGCCGGGTGGTCAGCATTCGTGGAGGGCTGCTGCTTGCCTTCGCGCTCGTGGTGTTGTTGGTCGTGGGCAGCTTGTTGACGGCATCGCTCCTCGGCACAAAGCGTATGGCTGGCGACGTGGCCGGCTCCCTTATGTTCGCGTTGGGGCGAGATACGGAGTTTCGACTGCACGATCTGTTCGAGCCACCCCGGCAAAAGATGCTTGAGGACTACGCGGCCATCCGGCAGGGTCGCTACTCGGTGAAGGACGCGGAGGCGCGCCGGGGCTTGCTGATCCCGGGCCTGTTCGCCTTGCCCAAAGTCGATTCCATGGTGCTCGCCGATCTCGACGGTGGGCATTTTCTTATCCAACGCTACAGTGAACTGGTCCGTCGCTCCGCTCTGCTTTCGACTGTGGCGGAGCGTTTGCCGGCGTCCGATCCCCGCCATTTGCAATTCGTCATGCGGGATTTCCGGCCCGCCGAATGGGGTGAAACCAGTCACTGGGTACTGTGGGAGGAGGCTGGACGCCAGATCGTGCAGAAATGGAATCTGTCCTTGTCCGGCTACGACGCTCGCCAGCGCCCCTGGTACAAGGCAGCCATGGCCGCGTTTCGCGATCAAACCCTGCCCGAGGCGCAGGCCGCCTCATCGAGCCTGATAGCCTGGACAGGGGTTTACCCGCTTTTCACGACCAAGGCCCCCAGCATCTCGGCGGCCGTCGCCGCGCGCGACCCGTCGGGCGAAATCCTGATCGTCAGCTACGACTTGCCCCTGGATGAGATCGCGCAGTTCACCAGGTCCGTGCGACCCTCGCCGCGCGGGATGATGTTTGTGTTGACCGACGACGGAAGATTGCTCGGTCCGCCGCGAAAGGCCCTGACCGACAGCCAGCCGGACGCCGACGTGCCCGCGCTGCAACTAGTCGCTCAAAGCGGCTCTCCCCACGTCGCGAACGCGGTGGCGACTTGGCAGGCCGACCACGGAGGCCAGCCCGATCGCTTTCGCCTCGCGCTTGACGGAGAAACTTGGTGGGCGGGATTCACGCCGTTCGAAATCGGTTCCGGACACCGCTTCTGGATCGGGGTGCTGTTGCCCGAGTCCGATCTCATTCCAGCGGCCAGCGAAAATCGGTGGTTCATAGTCGGGGTCGGGTTTCTCACCTTGCTCTTGGCCGCCGGGCTGGCGCTGAGCCTCGCGCGTTGGTTCTCGAAGCCCCTGGCCGAACTGGCCGCGCAAAGCCGTCGCATCGCTTCACTCGACCTGACCGAGACAGCGCCGGTGCACTCCCATCTCGGCGAACTCGATCTTCTGTCCGTCGCGCTCGGTGAGATGCGCGATGCCCTGCGCAGGTACATCGTGGAACGCGACCTATCCCGGCAGGAGGGACACGCACGCAAGCTCGAGGCGGTCGGCCAGCTCGCCGCGGGCATTGCCCATGAGATCAACACACCGGCCCAGTACGTGGGTGACGGCGTCCACTTCCTAAAAGAGGCGTTTGAAAGTTACCAGCGTCTGATCGTTCAGTACCAGCGCGCCGTGCAAGTGCTTGCGACAGGCGGCGGGCAAGAGGCACTGGTCAGCGAGATCCGGGCGATGGAGGAAGAGATCGACCTCGCTTACCTCGACGCGAATGTGCCCGGCAGCTTCGAGAGCTGCCAGGATGGCATCTCTCGCATATCCACCATCGTGCGGGCGATGAAAGAGTTCGCACACCCTGACCAAAGCGAGATGGCCTGCGCGGATCTGAACCGGGCTCTACAGACCACACTGGCCGTTGCCAAGAACGAGTACAAGTACGTGGCTGACGTCACGACCGACTTTGGCGACCTGCCGCCCGTGTTGTGCCATGTCGGCGATCTGAACCAGGTCTTCTTGAACCTCATTGTCAACGCGGCCCACGCCATCGGCGACGTGGTGGGCAAGGGAGGAAGCAAGGGCACCCTCCGAATCACGACTTGCCAAGAAGGCGACTCGGCGCGTATCGATGTTGCCGACACAGGGTCAGGAATTCCAGAAGCGATCCGCCAGCGCATCTTCGATCCCTTTTTCACCACCAAGGAGGTGGGCAAAGGTACGGGCCAGGGCCTGGCCATAGCCCGCTCCATCGTGGTGACCAAGCATCACGGCTCACTGACCTTCGAGAGCGAGGTGGGGAAGGGGACCACATTCACCATCCGGCTGCCGATCGATCACGCGCGAGCGCTAGCTAAATCCGAGTCGGCATGAGATGATTGCCGTGCATGGGTCAGTGATGAAGGGACGGATCGATGAGCGACGAGAGCGGCTGATGGAGGAGGAAACTGAGTGGGTGAGACCATTCGAGTCCTGATCGTCGAGGATCTACCCACCGACGCCGAGCTGAGCGAACGGGAAATCCGCAAGGCCCTGGGCGCGTGCGAGTTCAGGCGGGTGGAGACCCGCGAGGCGTTTCTCGCGGCAATCGATGAGTACGGTCCCGGGCTCATCGTGTCCGACTTCAAGATGCCGCGCTTTGACGGTCTGAGCGCGCTCAAGCTCGCTCTGGTGCATTGTCCAGACGTGCCCTTCATCATGCTCACCGGCTCGGTGAACGAAGACACGGCGGTCGAGTGCATGAAGGCCGGGGCGTGGGACTACGTCATCAAGGAGCATGTCAAACGACTGGGAGTGGCGGTTCGGGCCGCGCTGGAGCGCCAGCGC
The DNA here is from genome assembly GCA_963758155.1 of uncultured delta proteobacterium. Lineage (GTDB taxonomy): Bacteria > Myxococcota_A > Polyangia > Fen-1088 > Fen-1088 > Fen-1137. Next base: position 87,044 of record CAVWUP010000018.1, read on the forward strand.
GTGCGGCTGGAGCGTCAACGGGCCCTGGCCGCGCTCACCGCCAGCGAGGCGCTGACCAGGGGAATCCTGGAAAACGTGCAGGACGCGTATGTCCGCGTCGATCTCGACGGCCGCATCCTCATGGTCAGCCCGTCCGCGGTGGACCTCTATGGGTATGGCTCGATGGAGGAGATGATCGGGCTGCCCACCACGGCGCTCTACGCGACCCAAGAAGAAAGGTCTCGCGTTCTCGAAGGGCTCAAGCGGCACGGCAGTGTGCGCGACATCGTCGGGCAGGGGCGAAAGAAGGACGGCACGATCTTCTGGGTGTCGCTCAACGCCCGGTTCTTCAAGAACGAGCGGGGCCAGGTGGCGGGCGCGGAAAGTTTCGTTCGCGACATCTCCGAGCGCGAGCAGGCGGCGGATCGACTGCGCGCGAGCGAGGAACGGTACAAGCAGCTCGTCAACAATACCGACACCGGCTTTGTGGTCATCGACGACAAGGGCATTGTGGTGAGTGCGAACGAGCCGTATGTGCGACTGGCCGGGGCGAAACGGGCGGAAGACGTCGTGGGCCATTCGGTCATGGAGTGGACCGCACCCGACCAGAAAGAAAACAACGCCCGGGCGGTCGCACTGTGCGCTCGACAAGGCTCCATCCAAGATTTCGAGACCGTTTACCAATATGCCGATGGCACGCGCGTCGACGTCACCATCAATGCGACCGTGGAAGCGACGGCCGAGGGAGGGAAACGCCTGGCTTCTCTTTGCCGCGACATCACCGCGCGCAAGCGGGCCCAGGCCGAGCGCGAGAATCTCGAGCAGCAGCTGCGCCTGTCGCAGCGATTGGAATCGGTCGGCAGCCTCGCGGGCGGCATCGCGCACGACTTCAACAACCTGCTCTCCGTGATCCTGTGCTGCACGGACTTCGCCATGGGCAGGGTGCGGGATGACGATCGGGCCAGGGATGAGCTGCTCGAAGTGAAGAAGGCCGGCGAGCGTGCAGTGGCACTGACGCGGCAACTCCTCGCCTTCAGTCGCAAGCAGGTGTTGCAGCCCGTGGTCCTGGACCTGAACCAGATCGCCGCGGGGATCGAGAAGATGCTCCGGCGGATCCTCGGCGAAGACATCGACTACGTCCAGGTGCTTGCGCCGGACCTGGGTCTGGTGCGGGCCGACCCAGGCCAGATCGAGCAGGTGCTGATGAACCTGGTGGTCAACGCGCGCGACGCCATGCCCACCGGGGGCAAGCTGACCATCGAAACCTGCAACGTGGATCTCGACGAGGAATATGCGGCACGCCACGTGGCCACCAAACCCGGGCCCTATGTCAGCCTCGTGGTCAGCGACACCGGCTGCGGCATGGACGCTGCGACCCGGGCGCGGATTTTCGAGCCGTTCTTCACCACCAAGGAGAAAGGCAAAGGCACCGGCCTCGGGCTTTCTACGGTGTACGGCATCGTCAAGCAGAGCGGCGGCAACATCTGGGTGTATAGCGAGCCCGGCCAGGGGACCACCTTCAAGATCTATCTGCCGCGGGAGATCTCGGCCAAGATGGCGGTAAATGCCAGCGGACTCGCGGTGGTCCAGACCCCGCCAGCGGGAACTGAGACCATTCTCGTGGTCGAGGACGAGGAAGCCATTCGCCACATTGCCCAGCGGATCCTCGGCGAGGCCGGCTACACCGTGCTGACCGCCCCGGCTGCGAGCGACGCGCTGCTGACCAGCAAAGCGCACCAGGGCACGATCCACCTGTTGCTGACCGACGTTGTGATGCCGCAAGCGAGTGGCAGGGCGCTGGCCGAGAGATTGGCTGTGGCCCGTCCGGGGATCAAAGTGCTCTACATGTCGGGCTACACCGACGACGCCATCGTTCACCACGGGACACTTGATCCGGGAACCCACTTCATTGGCAAGCCGTTCAGTGCGGCGGATCTCACCAAGAAAGTCCGCGAGGTGCTGGACAGTGGCATGGTCAACCCTGCCGATGGGCCCGCGGCCGAAGCCGACGCCGAGGCGAAGAAGCAATCGCTGGACGGAGGGGCACTGCGCACGCTCTCTCCGGACACGCGCAATCGGCTACGCGAAGCGGTGCTCGCCGCGCGCTACGACGAGATTGTCGTTCTCATCGAAAACGTTCGGATCACGCATCCGAACCTGGCCACCGAATTGCGGCGGATGGCGGACCTCTTCGACTACGACGGGATGCGGGCTTTCCTGGACTAGGCTCGTCCACACGCTAGCGCTCCAAGGCGCGTGCCAAGTCCGGGTCGGCATGAGATAATCCGGCCCGCAAGTCAGTGATGAAGGGACGGAGCGATGAGCGACGGGACAGCAGAGCGCGACCAAGTGGTCCGGGAGAACGAAGCACTTCGACGCCGGGTCGCAGAGCTGGAAGCGGAAGCGGAACGCTTCAAGACCACGCTTCAGAGCATCGGCGATGCGGTGATCTCGGTCGACACGGCCGGCAACATCGTTCAGATGAACCCGGTGGCCCGGACACTCACCGGGTGGGGAGAAGCTGAGGCGCTGGGTCAGCCGCTGGCGCAAATTTTCCGCATCGTCAACGAGGAGACACGGGCCGCCGTCGAGAGCCCGGTCGGGCGCGTGCTGCGTGAAGGGGTTGTGGTGGGCCTGGCCAACCACACCCTGCTTATCGCCAAGGACGGCAAAGAGTGTCCCATTGCCGACAGCGGTGCGCCCATTCGCAATGAAAAGGGCGAGACCATCGGTGTGGTGCTGGTGTTCCGTGACCAGACGGAGGAGCGTCGCGCGGAAAGGGAGCTCAGAGCCACAGAGGAGCAGTTCAGAACCTTCTTCGACAACGCCCCCATCGGCAAGTGCATGACTGCGCCAGACGGCAGGCTCCTACGCGTCAATCCGGCGCTGAGCGCGATGCTCGGATATTCGGTAGAAGAACTGCAAACCCTGTCGTTCGGCCCGATCACCCACCCAGACGATCTAGCAGAGACCCAGAAAGCCGTTCGTGCCCTGCTGGCCGGTGAACGGGACATCTGGGCAATGGACAAGCGCTTTCTAGCCAAGGACGGTCGTCAGGTCTGGACGCATGTCACCACCAGGCTGCAGCGCGACGATCAGGGCAAGCCGCTCCACCTCCTGACCCACATTCAGGACATCACCGAGCGCAAGGCCACCGAGGCCCGTTTGATCGAGGCGCAGAGGGTGGGGCGCCTCGGCAACTGGGAATGGGACGTCGTCTCGGACGTGGTCACGGCCTCAGAGGAGTTCTACCGGCTGTTCGACGTCGAGCCCGATCGGATGGTGCGGTTCCAGCAGTTCGTCGAGTGTCTACATCCCGATGACCGGGAGCGCGTCGCAACTGAAGTGAACGAAGCCTTGCGCCAGAATCGCGTCTACGACACCGACTACCGCGTCCGACTTCGCGATGGTGGCTGGCGCGATATTCACGCCAGGGGCGAGCTCTTCACCGACACCGACGGAAAACCCGTGCGCTTGGCGGGAACCTGCCTCGACATCAGCGAGCGCAAGCGCGCCCAACAAGAGATTGAATCCCTGGCGAAATTCCCGGGAGAGAATCCAAATCCGATTCTTCGGGTGCGGCATGACGGAACGATCATTTATGCCAACGCGGGCAGCGAGGACCTATTGGTCGGATGGAGCTGCGCCGTAGGTGATCTCCTGCCGATGCACCTTCGAGATCTGCTCACGAAATCGGTCGCGGCAAATGCCAACGCCACAGTGGAGGTGACCCACAATAGTCGCGTCTTTTCACTGTTGTTCGTGCCGGTTCCAGGAACTGACTATGTCAATCTATATGGCCGCGATGTCACGGAACGCGTGCGCGCCGAGGAGGCTGTGCGGGAAAGCGAGGAGCGCAATCGTACCACGCTACAAAGCATAGGCGACGCCGTCATCTCCACGGACGGGTCGGGGCGCATCGCCCAGATGAACCCGGTGGCGGAGACGCTCACCGGTTGGCTCGAGGGCGAAGCCCAAGGCAAGCCCCTGGGTGAGGTCTTTCGCATCGTCAACGAAGAGACCCGCGCTCTGGTGGAGAGCCCCGTCGCGCGCGTGCTGCGCGAGGGGCAGGTCGTGGGACTCGCCAACCACACAGTGCTCATCGCCAAAGACGGAACAGAACGTCCCATCGCCGACAGCGGTGCGCCCATCCGCAGCGCAAATGGCGAGACCACCGGCGTTGTGCTCGTATTTCGCGACCAGGCGGAGGAGCGCGCGGCGCAGCGGTCGTTGCAGGAAAGTGAACGCCGCTTCCGGACCATGGCTGATTCGATCCCGCAGCTGGCCTGGATCGCGAACGCCGATGGGTTCATCTACTGGTACAACCAACGCTGGTACGGGTATACGGGTACGACCCCGGAGCAGATGGAGGGCTGGGGCTGGCAGAGCGTGAACGACCCGGCGACGCTGCCGAAGGTGCTCGAGCAGTGGAAGGCGTCGATCGCCACCGGCGTCCCGTTCGACATGGTGTTCCCGCTGCGCGGTGCGGACGGCCGATTTCGGCAGTTTCTGACGCGCGTGATGCCCCTCAAGGACTCCGATGGTCGGGTCATGCAGTGGTTCGGCACCAACACGGATATCTCCGAGCGCGTCGAGGCCGAGGAGGCCCACAAGCGGTTGGAGCAGAAGATCAGCCACCTCAATCTGGTTCTCCAGGCAATCCGAAACGTGAACCAGATCATCGTGCGCGAGAAGGACGCTGGGGCGCTCATCCGCCGTTCCTGCGAAGTGCTCACGGAAACCCGTGGCTATTTCAGTGCCTGGATAGCGCTATGTGACGAGTCTGGGCAGTATCTCAGCGCGGCGTCTGCCGGTTTGGGTGACGCCTTCGGGCCCCTGGAGAATCGCCTGAGAAGCGCACATCTCGGCGCCTGTGAAAGGGCCGTCCATCAACGCGGAATTCACGTGATACGGAATCCGGCGGTGGAGTGCCCGGACTGTCCTGCTGCCATGCTCTACCAAGGCCAGTCGGCCATTGCGGTCCGACTGGAGCACGAGGGCCATGTGCATGGCCTGCTGGTCATGTCCATGGATGCCGGCCTGGTTGACCTGGTCGAGGAACAGAACCTGATTGAAGAAGTGGCGGATGACATCGCCTACGCCCTTCATGGTTTGCAGGTCGAGAAACGCCGAGGCGCGGCCGAGGAAGATGTCCGAAAGCACCGTGACCAGCTCGAACAACGCGTCCGGGATCGCACCGCCCAGCTCGAAGAATCGAACAGGGAGCTGGAGGCTTTCTCCTACTCGGTCTCTCACGATCTGCGGGCGCCGCTGCGGGCTATCGATGGATTCACGCGCATTCTTGCCGACGACTACGCGCCCCATTTGGACACTGAGGGCAAGCGGCTTTGCTCGGTCATCCACGAGAACACCGTGAAGATGAGCCGTCTGATTGACGATCTTCTGGCGTTCTCACGCCTGGGACGCGCCCAGATGAATCTCTCCCCCATCGACATGGGAACCTTGGCAAGCTCAGTCTTCTACGAATTGACTACGCCGGAGAGTCGGGCGCGCATCGACTTCCAGGTCGGCACCTTGCCAGCGGCGGTCGCGGATCCAACGCTGCTGCGCCAGGTGTGGATGAACCTGCTCTCGAACGCCATCAAGTTCTCTTCCAAGCGGCAAAGGGCTGTCATCAAGGTGAGTGCACGGCAAAGCCCAGGCGAGATCGCCTATGTCGTGCAGGACAACGGTGCGGGATTCGACATGCAATACGTCGACAAGGTCTTTGGCGTGTTCCAGCGCCTGCACAGCAGCAAGGAGTTCGAAGGCACCGGTGTTGGGTTGGCCCTGGTCCAGCGCGTGATCCGTCGCCACGGCGGACGCGTGTGGGCCGAGGGCGAACCTGACAAGGGCGCAACGTTTTCCTTTACCCTTCAAGAACCGGGAGATGCCTTTGCCGAGGGGTAAGCAGCCTCGGCCTGTACTGGCTCCTGGTGAACCAGCCCCCGCGATGAAGGGTGGCCGCCGACAGGTGGCTACCGCGCGATGGATTCGAAGGCGTCCTCGGGCTTGACCTCGATCACCAGCTCGACCCGGCGGTTGGCTTCGCGCCCCAAGGCCGTGCGGTTGTCGGCAATGGGCCAGGTGGCGCCGCGACCCGCGGCGATGAGCATCTTGCCCTCGATGTGATGGGCGCCCTGCATATAGCTGGCCACGGCCGCGGCCCGCGAGGCCGACAGATCCCAGTTGTCGCGGAAACGCGTGCGGCCTCCGGTCTGGTCGTCGGTGTGGCCTTCGATGCGGATGGGCCGATGGAACTGGGCCAGCTCGATGACGATGGCGTCCAGCACGGGGATGACTTCGGGGCGGAGCGCGGCCTGCGCGGGATCGAAGAAGTGCGAGGCTGACAGGCGGATCATCAGCTTGCGTCCTTCCGTGTGCATGATGACGGTGGGCGGATTCTCGGGCCGTTCCAGCAGGATTCCCTTCAGCTTCTTCTCGATGCGGCGGCGCACCGCTTCGACAGCCTCGGCCTCCTGCCGGTTGGGCGGCCTGTCGCCCAAGTTGGTCACACAGCCTCCCTCGGTGACGGGCCCCTCGAAAATGGGCACCTGTTCCGAGCCGCCCGTGCCCTTGTAGTGCATGGCGAACTTGATGGCCTTGACCACGTCGACCATGCGCTTCTGGTCGATGCGGCTGACCGAATACATGACCACGAAGAAGGCGAAGAGCAGAGTCATGAAATCGGCATAGGACACCAGCCAGCGCTCGTGGTTCTCGTGCTCTTCATGAGTTTCGCGCCGCTTGGCCATGAACTATTCTTTCTTGGCCGCGGGAGAGTGGCCGCCGGCGTAGGCGCGGATCTTCTCTTCCAGCACGCGCGGGTTGAGTCCGGCCTGGATGGAGAGCACGCCCTCGGCGATGAGAATGCGCCGCTCTTTCTCCAGGCCCAGCTTGCGTTTGATCTTGTTGGCAAAGGGCAGAAACAGGATATTGGCGCTGCCCACGCCGTACACCGTGGCCACGAAGGCCGTGGCAATGCCGCCCCCGAGCTTGGACGGATCGTTGAGGTTCTCCATGACGTGGATCAACCCCAGCACGGCACCCAGAATGCCGATGGTCGGGGCATAGCCTCCCGCGGACTCGAAGACCTTGGCGCCCACGGTGTCGCCCTCGAAGTGGTGCATGATCTCGGTTTCCAGAGCGTCGCGCGTGACCGTGGCGTCCACGCCGTCGACGATGAAGCCCACCGCCCGCTTGAGGAAGTCGTCTTGAATGGCCGGCAGGCGCTGTTCCAGCGCCAGCACGCCATCCCGCCGGGCCACACCCGCCAGTTCCACGATCTGCTGAACGATCTGGTCGAGGTCGTTCTTCTTGTCTTTCAGGGCCATGGTCCCCAGTTTCATTCCGCGCTTGACGTCTTTCAGGGGAAAGCTGACCAAGACCGCGCCAATGGTGCCGCCGAAGACGATGAGGGCAGCCGTGCCCTGAACGATGGAACCGACGTGTCCCCCCTCAAGGAGTTGGCCGAGGAGAATGAGACCGATGGCGGCAGCGACGCCCGCAATTGTGGTGATGTCCATGGGCTAGCTGGTTCCTTTGTCGGGGTCGGGTGCCGCTGCAACCACGCGCAGAGCGCCGTTGATTTCACGTCGATACTCGAGCGCCCGAGCCACCACGTCCTGGACAGTGTCTCGCACCAGGAACTGATGACCATTGTTGAGGGTGATGAGGGTGTCGGGCGTACTTTCGACCGTGGCGATGAGCTCGGCGTTCACTACCATGGTGTTGTGATCGAGCCGGGTGACGTAAATCATGGGTTGGCGTCCGTGCAAAAGGTTTGCGAGAAGGATAAGCGGCGCGCCGGCGCCGAAAACCGGCGGGCTGGGCGTGATCGCCGCAGCCCCAGCGCCCAAGGCTACTGACGGTGAATCATCATAAGATCCGATAGGAGCTGGTCAGCGGTGGTGAGGGTCTTGGAATCGGCTTCGAAGCTACGCTGTGCCGCGATCATGTTGATAAACTCCTGCGAAAGGTCGACGTTGGATTGCTCCAACGCACCCGCGCTGATGCTGCCTCGGTCCGCCGTGGCTGGCGTTCCCAGGGTGCCGGGGCCTGAACCGACGGTTTCCTGGTAGAGGGATCCTCCAGTGCGCGCGAGCTGGTCCGGGGCCGCGAAGTTTCCCAGAACCAGTTGTCCCAATGCCCGGCTCTGTCCGTTGGTGAATCCGCCGGTGATCGTGCCGTCGCTGCCGATGCTGAGTTTGCTCAGGCTTCCTGAGGTGAAACCCGCCTGGGTCACGAAGCTCATGGCCGAATCCGAGGCGTACTGTGTGATTCCGTCCAGGCCGCTCCCGCCCGTGTCGGTCCCCGTCCCGAAATCGAAAGTGAGTGGTTGCGGGTTGGTGGCGTTGATGGGATTGAAGTTGTTCAATGTCGTGGTGTTGGACGTCAGCCGGCCCTCGGTGTCGAACTTCAACTCCCCGGTGGCGACCTCGGTGGCCGTGTTGGGTGTGCCGCCGGTCAGGTTCGCGCCGTCGGTGACCGCGTGATAGTGCCAATCGCCCACACTATCCATGCAGAAGTAGACGTCGAGCTGCACGGGCTTGCCGAGCGAGTCGTAGACCACCATGCTGGTCGAGAAATTGGAGGTGTCCTTGGCATTGGTGACGTCCCAGGTCGCCTCGGTCGGGGTGGCTCTGGAATCCAGATTGCCACGCACGGTGATGTCGTCGGTGGCCTTGGCGGGCGCAGAGGCGTTGCCAACCTGCAAGTCACCCAAGAGTCCGGACGAGACGTTGCCGGTCGTGTCAGCCTGCATGCCCTGCACGCGTAGGCCCTCCTCGTTGACCAGATAGCCATTCTTGTCGATGGTGAACTGGCCGTCGCGGGTGTAGTAGGTGCCGCTGGTTCCGCCATAGGAGCCCTTGAGCACGAACATGCCATTGCCTTCGATGGCCACGTCGGTGTCCTGATTGGTGGTGGTAAACGAACCCTGAGCCATCAGTTTCTGGACGGTGAGCGTGCGAACGCCCAGGCCTTGTTCGCCCTGGCCCGCGACCATCTCCTGGGTCATGGCGTCTGCAAAATCGGCACGAGAGGCCTTGAAGCCCACGGTTTGGCTGTTGGAGATATTGTCCCCAACCACCGACAGTTCGTCGGTTGTCGCGTTAAGGCCACTGGCGCTGGAATACATTGCGGTCAAAAGACTCATGGTGTTTCCCTTTCTGCTTGTTACTGCGTGCTGTTGACTTGCTGAATCGAGATGATGTCGCTAAGCGAGACAGGCGTATTGTTGTTGATCATGAGTTGGGCGGTTCCGTTCTGGAATGCGACGCCGGTGACCAGGCCAGAGGCCTGCTCGGTCACCGTCACGGGATTGCCGTTGACGTCGGTGGCGTACACCTGGATGGAGTAGGTTCCGGGCGGCTGAGCCTGCTGCGCGTCGTTGAGGCCATTCCAGGTTACGGTGTTGTTCCCGGCAGCCATGGGGTCGAGTGTCGTGGATTGCACTGTGTTCCCGTTGGCGTCGGCAACGACCATCTTCACAGTGGTGGCTGCCGAGGCCAGATTGGCGTTGACGCTGATGGTTCCGCCTGCGCTGAGGGTCATCTGGCTCGCGTTGAAGGTCGCCTGCTTGCCCACTGCGGCCACAGCCACTGATACATTCCCGGTCTGGCCGCTCGACTGCTGCAAAGTGAGCATCTGGGTAAGGGTGTCATTGGTGTTCTGTTGCTGTTCCAAAGCGGAAAACTGCGCCAGTTGCGCCACGAAGGCGTTGCTGTCCATGGGAGCAGTGGGATCCTGATTGGCAAGCTGCGCGGTCAGGATCTTGAGGAACTCGTCTTTCCCGAGTGCATCGGAACCCGTGGCGTCAGCCGGCTGTTGCACAGCTTGAGTTGCGTTGGTGACTGTCGAGGCATCTATGGACATGGTGCTCTCCTTCAAGCAGTGACGTGGATGCGGCCGTCTGAGGGCGCAGCCGGAACCGGGGCAGTTTGGTGGGGCCGATAAGCGGCAGGCGGCTCGCTCGCCGCTTCTGGGGCTTCTGGCGCCGGCTGGTTCTGTTGCCCGCCGCCTTGCTGGCCAGAATCGAAGCGACCCAGGGCCAGCCCCTCGCCCGCCAGCGCTGCGCGTGCCTCGGGCGCGCGCGTATCGAAGAGGTGCGCCATGGATCCGCCCACCGTGATGTCGGCGCTGCCTTGTCGTACGCGCATGTGCAAGTCCAGATCCCCGTCCGGTGATTCGATGGCCATGTGTGCCGCGTGCGGGTGCACGGTCATGCTGAGCCCGTCGTCACGCCCCGCCAAGGCAGCCAGAGGTGCGGCATCAGCCGGCAGATGAACGGCGGCGCGAAGGTCCGTGGCTGCTGCGCTGGCCGTTCCCAGGGTTGCTGGTGCGTGGACTGGCGGCGCGGCCTGCGACATAGCCTGCTGCAGGGTCGCGGCCATCTGCGCATCAGCGTGAAGACCATTCGGGGCGGCTTGGGCCGCAGTCGGGGCTGGCGCGGGCGAAGGCGGCTCCGCGTGGTCCGTGGTTGGTTTGCCTTCGCTGATCGCCGGCGCGTGGGGATGTTCTGGAACCGCGGTGCCCTGGGTCGAGTGCGGGCTGTGGGTGTGCGAAAAAGGCGCGGTGGGATTCGGGGCAGCGGCGAGGATTGCCAGCGCGGGGGTCGATTCCGGGCTGGGGTCATCGGTGCTGTCCTGCGCACGCTTGCGCTCGTCCGCGCTGACCGTGCTGATTCGATCGCGCGCCTCGGACCAGGGCTGAACGACGGGTCCGGTCGGCGGCTTCGCGTCGGTGGCGGGTTGGGCGTTCACAGTTGTCGTCGGGGCTGCCAGTGGCGGGACAGTTTGCGCAGGCTTGGCAGAACGAGACGCTGCGCGAGCCGCGGCTGGAAGCACCTCTTTCGATGCAGCAAAATCGTCTTGCGCTGCCGGCTCAAGCGACGGCAGCGCAGAGGCCGCCAGCTTGGCAGGCTGGGTGGCGTGGGCTGCGAGCGGCGCGAGATCTGCGGCGGCGGTCGTGGCCGCAGACACGAGGGGCGCGGTCGTAGTGGGCGGGTGGGGTGTGTTGTCGGACCGGGAGCCTCCGAAGGGGGATTTTGTGGCGGATGCGGCGGGGGTAGTTGCGGCCGTGGTCGTGGCCGGCTTCGAATCGACGACGATCTGCGCGAGGCGATGAGCCGCAATCGGTCCTGGGGCTGTGGCGGTGGCCGGCTTCGAATCGACCGCGGTCTGTGCAAAGGGCTGCATCTCACCCGATCCGATCGCCGCGGCGAGGGGCGCGCCCGAAACGCGCACGGAAAGGTGGGGCGAGTTGTCCGTGCCGAAGCCCCCGAAGGAGGAGGCAGGTGACGATGTTTCCCTTTGCACCACAATCAGGCGCTCGCTCGCGGTCGCCGATGTCGTGATGGTCACGCCCGCGTTCGTGTCTTCGGATCCCAGCGCGCACAGGTCTCCAGCCGAGCGGTAGATCGCGGTCGCGCTTGGCTGTGCGGCCGTTTGCGCCGCTGGTGCGGTTCGTGCGCTGTTGCCCGCCTGGTATGAATCTACGGCGGGCGGACGCGAGGCGTGCGAAAGAAGGAAAGGTGTGCTGTCGGATCCCGAGTGCCCCAAGCAGGAGGTTGCCGTCGTGGTTGTGGTCGTAGCTGTGGCCGCCGGATTCGAGGCGCGCGTGCGGGGCGTGCCGCCCGTCCCGGAGCCCGAAAGGACAGCAGCAGATGGGGAAGATGCCTCAGCCTTCAGCGTGCCAGGGGAAAGGCTCGCCTGCGGCGGCGAGGCGGCCGGCGCTTCCGGCTGGGCCGCGTCCGCGCGGTGAAGCTGGACCGGAAGCGAAGCCCCAGCCGTCCGCGTTTCCTGCGTGGTCGACGGGGACGGCGCGGAAGAGGTTCCCGGCGACTTGCCCAGAGACTTTCTGAACATCTGAGCAAAGTTGCCGTCGTGCCCGCCACGAGAGGTACCGCCCGAAGCAAGGGAATCCGTTTCCGACTGGGGCTGCGTGAGAGCAGCGGCGGGGATCCTCATGGCGTGGTTCCCTTCTTGGCCAAGGTCGGCTTGCGCGTGGCGATCTCGGTGGCCAGCGCAGCGGCCACTTCCGGTTTCAGGTAGCCCATCAAAGCCCCGGCGTCAGCCGGCCGCATGCGACGAATGACGTCGGCCGCCAGATGGTGATCCAAGAGTGAAACCAGGGCCGCAGCCTGTTCCGGTTTCATGCCCTTGAGGGTCTTGGACACGCTGTCGAGTTGTTCGCGAGCGGCGTCTCTGGCCGCCGCCGCGGCTGCAGCCGCAGCGGGGTCGCTCTCGCCGGGCGCGTTGCCACAGGCACCGACCTGCTTGATGAGTGCCTCCAGGCGCGCCGTCTCCTGCCGGAGTGCCTCGCGCGCACGCTCAATTTCCGAAGCCAATTGCTCGAGGCGTACCCGATCGGAAGCCGGCGCGGTCGCTTCACCTGGCTTGGCCAGCGACTGGTGCAACTCATTCTTGAGTGCCGCGGCGGTCAGCGTGGGCAGGACGGACTTGGGGGGCCGTTTGGCCGGTGCGGCCGGGCGCGCACTCTTTTCGGTGACAGGCGGCGTGGCGTTGTCAGCCTTGGCCTCGTGCTTTTGCGGGCTGGCACCCTGTCCATCAACAGAATTGGCTGCGGGAACGTGCGCCCGTCTCGGGGGCGTGCCTGCGCCCGAGCCTGGCGCTGATCCCGGGAAGCCGGGTGGGTTTGGCAAGGGCGGGGCCGACGGGGAAGGCGCAGCCGGCACCTCCACCGTGGGGTTGATGGGCGGCGGATCGAGGCCGGCTCCCGGTGCGGCGGCTGGGCCGGCCGCGAGGAGCCACAAATGCAACACCATCCTGGTCATAGGACTCCCTGCTTGGCCGCAGCCGCAGCCGGCGGCCCGTCCAACGCGCGCTTGAGTTCGGCCAAAGTCTGCTGGAGCGTGAAACGCTCCTCCGGGCCTTGGCGAAGCACGCTGTTGATTTCATTGATGCAGCGAAGAGCTCGGTCGACGCGCGGATTGGTTCCGGCGACGTAGGCACCCACCTCGATGAGATCGGCAGTCTCGCGGTACGCGGCCAAAACCTCGCGCGTCTCTTGCGCCAGATCGCGATGGCTGGCTGCGACGATATCGTTCATGACTCGGCTGACGCTGCCGAGGAGGTCCACCGCGGGGAAGTGACCCCGCTGCGCCAGCTTGCGCGCCAGCACGATGTGGCCATCCAGGCACGCGCGCGCCGCATCGACCACCGGATCGGTGAGATCGTCGCCTTCGGCCAGGGCGGTGTACATGGCGGTGATGCTGCCCACGCCCTCGACGTTGCCCGCACGTTCCACCAGGCGCGGCAGCAGGGCGAACACCGACGGCGGATAGCCGCGCGCGGTGGGCGGCTCGCCCGCGGCCAGCCCGATTTCCCTTTGCGCCATGGCCACCCGGGTGAGCGAATCGAGCAGCAAGAGCACGCGCTTGCCGTGGTTGCGGAAGTACTCGGCCACCGCAGTGGCGGCCATGGCGGCGCGCACGCGCACCAGGGGCGGCTCGTCGCCGGTGGCCACCACGACCACGGATCGCTGCAGACCCTGACCCAGATCGCGCTCCACGAATTCGCGCACCTCGCGGCCGCGCTCGCCCACCAGCCCCACCACGATGACGTCGGCGTCGGCACTGCGCGCGAGCATGCCGAGGAGCACGCTCTTGCCCACGCCCGGGCCCGACATGATGCCGAGCCGCTGGCCCTCGCCGCAGGTCAGACAGGCGTCGATGGAACGGATGCCCAGCACCAGCGGCTTGCTGATGCGCCGCCGGCTCATGGCCGGCGGGGGCGGCGCGTGCAGGGGCACGCGCGTGTGCAAAACCGGCGCGGGCATGCCGTCCAGCGGCCGCATGGCGGCGTCGACCACGCGCCCGAGCAGCGCCTCACCCACGACAATTTCGCCGGCGCTGGCCCGGGGAACCACCGGACAACCCTCACCGATGCCGCGTACATCGCCGAACGGCATCAGGATGGCTTGCGAACCCGCGAAGCCCACCACCTCGGCCGCAACCATGCGGTTTCCGGTGGCGTGAATCTCGCACGAAGTGCCCACCGCCACCTGGGGCAGCGCCGCCTCCACCACGATGCCCGAGGCGCGGGTCACCCGGCCCGCCAGCACGCAAGGCTCGGCGTTGCTCAATTGAGTGCGGATGGCTTGCAGATTGAGCAAGCTCACGAACTCTCCTCCCAATTTCCCGTGTGCAGGGCGTGGCGCAGCTCCTCGAGGCGGGTGTTGATCCGCCCGTCGACGGTGCCCAGATCGCCCGTCACCAAACAGTCGCCCCGCTGCAGCGACGGATCCACGCTCACTTCGATCTGGGCCGCCGCCACCGACGAAATCGATTGCGCCCCGTCCTTCTTGAGTGCCTCCTCGATGAGCCGCGCATCCTCGGGGCAGAGCTGCAGCTTGATGTGGCGGGATTCGCCCAGGCGGCGAATCGCACTGCGCACCAGCCCCACCAAATGTTCCACATTGGCGGTGAGGTCGGTTTCCAGAATCCGGCGTGCCACCATGAAGCCCACCTCGAGCGCGTCGGAGCGAGCCTCGGCGGCCAATCGCTCGGCGGCCTGGCGCAAGAACTGAGCCGCGCTGCCGATGCGCTCACTGACTTGGTCGGCCACCTCCTGCATGTCGATGACGGTGGGAGGCGCGGCGCGGTCCGCGTTGGAAGCCGCCGTCGACGGGCGGCGCAGGGATGCGCCCCCGAAGGAGGCCGGCTCTACGTGCGGCTGAGTGGGGATGCGACCCAGGAACGACGGGCGACGGGTGGGGGCGTCTCCATTGCGCGCGATCATGGGGTCAGACCATCCTTTCCGTGGGGTTGACGATGCTGATGCGGCCTTGCTCGGCGAGGCCAAAGGCAATCTTGACCAGCTCGGCCTGCGCGGCCTCGACCGCGGCCAACTTGACCGGACCCATGGCGCCGATCTCGTCTTCCAGCATCTGGCCGGCGCGGGTCGACATGTTCTTCATGAAGCGTTCTTTCACGGCGGGCGGCGCGCCCTTGAGCGCGACCGTGAGCTGGGTCATGTCGATCTCGCGGATGAGAGTCTGCATGTCCCGATCGGCGAGATGGATGAGGTCGTCGAAGGTGAAAAGGCGTGAGCGCAAGGCCGCCCCCAGCTCGGGGTCGTCCTTCTCGATCTCGTCAACCACTTCGCTCTGTTCCGCCGCCGGTACCGAGCGCAGCAGACCCACCGCGGTGTTGCGTCCGTCGAGCTTGCGTGTGTTGGCCGGAATCGCGGCGCCCAGATCCTGAGACAGGGCCTGTCCCACCTCTTGCAACACCTCGGGCGCCACAGTTTCCAACGAGGCCAGCCTGCGCAGAATTTGGGGACGCTGGGCCTGCGGGATGTGCTTGAGCACGGCCAGCGCGTGGGCGTGGCTGACCGTGCCCAGGACCACGGCCGCGGTTTGTGGCTGCTCACGCGAGAGCAAGATGGCCAGGGCTTCGGGATCGGCGTTGGCGATGTTGCTGAAACCTTCTTCGGCTGCCACCGAGGGAGCGGGAAGGTCTTCGAACACGCGGCGGGCGACATCCTGGCCCAGGGCTTTGGTCGCAGCCTCGCGCAGCAGGCTGTCGCCTGCCATGGCCTCGCCGTCGAGACCCGTCATGGTCTTGACGAATGACGAGAGCGCCGCCGGGATGACGGCAGGGGCCTTGCGCAGGCTGCGCGCCGCCACCGCGATGGAGCGCACCGTACCTTCATCGAGCGCCTTGAAGATCTGGGCCGCCACCTCGGGTCCGAGTCCAAGCAGCACCGCCGCCGCCCGCTGGGCGCCGGGCCCGGCCGAGAGGTTCTGCTTGGTCAAGAAACCATCAGACATGAGCGCCCTCCTTGGCTTCGTGGCTGGCTTCGGCGTCCGCGCTGACCCACGCTTTCAGCAGATGGGCCGCTTTGCCGGGATCCGACTTGCCTAGATCGCGCGCGCGGTCCCGCAGGGCCGCGCTGTTGTCACCCGACACCATCTTCCAGCTCTCGCCCGACTGGCTCATCATGGCCATGTCGACATCGCCCACCCGCGTGCCCGGCTGCAAGAGCGCGATGGCCGATGACGTGCGACGGAAGAGGCGAACGACGAACAGGAAACCGATGAGGCCCAGCGCGCCCCAGCCCACCAGCTTGCCCAGGCGCCAGTACTCCGGGCGTTCCCAGATTGGCGCCTTGACATCGGCCTCCTCGACCTTGGCAAAGGCCGCGCTGGAGATCTCGAGGATGTCACCCCGCTGGGTTTCGAATCCCATGGCCCGCTTGGCCAGTTCGGCAAGACGGCGTACTTCTTCGGCTGGCCGTGGCTTGCCGTCCACGCCGTCCACCACCACGGCAGCCGACAGGCGCACGATGCGCGGGCTGCGTGAGACGGTGCGCGTGACCTTCTTGGCAATCTCGTAGTTGCGCACCTCATCTTCACGATTGGTCTGCGCGCGGTTGGCGCCGGCGCTGCCTCCGCCGGTGGCGCCCATGGGCTGATTGGCGGCGGCGCCGGCCACGCCGGAGTTGCTGCTGCCGTCGCTGTTGATGCTTTCCGATGTCTTGCGCTCGCTGCGCACGGTGGCGGTTTCCGGGTCGTAGCTGTCTTGCGTGGTCTCGATCTCGGTGGTGTCGAGGTTCGCCGTCACGCGCGCCACCACGGAACTGCGTCCCACGGCCGGCTCGAGCACGTCGACGATACGCTGTTCGAGGGCACTTTCGATCTCTCGCTCTTGTGCAATCAATTTGCCGGTGGCGGAATGATCGCCTGACAGCACCGTGCCTCGCTGGTCCACCACGGTGACGCTATCGGCGTCCAATCCCGCGACCGCCGAGGCGACCAGATGGCGCACGCCAGCCAGCTCGCGCTCGTGCATGGTCCGGCCCGGCTGCAGGTTGAGAACCACGGCCGCGGCTGCGTGGCGATCATCGTCGCGGTACAGGCCCTTTTCCGGCATGGTCACGTGCACGCGCGCCGAGCGCACGGCTTGCAGACGCGAGATGGTGCGGGCCAGCTCACCCTCGGTCGCGCGGCGCAAGTTCACCCGCTGGGTGAATTCGGAGGCGCCGAAATCGCTGCGGTCGAACAGCTCGAAGCCCACGCCACCCCCGCGCGGAAGCCCCTGCGCGGCCAAGAGCAAGCGGGCGTCGTGCACTTGCGAGGCGGGAACCGCCAGGGCGGCCCCGTTGGCCTCACTGCGAAAAGACATGCCGGCCGCCTTGAGCGCCGCCGCCGCCTCGGAGGAGTCCTCGGGCGATAGATTGGTGAAGGCGTATTGATAGGTAGCGCCGCTGCCAAAGACGCTGACCAGCACCCCCGCCACCAGCGCGAGGCCCACGATAGAGCCCAGCAGCATGCGCGCACCCGGGCTCATCTCGGCCAGGCGCCGGGGAAATCCGCGAAGCATATGGCTGACTTGATCCATGGCCTACACGCCCATGCGCATGATCTCGTTGTATGTATCCACGACCTTGTTGCGCACCCTCATCGCCAGCCGCATGGCCACGTCGGCCTTCTCCAGCGACAGTGCCATCTCGTGCAGGTTGCCGCCGCCCGATGCCACTTGCGCAGCCTGCTGGTCGGCCTCAACCTGCAGCTTGTCCACCTCGCCGATCGCGCGGTCTAGCTCGCCGGTGAAGGCGGCCGCGTTGGGGGACTTGGGACTGTTTTCAATGGCGCGTTCCGCCCCATCCAGTCCATTGATCTTTGCGAAGGCGAGGTCCATTTCGGTGCGCATGGTTGTCGTCCGTCAGCAGGTCTTGTCAGCGGGTGATGTCGAGGCCACGGGCGGCCATTTGCTTGAGGGTTTCCAGCGCGGTGGCGTTGGCGTCGTAGGAGCGCGAGGCGGACATGAGGTTGACCACCTCGTGCACGGGATTGACGTCGGGGAAAGTGACGAACCCGTCGGCATCGGCGTCGGGGTGCCCGGGGCTGTAGACCTTGCGGCCCTCACCGCTGTCGGCCACGATGCGCGACACGCGCACGCCCATGGGTCCGGTGGCATTGGGCGAGATGTCGCTGGCGTCACCCATCGGCATGGCCTCGAACACCGGATCGAGCCGGCGGTACATGTTGCCGTTGGCGTCGCGGGTGGTTTCGGCATTGGCCAGATTCGACGAGGCCAGGTTCACGCGCACGCGCTCGGCCGAAAGCGCTGTTCCGCTCACGTGCAGGGCTGTCAAAAAATCCATTCCCATGCTTCGCCTTTCCTATGTGCCGCCGTCGGAGGCCACGTACTTGAGGATGGCCAGCTTGCGGGTGGCGGCCCGCGCGCTGGCGCCGTATTGCAAGGCGTTCTCAGCCATGGCCACCATGGTCCGGTCGAGATCCACCGTGTTCCCATCCAGCGAGGCGTTGGCCGACGGGATGTCGACCACCGGCATGTCCTTGGGCGAAAGCTGGGCATCCTGCGGGCTGGCGCTGCCGATGGGCACGCCGATGTCCATGTGCCCGGCCGCCGTGGTCACGGCTTGCAGCGTGGTGCTGTTCTGCGCGTGGTTTTCCACCGAGGCCATGGCCGCGGTGAAATCCAAGTCCTTGGGACGGAAGCCCGGCGTGTCGGCATTGGCCACGTTGGCGGCCAGCACGTTGTGGCGTAGCAGCCGCACGTCGAGGCTGCGTTCCAACTGGTTGAGAGTGGCGTCGAAGATCTTCACGTTGTCCTCTTCTCTTGCCAGCCGCGTGCCAGGCTGTTCATGGCGCCTCTGCGGCTGCGTTGCGGGCTGCCTCGGCCGACACACGCGACGCGGTGGCGCGCGCGAGCGCGGTGTAGGCCAGGGTGAGGTCACGCGTGATCTCGCCATCGATCAGCTGCGTGCGTGCGGCCGTGGACGGAGGCTCGTCGCTTTCCTGCAACTGGTTGAGCACCACCTTCCAGCGGGCGCCCGTCATCTTGGCTCGGCCCAGGCGCGTCTCGGCAAACTCGCTCACCACACGGGCGCGGGTGCGCTCGCCGCCAGCCAGGTAGAGTTCCATGGTGCGAAGCAAGAACTCGCCGAGCACGCCATTGTTGGAGGCATCCACCACCTGGGCGCTCGCGGCCATCAGGTTGGCGGCGAACACGGGGGCTCCCAGCGCAGCCACCTTCTCAGCCGCCACGTGTATCAGGTCGAGGGCGAGCGTGCCCTGGGTGCGGCCAGGCAGAACCAGGTAGGTTTCCAGGGCCTCCTGCAAGCCGTCCTTCTCCAGTTCTTCCAGCACCTTGAGCAGCAAATGGCGACAGAAGAGCTGGGTGGCGCCGTCGCAGCCACCGTGGGCGGATTCGATGGCCTTGCGTAGAGAGATCATGGCCTGTGGAAAATCG
Source organism: uncultured delta proteobacterium (assembly GCA_963758155.1). Lineage (GTDB taxonomy): Bacteria > Myxococcota_A > Polyangia > Fen-1088 > Fen-1088 > Fen-1137. The sequence continues at coordinate 106,266 of CAVWUP010000018.1, forward strand.
TCCATGTACGCAGCCGCGCGTGCTGCGCGCAGATGCATCTCGGTGCGCAGGGGTTCGGGGAGAAGAGAGCCCTCGAAGACGCTCTGGCGCGAAGAAGCCAGACAGTTGCCCGACAGCTCGCACAGGCGGGCAGTCGCCATTCGGCCGAAAATTCCCATGCGGCCGGCGATCTGATACCAGCCAGCAGCGGCGCTCGGGTCTTGGTTGCTGAGGGCCATGTCGCCCAGGCGAATGGCAGCCACGCGGCGCCCATCGCCGTCGAGCGCGCGGCGAAACTCCACCGCAGCGAGGGTGTACTGTCCCGCCTGATAGGCGCATTCACCCCGGGCAACCGGCGTGTCACCGGGACAGCCGTCGCCGAAGCGAAGAGCGGCGGGGCTGTAGAAGACCCGGATGCGATTCTCCTCGCCCCGCCAAGGCACTCCCCGCAGCTCATAGATTTCCAGGAAGAGTTTGCCCTCCTCGTCGATCAATGCGCCGTCGAGCCGGCGCGTCGCGCACAGGAGGATGACCGTGCCGTGATCCAGAAAGGTGCGCGGACACAGACGCGAGGCCGCCGCAGCGATCTTGGCGGCCAGAGCCGTGCTGTCGCGGCTGCGGAGCTCGATGCGCTTGTTGAAGGGATAGACCGTCAAGCTCACGCTCTTGGACGCGCGCTGCAGCGGAATGCGCTCGACCGTTTCCACGGTGGGCAGCCGGGGAGCTGTCTCGGTGACCTCCGCGGCCAGCACAAGAAGAAGGGCAGGGACAAGCATGGCGGGGACAGGCAATGCAGGGTCTGTGCCGGGGATCAGCGAAGCGTGGCGGGCGCAACTAGATGAGCACAGTTTCCCGCGCGTCTGCTCCGGATTTCACGACAGAGAGCACAGAGATCGCAGAGACGAATGGGAAAGAAGGGTTCGGACCCGGATCCGAAACCCTTTCCTTCCGGCCTCTGTGGGCTCTGTGGTGCAACTCCGGATCGCACCGTTCGCCGTCAAGTCTAGCCAGAATCGTGGTTGGCACCTATGGATGGAGAGGGGTGGGCACAGAAACGCGGCGCGCATCTCCCCTTCGCTGTCACCGATCTGGCGCGACAGGAAAATTGCGGTCACGGAGCTGACACGTCAGCAGCGCGACGACGCAGCTTTTCCACCAAAGTCGTGCGGCCCAGGCCGAGCAGACGCGCGGCCTCTTTCTTGTTGCCGCCCGATTGCTCAAGCGCCAAGCGAATGTAGGACTCTTCCAGCATGCGCAGAAGGTTGGGCAGATCCACGGGCAGGGAGAGATTGGTCGGCATGGGGAAGGCCGAAGCCGTTCCGCCTTGCGCGCTGGTATCGTCCGCAGCGTCGGGCGCGATGGCCATGGGCCCGCGTCGAACCGTCGCATCCAGCAGCCCACTGCGTTCGGATGCCGAGATGGCAGTGGGAATCCCGTCGAGCTCCGTCCAGATCTCCTGAGAGATTTCACCCGTCAGCAGCGAGCCCTCGTCGGCTTCTTCGGGCGCTCCGCTGTCGTGCACTTCGAGAAAAGCCGCGGGCAAGTCGGCCAGCTCGATGACGTGCCCCTGCGCGCACACCGACAGGCGCTCGACCAGATTCTCCAGCTCGCGCACGTTGCCCGGCCAGTCGTAGCTTTCCAGTCGGCGCATCACCGCAGAGGTGACCGGCCGTTGTTCCTCGTGCCGTTTCCAGAAATGGTGGAACAGGGGCGCGATGTCGCCGCGCCGTTCGCGCAGGGGCGGCAGGTGAACCGGGCAGACATGCAGGCGGTAGTAAAGATCCTGGCGAAAACGTCCCATGCGCACCAGCTCGGCCAGATCGTGGTTGGTGGCCGCGACCAGACGGAAATTCGCCGTAACCGAGGTCGAGCTGCCCACGGGTTCGTAGGTTCTCTCTTGCAGCAGGCGCAGCAGCTTGACCTGCATGGCCAACGGCAGCTCGCCAATCTCGTCGAGGAAGAGCGTGCCCCCTTCGGCCATGGCGACGCGGCCGCGGCGCGAAGACGTCGCGCCGGTGAAGGCGCCGCGCACGTAACCGAACAGCTCGCTCTCGATGAGAGTCTCGGGGATGGCGCCGCAGTTGACCGGCACAAACGGGCGGTCAGCCCGGCTGCTGTGCGCGTGAACCAGGCGCGCGAAGACTTCCTTGCCCGTTCCGGTATCGCCGGTGAGCAACACCGTGGCGTTGCTGGCGGCGATGCGCGTGCAAGTGGCGCGAATGGCAGCGACGGGAGAGCCGGGACCGTAGACCAGACCCGGCTCGCCCGGCAAGGAATCCGAGATGGCTGCACACTCGCGGGGAAGGGCTGTGTTCAACATCAGATGACCTTTTTGTTGGCGTTGCCGAAGTCGTCTTGATCCTGGTCTTGATCCTGGGACTGCGTCCGCTGTTGCAGAAACTCGCTGAAACCGCGGGGCAGGTGAAAGAGCAGAGTGAAGCGACCCAGGCGCAAGGTCTCGCCCCCTTGCAGGCGGCAGGGCTTGCGCGGGGTCAGTGCCACGTCGTTCACAAAGGTGCCGTTGGTGGCGCCCAGGTCGGTCAGCCGGCACTCGCCGTCGACCAACGCCAAGAGGCAATGCTTGGTCGAGATGGTGTACTCGGGGATGGCCAGATCGTTGTCCGAGGTGCGGCCGATGCTGACCGGGCCGGGCAGCGAGTTGCGACCCTTGATGACCGGGAAAACGCGGCCGGCCAGTGCAGTGGCCTGCAACAACTCGCTGTTCATGGCGATCATCGTGCCGCTGTGACTCGACTTCCCATCAAGCACACCGCCCACGCCCGACACGATGAGGACCGGCCAGTGATAGGCACGCACGAACGACTGGGAACCCAGTCGACGAAACTCTGCTTCGAATTCCGCTAGGTATGCCGGCATGATGTATTGGACCTGGCGTGCACGGGAGCGAACAATGCAACGGCCGATCCAAGCCAAAGGTGTAGCGACTAAAACGTTTGCCGCGATCAGGCGTCGAGATTCCGACGGCACCTTGGGTTTTCGGGGGTGTCGGCAAACCGACACTTACTTTGTACGACAAGGAGTAGCTAGCTTTTCCCACCACAGAGAGCACAGAGAACGCAGAGATCGGAAAGGAAGAATGGGTTCGGATCGGACAGAACCCAACCCTTCCCTTTCCGGTCCGGCTTTGTGGCCTCTGTGCTCTCTGTGGTGAAGAAGCTAGCTTCGATCCACGGTTAGCAGCGGCGCAGGACGCTGTCGCGCAGGCCGGCGACCACCTGCGCGAGGGTCTGCTCGTCGATGGTGGCGGCGCGCCGGATCTCCGCGACCACGTCGGGCGCCCGGGTCATGTCGTCGCGCCGCAGGTGAAACCCGTCGAAAGAAGCCAGCGCATCGGCCAACTTGATGGCGTTGCTCAGCGGCCAGCCGGGCGTAGCTTCGCCCCCGGCGCGCTCGATGGCTTGCGCCGCAGCGTCTGACAGTTGCCAGGTACACGCCACCCGCGCGCCAGCCGACGCCGAGGTGACTTCGATGCACGTGACCATCACATCATCGGACATGAGGCGGCGACCTTTAGTGCTGGCCATCTGCCTTTCAACATCGAGCAAGAGCGCGCCCACCACCGGCTTGCCAATGTCGTGGAGCAACCCCGCGAGAAAGGCTTCCGCGGCCACAGCGTCGTTGCACCCATGGGCCTGCATCAATCTCTGCGTCAGTAGCGCCACGGCCATGGCGTGGTGCCAAGGCTGTTTGAAAACGTCCGCGATGCGTGGCTCGCGCGATTCCAAGATCGGGCGCGCGGCGATCTCAATGAGAGCGGAGCGCATGCCGGTGGCGCCCAATCGGCTGATGGCTTGCTCGGCGTTGCGCGCCGGCAAGCGTGTGGGGCCGGTGCTGTTGGCCACCTGGACCACGCGCGTGGCCAGGTGTGGTTCTTCGGCCAGCACAGCAGCCATGCCAGCAAAGGAAAACTCCGGCACGGCGGCCAAGTTCAGGCAACGCAACATGCGAGCGGAGAGCTTGGGCAGCGGCAGAGCACCGCCGTGAATGCGTGAGCGCACGATTTCCACCAGGCGCGCAGCCAGGGCCTGCTTGTTGATCCGCTCGGCGGTGGGAGTGGGCGTGGCAGACGCAGGCCGCGGTGTGACCGGCGGGGAGATTGTGGCCGGCGCCCGCGTGAGCGGTGGCGGGGTCACGCCCATCACTGTGGGCAGGTCGCACAGCAAGGTTGCCCCCATCGAATTGGCCGTCGTCGAGGGCACGATGGTCGATGGTGCGCGGGCATTGCCGTTCGCGGGCAAAAGCGGCTTGGTTCCAGCCACCGCCGCCAAGAGAGCCTCGCGAAATTCGCGCATGCTTGCAAAGCGCTGCTCACGCTGCTTTTCCAGCGCGCGCAGAATGACAGCGCCAATGGGCGCCGGCAGCGCGGGATTGATCGTGCAAGGATCCGGCGGCGCGGCTTGTACGTGCAAAATGATGAGGCGCCCTGCGGTGTCGGCATCGAAGGGACGGCGGCCTGTCATTATCTGACAGGTCAACACGCCCAAGGCGTAGATGTCGCTGCGATGGTCCAGGTTGGCGTCGCCCAAGCACTGCTCGGGAGACATATAGGCCGGGGTTCCAATGATGGCCCCACACGCGGTCCGGTGCCCCGCCACTTGGTCACGGGTGGCGGTCAGCTTGGCGATGCCAAAGTCCAGCACCTTGACGAAGTCGGGATAATCCGGGTGCTGGCACAAGAAGATGTTGGCCGGTTTCAGATCGCGGTGGACCATGCCGTGCTCGTGGGCCGCGCCCACGGCCGATGCGACCTGGGATAGGATCTGGATCGCGTGTACCGGGTCGAGCACGCCGACGCGGGCCAGACGATCTTCCAGGGTTTCGCCCTCCAGCAACTCCATCACGATATAGGGCTGCGTGCCGACATGGCCGAAGTCAGTTACCTCGACGATGTTGGGATGGCGGATGTCGTTGACCGCGCGGGCCTCGTTGAAGAAACGCGACACGACGTCTTTGTCCAAGGCGACTTCAGAGGCCAGCACCTTGATGGCGGCCTTGCGCCCAATCAGCACGTGCTCGGCCCCGTACACCTGCCCCATGCCGCCCTCGCCCAGCAGCCCGGTCACGCGGAAGGAACCCAGTGTCTGGCCCACCATGGGGGCAGCGCTCGCCGCTGCAGGACGGACGTCCGTCCCGCCGCACATATCAACGGTCAGGTGGGCGCTGGGCATAGTGCTAGAGGTATCGGCTCATTTCGCCAGTAGCTTGCGTGGCGTCGGGATCTTGACGCCGGCACTTAGGAATTGACGGCGGCGAGCCGACAATTTGGTTGAAACCAGATCCGTTCCGCGGTCCCAGGCAATTGGACATGCAGGCCATGAAGATGCTCCACCCGCGCTATCTCTCTCCGCTCATCGGGGTTGGCGGTTTTGTGGCGACGATCGTTCTGCTGGGTGTGGTGCGAGGGCCAGCCGCCGCCATGGGGGTCCTGGCGCTCTCGGGGCTGGGATTCGCCGGCGGCTACGCGTTCACACGCGGGAAGGGGCGGGGCGAAGGCAGGGTCGCGTCTACCACGCAGCGGCTCGCGGCCGTCACAGCCAAATCCGACGAACGACTGGTCAATCTGGTCGAGGTCGCGCCCGAACCGGTCCTGGTGTGCGCGGGTAGTCGGGTCGTGTACGCCAACCGCGCAGCGGTGACCGCGCTTCATTGCGAAAGCGCCGAAGAACTGACCGCGCGCAATTTCTTCGACCTGGTTGAAGGCAAGGATCGAGAGGCTCTGGCGGAAAACCTGCGCCAGATGCTATCCACGGGCCGGCCGGCGCCGTCGGCCGAGGTCGACTTCCTGTGCCGCGACGGAAGCCGCGCCACCTTGGACGTGTCCTACCTGCTCACCGAGTTTCAGAGTGAACGCGCGGTGGTGTTGCTCTGCCGTGACATGACCGAGCGTAAGCAGCTGCAAGGCCATCTCATGCTGGCCGATCGACTGGCTTCGCTGGGCACCCTGGCCGCCGGTGTGGCCCACGAGATCAACAACCCGCTGCTCTACGTGAGCATGAACCTGGAGTACGTGACCAGTGAAGTGCAGAGAATCTCCGGCCAGCTTGCCAGTGCGGGCCCGAACAAGGCGGCCGAATTGGTGCCGCAACTGGAAGCCCTGGACCGGCCGCTGCACGAGGCGCGCGACGGCGCCCAGCGCGTGAAGGACATCGTGCGCGACCTGCGCTCGTTCTCCACCGGCGGCGGAGGCGAGCGCGTTTGGCCGGTCGACATCTGCGCCATCATGGAATCGGCCCTGCGCATGGCGCGCAACGAGATCAAGTATCGCGCCGAGGTTGTGCGCCAGTACGGCGAGACGCCCATGGTCGACGCCAACGAGTCGCGCATCGCTCAGGTGTTCCTCAACCTGCTCATCAATGCGGCGCAGGCCATCCCAGAAGGCAATGTGCCCAACAACGAGATCCGAATCTCCACGACCACGGATCGCGCGGGTCGCGCCGTGATTCAGATCCAGGACAGCGGAGTGGGCATCCCGCTCGACGTCTTGCCGCGGGTCTTCGATCCCTTCTTCACCACCAAGGCGGTTGGCAAAGGCACAGGTCTCGGTCTGGCCATCGTCCACCGCATCGTCACGGCGCTTAAGGGGGAGATCTACATCGAAAGCCAGGTGGGATCGGGAACCACAGTGCGCCTCATCCTGCCGCCGGCCCAGGGTGCGCCAGAGGCCGCAGAGGCGAAGCCGCTTTCTCCCCACGACGTGGGAGTGCGCGAGGAACGTCGCCTGAGGGTGCTGCTGATCGACGACGAGACCGCCTTGGGCACGTCGCTGCGTCGCTGCATCAGCCGCTACTGGAATGCCAGCTTCGTCAACGATGGTCGCCAGGCCCTGGAGCTTCTGCGTCACGACGGTGGCTATGACGTGATCGTGTGCGATCTAATGATGCCTGAAGTGACAGGCATGGATATCTACGAAGAGCTGGTCCAGTCCAAGCCGGATCTGTCGAAGAGAATGTTGTTCATGACTGGCGGAGCTTTCACCGAACGGGCCCGGAGCTTCCTCGAAAGTGTGCCCAACCGTCACCTGGACAAGCCATTTGACTTGGCCCAACTGGAAGCCGCTGTCCGTTCGGTGGCGGCCAACTAAGGACAAATCGCTGCCATGGGGAAGTTGTCGACATCAGTGCTTGAGGAACTGTGGTTTGGCGAGGATGATCCAGCCGTCGCGGACGCCAAGGCGGCGCAAAGTCTAGCCGCGCACTTGGCCGAGCTTGAGGGATTGAGGCCTTTCCCGGTGGTGGTGCAGAAGGTGATGGCTTGCGTCGCCCACCCCGATTTCAGAACCGAGCAGGTGCGCGATCTGATCGAGGAAGATCCGGCCCTGGCTGCGCGCATCCTGCGCGTGGCCAATTCGGTTGCGTTTCGTGCGCGCGTGCCCTGCGCCTCGATCCAGGATGCCGTTGTCAGAATGGGCGCCCGGACCGTGACCGACCTGGCCAGCGGCATGGCGGCCATGACGGCGTTTGCTGATCTCAAGGGCGCGGGCAAGGCCGTGCGCGAGCATTGTGTGGGCACGGCCGCCATCGTGCGCGCTCTCGCCTACCGCATGAGCGACGGGGTTGATCCGGCGGTGGCTTTCTTGGTGGGCCTGCTACACGACATCGGGAAACTGCTCATCTTGCAAACCCGCCACCAGAGCTACGCGGAGTTGGTGGCGGCCACGGCTGGCACGCCCGACGAACTCCACCTTCAGGAACGCGAATTCCTGGGTTACGACCACGCGGTTCTGGGCGGGCATGTCCTGGCCAAGTGGGGCTTGCCCAACCCTGTGCCCAAGATCGTGGCCTGGCACCACCAACCCGCGCGCGCCTATCAAGAAGGAGGCTCGGTGGCGGCCCTGGTGGCTGTCGTGCGTATCGCGGACGTGATCGACACGCTGATCTCCAGAGACAAGCTGACCGACGGCGCTGCCCTCAAGCGGCTGGCCGCAGGGTCGGACGCGGTTCACGGCGGCATTCGCGAACAGGACATCATGGCCACTTTTTCCGAGGCATCTGTCTTGCGCGGTGAGGCGCTTATGCTCTTTCGCTAGCGACGCAGGACACAGGGACCATGCACTTCACCAACAATCCCACCTACGGCCAAGGCCAGCACGCCATAGCCAATGATGGGGTTTTGGGCGAGACGGCCGACCAGTTCGCGGCGCGCTTGCGCGCACACTTCAGCTCGCCCGGCTACACCCCGCCGCTTCTGCCCAAGGTGGCCCTGGAAGTCCATGCGCTCACCCAGCAGTCGGACGTGGACGCGACCAAGGTGGTCGAGGTGATGCGCACGGACCCCATGCTGGCCGGGCGCGTGCTCAAGATCGCGCAGTCAGCGGCCTTTGCGCCAGTGGGGACCATCACCTCGCTGCAGGACGCGGTGGTGCGTCTGGGTCTGCGCAATCTGTCGGAGATCGCGTGGGAGGTCTCCCTGGGCACGCGCGTTTTTCGCTCGCAAACCTATGCCGACGCGATGGAGATGGTGCGCCGCCACAGCACGGCCTGCGCGTATCTGGCCCGCATGGTGTCCAGCTTAACCTCCCTCGCCTCGGAGTATGCCTTCCTGTGCGGGCTGCTCCACGACGTCGGGATTGCGGCGGCGTTCATCCTGCTGGGCGAAGAGAAGCGCAAGGAAACGGGGTTCGATCCCGCCGTGCTGTCGATGGCTCTGCAGCAGTGCCACCAGGAGGCCTCGGCCGTGGTGGCTGGGCTGTGGAAGCTGCCTGCCGACGTGACGCTGGTGCTGGGCCACCACCACGATGTGATGATCGATGGGTTCGTGCATCCGCTGGCCGCGGTAGTGGCAGTGGCCGAAGACCTGACCCGCGATGTGGGATTGGGCATCGTGCTCGACGGGCATGACTGCGATGCCACCAGTGACAGCGCCCTGGCCCATGCCCGCAACGCCTTGGGGTTCGACAGCGCGCGCCTCGAGAAACTGAAGCAGGAAGCCAAGAAGTTGATTTCCACCCTCGAGCGCGGCGCCGTCATGGCTGCCGCGGCAGTGGAAAGTCGACCCAAAGCCCAGAGGTCCAGACGGTGACCGGTCGCGAGCAACTCGGCATTTCTTCTGCACAGGCCGCTTTGAGACCGGCCGCAGCGCAGGTAAACTCTCGTCCCGTGGCCGACGCGCTCGATCTGATTCCACGCGTCATCGATCTGATGAATCGGAACGCCTTGCGCATTCCGCCCTACCCGGCGGTTGCGGTGCGCTTGCGCCGGGTGATTGCCCGCGGCGATTACGGAATTGGTGAGCTGGAGCGGATAGCCGGCGAGGATCAAAGTTTGGCCGCGACTCTGCTTCGCTACGCCAATTCCGCGGTCTACCGCCGGGTCACGCCCACCACCACCTTGGGGGCCGCCATCATGCGCATCGGCGCCACCGAGGTGGCGCGCATCGCCCTGGCCCTGAGCGTGGGCGGTTTTGCCGTCGAGCATGGGTCGCTGGCCGCGGTCCGCTTCCGGGTGTGGCGGCAGTCCCTGGTGTCGGCGTTGTGCTGCCGCGCCTTGGCCTACTGGCGCCAGACCGACGCGGAGGAAGCCTATGTGTGCGGGCTGCTGCACGACTTTGGGCGGGTGGTGGCTGTGTGCGGGTTCGAGGACGTCCTCGGGCGCATGCACGACAATCGCGTTTTGACCGAGGCGGCCTGGACTGACGCCGCCGAGCAGGTGCACCTCAAGATCGGCATCCTGACCGCCCAGCGCTGGAACCTTTCGCCCCTACTCTCGTCGGTAATCGCCAACCATCACACACCGGAGCGGGCGGGCGCGTATCGGGCGATGGTGGACATCGTGGCGGCGTCCGACAAGCTGGTGGAAGCCCTGGAGAAGGAGCCCCATCCCAACACCGCCGACCTGATGAAGGCGGCGCCTCTGCGCATCGACGAGGCCGAGTACATGGTGACCATCATGTCCACCGTGGCGGCGTCGGTTAGTGCCATCGACGAGACGACCGCCATTCCCGAAGTCGAAGCCGTAGCGGCGATCCCCAGCCAAGTGGCGCGGCCACCCAGCGCGCTGGCGCCGCCCCACAAGGCGGTGGATTTGAAAGTCGGACTGCTGCGTTCGAGTGGCAACGTCGCCTGCCAGGGCACCTACCTGTCGCGCGACGGAATTGCTTTTGTCGGCAAGATCAAGATTCGCGAGAACAGCATGATCCGGCTCGCGGTGGAGACTGCCAAACAAACCCTCGACGTGTGGGCCGTGGTCGCGTGCTGCGAGCCCGAGGGCGATGCCAGCCGGATCGAGGCCCGCCTCTTCGCGGTTGCGCCCGAGTTGCAAGCGGCGTGGACCAGGCTGTACGCGTCGGTGTAGTCTCCATTCACAGATGTTTCAGCGCGTCCTCGGGTGGCTCGTCTTTGCTGTGGGTCTGCCGTTCCCACGATCGACTGACGATTTCCTTGGAGCCCAGCCCGATGGCGAGAGCCACGGCCAGCACGATTCCGCCGAATAGAATGGCAAAGCCGAGGCGAACGATCTCGCCGCCCACGTGCAGATGGTCGAGCGCCATGGCCGCGGCAAAGACCAGCACCAGCCATTTGACGGCCAGGCTGAGCAGGCGTGCCGACTGAATCTGCATGTTGACCGCGCTAATGAGCACCGCGCGTGAAAGAAAGCGCGCCAGCAACACACCCAGCAAGACCAGCACGATGGCTGTGCCCAGGTTGGGCAGAGACTCCACTACATTGACGATCAACTGAGGCGTGACCCCGGCGCCGAATGCCGTCAGACCGACCAGCCAGCCCAACACCACAACAGTCCAGGTGACGGTCTTGCGCAGAAGCAGGGTCGGGCTGTTTTTTGGCGACCATTCGGCCAGAACCACGAAGCCCCACTTCTGCAAACGCTTGTCGCAGTCGAGCGCGCGCAGGATGACACCCACCAGGGCGCCCAGCAGCCAGCCCAGAAGCGACGCCAGCAAGACCGCCAGCACCAGGGCCAGCAGGGCGGGCAGGAAGTTTGCTACGCCCACCAAGACGCGGTGGGTGGCCTCGTAGAGTGCGTCCTTGATTTGGTCCGACATGAGAAAACGCTCCTTTCTCCACAGAACCGGAAGTTAGCTTTTCCACCACAGAGAGCACGGAGAACACAGAGTTCGGAAGGGAACGGGTTCGGACGGGACAGGCGCCACCCCTTCTTCCTTCCGTTCCGGCTCTGTGGCCTCTGTGTACTCTGTGGTGAACAAGCTAGCCTCAAGGGTTAAAGCGATCGGGCCAGCGCCAACGGGAGATCAGATATGGCTTCTGGGCTTCATAGACCATGCAAAGCTGGTGCACCCGCCGTTCCACGTCGTGGGCGTGTGCGGTGCTCATCTCGCGCACGAAGCACGCCAGCCAGCCCAGGTACAGCGGGGTCAGCGCGCGCAGGAGGTGGCCGCGGTTCATCACGTGCAAGCGGTAGCCGAGCGCGAAGTCGTACACGATGCGCGCCCACAGGTCGTCGGGCATTGCGGCCGCCTCGTCTTTGGCCAGGTACTTGAGCGCCAGCAGCGTGGCGGGTGGCAAGACCACGGACCAGACATCCTGCAAGGTTCGGCAACCGAGGCTGAACGACTCCCACATCTTGTGCGCATCCACGGGCGGCGGATGGTCCGCGATCTCCACCGGCGTGCCGAACCAGCGAACGGGCTCGGAACCGCGCACCTTCTGCCAGAACGAGACGTTGTGATTCATCTCATCGAACACCGAGCCCAACACCGTCGCCAGCACGGAACTCAAGTCCTGCGACGATGCGCTGCCCGCGTGTTCGGCGGGGCCGAGCAAAGCCTGGCAAACGGCAAACTCGGCGCAGATGGTTTCACTCACCGTGCGGGCGTCCGTGGACAAAGCAGAGACGTCGATGTCCCAGACTCCTCTTGCAAGGAACCGTTCCACCAAGCGGCCCGACAGCGCGAACACGCTGGCCAAAGGTTGGCGCACACGCTTGCCGTAGAGTGCGCGGGTGAGCGGATACACGATGCCGTTGCTGATCGCGCCGTCGAGTTTGTGGCGAGCGAAACAGGGGGCCACCAGGTCGAACTGGTCGTTGAGGATGGGGCGCACGAGCCGCGCGACCCAATCGGCAGCCATGCTGGTCAAGCTGGCGTCGAGCACCAGGCAGGCGCGGGCGTGCACCTGGTGTGCCAGCTCCAGGATCATGCGCAACTCGCGGATCTCGACGCCGGGGCTGGATGTGCGCCGTGGCGTTGTCGGCTGGCCCCAGCTCGCGCAGCCGGGGGATCTCCGCGCACAGCTCGCGCACCTGCGCGCGCGTGGGGTCGCTGGAGCGGACGTCAGCGCTGACCAGCAGGCAGCTGTGCCCGCTGAAGCACTCGCCCAGCCCGGCCTGGGCCGTGCGCAGAACCTGGGCCACCGTGGCCGCGTGGTTGCAACTGGGCACTCCGACCACGATCTCGGCCGTGGCCGGTGCCGTGGGCGCCGTCGCGGAAATCCGCTGTTTCGCGCTGCTCTCGTGCACGGCTACCTTTCACCCACCGGCTCACGCACCAGCGCCAGCAGACCCTGCAGCGGAATGCGCGCCCAGGTCGGCCGGTTGTTCAGCTCGTAGGCCAGCTCGTAGAAGGCCTTGTCCACCAGAAAGGCGTCCAGCAGCCGCGCGAAGAGGTTGCTGTCCGCGGGAAGAAAGGCCGCGCCTCCCGCGACGGTGCGGTAGCTAGCCAGAAACGCGGCCGAGGCGAACTTCGACCACAGGCGCGCCCACGGCTCCAGCGTGTCGACGTCCTGTGGCCGTCGCGCCAGGTAGCTGGCCAGCGCGGCGTGGGCCGCGTAGCTGAATGAGCGCACCATGCCGGCCACATCCTTGAGCGGCGACTGCATCGCACGGCGCTCCTCAAGAGAGCGCGCCGGCTCGCCCTCGAAGTCCAGCACCACGAAATCGCCCCGCGCTCGCAGCACCTGACCCAAATGGAAGTCGCCGTGAATGCGGGTCTTCTGCAACACCACTTCGGTTTCTTCCAGGCGGCGAAAGCCTTCCAACACCTGGCGGCGCCGCACCAGCAGCAGGCCCACCAGCTCGACCAGATCGTCGGAAAGCGTGGCCAGCCGTGACTTCAAACCGTCGAGCGCGTCGCTGGCCCGCTCGCGAAACTGATGAGCCAGCAAGACTCAGGTCGCCCTTGTCGAGCGGTTGCGGGCGGAACGCGGGATCCTCGCTCTCAGCCGCCAGGGCCAGGTGCATCTCGGCCGTGCGTCGTCCCAGCGTGGCCACGGCCTCGAGGTACAGACCCATGCTGGCCGTGGCTGCTTCGGGCAGCGGCCCTTCGGAGAGCAGCAGCAGCGAACGCTTGCTCGCCTCGACAAGGGCAGCCGGCGCCGGCTCCACGGCGTGGGCTTCGTAGTAGAGGCGCAACTCTTCCAGCGACCAGGTCCAACCGTCGCCTTGATTGGCCACCAACTCCTGCAACATGCCCAGGGTGAAGCGCGCGCCCTCGCGGTCGACGAATTCCAGAGCCCCGCCAAAGCGCGGAACATGGGCGAAGGCACAGGTCTCGGACAGGTGGTGAACCATCTCGCAGTCGGGATTGGGACCAGGGCTGGGCCGGCGGAAGAGCTTGAGAATCAGTTTCTCGCCATAGCGAATCGAGGTGTTGCTCTGCTCTGCGGTGCCGCGGCTGGCAGGCAGCGGCGTGCCGGCCTCGCCGTGCAGGGTGGCCACCAGACGGCCAGGCATTCCCATGAGCGTGCCAGATTCGAAACGCACGCTCTCGCCCCGCTCGATCACGCCGAGCAACCACTGGCAGAGACCGTCGTCCACCGCGGCGTCGAAAAAGGCGCCCTGGCCGCCCTCGACAGGTGGCCAGCAAAGAATCGCGGTACTTGTCGCGCATGCCCAGCATGCGATCCGTGGAGCACGTGGACCAGGGGAACAAAAAACGATTCGCGGTCACCTTCGGCGTAGCGCACGTCGAGCAGGAGCAGGGCCGCGCCCACATCGAACAGATCGGCGAAGTCGCTTACCGACACCGAAGCGATCACGCGCGACTTGCGGCCGAACCAGCGCTGGCGCCGCAGGAAGGGAGCGAGCAGGCGCTCGAAAGCAGCGCGCGCCGGCACCGCCAGGGCTTCGCGCAGGCTGCCCGCTGCCAGCACCGGCTCGCTGCCCTCGCCGTCACAGATCGCGCAGCGGCGCGGCCGGCGATTGCAACTCGAACCACAGGTAGCCGTAGGGACCCAGGGTCAGACGATAGGGCTCGCGTTGCCGATGGGCGGAAACTCCACATAGCCCAGCATCTCGACCGGAACCACGCCAGCGAAGCGCGCCAGATCCAGCTCCACCGGCTGGGCAAAACGCGACAGGTTGGCCACGCACAGGATCTGCTCTTTGTCGGAGGTGCGCAGGTAGGCCAGGATCTTGCGATTGGACGGCCGCAAGAATTCGATGCGGCCGCGGCCGAACACCTTGAACAGCTTGCGCAGCCCGATCATGTTGCGCGTCCAGTGCAGCAGCGACGAGGAATCGGAAAGCTGCGCTTCCACGTTGACCGACTGGTAGCCGTACACCGGATCGAGCAGCACCGGACTGTACAGCCGCGCGGGCAGGGCGCGCGAGAAGCCGGCGTTGCGATCGCCGCTCCATTGCATGGGCGTGCGCACGCCATTGCGGTCGCCCAGATAGATGTTGTCGCCCATGCCGATCTCGTCGCCGTAATAGAAGATGGGCGTGCCTGGGAAGGACAACAGGATGCTCTTGAGCAGCTCGATGCGCCGGCGGTTGTTGTCGAGCAGCGGGGCCAGGCGGCGGCGAATGCCCACGTTCACGCGCATGCGCGGATCGGCGCTGTAGGCCAGGTACATGTAGTCGCGCTCGCGGTCACTGACCATCTCCAGGGTCAGCTCGTCGTGGTTGCGCAGAAACAGTCCCCATTGGCAACTCGCCGGAATTTCCGGCGTGTCGGCCATGATGTCGAGGATGGGCTGGCGATCCTCCAGACGCAGGGCCATGAACAGGCGAGGCATGAGGGGAAAGTGGAATGCCATGTGGCACTCGTCGCCCTCGCCAAAATACGGCCGCACATCGACCGGCAGTTGGTTGGCCTCGGCCAGGATCATGCGGTTGGCGTAGCGCTCGTCGAGCGCGGCGCGGATCTGACGAATGATGGCGTGGGTTTCGGGCAGGTTCTCGC
The DNA here is from genome assembly GCA_963758155.1 of uncultured delta proteobacterium. GTDB lineage: Bacteria > Myxococcota_A > Polyangia > Fen-1088 > Fen-1088 > Fen-1137. The sequence continues at coordinate 121,362 of CAVWUP010000018.1, forward strand.
AGTTGGTGCCGTCGCGCTCGACCAGATAGGGAATGGCATCCAGGCGCAGCCCGTCCACGCCCTGGTCCAGCCAGAAGCGCATGGCATCCAGCACCTCGCGCAGAACCTCCGGGTTGTCGAAGTTGAGGTCGGGCTGGTGCGAGAAGAAGCGGTGCCAGAAATAGGCCTTGGCCACCGGATCCCAGGTCCAGTTGGATTTCTCGGTGTCGGTAAAGATGATGCGCGCGCCGGCGAGCTTGTGGTCGTCGTCGCTCCACACATAGCGGTTGCGCTCGGGCGAATCGGGCGGGGCCTGGCGCGCGGCCTGAAACCAGGGATGCTGGTCGGAAGTGTGGTTGACCACCAATTCGATCATCACCTGCATGTCGCGGCCATGGGCGGCGTCGAGAAAGGCGCGGAAATCCTCCAGCGTCCCGTAGGCGGAATGCACGTTGCAATAGTCGGAGATGTCGTAGCCGTCGTCGCGCAGGGGCGAAGGGAAGAACGGCAACAACCACAGGCAAGTGACGCCCAGGTCTTGCAGGTAGTCGAGCTTCTGCAGAAGCCCGCCGAAGTCGCCTATCCCGTCCTGGTTGCTGTCGAAGAACGCCTTGACCGGCAGCTCATAGATGATGGCGTCCTTGTACCAGAGCGGGTCGCTTGCACTTCCGCTGCGCTTCATGGGGGGCGTTGTCCTTGCCGGTGGGTTTCGCTGCCTTCGGGCTGGCCGGGAAGGCTACCACGTTCCTGGAGGATCTGAAGCGTCAGGTCAGGAACGCAATGGTCAACGGCCGTTTGCCGAGAAGTTTCTCGGCTGTCACAGGGTCGTCACATCGGGTCCCTAGCCTGCGCGCAAGGAGATTGAAAACAATGAAGAAGAGGCAAATCCAGAGCACCCTATTGGCAATTTCGTTACTGACTGCGTCGGCGGTTCTTGCGCAAGAGACAGCTCCCGTCGACAGCCAGGCCCCAGCGGCCAGCGAGGCACCTCCGCCGGCCGCTGAAGCGCCTGCCGCCTCAGCGGCGCCGGGAACTGCGCTGCCTGCCGTTGCGGCCGTTGTCCAGCCGGTTCCCCGTGCCGGCCGCAATGGCGAGCACGCCTGCGCGCGCCGGTTCCCGCGCCGGCCGCGTCCAGCGGTCATGGTGAGCACCAAGTTTGCTGCGACCTTCTACGGTTTCATCGAGCTTGATTCGATGTACGATTCAACCCAGAGCTTCAGCGATCTCGCCGGCGGCTCCTCGATTGCACGCCCGGGCACCTACGCCAATGGCAACGGCAGAACGATTTTCGGGGTTCGTAACTCGCGGCTTGGCTTCAAGCTCACCGGACCGGAAACTCAGTCTCTCAAGACCTCGGGCATCTTCGAGATGGACTTCTTCGGCAACCAGCCACAAAGCTCGCCGACAGTGGTGGCCCCGTCGACGGGAGTGCCCACGGTGTCGGAAGGCTCCTACTTTACTAGCCCGAGCTTCCGCATCCGTCATGCCGCGCTGAAGCTCGCCACGCCAATTGTCGACGTTCTGGCCGGTCAATACTGGTCGCTGTTCGGCTGGCAGTCGATGTTTCATCCCAACACGGTCGAGATTCAGGGCGTGCCGGGCCAAATCTACGCGCGCACGCCGCAAATCCGTCTCTCCCACCTCTTCGACTTCGGACCAGTGGGGGTTGAGGTTGCCGTCGCCGCCGCCCGGCCGGCACAGCGCGATTCCGAGATTCCGGACGGTCTAGGCGGCGTGCGCTTCATACTCAATGACTGGAAGGGATTGCATACGGCGGGCGCCACCGGTATGGCCGTCGATCCGCTTTCGATCGGAGTTTCCGGAATTGCCCGCCGATTCAAAGTGCCCGACTTCTCTGATAAACCCACCATCAGTCGCAAGCTGAATGGTTGGGGCGTTTCCGTGGACGCGTTGCTGCCCGTGATCCCGGCCAAGTCCAGCAAAGACGACAACGCCCTGAGCGTGACCGGATCCTTCGTCTACGGCCGCGGAATTGCCGATTTGTATACTGGGTTCAGCGGGGGTGCCTTCACCCCGACTCTGCCGTCAGGAAACCCATTTACCGCCCAGGATGTGGACAACGGTCTTGCAGTCTACGATCCGACTGGTGTTATGCACGTCATCTACTGGCAATCGTATATTCTTGGGGCGCAATACTACCTGCCGAACTTCCTGCCGACGTCCATGCGAATGTGGGTTTCGGGAAACTACTCTCACATAAGCTCGAACAACATCGACACGCTTTCCCAGAATTCTTCCACGGCCACGACCAAGATCTTCAACAAGGAGGATTGGGCGGACGGCAACCTCTTCTTCGCCGCCAACGAGGCGATTCGCTTTGGTCTCGAATACGCTTGGTTCCGCCAGACCTATCTCGACGGCGTCCAGGCTAGCGACAAGAGGGTTCAGTTCTCGGCATTCTACGTCTTCTAGCAGAACGCCAGGGCGACGGGGACCTACCCAGGAAAAAGGCCGGGGCCGACAGACAATGTATGCCGGCCCGGCTGCGATCTGTGTCGACCCGGATTTCCGGGTAATCCATTTGCAAGGGTGGGTAGATGTCGCGGATTCCGGGTACGCTACTGGCAACGTCGGCGACCAGATGCGACTGCGTATCAAGAACCGACAGATCGTCGCCCTGCAACTCGAGCACAATGGGGGCCAGATATCCGTTCGAGAACACACTGGCGACCAAGCCCCCGGCCACTGCAGAAATTCGGTGCCCGGGTAGGATTGGGCCAGCAGCGCCCGCATGCGGTCTCAAGAGGTGAGTCGACAAGGTAACTGCCTAATGGCTGAACGTGAATGCGTAGGCAGCCACGCCGCGACCGTGAATCAGCACCGTCACCTCGTGCTCGGCGTAAGGACCGCTCCACAGATTGAAAAGATCGTGTCGATCGACAACGATGCTCTCGACCGGGTTTCCGTCTACCACCACGTCGGCCGTGCCGGGCGGCGTGCCGGGCTCTAGACCCAGGAGCAAATTCACTTCTCCGGCTCGCGCGTGGATCAGAAGCTCGCCTTCAAAGCCCGCCAGCATTTGTCGCTCGTCCTCGACCAATCGCCAGGTGCCTACCAGCGCGTACTGATGGAGTGCCAGCGCGGCCGGCGCGAGGTAGCGATGAACCTCACCATCCGGCTCGTCCCGGCCATTGGCAAATGCCGGCCAACTGCGCGTACCCAGATAGATTTCGGGTGACTGACCAGGCGCAGGCGACTCAGTCGCCGCGTCGCTGCCGATCAGTACCCCGCTCGGCAGCCGGCCCCGCTCACCGAGTAGGCTACGGATAGCGAGATCAGTCTCTTCGTAGGCACCCTCCCCAAGTTGAATGTAGCGCACAGTGCCGCTCGGATCGATGAGATACAGGGCCGGCCAATAGCGGTTGCCGAAAGCATTCCAGGTGGCGTACTCATCGTCTTGCGCGACGGGGAAAGTTAGCCCGTAGTGTTCGACCGCGGCGGCCACATTCTGCGGACTCTCCTCGAACATATACTCAGGCGTGTGAATGCCGACGACCACAAAAGGCCTGTTCTGGTAGCGGGCCCAGTACTGCTCAAGGTAAGGCAACGTGCGAATGCAATTGCTGCTGCTGTGGGTCCAGAAGGCCACAAGCACCACCTTGCCGCGCAGCGAGGCGAGGGTAAGTGGCGAGGAATTGTACCAGGGTCCCAGACCGGCGAATTCTGGTGTTGTGCCCACTCGCGGCAATGATGGGCCGAGGCCAAGTGGCCGCTGTGAAACCAAGCGTTTGTCGTAGTCGTATAAGTCGAACGATTCTTCCGGCTCGAGCAGGCTCCTGCCGACCAGTTGGTCGTCCGGCGAAATTGCCAGAGGACCGAATGGGGGCGCCTCGGCCGGCCGCGCTTGCCCGCTGGTCGGCCAGCCCACACAAAACGCCAGCATAGACAGTCCCACCGGCCATTTGGCCGCAGCTCTTGCCCTCCCTACTGCAACCGAATGGGACATCAGCGCCTCCAATTCAAACAATACCCTTTCATTCATCGCGCGCACGGCGATCTTCTCGCCGCATTCCGGCCAGGACCGGCTACTCCTTCACAACCGCGAACGAGATTTCCACTCGGCCAAAGGGCTGCTTGGTCGTCGCATCAATCAAATCGTTCTGAAGCGTTAGGGCCGCAGAACCTCGCTTCATCCTTTGGAAATAGACGAAGCCCGAGACCCTGCCGCCATCTGCCACCACGCCTTCGGGTATAGCCCGGCGAAGCATGTCGCCCGTGGGGAGGCGCTCCTCCCAGTCCACGTAATGATCGACATGGTAGCCAAGATCCGGCTCGAGCAGAGGGCCCTCCCATGGATCGTTAAGGCCGATGTAGGAAGGACCCAGCAGTGGCGCGACGTAGAAGCCCTTCGCGTGAAATTCCGGCCGCACAGCCGCGATGGGAACGATGGCGTTCCCCTTCATCCTGAAGGGCGGGACCGCGTGCAGCGTGACCCGGGCGTCACTGGGGCTCTCCAAACGGAGACTGCTGTAGCGCAGCCACAGCGCCTTGCCGCTGTGGTTCTCAATCTCTACCCAGAGGGGCAAGACGTATTCCCCGAGATTCGGCGGATCTCCGTTCCAAAGCTGCGCGCTCGCTACCATCCGCACGCCGGCGTTCTCGCCCCCGATAGCTTGGCCAGGGCCCTGAGTTGCTGGCGCGCCCGGCGTGGGCACGAGCCGATAGCTATGCGCACAGCCAACCAGCGCAAGCGCAGCCACGCCAGCCAGCGTCCGGCGCCAAATACTCACGCGATTTACGAACTTCTTTTGATTTTTCATGGCTTACCTCCCTGCAAAGGTTCTTGTAGCCGGCGCGCGAAGAAGAGAAACATAACCGGAACGAGGAAGAGCGAAAGCAGCGTGGAGGATGAGAGCCCGCCGACCACTGCGAGCGCCAGCGGCTGATTCGATTCCGTGCCCGCCTCCAGACCAAGTGCAGTTGGGACGAGTCCCACGATGGTGGCGAGGCTGGTCATCGCGATGGGGACCAGTCGAGACCGGGCTGCTGCAATGACCGCCTCAACCTTGTCCTCACCCTGGCTGTAGCGCCGGCTGGCCGCGTCGACCAATAGAATCCCGTTCGACACGGCGATACCCACGACCATCAACATGCCCATGAGGGCAGTAATCGAGAAGCCCTGGCCACCTGCCAGCAGGGCCAAGACGATCCCGACAAACGACACCGGGATGGTGAACAGCATGACCAAGGGCAGGCGCAATGACTTGAATTGCGATGCCATGATCATGAAGACCAGCATGACCGCCAGGCCCACCGCGACCCCAAGGCCAGAGAAGGTCGTGCGCATTAGGTCGACTTGGCCAACGAACGAGAAGGGGATGCTGCGTGTGCGCGGGTCGCTTCGCAGGCGCTGTTCCAATTCCTTGGCCGCGCTGCCGATATCGCGACGCTCGGTCTGCATCAGCACATGCGCGACCCGTGTCAGGTGGTCGCGCTCGATCACGATTGGGCCCAGTGAACGGCGTATGCTGCCGTAGGCACCCAGTGTGATGGCCTTGCCATCATCGGTCAGTCGCACAGGAATACGGGCCAAAGCGCTGGCATCGTCGACTCTGGTGGGGTCATACGAGGTCACCACGTAATACGACTGGCCGTTGCTTGCATCCACCCAGACGCTCGGGGTGTTGATATTGCCCAGGGTTGCTTCCAGCGTGGCCTGGGCCGCCGCACGCGCCGTGACCTGCACGATACCGGCCCGGGTGCGATCTGTGTCGACCCGGATTTCCGGGTAATCCATTTGCAAGGATGGGTAGATGTCGCGGATTCCGGGTACGCCGCTGGCAACGTCCGCGACCAAATGCGCCTGCGTATCCAGAACCGACGAATCGTCGCCCTGCAACTCGACCACGATGGGGGCCAGGTATCCGTTTGAAAACACGCTGGCAACCAAGCCCCCCGGCCACTGCAGAAACTCTGTGCCTGGGTAGGACTGGGCCAGCAGCGCCCGCATGCGGTCCGAGATCTCACTCTGGCGCAAGTGACGTCGCCCGGGGTCGCTCAAGGCCACGCGTATGAAGCCCATGTGCGGACCTGCATTCGGGCTCGTCATGGCACTGCGTGCATTCTGCGGCGAGCCTACGTTGGTCAGCACCAACTCAGCGCCGTCCTTCTTCATCTTGTCCGCGAGCAGGGACGCCATCCCTTTGATCTTACGGCTGGCATCAGTCAGTGAAGTTCCGGCCGCCAACCGCACATAGACCCTTTCCATGGATTCGTCGATCTCCGGGAAGAACGTGCTGGGAAGACGCTCGGCAACCAGGAGGCTCGCGCCCACAAGAACCGCAGCGGCCACGACCAGCGCGATGCGATGGTCGAGCACCATGCGCAGCGCTCGGCCGTAGCGCTCGACCACGCCGTCAATGAGTCCGGCGACAGCCTGAGCCAGGCGTCCTGGCTGGTGAGGCTTCAAAATGTAGCGGCTGGCCAGCGGGGTCACCATCATGCTGACGAAGTACGCAGCGATCATGCTGACCGCGACGGTGATCGCCAAGGGAACGAACAATCGTTTGGCCAAACCGGTCAGGAGCACGACCGGCAGGAGCACGGAAATGGTGCACAAGGTGGATGCCAGAACCGGCAGAGCCACCGCGTTGGCGCCCGCCAGCGCGGCCGCCGATGGATCCAGTCCTTGGCGCTGGTGACGATGGATGGACTCGATCACGACGACTGCCTGGTCGACCAGGGGTCCCATCGCCAGTGTCAAGCCACCCAGGGTGAAGGCATTGAGGGTGTTGCCGGTGGCATAGAGAACAATCAGTGTTACGGCGAAGGCCAGCGGAATTGAAAAGGCCACGATCACAGTGCCCCGCGTGCTTTGCAGGAAGAAGAGAACGACCAGGGCAATGAGCAGCAATGCCTGGACGACCTCGGTCTTCAGCCCCGAATAGCTCGTGCGCACGAAAATGGATTGGTCGAAGATGGGCAGGACCTCGACCCCGGAGGGCAGATTGGTCAGTCCCGCGATGGTCTTCTTCACGGCGGCCACGATGTCGAGCACGTTGCCGCCCGGAATGCGCAGAACGTTGAGATAGACGGCATCTTGACCATTGACCGCCACGGCTTGCGTTTCCGGTGAACCGCCATCTTCCACCTGGGCCACATCCCGAATCAGCACGGGATGGTTCTTGCGCAGCTTCACCACGGCATCGCCGATGTCACCAACCCTTGCGGCAACCGCATTGGTGTAGACGTTGGCGTCGAACTTGTGCGAGATGAGTTCGCCGGAGGGCAGCAACGCATTGGACTGCGCGACCGCACCCGCCACGTCGGAGGAGGTAAGGCCACGCGCTTGCGCGCGCGTAGGATCAACGATGACGTTGATCTGCCGTTGACGGCCACCATTGATCGATGCGCTGGCAACCCCGGGAATGCCTTCGAGCAGGGGCTCGATATAGTTGAGGGCATAGTCGTAGAGCTGCGGCCCGGACAGCCCGCCGCCAGAAACCACGACCTGGATCACCGGCGCATTCGAGGGGTCGTACTGCAGAACGAAAGGAGGCAAGACGCCAAGGGACTTGGGGACAGCGGACATCGCGAAGGCGACCTGTTGCTGAACCAGGGTCTGGGCCGAATTGAGATCTGTGCCCCATTTCATCCATACGTAGACGACGCTGAGGTTGTTGCGCGACACGCTTTCCACGTGTTCGACACCGGGCGTGGCGCTCACGTACTTCTCGATGCGCCACGTGATCGTCTTTTCCACATCTTTGGGACCAAGCCCAGGGGCCAGCGTGCCGATGACCAACACCGGCGGCGTCAGTTCGGGAAAGGTATCGACGCTCAGCCGAGGCACGACCACCACGGCAAACACCACCAGCGCAATGCCGGCCATGAGGACGGCGATTGGATTTCGGAAGGATAGCGCAGTCACAAATGCACCCCTTTCGGTGTCGACGCGGAGGAGGGAGTGGCGGCAACCATGGCTTCAGGGACCGCGTGAACAGCATCGCCGTCCTTCAAAAGGGCTCGCCCCTCAGTGACGATCTCGCTTCCGGCGGGAAGGGAAGTATCTAGGAAAAGAGTTTCGCCCTGCTCTCCTTGCACAAGGCAGTGCACTTTGTGTGCGATTCCGTTCTGCACAGTGAACAAAGCTGCCTTCGAGCCTCGCACCGAAGCTGCAATCAGCGGCACCGTGGTGGCGGGCGTCGGCTTCCCAACGTCAATTGTCAATTCGGCCGTTGTGCCCACTGGGAGCTGTCGCTTGGGATCGGGTACGTCGATTTCAAAGTGAACTGTGCGCGTGGATGGATCAGCCGCAGGCGAGCGACGTGCGATGGTTCCTGCCAGCTCACGATCATTGGCCAGAGCTCGAATGCGAACCAGTGTCCCTGGGACGACGTATTCGAAGTCGATCTCGGGAACCTCCACCGTCACCCGGATCGTGGCGCGATCCACAATGGTGGCGACGGACTCGCCGGGATGGACAAACGCGCCCGGGTCCACGCTGCGGGTCGCAATCTCGCCCGCAAAGGGTGCACGCAGGACACAGTCATTGACCTCCAGGGTGGCGCGCTGGAGTCTTGCCTCGGTCGATTCGAGATCCGCCTGCTTGGCAGTGCTCTCGGCCTGTTTCTGTTCGATTTCGTTCGGCGATGCAAACCCGCCCTGTTGAAGCTCGGCGATGCGCGATGCCTCGTGGGCCAGCGCCTGCTGCTGCGCCTGCAGGGATCTCGCCTGGAGAGACACAGCTCGGCTCGATGCCGAGGCGTTGCGACAGTCGAGAGTGGCCACCACCTGGCCCCGCTTGACGGCGTCTCCCGGCCGCACAAGCACGGTGCCAACATAGGCGGAAATGAGCTGCGGCCCCAGCTTGGCCTCGACCCATGGTTCCAGCGTGCCGACATACCTGCGGACCGGGCGATAGTGCCCAGCCTTGGCGGTGATGACCGCGACCTCCTTGGGCTGACTGGACAGGGCAACCCGATTGACCCTCGAAGCCGCTCGCGCGACCATCAGCGCCCCCAGCAGGAGGACCACAAGCGCAATGGCCCCGATGATTACGGGGACACGCCTCGACCCTGGGGGCCCTTTGATTATCGTCGGCGTCGTGGCGCCAGGTTCGCTCTTTGCCTCCGGACTGGTCATAGTTCCTCCGCAATCAGTCGCGCGACAATCGCCCGCGCCCTTGCTACCTGAAATTCTCCGACCGCCACCTGAATCTCAGCGTCCGTGCGCAACGCTTCGCCATCAGCCAACTCCACCGAGGTACCCAGGCCAGCCTTGAAGCGCGCGTCGGCCTGGGCATAGTTCGCACGCGCGGCCTCCGCCGCCTTGTTCAAACTGACCAGGGCTGCGCGCGCCACATCCAGCGAGACGTAGGCGTTCCGAATGGCCGCAACCTCTGCCTGGACCGTCACCGCCAGATCCGCGCGCGCCACCTTCTCTCGCGTCGCCGAGGCGTCTCGCAGCGCCGCCAACACTGGGTCGTATAGCGGCCAGCGCAGAACCAGGCCGATATCCCAGTTGGGAACCTGCGGGAGCCCCCCGTCCAGGGTCAAAGCCTGGCCGGTCGTCCCCTCTGCCCCGCCAGCACGTCCAGACAGGCTCCCGGTCAAAGACACATCAGGCCGGGTGAGAACGCCTAGCGCTTCGGTCGTGGCTGCCTGCAGACCGACCCTGGCCTGCGCCACGCGGATCTCGGAATCCCGCTGGGAAACGTCACGCAGGACTTCTGGTAGGGGCGGAGGATCGGCCTGTGGAGATCCTTGGTCGGCATCAAGCACTGGGTCCGGGACACCGACTGCCGCAGCATAAACAACCTGCGCTTCCTCCAGGGATCCAGCCGCGCGCACCCGTGCAACGTCGAATCGGGTCAAGTCGGCCTCGGCGCGTGTCAATTCGATGGGCGCGCGCAATCCGTTTTGCACCCCGGCCTGCGCCATGTCTCGGTGAATTCTCAATCGGCTGAAAGCATCTTCGGCGGCCCGGAGGATGGCCCGCGCTCCGAGAACGGCAAAGTAGGCATCCTTCACCAACAACTCGAGGCGCAGTCGCTCGGAGACTGCATTCAGTTTCTCGACCGTAATGGCGGCATCCGCAGCGCCGGCCTGCGCGCCGATGCAACCAAAGTCGAAAAGCTCCTGGCTTGCACCCACGGCTGCCAGGCTGGATGGGGACGGCGACCAACCCGTGCTGTTAACCGAGGTCGCGCCAATGCGTGGCAGGGGAACCCCTGACGTTGCCACATACGATGCCGTCGAGTTGTTGCTTGTGCCCTCGAGCACCTCGGCCACCGCTCCAAGATTCGGCAGCCACTGCGCGCGCGGGACTCGCGCATCCGCCTGCGCCGCTGTCACCCGTGCGAGAGCGCTTTGCAGGGATGGATGGTATTGCCGGGCATAGGCGATGGCATCGGGTAGCGACATAACCCGGGGCTTGCCAGAAGCAGGCAGGACTGGCCCGGCGCCAACATCATGGATGCTGCCCTTTTCCCCGGCTGCATGTCCACTTTCCGCAAGGAAGGAAGCAGCAATCCATGCAATGAGTACAATGGCTTTCATCCTTCCACGTCGGGCCCTGCTCTCCGCACCGGTTCTAGGACCGCTGGTGGAGGGCCGACACCGCCTCCTGCAGCTGTTTTCCGAGTCTTTCGATTTCCCTCTGCTGGGTTGGGAACAGGAAGTCCATCGGCTGGCAGCTTCCCTCCACCTCAGTGGCCGTGATGACGGCGTCGAGAGGAGCGCAGCGCTGGACATCGGTCCTCACAGCTACGTTCAAGCCCACGGCAGATTCCTTCACCGAAATGTGATGGCGAAGGAAGATGTCCGTGTAGTAATTCAATGGGCGGTTGTCATCGATTTCGCGGAATCGATAGCCCGTATCGAACCAGCGCGACGTAATGGTCCCGGCTCGGTAGTCGATGACCCCTGGCTCGATTCCTTGCTTCTTGAGCGTCGCTGCCACAGCGTTGATCGCGCCGCCGCATGGCCCACTCGCCGCCAAGGTGTAGGATTGCGGTGCGTGCGCGCATCCGCAAAGGGCGCCCGCGAGTGAAGTCATGCAGATGATGCGTGAAAACATGAAAAACCTCTTGCGTGTCGGATTGCTACCGATGGCGCGCGAGTCAGCGCGACGCGACCACACTTATCGGATTGATCGCGATCGTTGAGGCGCCGATCTGGACACTGTCGGCCAGCACCAGCTCGAAGCCGTGATGGCAACTGAGGACTTTCTCGGTCGTGAAGCTCACCGGGACGTCCTTTGTTTCGCCGGGAAGAATGGAAACGACCTCCGCTTTGTTGGGGGTGATAGCCTGCGCAGATGGCGCCGCTGGGTCGGCCAACCGCATGCGCCCTTCTGAGAGCGTCGCGACCTGCTGCGAGTCGTTCCTGACCCGGAGCTTCAGATCGAGGCCGAGCCTGTCTGCGTCCAGCCCCTTGAGAGTCATGAACGCGCTGCGGTTCACGTAACAGCCAACTCCGGTGATGCCGACCTGGACGCCCTGGCTGGACAAAGAAGGGCCCGACGTCTGGTAGGGCGCACTGTAGCCACAACCCAAGGCCAGAGAGAAGACGGCAGCTGCCAGACTCAACTTGTTCTGCTTTTTCATGTTCATGATCCTCCTGCCCTCAGGCGACAGCAATTGGCATGCCGATTTCGAAACGTCGCTTCCACTCGTTCGCCCTTCCGCAGGTCGTACCCTTTCGCGGAATTTTCCCGATCTGTCGGGAATAAATCCCGACCCTCATCGGCGATGGCTCTCACCATGGAAGAGCCACCTCACATGCTGTCTGTCAGAGCGGCTCGCGGCATTCTTGATGAGCGAGGCAGTGGGCCGGGTGACCGCGCCGCACGTCGACCTGGCGCTTCTGGCATGAGGGATGCTCTTAGTTGGGGTGGATTGTCGACAAAGGTGGCCATCATGCGAGCCGCTCTCACAATGATCGTCTTCGCTGGCTATTCTGCGTGTGCGACGGTTCCCTCGGGCAGCGCCGCGGTTCTGTTGAAGCCGAGTGGCGTTGCCCGTGAGACCCAGGGGGAGGGCGTGCATTTCATCGGGCCTTTCGCGCTGTCCGACGTCTATGATCTGCGTGCGCACGAACAAACCGAGGACTTGGCGGCGCTTTCTGCTGACGGCGGGATGATCGAGGCGCGTGCCTCTGTCCTGACGTACCACCCGGTCCCGGCCGAGCTCGTGGCCCTGGACCGCGGGGTTGGCCCCCACTACTATGAGGTGGTTGTCAGGCCCGTGGTTCGCTCTACCCTTCGGCGCATCATCGCGGGATTTCGCGCCGACCAGCTAGACACTCCTGGGATCACCAAAGCCGAACGCGAGGTCACAGCCATCACAGCGCAACGGTTGCGGCCCTATCACATCGTTTTCGACAACATCACACTCCGTACGCTCGGGATTGCGCGTTCGTCGGCTGCGTATCAAGCGATAGTGGACACCGCCGTTGAAGAGCAAAAAGCACTCGCGGCGCGGTTGCTGCCTGAGTTGGCCCGCCAGGAAGCCGAAAGGCGCCACGCCGACGCCGAAGGCATTGCCAAGTCTGAAGCCGCTATCGCGCCCACGCTCACGCCGGCGATGCTGACAGACACTGCAATCCGTGCGTGGTCGACGCTACTTGCTGCGCCTTCAACTCATGTTGAGGTGCGCCCGAGCGAAGAACAACCCTATCTATTGGAGGTGGAGCCATGAACCGATATCGATTGAGTCGAATTGGAAGCCTGCTGCCCTTGTTTCTCGGGGCGGGCGTGGCTGCGGGCTGCGCCACCGTGAATCCCGGCCAAACGGGCGTTCTTTGGCGGGCATCAAGCGGGACGCAATCCAAGACCTATGGCGAGGGTCTGCACACCCTCGCGCCGTGGAACGATATGTACGTCTACGACCTGCGGTCAATGAGCCGTGACGAACTACTGGACGTGATTGCGGTGAACGGCCTTGGCATCAAGCTCGACACTTCGGTCCGCTATCATTTGACCCCGGGCGAGGTGGTCGCTGTGCAACAGGAAATCGGCCCCCAATACTACAAGACGATCATCGAGCCCGTCCTGCGCTCGGAGGCTCGCCGCGTCCTCGGACGCTACACGCCCGAGGAGATCTATTCGACCAAGCGGGACCTGATCGAGCGCGAAATCCGGGAGGGTCTACGCGCCAAAATCGAGGGGAAGCACATCACGCTTGAGGCAGTCCTCATTCGCAATGTCGAGCTGCCGGAGACCATCCGCCGGGCCATCGACCAGAAGTTGGCAGCCGAACAAGAGGTGCTAAAGATGAAATACGAGATTGAGGTGGCCAAAGCGGTGGCGGACCAGCGCCGGATAGAGGCCCAAGGCATCGCTGACTACAACCACATTGTCGCGGCGAGCCTGTCGCAGCCGATGCTGGAATACGAACGCATCCAGGAACTCAACCGGCTGGCGGGATCCACAAACACGAAGACAGTCGTGATTGGGCCGGGTGCCGGTGGAACGCCGGTGCTGCTCTCGACACCCGCCGCAAGCTCGTCACGCTAGACCACGAGAAGCTACCGGCGAAGAGAGTGAGGTAGCGATGAACGCAAGAACTATCAATATATTCGGCGCAGTCGCACTTGCGCTTGCCAGCGTGGGTTGCGCCACGGAAACTGCGGCCTCTGTGCACGCGCCAGAACCACAACCAGCCGCGAACCAGACACCGGCCGCATCGTATCCGATCCCGGCTGTCGATCCCAAGGGTACGGCGTATGTCATTTCTTTCGGTGCCGAGCCGATGAAGGCACCGTCGGGTACGCGAGAATTCTACCTTCACCTGCGCATTGCCGCTGAAAATCGCTCTGATGCCGTGGCCTGGACGATCGACACCAACGATCAGGTGGTGAATCTCGGGGCTGCGCCTTTTCACGCCACTTACGCGGAGGCCTCAGTGGGCGGCTCGGTACTGACCCTGACCCAGGGACAACACGGGACCTTGGACGTCTTCTACCCATTGCCCCAAGGCGGGCCCCAACGGGCAACCTTGTCATGGCAGGTCCGCCGCGGCAGCGAGCCGGTAGCCGGCAACACGTCGTTTGAAATGGAGCCAAGTAACCAGACGGCTGAGTATATCGACTACCGGCCAGTCGACGTTGCCGTGGACTGGTGGCCTGACTGGTGGTGGGGCATGGGCTTCTATCCTTGGTTCGGGGGTCCCGGCTGGTGGGGCTACTGGGGTCCCCACTATCACGGAGGATGGGGCTATCGAGGCGGAGGATGGCGCGGAGGCGGGTTCCATGGAGGCGGCGGGTGGCGTGGAGGAGGGGGCTTCCGGAATGGCGGGGGCTTCCGTGGTGGAGGGGGTGGCTTCCGAGGCGGAGGTGGCTTCCGGGGCGGCGGCGGCCATCGCTGAGCGCCGCGAGCGCGGATTTCCGAGGGACAGTAAGATTGCTTTCGTGAGGATCCGGACCGGTGGGCTACTGGCTCACCGGTCGTTGCACGCGCGCCCGCGAGGTCTTTGCGTGCAGTGGATTGGCCAGGCGGGCGTCGCGGTTGGGCCCGAAGAGCAAATCGGCGGTGGCCTGGTCAGCCGGGGGGAAGGCGTAGTTCTCCAGTTCTTGAGGCGTCACCCAACGAAGATCGGCCACCCCGACCGGACGCGGTTTCTGGGTGGGCGCGATGGCGCCCTGATAGAGAACCAGGTCAACGACATAGCCATCGTAACGGTTGGTGCGATGGGCGGTGGAGCCACCCACGTCCACATCGACTCCCACGCGTTCCCTCATCTCTCGTCGAAGGGCGGCCTGGTCAGTCTCGCCCGTCTCAACTCTGCCACTCGGGAATTCCCACAAACCCGCCAGCGCGGCGGTGGACCCGCGCTGGGTGATAAGGTATCGCCCCTCCTGCTCGATCACGGCAACCACTACGCGAATGTGAGGCACGCCATCGTTCACGGTGTAGCTCCGGGGCAAGCAGCCTCCGCGGCAACGCCGTCTTCGCACACTCGGCTCTTCCTCCGAATCGCCTCGCATGGGCGAGACTTGATGCCAGGCTGCGTCTTCTCTCTGTTCATGCCGCTGGGTTAGAGTCCGTGTACAGCGTCTTGATTCCAGAATATGCCCACTTTTCCTACAACTCAGGGCGCCGCCCCAAAGCGGATCGGGCTGAGCGTGATTGGCGAGCCCGCCAGGTCCACACTATCTGCCATCTCCAGAGCAAAGGCGTGGCGGCAACTGTCGACGCCGCTTGGCTCGAACCTAAGCGGCACCTGCGTTGTCGCGCCGGGAGGGACCGAGATGACCCCGGATTGCTCCGGCGGTGCCGCCGTTGTCGAAGTATCGCTTTCTGCCAGCCTAATGCGCCCCTCGGAGATCTCGGCGGCCTGGTCCGAGTCATTTCTGATCTGCAGCCTTAGGTCCAGGTCAGCCTGATCCTGCTCTATCACGTCGGGGTAGGGCTCGTCTTCGCGGTCAACGTAGCAGCGAACCCCTGTCAAGTTGACCCGTACGCCCTGCTCAGAGAGAGAAGGGCCTGATATCTTGTAGGGCGCACCATATGCGCAGCCTGCAACGAGAATGGCGAAAGCTCCAAAACCCAAAGTCGTCCGATTTTTCATGATCAATTACCTCCCTGCCAGAACGAACCAAATATGCGCCAGGCAACGAGTCAGCCCGGCGTTCCAATCCCGATCGCTCTTAGCGAAGGGTACGGAGCGCTCGCTTGGATGGCACCGCCCAGCAACAGCTCAAAGGCATCTTGACAGTCGATACCGTCGTTGGTCGAGAATCTGAGGCGAAGGTCTTTTGTCTCGCCAGGGGCCACGGAGACCACCTGGGCGTGCTCGGGCGTCAGCGCATGGTGCGCGGGAGCCGAGTAGTCCAAAACTCGCAGGCGTCCTTCTGAGAGCCTCGCAACCTGTCCCGAGCTATTCTTGAGCTTTAGCTCCAAATCGAAGAAATCTTGGCTCTTGTCGTTTGCCTCGACCATGGGCCCCCTGTCTTGTCGCGCGGAGCAACTGGCGCCTGCGATGCCGACTTGTAAGCCTTGAATGGTCCAGGACGGGTCTGGATTGGTGTACGGCGCACCGTACCCGCAGCCCGAGGCTAGAAGGACCACAACAGGCACCACGACGATTTGATTCTTCATGGCCACCTTCCTTCCTGGGAAACAAGCAATCGTCGTGCCGGAATCGCACCCGCGAGGATTGTCGGCAGAGCCAGGCTAGCGCGGCACTGGAATGCTGATTGAACTGAGGGCGGCAGGCTCCGTCGGGCCGAGTTGGACGACATCGGCCAGCTCCAGGTTGAAGCCATGGCGGCAGTCGAGGTTGTCGCCGGTCGTGAACGTGACTGGGAGCTCTTTGGTCTCACCGGGAAACACGGAGACAACCTGGGCGTCGTCGGGGGTCAGGGGACTCGCCGCAGGAGCCGAGGAGTCCACCAGCCGGATGCGCCTTTCTGAGAACCTGGCGACCCGTCCTGTGTCATTCTTGATCTGCAGCTTCAAATCGAAGACTCCTTTGGCTTGGTCGAGTAGCTCGATCAAGTGGTCGCCTTCGTCCACCGAGCAGCGAACGTCTGCGATGCCGACCTGGAGACCTTGAACGGACAAAGGCGGCCCTGCAGCTCGGTACGGCGCGCTGGTCGCGCAGGCTGAGATTAGAAATGCCGCCGATGCCAACATGTTTTGCATTTTCATGGCCAGTTCCTCCCCCGGTTCCGGAATAGGCAATCGCTGGGCCAAGGGATTCCGCCCTACGCCGGTTCTGTAGCCGGCTGGGCCTGCGAAATTTTCCCGATACCACGGGAATATATCCCGACTCTCGGGCTGGGGATTCCACCGGGCAAAAGGGCTTTCTGCTTGGCGTGCCTCTTGCTGCTCCAGAGGGCGTGAGCATTCTTGAAGGCCAACAGGTGTTCATCGGCCTGGCTGTCTCGACCAAGCCCATGATCAATGCCAGAATTGCGCCCACTGTGACGCCGATCCCTCTGCGTGATGTGTGGAGAACTGGCCCGCTCGGCTGGTCGATGCTGGCCGCTGTTGCCGGCGTGGGTGTGCTTGCGTACTGGGATGCTCGTCGCGAGTCCGAGGCGGCTTTGGCCGATTTTGCGCAGGAACAGCAGACCCTGGCCGTCGCTCTCGCCATGGACGTGAGAGATCGCCTTCACGTGATCGGCAACCGCGCGTCTTCTGCCGAGATTCTCGACGGGCTTCGCAGGGCACAGCGACCACGCGCGAATGTAATCGTGTTGCTGCCGCCTGGTGCGCGCGAATTCGTGACCAGCGATGGCCGCACCATAGCCCTCGATCTACTCCGGGGCGAGTTGCTGGCGGGACATCCTTCTGCCACTCTGACCCGGGAGACGGCCGCTTCGCTGGGCCTTCCCGCCCGAACAGCCTGGGCAGGGCTGGCGCGGGTAAATGACGACGAGGGGGGAACGTGGGGAGTCCTGGCGGTGGCGACCGCAGGGCGAGAGCGGGATCGCGAACGGTGGGCCAGGTGGCGTCTGCTCCTTAGCGTCGTGACAGCCGCCGGCCTGGTGTCTGCCTTCGGAGGTTTGGCATTGCGCAAGCAGCGGAACGGGCTCGCACTTCAAAACGCGGTCCTCCTGGCGAAGACGCGCCAGGAGGCCGACGAGCGCCTCCACGCAGCCAGCAAGGCGGCCACCTTCGGGACTCTGGCGATTGGCGTAGCACACGAAATCGCTACCCCCCTCGGCGTCATCTCCTTGCGCGCCGAACAACTCGCCGCGAAGCTGGCCGGGGAAGAGCGAGGCAGTGCGGCGGCTCAGGCTATTATCGAGCAATGCGAGCGCATCACTCAGATCATCCGGGGTTTGTTAGGGCTCGCTCGTGGCGGCACACCAGCTGCCCAAGAGATCGATCCACGAACCCTTGTGGAAGCCTCCATCGTCATGGTCGCGCACCGGTTTGCACAGTCTCGCGTGTCCATCGGGACAAATCTGCCCGCCGACCTCCCCACGATCACCGGCGATCCCAGGCTGCTCGAGCAAGCCCTGATCAATCTGCTGCTGAATGCCTGCGACGCATCACCGCCCGGCGCATCGGTCCAGGTGTCGCTCGCCACCGATGCAAATATGTTGCTTCTCAGCGTAGCCGATCAAGGCTCGGGCATTTCCCCCAACGACGTCGACCGAGCGCTGCAACCATTTTTCACCACGAAGCCGGATGGCAAAGGCTCTGGGCTTGGACTCGCAGTGGCGCGAGAGATCGTGAACAGCCATCGCGGCACACTTACCATTGCGCCAGAGTCGCCCCGAGGTACCAAGGCTGTCATTCGCCTTCCAATTATTGGTCATCAACATGGCTAACCCTGCGCGCGTTCTGATCGTCGATGACCAGGTTGAGATGGCTCGCAGTCTGGCCGACGGGCTGCGCGAACGCGGGTATGTTGCCGTATGCGCGGCTTCGGGCCGCGAAGCCATCGAGGCCTTGTCTTCCCAGCGTTTCGATGCCGTGGTCACCGATCTGCGGATGCCAAGCGTGGATGGCATGGAAGTCTTGGCGGTTTCGCGCAAACTCGCCCCCGACCGTCCCGTCATCATCATGACCGCGTTCAGTGCCATCGAAAACGCTGTCGAGTCCATCCGCCAAGGCGCCTACCACTACCTGACCAAACCATTCAAGATTGGCGAGCTGGAGATCTTCCTCGGTCGCGCGTTGGAAGAAGTGGAGATGCGGCGAGAGACCGCCAGGCTGCGACGCGCGCTCGAGCAAGAACATGTGCGATCGCGGATCGTGGGCAGTAGCCCGGCTATGCACGCCGTGCGCGAGCTGATTGAACGGGTGGCGGACGCCCCAGCGCCGGTGCTGATTCTGGGTGAGACCGGAACAGGGAAAGGGTTGGTGGCCCGGACCATTCACGAGCGAAGCAGCCGTGCCAATGCCCGACTGGTCTCGGTCAATTGCGCGTCCTTGCCCGAGACCCTGCTGGAAAGCGAAATGTTCGGGCACGTCAAGGGAGCTTTCACGGGAGCGACGGCCGATCGGTCCGGCCTCTTCGCGGAGGCCGACGGCGGAACCCTGCTACTGGACGAGATTGGCGACATGGCACCTGGGTTACAAGCCAAGCTGTTGCACGTTCTCGAAAGCGGCGTGATTCGTCCGGTCGGCTCGACCAAGGAACGGTCGGTGAATGTGCGAATCCTCGCCGCTACCCACCGGAATCTGCAACAAGCGGTCCGTTCCGGCGGATTCCGAGAGGATCTCTTCTACCGGCTAGACGTGGTGTCCATCGTCGTACCGCCACTCCGACAGCGCAAAGAAGACATCCCTGAGTTCGTTGCGCATTTTCTCCTGGCTGCCAAGACGCAGTATCCGCAAAGCCCGGTCGAGCGGTTCTCGCCGGAGGCTTTGGAGAGACTGTCGCGTCACCCCTGGCCTGGCAACGTGCGCGAACTGTCGCACACGGTGGAGCGATTGGTGCTTCTTGGTCGTAACGCCGAGATTGGAGTGGGGGACCTGCCCGAGATTCCGAGTGCCACGGCGGGACCGGCGGATTTGGAATTCTCAGGGAAGATTCTGCCGATCCGCGAGATTCAGTGCCGGTATGCGGTCTGGGCGCTCGCCCAGGTGGGCGGACACCGGGGCAAGGCGGCTGAGCAACTCGGGATCGACGCCAAGACACTCTGGAAATGGCTTGGGCCCCGTGATGACGGCGAGAGGGAAGACCCAAGCCGAGTGCACACACCCGATGATGAGAGCGGCAACTAGCGAGGCCAGAACGTTTGGCTCCGCCTTTCTGGCGGACGGAGATTGTGGCTGATCGTGTGGCCTATCCCTCTCCTATTCATGTTGGTTGCCTCGCCGACGCCTGACACTCGCGTGCCTGACGCTTCGGCCGTCACGACCTCACCGCCTGCCGCTCGAAGTTTCGATCCGCGCTGGGGCCGCGTCGCGACGCCCAAGCCGGGTCCAGCGCGCGCTATCGGTCAGCCGGGGGCCGGTTGCGTGCAGGGTGCGAAGGCTTTGCCTTTGCGCGGTCCGGGCTGGATGGTCGTGCACCCGGAACGGCACCGCGAATTCGGTCTTCCGGCGTTGCTGGCCTACTTGCGCGATCTGGCGTCGCACACGCGCCGCGAACACTTGGGCCTGCTTTGCGTGGGCGATCTGGGCCAGCCGCGCGGTGGGCCCATGCCCACCGGTCATCGCAGCCACCAAATTGGGATCGACGCCGACATCTGGTATGGACCTTCGGCCAAGCCCTCTTTTTCGGGCCAGGCGTCCGCGCCGCCCGCAATGGTGGATTTGCGCAACGGCAAGCTGTTGCCCGCCTGGAACAGCCGCGTGGCGCGCTTGATCGAGGTAGCGGCGGCGGACGCAACCGTGGATCGAGTTTTTGTCCATCCCGTGATCAAGCGCGCCCTTTGCCAGGACAAGGGCCGAGCTGGCCCTTGGTTGCAGCGGGTGCGGCCCTGGTGGGGACACCACGACCACTTTCACGTGCGCCTGCGCTGTCCAACTGACAGCCCCGATTGCAAAGAGCCGCAGCCCTTGCCCGCCGGCCTAGGCTGTGATGCCTCGCTTGACTGGTGGTTCTCCGAGGATGCACGCGCCACCGCGGCCAAGCGCGGCCCGCCCGGCGAGGGCGCGCCCGCCATGCCGGAGCAGTGCGAGGCGCTACTGGAAGAAGAAGGTCAGCCGAAGACGGAAACGCCGTAGCCGGATCATCGGCAATCTCCGCAGCCCAAGCTGACGTAGTCACTCGCGCCACACACTAGACCCGAAGCGCAGTCGAGACGCTCCGACTCAAGCTGCGCCTTGATACAATCGGTCAACTCTGCCGAGTCGACGACGAAACTCGTTGGACAATCGTTGTCGAAGAATACAGATAGCGCTCCTCCCGTTGTCGCCCCAGTACTCTTCAGGCAACTCGACGCGATGGTTCTCATCACGTTGTCCAGAGCCGTTTGTGCAGTGTCACTCGAAACCACAGGACAGCTCACTAACGGGCGACTCGCACACGACGAGGTAAGTTGCATGGGTGCACCGGGGAGTCCACTAGGATAGTCAGCATCGATCAGGCAATCGTTGCCGGTTCGCTTGCAAGTCCGCTGATATCCGGACCAGTAGCTTGCGTCGAGTCCCTTGTAGCAAGTCAGGATGTCCTGGACACCGGGGCTCAGCGAGGATGGATAAACACAGGTCACACCCGCCAGCGAGTCCGGGCAGGAACTCGCCATGTCAGGTTCCACCTTCGGACATGGCGAATCCACTTCCGATGGATAGTGAACAACCAAGTTCGGGAAGAGCAACGGACAAGTGCCGTCATCCTGAGTAGTCAGAACCGGAGTCCGGCAATTCGGCGAAGGTGAACGTGAACGTGCTGGCGTCCGGAAGCACAATGAAGACGGCCTCCTGTGCATTCCCATCCACCACGCCGCCAGTACCACCTGCGCCGCCGGCTCCCGCGCCACCAGCGTCAGGGCCGCCGTCAGGATGGCTCCTGCGAATGCGACTGAGAATGTCACTCATGAACGACTCAATCGCAGTGAGCGCGGCGGCGTCCTTCTCAGAGATGTTGAGTTCAATGTAGAAACGGTCCAAATACGCGTAGGCGGCATAGGCGCCGGAAAGCCCCATATCCACCACCGCGTTGGCAAGGCCGGGAATCGCCAGGGGCGTGGGTGGCAGAGAGTAACTGTAGATGGATTGGGCATTCGCATCGGTGCCCATGTCGTGAATGGCCACCTGGATGGTGCGAGAACCCTGGCTATAGTCGACGTAGACGCTGCTGCCCCAACCGCGGTCAATGTACTTGGGCGCGCCGCCGTCAATGCGCGCATAGAGTGCAGTCTCGTCGGTGATCAGTTCGACACCACCAGTTTGCACCCAGGTGCCGATCTCATCGTCAGCCGGCAGCATGTCGAGCAGCGACGAAGTGCCGCCTGTGCCGCCGCTTGCCGTCGCGCCCCCCTTTCCCGCCCCCCCTGTTTCCACGCCCCATGTTCCAATCAACGAGTAGCCGCCACCTGGCTGTGCTGTCGCACCGCCTGTCTGAACCGACTCGTTGCCACCCACCGGTTGCGCCGTCGCACCCCCTGTCTGCGTCAACCCACCACTTGCCGCACTCGCATCCGCATTGCCTGCCAGCCCCAAGGAATCGGTCTTCATGCAGCCGAGCGATGTCAGGACGAAGCAGGCGATTGGAAGAATAGGGAAAAGGAGATTGGCTCGTTTCATTGCAATCCTCACCTGTTTGCGATTCTTTTCTAGTGACGGCATCTGGACAAACGTTTCAGGGACAGTGGTGAATAGCGCGCAAGGCTCGCTCGGCCAGGGGATCGGCGACGCCCTTTTCGAGCACGTCGCCAAGATCCCGCTTGCCCTCGGGGCAACGGCCCGCTTTGATTCGCAGTTCGCCGCGCACGACTTGCAACTCGCGGCCGCGGGGCAGGCCCGCCAAAGCAAGCGAATCCAGTACGGCCAAAGCCTCGCTCTCGCGGTCCTGCGCCAGATAGATTTCGGCGCGCAGCACGCGCGTTTCCACGTGCATGTGCCCATGGGGATAGCGCCGTTCGTGGGCGTCGAGCAGGGCGAGCGCGACGCTGGCGCTGTGCGTGCGATGCCAAGGCTCAATCACTGACGCAAAAGAATGGCTTTCGGCCACAATGGGGTTCTCCTCCCTGGCGACAATGGGAGTTGGGGCGGAAGTCTCCGCCAGACCGGCGCCCTCGCGCGGGGCGAGCGGAGCGCGCAGAGCCAGCGGCCGCGGGACCGTTGTTGCCCGATGGACAGGCGCGGGCGCTTGCAAGGCCTCGGCCGACACGGGCTCGACAACAGGAACGGGATGGGAGACAGCCTCGGGAATCGGCGCCAGGGACGGAGCCGGCCCCGACGAATTCGTCGCAAACTGATTCTTCGCAGATGCCTTTGTCATGGCAGGCCGGCGACGCGGCTCAGGTTTGGTCGGCGTGGTGGCCGGAACCGATGGCGGCGCAAACAGCGCCCCTATCAAGGGCAGCGCGCGCAGTCCGCCCTGGGCCACGGCGAGAGTCGCGCTGGTAGCCAGCACCAGAGCAAGCGCGGCCAAGGCTGGCCAAAGAACCATGCGCCGCGAGCGCACGCCTCTCTCGAACAGGCGTCGCTCGATGAGATCGACCTGCCATGGATGAAGTCCGTGCGTTTCGCGCGCCTGATGCAGGAAGGCCAATCCCTCTTGCACAAGCGCCTCGTCCGTTTCCGCGCTAGGCGGTTTCTTATCGGCTGACATTTTCGCACCTCAGTCGAGTGACGTCCTTTGCACAAACAGGAAATTCCTCTTGATAGATCTTCAAGAAGCGCGCCCGCGCTCTGTGCCGTCGGACGCGCGCATTGGCTACCCTGATTCCCAGCAACGCCGCGACCTCGTACGCCGCAAGTTCTTCCAGTTCGAACAGAATCAGGATGCGCCGGTCGCTGTCGGGCAGGCGGTCGAGCACGCGGTAGACGTCCCGGGCGATTTGGTCTTGTTCGACCATGCGCAAGGGATCAGGGCCAGCCGCTGCCAGCTGGCCAGCGGTCTGACTGGCAGATCCGGACAGCCAGCGCCACCAGCGCTCTTTGCGGCGGCGGTGACGCACGACCTTGTCGGTGATGCCGAACAGCCAGGTGGATACGCTCGATTCGCCACGAAAGGCGGACAGGCGCTTGCAGGCAATCGCGAACACCTCGTGCACAATGTCTTCCAAATCAAGGGACGGCCCACCCAAGCGCGCAGCCCAACGTGCCACCTGATGCACATGCATCCGGTACATGTTTCCCGCGTCGGGGGAGGGCTTGATCACGTCGTCCTATCTAGTGACGGCTAGACGCCAAACGTTTCACTTTTCGCCGAAAAGAAACGCCAGCCCGGCGCCAGCGCTGACGTTCCAGCGCGAGAGGGTGATGCTCTGCGAGCGATCGTCGAGGGTGAGGCGCTCACCACGCAAAGCGTAGCTGGCGCCCGCCAACAAGAAGGGGGCAAAGCGGCCCCAAGTGAAACCGAAACGCGCCCGCAGATCGGCCGCCGCCCCCCAGGCGGTTGCGGCGCGCCCGCTTTGAAGCTGTTTGCCACTGAGAGTGAGCAGCGTGAGCTCCGGAAAGATCCCGACGTCGCCGAACACCCGCCCCCACCTTCGCAACATGCCGGCCCCCACACCCAGGCGGAAAGTTCGGTAGGCCGCCAGTCCCGGACTCAGGGTCCGCTCGCGCTCACCCGTGCCTTCGAAAAGAGCGGCCAGGGCCAGCGCGCCGGCCGGCCGATACCCAAGCAAGATGCCTGCGCCGAATGTGCCCGCGTCTCCGTCGTACGTGCCGAATCCCAGGCTACCTCGCTGCGCGCCTCTGGCTTCAGCTTCTCGGCGGCGGGAACAACCGCCGTGGTTTCGGGCGCTGCCGCTTTTGTACTGGGCGGAGTTGCCTTCGCCTCCACAGGCTTGGCGTCTTTTGCTTTCGCCAAGGCACCTTGCTCGCGCGAAGGAAGGTTGACCGGGCTGGTCGAGTCCAAAGCCCTTGGGCCCGGTCGTAAAACGCCCGACGACACAGGTGCTGCGCTGGGGTTGGGGACTTCAAAGTTGGAGTTCTGTTTCTCGCCCAGGGGCGCGGTGGTCCACTCACCCACCCAGGCTGCAATGAAGACTGCGGCTACAGTCGCGCGCTCGTTGCAAGCCTCGGGCGCCGCAACCTCACGAGCGCCCAGCATGGCGCCATCCTGGTCGCGAAGAACCACATGCATCCTCGTGTCCTTGATTGTGACCTCTGGCGAGCCCAAGGCCTCCAGTGCCGCAGCAGCACCCAGCCGGTCTAGCTCGGCAGCGATGGCGTCTGCGCTCGGACAAGTCGTGCCCGTGGGCAACACGGTGATCGTAGCAGCCCAAAACAAGGATGCGATTGGTGCCCACATGCCCGAGCACTATCGTCGATCTGCTACCCGAAGACAAAAGCGCCATAGCCCACGACTTCGTCGCGCGGGCCAGCCGTGTCGCCGGAATTGCGCAAGTCGATGGTCGCGGCGGAAAGTCCTTTGTCCGCGGCGATCTGCAAGAGCGCATTGACTGGCGTGGCGCCGCAGGCGCGGTCGAAATCCACGGCCACCCGCTCGGCGCGCTTCGATGGTCGCGGCGGTTTCACGGTCCAGGCGACAGGCTGTCGTATAGTCGTGGTAGTGGGAAAGGTCGGAGCTGACCACGATCACGGTCTCAGGCCCGCCCCACAGGCGCGCCAAGATTGCGGCCACGCTGCTGTGGTCTTGATCCCCAACCAGAAGCGGCACCACGCGCGCGCCAGGGAAAACCCGCTGCACAAAGGGCAGGTGAACTTCCAGGCTGTGCTCGCGGGCGTGAGCGGCATCGTTTTCCTGAATCATCCCTTCTTTGAGCAAGCCCTCGATGGTGTCGCGATCCACGGGCACCGCGCCCAGCGGCGTGGCAAAAGCGGCGGCGCGGCTGGCTGCCATGCCGGCAAACGGCACACGATGCGACGGGCCCACCAGAATCACGCGCTCAATGCCCTTGGCGTTGGGAAGCAGGCTGCTGTAGGCGCTGCCCGCAATGGGCCCGGAATACTGGTAGCCAGCATGCGGAGCGATGACTGCCTTGGGCGGCGGTTGTGATTGAGGAGCAATGTGGTGTGCGTCAGCCAAGTAGGCCTCGACCGCCGCAGTCAACTGCTTCGCCTCCCCGGGATAGAACATCCCGGCCACTGCTGAAGGACGCGTCCCCATGACCTATACTTTACAGCGTATTCGCCGCGAGGAAACCAAAGGTTGAATTTGTCGCACAAGCCGGCCATCCTGCATCGGTGGCCACCCGGTACTTTCGCCAGCGATGGCCAGGACCATGTGGTGTGCGAACTGTGTCCGCGCTTCTGCCGTTTGCGCGAGGGCCAGCGCGGCCTGTGTTTCGTGCGCGCCTGTCAGGACGGAAGAATCGTCCTGACGAGCTACGGCCGCTCGACGGGATTCTGCGTGGATCCCATCGAGAAGAAGCCGCTCTATCACTTCTTGCCCGGCACGCCGGTGCTGTCCTTTGGCACGGCCGGCTGCAACCTGGCGTGCAAGTTTTGCCAGAACTGGGAGAGCACCCGCTCGCGCGAAGTGGAAAGCATGAGCGCGGCCGCTTCGCCGAGAGAGATCGCCGAAGCGGCGCAGCGGCACGGCTGCCCCAGCGTGGCCATGACCTACAACGATCCAGTTGTGTTTCACGAATACGCCATCGACGTGGCCGACGCCTGCCACGAGCGCGGTATCAAGACCGTGGCGGTGACGGCGGGGTACGTCTGCCCGGCCCCGCGCGCCGAGTTCTATCGCCGCATGGACGCCGCTAATGTGGACCTCAAGGCGTTCACCGACCGATTCTATCGCGAGCTGTGCGCCGGGGATCTGGCCACTGTGCTCGACACGCTGGTGTTTCTGCGCGCACAGACCAAGGTTTGGCTGGAAGTCACCACGCTGCTGATTCCCGGCGAAAACGACAGCGACGGCGAGCTGGACCAGATGACCCGCTGGATGCACGCCAACCTCGGGCCCGAGGTGCCGCTACACTTCTCGGCTTTTCACGCCGACTTTCGCATGCGCGACAAGCCGCCCACCCCGCCCGAAACCCTGACCCGCGCACGCCTCATCGCGATCGGCAATGGCTTGCGCTACGTGTACACCGGCAACGTGCGCGACGAGACCGGCGGCAACACCAACTGTGTGGGCTGCGGCACCCGGCTGATCGGCCGCGACTTCTATGAAATCACGGACTGGCAGCTCACCGACGACGGTCATTGCATCGCCTGCGGCGCCGCATGCCCCGGTGTCTTTGCCGGCGCCCCTGGCCGCTGGGGCAATCGTCGGCTTCCGCTGGACGACGTCGGCCAAGAGTAAATTCGCCGGTTCGGTGTCTATTGACCCTGTGTTTCGGGCTTGGCTTCCTCGGGTCTAGGCGCGGCTTCAGCCTCCGGTTTGGGCGCAGCCTGGGTCACGGCGCCGGGCTCGACCTGGGCTTCAGATTGGGACGCGACGATTGAATCTCCCAGCGTGGATTCCATCTCGGCCTGCGGCCTGCGCGCGGCCTTGGCTTCAAGCGTGGGATTGGTTTTGACCTTGGGCGGGGCGATGGGCCTTGCTTTGAGCTTCTTGGTGAGCTTCCGCTCCAGCTTCTTGGTGAGCTTCCGTTTCAGCTTCTTGGTCAGCTTTGCCTTGAGTTTTTTGGTGAGCTTTCGCTTCAGCTTCTTGGTCAGCTTTGCTTTGAGTTCTTTGGTGAGCTTTCGCTTCAGCTTCGGGTTCGGCCTTGGCTTCAGACCCGGACGCGGCTTCGACCTCCGGCTTGGGTTCCGCTCTGGCTTCAGCTTTCTGCTCGGCTTTGGCTTCATGAGCTTGATCCGCTTTCGTAAACACGTTGTCTGCGTTGTTTCGCCGCTGGCAACTCCACGTTCTCACATACGCGAGCGGAAGTCACCGCTGGCGTCAATGGCGCCGCTGCTCGCGAGACGCTAGCGCATCGCGGCTAAAACCAAGAAAGCCCATCGCGCAGCTGTCCGCAGGCAGGCTCACGGCTCCGCCGCCCTGGGTCCCCCACTGCGGGGATTGCATCTGGAGGCGGCCCGGAGGACCATGGATGTATGCGAACGCTCCTTATCCTCCGGCACTCGAAGTCTGGCCACGACGAGCCCGTCTCGGACGAGGAGCGCACGCTCACCTCGCGCGGCCGCAAGGATGCTCGCCGCATGGGCGAGCTCGCCCGCGAACGGAATCTGCTGCCCGACCGCGTGCTTTGCTCGATGGCGAAGCGCGCGAGACAGACGATCAAGTTCTTCGCCCAAGGCGCCAAGCTCAAGAAGCCCGTCGAATTTCTGGATGCGCTCTACCTGGCCGAGCCGGCGGCGATCCTGCGCGAGATTCGCGCGCACGCAGGATCGTCCGAGCGGGTAATGGTGGTGGGGCACAACCCCGGCCTCGAGAGCTTGGTCGCCAGCTTGACAGGTGGGCGCATCGATCTCGTGACGACCGCGCTTGCGGAATGCATCCTGCCCATCGAGAGCTGGTCCGATCTCGGCGTCCGAACAGCCGGTACCCTGCGCTCGATCTTTCGCCCAAAAGACGAACGCTGAGTGTGGCGACGCTGTGTGCATCGCCGTGGTGCGCTTGCCTCCTTTCTTTCGCTTGGTTACGCTCCATCCGCCTGTCATGAAATATCTGAAATACTCCCTGTGTTTGCTTCTCGCCGGCTCGCTCGCCGCAACGGTCGCGTGGGGCGCGAACCCGCTGGTCAAGAACATTTTCACCGCTGACCCCACGGGCCGGGTCTTTGGTGATCGGCTCTACGTTTACACGTCGCACGACGAGGCGGACGCCACCTACTGGGACATGGTGGACTGGCGGCTGCTCTCGACCGCCGACCTGAAAACCTGGAAAGATCATGGCTCGATCTTTCGCGTGAAGGACTTCGCCTGGGCGAGCCGGTGGGCGTGGGCACCGGATTGCGTGCAGGCGAACGGCAAGTATTACCTTTTCCTGCCCGTGGACCGCACGAAGATCGGCGTGGCTGTGGGCGACAAACCTGAGGGACCGTTCAAGGACGCCATCGGAAAGCCGCTGATTGACGGCACCTTGACGACCAAGGCAGGGCCGGAGCCGATTGATCCCGCCGTGCTTCAGGACGATGACGGCCAAACCTACCTATATTTCGGCTGCCGTCAGCCGAAGGTCGTGAAACTCAAACCTTCGCTCACCGAGCTGGCTGGCGAGCTTCAGACCGTTGCCTTTCTGAACGCGCAAGGAAAGCCGGTCCCTTTGGCGGCGCCAGGCAAGGACCCGGTTTTGCCCGAAGGCTACGGCGAGGCCCCCTTCGTTTTCAAACGGGCGGGGAAATACTACTTCGTGTATTCCGACGGCTGGGCATCCACCGCCACGCAGGTCTATGCCATCGGCGATCACCCGATGGGACCGTTCACCTATGCCGGCAAAGTGATGGAGCACGCCGCCTCCGTCACGCAACACGGCTCGGTCGTTCAGTTCAAGGGTAAGTGGTATGTCCTCTATCACACGAGCGAACTGTCGAATGGAAACTCTTTCCGCCGCTCGGTGTGCATTGACGAATTGACCTTCGACGCGAACGGCAGGATCAACACCGTTGTTCCGACCCAGGCCGGTCCGCCACCCGCTGCCAGCACCGGTTCCAGGTAGCCGATTCTTCACGCCGGGCGCTCAGCTTTCCAGTTCAGAGGATGCAAGTCTGCCGGTACAGGCCCTTTTTGCTGCGGGGCGACCTCGCGGGTCTGAATTTGTCCGCCGCGGGAAATGTCTGGATGCTAGACGGGTGCTAGATCGACTGCACGCTGATGAAGCTGATTGCGCAGTCCGCAGCGTATTGGGTGATGCCGTCCAGTCCGCTGCCGCCAGCGGCTGTGCCTGTGCCGAAATTGAAGATGATCGGTTGTGGGGTCGTCGCACCCTTGGGGACAAAGGATGCGGTTGCCGATGTTACGTTTGACATGAGTCTGCCCTCAGAGTCGAAGCGAAGCGTGCCAGTGGCGATTTCTGCTGGACGACACAATAGGTCTGTACCATCGCCCGCGCTGGCCAGGTTTTGCGGGGCGGTCATCACGTGATAGGTCCAGTCGCCAACTTCGTTCTTGCAGAAACATATTTCAATGTCGATGGCCTTGCCGAGCCTGTCGTATACCGTGAGGGCGGTACTGAAATCCGACGTCGTTTGCACGTTGTCGGGATCGAAGATTGTATTCACCGCCGTCGAATCCAAATTGCCGCCCATCGTGATGCCTGTGGTAGCTGCGATCGGTGATGGCGACGCGCTTGGTGTGGATGGGGCACTCGATCCAGCTTCCGCTGCGGCATCTGTTGCGACGCAAGCAATGAGGGCACCATTCCCGTCCTGGCTCACGAAGCTGACGACGGGGAGCCCTCCAAATTGGGTGATGCCGTCGAACCCAGTACCGCCCACGGCCGTGCCTGTGCCGAAATTGAAAGCGAGAGGCTGCGGATTCGCCGCACCCTTGGGGTTGAAAGCGTTGAGGGTCGTCACGTTTGAAATAAGCACGCCGCAGGCACCAAACCGAAGTGCGCCGCCCGCGACCACCGTTGGCCAGTCTGCCGTGGCAGGGGTCGTGCCGTCGCCTTCAGTATCCAGATTTCCTCCGTCTGTCACAACATAATAGGTCCAGTCGCCCAAATCTCCGGCTTGCGTGTTGGCAGCATTGTTCTTGGAAAAGTAGATGTCCAGCTGGATGCCATTGCCGAGCGAGCTGTGCACAATCACGCTGGTGTTGAAGTTTGACGTCGCCAGTGCATCGGTGGGATTGAAGGTCACAGGCTGCGCGCTTGGATTCAGATTGCCACGAATGGTGATGTTCTTGGTCACTGCGGCCGGCGTGAACGCACAAGCTACCTGCAAGGGAGATCCATCCGTGGCGATAATTTCCGCGGTGTAGATCCCGGTGGGCAGAGGTCGTCCATCGTCGTCACATCCATCCCACCAGAAGTCGATGGCCGCCGCTCCTGTGCCTGGAATCTCTCCCGAGGGTGAGCTGGTCGTTTTGACCGTACGAACGGCATTGCCGTTGCTGTCCCTGATGACAATGACCGCAAGGGCGAGGCCCGGTGTGCTGATCGAGATGTCAGCGATTTGTCCTTCGAGCAGGCTGAATTGAACGGTGTTCTTGCCCGCTTCAGCTACTTCGGGGACCTGGCCGCCCGCACCGGCCTGCGTCCCGCATCCTGCCGTGAGCAAAAGCGAGAGGGCGAACCATAAATTCAGGCGATTTGTGTTCAACGTACACTCCAACGAGAACTTGCTGCTGACCAAGGCATCGCCCGTTTCGAGAAAAACTTGACTCGGAGGGGCGATTCGGCGCTTCTCAAGTGTCACAAGCTGCGCTCGGATCCCGGCGCGTGCGTTCCGGCGCTCGGCGCACGGTTCATGGCGCGCCTTGAGGATGTCGATCAGGTTCGCTCGGCGCGCACGGGAACGATGAATGGCGGCGTGGCTGGGCCAGGGTCAGGTCTACTACGCTTCAGACGTTGAATCTGAAATTGATCACATCCCCGTCAGCGACCACGTACTCTTTGCCTTCCAGACGCAGCTTCGCGGCCTCCCGGCACTTGGCTTCGCTGCCTAGCTTGACTAGGTCGTCCCAGCGCATGACCTCGGCGCGGATGAAGCCGCGCTCGATGTCCGAGTGGATCTTGCCAGCGGCTTTCTGCGCGGTGGTTCCGGCGCGAATGGGCCAGGCCCGGCACTCGTCTTCGCCCGCGGTAAGCAGCGAGATCAGATCGATGAGCGCGTAGGCGGCGCGGATGAAACGGCCGGCTGCGGGCTCGGTCAGGCCCAGCGACGCCACGAACTCTTTCTGTTCTTCTGCCGACATCTGCGCGATGTCCATTTCCACGGCGCCGGCCAGCACCACCAGGCCCAGACCCGATTCGCGCGCGTAGGCTTCCAAGTCTGCCGGCGCCGGCTTGGCCACTTCGGCCTCGGACACGTTCAGCACCAGCAGCAGCGGCTTCAGGGTCAAGAACCGGAAACCCGACATGGCCACCAGGTCAGCCGCGTCCAACCCTTGCAGCCGTCGCAGCGGCAAACCGTTGTCGAGCTGCACCTTCAACTTCTCCAGCAAGGCTTGCTCGCTCGCCTTGCCCTTCTCTTTCTTTACGCGCTCCAGCCGCTTTTCAATGAGGATGAGGTCCGAGAGGTTCATCTCGACCTCGAAATCCTTGGCTTCGGCCAGCGGTCGCGGCGACTCGCCCGTGGGGCCGGCAAACCCTCGCACCACATGGCAGAGGGCATCCATCTCGCGCATGGCAGCCAGAGTTTTCTCGTCCAGCCCCTGGCCCTCGCTGCCAGCAGGCGCCCCTGCCACATCGGAAAAGGCAATCTCGGCGTAGGTGGTCTTCTTGGTCTTGTACATGGCCGACAGCGCGGCGACGCGCGCGTCGGGAACCTTGACCACGCCCAGATTCGTCTTGCCGCGGGCGGCGCCGTAGCCGGTTTCCGCGGACAGCCCGGTCAGGGCATTGAATACGGTTGTCTTTCCACTGCCGGAAAATCCGACCAGACCAATTTTCATGTCGGCGTCCTAGCGCGCCCTCTCCGAGCCGGTCAATGACAAAGCTCCGATCCAGGAGCGAAGGCGTCGAATTATGCTTTTGGGACAGTGATCGGAATCTGACGCGGTTGTGCCTTGGGCTGCTTTGGGATGACCACGCTGAGAACGCCATCATTCATCGTGGCTTGCAGCTTCTCAGCGTCGATGCCCTCGGGCAGGGTGAATGTGCGCTCGAAGCTGCCGTACTCGCGTTCGGCCAGGTAGCTGCGCTCGCTTTCTTCGTGCTTGGTCGCTTCGCGCTTGCCGGCGATGCGAAGCTGGTCTGCCGTGAGCGTGATCTCCACGTTCTCTTGCTTGATGCCAGGAAGATCGGCGCGCAAGACAATCTCGCCGGCCGTCTCATGCACGTCGAAGCGTGGCACGAAACTCGGCTCGACCGTGGGCGGCAACGCGGCGGCCGTCCAGGGCGTCCATCCCAGAAGCTCGCGCATGGCGAGCAACGGATCCCAGGCCCATTCGTCGCTGCGGCTGCGTTCGGAAACACTTGAGGGGTTTCTTACAATGAGGGTTGTCATGTTGGCTTTCTCCTTTTTGTCTGTAGCGGTGATAGGCACCCCCTTCTCGACGTCAAGCGCTCGGCTATGACCAGCGCGCGCACATCGCCGTGGGCGCCGACGGTGCGCAGGTGCTATGAAAAGGCGTTGTGATTCAGGCGCTCATCTTCGACTGCGACGGAACCTTGGCTGACACTATGCCGGCCCACTACCAGGCTTGGCTGGAGATCCTGCGGCCCCACGGTATCGACTTTCCCGAGGATCGCTTCTACGCCATGGGCGGCATGCCCACGGACAAGATCGTGGTCGAGCTGTGCGGCGAGGCGGGCAAGAGGCTCGACGTGAAAGCGTTGGTGCGCGACAAGGCGCTGGCCTTCGAGCGCAAGATCGGCGAGGTCAAGCCCATCGCGAAAGTGGTGGACGTGGCGCGCTCGCACCGTGGCCAGGTACCCATGGCCGTGGCCTCGGGTGGCCAGCGCCGCATGGTCGAGCAGACCCTGGCGCAGATCGGTGTGCTCGACTGGTTTCCCGTGGTGGTGACGGCCGAGGACACCCACCGGCACAAACCCGAGCCTGACGTGTTTCTCGAGGCCGCGCGCCGATTGGGCGTGGAGCCAGCGGCTTGCACCGTCTACGAAGACACGGACCTGGGCCTGGAAGCCGCCCGCCGCGCGGGCATGCGTTCTGTGGACGTGCGGCGGATGTGAAAGCAAGAGGGACGACCCCAGGTCGCCCCTCGGGTGATGCTACTTCGCGCCCTCTTGTATCGATCGGGCCGCACTGGCCACGCCTGCGCGTGCGGCCATGTAGTCGTTGACGGTCAAGAGGAAGTTCTCCAGGTCTTCCTTCTTCTTGCCCTTGCGCGAGCGCTTGCCACAGCTTTCCCAAGCCTGCAGCTGGCGCGCATCGTCCTCGAAGAGTGCCTTGTGGGTGGCCTTCCACGTGGGAACCGATTTTGCGTCCACCTTGGCTTCCTTGTCGGCCACGTTGAGCAAACCGCCGCAGTCGGCGCGCACCTTGTCCATGAACGCCACCGGATCCTTCTTGAAGCACTGGTCGGCCAAGAACTCGAGCAGGGTCTGGGCGTCCTTCATTTTGGCCAGACCGGGAACCGCACAGTACAGGAACTTCTCGAAGGCCACCGCCTCCGGCGTGGGGTCCGGGGTGGAGTGCCAGGCGTTGCCGGTCTCTTGGATGAGCTGGTCCACGTCCTTGACCGTGCCGCGGCTCTTGAGCTTCTCGGCGTAGTCCTCCAGGCCCGACTGCAGCTTGGGCAGCGTCTCGCGGTACTTGTCGATGGGGCCGGCCAGCTCGGTCGGGGCATCCCGCAGTCCACCGAAGGCCTGGCGCGCGCGTTCGATCTTGGGCACGCACTCGGTGATCAGATAGTCGGAGAACGTCTTCTGCTGGGTGAAGTAGGCCGACTCGATTCGCTGCTGGAATTGCTCGGCCTTCTGGAACATGCCCACGTCAACCTCGCTGGCCATCACGCAATTCCAGAACGCGCCGGTCTCGCGCTTCTCCAGCTCAACGAACTGGGCCGCGTAATCCAGCTTCACCTGCGCGGTTGCCTTGCGATTGCGCTCCTTCATTTGCATGTAGCCCAGGGCGACCACCACCACGACACCGACGGCGATGAGCACCATCCGGTTGCGCTTGCGAACCGCCTCGCGCGCGGCCATCTGGCGCGCATACTCTTCCGCGCTGTCGATGAGCGGCGGCCCGGCGGGAGCCACGGCGGGCAGAAGAGCACCGCACTTGGAGCAGGTGGTGGAACTGGGAAGATTCTGGTGCCCGCATTTTTCACAGGAAACCATCGTGCGCTCCTTTTGGTTAATGCGACGCGTATCGCGTCGCGAAATCAACCCTTTTTAGCAGATTGCTTCGAAAATACGGCCCACGATTTTAGGTAGTCGAGCGCGACCTGCAGCTGGTGGTCGGTCAGGCGCTTCTGCTCCTCGGGTTTCTCGCCCTGCTCGTTGCGCAGGTGGCGTTCCATGTTTCGCTCGCGCACCATCTCGGCATCGCCTCCGTCGGGAGTCGGCGCGATGGCCTCCACCACGACGTTGGGGGTGATGCCCTGGCTCTGGATGGAACG
Source organism: uncultured delta proteobacterium (assembly GCA_963758155.1). Taxonomy (GTDB): domain Bacteria; phylum Myxococcota_A; class Polyangia; order Fen-1088; family Fen-1088; genus Fen-1137. The sequence goes on from CAVWUP010000018.1 coordinate 155,937, forward strand.
GCCGCTGGGGGTGTAGTAGCGCGAAACCGTGAGCTTGAGCCCGCAGGGCTTGGCCCCGCAGCCGTCGATGGTCATCACCGTCTGCACCGAGCCTTTGCCAAAGGTCTGCGTGCCCATGACCACCGCACGCTGGTGGTCCTGCAGGGCGCCGGCCACGATCTCGGCCGCCGACGCCGTGGCGCCGTCGACCAGCACCACCATGGGGAAACCCAGCCAGGTGCCGCGCGTGTGGGCCATCTGGCGGTCCATCTCCTTGCCACCCTTGCCCACCGTGCGCACGATCAGCCCCTCGGACACGAACCGGTCTGCCACTTTGACGCCTTGATCCAGAAGCCCGCCTGGGTTGTGGCGCAGATCCAGGATCAGCCCCTTGATGCCGCCTGCGGAGAGGCTGCGGGTCTGGATGTCCTGCAGACCCTCCAGAACCTTGGCGTCGGTGATGGCCGAGAACAGGCGCAACTTGATGTAGCCGTAGCCGTCGGCGAGCATGCGCCACTCCACCGCCTTGACCTCGAACTTCTCGCGCCGGATCTTGAAAGTGACGGCACGCCCGCCGCGACTGATGACCAGCACGACCTCGCTGCCCGCCGGCCCCTGGATGCGCGCCACGGCGTCGTTCCAGTCGAGCGGCCCGGCCTCCACGCCGTCGATGCGGTCGATGACGTCGCCGGACTCGATGCCAGCACGGAAGGCGGGCGAGCCCTCGATGGGCGACACCACCACGAAGCCGCGCTTGCGCTTTTCCAAGTCGATGCCGATGCCCGTGATCTCTGCGTCGCCTTCGGTTTCCTTCTTCAGCCGGTCGTATTCCTCGGGATCCATGAAGCGCGAGTGGGGATCCAGGGCGTCGGTGAGGCCGCGCGCGGCGCCGTACATCAGCTCGGTTTCGGGAATGTCCTCGACGTAGTTGTTTTCGATGTAGGAGAGCACCTTGGTAAAGACGCCCAGCTTATGATACGGGTCGAAGCGCCCGGCGCGGCTGGGTCGACTGGCCACCATGCCGCCGGCAAAGGCACACAGCCCGGCCAAAGCGAAGAGCAGGATTCGGGATCGGGGAAGCAGATGGTGCCGCATAGGCGGGGATTATGGCACGCCTGGAAGGAAGTCGGTGTACCCTAGGATGCAGAGAGGGGTGGTGGGTGGCGGTGACAGTGGCAGGGTACGGTGGCGGCGGCAGTCACGGTTGCCGGGGCAGGTTCGGGTTCAGGCCCCCGATGCAGCACTCGGTGGTGCCGCAAAGACATGGCAGACAGGGAATGGGTCAGCGATAGACCTCTTTGCGGTTGCCCGCCTTCACGATCGTCACGGATTTCGTCGAATCGTCGATCTCGTAGAGAATACGGTAGTTACCTTGCCGAATTCGGTACTTTTCATCGCCGCTCAGCTTCTCGCAGCCATGCGGTCGCGGTTCGCGCGCGAGCAACTGGATCTTGGCGACAATGCGCTGACACTCGGCCTTGGGAAGATCGGCGATCTCCTTGGCCGCTGAACGCTTGACTTCAAGCCTATAGCTTTCCACGTCGCTTGAGGTCGCTCACGAGATTCTCGAAGGGAGAGCTTGGCTCCTTCGCTCTGGTCCGGAACACCTCAAGGTCCTCGGCGTCCTCAGCCATGCGAAAGCGAACAGCGTCGTTGACAAGTTCAGACACCGACACATCAGTCTCCGCGGCCTTCATGCGAAGGGCGCGATGTAGTGTCGGCTCCAAGTACACCGTTGCTCTCTTGGCCTGTGCCATGATGGTCAGTATGACGCTATAACGTTATGACGTCAAGACTGCCGCGGCAACCGCCACCGCCGCCGCCGTCACCGCCTCCAGCGACCCCTCTCCGCTACTCCGTTCTACTGGTATCGCAGCACCACGGTTTCGGCCGAAGGTCGCGAGCGAAGCCCGGTGATGGCCATGCGGGTGCCGGTTTCGTGCCGCACGTTGGATCGGCCAGCCAGAAAACCGTCGACGGTGGCCAGCTCCTTGATGGTCAGCACATCGGTGCGGTAGTGCATGGGAACCGTCGCCAGACGCGGCCGAATCTGATCGGCCACCTCGGTGGCCTTGTGCGCGTCCACGGTTCCCATGCCGCCAACGGGCACCAGCACAACATCGACCGAGCCGATGGCCGAGATCTGCTCGTCGGTCAGGAGGTGGCCCAGATCGCCCAGGTGCGCGATGCGCACCCCGCCCACCTCGAACACGAACACCGTGTTCAGGCCGTTCTCGGCGCCCTTCTTGTCGTCGTGATACACACCCACCGATCGGATGGAGATGTCTTTGATCTTCTCGTCGATCTTCATCCAGCCCTTTTTGTCGGGCGTGAGCCCACGCAGAATCCTGGGCTTGCCGCGCACCAGGGCCACGTTGTTGTGGTCAGGGTGCTCGTGGCTGACCGTGACAGCGTCGGCGTGCAGGTCAGCCGGCGGCAAATAGCCGATGTTGCTGGGAATCGGATCCATCACCACGCGCGTTCCGGTCGCACTTTCCAGCAGAAAGCACGACTGTCCGTACCAGGTCAGGTAAGCCACCGGGCGCGGCGCCGCATGAGCCACCAGAAACGACCCCGCAAGCAACAAAGCCGCGCCGGCCAGCAAGGCCGGCACAAAACGCCGTGGGGGAAACTTCATGAACCCACGTTATCCGCGGGCGCGGGAGACTGCAATGCCAGGCCCGCGAAACTGGGATTCGGAGCAGCTCCGCCGCCGGGCCAGTGACTGCGATCCTCGCAGCGTGAAACCCTGCGCGACGGGATGAGTACTAGGTCCCGGCGGTCATGAATTCTGCGTCAACTAGCCCCCTGCTCGGAGCTGCAGACCCGAATTTGTCGAGTTCCAGCGTGCTGACCATTCCGGCGCGGGCATCTTCCGGCCTTTGTCGACGGACGGCGGCAAGCGGCGAACCTGGATTGTGTGCGCCTTCTCGAAGCGCACACAATCCGTGTGGCATCTGTCCTACTGATCGGTAGCGTAGTAGCTGCCGATGATTCGAGCCATCGCCGTGTTGCCATCCGCGGTAAAGTGCGGAGTCGTCTTGGGATCGAATGCACTGCAATCCGGCACGTAGAATTTCGGCGCAGCCGTGACCTGCACGGTATGGGGCTTTGCGACGACATTGGCAATCGCCTCGTCGACGAACGGCGCCACAACGTCCTCTCCGGTGGCTTGGCCGCAGGTTTGATTATCCGGACTGCGGATCATGGTCATCAGGTCGATCCGCTTGACGTTCGAATACTTGGCTTGGATGTTGAGAATAATATTCTCCAGATCGAATTGGAACGGAACCGCATCCGTATAGACCCAATTGAAGGCGATGAAGATGACTCTGTCGGGATTGTCGCTTCCATTCGTGCAGGGTGAGGTGGGCGCGGTTGACCAGAAGGCGTTGGTCGGATCGGCCCACACGTTGGTGTAGGCCTCTGACTTGGGGATGATTTGCCAACGGCCGTCATCAACGAAAGTCTCAAACCCGGCCGCGTACCACTGGCCGGCAAGGCTGCCGCCGATGATTTCGTTGCATGTGTATCCGCCACTGCTAGATGGCGTGCCGCTCTTCGCCAGCTTGTAGACCTCGCTGCCCGCCAGCAGGAAGCCCCCGACCCCGTAGTCGTCGAAGTCGGCGAGCTGGGTTGGACCTAGGCGTCCTGGGTGCATGGAGTCCTCGGTGCAGGGGACAGCGCCCGTGGCCTGCACGTAACCGAGCAAGCCGTCGTACTGAAGCGCGATGGTGGAAAGACCGTTCCAGGCGTTCTGCAAGGCCGGTCCGTAGATTGCCGGGTCGAGCAGTCCCTTGCGAATGCCCCAGGCGAGGCCGAAGGTGAAGAAGGCGGTTCCGCTGGTTTCCGGACCATCATCCCCGGCCAGACCGATGCTGGTGCACTGGTTGGGATCGAAAAGGCTCTCGTTCCAGAAGCCGTCGCTGCGCTGCAGGGGCACTATGGCTTTGGCCATGGCCTTGAAGTCCGAGATATAGGTGTCCCGATGCGGATCGCTGGTGGGCAGGATGTCGAGTACGCGCGCCAGGGCGACGAAGACCCAGCCATTGCCCCGCGACCAGTAGATGCTCTTGCCGTTCGGGGCGACGATGTAGGAGTCCTGGGTTTGCGCGGGCAAGGCCGACATCAGGCCGGCGGTCATGGTCAGCATGGTGGTGTAGTCGGGGACGATAGCGGGGCCGCCATCGCCGCCACCATCGGTGACGGCATCGATGCCGCCATCCGGGCCGGGAGCCACGCTGACGTCGGCGCGGCCGTCGGCGCTGGCGTCGCTGCGGGCATCGGCGCCGGCAGCGGTGCCGCTATCGGGGCTGGCGGTAGCGCCGCTATCGGGGCTGGCCGGGGTGCCGGCTTCGGGGCCGGCCGCGGCGCCGCCATCGGAGGGGCTTGGCAGACTGGGCGTGTAGTGCAGGTCGCGCCACCACAGGCCGTCTTTCGGGTTCCACAAGCCTCCGCCTTCGTTCGTGCGAGCGTCATTGTAGAGGTTCCACATGGCATCGAAGTACTTGGTGTCGTTCTCCAGGACCCCGAGCTTCGCGAACACGGGCATGGACATCTGGATGGCGTCGATCCACCACCACACATTCGATGTCCCTTTCGACACCATGTCGTCGATGTTGGCCTTGATTTCATGGATGCGAATTTCCTGCTGGTCGATGTTGTAGAGATCGATGTAGGTCTGGCCGCAAGCTTGACTATTAGCGTCGGTCGACATAGTGCCTGCCGGGGTGTTTGTCAGGGTCCAGGTATGCGTCGGGCTCGAGCCCCAGGTCACGGCGTAGTTGTAGTAGTTCTGCCGGCTGTTCTGGTCGGGTTCCACGTTGTAGAGCGCCATGAGCCCCTCGTAATACGCGGCCCGAGTCCAGAGATTGCTGGGCCTGGTCTTGTTCGTGACGATGTCCGCCGTCGGATCCGGATGCGCGCTCACGAACCAGTTGTTCGCCCGGTGCATGGCTTCCAGCACGGCCGCGGGGCCGGGCAAACCCGGGACCATTACCGCGCTCGAGCTGGTCGTGCCGCCCGAGCTTCCACCGGCGGCGGTGGCCCCACCCGACGTCGTGGTCCCGCCGGAGTTGCTCGTACCGCCCGAACTGGTGACCGTGCCGCCGGGTGCAGTTGTCGAGCCGCCTACGATCGAGCCACCGGCGGCCGTACCACCGGAGCCTCCGTGCGACCCGGCTGCAGCCGTGCTGCCGCCTCCGGCCGGCTTGTTGGCTGGCGAAGAAGAGCATGCCGCTAAGGTGACAATAGCGGACAATAAGAACGCCTTACGGCAGTGGATTCGAAGACGGGTCACGATCATGAATTATCCTCCCTCGCTGTAGTGTCCAAGTTTCGCAGCGTGAAATCGCTGCACGCACGCCGCTCCAGCTGCCTCAGCGTGACAACGCGACAATCAATATTCCCGAACCAGGAACGTGGCAAGCAGAATTTTGGAACGTCCCTTGATGTCTTGGTCACGCGAGCCTGTGACAGCACTCTGGCCGGTGCGACAGTCGATTCGGCTGCGCACACCTTCACAGTTCGCGGGCACGCTGGGACTGACCGTGGTTGCCACCATCACGCAGCGGCGACATTCGTTTCACACCGGCGCCGCACCACGGTGCGCGCGCTTTCGCCCGAGTCGCATCCACGCATTTTGGTGTCCGATACGGTCGGTTTCATCGACAAGCTGCCGCCCGGCTTCGGTCGAGCCAATTCGGCGAAGTTGCTGCGAGCGCCTCGATGGCGCAGTTGAACGTCGCCCTTCTTGCTCGGCATCGGCGCTGTCTGACAAGCAACAGCAGCTCGGCGAACCGCGGGTGAAACCCGAGGTATGCTTGCCCTGATGTCCGAGGGTGACGAGAACCACAGCCAGCTCCGCGATGCGGAGATCGCGCCTGCGCGCAAGCCCCTGGCCGAAGTCCTGGATCGCCTGCCCAGCGATCCCGGCGTGTATTTAATGAAGGATCGTCGCGGCAAGACCCTGTACATCGGCAAGGCCGCCAATCTGCGCAACCGCGTGCGCCAGTATTTCCAGCCGGCCTCGGGCGACACGCGGGATTTCGTGCCGCTTCTGGAAAGCGTGGTGGCGGACATCGAGACCGTGGTCACCGGCAACGAAAAGGAAGCGCTGTTGCTGGAAAACACGCTCATCAAGCGCCACCAGCCGCGCTTCAACGTCAAGCTGACCGACGACAAGAACTTCTTGTCGCTGCGCCTCGACCCGCGGGTCGAGTGGCCGCGCCTGGAAGTCGTGCGGCGCATGGCCGACGACGGCGCGTGGTACTTCGGCCCTTATCACTCGGCCAGCGCGTGCCGGGAAGCCCTGCGCGTGGTCAACCGCCACTTCCGCCTGCGCACCTGCACCGACCACGTCCTGCACCACCGCGGTCGCCCCTGTCTGCAGTGCCAGATCAACCGCTGTCTCGGCCCCTGTTGCGTGCCGGTTTCACAGGACGACTACGCCGAGCAGGTGCGCGACGTGCGCCTGTTCCTGCAGGGCAAGAACGACGAGCTTCTGGCCGGGCTGCGCGCGCGCATGCAGGAAGCCGCACGGCAGACGCAATTCGAACGCGCCAGCGTTGTGCGCGACCAGATCCAGGCGCTGGAGAGCGTGCTGCAGTCCCAACGGGTGGTGTCGGCTGATTTGCTCGATCAGGACGTCATCGGCTTTTTCAGGGAAGGCATGGCGATCGAGGTGGTGGTGATGTCCGTGCGGCAAGGCAAGATGATCGGAAGCCGCGCCTTTTCTTTCGCGCGCCAGGAGTTCCCGGACGCCGAGATTCTGTCGAGCTTCCTCGGGTTGCACTACGACCTTGTGCCGGTGCCGCCCGACGAGGTGCTCTTGCCTTTCGCCATCGCCGACGCCGACGTCAAGGCCGAGTGGCTGAGCGACCGGCGCGGCAGGAAGGTCGAGGTCCTGGTGCCGGCGCGTGGACCGCGGCACGATCTGGTCGAGCTGGCGCACAAGAACGCGGCCGCCAGCTTCGCCAGCCGGCGCAACGCGCGCGACGACGCCCAGGCCACCTTGGGCCGGCTGCAGCGGCGGCTGGGACTTCCCAAGCTTCCGCGCGTGATCGAGTGCTACGACATCTCGCACATTCAAGGCGCCGAGACGGTCGCGTCACTGGTGGTGTTTGTGGATGGCCAGCCGGAGAAATCGCGCTACCGCACTTACAAGATCCGGCAGGCCGAGAGCCCCGACGATTTTGCCTGCATGTACGAGGTGCTATCGCGCCGGTTCCGTCGCGCGCGCGAAAGCATGCAGCAGGAAGAAGCATTGGATTCCTGGCGTCTGCCCGATCTGCTAGTCGTCGACGGTGGCAAGGGACAGCTGGGCGTGGCGCTCGCAGCGGCGCGCGACATTGGCATCGACGTGCGCCCTGGTACAGGCCTGCCCATCATCGCGTTGGCCAAGGAACGCGATATGACGCCGGTACTGCCGCGCTTGGATGCGGCCGACGAAAAACCAGCCGTCGCTGCGCCGGCCGGGCCACAACCGGACCGCGTGTTCTTGCCGCAGGCCAAGGACGCGATTCCCATCCGGGCCAACAGCGCGGAGATGTTCGTCTTGCAGCGCCTACGCGACGAGGCCCATCGCTTTGCCGTGACCTTTCATCGCAGTCAGCGCAAGAAGCGCACCATCCAATCGGAGCTGTCACGGATTCCGGGCATCGGGCCCGCGCGCCGGCGCGAACTGCTGCGCCACTTCGGCAGTCTGAAGAAAGTCCGCGAAGCTTCGCTCGAAGAGCTGCTGGCCACGCCAGGCATCACGCCCAAGACAGCCCGCGCGCTTCGCGACTATTTCGCGGTTCGTCCGTAGGGGGGGCCCCGCGGCCGCCCACTATTGTTGCCGTCGCGCGATTCGACTGTGCGGGTCGACGACAGGGTTCGCTAGCTGAATTGTTCGAGGTAGGTTGTCGCGGAGGCCGGCGTCAAGGTGATCTGCGAGGCGACGGACTCCAGGTCGGCGGGAACTTGCTGGACGCGTGGAGCCACGATCTCCAGCCGCCGAAAAGCCGACGAGGCCAGCCATTCTTGGATAATTTCATTGACCTCCGCATCGCCCATGCTGCAGCCAATGGCCACTAGCTGATCCACCTGTTCCAGGTTGGCGCGGAAGTATTCCCGGAACCGTCGCTGCATCAGCTGCGGATAGGGATCGGTCAGCCGCGTGGCACTGGCCAGCAGCGTGCGGCGCAGAACCCGGCGTTCGCCGTTGGCATCGATGTAGGGAATCTGGTTGGTCACCGACAGGGGATCAGGGGACAGGCCGGCATCCAGAAGTCCTTCGTTGGCGATCTGCAAGGCGTCGATGATGGCATCGAAGCTCTGCGCTTCGGGCTTCAACTTGAGAAGGTTCTGACTGTCTCCCATGGCGAAGACATCAAGCGCACCGCGGAGCTTGAGCAGGTTGATACCTGAAATGCCGGGGCGAAAGAAAGGCAAAGCCGCGTCGGCCAGTTCTTCCTCTAGGATCACATCCGCGCGCAGGGAGGCGACGACGGTGCCCGGGCCTCTGCGACAGGGCAGGGCAATGGTGCGCGCAGGGAACCCGCAACTCACGGGGATGCCAAAGTGGGCGGCCAGGCATTCGACCAGCACGTCGTGATTCAGCGAAAAAATCCAAAGCGGCGCGTTGTCCCTGACCAGGGGCACCAGGCCCGCGAAGTAGGGCAGGCCGTCCTGAAACACGCTCCGGTGCGATACCTGGCGGCGGTACAGGGCCAGCGACACGACTTGGGCAAGCCAGGCGTACAGGCTGTGGTAGCTCGGACCGCGCGCGTCCCCTGCGCCCTCGATGTATTGCGCCTCCCATTCGCCCAGCAACGCTTCGTAGTCGAAGTCAGATGATTCCAGACGCCGCGACAGCTCGTCGATGACTTCGTCGGAATGACCGAAGCCCCGGCCACGCCACGCGGAATTGATCTTGCGCAGCGACGTCGGCGTCAGCCAGGCGATGATCTCAGCGTTCAGTTCTTCGCGCAGGGGCATCCCCAGCTCGCGAGATGCGCCGGCGCCAAGAAGAAGTGCCGTCAACACTGGTCAGGCTCCCCTGCTAACTAGAGTGCTAATGGGCGGGTCGAGTCAAGCGGTCACTGCGAGTCAGGAAAAAGCCCACCAAACCGCCCCCAAAGTGGGCATACAGGTCGATTCCGGGAACGAACGACAGCGCCACGTTGATGACCAGCACCACCAGCAGGCGTTGGCGCAAGCCGCGGGCAATGAGTCGGGGCAACACCCGCCGTCGGCTGAGCACGAGCGCCAACGTGGCCCCCATCAGCCCCCAGATGGCGCCGGAAGCGCCCACGGTATACGAAGGCACTCCTCCCAGGGCCACGCGCAAGCCGCCCGCAACTGCTGTGGCGATACCGCCGCCGACCGCGGACGCGCAATACACCGCCAGGTAGCGCCGTCCGCCCAGCAAGGCTTCGAGAAAACTGCCCAGGCTGTACAGCGCGAACATGTTGACCAGCAGGTGGGTGATGTTGGCGTGCAAGAAAGCGTACGTGAAAACCCGCCAGAGTTCGCCTCGCCACACTTCGCGCGAGCCTTCGGCCAGCCAGGCTTTCAGCGTTTGGCCCTGCAGACCCGAGCCGTCCAAGAAAGCGAAGACCAGAAAGCAGACAGCAATGATCCCAAAGGTCACGCGAGGAAACCGCCTCGACAGGGCGTGGGCAAAAGCAGCGGCTTCGACGCGTTCGCGGCGGCCGCGCTCGATGAGCTCAGGAACTTCATCCGGGGTCAGCGCCTGGGCCTGGCCGAGCCGCGCTGCCGCCGACTCCAGAGGCGCCAGCCGCCGTCCCGCCACGCGCAGCAGTCGTCCATCGTCGCCAAGCTGGTACACGCCGAGGTGGTTCTGATTCGGTGCTTCGCGATCCGCGTCCGCCAGGGCCGCTTGTGCTTCGGCGCCGCCGCCCACCGCGACCACGAAGAGCAAGCCGGCCTGGTGCGCGCGCAGAATCCGATCCACAGCAACCCGAAAATCCGCGGGGCTAGAACCGGCGTGGTCGAGCACGACCAAGCCCTTTCCCTCGTCGGGCCACTCGAGTACCGCCAAATGATCCTGGACCGCGACCAAGGTCGCCCGATCGCCTGCGTGGGCGGGATCCGGCTTGGCGAGAGCGCCGAGCAGACGGTCACGCAGGTTTGCCGACGAAACTTGTGCGGTTGGGTCCAAGGTGGTGCAGTCTAGTACCAGCAGCCGGCAATGCGTAGCTGGTTGAGCGAACCGGTCGAGCGGTTTCCTTCCTGTTGGTCAACAAGAAGAGCAGCAAGCTGGCCGAGGTTCCGACCGGCGCGACCGCCGACGGAGTTGCCCTCGACCAGCGAGCCGCATCAGGGGGCAGCAATCAAATGTGGCAAATGAACGTGGCCACCTAGACGCTGTTGCGTTCGAGGGTCAGAAAGTGACCCACTTGTCCGTGCAGGGATTGGGCGAGCTTGATCCTGCGATGCTGTTGGTGGTGGTGACATTCGTCCCCGACGGCAAGAAATTCACATTGCCTGGGCCCAGCGTCACGTTGGTGTATGATGCCGTCACGTTGGCGGCCGAGATCCCGTCGATGATCACGTTGTCGAGCGTGATGCCGTTCATGTGGGCCGCATCGTAGCCGTCGAGTGTGACCTGGGGTGTGTTCGAGCCGCCACTCACATCGTGGAAATCCTGAATCTTGATGTTGGTGTACTGGGGAATGAAGGCGCCGGTAGCCGTGGAGTATGTCGGCGTCAGGAGAATCGGATTGGACAGGTTGCGAACGCAGACGTCACTGTAGGTCACGTTGTTGACCAGGCCGCCCCGGCTCGAGTCCGATTTGATGCGGATGCCATTCGAGCTGCCGCCACTGGTGTCCATGTTGAGCCCGTCGATGGACAGATCGTACACATTGATATCCGACACCCCACCAGTGAACTCGCTCCCGATGGACATGCCGTGACCCGCGCCGAAGTGGTTGTGCGCGATGACCAGGCGCTTGACCCCGGTGCTGCTGGAACCTTTGATCGCGATGTGGTCGTCGCCTGTGCTGATCTTGCTGCACGCGATGGTACCGTCGCTGGCGGCTTCGCCTGGATCGATGCCATCCGTGTTGTGCGCGTTGGAGTACGTCAGCGCGGTGCCGGCACTGTTGCTGGCTTTCGAGGGTGCTTTGATGGTCACGCCCCACACCACAAATCCTGCAGCATCAAGTTTGACGTGGAATTTGGGGGAATTGTGCAGAGTGATTCGGTACAGGAAGAATTTCGTCGCCCCTTTCACTGCGATGAGCGCCGGACTGTTGCCGCTGCTGCCGGCGTTCTGGTCCCACCAGGACTGGCTCGAACCGATGTTCGGTTCGCCGCCTTGGCCATCGATGACCCCGTCGCCCACAACTCCCGAGTTCGACCCGCTCACCAAGATGAGCTGCGCTGCCGAGCCCCACACTTTTGTGTCGCGGGTTGCGTAGAGTGTCGCGCCCGCGTCCACCCACAGCGTCACACCCGAGGGTATGGTCAGCGGTCCCGTGATGAAGGCGTTGTTGCCACCGCCGGTGGTGAGTTTGACCGCCTGACCGGATTTGCATGCCGTGAGCGCCGTCTGGATCGTCGACGTGTCAAGGCTGGCTTCGCTCGGGACACCGCTTGGGGCGACGTTCTGGGTAGCTGGCAGCGTCGCGCATGCTGCTGGGATGGTCGGTTCGGTCGGCATGTTCGGATCGCCGTCGCCGCAGTTTCCGCTGCCGCCACCGGCCGTCGCTCCTGCGCTTGCCGTCGCGCCGCCTGTGTTGGCAGCCCCGCCAGAGACCGTCGCACCGCCCGCGGCGCCGCCGGTGGTCTGGGCGCCACCGTTGGTCGCCGTGCCGCCCGCGCTGGTGCCGCCCTTGGTCTGGCTCCCACCCGCCAAGGCAGCGTCGACGGGAGCCGCGCCACCTGTTGCGGCCAAGCCGCCCGCACCAGAGTCCGTCCCGCCCATCGCGGAACTGGCGCCCGTAGCCGCGTCGCCGCCCGTGCCTTGGACGCCACCCGTGCCGGGCGCGGAATTGCCAGCCGCTCCAGCCGGTGCGGCCGAAACATCGGGATTGCCGCCCGACGCGTCGACGGGGTTCACCCGCGAGCCGGAGCCGGCGCTGCACGCACACACGAGCAGCCAGCACGAGAGCGGGAGCACGCTGACGATCCGGGACATGGAACTCCTGTTCATATCGACGGGAAGGAATCGCACGCTGAGAGTTGGTGCCCCCTCACGGCGTTTCCTTCGCCGGTGTTTTCGAGCAAGACTCCGCACGGACAGGAGCCAGCTCAGCCTGGCCGCGGTCTGATACGCCCTTCACATTGGGACAACTCGATGCCGCGATCACCGCAGCCCTGGCGCCTCGCTCGCAAACGATCACTTCGCAGGCGCGGCAGACAAGATCGATTCGATCTGGGTCATGACCGCGTTCATCTCGTGCATGGCGGCCTGGAAAGGGGCCGAGGTGGTCAGGTCCACGCCCGCCCGAGCCAGCAGATTGCCCGGGAAGTCGGAGCCGCCCGCTGACAGCAGAGCCAGATAGCGGCCGCGGGCCACGGTGCCGCCGCGCGCTTCATCGTCGAGAATGGCTTTGCTGAGCGCGGTCGAGGCGATCAAACTGGTTGCGTACTGGTACACGTAGAAGTCGTAGTAGAAGTGCGGAACGAAGCTCCACTCGTCGCCGTAGAGTTCGGCCACGTTGCAGATCCCTTGTTCGTGTCCGTAATAGCGACGAACCAGTTTCAAGTAGGCGACGGTGAGCGCCTCGCCAGTCAGGGCCTCGCCCTTCTCGGCGCGCTCGTGGATTTCCAATTCGAATTCGGCGAACATGGTCTGCCTGAACAAAGTGGTGCGCAGGCTTTCCAGGCGCTGGCCCAGCAAGGCCAGTCGTTCCTGGTCGCTGCGGGCCTCCGTCAGCGCGCGATGAAGCAGAAGATTCTCATTCAGCGTCGAGGCGATCTCGGCGATGAAGATGGCGTAGCCCGAGGTGGGGAAGGGCTGACTCTCTCCGGCCAGCAGGGTGTGCATCGAGTGCCCCGACTCGTGCGCCAAAGTGGAAACGTCGTCCCACTGGCCGTTGAAGTTGAGCAACTGGTAGGGATGCACACCGTACACGCCGGTGGAGTACGCGCCCGCGCGTTTGCCGGTGCTGGGAAGAAAATCGGTCCATCCCGCGCGCAGGCCGTGGTCTAGTTTCTTGGCGTACTCTGGCCCCAGCGGCGCCACCGCGGCCAAGGTCATGTTCACCGCCTCCTCCACCGAGTAGTGACGATCGACTTCGTTGACCAGCGGCGCGTACAGGTCCTCGTAGCCCAGCTGCGAAAGGCCCAGCATGCGTTGCCGCAGTTTCAAGTAGCGGTGCAACGTGGGCAGGTTCGCGTTGACGTCCTTCACCAACTGTCGATAGATGCCCACGGGAATGTTGTCGCGAAACAGCGCCGCCTCCAGCGTGGAAGCGAAGTGGTGCACATCGCGATCGAAGATGTGAGCCTTGAGCTGGGCCGACAGCATGGCGCCGGTGGTGCGTTCAAACGTCTTGAGCGCGCCGAAGAAGGCCTGAAAGACCTTCAGTCGGTCGGCCCGGTTGCGCGCGGCGCGCGTACGCGAAAAACCCGCTGGATCCAGTCGAACGTCCTCTCCGCTCGAGAGCGCGACAGTCGGGTAGGGCAGGTCGGCGTCTTTCAGCACGCCGTACACCGTGCTGGGCGCGATGCTCAGCTCGCCGGCCATGGCGACGATGCGTTCTTCCTCGGCGGCCAGCGTGTGCGGCTTCCAGCGCAACACGTCCTGCAGATAGAAAGCCCATTCGTGCAGTCGCTTGTCCTGGGCCAGCGCCGTCTGGATGGTCGCTTCGGGCAGGGTGAGAAGCTCGGGACGCAGCCAGGACGTGACCGTGTCGAGCTGGACGCCGAGCGAATCGGACTCGGCCCGCATGGAACGCGGAACGGCCAACCGGGTGTTCTCGTCGCTGCGCGCGTGGGCGTAGACCGCGATCCGCTGCAGCTCGTTTTGCAACGCCCCCAACTCGACGAAGGCATCAGCCAAAGCCTTGGCCCCGTCGCTCAAATGCCCCTTGTGCCGTTCAAACGCGCCCACTTTCTTGCCGAGAGCCGCCTTGGCCTTGGCCCAAGCCTGGTCCGAGGCATAAAGATCGCCCAGTTTCCACTTGTACCGGTCATCGATGTGGCTGCGATCGACTTCCTTGGTCGATCCTGACGGTGCAGACGGGGCGGCGGCAAACGAAAGGGCGGCCAGGGGAAGCGCGAATGACTGCATGGTGGGCGCGAAGTATAGCTCTGCACGCGCCCCTCAAGCCAATCGCGTCAGCGGACGATGATCAGGTCGGGTTCTGCCATGACCGACGTCCCAGCCCAAGCCGCGCGATCGCGCATCGTCACCGTGGGTGGCGGCAAGGGTGGTGTGGGCAAGAGCATCGTCGCGCTCAACCTGGCAGCCACGCTGGCCCAGCAGGGTCAACGGGTGGTCATCGCCGACATGGATCTGGGGGCCGCCAACCAGCACCTGCTGCTGGGTCTGAGCAACCCGGGGCCGGGACTGCAGGCCCTGCTCGACAGGTCGGTGGAAGAAGCAAAGGATTGCCTGACCAATACCTCGGTGCCCAACCTGCGCCTTTTGGCTGGGACCAGCGCCGTGCTGGGCGCCGCCAACATTACCCACGCAGAAAAGGTACGCTTGTTGCAGAAGCTGCGCGCCTTGGAGGCTGACATCGTCATCATCGATGTGGGCGCCGGCGTGGGCTACAACATGCTCGATTTCTTCGGCCTGGGCTCACGCAAGCTGGTGGTCACCACGCCCCAGGTCACCGCCATCCACGACGCCTATTCGTTTCTCAAGGGTGCCGTGCTGCGCGTCCTGCACCACAACGCGGACAAGGCCATCGAGGCGGCCCTGCTGGAACCCGCCGAGGCGAGTTCGCGCGGCGAGAAGGTGGTGGAGATCTTGGCCCGCCTGCGCGAAGTCCGGCCCGAGCTGGCTGACAAAGTGTTTGCCCAGCTGGCCCGTTTCGGCGCCTGCCTGGTAGGCAACCAGGTGGTGAATCGCGCGCACGCCGGCGTCTTTCGCGCGGTGGCGCAGACCATTCGCGGCTACCTGGGCCTGGAAGTGCCCGTACTCGGCTACCTTCGCTCCTCGACTGCGATCCACGATTCCGTCAACCAGCGACGTCCGCTGGTTCTTGACCCGGACAGCCCGGATGCGGCCGCCTTTGGCGATTTGGCCCGCGCCTTGCTGGCGATCTTGCCGGCCGCCGACGACGATTTCGAGATCACCGAAGATGAAGCGGCCTCGGGCGAGTCGTCGGCCTCAGCACCCGGCGCGCCCGCAGACGTTTCGTCGGCTCCAGTCGCAGCGCAGCCAGAATCCGCGGTGCCGTTGCCCGTGCCGGTAGCGAAATCCCGCCCCAACGCCGCAAAACCAGGAACGCGCGTATCACGGGGCAAGCCGCCGCGCGTGCCCAAAGAACTGAGTCGCACCGGCGAGCGGCCCGCACTTCCTGGCCTGACGCCGCGACCGGTGCGTCCCCACTGATAGCGCGGCCGGGAAAGCCCGTCTACTTGAAGACCGACAGGGCTTCGCGTCGAACCGTGCGCAGGTCGTCCCACAGTTCCATCAGAGTTTTCTCGTTCAAGCCGGCCCGGGTTCCATCCGGGGATTGCGCCAACTTGCGCACATGCTCCGAATCCGCGTCGTGGCGTTGCTGCAACAACCAGTCAACTTCGTCAGCGACGCGCAGCAGATCGACCGACAGGCCGACCAGCGCCGATCGCGCCTGGGCCACTTTCGGTTGATGGTGGCAGGCGACGATTTGCGGGATCGGCTCGGGCAGTTTCCAGGACAGCAGCACCTGTCCGCCAAGAATGGCGTGGTCGTAGCCCCATTGCGCCTGTTCCTTGAGGTGAACGGTGTTGGGCGCGAGGCTTTCCCCGGCCAGAGCCGCATAGTCTGCGTCGCCAGTCTGGATGAGGAGCAGCTTGCCAATGTCGTGCAGCAGGCCAGCCAAGAACACCTTGGCGGACGCGCGACCCAGGCGGAAGGCCAGCTCGCGGGCCACCGCCGCGGTACCGGCAGAGTGATCGCGAATCTTCTGCCCGACTCCGCCGAGATCCTTGAAGAAGGTGATGGCCGACATGGCCATGGCCATGTCGCACACGTTGGTCGCACCAATGCGCACGATGGCCTTACTCACCGTGCTGCAAGGCTCGTAAGTCCGGTACGCCGCCGAGTTCGCCACGCGCATGATGCGTGCGGCCAGGGCCGGATCGGCCTCTATCAATTCCCTGACCCTATCGAGCGTGAAGTCGGGACGAGAAACGCAAGCGACCAGTTCCTGTACGACTGCCGAAAAGGGCCGTATGCCCTCGAAAACAGCCATCTTCGCCGCGAGACTCTTGGCCGCGAGCAAGTCCGCCGCGCTGGGCGCGGCGCCATCCAGCCAAAGCTCGGCGATTCCCCGTAATTTCGTTGCCGTCAGAGCCGTGCCGTCCACGTGGCACTTGTCGGCACCTGGGCGGAAAAAGTTAAGTCCCGTTCGATCCCCGCCGCGCGAGGCGCCCACCGCTGTGCTTGCTCCATACAGTCTCGCACATCCTGGGGACTCATGGCGCTGCTCTCGATGGCCCGCTGGAAGACTCACGTATCACCAGCGGGTCTCACTTCCGCTTCTTGCGATCCTTTTCCGCAACCCCTGCCTTGACCAGCTTCCTGATCAACGCTGCAGAAAGGGGCTTGTCCATCGGAAACTGGATGGTCCCCTTCGATGTGCGGAAACCCTGAAGTTCCTTCTTGCACGCCGCAATCACGGACGCGCCCGGAAACAAGCTGCAGTGCTTGGAAAACGCCGCAAACCACAGCAGCACGCCCTTATAGCGGAACGCCGGCATCCCCCAGCTGATGCCCTCGGTGGTCCCAGGCGGCACGACGGATTGTATCGTCGCGCGAACCTTGATCAAAGTACTGCGGGCTGGTTCCGCCACGCCGGCCATGTACTCGTCCACGGTCTTGGCAGGAGCAGCTTTCTTCATGTGGTGACTCCCTGGCGACCGCTCTGGCTGGCGAATCTCGCGGCCGCGCGAGCCTTGGCCTTGGCAGCTTCTTCTTCGCGATTCTTGGGGGGCGCGGTGGTTTCCAGGGATCGCAGAAGCCGATTTGCAGAGACCGTGATCTCCTCAACGGCTTCCACAAACCTCGCTTCGTTGACCTTCGACGGCTTGCTGAACCCGCAGATCTTTCGCACAAACTGCAGCGAAGCCGCCTGCACCTCCTCGGGCGTAACCCGCGGATCGAAGTTAAAGAGCGTCTTGATGTTTCTGCACATGTAACTTCACCGTGCCGGCGCGAATGCGTGCGCGTCGATTGTTGGATGACGTGGTTGCAGCTTCGTTTCTTGACGTCGGCCAGCTGCCACTACGCCGTCAGCTTTTCCAATCGGTCGACGATCTCCGCCGCCGCCTTCGGCCGGGCCAGGCCGCGCATAGCTGCGGCCATCGCTTGGCGGCGGCCGGAATCGGCGAGCAAGTCGCCCAGCACTTGCGCCAGCTGCGCGCCGGTGACAGTGCCCTGATTGAGCACAATGGCAGCGCCAGCTTGGGCAAAGCGGGCGGCGTTCTTGCTCTGGTGGTCGTCGGCCGCAGTGGGCAAGGGAATCAGAACGGCGGGCCGGCCAGCAATGGCCAGCTCGGCCAGGGTCAAGGCACCGGCACGCGCCACCACCAGGCTGGCGCGATGATATTCGGTTGCCATGTCGTCAATAAAGGGTCGCGCCTCAACTCGGTCGAGCACGCACAGGGCACGATAGCGTTCCTTGCATCGGTCGACATCGCTGGGTCCGGTTTGGTGGACGATAACCGGCAGTGATCCGTTCTTGGTCCACAACTCGACGGCGGCCATGACCAAGTCATTGACCGCACGTGCGCCCTGGCTGCCGCCCACCACCAAAATGCTAGGCGCTTGCTCGCCACTTTGTGCATCGGCCGTCAAGGTAGCCACCAACTTGCTGCGCACGGGATTGCCCATCATTTCGATTTTGGCGGATGGAAAAAATCTTCGAGCTTCGTCAAAGGCCACCAGCACCAGGCGAACCAGGCGCGAAAGAATTCGATTGGTGAATCCGGGAACGCTGTTTTGTTCTTGAATCGCCGTGGGGCAACGCCAAAGCGCCGCGGCCAGCACCATGGGGCCGGAGGCGTAGCCGCCCACGCCCAGCACCACGTCAGGACGAAAGCGCCGCAAGATCGACAACGAGCGAAAGAAGGCTTTGGGCAAGCGAAACAGGCCACGCAAGATCGCAATCAGTCCCATGCGCTTGAGGCCGCTCACTTCCAGAAGTTCCAGTGGGTAGCCGGCCGCAGGCACGGCGCGGGCTTCCAATCCGCGCGAGGTTCCCACAAACAACACCTGGCCGCCGCGCCGGACAACTTCCTCCGCAACCGCCATGCCGGGGTAGAGGTGCCCGCCCGTTCCGCCTCCGGCAATCAGCAGGCGCATGTCAGGTTTTCGCCTCGACCACCACTCGTACGTCAGGGGCGTCGCTGCGGCGGTTCTTCCACGCCCGCGCTCGGCTTCTGCCCAGCGACTGCCAGAACGACTGGGGCGCGGCCTCGCGCTCGGAAATGTTGGCCAACACGCCGGCCATGAACAGGCTCATAACCAAAGACGTGCCGCCATAGCTGACAAAAGGCAGGGGCAATCCCTTGGTGGGGAGAAGGCCCAAGACCACCCCCATGTTGACCAGGGCTTGCAATCCGAACAACAGAGTCACGCCAAAGGCCAGGTAGCAGCCCAGGGCGTCGCGCGCCCGCGTGGCCGCCCGCAACCCGCGCCATACCAGCAGCGTGAACGCCAGCAAGACGGCCAGCACCCCGAGCAGGCCCAATTCCTCGCCAATGACGGCCAGGATGAAATCCGTGTGGGCCTCGGGCAGGAAGAAAAGTTTTTGGTGGCCCTGGCCAAGACCTTGGCCAAACAGGCCGCCCGAGCCCACGCTGATGAGCGATTCGTAGAGCTGGTAGCCGGTGCCGCGCCTGAATTTCCAGGGATAGAGGAAGGCAAGAATGCGTTCCCGGCGCCAGGACTCGCGGGCGATGAACAGCTGCCAGCCGATGGGCGCAGTCACCAACACCGACAACAAGATGTAGCTGGTGCGCGTGCCAGCCACGAAGAGCAGACCCAGAGCCGTGACGCCGATGATGACCGCGGTTCCGAGATCAGGCTGCTTGAGCAGCAGCACGAGAAAGATTCCCGTCATCGCCAGCGGAGGCAGGAACCCCATGCGGAACTCTTTGACCTTCTCAGCCTTGCGCGCAAGCAGCACCGCCAAGTACAGCGCCAGGGCGAACTTGGCCAGCTCCGACGGTTGGAACGACAGCGGGCCCCAGCGGAACCAGCGCACAGCCCCGTTGATGGCGGGTCCCACCTTCAAGACCGCGGCCAACAGGGCCATGGACAGGAATAGCAGGGGATAGGCCAGGCGGCGATAAAACGAGTAGTCGAGCCGCATGCCGACGACAAAGGCCAGCAAGCCGGCGGCACTGTAGATCGCCTCGCGCTTCAGGAAGTAGGTCCAGTCGCCGTAGGTCTTGGCCGCAAAGGCCGCGCCTGCGGAGAACACCATGACCGCGCCAAACCCGGTCAAGCCAAGTATCGTCGCCACCAGCAAACGATCGGGTCCTTGCGGCACAGGCCCACCGCCGCCCATCCGCTTGGGGCTGGCCCATCGGGACACGCGTTCACGCAGGCTCATCGTGAATCCTCCTGCAGGCCCCTGCGCCCCCCGTGTTTTTGGGCGATGAGGTTCTTGACTGCGAACCGAAATACTTCGGCGCGATGTTGGTAGTTGCGAAACATGTCGAAGCTGGCGCAGGCAGGAGACAGCAGCACGGCGTCCCCGCTCCGGGCCATGGTCGCGGCTTGCGCCACGGCTGCTTCCATGCTGGCCGCGATCTCGACTGGCACGACCGGCGCCAGGGCGTCGCGCAGCTTGGGGGCGGCCTCGCCGATCAGCACGGCGGCGCGCCCGGTTTGCTTCATCACCTGGGCCAGTGGCTCATAAGAGCCGCCCTTGTCGCGGCCGCCGGCAATCAGGACCACGGGATGCGGAAAGCGATCGAGCGCCGCCACCACCGCGCCCACGTTGGTGCCTTTGGAATCGTCGTAGAAGAAGACGCCGTCCAGCTCGCCCACCAGCTCCATCCGGTGCGCCAGTGGCCGGAAGGTCACCAGGGCATGACGGGCTTCGGCGGGCAGGGCGCCGGCCAAACGTCCGGCAACCAACGCTGCCAGCGAGTTTTCCAGGTTGTGTCGGCCGATCAATCCCGGCAGACGGGCGGGGTAGTATTCCATCGGTCCACCCGGAAGGCGCACGAGCAGGGCATCGCCTTCGATCCAGCCGCCCACGGCCAGCGCCCGCCGGGTCGAGATGAGCACACACTGGCTGCGAATTCGCTTGGCCGCGGCTTCGACCAGTGGATCATCGATGTTGAGGACGGCGAAGTCCGCCGGGGTTTGCGCGGCGAAGATGCGGCCCTTGGCGGCCGCATAGGCATCCATGGTGGGGTGGCGATCCAGGTGGTCAGGCGTGATGTTGAGCAGAACCGCCACCTGCGGGCGGAACGACACGACGGTTTCAAGCTGGAAACTCGATACCTCAAGCACACACACGCCGCCCTGCTGGGCTGCTGGCGTGCCCACCGCCTCGGCAAGAGGCACACCCAGATTGCCGCCCACGAAGGTGGGCCGGCCGTTGGCAGCCAGAATGGCCCCGCACAAGGTGGTGGTGGTCGATTTGCCGTTGGTTCCCGTGATGGCGACGATGGGCGCGTCCACGAACCATGACGCCAGCTCCAGCTCGCCGGTGATCGTCGCGCCTCGTTGGCGTGCGGCCTCCACCTCGGGCAGCGCCGGCACGCCTGGTGACAACACGATGAGGTCAGCCGCCGCGAATGTCTCGCTCTGATGTCCGCCCAGCTCCTGTTTGATTGTGGGCGGCAGTTGCGCCAGCGCCGCGGTCAGCACATCGGCCGGTTGCTTGTCAGTCACCGTGACCTGGGCGCCACGGGCCGCACACAGGCGGGCCGCGGCCACTCCCGAGCGTCCCAGTCCGACGACGAGAACCTTCTTGCCAAGTAGGGTGGGCTGATGGAGCTGCATCAACGAACCTTCAAGGTGAGCAGCAGGCCGAGAACAGCGCAGGAGAAGGAAACGATCCAGAAGCGCACCACGATGCGCGACTCGGGCCAGCCCATTTTTTCGAAATGGTGGTGAATGGGCGCCATCAAGAAGATGCGCCGCTTGGTGACCTTGTAGTAGCCAACCTGGATCACGTCGGAGAGCACCTCGACCACGAAGACACCGGCGATGATGGGGAGTGACAGCTCGGTTTTGGTCGCCAGCGCCACGAAGCCGATGGCCCCACCCAGGGCGAGCGCGCCCACGTCGCCCATGAAGACCTGCGCCGGGTGCGTATTGTACCAAAGGAATCCGATGCTGGCGCCCACGATGGCCCCGCAAAAGATAGTCAGCTCGCCCGCGCCACGCACATGGGCCATGCCCAGGTAGTGGGCGATGTTGAAGCCCGCCAGGGTCTGGCCGGCAGCGTAGCTCAACAACATGAAAGTGAAGGCGCACGCGATGACCGGGCCAATGGCCAGGCCATCGAGCCCGTCAGTCAAGTTCACCGCGTTGGAGGTGCCCATCACCACCGCTATGAGTCCGAACAGGGCATAGACCAGCGTCGGAATCACCAAGCGGTAGCGCTCGAAATTGAGCAGCGGAACCGCCAGCCGCAGCCGCACCGACGGGTCCAGGGCATCGCCGTAGAACAACCAACCCACGGCCACGGCCCCCACCGCGAACTGCACCAGCAGCTTGAGCTTGCCCGGAACCCCGCGCTTGTTCCGCCTGGTGATCTTCAGGTAGTCGTCGACGAAGCCCAGCGCGCCGTAGCCCACGGTCACGAACAGCGCCGGCCACACCAGCGGGCTGGTGAGATCGCACCACAGCACGGTTCCCGTGACCAGCGCCATGATGATGAGGGCACCGCCCATGGTCGGCGTGCCTTGCTTGACCGCGTGGGTGGTGGGGCCGTCGTCGCGGATGACCTCGCCCAGTTGTCGCGCGCGGGCCCTGCGGATGAACCAGGGCGCGAGCGCGAAGGTGATGAGCAGCGAGGTCAGGGTCGCCAACATGGTCCGCGTCGAGACGTAGCGGAATACGTTGAAGAACCCGACGTTGCTGCGCAGTTGTACAAAGAGATGAAACAGCATGAACTACAACTTCTTTCGCAAGGCCTCTACCGCGCGCTCGAGACGCACGCCACGCGAAGCTTTCACCAAGATCCAGTCCCCTGGCTCAGACCAAGTCGACACCGCTTGTGCGGCGGCTTCTGGATCGTCGAAGGCCAGGGCGCGGCTGGCGGACAAGCCTGCGGCCATGGCGCCTTGGGCGATCTGCGCGCCCAGGGATCCCACCACCGCCAGGCCAGCCACGCCGATGGTGACCGCCTCTTGGCCGAGGGCCCGGTGCAAGTCCGCGGCCGCGTCGCCCAGTTCCAGCATGTCGCCCAGGATGGCAAAAGCGCGACCGAAGCGGCCCGCCGATCCCACCAGCGTGCGCAAGGCAGCGGTCATGGACGTCGGATTGGCGTTGTAGCAATCGTCGAGTACCATGCGCCCACCCAGGCAGAACACATGAGACCGGTGCGCTGGCAAGGTCGCGTGTTGCAGGGCCGCGGCTCCCGGCAAAAGGGGAACCCCGAGCGCGTTCGACACGGCCAGAGCCGCCGCCGCGTTGCGCGCATTGTGCTCACCCGCCAGGGGCAGGCGCAGCACCACCGGTTCGCACCCGACCGACAAACGAATGCGCGAACCCGCCGCGCCGTCGGGAATGAACTCCATGATCCTCACAAAGGCACGCGCGGAGGCGACGCCGGCAAAGCCAAAGCGCCGCTTGTGCGCCTCGGGTATCGCGGCGACCTCAGGCTCCAGGCGAGGCTCGTCGACGGGCAACACGGCAATTCCGTCGGGGCCAAGGCCGCCAAAGATTTCGCCCTTGGCGCGCGCCACGGCCTCGAGCGAGCCCAGCCGCCCCAGGTGCGCGCCCGCCACGTTGGTCACCACCGCGACATGGGGCTGGGCGATGCCAGCCAGGTACGCGATCTCGCCGGGCGCGCGCATGGCCATCTCCAGCACCCAGAACTTCTCCTTGCCGGTGGCTTCCAGCACGGTGAGGGGCAGTCCCACGTCGGTGTTGAGGTTGCCCTGGGTGCGCAGCACCTGGCCCGCAGGCGAGAGCGCGGCTGCGATCAGTTCCTTGGTCGTGGTCTTGCCGTTGGAGCCAGTGACACCCACAACGCGGCCGCGGTACTGTTTGCGCACGGCTGCGGCCAAGTCCCCCATCGCCTTGCGCGGGTCAGCCACTGCGATAACTGCGATCGCGCTGCAGCCGGTCGGCCGGCCGCGATGCGCAGCCACCACCACCGCCGCTGCCCCGGCCTGGGCCGCGGCTGCGCAGAAGTCGAAACCGTCGACTCGCTCACCGGGAAGCGCGAAGAAGAGCCGACCGGCCTTCACCTCGCGGCTGTCGCTGGCAGCGCCGGCGAATCGGAGCGTACCCAGCGCGGCTGGCGCGTTGAGAGCCGTTCCACCCATGGCCTTGCACGCAAACGCCAGGGTCCGCTTCGCTGGTCCTGTCACGCGACACCTCGGCCCCGGATTTCACCACAGAGAGCACAGAGAGCACGGAGACGGATGGGAAGGCGAGAAGGGTTCGGACTCGGATCCGGAACCCTTTCCTTCCGGCCTCTGTGGCCTTTGTGCCCTCTGTGGTGAAGCTCCGGATCGCGTAGTTGGCCGTCGAATCCAGACAAGATCGCGGCTAGCACCTGTGACCTCCGGGAGCCGTGCGGCCTTGGCGGGTGGCGAAGGCGGCCGCGGCCACCTCGCGATCGTCGAAGTGAATCTTCTGTGTGCCGAGGATCTGGTAATCCTCGTGGCCCTTGCCCGCTATGAGCAGCGTGTCCCCTGGCCGCGCGAGCGCCACGGCCAGCTCGATGGCCGCGCGGCGGTCGGGCTCGACGTGGAAGCCCGACAAGCCCTGGCACAGCTCGGAGGCGGCCCGGCGGACGATGCCCGTCTTCTCGACCCCGGCCACAATCATGTCAAGGATAGCGTGCGGGTCTTCGGTGCGCGGGTTGTCCGAAGTGATGACCACCACATCGGCGCGCTCGGCAGCGGCCTGGCCCATGCGCGGTCGCTTGCCCTTGTCGCGATCGCCGCCACACCCGAAGACCACCAACACGCGCCCCGTGCTGAGCGGCCGCAACACGTCGAGGGCCCGTTCCAGTGCGTCGGGCGTGTGGGCGTAGTCGACCAGGCACAGCACGCCCGCTGCGTTCGTCACACGTTGCAAGCGGCCCGGAACGCCGCCCACCCTGCTGATGCCAGCGGAAATCGCGTTGCGATCAATGCCGTGGGCTAGCGCCATGCCGGCGGCCAGCAGGATGTTGGATAGGTTGAACTCGCCCACCAGCGGTGACGTGATAGCCAGCGGTCCCGAGGGCGTCGCGAGTTGCAGGGAGGTTCCATCGGCCCCCAGCCGGCGATCGAGCACCGCGACGTCGGCACCGCGCGGCTGTCGCGTAAGGGTCAGCACCGGGCCGCGCACTTCGCGGCGCATGACGAGGCCGTCTTGGTCGTCGGCAAAAAGCACGGCCACGCCTTTGTCGGGGGACAACAACTCGCGGAAAAGAATCGCCTTGGCGGCCCGGTAGCGGTCCATTGTGGCGTGATAGTCGAGGTGGTCCTGGGTGATGTTGGACAGGCCCGCCACGCGAAAGCTGCAGCCATGCAGCCGCCCCTGATCCAGGGCGATGGACGAAGCCTCCAGCACCACGTCCGAGCAGCCCGCGACTTTCATCTGAGAGAAGAGCGAATGCAATTGCAGAGCGCCCGGCGTGGTGAGCGGCGCTTCCTGCATATGGCCGGCAAAACGGTAGCCCACGGTCCCGATGACACCAGGGCGGCGACCAGCTGCGGCCAGAATGGCCTCGATCAAGTAGGTGGTCGTGGTTTTGCCGTTGGTGCCGGTCACGGCCGTGAGCGTGAGAGCCTGCGCCGCCTGGTACCGATTGGCGGCGACCAGCCCGAGCGCCAGTCGCGCACTGGGCACCAAGACCAGCGCGGCTGCGCCGTCCGGTGAAGCGTCGGCTTCCTCGGTGAGGATGGCCGCTGCTCCCTTGGCCTTGGCGTCGTCAATGAAACGCCGGCCATCGAGTTTGGTTCCGGGAATCGCAACGAAGAGATCTCCGGGCTGCACCAGGCGAGAGTCGTCACGCACCTCGTGGATCAGGACCTGCCCGTCGCCCGCGGCGATGCGGGCGTCTGATATTCCCTGCAATAGATGCGAAAGCCGCAGCAAGGCTCATCCTCCGTTTCGGAACGAGACCCGACAAAGCGTGCCACGCATCCCGGGTCCGGGCGCCGGCGTCTGTGTGGCAGCGACTCCGCTACCCTCGGGCACAAGCTCGATCCCCGCGCGCCGCGCGGCTCGCACGGCCTGGCCCAAAGTCATGCCGACAAAATCTGGAATGGCGGCATCAAGCTTGCGCTCAGTCGCAGGCTGGCCATCGACTGCAGCAGCGGTCTGGTCCTCGCCTGAGGCGATCTCGGGCTCGTCCTCTTCTTGAGCCTCGCCAACAGATGCCACGGGCTCCTCGACGCCCAGACCCTCCACCTCGTTGGCATCGGCTTCGCTGTGCCGGGTCGTCTCGACCTTCGCCTCGGCCTTTTTGGCTGTCCGCGCGGCACTGGTACCCACCGAACTCGATGGCGGCACGCCCAGGTAGCGCAGGGTTGCTTCGGCAATTTCCTTGAACACCGGAGCCGCGACCACACCGCCATAGTGCACGCCGTGTGGCTCGTCGACCATGACCGCGATCACCACGCGCGGATTGTCCGCTGGAACGATTCCGACGAAGGCGGCCAGGTACTTGCTGGGATCGTAGCGACCGTTGCTGACTTTCTGGGCAGTGCCGGTTTTGCCGGCCACGGGATAGCCGGGGATCGCGGCCAGCTTGGCCGTCCCATCTTCGGTCACGCCCTGCATGATGGTCAGCATGGTGCGCGCGGTACTTTCGGACAGCACGCGTTCTTCTGGCCGTGCGTCCGCCGGCAGCGGTACCGGCTCGCTGCGGCCGTCAGCGCTTGCCAAGCGAGCCGCCAGCTTGGGCGGGTGATACAGGCCGCCCGACGCGATGGCCGCATACGCGGTCGCCATCTGCAACGGCGTGACCGTCAGGCCCTGGCCAAAGGCCTGCGTGGCCAGCTCGATCTCGCCCCAGCGCGAAACCGGCCGGACGGTCCCTCGTCGTTCACCGGGCAAACCCACGCCGGTGGGTCGACCGAACCCCAGTCGGTCGATCATGCGCGCCAGCGTTTCCTTGCCGATGCGGCGGGCGATCTTCACGGTGCCGATGTTGCTCGAATACTTGAAGACCTCGGCCGCGGTGAGCACGCCCTTGGGGTGGTCGTCACGGATGTGGTACTTGCCTACCTGCATTTGCCCCATCTGGCAGTCGAAGCGGTCTTCTGGTCTCAGCTTGCCCACGTCGAAGGCAGCAGCAAAGGTCACCGTCTTCATGATGGACCCGGGCTCGTAGGCATCGGCGATGGCCCGGTTGCGCGCGCCCCGCTCGGCGGCGTCCGAGGGGCTGTTGGGGTTGTAGCCAGGCACGCTGGCCATGGCCAGGATCTCGCCGGTGCGCGGATCGATCATCACCGACGTGGCCGCCTTGGCGTTGTGCTCTTTGACAGCCTTTTCAAGCGCCCGTTCGGTCAGGTAGGTCAGGTACTTGTCCAGGGTCAGCACCAGATCCTTGCCCGCGCTGGCCGACGAATCGACTGTACCCTCCATGAGCAGATCCCGGCCGAGTCGGTCGTGGAAGCCGGTGACTTCCATCCCGCTGCCGTGCAAGGCTTCGTCGTAGGCCAGCTCCACGCCTTCCAGGCCGTGGCCTTCCAGACCCGCGTGGCCGATCACGGTGGAAGCCAGCTCGCCGTTGGGATACACCCGCCGGGGCTCCTTGCGCACGCTCACCCCTGGCAAGCCCAATCCCAGGGCCGCCGCGCTCTCTTGCGGCGACACCCGCCGTTTCACCCAGGCGAAGTACTGCGCTTTCTTGGATGCGAGCGTCTTGTCGAGCTCACGAGGGTCGAGGTCCAGCGCCTTGGCCAGGCGAGGAGTTGCGTCGGGCCCCAGCTGGCGCGGGTTGCAGAACACGGAATCCAGATCCGTCGTGGAAGCCAGCTCGGCCCCGCGTCGGTCCAGGATGCGGCCGCGACGGGGTGCGATCTCGACCTCACGCAGGTAGTTGCTCTCGGCCCATTCCCGTAGCTGCCCAGCTTCGCGAACTTGCAGTTGCACAGCGCGCCGGCCCACCGAGAAAGCGAGCCCGAGCAACACTAGGCCGCAAAGGACGATGCGCACGCGTGTCCACCGGGTCGGCACTAGCGCGTTCCTTTCCCAGGCGCGGCGGATGCAGCACCGATCCGTCGGATATTTTCAGGGGCGGCTGGCTGCATGAGCAGCTGGTCCCGCGCGATGGCGATCACCCGGCTCGGATCCTTGAGCATCCCGATCTCGATTTCCAGGTGACGCCGCTGCTCGGCGAGTTCGCGGTGAACACGTTCCGCCTCGCCGAGCGCCAGCGCGACTTCTAGACGTTTGGCATGCACGGCGACATGGCCGAGGGCGCCAAGAGTGAGGCCCAGAGCCACGAAGGCTATCACAGCCAGGCTTGCGTGCCGTTTGCGTCGATCGGGCTGAAGCAATGCAGGTGCCGTTTGGGGTCGGGCGATGGGAGAGCGTGGCGAATTCATGAAGGCAGCCTTTCGGCGGCGCGCAGTTTCGCGGAACGGGCGCGTGGATTGCGCGCGAGCTCGCCCTCCGACGCCGTGATCACGTGCTTCGTGAGAATCCGAAAGCGGGGAGCGTCGGGCGCGTCAGTGTCCCCTGATGCCAGGGCTCGGAACCTGCGCTTGACCATGCGGTCTTCCAGCGAGTGGAAGGCGATGACCACCAATCGGCCGCCGGGTCGTAGACAGCCAGGTGCCGCCTGCAGGAAGCGATCCAACTCACCCAACTCATCGTTGACAGCAATTCGCAGGGCCTGAAAAACGCGCGTGGCTGGATCCTTGGTCGCCTCTCGCCGGGGAACCGAGCGGGCCACCAAGCTGGAAAGGGCCGAGGTGGTGTCGAGGCCGCCACTTTCGCGCGCGCGGGCTATCTCGCGGGCGATCCTGCGCGCGAAGCGTTCTTCTCCGAGGTCATGCAGGAGGCGCGCCAGCTCTTCCTCGTCCACGCGTTGTAGTAGGTCAGCCGCTGTCTCCGTTTGCGACCGGTCCATGCGCATGTCCAGCGGGCCGGATCTGCGAAACGAAAAACCCCGGTCAGGCTGATCGAGCTGCACCGAGGAGACGCCAAGATCCGCGATACATCCGTCAAGCGGAAGAGCGTCGGCCTGTTCCAGCACGGAGCGAATTTGCGAAAAGGGAGCGTGGACCAGTCGGACCCGGTCCTCATGAGATGCTAGGTTGTCTTTCGCCAGCGCGAGCACTTCGGCGTCCCGGTCGATGCCGACAACTCGACCGTGGGGAGCAGACCGGTCGAGGATCGCGCGCATGTGCCCACCAAGCCCAACCGTGGCGTCGCAGTAGCAGCCCGAGTCCCTCGGACACAGGAAGCTCATCGCCTCTTCAACGAGGACTGGAAGGTGCGGAGCGTCAGCGGAGCTTTGGATCATTGGCACCGGTGGACTCATCGCGTCTCAATGCGCGGTGCAGAAGGCGCAATGACTAGTCGATTTGGCGGAATACCAAGGAGAGTCGATGGGTTGATTGATGGACGATACAGACGCGTCCAATGATCCCGCCCGAGTCATCCGTGTCAAGTTTTGAGACCAAGATTTCCCTAATAATTGCGCAGAGATTGCTTAGTCGATAGGGGATTGTCCAAGCCGCCAGCCCGAATCGGATCTGACTATTTTCTTTCTTCTGCTGAGTATGCTGGATCACAGCAAGTTGTTTGGGAAAATCCTCTAACCATGCTTGACTAAAGGACTCTTTTGCGCGATAACGCGGATTCAAGGCAGGGCACGAGCCAGGAGAAGGAGCGGTTGCCAATGGAAGCTAGGTTGTTCGAGCTGGACGCCAAGATGGATTCACTCCGCGCGAAGGTCGGAGCGTTTCCGGATCGTTTGAAGAAGGACTACGAGAGCAAGCTCGATGTCTCATGGATCTTCCACGACAACGCCTTGGAAGGGGTCGTGCTTTCCTATTCGGAGCTGAAGGCCGCCATCGACCAGCGGATCATCAGCGACGTATCCCTCATCCCGATGTACGAAGAGGTGAAGAACCACAAGCTGGCGGTCGACTTCATCCGCGAAACCGCGCTGTCAAAGAAGGCCCCCGCCGTAGACCTGGACTTCATCCGCAAGCTCTACGCCATGGTCACGCCAGACGCGGTTCCCAAAGGGTGTCCCTATCGCAAGGAGAACCCGCTCCACCGCCTCTACTACCATGAGATCGTTCCGCCCGAGAAGATCGGGTACAAGATGCGCAAGCTGGCGGAATGGTTGGAAACGGATGAGTTCACACGCATGCACGCTGTCGTGCAATGCGTAAAACTTCAATTCCGCTTGCTCCAGGCGTACCCGTGGACTCGCAATTCGGGCAAGGTGGCGCGTCTGCTGACCAACTACATCCTTCTGCGGAGTGGATATGTGCCTGCCGTGGTCCACTCCATTGATCGGCAGCGCTATTACGAGGTTCTGCGCCATGAGAACGATGGCCTCATGACCCTGATCGTGGAGTCGCTGGAAAACAGCATCGACACCACGGCTAGGTTCTTCGACGAGCTTTCCGGCCTGCGCGTCCGCTGCGCGAGCTAGTGCCTCCGGTCCGTTTCGGCCCGGGATTCGTCCTTCCTCTTTGCCGGGCAGGGCGCTATAAGCCCGCTCACCCATGAAGACCAGCAAGGGCAACGATGCTCTCAAGCAGTTGGCGGGTTGCGCTGCCGCAAAATTCGTTGCCGACGGGATGGTGTGCGGGATGGGCACCGGTTCGACGGCCCGTTTTTTCATCGAAGAGGTCGGCCGCAGGATGAGGGAAGAGGGACTTCGCATCGCCGGAGTTCCCACATCCTTCCAGACGCGCCAACTGTGCCAACAACACGGCATTCCCCTGCGCGATGCTCAGGATTGCCGGGCGATCGACCTGGCAGTCGACGGCGCAGACGAGGTCGATCCGGATCTCAACGTCACCAAGGGCGGCGGGGCGGCCCACACCATGGAGAAGCTGGTGGCCAGTATGGCCAGCCAGTTCGTGGTCATCGTGGACGAGAGCAAGCTGGTTCCCCGCCTGGGCTCCATCGCCGACATCCCCATCGAAGTCACCGTTCCGGCCATTGGCTACGTGACCGAT
Organism: uncultured delta proteobacterium; assembly: GCA_963758155.1. Lineage (GTDB taxonomy): Bacteria > Myxococcota_A > Polyangia > Fen-1088 > Fen-1088 > Fen-1137. Next base: position 186,378 of record CAVWUP010000018.1, read on the forward strand.
GTGGTGACACGTCTGGGCGGCCAGCCCCGGCTGCGCATGGGCATCAACAAGGATGGCCCGCTGGTGACCGACAATGGCCAGCTTGTCATCGACGTGAAGTTCGGCCCCGAGATCGACTTGCGCGAGGTCGATGCGCGACTGCACCGCACACCTGGTGTCGTCGAAACTGGGCTGTTCTTCGATATGGCCACCAAGGTTCTGGTTGGCATCTCCGACGGCATGAGCGTCCTGACCCTGGAACGCAAGACCTGAGAACCGCAGCGGCTGCCAGCGCGGCCAATTGTTCTTGACGGCTGGCCGGCTGTCGCGCACTGTTGGGGCTGGCCATGTTGTTTGCGACCACCCTGCTTCTCTCGGGACTGCTGCTTAGCAGCGCGGGAGAGGCCTGAGGTAAGGCGCAGAACGACGAACCTCGAAACCCTCTCCCGCGGAAGCCGGAGGGGTTTTTCGTATCTGCGAAAGGCCGTGGCCATCTCCGGCGGAAGCGGGGCCTGGAGACTGACTATGACATTCGACGCTCGCAAATATCCTTCGGCGCCATCGCTGCGTCTGCCTGACCGCACCTGGCCTTCCCGCACACTGGACCACGCGCCCACCTGGTGCAGCGTGGATCTGCGCGACGGAAATCAGGCCCTGGCCGAGCCCATGGGCACGGAGCGCAAGCTGCGATTCTTTCAAACGCTGGTGCGCGTGGGCTTCAAGGAAATCGAAATGGGCTTTCCCGCGGCCTCGCAGACGGAATTCGACTTCGTGCGTGCGCTGATTGACCAGAACCACATTCCCCCTGACGTGACCATCCAGGTGTTGACCCAGGCGCGCGCGCATCTGATTGCACGCACCTTCCAGGCCCTGCAGGGTGTCCGTCGCGCCATCGTGCATGTGTACAACTCGACTTCGACGGTGCAACGGCGGGTGGTGTTCGGAATGGACCAAGCGGCCGTAAAGGAGATTGCGGTGCGTGGCGTGCGACAGGCGCGGCAAGAAGCAGCCAAGCTGAAGGGAAGCGAGATTGTCTTGGAATACTCGCCTGAAAGTTTCACTGGCACTGAATTGGAATTTGCAGCGCAAGTGTGCGACGCCGTGGCCGAGGAATGGCGGCCCACCCGCGACCAGAAGATGATCGTGAACTTGCCCGCCACAGTCGAGATGTCCACGCCCAACGTGTACGCCGACCAGATTGAATGGATGCACCGGCATTTGGCGCAGCGGGATTGCCTGATCATCAGCGTGCACACGCACAATGACCGCGGTTGCGCCATAGCCGCGGCCGAGCTGGCCATGCTGGCCGGTGCCGAGCGCGTGGAAGGCACCTTGTTTGGCAACGGCGAGCGCACTGGCAACGCCGACGTGGTGGCGCTGGCCATGAACCTGTTCAGTCAAGGCATCGATCCGAAACTGGACTTGTCGGACTTGCCGGCGTTGGTCGACGTTTTCCAGGCGTGCAATCAATTGCCCGTTCCGCCGCGCCATCCCTACGCGGGTGAGCTGGTGTTCACTGCCTTTTCCGGCTCGCACCAGGACGCCATTCGCAAGGGATTGGCCGCAATGGACAAGACCGGCGCGACGACATGGGAAGTGCCGTACTTGCCGATTGATCCAGCGGACGTGGGGCGCCAATACGAGCCCTTGATTCGCATCAACAGTCAATCCGGCAAGGGCGGCGTAGCCTACGTGCTGGAGCAGAGCCACGGGTATCGCGCGCCCAAAGGCATGGCAATGGAGTTCAGCCAGGTCGTCCAAAGATTGGCCGATGCAACTGGCAAGGAGCTGAGCGCGGAGGCCATTCTGCAGGCATTCGAACGCGAGTATCTGTCCGGTGGCCGCTTCGAGGTCGTGGACTTCACAGCGGAACACCCTCGCCAGGGCGCGTGCGTGGTGCGCGCGCGCCTGACTGACGGACAAAGGCCGCTGAGTGTAGAAGGCCAGGGCACCGGTCCCATCGACGGCTTTGTGCATGGCTTGGCCAGCGCGTTGGGTGTGGACGTCCATTTGGTCGACTACAGCGAGCACGCGCTGGGCGATGGCGCTGACGCCGAAGCCGTGGCCTACGTTGGTCTGCGCGGCCGCGACGGAAAGATACGCTTCGGCGCCGGCCGCGACCGGGACATCGTCAAGGCGTCGCTGTCCGCAGCGTGCAAGGCGCTGGAAAGGGAACTGAGCGCGAAGGCGACGGAGAGATAGTGCTATTTCACCACAGAGGGCACAGAGTTCACAGAGCCGGAAGGGAACGGGTTTCGGAGCTTGCATCCGGCGGCCCCTCTGCTCTTCGTCGCAAGGCGCGGGCTGCGGCCCACATCTGAATCGACGACAGAAACGCCGTCGTCGCAATCACGCCAATTGACACCGGCGTGCGAAATTCCCCTCGGCCGGACAACAGGAAGGCCCCGTGAATTGCGCCCGCGCTGAGTCCCGCAGCTGCAAGCAATATCGACATCCACAGGCCTGACCGGGCGCCGGTACGCAAGGCTCCGAAGCCCCACAGCACCGCGGCTGCCAGCGGAACGTGCAGCAGAACGAAGGCCCCAATGCCGCCGGGGAGCCCAAACAGATCCCATTCGTGCCAGTAGGCCGAGTCGATCTCGTGCGCGATCAGAAACGCGGCGTTGGCGAAGTACAAACGGCAAAGAAGAGTGTCAGTGGGCATAGCCGCCTCGACAGTCGCTTGCTCTACCCGTGCACGGCGCGGCCGAAATCGCGCATCCAGGTCATCTCGTCTTCGCTCAGCGGACCTTTCTCCAGGGCGGCCAGGTTCTCGCGGACCTGCGCCACGGTCTTGGGTGCTGACAGGACGACGTCGACGTGCGGGCTGGTAAGACAGAAGCGGTAGCAGTCGCCAGGCGTGGCCACCCTGCCGGTCCAACCCTTGGGCGCGCGTAGCAGCTTGCGCCAGGAGGTCGCGGTGTACGCGACGATCATGGGTTTGCGGCGCTCCACGTGCGGGAAGATGTCGCTCTCGGCGCCCGGGTGAGCGGCGTTGTAGCGGATCATGAACATGGAAAGCGGGCCTTCCTCGGCGAGCCGGCCCACCAGCTTGCGGTCGTGCGTGGAGATCCCGATGGCGCGAACCTTGCCCTCGTCGCGCAGCTTCACCATCTCGGCAAGCACGGATCTCGATAGCAGCGACATTCGGTTCACCCAGAAAACTTGCAGCACGTCGATGTAGTCGCCGCCGCTCGCGCGCAAAGCCTTTTCAGTGGCGCGGCGAACGGAGCCGGCGAAGTAGCCGAAAATGGGGCCAGTGGCCAAGACGTACTTCTCGCGGCTGGGGGCGACGACGTCTTTGACGATGGTCTTGAGAAACTTCTTCGCCGGGCTCCAGAAAATGTAGTTGGCCCCGCGCTCAAGTCCCTCGCGCACGCCGGCCTCGTCCAGACCATAGGAGGCGGACAAGCCATAGCGATGGACGCGTTTGCCCAAAACGGGAACGGTGCGATAGAGGAAGTCGTCGCTCATGGCGCAATCCTAGCAGTTTCGCCCTGTGCCGCAGCCCCAAGCGGTGGCAGCGATGACTTTCCGGTGAAAATTGCGGCGAAGTTGAATCGCTGGTTACATCTAATTAAGAGGTTCAAGCTTGCGCAGGTCAATTGCGGCCATGGCCGCATTTATGCTCCTCGCGCCGGGGAGTGCACACGCAGGTCCGCCCTACGTGACGGACGACCCTGAGCCGGTGGAATTCCGCCACTGGGAATTCTATCTGGCAACTCAGCATTCCATTACCCGCGACGCCGCGACAGGAACCGCGCCCCACGTTGAGGTGAATTACGGCGCCTGGCCTGGCCTGCAGCTTCACGTGATCGCGCCCCTGGCCTACGCGCGGCCAAGAGGCGGCCCCACGTACTATGGCGTGGGCGACATCGAGCTGGGCGCGAAAATGCGCTTTATCGACGAGGGCGAGTGGCGGCCGATGGTGGGTACATTCCCGCAACTCGAGGTGCCGGCCGGCAATGCGTCTCATAGGCTCGGCACCGGGCACCTGCACGTACTCATTCCGCTCTGGCTGCAGAAGAGCTTCGGTCCTTGGACCACCTATGGCGGAGGCGGTCTGTGGGTCAACCCGGGAACAGAAAATCGCAACTATGGGTTCCTCGGTTGGCAAGTCCAGCGCCGCCTGTCACAGCTTGCAACCATCGGCGCCGAAGTCTTCTACACCACGCCCGATCAGGTCGGCGGTGATGCCAACCTGCGCTTCAACGTCGGGCTGGTCCTCGATTTCACCGAGCATCACCATCTGTTGTTTTCGGCAGGCCGAGGTATCGTTGGCGACACTATTCTCCAGGGATACGCGGCCTACCAACTGACTCTCTGAGGTGGCTGTGTGGTAGGCTTGCCTTGCAATGCCGGCGAATAGGCGCTGGAGATTCTTGGCCCTCGCGGCCCTTTTTCTCGTGCAGGCCAGGACTGTGCGCCCCGACACGCCCGCGGCGGACACTCCGGCCGCCACACTCGTGCGGCAGGGGCGAGATCTTCTGCAGCGCGGAGAGATTCTGGCCGCCAAGCGGCGTTTCGAGGAGGCGTTTCGCCTGAGTGCCGACGCTGAAGCATTGTTCATGGTGGCGCAGTGTTGGGAGCGCCTGGGCAACGACGATGAAGCGGAGAGGCGCTATCGCCAGTATCAGCAACTGCCGCTCGCCTTGAGGACAGCCGAGGCTGAGTCGTGCATACGCGCCATCGCACAACGAAAGAGGAACGCTTCCGATACGGCAGCGAACGAGCGGCCAAGGTACATACTAGTCCCCGTGGGCACGGATCGCGGGGCGTGTGCAGAGCGGTGCACTTCTGCGGAGGTTTGCCGGAGTCTTGGTCGCAAGGGCTCTGGCTGGGATACTTGCCTCGCCAATCAGTTTGCGTGCCTGCGTGCTTGTCCCGGAGCCCAGGTGAGCAGGGGTACCTGCCCGAGGGTCTCGTCACAGGAGCACACTCGACGCTACCAGGACAATCGCCCGATCTTTGGCGCTGGATGGGTCACGCCCGCACGCTACTGACCCCGGGCGAGGGGAAGAACACGACTTCGGGAACAGGTATCCTTGAGCCTCATCCAATCCATCACCCATAGGAGGAATCACCCATGCGTGCAGCGGTCATCACCAAGATCAACCAGCCCTGGGAATTGAAGACGCTGCCTGATCCTCATCCCCAGCCTGGCCAAGTGGTCATCAAGATTCACGCGAGTGGCATGTGCGGCACCGATCTACACGTGCATCACGGGCACTTTGGCCTGACCCCGCCCATCGTGGCTGGCCACGAACCGGTGGGCGAGATCGTCGAGCTAGGCGTAGGCGTCACCGATCTTCGCATGGGCGATCGTGTGGGCGTGCACTGGAACCAGAAGGGCTGCGGTCGCTGCCGCACCTGTCAGTCAGGCAACCAGTACGCGTGCGCCAAGGCACAGTCGTGGATCCATCTCGGCGGCGGGAACTCCGAACTCATGCTGGCGTGGGCTTCAGGTTGTGCGCTGATTCCCGAGGGTCTGGCGTACGAAGCCGGCGGCGCCCATCTTCTGCGCGGGCTACACAGTGATGAGCGGCCTGCGCAACGCGGATCCCAAGCCGGGCGAACGCGTGGCGGTGCTCGGGCTCGGCGGCCTGGGGCATCTGGCGCTGCAGTTTTCGCGTGCCCTGGGGCTGCAGACTTGGGCTATCACCGGCCAAGCCAACAAGACTGCCGAATTGAAGTCCATGGGCGCTCATGAGGTGCTGGTGAGCAGCAAAGAGCCAGGAACCGCCATGCGCGATGCGGGCGGCTTCGACGTGATTCTCTCGACCACCAATTCAGCCGTGCAGATCGCTTCGGCTTTTGGCGGTCTACGCGAAGAGGGGCGCATGGTCAACATGGGCGTGGCCGACGGCCCCATCGCCGTCAATCCCATGCTGTTGATGATGGGGCAGCGCCAACTCCGCGGGTCGAGCCAGGACGAAAGGCGCGATCTGGTCGAGGCCCTGGAATTGGTGGCCTCCGGCAAGGTGAAACCCATGATCGAGGTCTATCCACTGGCGCAGGTCAACGAGGTGCGGGCGCGCCTCGAAGCAGGCCAGGTCCGCTACCGGGCCGTGCTCATCCACGCCTAGCCCAGGCGTCGTTCGCGACGGTGCCGTCGTCCGACCGGCAGGTGTGATCCTGCCGTCAATATGGGTCACAAAAAGATCACGCCGATAGCGACATTCTTTGTCGCGCGGCGTGTGGCCGATTTTTTGTCGCGATTTTCCGCGGGAAGGGAGCAAAATGCGGTCCCGGCGAGCCGTTCCATGCTCACGGCACTCAGACTCAATGGCATTTGATTGACCCTAAGGCGGAGAGGACATCGATGAAGCGAACTGAATTCTCGGCAATGGTGCTTGTGGCTGGTGCGCTGACTCTGGGTTGCTCTGGTGCGGGTCCAGGCACCGGCGAGATCTTTGGCACAGGAGGGACAGGCGCTTCCTCACAACCTGCGGCCGGATCCGGCGGAATTCAGCAAGCCGCCGGGCATCCAGGCAACGGAGGCACTTCCAGCGTGGGAGGGACGAGCGCACTGGGTGGAACCGCGGGGCTACTAGCAGGCACGACTGAAGCAGGCGGCAGCATGGCCGGGCCGAGCGGCAGTGGCGCAGGCGGCGCAGCGGGCGGTGCCACCGGGGCGAGCGGCGGTGCAGGCGGTGCAGCGGGCGGTGTGACTGGGGCGAGCGGCGGCGCGACCCGGGCGAGTGGCGGCATCACAACTGCGGGTGGCACCGCGGGGCAGGGTGGCAGCACTGTGGGTGGCACGACTGGGCAAGGCGGCGGCAAGACGGGCCAGAGCGGCGGTGTGACCAGTGTGGGTGGCACGACTGGGTCGGCCGGCGGCACCACTGGGCAAAGCAGCGGCACCGCAGGTTCCGCTGGCGCTGGTGGAACCGTCAATTCCGGCGGCGCGACCAGCACGGGCGGCACCGGAGGCAAGACCACGACGACCAGTTCCGGCGGAACCAGCAGCTCCGGCGGAGTCGGGACCACGGGAGGATCCAGCGCCACGGGAGGCTCGGGTGGCAAGGGCGGATCCAGCGCGACGGGCGGCTCCACCGGAACCAGTAGCTGCGGCGCTGTCGCGGGCGTGGTCGGGACTCTCATCGACTCTGGCCCCGGCGCGACCAATCCCTCGCCCCCCGACCCGGCCGGCATCACCTTCAAGGACACCGACGGCGATCTGGTCAACGCCCACGGCGGCGGCATCATCCGGGTGTGCAACACCTTCTATTTGCACGGCGAATACTTCCTGAGCACCACGACCGACAACGATTTCAACGGCTTTTCGATGTACTCGTCCCCGGATCTGGTGACATGGAAGAAGGAGGGCAACAAGGGGATCATCCTGCCCCAGCAATCGAGCGGCCAGCTCGGGCCGAACCGCAAAGGTGAGCGGCCGCACATCATCAAGTGTCCCGCCACAGGCGAATTCGTTCTTTACGCTCATTCCGCCGACGTCACCTATCAAGTCGACAAGGAAGTCGTGTACGCGACCTCGCCTACCGTCAACGCTGTATACAGTTTCAAAGGATCTCTGCTGAGCTCAAGTGGAGCCATCGCCGCCCACAGCGACATGAGTGCCTATGCCGACGATACCGGTGCCTATGTCGTTACGGAAAGTGGCTGGGTCTTTACCCTGTCTAGCGACTGCCACAGTTGGGTGTCCAGCAAACAGTACTCAGTCCTGAACGGAACCACGGGCGGCATCGAAGCGCCCACGGTGTTCAAGGATACCAGCGGCACCTACTACTTCATCGGATCCGACAAGACAGGGTGGCGCGCCAACGACGATTTCTATTCCACGGCGAAATCGATGAACGGGCCGTGGACCTACCAGGGATACATTGCTCCCGAGGGCAAGAAAGCCTGGATGACCCAGAGTACCTGGGTGTTGCCCATCGTGGGAAGCAAGGGAACCGTGTTCATGTACTGGGGCGATCACTGGTATGGCAACCAAGACACCACCAATCCCGGCGTCCACAACTATCTGGCGACCTATGTATTCCAGCCGCTAGTTCTGGGCAGTGGCACGACATTGCTGCCGACCTACCAGGCCAGCTGGAAGATCGACATCGGCGCTGGCACCTGGTCGCAGTAAGGCAGTTTTCTGCAATGGGCGACCGAGGGGCCGCCCATTGCATCTGCCCGCTGTCAGCGTCGCCGGCGCATGACCAGCAGCCCGAAGGCGGCTACGAGGAACAAGGTGAAGAGCCCGGGGGCGCTGTCGTGAAGCGGAGTGACGGAACAGAACCCGCCACCCATGGCCTTCAAACTGGGCCCGGCGGCGTCCGGCCCCGGCACCGCTGCGTCGGCAATGTGCGTTCCAGCGGCGTCCGGCTGCGGTGAGACCGCCTGATCGACGGCCACCTGTGCGTCGCCTGAAGAAGACGGGAAAGGCGGCTCCACGACCACAACCACTTGTGCGTCTTGCGCGCCTGCCTCGAGTTCAATTCCGTCGCTGCTCGCGTCCTCGGCCCCGTCTGCGCCGTTGGCCGCAGCATCCAGCTTGACCGGCGGCCCAGCGTCGATCGCCACCACCGCGACATCCAGACGCGCAGCCGCGTCCAACAGAACCACGGGGCCAGGTCCATCCGCGGCACCGGTGTCTTCACCCGCGTCCAATAGGGCCACGCCATCGAGGCCTTCACCAGCGTCGAGTCCGACCAGCGTCCCTGAATCATCGAAAACTGGCGGCACATCAAGGACTGCCACGTCGGGATTCTCTGCCTCGGCGTCGACACCGCCATCCAGGTCCGCGGCATGCAGCACGTGCCAAGTCCAAGAGGCGGGCGTGGTACTGAGGTTTCCATTGAGATCCTTGCCCTGCACCAGCAGGGTGTGCGATCCGTCGGACAGATCAGTGGTGGTGTAGCTGGCTGGGCAGGCCGCGTAGCCAGCGCTGTCCAGGTTGCATTGGAAAGTGACCCCGCTCTGCGCGCTGGTGAAAGCGAAAGTCCCTTCGCCCGTGCTCGTGGGATCAGTGGGTTTGGCTGACATCGTCACCACCGGGTTGGTGCAATAGAGCATGGAGGAGGCCGCCGCGTTTTCGATGAGGCCGCGCTGTCCTGCCGTCGCGCCATTGCAGGGGAACTCGGTCACACCAAGCGAGTTCGTCGTACCCCCGTCGCCACCTTCAGCCGTGACTGTGGTCGGCGTGCCTCCGGAAAGGGCAATGTATCCGCCACCGCCACCGCCACCAGGACCTTCGGCCTCGTTTACAGTGATTTGTTGGTTGCCGCCCGCTCCGCCATTCGCCCTTACCACGACGCCGGTCCCAAGCACACCCGCGTGCACCACCACTGTCCCGCCACCGCCGCCGCCGCCAGGGGCGTCGCCCGATGCGGAGGCTCCCGAGTTGGCAGGCCCCCCGGGTGCACCATTGGCGAGGATGCTGCCGGTGCCCGTGACCGTCCCAGCGATCACGAAGACCAGGCCACCGCCCTTGCCGCCCGGGCCGGTGAAGCCATTGTTTCCGTCGCCGGCGCCACCGCCGCCGCCCAGGAAGAGTCGCCCAGCCGGGCTGCCGATGAGCGGATGCCCACCCAGACCACCGCGTTCGCGCCGGTAGTTTCCGCCCCAAGCGGCGTCGCCCGGCCCAACCGTCGTTGCGACCTGGTTGGCGGATGAATAGGTGTATCCGCCGCGGCCACCGCCTGGCCCGCCACTCAAGGCATAGCCGGGGTCGAGCAACCAAGCCGCTGCGCCGGTGACACTGCTCGACATCACACCCTGGCCGGTCCAGTTCGCTCCGCCGCCATCGCTGCCCACGCCGCTGGCCGCCGCGTTGGCGCCGCCTCCGCCACCACCGTTGTGCCAGTTGCCGCCGCCGCCGCCATTGGCAGGCGCGCCCCGGCCATAGCGGTAAGCGAAGGTGGTGTCTTGCGGCCAGCCTGCAATGCTCTCACCCTTCTCGGCGCCGTCGTTCGGGTCGGCCGAGCGATAGGTGGTATGGATGTCCGGCGGCGGGGTCACACTCACCGCTCCAGTGTGGGTGGCACCCCCGCGGAAACCGGTGCCGCTGGCATCAATCGAGCCATTGAGATCCAGAGTCGTCGCTGCCTGCAGCGCGACCACGCCGCCCTTTGTGCCATCCCATGCAGGCGCGATGATGGAAGCCCCGCCGTTGATGGTGAGCGTGGAGTACTGCGGGACGCGAATGACCTGGCTCTTGCCCGCCACGGTGTAGGCCTTCTGCAGATGGCAGCCCAACGTGATGGTTGTTCCTGAGACGCTCGCCACACCAGCCAACTCGTAGTTGCCGGCGCTTCCCAGAGCGGTGACGCTTCCGTAGCTGGCATCGTTGGGATCGGTGGGCTCGTTGATGGTGGCGCCGGCCATCTGGATGATGAGCACCAGATCTCCGGCCGCCAAACTCGGCAGGCCCCCGGTGGCCACGGTCACGCTGGGGTCGTTGACGGCAGCATCGGCCGCCAGGGCCGCGTACTCGTTCACGACCGTGTTGGGATCGGCCACCGTGACAGCGCCGTCCTTGCCCACCAGGGCCTGGTTGACGACCACAGCCTGGGTGACTTTGTCCGACGACGACTTGCAGCCCGCCACCACCAGAAGCAAGACCTGTCCCACGGCAACGACTCGCAGCAAGGCCCGGTTTCCGCGCTTCATGGACTCACCTCGCTCTTGTCTCGGTTGCTCTTCTCGATGATCTTGAACTGCACGCGCCGGTTCTTCTGCCGGCCCTCGGGTGTGGCGTTGTCCGCCATGGGCTGGTCGGGTCCATACCCGTGCGCGCTGAGGCGGCCGCTGTCGATCTGGCCGAAGGTCACCAGCCACTTCCTCACGGAGTCGGCCCGTTTCTGACTGAGCTTGCGGTTGTACTTCTTGCTACCGCGACTGTCGGTGTGGCCTTGGACCTCGAGCTTGACAATTTCAGGATGCTCGACCAGCACGCCGGCTACCTGGCGCAGGAGATCGTCGCTGACCGGCAAGATCACGGCACTGCCTGTCTTGAACTGCACCTGCTCCAGGATGACGATCTCACCCTGCGTGACCCGTACGGCTCTTGGGCAGCCGTTCTTTTGCGGATCGCTGTCGGCCGGGCCCTTCTCGTTGGGGCAGGCGTCCACGTCGTCGCGGATGCCGTCGCCGTCGGTGTCGGGCGGGCAGCCGTTTTCATTGGGATCGCTGTTGGCCAAGCCCTTGACGTCGGGACACGCATCGTCCTGGTCTGCAATGCCGTCGCCATCGCGGTCAGGCGGAGGCGGCGGGCAGCCGTTCTTGCCCGGATCGTCGCTGGGTACGCCCGGCTCATCCGGGCAGGCGTCGCTCTTGTCCGGGATGCCGTCGTGGTCGCGATCCGCGGGCTTGCGCGGTTTGGGCGGTGGCGGCGGCGGAGGCGGTGGCGGTGGCGGCGGTGGCGCCGGCGCGGGCGCATAGGCCACGGAGAGCAGTCCCCGCAGGGCGGGTGTGCCCATCCCGTGGGTGAACCCCGGACCCGCCCCTGCGCCCAACACGAACCCTGAAAGATTCACTCTCAGTCCCAGGATGCCTTCCATGTTGGTTGTGGCGCGGGTGAAGCGGTCGGCGCCCAGCATGACCGCCGTTCCGTAGACCTCGGGTCCGATCTGCAGCATCTTGTCGGCCAGCAGAAGCCCGACCGCGGCGCCGAAGATCAGTTGCGTTCCCATGGTGGTGCCGCCGAAGCTGACTTCGTTGCGGATATCGACTCCCGCAGTGGCACCGTAGGCCAGCATGGGGATCTCACCCGAGAACCCCAGCACCGGAGTGCCATGCACCTTGCCGTCGCCGCCAAACTTGTCCTTGTTTCCGGTGGGCACGAACACATGACCGCCCAGGGTGAGGCTGGCCGGCGAGCGCGCTTCGCCCACCAGCCGGACGCGTGCGCTCAGCCGCAGATCGCCTGCCGCGAATCCCGACGGCGACTGCTCCGTAAATCCTGCCACGGTCGGGTTCTGGCCGCTCAAGAGCAGGGTCAGGGGCATGTCAGCCACCACGAGGAGGCGGTCCCACAGGCTCAACCCGGCCGCGACATGCACAAGTAGCTGGTTCTTGACGATATCGCCCACGCGCACGTCGCCCGGCTCCTGGTAGAGGGACAGCGGGCGATAGGCGTAGTCGCCCAGAAGCATCAGCCGAGGCAGAAGATGTCCGCCGGGATCGCCGCCCTCGACGCCGAAGAATCGATCGCCGGGCAGCGACGGTTGAAACCGGTCGAGCGAGAAGCCACCCGTCTGCTGCGCCAGGGTTGCAGGCGCCCATCCGAGCACCACGGCCAAGATCAGACTTGAGCACGATCGAGCGATGACTTTGTTCATGTTTCCTCAGCGCGGGCGTTGGCGTTGGGTTCGCACGTGAAGCGCACTGCGATTACAGGTCGCGGCGTGGCAGGAATCATACAGGAAAAACGCCCCAAAAGGCAGCGCCGTTCCGTGCCAAGCATCACAGTCAGGGCAACGTTGTCGTGCGATCTCTACGCACCGACAGGTAACGCCTGTTACCCGGGGGTGACGCCCGTCTCCACCTGTACAAGCTCGCGGGTTGCGTTGCCTAGTCCGGCTGCTTGGAAATGATTGTGGGCGCGCCCAATTCGCTTTTGGGCGCACTGTGGTATTGCTGAAGGCGGTACTGAACGGTTCGCACGCTCATGCCGAGAATATCGGCCGCCCTCGTCGTGGAACCGCCGGTCGCCTCCAGGGTGGTCAGAATGGCGTGCCGTTCAATGTCTTCCATCTTGGACCCCGGGATGCGAATCGCGGCCCTCCCCACTGCTGCGGGTCCCACATTGGGCGGAAGTTCCGCGGCTGTCACGCGCGGCCCACTGGCAAGCACCACCGCGTGCGCGATGGCATTCTCCAATTCACGCACGTTTCCCGGCCATTCGTAGGCTGCCAGTCTCTGCAGAGCCTCGTCGGAGAACCCTTCCAATAATTTCTTCTCCTCGCCGGCATACTTGCGCAGAAAGTGCATCGCGAGAGCCAGGATGTCAGAAGGGCGCGCGCGCAAAGGCGGCAGATCCACGTTGACCACGTTGAGACGGTAGAAGAGGTCTTCGCGGAAACGGCCGCGGCCGACCTCTTCGCGCAAATCGTGGTTGCTGGCCGCGATCACGCGCACATCGACCCGGAGGGACTCTGTGCCACCCATGCGCTCGAAAGTCTGCTCCTGCAGAAAGCGCAGCAGTCTCACTTGCAAAGCAGGCGGAAGAGCCGAGATCTCGTCGAGAAACAGGGTGCCGCCGGCCGCTTGGCACAGCCGCCCTTCTCGGCGTCCCGCGCTGCCGGGCAGGGCGCCACTTTCATGCCCGAACAGCTCACTCTCCAGAAGGGATTCGGCCAAAGTCGCACAGTGCAGCTTGACGAAGGGTTCCTTGGCGCGCGTGCTGTGTTCGTGAATGGCGGCGGCGATCAGCTCCTTGCCTGTCCCGGGCTCGCCCGTGATCAACACGCTGGCCCTTGAGGCCGCCACTTGGGGTAGCACCTTGAACACATTCTGCATGGCGGGTGAGCTACCCACCAGATTGCTGAAGCTGTAGCGCTCGGCCAAGCGCGCGCGCAGCTGCCCGGCCTCGCGGTGAAGCCGCAGGCGATCCATCTCGCGCGCGACAACCAGGGATAGCTCCGTGAGATCGAGCGGCTTGGTCAGGTAGTCGGCCGCGCCCTCCTTGAGCGCCGTGACTGCTGTCTCCACATCGGCAAACGCTGTGGTCACGATCACGGGCATGTCGTGCCCGCCGCTGCGCAGCTTGCGCAAAAGCTCCAGTCCGTCCATGCCCGGCATTTTCAGATCGGTGAGTACCAGATCCGGGACGAAGTCAGGCACTTTCCCCAGCCCCTTGAATGCGTCGGCTGCGGTCTCGACCATGTAGCCAGCCTCACGCAACGCTTCGGCCAGTGCGCCCCGGGCGTCCGCGTCGTCATCAACTACCAGTATTCTTCCCTTCATGGCAGCTTAACTCTGCAACACTTGCGCCAGTTCCTCCAATCTCGCGAGCTCATGCGAACGCGGCGGGTCGAACTTCGCAAGCACGTTGCGAGGCGACCACAGGGGAACAAGGCTTGCATCATTTCCCCAGCATGACGGGCGGTTTGTGGGATCTGATTTCGACACAAGGTATCCGAAGCAGCGCTGACTCGGAAAAGGTGACGCAAGCCGATCTCCCCTGCCGAGAAGGCCCGGCTGCAGCTGACGCGCGGCCGACCAACGGGAATGGCGAATCGGTCCCAGTGTTGACCCGCGAGGCGGCGGGCCGGTTCGAATATGTGAGCCGAATTGGGGCGGGCGGCATGGGGGCGGTTCATTGTGTGCGCGACAAGAATCTGCGGCGCGAGGTGGCCATCAAGGTCCTGGCTCCCTCGCTGGCCGATGACCCCAAGTACGTTAGGCGCTTTCTCGCGGAGGCGCAGATCCAGGCGCAGCTCGATCATCCCAACATCGCGCCCGTGCATGATTTGACCCTGGATCACGAGGGAACCAAGTACTTCACCATGCGCCTCCTGCATGGCCGAACCCTGGGCGACTGGATCGCGGCTGCCTACGATTCGCCGACGCCGGCGGAAACCATGCACGAGATGCTGGGAGCTTTTCTCAAAGTCTGCGACGCGGTTGCTTTTGCTCACAGCCGGGGCGTGCTTCATCTGGATATCAAGCCCGAGAACATAATCATGGAGGATTTCGGCACCGTGTATCTGATGGACTGGGGGTTGTCGCGTTTGAGCGCGCGCGATGCCGAACGGACAGACCCTGTGGTTCTGTCTCCCGAGGCTGCGGGCGGAGTTTTCACCGGGGTGGTGGGATCCCCCTCGTACATGGCACCCGAGCAGGCCGACGGCTCAGAGGGCCTATTCAGCGAGCGAACCGATGTCTTCGGGTTGGGCGCGGTCTTGTACGCGATCCTGGCGGGCCGGCCGCTGTACCATGCGGATTCGATCGACGACGTGATCGAGCAAGCGCGCGCAGGCGACATTCCGTCTTTGCCCGATGCCCACCGAGGCGTCCCACTGCCTGCCAGCATTTGCCAGATCGCGCGCAAGGCCTTGGCGTTTGATCCGCGGGATCGCTATCAGAGCGTGCTCGATCTCAAGCGTGACGTCGAAGGATTCTTGCAGGGAATTGCATTTCCGTTGGAAACCTTCGCGCCTGGAGAGCGCATCGTGACTGAAGGCGAGATCGGACAGAGCGCCTTTGTCATCGTGAAGGGAACTTGCGTGGCATACACCGCAAGCGATGGGAAGCGCGTTGCGGAGAGCCAACTGGGGATCGGCGCGGTTTTTGGCGAAGAAACGGTCTTTCGGCCAGGTCCTCGCAGAGCCACGGTCAAGGCAGTGACTGATGTCTCGGTGCGTTTGGTCACACGCAAGATGCTGGACGAGGGAATGGGGCGGGATTCGTGGTTTGGGGCCTTTGTGGTTGCGCTGGCCGACCGACTGGCTCAAGCAGAGGCTCGATCGACCGACGCTCCAGATTCGGACGACCGGCCAGCGACGGTGGAAACGGCCTAGTCACGGCCAGGATTCTCAAACGCCTGTGGACTTCCCGCCGCGTCCTGATATCGTTTATGCAGTCCTTTTCACGTCGTTTCCGTTCTGCCACGGTCTTCCATCCGGTGAGCCAGGGCGTTCCGGCTAGCGAGGCGCATAGGGACAATGGCCCGGTTACCAGGGCAAAGCGCGTGGACCGCGGAACCGTCCACTGACAGAAGAACGAGGAGAACGACATGGCGAAGAGGCTGTACGTAGGCAATCTGGCCTACAGCGTGACCGAAGCGGATCTGCGCGAGGTCTTTACTGAGGCGGGCAATGTGGCCGACGTGAAGGTTGTGCTGGACCGCGAGAGCGGGCGACCGCGCGGCTTTGCGTTCGTCGAGATGTCGACTGACGACGAAGCGGCCAAGGCCATGCAGACACTGAATGGTCGCGAGATCCAAGGGCGCGCAATCAGCGTCAGCGAGGCACGTGAACGTACTGGTGGCGGTGGCGGCGGTGGCGGGGGCGGTCGCGGCCATGGTCGCGGTGGTTTTGGCGGCGGCGGTGGTGGCGGTCGCGAGCGTTCGGGCGGTCGCTGGTAGCTCCGGCTCGCGAGCCTGAGCCCATCCTTCTTGCTTGCTGGAGCGGAAACGCGCCCGCAAGATTGGGGTGGGATCTGCCGGGACGCCCTGGACCGATCCGTTCTTCCTCGTCTTTCACACTTTGCGTGGTAGTGTGAATTTGTCCTTTCCACGTCGTCTTCCCTCCCCGCCCGGGGCGGTGACCTTTCGGTCAGTTTCCAGGGCAGTCAAGGCAGCCGAAGCGCTCAGGACTGAACGGAAGGAACACACATGGCACGTGTCACGGTTGAGGACTGTATTCAGGCAGTGGGCAATCACTTCGCTCTGGCTGTGCTGGGCGCCCAACGCGCTCGCGCACTGGCCAAGGGTGCGATTCCGTTAGTCCAGTGCGACAACAACCCCGGCGTGACCGCTCTGCGCGAGATCGCCGCCGGCAAGGTTTCCTTTCACGAGGAACTGGACCACGTGCTGCACCTGCACGCCGAGGGCGTCAAGGTTCTCGACGGCACCCGTAAGCGACGGCGGAGCGGAGACGGCTCGTTTCCCGCCAGCGCGTCAGCCGAGCGCAAGCGGTAGCCTCGGCCTATCAACCGAACAATTGTGGCCGCCCGCAACGATATTGATGGCATTTGGCCGATCTCTGGGCTATGCACATCGGTCGGCTCGCTTGAACACCGGGCTGTGCGTTGGGATTTGACCCGCGCAAAAACGAACAAGGAGCCGCGATATGGGTAAGAGACTGTACGTTGGGAATTTGTCTTTCTCGATCACTGAGGCTGATCTTCGTGAGGCCTTCAAGGCCGAAGGTCACGATGTGTCCGAGGTGAAGTTGGTCACGGATCGGGAAACCGGCAGGCCGCGTGGCTTTGCCTTTGTGGAAATGGCTACGGACGAAGGGGCGGCCCACGCCATTGGCAGCCTCAACGGCCGCGACCTGCAGGGTCGCACGATCACTGTCAGCGAGGCGCGCGAGCGCACGGGTGGCGGCGGTGGTGGCGGTGGTGGTGGACGCGGCGGGCGTGGCGGCGGCGGCGGTCGCTGGTAAGCGGGTCGCACACAAACACCAGATCGAGAAGGCTATTCCGCCGCCCAGCGTGGGATAGCCTTTTTTTTGGCCAGAGCAGTTCGGCCAGCGTGAGCGATAGCGGTAGCGACCGGCGTGTGAGCAGGTCAAGACGTCGGCGACACTTTCGTGCCAAGACATCGGTGACACATTTGTGTTGGTGGAATTACAATTTTGGGTGGTTCTCGATGCGGCGATTGGCGAAGCCGTCCTGTCAGCGCTGCCCACGCAACCCGCGGGCCGCGACCCGGCTTCTTGCCCGGCGGACCCGAAACTCCCGAAAGGTACAGCTACTTCCCCAGTTTGGCCTGCGCGCGCGCGATGCGGGCCTTCACGCCCTCATCGTGGGGCGACAGGGTTTGGGCGCGCCGATAGGATGCGAGGGCCTCATCGTAGCGCAGCAGCTTGAAGTAGGCGTCGCCTAGGATGACTTGGTAGCGGGGCGTCTTGGGGCGAAAGGCAACCGCCCGTCGGGCGTAGTCCAAGGCATCCACATAACGGGCGCGTTCAAAGGCCACCTCGGCCAATCCGGCGACCGCCTCGGGATTGGCAGGGTCAGCGCGAACCGCGCGGTCGAAGGCGTCCTGGGCACGATCCAGGTTGCCTTGCGCCAGGGCCTCCCGTCCTTCGCTGGCGGTGCGCGAGGCTCGAACGTGGTCGCGGGAGGACTCCTCGGGTGTCTCCGTACCGCCCTTCTTGTGTGCTAGTTTGGCCGACTCAGGGGTGTCCTCAGACGCTTCGGTCTCTGTGGTAGCGGCGCTCTTCGCCCGTTCCTGCGCGACGAGATCCTTGGGATCGAGTTCGGAGACCACCTGATAGTAGGGTCGGGCCTCGGCCCGTTTGCCGCTGTCCCAGCGCTCCTGCGCACGCTTGCGAAACTCGTCCGACAGACGCGCAATCTGGGTTCCTTGCTTGTCCACTTCCAGCAGCTTGGCCAGGTGGGTGCGGGCCGCGGTGAAATGGCCGCTGATCATCGCTGCGAAGAGGTTCGCGGCGGCGCTGCGCACCGGGTCTTCGTGCGGCGCTTTCTGTGCCGAGCCCTGTGTCTCTTCTCCCGCACGGTGGGAATCCGCGGCTGGCGCCACGCGCGCGCGCAGCTCGGCGTCGCCGGGAAGGAAGCGCAGGGCTTCGCGAAAACGAAGTTCCGCCAGGTCGGAAAGACCCGCTTCGAGCAGGGAATTGCCCAGACTGCGGAACTGGTTGCCATAGATGCGGCGCAAGGAAATGGCGCCCTTCGAGCTCGTGCCCAGGCGATGCGCCTCATGCTCCGCCCCTTCGATGTTGCGCAGAGCGGAGGCTTCGACCGGCTGGAAGTAATGTTCGGCCTCAGCGGCCGCCGCGGCCTTGCGCAGGAAGGGCGCCACCGTTTCCGCCTCGTCGGTCTTGGTGATCTCCACAAACACCGGCGTGTACGCGATGATCTCCTTGGGACGCCGCAGACCAAAGTACAGCGCCGCGCCCAATCCCAGGACAGCCACCAAACCAAGAACCAAGGCCAGTCGGCGCAGCCGGCGGGAGCGCGGAGACGGCATATGGTCGGCCAATTTCTTCCGCCAGGCTTCGTCTACATCGGGCAGTTCCAGGTCGTCCCATTCTGTCTGCACATGCGCCGCGATCTGCGCATCGCAGAGCATGGCCTCGACCACCGCCATGGTCTGGGGCCGCCCCGCTGGATTCTTTTCCAACATCTGCAACACCAGCGTGTCCAGCTCCGCCGGAATCTTGGCCTCGGGCGCGCGCTGCCGCAGGGGCTGGGGCTTTTGCGTGAGGTGGTTGGCCACCGTGGTCATCACGTCCTTGTCCCAGAACGGGCAGACGCCGGTCAGCATTT
Organism: uncultured delta proteobacterium; assembly: GCA_963758155.1. Taxonomy (GTDB): domain Bacteria; phylum Myxococcota_A; class Polyangia; order Fen-1088; family Fen-1088; genus Fen-1137. The sequence goes on from CAVWUP010000018.1 coordinate 205,272, forward strand.
CGTAGGCCATGGCCCCGAGCGAATAGACGTCGCTGCGGTGGTCGTAGGGCTTGCCACGGATGCGCTCGGGGGCCAGATAGTCAGGCGTGCCGACCACCTTCTCCTCGGGGGCTTTGCCCTCGGGGGCAGGCTCGGCGCTGACCAGGCCGGCGATACCGAAATCCACGACCTTGACCATGTCGCGCCGGCGGTCCCTGGCCGCCAGCATGATGTTGTCAGGCTTCACGTCCAGGTGAACGATGCCCTTGTCGTGGGCCGCCCCCAGCGCTTTGCACACCTGGCGCAGGATCGCGATGCTCCGCTCGATCCCGATGCGCTGGTGTTGCTCGATCTCGAGGCGCAGGCTGGGCCCATCGATGTACTCCATCACGAAGAAGACTTGGCCGTCCGGCAACTCGCCGAAATCGGTGACATCACAGATGTTGGGATTGCCGATCTTCGAGGCCGCGCGGGCTTCTTGACGGAAACGTTCGATGGCCTTGGGGTCGCGCGCGCTGGCCGCGTGCAACGTCTTGAGCGCCACGCGCTTTTCCAGGTCCACATGTTCGGCCAGATAGACCGCGCCCATGGCACCCGCGCCCACCCGGGTAACAATGCGATAGCGCGTGTTTGGGATTATCTCGCCCGGCGGCAGCATGGGTTGCATGCTGCCCGTGTTGGTGCGATTGCGTTGTGTGGAGGGTCGTTCCACGTAGCCTCCCAGTCATCGAAGTGGCGGATATACCGCCAGCCCGGGTCCATGGTATCACGCCGCCCCGACTTCGATGTAACCTGCCCCGGTGAAAAGCCGCGAATCACGCCAGAAGATCCTACTCGCCGTCTTGCTGCTGCTCCCGTCGGCAGCGGCCTATGTGCTCCACTGGGCCATCTTCCGCAACGCCCACGACATTTTCTTCTACCTGCTGATGGACGTCGCTTTCCTGTTCGTGCAGGCGGTGATGGCCACTCTGGTCTTCGATCAGCTGCTCAACGCGCGTGAGCGCCAGGCGAATCGCAGGAAGCTCAACGTGGCGGTCGGTGTCTTCTTCAGTCAGGTCGGAAACCCGCTGCTGCGAGTGCTCTCTGCTTTCGACAGCCGTGGGGAAGACATTTGCAAACACCTCAGAATCGACGGCGCCTGGACCGAGGCGCACTTCGCGAAAATGCAGACCGTGTTGCGCGGCCACGAACCAGCGATCGACGCAGGCCGAGGCGATCTGGCGCTGTTGAAGATCACGCTTGAACGGCAGCGCGACTTTCTGTTGCGCTTACTTGAAAATCCCAACCTGCTTGAACACGAGACCTTGACGGAGATGCTGTGGTCGGTGTTCCACCTGGCTGACGAGCTGTCGCATCGGCCGAGCGTGCTCAGCCTGCCCAGTGCGGATCGCATCCACCTGGAGAACGACATCAAGCGCGCCTACGACTGGCTGGTCAGGGAATGGCTGCGACACATGCAGCATCTGCGCGCCACCTACCCCTACCTCTTCTCGCTCGCCGTGCGGACCAATCCGTTCGACCCGGATGCGAGGGTGGAAGTCTCGTAGATCAGAAAACTTGGTGCCTCGGTGCTTTCGCTTTATCCTACATCTATCTACATGGCACGACATAGCCTTACAGAGTCGTGTTCCGCAACGGCAGCCGAGAACCCGGCGCGTCCCAAGCGCGCCGGGCAATCACTCCTTCTTCGCCCCATGGCGCGTGCCCTGCGCATCGCCATGTTCGAACGCGAGGTGCGCGAGCGCCTGTCGCGCGCGGCGCTCGACGCCATTCTGGACCGAGCCGAGGTGATCTCCGAGGGACAGCGGGCGGAACGCAGTGGCAAGGATTCCTACCTCGGGTCGACCATGGTGACCGTCGACCTGGACAGCATGCAGGCCGTGCTGCGCGAGCACGGCGACGCCGGCACAGCGCAACGCCTGGCCGCGCTTCTGCGTGCTGACCTCACCATCAAGGCGCGCATGGATGCCCTCGCCTGCCGCGAGGTCTTGCGCGTGACCAATACGCGACCCAAAGGTGTGCGCACCGAAATCCAGATTCGCGCGCAGGGATCGCGCGTGTTCATCGACGCTGACGTGGAGGCGAGTTTCTGATGGCCAGCGCAGTCGAGCAGGAATACACCTTCGCCACGGTTTCGCGCATTCTCGGCGTGCCCGAGCCCAAGCTGCGCTACTGGTCGCAGTCTGGCTTCGTGGGCCCGTCGCGACGGCACGGGGCGCGCCAGACCTTCACTTTTCAGGATCTGGTGGCGGTGCGCGCGGCCAAGGAACTGGTCGAGCGCGGCTTCTCGCCCGGGCAGATCCGCAAGGCCCTGGATGCCGTTCGCGCCGCGCTTCCGACGGTGAAGCGGCCGCTGGAGCGCCTGCGCGTCGCCTGGGATGGGAATACCTTGGCGCTTGTCGCCGACGGCGCGGCCTTTGAGGTCACCGGCCAGCGCCTATTCGACTTCGGCCTGGGCGATTTGGCGGCCCGCGCAGCCTCGGTGGCAGCGTTGCCCACGCCGCGACCCACGCTGACCAATCCCGACAAAATCGAGCGGTCGGCGTATCAATGGTTCACCTTCGCACTGGCGCAAGAAGCGAACGGCAAGACCGACGAGGCCGTGGCAGGCTACCGCCAAGCCCTGGCGGCTGATCCTGGGCTGGCTGCGGCTCACACCAATTTGGGCGCGCTGGCCTACAACGCGGGCGATGCCGGGGCAGCGCGCGCTTCCTTTGAAGCGGCTCTGGCCCTCGATCCCGACCAGACCGAAGCGCGCTACGACTTGGCCCGCATCCTTCACGAGCTGGGCGAAGTCGAGCTGGCGGCATCCGAACTGCGACGGGTCGTGCAGACAGCCCCTGATTTCGCCGACGCGCACTACAACCTGGCCACAGCCCTTGAAAGCCTGGGTAGTCAGCGTCAGGCGGTGGAGCACCTGCGTCGCTATATGGCATTGGCGGCCGACGGCGGCGAGGAACTTGTGCCCTGGGTGGAAGAGGCACTCGCTCGGCTGGAACGACTCCAGGCTTGAGCGCGGCTGGCGGGCTGCCGATGTAAAGAGGGTCATAACTGACCAAAAGCCCAGAAAATTGCTCTCTTCCTCAGCAGTCGTCATAGTTGAAAATCCCATGCCCGCCTGGTTCGTGTACGTGGTCCGATGCCGCGATGGATCCTTGTACACGGGAATTGCCCGTGACGTGAACGCGCGCGTGACCCAGCACAACCAGGGTCGCGGCGCGCGCTACACCCGAGGCCGCGGACCGGTGGCCTTGGTGCATGTGGAGCGTAAGAAATCCCAGGGATCGGCCTTGCGGCGCGAGGCCGCCATCAAGGCGCTGCCCCGCAAGGCTAAGCTGGCACTGGCAAGCGAGGCGGCTCTCGCGTGATGCGCCTCATGCTGCTGCTGCCACTACTATTTTCGGTCGAAGCCAAACCCGAGCGCGTGCTCATTCCCGCCGGGCCGTTCGTGAAAGGATCCAATCGCGGCGCTGACGACGAACGGCCCACGACAAAACGCACGCTGCCTGCGTACCGCATCGATCGCACCGAAGTCACGCGCGCCACGTACGCGCGCTGTGTGGCCAGCCGTCGCTGTCCGCAACCAGCCATCGATCTGGCCCAGGATCCGGAATTGCCGGTTACCAATGTGAACTGGCACGAAGCGCGCGCCTATTGCGCATTTGCCGGCGGCCGCTTGCCCAGTGAAGACGAATGGGAAAAGGCGGCGCGGGGTACTGACGGCCGCGAATATCCCTGGGGCAACGACCTAGACTGTAGCCGTGCCAATTGGGGCAATTTCGAAAACGAAGGTCCATGCGCGGGCAAGAATCCGGGGCGCCCCACGAAAGTGGGCAGCTATCCCCAGGGCGCCAGCCCCTATGGCGTCGACGATATGGCCGGCAATGTGTGGGAGTGGACCGCGGACAAGTACGATCGCGATTCGAACCGGCGCGTGGTGCGGGGTGGCTCGTGCTGCAGCTATTTCGTCGAGCCGCGCGTGGCCAACCGAAACGCCTGGGATCCCGATCACCGCGACGGCGACTTGGGATTTCGATGTGTAGCGAGATGAGGGCATGAAGCATCAACAGCAAAAAGCCGTCCTATTCGCACTCTTCGGTGTGATGGTGTCAGCTGTGCCCGTGAGCCAGGCCGCTTCTGTGCCGCCAAAGCCGGCGCCGGTTACCAAGCTCGGTCGCCCCACGCCCGTCATCTTTCATGGCCCGGCCGCCGCGCCCCTGCCTTTCAGGCCCGCCAACACGGCTAAGCCGGCCACCGCCACTGCAAAGCCTCCACTTTCGCCGGCCCGCGCCCCAGTTCGTTCTGCGCAAAGCAGAGTTGGCAACTCAGCAGTTCCAGCCAGCAAGCCTGCTGCCGCCCCATGGACTCTGCCCGCTGAGATCGAGACGCCAGCACCGACAGCAGACGATCCCAATCGCCAGCGCATCTTGGCCCTGCAAGAGGCGCTGACCCGCATCGTCCACGGCGGTGTTCTGGGCCGGCTGCGCGTGGGCATGCGCGTGTTGGACCTGGCCACCGGCCATGTGCTCTACACCCGGCGCGGCTCGGTGCTCATGGATCCCGCATCCAATCAGAAGGTTCTGGCGACGGCGACGGCGCTCTTGCGCCTGGGCAGCACCTGGCGCTTCCGCACCGAACTGTCAGGACCGCCGCCCGGCGGAGATGGAACCATCGCTGGCGACTTGATCCTGCGTGGCAGCGGCGATCCCTCGCTGCGAGGCGCGCACCTTGCGGCCATGGCCGAGGATTTGGCCCGTCGGGGTGTCACCCGCGTCGAGGGCCGCGTGCTGGGGGATCCGCGACGTATCGGTTCTGACGAGGCCTTGGTCGCTGGCCGCTCGCCGGTGCGGGTGGGCTGGTCAGCCATTGAAGTGCGCGTGCGACCCGGAGACAAGGTCGGCGCCGACGCGCTGGCCTCCTTGTCGCCCAGCGTCGATGCCTTGCGACTGGTGAACCAGGCGGTGACCGTCAAGGGCCGCGGTCGCATTGCCGTGTCCGCGTCCCGCGCGGGCGAGCACATCCAGGTTCTGGTCACCGGCAAGATCGGGCTGGGCCGTCGGGGTATCGTCATCCACCGGGCACCGCCTGGCGACACGTTGTACGCGGCGATCCTGATGCGCGCGGCGCTGATCCAGGCAGGCGTCGACGTGCGTGGCATGGCTGGCGTGTATACCGGCGAAGGACGCGACCGCCTGGTCGGCACGGACGCCGACCTGCAGCTTGCGTCCGCGGCTCCCCTTGGCGACACGCCCGTGGCTTTGATTCGCAAACGCGCGTCGCCTGGTCCGGCCCTCCTTGCTGTGCACGAGTCAGCTCCCTTGCCCTTGCTCATTCGTCGGGTCAACAAGAACTCGGACAACGAATGGGCCGAGCGCGTGTTGGAAGCAGCAGGCGCCGAGACGTTTGGCGGCGGCGCCAACACCGCCAAGGGCGTGCGCGCCTTGCGTGAAGCGCTCAACGATCTGGGCGTGCCTGCGTCGGGCTACTTGCCGGCCAATGGCTCAGGCCTGGGCCACCAGAATCGCGTGGCCCCAGCCACCATGGCGGACCTGCTGCGCAGGTTGTATTTCGACCCACGCGTGGGGCCGGATCTGCTGCAATCGCTCTCGGTGGGCGGCGTGGACGGCACCACCCGCAATCGTTTCCGCAATTCGTCTGCCGCCGAGCGGGTGCGCGCCAAGACCGGCACGCTCAACGGCGTGTCTTGCCTGTCGGGTTACGTGGGTGACAAATCCGACGTGGTGGCTTTCTCCATCATGGTCGAGGGTCATCGTCGCCGCGCCGTCACCAGCGTGCGCAGCGCCCAGGTGAGCGCGGTGAACGCGATGATGCGCTATGCGCGCGGCACGCTCGGCCCGACGCCTGCCGAGGGGGCCATGCCGACCGAGGATCTGGAAACCGGCGGCGAGGCCGCCGAGCTAGAAGGCGAAGTCGAGCTGCCCGAGAGCACGCCCGCGCACAAGTCAGGTGAAGGCATCGACCAAGCGTCGCAAGACTTCGGCGCCCCGGGCGCCGACCCGTAGACAGCTACTCCGAGTACACGACCCACAACACGCCAACGACCGTGATCGCGCTGCCGATGGCCGAACGCAGGGTCATGGTCTCGCCGAAGAAGATCAGCCCGCCCACGACCGTGAGCACCACTGTGACCTGAAGAATGATTCCCATGGCCGTGGCAGTCAGATATTTGAGCGCGCGGGTCATGATGAGCTGGGCCCACACGCCGGTCATGCCCACCAGGAGAAGCAGCATCCATTCGCGCGCGCTGGGAGCGACCCAGTGGCCCAAGGGCGGCAGCGAAGGCGGCAAAGTGGCCAGTGCGCCCAGCAGAGTAAACGAAGCGAACACTGACCAGTGGCTCTCGGCAGGAGTTCCGTCGTTGCCGGATCGGCGTGCAGCGCGGATGGCTGTCACCGCCATGCCCGCTGACACCGCCGACAGCTCGGCGACCAGGTCCCAGCCGCACACCCGCCAGCTCCCGCTCCCGCTGCCCACGATCAATACGACGCCGACTAGAGTCAGAATCAGCGCGGGGACGGCGTGCCGACGCGGACGTTCTTTGAGCAGAGCCCAGCTGAACAGCAACGACCAGACCGGCGACGTGTAGTTGAGCAAAGTCGCCCGGCCCACGCCCAGTTGCTCAATGCAGGTGAAGTACAACAGCACGGACGTGCCGCCAAACAGGCCACGCGCAATCAACCAGCGCCAGCGGTGCGGACGCAATTCGACGCGAAAGACTGTCCACGCGCCTGCGACCGCCAGAACCCCGACGCAGAACCGCACCAGCGCCACCTGCGGCCCCGGAATGCCGTGTGAAACCAGCCGCGCCAGCATGGCCATGGCCGCGAACAAAACCGCCGACACCAGCAGACTGGCCGAAGCACGTCGGGCTGAGCTTGGTGGGACAGCGGTTGAGCGATCGATGGTCGGTTCCGGAAACAAGAGGCTCTTTCAGGAAAGCGGGAAATCTACACGAAGAGCACGGCTCTCGCCCGCAGATGCTGGCACACGCCCAACTTGTGCGAGCCCGCAGGCCGGGTGACAATGCGTCCCGGGGGAAAAATGACCAAGTTGCTTGCAGCGTTTCTGACGATTGGACTGACCGCTTCTTCTTGCGCCAGTGGGCCTCCGGTTGCTGCCGACGATCTCAAACTCAAACGCGTGGTCATCTACCGCAACGGCGTGGCGTATTTTGAAAGGGAAGGCCGGGTGGAAGGCGAGCGCGTGCGCTTCAAGGTGCGTGGCGACGAAGTGGGGGATTTTCTGGCCAGCTTCGCCGTGATCGAGAAGGGGGGCAGCTCAGTGCGCGCGGCCTCGTTCCCGCTCAAACGCGAGGAGCCCGTGCCGCCGCCTGATGCAGCCGGGAACAAGCCGGCCGATGCCAAGCGCCGCATGGAAACCGTGGTCATGGAAATGGATGGCCGCGAGCATGAGCTGGCCGTGGGCTACATCGCCGAGGCGCCGGTGTGGCGGCCCTCGTACCGGCTGGTCTTGGGCAGCGGCCCTGCGCACCTGCAACTTTGGGGCATCGTGCAGAATCTGTCAGGCGAGGATTGGACCGACACCAAACTCACCTTGGTGGCGGATGCGCCGCTGGCGCTGACCGCCGGGTTGGAGCGGCCGGTGATTCCGGGTCGGCCGGTGCTGACTGACGACGGCGGCGCAATCGCCGTGTTGCCACAGGCGGAAACCACCCTGGCCGAAGAACCGACTCCGCCACCGCCGTCCGAGGCGCCAGCCCCGGCACCCGCAAAGTCCATGATGGCCCCGGCGTCGAGGTCTTTGGAGAAGAAGGAAGCGCACAAAGGCGGCGTACTGGCACGGCGTATGCTGGGTGCCTTGCGGGATGAGGACGGCACTTCTGCTCCTCAGGGCGCGATGAATTTCGGCCAGGCGGCCTCGCGTCCTTCGCGCGCCCGCAACCTGGCCGCGCTGGCCGCCGTTGCAGTCTCGGGCGGCGCCACTCGCTACGAGTTGCCCAACCCGGTCACCGTTCCTGACAACCACGCGACCATGCTCCTTCTGGCAGACAAGGAAGTGCCAGGCGAAGCCACCTTCCTGTTCGTGCCCGATGGCGGTGTGCCTGATTCGGCCGCGCATCCTTTCAGGGTCGCGCGCTTCACCAACAAGACGGGCGGTCTGCTCGAGCGCGGGCCGCTCGCCTTTTTCGGTGAGGGCGGATTTCTCGGGCAGGGCGTGATCGATCCGCTGCCCGACGGCGCCAGCGCCACTGTGCCTTTTGGCCTGGAGCGCGGTCTGGCGGTCGAGCGCAGTACAGAATACGTACTAGAAGGCGCGCGGCTCTTTCAAGTCGAGGCGGGAAACCTGGTCATCGAGCGGCAGGTGGGACCGCGTACGCGCTACAAACTCAAGAGTGGCGTGGACCAAGCGCACACCCTGTGGCTCAAGCATCCGCGACAGAACGGAATGAAATTCATCCAGCCGCCCAAGGGCACCGAGGACAACGTAGGATCAGGCAGCGCCTTGGTTCCCGTCGAAATCGCAGGCCACGCCAGCAAGGAGCTTGTGCTCGACGAGCGCCAGGGCAGCCGGCAAGCCGAGGAATGGCTGAACAATCTGGCTGACGACGCGGTCAAGGAGTACCTGGCTGCTCCCGACGGCAAGGGCGAGGCAGCCGCGCAGCTTCGGGCCGCCTGGACCATCCGCACCGACTGGAAGCGACTGGCCGACGAGGCCGAACGCCTGCAATCGGAACAGAACGATCTGCAGACATCCACCGAGGAGACGCGCGAGAACTTGCGTGCCATCGAAAAGAACAAAGCCGCCGAGGATCTGCGCCGCACGCTGACCGCCCGGCTCACCAAGGCATCGGCTCGCCTCGACGAAGTGACCAAGCGACTCATCCAGGTTCACATGCAGATCAAAGAGCTGGAATTGCGCTTCCGCGAGGCGGTGAAGCTGGTGCGTATCCCAGCCCGCGCGTAGGGGCGAAAGCAAGCTGGTTCACCACAGAGAGCACAGAGCCCACGGAGCCGGACCGGAAAGGGAAGGGTTGGGTTCTGTCCGGTCCGAACCCTTCTTCCTTTCCGATCTCTGTGCTCTCTGTGGTGAAACATCTCGCCAATTCGGATCAGGGTTCCCATCTGCAATGACTTCTGCGCTATTCTGTTGATCCATGGGCGACGGAGAGAAAAGTCTTCCTTCTCTCGAGGCGACAATCCTGGTCAAAGGCGCGGCTGAGGCCGAGGCCAGGGTCGCCGCCGACACGCTGGAAGGCTCCAATCTGAAGCACTTCCAGGTCGTGCGTCTGCTTGGCCGCGGGGGGATGGGCGCGGTCTACTATGGCAACGATACGTCGCTGGAACGCCCGGTGGCCATCAAGATCCTGGCGCCCGAGCTCGCCCATGATCCCGAGGTGGTCGAGCGTTTCGAGCGCGAGGCGCGCGCGCAGGCGAGGCTGCGCCATCCCAACGTCGCGCAGATTTACTTCATCGGTGAAGATCGCGGCGTTCATTTTTTCGTGATGGAGCACCTGGAAGGCCCAGGGCTGGACTCGCTGCTGGCTCGGCCCGAACCTTTGCCCTGGGCCCAGGCCCTGGAATACACCATCGCCGCGGCCCGCGGGCTGCGCGCGGCCTCGGCGCAGGGCTTTGTCCATCGCGACGTCAAGCCGTCCAACCTGATGCTCGACCGCGAGGCCGGCATCAAGATTCTCGACTTCGGGCTGGTCAAGAGCATGCACGGCGACTCGCAGCTCACGCGCGACGGAGCCATCATCGGCTCGCCGCTGTACATGTCGCCCGAGCAGGGACGCGGCGGCACCGTCGACCTGCGCTCGGATATCTACTCGCTCGGCTGCGCGCTCTATCACATGCTGTGCGGTCGCCCGCCTTTCACCGGCCCCTCGCCGGTGGGCGTCATCACGATGCACGTCACCGACAAGGCCGCGCCGGTGCGCGTGGTCAATCCCAACGTGCCCGAGGTGCTGGCCCGCATCGTCGAACGCATGATGGCCAAGGAGCCCGCGGATCGCTTTGCCAACTACGACGAGCTGCTGGCGGCGTTGGAAGGGGCGCGGGCCGACCGTCGCGAGCTGTCCGGGTTTCGCACGCGCGGGATCGCGCTGGCCATCGACGCTGTTCTGCTGTCAGTGGTTGCGTACTTTGCCGGCCTGTGGGTTCTGGCAGCGGCGTTCGTGTACTTCGTGCTCTTCCACCGCTTGCTGGGACAGACCCCGGGCAAGTGGCTGCTCGGAATCCGCGTGGAAAATGCTGCTGAGGGCAGGATTTCGTGGAAGGCCGCGCTGATCCGTTTTCTGGTCTTTGCCTGGGGCCCGCTGGCCTGGACGGTGCTGGCCATGGTCGTCTACTCCTTGCACCGCGACCAGAACGTGTCCTTTCGCCTGGCCAGTCTGACCCTGTCGCAACTCGCGTTGCCGGCGATCTACATCGCGGTGGCGACGGTGATCCTGGTCGCCTACCTGGCCGGATTCCTCTTGGTGGCCTTCCATCCGCGACGGCTGGCCCTGCACGACATCCTGGCGCGCACCGAGGTTCGCTTCAAAGCACGGCCTCCAGCCGAACAGGTGGTGGAGGCCGTGAAAGCGACGACGTTTACTCGGCGGCCGCGCTAGCCCCGTTGGCGCGCGCGGAGCCGTTCTTGCCCGCACGCTTGGCCGCGCGCGCCGGCTTGCTTGCCGCGTGGGTGCCCGAAGCGGCCTCGCGCAAGGCCTCGGCCCGGTCGGTGCGCTCCCAGGTGAACTCGGAGTCGATGCGGCCGAAGTGCCCGTAGGCCGCGGTCTTGCGGAAGATGGGACGGCGCAAGTCCAGCTCGCGGATGAGGGCGCCGGGGCGCGCGTCGAAGTTGGCCTGCACCAGTTCGGACAAGCGGTCGTCAGGCAGGGCGCCAGTGCCAAAGGTCTGCACCAACAGCGACACCGGCTCAGCCACGCCAATGGCGTAGGCCAGCTGCACCTCGCAGCGTCGGGCCAGGCCCGCGGCCACCAGGTTCTTGGCAATGTAGCGCGCGTAGTAGCAGGCGGAGCGATCGACCTTGGAGGGATCCTTGCCCGAGAAAGCGCCACCGCCGTGGCGACCCATGCCGCCGTAGGTGTCGACGATAATTTTGCGGCCGGTGAGGCCCGAGTCGCCCATGGGGCCACCGACGACAAAGCGACCGGTGGGGTTGATGAAGTACTTGGTCTTGCCCGACACCAGGCGGCCGGGCAGCACCGGCTTGACGACTTCCTCCATCACCACCTCGCGCAACATCTTGTACTTCACGCTATCGCTGTGCTGGGTGGAAATGACCACGGTGTCGATGGCGATCGGCTGGTTCTTCTCGTCGTAGCGAATGGTGACCTGGCTCTTGCCGTCAGGACGGAAGAAATCCACGATGCGCTTCTTGCGCACGTCGGCCAGACGCTTGGCCAGCTTGTGCGCCAGCATGATGGGCGCCGGCATCAACTCGGGCGTCTCGTCGCAGGCGTAGCCGAACATCATGCCTTGATCGCCCGCGCCCTGCTCGTCGCGCGTGTACACGCCGTGGCCATCCACGCCTTGCGCGATATCAGGCGACTGGCGCTCCACCGCCACCAACACGCCGCAGGTCTTCCAGTCGAACCCCATGGCCGAATCCTCGTAGCCGATGCCCTTGACCACGTCGCGCACGATGGCCGGAAACTCGACCTTGGCGGTGGTGGTGATCTCGCCGGCCACCATCACGAAGCCGGTCTTGGTCAGCGTCTCGCACGCCACCCGGCAGGTCTTGTCTTCGGCGATGATGGCGTCGAGCACGCCGTCCGACACTTGGTCGCACAGCTTGTCAGGATGGCCTTCGGTCACACTCTCGGACGTGAACAGGTACTCAGACATACGGCTTGTCTCCAGTTGTCGGTTTCGGGGCGGGAACGGCAAGTGTCCCAGCCGAGACCCGCTCCGTCAACGGAGATAGTGAAGACGGCAATTCAGGATGGGCCCGTTTCTTCCGCATGACGTTCCGTGTAGGGGCGACCCGCGGTCGACCGGCCCCGGACACGGATTGACCGCCCTCGCAGGCATCGCTGAACCACCGTGCCCAAGGCGCGCTGCCCTGTGCTAGCATTTGCCTGCGGTGGAACAGCTCAAGAAGTCCCGGCGCTCCGGTCTCGAGCAAGTGGTCAGGTTTGCCAAAGAACTGCCTGCGCCGTCCCCGCGTGAGATCTACCGACGCCTGGAAGAACTGGGCTATCGCGGCCAGGACGAAGCGCGCCGGGCGGTTTCGCTCATGGCCTACCGCCACGTCCGCCGTATCAAGCGCATCTATGTCGACGGGGTCAAGCGCGAGCACCTGCTGCCCAAGTCCAACACCCTGCTCATCGGACCCACCGGGTGCGGCAAGACCTTTCTGGTCGAGTTGCTCTTCCAGCAGATCCTGCACCTGCCCACCGTCATCATCGACATCACCACCTATTCGGAAACCGGCTACGTCGGCCAGGATCCGAGCACCATCCTCACGCGCCTCTTGCATGCGGCCGACGACAATCCCCTGCTGGCTGCCATCGGCATCGTGTGCCTCGACGAGTTCGACAAGATCGCTTCGGGCCAGAACAACGCCGTGTTCGCCGGGGCGGGAACCACCAAGGACGTCACCGGCCTGGGCGTGCAGCGCGAGCTGCTCAAGATGCTGGAATCATCCGAGGTGCTCGTCCCGCTTGAATTGACCCATTCGACCTACAACGATCACGTCTTGATGTCGACTGCCGACGTGGCGTTCATCGCCGCCGGCGCGTTTTCCGGGTTTCACCAGCTTGCGCGCCGGCGCGCCGCCGGCGATTCCATCGGGTTTGGCCGAATCCCACTCGGCAGTGGTTCACCCGATGCGGTTGCGGTCAGCTACACGCCCGACGAGGTCGAGCAGGTGGCCAATTTCCAGTCCTACGGTTTTCTGCCAGAGCTGCTGGCGCGCTTCTCGCGTTTCGTGCCTTTTGCCGCACTGGACGCGGCCACTCTGACCGACATCCTGAAATCCAGCGTGGTCGAGCGCTTGACCCGAGAATTCGAAGAAGAAGGCTTCGAACTTCAAGTCGAAGAGCCGGTCGTTCAGAAAATCGTGGCCGAGAGCCTGAAGCGCGAAACCGGCGCGCGCGGCCTGCAACAGGTACTGACCCGCCACATCGAAAACGCCGCCTTCGAATCCTTTGCCGAGGCCGCGAGCGGCCTCGTGCGCGTGTACCTGGATGCCGGCGCGATCAAGGTGGAGGCTGACGTGCAGGGGCAACGGTCCAAGGACGGCGAATCCAGCGAGGCGGGCCCGGAGGGAAGCTAGCTGTTTCACCACAGAGAGCACAGAGAACACAGAGGTCGGAAAGGAAGGAGGGGGGGTCGGCCTGCGAAGAATCCAACCCTTCCCTCTCCGCTCCGGCTCTGTGACCTCTGTGTCCTCTGTGGTGAAATAGGCTAGCTACGTCCCCGGCTTTTGCGGCAGATAGCCGGGCGGCGGCGCGAGCAGGAAGGCGTCAGCGGGAAAGGTCGGGTTGAGGATACGGTCGCGGACCTTGATCTCCACGCCGTCGTCGAAATCGTGCCCCGGTTCGGCGAAACGGATGAGTGCAGGGAACGACTGCCCGTCGCTGCGCTGCAGATCCTCGTAGGACACACGCCAGCGGGCACGCGCGAACGGCGACTGACCCGCGACCGCGACCACCTCCCAGGCAGCCACCGCAGGCGCCGGCCGACGCAGGGTGATCCACAACTGCACGCCATCGGGTGTCAGCAGGTGCAACACGTCTGCCCCTCGGTCCCACCCGACGTCCAGTGCCTGGCTTCCCTCGGGGAAAAACACGTCGCCCAGCAGGATGGCGGCCACGGCCTGGGCTGGCAGGGGAATACGGATCAATGAAGCCACATCACCCGGGGTGGCCTGGCCCTGGCGAAAGATCTTTTTCTGGTGGTCGACGAAGACGAAGGCACCGTCGTGGACCGCCAGCGCAGCCACCGTGCCCTGCAACGACACCTCGGCCTCGAAGCGCAGATTGCCTCCGCGCTCGACCAACATCTGCACGGTTCCGCGCACGCGCTCGCCGCCCAACCAACTGGTGGTGCGCGTTTCCAGATTCACACTGCGCACAGCCGTCTGGCGCGCGCGCAGGGCGGCCAGCAGTTCATCGGCGGTAGGAACGGGATACTTTCGTTGCGCGGGGGTCGTCGACGCACACGAAATGATCAGCAAGCCGACCACGAAAAGCAGCGAACGGCCGAGAAATCCGCAGCCTGCCCGAAGATTGCCCACCAGCGCAGGGCGGCCAGCGTGCCCCGTGAGCGGTAGCGTGGGCGGTAGCGACCAGCGTGGCCCGGCTTGCGTGGGCGACTTGCGTGAGCGCAATCCGCGAAATGCGCTTCGCCTTTCCGCAAGACGCACACGAACTCGCTCACCCTCACGCTCTCGCCCACGCGGCCCGCGAACCGGCCCTTCGGGCGGCCCGCAGTTCCCCGACGGAGCGTACATATGCACGATCTGCATCCGCTACCTCCCCGCCGCGCGCTGGGATTCTAGACCTACCAGGCTCTCCTCCAACCGCCGCCGCAGGCGCTCCTCGGGCTTCTGGCTCAAGGCCTTGCGGTACGCCTCTGCGGCCCGCTCGGGTTCAGCCCGCCTTGCGTAGAGATCCCCCAGGTGGGTCAGGATTTCGGCGTCGACGGGATCCAGCCGCCCGGCTTGCTCCAAGAAGAGAGCGGCCTTGTCCAGCTGGCCCGCGCGAAAGCTCACCCAGCCCAGGCTGTCCAGCACCGCGCCCGAACCTGGGTCCAAGGCCGCCGCTGCCTGCACGCGCCTGCGTGCCTTGTCCAGGTCATGGCCATGGTCGGCCGCGACGAAGCCCCAGAAGTTGAGCGCCTCGACCGAGCCGGGCTTCTTCTTGATGAGCGGCTCCACCAGGTCGAGGGCGCGCTGCCAAGCGCCTCGCCTTTCCTCGATCATGGCCAGGCTGAGAGTCAGGCGGGCGTGGTCGGGATGGCTGGCCCGCAGCGTTTCCAACCTGCGTGCGGCCATGATGGCATCGCCGCGTTTCTCGTCGACAAAGGCCAGGGCAATCGCCGCGTCGATTTTCTGGTCCGCATTGTCGCCCGCTGCAGTCGCGGCGTCTTCTGCCGCGCGGGCGGCCTCGCTGATCTTGCCATCCTCGCGCAACAACTCTGCCGCCCGTACCCGTGCCTCGAAGAACAGCGGCGAGGTCTTGGGCACTGCCAGCAGGGTGGCCACCGCCTTTTCGCCGTGGCCTTGCTCTTTGAGCAGCGCGGCCGCGGTCAACGCCAGCCGCGTCTTGGCGTCGTCGGATACGCCCGCGTCCAGCGCCTTCTTCACCAGCGCCAGGGCTCGCTCCAGCCGCTGCGCCGAACGCTCGATCTCGATGTTCCCGGCCAGAGTATCGGGATCCGAGCCGGCCAGAGGAGACACGTTGTCGTCGGCCACCTGGCCAGCGGCTTTGCTGTCGCCAACGCTCACCAGAAACCGCGCGTAGGCCGCCGCGATCTCCAGCGATCCATCTCCCCGATCCAAGGCCTCGCGAAAAGCCTGCCGGGCCTCGTCGTTGCGCCCCTGCGCGGCCAAGAGCCACGCCAGTGCGGTGAGCGCCTCGATGTGGTTGGGCTCCTCGGCCAGTGTCTGCCGCAAATGCGCTTCACTTTTCTTCACGTCTCCCAGGGCCCAGGCCACGGCCATGAGGCGCATGTGCCCCTGAAGCGACGCCGGTTCCCGATGACAGAGATCAGCCAGGGTGTCAGCCGCGGCCGGCACGTCGAGCGCCAGAATCTGCGCCTCGGCCAGTTCGAGATACACCGTCTCGGCTGTGTCGGGCTCGTCGGCTGGATCCACTTTGCCCGCAGCCTGCCGCAACGATTGCACCGCGCCTGCCACATCCCCCTGGGCTTCGCGCAGATGCGCCTCGGCCATCAGGCCATCAGCCGTGACTTCGATCTTGAACGAAGCACGAATGGCTGCGGCCGCGTCGGACTGGCGGCCCAGCCGCATGAAGACCTCGGCCAGACGCGCCTGCAGCTCGGGCGATTCGTCGTCGAAAGCCAAGGCCCGCTGCAATTCCGCAGCGGCGTCAGCCCAACGCTCCTCCTCTTCGTAGAGAAACGCTCGGCTGGCATGCTCGTAGGCGCTGGCATTCACCGACCGCGTGACGATCTGACGGTCGTTGACCAACTTGGTGATGGGCGGCTGGGTGGCACACGCCCCCAGGCATGCGGCGGCCAGGGCAAGGAGGAGGTGCCTACGGGAGCGCGAAATCACAGCGTGAGGCTACCACAGGGCAAGCTGCGCGATCGGTGTTGTCTCGCATGCGCGATCCGCAAAAACTCTCGCGAGGCGGCCCTAGTGCACGACCCACGGATTCTCTGTTGTCTTCTTGCCGGTGGGGGCCGGGGCAGAAGAGGCCTGTGCGCGTCGCCTCGGGCTGGGACGCACGCGCTCGACGACCGAAGGAGCGCCGGCGTCCGCAGACTTCGCAGCGGGCGGCACGCGAGTCAACTCGGGCAGGGCCACCGCGCTGTCAGCTGCGCGAGCCACGGCTGCATCCGCAACTTCAACCCTCAACGTGCCTGGTGTCGCTCGGGGCGCAGGGTCGTGGCTGGATCGCACCAGCAGAAAGAGTGCGAGTCCGGCTACTGCCGCTCCCCCGATTGCAAAGATCGGCCAGCGCCGAGTTCGTGTGGCCTCCAGCAACACGTCGTCGCTGGAACCCACACCCACCTCACCACTGGCCCGCGAAAACGTCGTGATCGACGGGGCCGCGACCGCCTGATCAGAACTTGCCACGCGGCGTCCGCCAACTGCCAGCAACTCTCCCGACGGCGAGAGCCGACCCAACACGCCGGCACCGGCTTCCCCTAGCAGTGCGCCCAGGAAGGCGTCCATGCTGTCAAAGCGCTCATCGCGCGAGCGCGACAGCCCGCGCTTGATCGCAGCCTCAACATGCCCCGGTACATCGACCGCTAGCTCGCGCACAGGTGCGGGCGTTCCGGTCAGATGCATCACCAGCATCTCCGTCCCAGAGGCCGCCACATACGGCGTCCGTCCGGCCAGCATCTCGTACATGATGGTCGCGAAAGAGTAGATGTCCGAACGCAGGTCGACGTCCGCGCTGTCTTTGCACTGCTCCGGCGACATGTACGCCGGGCTGCCCATGATCAGTCCGGCTTGCGTCCGCATGGTTCCGCCCGTGCCACCGCCGCGCTTTATCTTCGCGATCCCAAAATCCAGTATCTTCACCCGCTCACTGCCAGGCGCGGCCGCATCAGGCACCAGAAAGAGATTCTCGGGCTTCAGATCGCGGTGCACGATCCCGGCGGCGTGGGCCGCGGCCAAGGCCGACCCGGCCTGGCGCGCAACTTCCAAGGCCTTCGGCAGAGGCAGACGGCCCTTGTCCGCCAGGCGCTTCTGCAGCGACACCCCTTCGAGAAATTCCATCAAGATGTAGGGCGCGCCCTCGGATGTCAGGCCAGCGTCGAAGACTTCGATGATGTTGCGATGACGGATGGCGCTGGCTGCCCGGGCCTCGTTGAGAAAACGCCGGACCAGCTCCGCGTCCTGCGCCAGGGTCTTGTGCAGAACCTTTACGGCCGCACGGCGCTCGATGAGCGGGTTCTCGGCAAGATACACTTCCCCGAACCCGCCTTCGCCGATTAGCCGGACGATGCGATAATTGCCGAACAGGTGGCCTGCCTGCAACGCCATGCTCTCTCGGGATTCAGCGTACTCCGGGCCGTCGCGTGAACAAGTGAATTCTGCGCCCGGTCGCCATCGGCACGGGAATCAGGGATGATCGGACGCAGGCCTGGCGAGGCCGCGTAGCAGAGGACTTCCCTTGCCGCGTAGCTCCTCTATGGCCTTGGCATCGGTGGGATCGCCGGAATCGACCAGGCAAGAAAGCATCTCAGCCGCGTCCTCCGCTGGCGTGCTCGGCGCCAGCACAAGCTCACGCCAAGGCCGGGCCGGTGCGGACGGCGGCGCGGATTTGGCACGCGTGGCTTGCTGCCGCCGGCACAGGGCCACGCCCGTGGCCGCCACCACGGCTGGGTTCGCGTCCTTGCTTGCCTCGCGCAAGGCCGGCGACGTGCGCGCATCGTTGGCCGCCAGCACCAGGACAGCGGCGCGACGAATGTCAGCCGAAGAATCATGCACGAGAGCCATGATGTCGTTCCGGCCGGCGCAGATCGCGTTGGCGTCGGCCAGGGCTTGCAGGGCGGCCAGCCGCACCTCGATTGCGCGATCTTCCCTGGCAGCAACAGCGGCCAGGACCCGGCAGGCGCGCCCCGTCACCTCAACTGGCACTTCCCATGTTTCGAGAAGACTCGCATCCGCGTCGCTCAACAGCGCTCCTGTGGTGCGCAGGGCACGCTCGCCCAGCTGCGCGTCGGTCGAATCGCACTGGGCCAGCACCCCGTCGAGAAGCAGCAAGCGTTCCGGCAAGTAGGCCACGCCGTCGAGCACGGCCAGGGCCAGGCCGCGATCCGAGTCAGCCAGCGCCTTCGCCAGTCGTGCCACACCGATGCGCGCGGCCCAGCGGCCCAGCTCGGCCCGGTCGCCGCGTTCGGCTGCCTTGCGCAGGCCCAGCAGGGGCACATCGAGCAGGCCGGTGCGACGGTTGTAGGACGGACGCTCGGCCGCAACGCTCGACGCGACGGAAAGCAACGACAGGCCCAGGACCCAAGCGGCGGCGTTGTGTTGCATTCAGGAATTCACGCTAGCCGAGCTCAAGCCGCCGCGCAATTAGCGAGTCAATTCGACGCTGCGGCCAGAAAGGCCGGCGGGGACGGGCAAGCCCAGCGCTGAAAGTATCGTGGGAAAGAGATCGGCCGTGCACAAGGGCCGTTCCCCCACCCAGCGCGCGTTGACCGCGGCGGGCACTAGCATGTGGTCGCGTTCCAGCGCCCCATGCGAGCCGTTGTGCGGCTGGTACTCGAAGCGCGAGCGCAGGTCGAAGCCGGCCCGGGCGCACACCACAAGGTCGCCGGCCCGGGACGAACGAAAGAATTCCACCAACTGCCAGGGCGTATCGGGAAATCCGGTGCCGGCGGTCAGGAGGGCGATTTCGTCGCGGGCCATGCGATCAGGCAGGGCCACGTAGCCGAGCGGGTTCTCGCCCTCGACAGAAAATCCCACGCGGGCCGACGAGGTCGCGTCCCCACCTGAAACTCCCCGCGCATCGACCACCGCCTTGCCTGTGCTCCCCGCCAAGACATAGACCCCAGGGTCGCGACGATAGATGACATGCGCGACAGCGGGATGGGCAAGCAACGCGGCAACCAGATCAGCGGGCTTCTGACCGGCCGCCTCGAAGTCGGGTCGTTCCTGCCAGCTGGTCTCGCCCTGCAGATAGAGATTGGCTATCGAATTTCCCGACACCATGGCCGCTGCCTGCGCCGAAAAGAGATGACGCCACAGCTTGGGATAGACCAATGTGCGCGGATACAAAGGCCGCATGAGGTCGTCGATGTCCACGTGGGTGTGCGTTCCTGTCTGGCCGTGGTCCGAGGTGATCACGATCAGCGTGCGCGCCAAGGTGCCGCGCCGATGCAACTCCTCGATCAACCGACCCAGGCTGGCGTCGAAGCGGCGGTAGGCTTCGAAGCTTTGCTCAGTCACGGGTCCGAAGCGATGTCCCAGTTCGTCGATGGCGGGAAACACGGCATGCACCGAGGGATAACCGCGCTGCCAGGCGCGCCGCACCGCCGCCTCGGCCTGCAAATTCGACGCGTACCAGTCGCTGGTGGCCAGCGCTTTGACAAAGCTCGCGCCCTTGGAAAAGCGGGTCATGCGCGCGCGCGACGGGCAGCCACGCACGAACCAGGTGTTCACGTCGGCCAGGCCAGGGACGTGGTGAAAAAGCGTGCGCACCGTGGTCGGGATGTCGCGTTCCAGTTTGGCTGCGCGCCAGGGCGCCATGTACGAACGCGTGCGAAGCAGAAAGCGGCCGCGCTTGCCCGTAGGGCGCTCGGCCCAACGAATGCCCGGAAGGTTGGCGCGCCCCGGATGCAGACCGGATAGCAGAGGCAGATGGGCCGGGCCGCTGACCGTGGGAAACACCGACGTGGCGGGACGCAAGCCGCCACATTCGGCGAAGTGCTGGCGCAGGTTGGGCATCTCGCCTGCTCGTGCCAGGCGTTCCACCACATCCCAGCGCGCCCCGTCGGCCAGGATGGCGAGCACGCGATCGAAGCTGGGCGACTCCGGCATCGTGTCCGTCTACCACGGATTCTCCCGTTTCGTGGCAATGCCCACGGTAGACTTGGGCACGATGAATCGCCGTCCAGCTTTCGCGGCCCTGACTGGGTTTGGCTTGATTGTCTTGCTGGCCATCGTATGGCGGATTCCCGCCGCGCGCTCGCTGCCAGCGCACAGTGAGACAGGCGAGCCAGGCAATTCGTCGTCGTTCGAATCCGCGCCAGGGCCAGAAGCGGCCGACATCAAGCAGCGCGGAGTGGCCCTCGGCCTTTTCGCCGAGGACATCAGTTTTTCCTACGCGCCCCTGCTGCAGGAGATCGCAGGGCTGGGCGCGACCCATGTTTCGCTGGTCGTGCCCCTGTACCAAACCAACGGAGCCTCGACCGCGTTGAAGCTTCACACGCGCCTGTCGCCCACGTTGGAGGCCATCGCAGATGCCATTCGGCTTTCGCGCCGGGCCGGCCTGGAGGTCACCCTGTTCCCCATTGTGCGACTCTCGCAGCCGCGCAACCCCAAGGAATGGCGGGGCACACTGGCGCCCGCGGATCGGAACGCGTGGTTCGCCAGCTACGGTGCGCTGCTGGCGGATCTCGCTTCGCTGGGTGCGCTGACTGGCGCCTCGCGCCTGGTGGTGGGCAGTGAACTGTCGTCGCTCGACGACGACCTGGCGCACTGGCGGCCGCTCGTCGAACGCATCCGCGCCCTGTTCACAGGCACGCTCATGTACTCCGCCAACTGGGACCATTACCAGGATGTACGGTTGTACGATCTGGTGGATGAGATCGGCGTGGTCGCCTACTTCAGTTTGCGCGAAAATAACGGCCCCAGCGACGTACCTGCATTGACCGCGCGCTGGCGCAGCTTGCGGCGCGAGATCGAGTTCAACCTGGGCGCCTATTCCAAGCCGTACGTGTTGACTGAACTGGGCTACCGCTCGCGCACCGGCGCGACCGCTGCGCCCTGGGACGAAGTTCCCGGTGGCGTACCCGACGTGGACGAACAGACGCGCGCTTTTCAGGCCTTCGGGCAGGCCTGGACCACACGCGGGCAGGCCTCCTCGCGCCTGGCCGGCCTGTATGTGTGGAACTGGTACGGCTACGGCGGGCCCGCGACCACCAGCTACACCCCGCGCGGCAAGCCCGCGGTCGAGGTCATCCGGCAGATCCTGGACGAGATCTAGCGACGCCCACTCTAGTCGGGCGGAGTGAATTCGGGCTCGGGCGCAATCTCGGGCGCAGCTTCGGCCGCACGATGCTCACCCGGGGACCAGAAGGCCCACTGCAGCGATGCCCCCGCCTCGATCACGGTGGCGAAGTTCCACACGCCCGCAAGGGCGCGCAACTCAGCAGCGAGCGCAAGGGCGTTGGAGAAATGGTAGGCCACACCGCCGCCCACCCCGACGGCGATGGGACCGCCGCTCACGGTGTCGCTGTTCACGAAGTTAGCGCTGGAATTGATCTGATTGGGGCTGGGCGCCACGTACAGACGAAAGGCGGTGCCCGCACCCAGGGTGCCGGTCGCAAAAAGCTGAAAGTTGCTCGCCGGCCCGAAGAGTCGGTCGGTGAACAGATACCCACGACCCAGCACCGCCCACGCGAAGCCCTTGGGCGCTTCGCCCTGGAGATTCCCGGCGCCGGTCTTGGTGTACACGAACTGCAGGCGCCCCTGCAAGGAGAACGCGATATGGTCACGCCATTGGTAGCCGACCTCGGGCAGAAGATGCAGGATTCCTCCCGTCGCCCACCCCGTCGACTTCGCGTTGACGTAGACATCCTGGGATCGAGTCGGAAACCAGCCATAGCCCGAACCCATGCCCATCGCCAGCCACACTCTGCCCGCTGGCGTCCGATGGACTTCATGGCTCAGCCCGCTCTCCACGTCTCTCTCTCTCTGAATGCGGGCCAGCGGATCTTCTTCCGCCACGGGCAGCTCGGCCCCGCCGGGCGCGCCCGAGCTGCCCTTGCGGATGAGCACGATATTCGGGCTCTCGTCGCTGCCGCTCGAGGCCACCATCCTGTTGTTGCCGTTGTACGCCTGGACGTAGAACTGCAGCGAGCTGCCCCGCACTTCGAAGGGCTTGAGGCTGATCACGTACCAACCCTTGGGCGAGCGGATGGCATCGGTCGTGGCGAAGTTTTCACTCCCCGAGGGCCGGTAGGAAACAACAACCGATCGCGTGGCCAAGGCGGGCCTGACCGCACAGCGAATGGTGAACTCGGTGTCGGCCGGCACCTCGGAGGGGATGGGGCAATGGAGCGGACGCGGGAGGCGCGAAGGCAGGTCGGGCTCGGGCGGGGGCGGCGGCGGCTTTTTCGCCTCGGCCGCTGCGGCCTTTGCGGAATCTGCCGCCTTGGCGTTCTTCTTGCCGTCGTTCGACGATTTCGCGGCGGGCTTCGATGGGAACCCCTTCTGCGAGGCTGGCGCAGGAGAAGCCTTCTCGGTCTTCGACGACGTCGCGCACGCGGGCGCAAGCAGCAACAGCGCGCAGCCAGCGAAGAGACAATGTCGAATGGTCGATTTCAAGCCCACGATGGCCCCTTTTTTGCGGATGATGGTTTGTGATTTCGAACGCCGTCACCTACGTTGAAAGCGCCTGGCCTTGGCCCGACGAGGGCCGCCAGGAACAATCAGCGGCCGCCAAGCTGACTGATCCTTTTTTCGATGAGCGCGCGGTCGGGCGCGCTCGGCGAGGCCTTGAGATATAGTTTGAAATGGCGCACGGCCTGCGCGGCATTGCCAGACTGGGCGTAGGCCATGCCCAGGCCGCGCTGGCTCTGGGGATCCTTGGGATTCAGCTTCAACGACTCTGAGAAGGCCGCGATGGCTTCGGGCAGAGCGCCGTTGAGGAGCCTGGCATTCCCCCGCTGGTAAGCCTCGGCCGCCTCCTGCGTCTTGTCGGTGGCAGGCTTGGCCACCGGCGGGGCCGCTTCCGCTTGCTTCTTCTCGGGCGGCGGTGCAGCCGGCTCGCTCGGGGCTGCCACCTTTTCGGCGACGGGTTTCTCGACGACTGGCTTGGGGGAAGCCACAGGCTTGGGAGAAACACGACGTTCAGCCAAAGCCGGCTTCTCGGCCGCGACCTTCTTTTCCACAGGCCGTGGCTTTTCCACCGCCGGCCTCGGCGTGACGGCCGCTTTTTCTGACGGAGCTGGCTTCTCAACCGGCGCCGCGACTTTCTCGACCGCGGCTGGCTTGCTCGCCGCCGGCGCCGCGGCCTTTTCGGCCACCGCCGGCTGAGGCTTGGCTGGTTCAACGGCTGCCGCGGGGGCTGGAAGGGCTGGTTTCTCGACGGTCAAAGGCGGCGTGGGCACCGCCGCCTTCTCAGCAGCCTTGACCGGCGCTGGCTTCTGCTCCGAACCGGACTGCTTCTTGCCCCCCAATACGACCACGCCCAACACTGCGAGCGCCACGACGCCAACTCCGCCGGCGACAAAGAAATACTTGTGCTGGCCGCCTTTCAGGCGCGCCGCTGTTCCCATCGAAGGAGCGGAACCCGCCCATTCAGGGACCGCCTCGGACTCGCTCTCGGCTCCATTCCGCCCCTTGTCGTCGGCTGGCACCGGGGACGGCGCATCTTCAGGCGTGGACCCCGCACCTGCGTCCGCGGCTGTCGCAGCAGCCGCAGAATCGGCGGCTGCTGTGACACCACCTGCCGGAGCCGCTCTGCTCTCAGACGAGATGTCCACATCCACTGCAGCCGGCCCCCTCGCATCGGCTGTGGGCCTTACCTCCACGCGCGCAGACGGGCCCTCTGCGTCGGGAGGGGGCGGAACCATGGTTGGAGCGACCGCGAAGTCCGCGGTCTCGACTCGACGCTTGGCCGCCGCTGCCGCAGCGACCGCAGAATAGGCTGCGGGCTTGGCATCGCCGCGAGCATAGCCTGGCGGCGATGCGGCCGCTCCCGGCGAAACGGGCTTGTCAGCGGCTGGGGTGCCCAGCCGGGTGGTCGCAGCCGCTGCCGGAGCGCTGGACTTAACCCCGACCCCAGCCGGGAAACCGCCGGTCCACATGAGCGTCTTGGCGGGCGAGGCCAGCTTGCCCGCACTCGAGCCGCCAACGGCCGGGCCTGCCGTGACAATCGCCTTGCCACAGGCTGGGCAAAGAATGACCGGCTGTATCGCTCCCGACCTGGCAGCCGGCAGTGGAGCATGACAATAGGGGCAGTTCGATGGCGTCATTTTGCGGGTGCAGCGGGTAGGGGTGGAGGAGGCGGGACTGGCTGCGCTGGTGCGGAGGAAGGTGGCGGTAGCGGGGCTGGTGCCGGCGGCGGTGCCGGAGCCGGTGTCGGCGCGGGCGGCGGCGGTGCAGGCGGCGCTGGTGCCGGCGCGGGCGGCGGTGATGACGATAGTGGCGGCGCGGTGGGCCCGCCGTCGGAGAGAGCCCTTGCGACCAGCTTGTCGAGCGAGTCGTCGACCACGTCGCTCTTGAGGACTTCCTCGGCGCGACTGATCAGCGCGCCCTTCTCGGCATCGAAGAGCAAGATGACGATCTTGACCGGCGCCTTCTTCTTGGCCTTGCCCACGCGTTCCATCTCGGCCCACAGCAGACGATCGGCACCCAGCAACTTGGCCACCTTCACGTAGCATTCGTCATTGGCCTGGACACACTCGGCCTGCCCCTGCGCCGTTTCCATGCTGATCGCGGCGACCGTTCGTTCGTCCACACCCAGCACCTCGGCCCTGACCAGCTTCTCGTTGAGCGCGGTGGCAGCGTTGGGCAACAAGAACCTTTCCGCCGGCAACAGGACCAGCTTCACCTTCTTGGGTGGCGGTGGCGGCGGCGGTGGCGGCGGCGGCGGAACGTAGCGAACCGGCGCCTCGCGCGGGCTTCGACGGGGAACGCAGCCGACGAGCGTGGTCAGAACCAGTCCGGTCACCAGGAAGATCTTGACTGTTGAGTTCACGGTCATCTCCAAGGGCTGAATATACCCCTCATCCGCAAGAAGAGGGCCATCTGGATCGCCTTCTATCACCCCGGACGGTGGCGGGCCTGGCCCGCATTATGGCAAGCTTGGGCGATCGATTCCAGTGGTCAACTAGTTCGCAGGCCCGCTGCCACGACAGCCATCCTCGACCGGGCGGGATTGGCCGTCAGGTCCCTGACTAGTGCGCTTGTCGACGGCTGCAAAGCCAAGCAGCGCCTGCGCGTTTTCCCGGAAGAGATGGCGCTCGCGTTCCGCGCCGAGATCCAGCGCGCGGGCCAAGCGCAGCGTCTCGGCCTGGCTGGCCCACGGCGAGTCGGTGCCGAAAAGGATGTACTCCTGTGGATGGGCCGTCAGAAACTCACGCGCCCGCTGCGGGCCGAGCTGTTCCAGCGACATGGAGATCTCCATGTAGATGGGCTTGCCCAGCAGGAGACGTTCGACTTCATCCCAGTCGTCCCACGCACCGGTGTGAGTCGCCACGAATCTGAGGTTGGGAAATTTGTCGAGCAGGCGGACGATGCGCACCGGATCGGCCCTGCGGTCTCGCGGATAGGCGAAGTCGAAGCCCGTGTGGCAAACCACCAGCAAGCGCATCTGTTCCAGCACGCGAAAGAAATGAAAAAGCGTGGGGTCGTCGAGCTCGAAGTCCTGGTAGTAGGGATGCAACTTGATTCCAGCCAGCCCCGCCTGCGCCACCAGCCGCGCCTTGCCCACCGGATCCGGTCCCTTGGGGTGGACCGAGGGAAGCGGGACAATCCTCGGCGAGGCGATCTGGCGCGACCAATCGAGAATCGGCGCGAAGTGATCGGGTTTGGTGGCGATGGAGCACACCACGGCGCGCTCGATGCCCGCGCTGTCCATGGAAGCCAGAAGCGAGGAGAGCTTGCCATCGAGGAAAGCCTTGGCGTCGCCTTCCTTTTCGAGGTGAGCGATGGCCCGTTCGGCCAGGGCATCCGGAAAGGCGTGCGCGTGAAAATCGATGATTCCATCCAGGGCGGGCTCGTTCATGGCAGTTCCTTCGACTCCAGGTCACGCTCGCACAGGCGTCAATTTTGTGCCGGTTTTGTGAAAAAAGTCTGTCATTAAATTGACATCACGCGCTGCGTCTCCTATCCCATCTATTTTGGCACCCGATTGAGGGCGCCGTTAAATTGGCGTGGCTAGGCCATTTCTTGCTGTTACGCACTGCATTTTGGCGATTCCAATTCATCAATATCGCTGTAGGCAAGATTGTGCACGACCTTTGCTTGGTATTGGAGATCACGGATTCAATGCCACCGAGCGATAACAAGGAGGTTCTGAGCCGGTTCATTGCATCGACTAGAAGAAGACTCGAACGAGCAGAGAAGGTTATTGCTTCGCCCGAGCACGCAGACGGCAGGGCCTTGGCCATGGAGATCCATTTGATTTGGGGCGAGGCCGCGATGCTGGAACTGCCCCGAATCGCACAGCTGGCCCGCGAGGCAGAGTCGGCGGCTCGACGTCTGGGTACGCAAGACACGGCCGAAGCGCGGATTGCCTGCGCCGCAGCCGTTCGCTCCATGCGCGAAGGGCTGGACGACGAGGAGGCACGCTGGAACGCGCAGCACGGATCGGAGTACGCCAACGAAGGGCGTCCTTGCCGCGTGCTCGTGGTGGACGACAGCCCCTTTGCTGCGCGGGCTTTGTCGCACGTCTTTGAACGCAACGGCTTCGAGGTTCGCACCGCCACCACGATCGGCGAAGTGCTTGACCTGTGCGCGACGTTCGGACCGAGCATCCTGGTGACCGACGTGCAGATGCCCGGCGTGGATGTGTCCGAACTGTGCGACCGTTTTCGCGAGGCCACACAAGGCCAGCGCACGGGGATCGTTCTGGTTTCCGCCCGTTCGGACGTCGAGCTGCAGGACTGCCTGCACGCCACGGGCGCCGACGACTTCATTCCCAAGTGCGCCGGCACGAACGCCGTGGTGAGCCGCGTGCGGGCACTGTCCAAGGATATTTCGGGCTAGAAGTTGGGCGGGGCCGGAGGACGGCGGGCACGCCTGGACCCTACGCTCGCAGCGTGCCCACAGACCGCTTTGCTGGTACTCTGACAGGTGTGATGCGCGAGTGCCGATATCTGACAATAGGTGTGGCTTTGTCATTCGCCGCTCTTGCGTGCGCCCGGACGCCGATGGAGCGACAACGGGCGGGCACGACGAACGGAGGCACGGGTGGCGGCGACACGACTGTCGCCAGCGGCGGTGCTACTAGCGCCCCGATAGGCACAACCAGCTATTCCGGTGGCGTGACCAGCTATCCCGGTGGCGTGACCGGCCCCACGGGAGGGGCGACCACCAATGCCGGTGAAACTGCGCCACCAGGAGGAACAACAGCGAGCGGCGGGACTACCAGTGCCGGTGGGACTGCGCCGCCAGGGGGAACAACAGCGAGCGGCGGAGCCACCAGTGCTGGTGGAACTGCGACAGCAGGCGGAACAATAGCGAGCGGCGGAAGCACCAATGCCGGTGGAACTGCGACAGCGGGGAGAACAACAGCGAGCGGCGGAAGCACCAATGCCGGTGGAACTGCGACAGCGGGGAGAACAACAGCGAGCGACGGAACCACAAATGCGGGTGGGACTGCAACAGCAGGGAGAACCACAGCGAGCGGCGGAACCACCAATGCGGGTGGCACTGCGACAGCAGGGAGAACCACAGCGAGCGGCGGAACCGCCAGTGCCGGTGGAACTGCGACGGCAGGGAGAACCACAGCGAGCGGCGGAACCACCAGTGCCGGTGGAATTGCGACAGCGGGAGGAACAACAGCGATCGGCGGCACTTCGCTGTACGGAGGAACGCCACCAAGTTGTAGTGGCCTGGCCGCGACCTGTGGGCCGTTGAACGAGACCTGCTGCACCAGCTTTCTGGTCCCTGGCGGAACATTCTATCGGAGTTACGACGGCGTGGACAACACGGATATGAGCTACCCGGCGACGGTGAGTGACTTCTACCTCGACAAGTACGAGATCACGGTGGGCCGGTTCCGGCAGTTCGTCAACGCGGGAATGGGCACGCAGGCCAACCCGCCTGCCGCTGGCGCCGGTGCCAATCCGTTGATCCCGGGCTCGGGCTGGGACTCGGCGTGGAACGAGTGGCTCGCGACGGACGCGGCCAGCCTGACAGCCAACATAAAGTGCCCTAGCGTCAATGGTCAGAATCACACCTGGACCGACGCGGCAGGGAGTAACGAGAGTAAGGCAATGAATTGCATCGAATGGCACACGGCATTCGCGTTCTGCGCGTGGGACGGCGGACGGCTGCCGACCGAGGCTGAATGGAACTACGCGGCCTCCGGGGGAAGCGAGCAGCGGTACTATCCGTGGTCGAGCCCGCCAACCTCGACAACAATCGACGACAGTTACGCTGTGTACTGCGGCGGCACATGCAGCATACAGAATGTGGGCTCAAAGTCTCCGAAAGGCGACGGGAAGTGGGGCCAGGCCGACCTTGGCGGGAACCTATCTGAATGGACACTGGACTACCTAGACCCATACCAAACTCCATGTGATAACTGCGCCGATCTGAACAACGTCGTCATGTGGGATATCCCCTCCAGCCGGGAGATCCGTGGCGGCGACTTCCCCGACGGCGCCAAGGGGCTCCAGTCGGCCTTTCGCGACTTCGGCTCCCCGGGGCCTGACACCATCGGGGCACGTTGTGCCAGAACCAGTTTGTAGTTTGCCTAGCAACCTTCGTGTTCGCCTCGCTCTTGACAGCGAGCGGGACAGAGCGGGACGCATTGGTTCCCTACGGCGGGCAACCGAGCTAGACTCTGTCAGTCATGCGGCGCGCTCTCTACTCTCTATTCTTCCTCGGCGTCCTGGCCTGCTGCCTGCTGCTCTATTGGCGGGGCGGAAGACAGGAACCAAGTCAATCCGGCGGAGCGCTCATCGCAGGCGAGGTGGCCGCCGTTTCGCTGCCGCCGCCTCGCCTGGCCCCTGCGGTCCCAAGTCGAGACGCAAACAATGATGCCGGCTCCCTCGCTCTGGACGAAGACTCACTGATGCAGCAAATCCGTGACTCTTGGCCACGCAATCCCAAGCTAGCCGAAACGCTGGCGCGCGAAGGCAGGCAACGCTTTCCCGACAGCCCCCAAGCCGACGAGCGCGACGCGCTTCTGGTGATGGCGCTGCTGAGTCAGCGGAGGATGGACCGCGCTCGCCTCGAAGCCTACTACTATTTCGATCACCACGAGGACGGTCGTTTCGGCGAGAGGTTGACCTACTTGACACGTGTGTACCCACCGTCCCGCAGGATCAGAACCATGCCCCGCCCAAGGAGATCCCCCGGAGTCAAAGGCAGGCGGCGTTGGCGCTTCAATCACCAACCTGACAGGCGTATGGAATAGTCTGGCCGGCCATGCAGGGCCAGCGATAGCTGGCCAGGTCGTCCACCACATCCGTCCGCGACTCGCCAAATTCCGTAACGTCGATGACCCGACCTTCGCTGTCGAAGACCACATTGCCCCAGCTCGGACCCCATGCCGGCTGCGCCCCAGGCGCGCACCCGCCAAATCCAGCCACGGACCTAGTAAGTTCCTCCCAGATCAGATAACCGTCGTCACAATAATAATGATACGGTGTCTCGCCGTCAGTTAGTCCTCCGTCTTGATCGGAACTGGTGCTGCCTCCCTGGGATGTCACTCCTCCGGCGGCTGACGCAGTGCTGCCAACACCGCCACTCCCGCGCCAGGTGATGTCCCCACCCCCACCGGACATGTCACCACCGGCACCGGCTTGACCGCCGGTCTCCACGCCACCTCCCCCGTTGCCCCCGCTGGCCATAACGCCGCCAACCTCGACATTCCCACCTTCGCCGCTCGAACCAGCGGCGGCAGGTCCATCGCTGGCCGCATGCAGTGCGTGCCCCCCACAACCTCCCAACAGAGCCGCCACCACAACTAGGAAATGCCGTTGATAGGCCGGCGATGGGGCCGTCTGCACAGTCTTTCGATTGACCACCTTCATGCTCCTTCGGCCAGGCGGAGTGCGACATGGCCGTCAATGTGCTGAAGCCGATGGGCGCCAGAATCGGCGCCAACGCCCGCGTCGTATAAGTATGCCACATTTCGGCCTGCTGAACTCACGGTGAGTTTTCACCGACTGTCGCCTGCTCTTGGCCCGGCCATTGGGGAGTCGGCTCAGCCTGATGGACCGTCCGTCTTACCCAATGGCGACAGCCGCTGGCTATGGCATCTCCTGATGGTCCCGAGCACCGCAGAAGCATCTGCATGGCGCCAGATCCAATAGCCACCTGGTCGAATTAGTGGTCTGCATACCACTGCATGACGTCACTCAGCAACTTGTCGGGCGCGCGCATGGGAACAGTGTGCCCGGAGAGGTAGCCCGTCGGCATGGTAACTTTGGCCGTAATTCCGTTGGACGTGTAATTGACCTGCATCAAGCCGGGATTGGACAGTGGGCCATTAGGGTTGTTGCTGGCCGTCTGGTTGTAAGTAACGCTCGACACAAGATTCTCGATACTCTGCACCGCGTAGGGATTAGGCAGAGTGGGATGATTGGGATCCATGGGACTCGCAAGGTTGTTGAGTGCCTCGGGAATTGACGGCGACCAAACTACCTGGTCTTCCTCCGCAACGGTGATGAAGGTGGCCACGTTGTTGTAGAGGTTGGCCAGGAAGGCGTAGGCGACCGTGGCCCCGAGAGCGTACCCGTCACTTTTTGTGGGGTCCAGGTCATCCCATTTCGAGGCTCCTGGATAGCCAGCGGCCACGGTGGGATTCCATGAAACGAAATAGCAATCGTCCGGCGCCAGGGGCGTCAGAGAATTGAAAGTACTCTTCATACTTGATGTGCTCAAAGCAAATTGCTGTGAGTCCGGTTCGGTGGAATCACCGCACTCGCTACCGAGGCGTCCATAGGCAAGTTGGCGATACGTGGAATGCATCCAGAGGATCGTCGTCGGATCGACTCCCAGTGCCACGGTCAGGTTCGCCACATTGTTGAGCCGAACAGCAGCCGCATCCTCCTGATCTTCTGCCCAATTCACTGGCTTGTCGGCGTTGTACCCGTCGCAAGTTAACATTCCACACGCATAGGCGCAGTTGGACGGGTGGTTCGGGTCGCACGGCGGCGCAAGCTGGCACGGAAGGGTTGGGGCGTTGGTCGCACATTTCGGTAGGCCGTGGTACTGTTGATCGTTGTGCATGAAATCATTCTGACGGTTGCCCGCCACGGTGGGCTCAATCATGATTTGATGATTGAATCTCGAAGGTATACACAGATCCAAATACGGAGCCTGCCCCGGGCAGGCCAAGGAGAGGTAGGAAGTCAGGTCCTGGTACAACTGCGGATCGTAATAGGAGGAGCCGGCCGTATTGAGAGATAGATACCCGTAAAGGTAGTACAACATCAGTGTGGCCCGCGCGCCACTGTAGCTCTCCGGGACCAGGATGACCTGATTGTCCAACAAGGCAGGGTGGCGCATAAGAAAGCGGGCGAGGATCTGAAGGAAGATCCCTGCGTCGCGAGAGACGTCGTTGCCAATCGACGGCTGCTGAAGAGTGCCCGTAGAATCATGGTAGCCCAGCGGATAGGAAAAGCCCGTAGCCGGCGCGTCGATGTAGAGCAGATTGGCAAACTGAGTCCAGTTGTTGGGGTTGACCGCGATGCCAGTAGCCGTCGTGTTTGGATTGTTTGGATCGAGTGTCATGTTCGCGGTATTGAAACTGAACAGGCAGTTGGACGTGGCCGACCCAGGGCCGCCGTTGAACAAGACGGCGAGTGGTTTGATCGTGGGTGTGGTCGAGGCGGGCTGAAAGGCATACCAGATACGGTGCTCGGGGCTGGTGCGATTCGCGCCTTCCGCCATGTAGTTATCGAGAGGAATGTCAAGAAAGCCAGCTTCCGCCTTGATGGCTGCAGCGGATGGCGGTATTCCCGCGGTGCCGCTGGGGACCACGGCCGTGTCGTGGGAACAGGACCAGCTTGGATCGAGACTGAGGCGCCGCCGGAGGATGGAACCTGGTAGGGGTTCCAGTCAATCTCGGCGTTGAGATTCACTGATTGGGCAACCACGGTGCCGACGATGGCGCCGTAGGTAATGGTGGTGGCTGCTTTTGGAGCAAGGATTGAGCCTAGAATGCCTGCCGATTGGAGCGTCAGCATCGTTGCATCGGGGAAGTTCCAGAGCACGCTTTGCAGGTTCAGGGTTAATATGGACCCACCTGTGCTTGTGCTGCTCCCCGCATTCAGAAAGGACACAGTCTTGCCGGTGACGTTGATGATCACGGCGGAGCCTGCGGGCACGTTGAATTGGAATACGGTAACGCCACTTAGGGCGGTGGAGGGGATGGAAAAGACGTTCAGTTCAGAATCCGAGCCTGTAAATTTGATCATGTAATTGGAGGGTGTCGGCTTGATTGCGTCGTAGAGGGCCACCTGCTTGGACATATTCAGTAGGCTGTTTGAGGCGTCGACGAAGTCGATAGGACTGTAATTACTGACTTGCGCCGTCGTAGGGCGCGTGCCATTGACGTACGTCACCTGCGGCGTGTCGGAGAATGTGGTGCCGTATAGGACCGACCCCCAGACCGTGCCACCGGTTTTGCTAGTGGTATTGCCAAGTGTGATACTGCCCGTCGCCACAAGCGCGGTCGGCTCCTGTTGGCGCGAATTCAGAGAGAAGCTGGCTGCGGTGATGCTTCCCTGAGCCGCTACCGGACCTTGAACGTCTCCGATGCCTTTGGCATCGCCCAAAACGAACAAGCTGAAGTCGCGGGGGTAGTACTGCTGGTGGGGGAGCGCGACGAGGCCTTGAGCCAACCCGGAGCCGACTGGGCCTTGAGCCCACGCGAAGCGCCCGCAAACATCGCCGGCTTGCAAAGTGGTACTGGCGTATTCCGCCGCTGTCTGCACACACGCGAGGGTCCATCTGCCAGTGCAACAGGCGGTCATACCAATACCCCCAGCTGCTGGGGTGCCGCATACGTAGTAAATAACCTCGTTCGTGACGTTGTCGTTGGAGCCAGCGTAGTTCATCGGTGCTCCAGGAACGCACCAGGAGTGGGGCTCGCTGGCCATTCCAACGGCCGGAACGAGAAGTGTGGAAAGGACTACCGCAGAAGAGAACAGACTACCCAGTGAACGCATGATTCCTCCTTTTCTTGCGAACCGAAGGTGTGGGCGTCGTCGACAGCGATTCCCGATGAGCATCGGCTCCTCGGCAGCGCCAGGCGCAAGTTGCTTACTGCAGTCAGGCTGTCTCGTGGTCCAAGATTTCGCGGGATGAGACGACATCTGCACACCCTTCTCCACTAACTCAGTGCGACAAGAGGAGGTTGTATAGCAAAACGAAAAACGAGGCAAGGAATTCTTTGCAAGCCGGCGGGTGTGCTACTGGTGGCGACTAACGGCCAGGAGATCGCGGAGGGTCTTCGTGCGAGCCCAGAGCAAAAGCATGTGGGCCTCGGGGAAGTGATTCAAAGCAGTTGGCTATGCGAGGCTCTGGAACAGCACGCGTCAGCGACGGCACGCGGCCCTAGGCTCGTAGCGGCCAGCTCAAGGCGCGCAGCCGGCTGCGGCCGAGATCGTTCAGTGCGATCCGCAATTCCGGCAGCTTCAGGCGCTTACGCGGATTGCGACGCAGACCCATGGCGAGGAGGTCGGCCAGGGCCGCTGCTTGAGCGTGTTTGCGCAGCCAGCGCAGCGACTCGGGGCCTTCTTGGTGGGTCAGATGCGCGGCGATGATGGCGGGCAAACTGTCCCCACTGAAAAGGGTATTGCCGGTCAGCATCTCGTAAGCCAGGCAGGAGAAGGCGTACACATCCGTCGCCAACGGGTCGGCATGATCGCCGAAGCTCACAGTGTCCCAGACCTCGGGCGCGGCGTAGTACGGACTGCCGCAACCAGGGCGCACTTTGCGACCAGCCAAGCCGAAGTCCACCAGCACCGGGGCGATGCTAGGGGCTGGCCGGCCGCGCGTCTCGATGTCGCTCTCGTTCGGGTAGCGCAAGATCACGTTGGACGGCTTCACGTCCAAGTGTCCAATGCCCGCGCCGTGCATCGCCTCGAGACCGGCGGCCAGGCCGTCGAGCACATCGAGAGCCCTGGGCATGGACATGGCCCGCTTGTCGAGCAGACGTTCCAGGGTGGGGCCTTGCACCAGCTCCATCACCAGAATCGGTTTGGGTTTAGCGCCGGCGTCGAAGGTGACGAACCCGGCCAGGTTCTTGTGGCTGGGCAGGGTCAGCAGCGCGCCCGCCTCTTCGCGGAAGAGACGAAGGAACTCCTCTTCGGACAGGGTGTGCGCGGCGGCGCCGGTGTACGCGGGCACTTTGAGCGCAAACCTCTCGGCGGCTTCTTCGTGGCGCTCCTCGGCCCGCCGGGCGACGAAAACCGATCCGCCGCCGCCCGTGCCGATAGGACGTAGCAGGTAGAATCCGCCAAGCGTACGGCTGGGCGGCAGCCATGACGGCAAGGGAAGTTGGCGCCCGACTTTCACGATGTGGGCCATCTCATCGGTGGCTGACAAGTCACGCGGCAGGCGCCCGATGCGCAGGAGCACGCGGCCGACCACTTCCGCGAAGAGCGGCGGCAGATCCTGCTGCACCGACTCGGCAGCGACCGCAGCGGCTGCCCCCATGCCCTCGTCCTTTTCCAGCAAGGCGCGTTCAACCCAGGCGTCGAGCTTGCGCAAGCCACGCGATGATGACGACGGGAAAAACCCCTCGCGCAAACCCGTCCGTCGCATAGCGCCGGCAATGAGACGAGCCGCGTAGGCAATGGCTCCTGCCAGTCGATCGAGGGCGGTGCCGTCGTCACCGCGCCGCAGGTCGGAAACACACTGGGCATCGGTGAAAGCCTCGAGGGCACGCGTGATGCTGAGCAGGCCACGGCGCAGTCCTTCGACCCGCGCCGAACTGCCTGGAGGCAAAGCCTCGGCGACGCCGCGCAGACTCTGCACCAAGGCTGGCTCGTCCGCGTGGCGGCTGCCGCGCTCGCTGACCAGCAGGGCCACCTCGGCCATGGCCGCGAACAGCTCCCTGAACTCCGGCGCCATGCACGCCTCGGCCAGACAGCGAAAGTCCACCGCGCTCTGCACGCACCAACACGCGGCAATGAAGGCGTCCGACAATTCGTAGACCTGCTCGTGCACCACCGCGTCCGCCGCGCGGGCCAGGATGGCACAGGTCAGCCGGCGCAAGGGCGTGACCGTGTCGCTGCGCACCCGCTCGCACAGCATGCGGAAGGTGTGCGTGCAGCGGCTGCGCACGGGAATCGACGGCTCGTCCTGAGCACCGAATTCCGCGTCCACGAGGTGCAGCAGGGTGCGCAGCTGACGAAATCGAAGCGTCACATGCGGCACGGTCTTGCCGACCAGGGGTTGCTGTTCGCGCCCGAGAAGCCAGCTTCCCAGAAGCCACAACATGTCCGCGAGCGGGCCGTC
Source organism: uncultured delta proteobacterium (assembly GCA_963758155.1). GTDB lineage: Bacteria > Myxococcota_A > Polyangia > Fen-1088 > Fen-1088 > Fen-1137. The sequence goes on from CAVWUP010000018.1 coordinate 240,768, forward strand.
GGGGCCCGGATCCTCGCGGCTGCGCACCGTGAGCAGATCGGACAGGGTCGAGGTCTGCAGGAGCCCGGCGTCCAGTTCCCGCAGGGCGCGGAACAGGGCCTGCCGATCCGCCGACGTGGAATCGCCGGTATTCTCCAAAGTCGCAATCGCTTGGTTGGCCGCGGCCAGGGCCGCGTCGGTGGCCGGGCCCAGGTCACTGCCTTCCGCAAACGCGTGCAAGGCATCCGCAAGCGCGGAGCGCAGCGAAGGTTTCCGGCTGCCGCCGCTCATGTCCAGGTCGTCCATGAGCGCCTGCACGAGGGCCACGGCCCCGTCGTCATCAGTCGACGTGGTCGCGCGCAGAGCCTGCACAGCGCTGAAGGCCGCCTGCGCCCCGATGGGGTTGCCCGCATGCTCCTCGTGCAGATCCACGAGCGCCTCGATGGCCTCGATGCCACCCACCAGGACCAGCTTGGTCAAAAGCTCCTCGGACGCCTCGGGCTCCTCCTCCACTGCGCGCGAAAGGCCGAAGATCATCACCGATGCCACGCCCGGATCCTTGGCCGTGATTTCGCCGGCCAAGATTTCCAGACAGCGCGCCAGGGCCTTGTCCGGATTGTGCGAAACCGTGGCGGCCAGCGAGGTGGCGGCGCGCCGCCATTCGCTGGGACCCAGCCGGGGCAGCAGATCGCGATCGATTTCTTCGGCGCGCATGGGCACGGCCGCGGACAGCAGGCCGCGCGCCGCGGCCACGTGACGCCACACCAGCGACTCGCGATCGCCGATGAGCCGGCTCCACGCCGCGCGCACCGTGGGGCGCTCGAACACGCGCACGCCGCTGTCGTCGCCCTCCTCGGCGCGACGGGCGGCCTCGCGCGCAGCCCGTTCAAGCAGGCGCCCGGCCAAGCGGCGAGACGGCAAAGCGCCCAGAGAATGGGCGGTCAGCCATTCGCGTTCCAATTCGGGGCGCGAGATGAGCGCCAAGGCCAAGGTGTCCGCGCCGGTGCCCGCCGCGATGGGCAGGCGCAGCGAAAGCGCCACGCGTGCGCGCACCAGAGCGCCGCCGAGCGCGCGCGGCGACGCCAGAGCCAGCGAGGTCGCCAGGGTCACGAAGGTGGCCGCGTCCCCGTCGTGCAGGGCCGTCAACACGCGCCGGCCCAGCTCGCGCTTCTCCGGCCCTTGAGGCAGCGCCCCCGCCAGCTCGAAAAGCGCAGCCATGGCCACGGGCGGCGAGAGAAAGCTCAAGTCGTCGAGCAGCCCGCTCGACACGGCCACACGCACGCTGTTCAGCAACGGCTCGGTGGCCAGGCCTTCGAGCGGTGTCGGCTGCTGATCCGAAGCCGCCACCGCCAGGCTGGCCAGGCCCTGCCGCCACAGTGCTCGGCGCTCCTCCACGCTTTCCCGCGTGTGGATCTGCGCAAGCCCTGCCAGGTAGTCGTCGTTGCCGTGCATGCGCCCCGAAGGGCTAGGGTACCAGTGTCAGAAGAAAATGAACAACGCGACGAAAACGGAAAGGTTGTCGTCCACGTCGAGATGGCTCTGCACGCCGATCATGGCCTGGCCAGCGCCGTTTCCACTGCTGCCACCATCGATCGCGAGGCGAGCATGGCCTTTCTTACTGCCGCGGCCAAACTCCGCATCTTCCGGGATGTCCTGTCGCAGTCGCGGGCTACCTGGTCAGGCACGGGCAGCGACAGCAACAGCTCCTTGGCGAAGCGCGGGTGGTGGCCGCCTTCTTGGCCGGCGGCCAAGGCTTCCTGCACAGGCTCGGACAGCAAGAAGGGAACCAAACCCGCAGCGTCGAACCCGGCCCGACCGCGAAGAACGAAGAACTCGGTGCTTGCGACCACCGCGTTCCCGCCCGGGCACAGGCGAAAAAGCGCTTCGTCAACCAGCGCCACTTGGCGAAGGTAGGGACGCAAGCGCGAGATGATGACGTCGCCAGCCTGCACCCGGCGCTTGGCGCTGCCCATGCTCGCGGGCGGCACGGGATCGTGTCGAAACACCACGAAGCCTTCAAAGGCGTGCGCGGTGTCGAGAATGAGAACCGCGCCCGGCGACTTGCACGACTTTGCGGAGACGTTCTCGGAAACGACTTCCACCACGTCGGACAGGCACCGCCGCGCGGCCACCTCGACGCGCCGTCGCGGATCGAAGCGTTCCGGCGCCAGCACGAAGCCATCGCCAAGGTCGGCCACGCGGCGAAGGACGTGAATCCCCATGGCTCAGGCTCCGTCTTGCAGAAGCTGGAAGCGGCGCCGAACCAGTGGCGTGGCTTGCGCGAGGTCATGGTCAATGGTCGCGCCATTCGCTGCGTAGGCCAGCCGCCCGCGATGATCCTTGCCGTCGCGCTCGCTGATGAAAAACTGGATCTCTTCGTCGCGAAACTGCCGGGTCGGCTTGGGCCGCTTGCTGCCGATGACCACGCAGGCCTTCTGGCTGGTGTGCGGTCGAAAGGTGTTCCGGCCCAGGCCAAGCACGGCCACCACGGCCACGCGTTCAAGCAGCCAGGAGCGCAAATAGGCCCATTGTTCGGCGCCGACCTTGTTGTGAGGAAGCACGACGGCCAGGCGCCCGCGGGGCTTGAGCAGCTCCACGCAGCGTTCGAGGAACAAGACATCGCGCTCGACGCGATGGCCGCGCGCAAGCTCATACGCATCGGCGTAGTCGGATCCCACGTCGCCGGCAAAGGGCGGATTGGTCAGCACGACGTCGAAGCCGCGAAATTCCGGCTCTTGCGCGCGCATGAGGTTTTCCAAGACCGCGGCTGACCTGGACCGTCGCCGCTCCGGGCGCCTCAGGCTGTCGACGCGCATGACCCGCGCGGTTTCCTGATCGCTGGCTGCCAACATCACGCGGGCGACTCGCAACGCGCGCGGATCTTGATCGAAGCCCCACACCGAGCAGCGGGGCTCCTGCAAGAGCGCGTGGCGAAGAAAGCCGCCTGAGCCGCAGGCAGGATCGACCACGCGTTCGCCGGCCGCGGGGCAAACCATGGCGACGACTTCCGCGATCACATGCCGGGGGGTGAAGTACTGGCCCTTCTGGCCTTTGGCGGCCCGGGTGACCATGAACTCGAAGATAGCGTCCAGCCCGACCATGTCGTCGGCGAGCAGCCGCACACGATCCAGGACGGAAGCACAGCGCACGAGCTCGGGTCCGTTCAGGCGGGTCGTAGCCCCGGGCTCGATAATCCCGCGCCATCGTTCGCCGGCCACGCGCAGCAGCCGGTTGATTTCGCATACGGCTTCCTCATCGCGGTGCCGTGCGAGAAACGCTGTCTTGACCGCTTCCTTTTCGTGCACCAGCTTCGCCACCAGCAGCTTCAGGGCCTCCTCGAACGGGTCTTCACCGCTGTGGGCGCAGATGATCTCGTCGAGGCGGAGCGCTGCCGATTCCCAATCGCCGTGACGAAACCCGTGGCGTCTTGTCATAGGGCAGCCGCGACTCCGCCGGCGACACAAATCCAGAAGGGCCGTTCCATGCGGGCGAGCTACTCTAGCAGAGGCCCCGCCATCGCAATTCACCATTCTCCGTCGATGACACGCGGCTTGCTAACGCGCGTGTAGGACAGAGTCTGACATCGCGCCGCGGGTCCGACGTACATCGGTATCAGCATCGCGTCTGACTGTTTCCAGGTCGTGGGGCGCGTACGCTTTCAATCGTGGAAAGCATCTGGTTGGTCACAGGCAACGGCCGCACTCGGCGAATCGCGCGCAACCGGCGCGATTGCCGTGGCTGCCGCGGTTTGCAATCGACCGGCGGAAACCTCAGGCCGCGACCAAGCTGGCTGCAGGCAGGCTACCCAGCGTCCCTATCCCTCCCCCCCACCCCAAGAACCCCGACCCCAAGCGACGCCTGGCAGTTTGTGTGCAACACCCGTCCTGGCCTCCTCCTATGCCCCGTGCGGAAGGCATCATTCGCCTATCCGCACGGTGGCTAGGGGTGTTCCGCTCTCCCTCCCGTCTCCGATCTCAAGCAACCGGCTCTCTCACAACCTCACGTGGTTTAGGGACCGGGGACGGGAAGGGGAGCGGAATGCTACGCCTACCTCAGTCCTTCGATTCGTCGACGGCCGACAATCCGACCCGCTGACTGCGCCGTCGCTGCGCTCCGGTGCTCACATACCGCGTGTATGCTCCGCTCCGGTGCTCGCGCCGGCGAAGGCGCGGCGAAGCCGCGGGGGCAGGTGGCAGGGTGGGCAGGTCCAAGTGCCCGAAGGGCCTTCGCCATCGGGCCGGCTTGTCGGCCGGCTCTCGGAGGCGAATCCGGTGCGGCATTGCTATCGGAACGCCACCGTCACCTTTCGCCTGTGTCGCCGCCAAAGCGCAAAGGCCAGGCCGGTGGCGGCGAGCAGCCAGATTCCGAAGAGCACGGCTGAGGTGTAGGGGAAGGCCAGCCGAACCGACGATTCGGGCGTGAGCCGCGTGGGCAGCTCGTGGCGATGGTCGAGGGCGAGCAGGTCCATGAGCACCGCCACCGTCGCGTGCACGAGAAATCCCGCCCAGATGCTGCGGGTCTTCATCGACAGCGAGCCGAGCACCACGCCGGCGACCAGGGCTCCGCACGCCTCGAGGTACGGCTTGGGGAAGTGAATCATCACGTAGGGGCCGACCATGAAGAAGATGGCGTTGCTGCCCAGCGCCCGCGATCCGCGGACCCAGAAACCGCGAAAGAACACTTCCAGCGCGAAGAACTGGCCCACGTAGAGCGCTTCCCAGACCGCGAGGTCGAGCCAGGAGCGAGACGCCAAGTGGTACATGGGATAGAAAGTTCCGAAGTCACCCATGTGCGCGACCAACGCCAGGGTGGGAATCACCACGACCAGACACAGAAGATAGATCCATGCGTGTTCCAGAAACCCACGCACGCGCAGACCAAGATCGAGCGGGTTCTCCTTGAACAGCATCGGCCAAACCGCCAGCGGCAGCAGGTAGGCCAGATAGCGCGATAGTCCCCAGTAGATGCGCCAGTAGAGATCCTCGTACAGCCAAATGCGAAGAGTCCCGGGATGAACCGCCTCGTACTGTTTCAGCGCCGGCACGATGTGGGCGTCGAAGAAGTCCAGGCTGCCGAAGTAGTTGATCAGGATGAGACAAAACGCGGCCAGCACCAGGGTTGCGGGCGCGCGCGGGTCAATGCGTCCGCCGAGATTCTGGCGATGGACCGCCGCTGCGGCGTCCAGGCTCGCCCAGGTGTCACGGAAAAACCAGACGATGATGGGCGCCAGGCCAGCCAGCAGGACGACCGAGATCACGAACTGGCTGAGCGGGCTGTTGAGGATATTCATTCTGACCGTAACTGGTTATCTCGAATTTCCTGGGTTCCCACAACAGACGCGTATGCGTTGACCCGGCCGCCAGACCGTGGCAAGAGATCAGGTCATGCCGGTAATCAAGTCGATCAAGGACGTCGTCGTGGGTCAAGCCATGCGATTGGCGGGCAATCCCCGCGTGGCCAAGTTCGCCAGCGACCCCCGCCTGATGAACGCGGCCATGAAGGCCCTCAGCCTGGGCGGCACGCTCAAGTCCGGCATGGATCGAGCCGGCGGCATGGCAGCCGGCGTCTTGGGCTTGGCCACACAGCAGGAAGTGGCCAACCTGCGCGCCACCATCCAGCAGCTGGAAGACACGGTGTCCACACTGGAGGCCAAGGCGGCCGCAGCCAGGACCCCACCTGCCCCCTAGGGTGCGTTCTACTGCGGGCAGTTCGGCGCCAGGCCGAGCGGCGGCAGGCCGAAACACATCTGCTTCTGGCCGGAGCTGCTGAGACCGTAGCAGCGTGGGGACGCCCAGCAGGTCTGTCGGTCGGCGCCCGGCAAACAGGCGGCCACCCAACGCTCTTGCGACTGGCTGACATAGTCGATCTCGAAGCTCGTTCCAGCCAGCGTCTCAGCCCCAATCACGCCATCGACCTGGGCACCCGAGGGAAAATCTTCGTTGAGGTTGCTAATGAGATCGCTGGTGTCGCTGACAATGGCCGCAGGCAGGTCCGATCCGATCTCGAGATAGGCGGCAGCCGGCAGGGCCACCCCTGCGCTGACGTCGCAAGGCTGGAAACAGCCTCCGTTGCTCTGGTTGGCCAGCGTCCATTCGATGCGGCGCCCGCGCGCCAGCTCGGCGCAGGCCCCGGGCCACGCGTCGCCCGAGTCGCCGTCGACCAGCGCCAAGCGCGACACGGTCACCCAGTGCGCAGGAATCGGATCCGTGGCGAGGGGCGAGTAGAGTGCCGGCTCCCCGGCTCCCAGCGGCGCCGGCACTTGGCCGCCCAAGTGCTGCCAGGCACTCGCGCTCAGCACCAAGGGACCATGTCCTGTACTGAGCGCGAGAAGAAGATTGGTTCCGGAGGCCTGCACCTCGACCTCTCCCGTCTTGCAGCTTTGCGCCGGCCCGTCGGGAGAGAATGCCGGAGGGTCGGCGCACACCCGCAGCACGACGCGGCTCGAGGGCAAACCCGGCAACCCGTTTCCCGAGGCGGTGGCCGCCGCTGTGCTGCCGCGCAAGCCGAATCTCATCACGGCGTAGCCATTTGCCGCCAAGTCGGAATCACTGGCAGGAAGGTCACTGTAGATGGTCATGGTGGCGGGCTCGTTGGGCTCGGCTGCGACTCGCGGGAGTGCAAAGGCCACGGAAAAGTTGTGCAAGATATCTCCTCCCAAGACTCCCACCACCTGAGTGGCAGCATCACCCACCGCTCCCGCGCAGAGATCAAGAAGGGTTACGCCGCGAAACGAGGCCCGCAGGGGCGCACCGCTGTCCGACGCTGCCAGCAGCTGGATGTCCCCGGCATAGGCCGTCGGTTCAGTCGTGGGAGACGGACAGTCTCCGCGGCTCAGGATGGACAGCAAGGAACCGGTGTCGATGACGAGCGAAGGCGTGCCCGAGCCGGTCTGCACTCTGGCCAGGGTGGCGCCCAGGGCTGGTCCGCTAGGGGCGGTCGGCGCCCGCTGTAAGTCAATGGGCAGCGAATCGTATTCGAACACCGGCCCCTCGCTGCAGCCAGCGAACGCGAAGACCAGAGAAAGCGTGGTGAACAGTCGCGCGAACATTTTCTAGAAGCTCACAGTGGTCATGAGCGCCAGCGTGTGCTGCAACATCTTGTAGCTGCCAGCTGCGGTCGGGAGCGCCTGGCCCGCCAGGCGCGTCTGGCATGCGGGCGAGGAGAGATCATAGGCCGCCTGCGCACAGGCTGCTGCGGCAACAGGGTTGAACACCGAATTGCTGACCGTCACGGGTACCATCCAGGTCAGCGCATAGCCCGCCGCGATCCGCAGGTGGCGCCCGAGGGTGAACTCCGTGGCCAGCGCGGGCTCAAACTTGAGCCCATCTACCGCGGCTGCGTTCACGTTGGCTTCGGGCACGGCCGAGGTTTCCATGCGCAGCGTCCCGCTCCAGCGAAACCAGCGCAAGGGCGCGTGGACCAGCCGCGCCCGCAGGTCCCAGCTATCCTGGAAACCGCGGTACAAGACCAATTGGTCGGGAAGGCCGTTGCCCAGAAGTCCGGTGCCGCTGGGACCAACGAGGCGGATCGTGATCCGATCGTATTCGCCATAGCGAACCCAACGCACGATCCCCACCGCATCCAGGTGCGAGGTGGCGTGCCATGTGACCCCTGCGGTGAAGATATCGGGCAGGCGGTAGCGCATCTCGCTCGACACGCAGGGACTGTGCCCAACCGTAGAACAAAGATCGCTTGTCCCCGCCGTCGCAGGAGGCGTGACCTGGCTGCGCTCCATGGCTAACTTGACGGTCCCGTCGCTCCCCAAGGGAGCGCTGGAATAGGCCAGACCCACTTCCCAGGCAGCCCGGCGAAAGTGGATGCCTCCCACCACGAAGTAGGATGGCGCCTGAGTTCCGTCGGTCGCCAAGTCGTAGCGAGCCGCTGCGTTGGGATCCTCCGCCGACGGGCCGCCCAGCGCCGTGTCCTCGTCGAACACCAGATGGCCATAGCTGAAGAGCAGCCCCGGCGCGATACCGACTTGTAGCGAATCCGTCAGTTCGATGGCCAGTCCGGTCACCAGTGCGAGTTGCCGTGAGTCGACGCTGACCAGGTGATAGCGCGTTGGCGTTGCGACATCGAAGCTGAGCTTCTGCGAAAACGGCGTGTAGGCGGCCAAGGCCAGGGCGAATCGCCGTGCTACGCCCGCACCCACCCCAATAAAGCCGCCCGGCCCGGGTGGCCAGGCGACGGGCTGTTCGAGTCCACTGCCTGTCGCCGACGGAAAACTGGTTGTGCCGCCCGGCAGCCCCGTCATCGGATCGATCGGGGCGCGATCGACGGCGACTTGGGTCGAGCGCAGTGAAGCCCCAAACATGAACTGATTTCCTTGCAGCATGCCCAGCGCAGCCGGATTCCAGTACACCGCCGTCAAGTCGCCGGTGGTGGGACCAGAAAAACCGAGACTGCCCACGTGTGGATCGTCCAGCGGGCCAGCCAGCGCCGGCACCGCACACGCCAGCAAGGCCGCGGTCATGAGAATTCTTGTCGCGTGCGGAGCCCGCCGGCTTTGCCGGCGGCGTACCATCGCGGGAGGGCTTGGGAACCCTTTCAGGGTTCCCGTGTTGAAGTTATGCACGGCGTTCAGGTGTTCACAGTATCGCGGGCGCAGGCCCTAGTCGACCGTCCGCATCTCATCGTTGCTCTGAGCACCGCAGCGTTGACCACCCGCCTGCGGTGTTTCCAGTGGGAACAAACGCGAAGGAGCAGCAGTCATGATACCCGGTCGTCGTCACATGGAACCCGCCGAGAAACCCCCAGAAGGCGAAGCTGTCCTCAAGATCGAGCTGGCCAACAGACTCGACCGGCATCTATCGCAGGCTGCCAAGCTGGCCTCGGAGAACGGCGTGTCGCCTGATGTCTTTGCCGCAGCAGCGTGGCATGCGTACCTGCACGCCTCACCGGCCCTCGCCGAGCACATCGAGCGACTGCAATTCATGGCCAGCATCGAGGAATTGCGAACCGCCGGCCGGCTGGCGAAAGCCTAGGAGGTCAGCGTCTCGGCAGCCGAGGGACCACGTCGCGCGGGTCCACTGATTGGCGGTTGCGCCATAACTCGAGCGAGATCACGGCAGCGCCATCCAGGTTCCGGCCGGCAAGGCCGAGGACCTGTCCTGGTTCAACTGGTTCGCCAACAGCAACCACCACACCTCGCAGGCCAGACAAGATACTGACCCAACCGGCCGGATGTTGCGTCACCACGGCGTACCCGCCCTGCGGCAGGCTTTCCACACGGCGGATCACGCCGGCCGCTACGGCTCGCACCGGCTCATTCAATCGGGCCAGCAACTCGATTCCATCGCGACGCAACTCGGTCTCGGTGGGGCCGTCGCGTCGGACGCCAGGCGCGCCCACCATGGCTCCACGCACAGGGCGGGCAAAGCGCAGAAGGAATGCGGCCGGGTCTGAAGGTGGGTCCACAGATTCGCTGCGTGCCCGGTCAAGTGCCACCCGTTCGGCACGCACATGCGCAAGCTCATCAACTAAAGTGCGCGTTTCGGAGAGACCTTTTCCGAGTGAAGTCAGCGCCAAATCAGCCGCTTCGGCGTCATCTCGGCGCGACTCAGGACTGCTCATGAACCCCAGCTCACGTCGGCGCGTCAGCCGGTAGGCCAGCAGCACCCGCTCGCGGACCCTGGCTGCCGCTCCGTCTTTCTGGCCTTCCAGCACCGCCTGCCGAGTGGCCAGGCGCTGGGCGAGTCTGGCTCCCTCGTCGGACAATTCGGCCTGCGCCGCATGGACTGGCATCAGCAGAAACAGCCAGACGAAAGCCTTGAAATGGAACCTAGGCATCGACCCAGCCGGGCACCGGAGTGGAGATGTAGCCAAGAACCCAACCGAGCAGGGGAGCAGCCAAGAGACCGACGGTTGATTCCCATAGGCCGAGCGAGATCCCTGCCGGGGTTGACGCGATGCCGAGCGCACCTTCGACGGCAATCAGCAGCGCGGGCCAGGCCAGGCGCAGCACGACCAGCGCGGCGAGCGCGCCCATCAACCCTGCGCTGGCAAGTGCAATGTTCGCAGGCAGCCGAATGCACCCGGCTGTCTCGCCAAGAATCACCAGAACCTGCGCCTGACGCCTTCGCGCTTCCCTCCCGCGCAAGACCGTGCTGACCAAGAACGAGAGAGCCGCAAAGCCCGCGGCGAGCACCACGGCCCAGCCCAGGCGCTGGCCGAAGCGAACCCAGGCGCCAAGCCGTGCCACCCCATCTGCCATGGCATCGACCTCCGCCACCCCTGCCAGCCCACGCAGGCGTCGAGACAACTCCGCTGCCCGTTGGGGCAGGTCGACCGACGCGATCAGCGCGACTTCGATAGACCGCGGAAAGTACCCGGGTTCGAGATCGTTCAGCCACGAGCCTGCGGCCGGCGACGATCGCGCCGCATCCCGGAGCCTGGCGAGAGCCTCAGCCGGCTCGACCAGGCGTACGCGATCCACGCCCGGCCGCCGTCGCAACAGGTCGGTCAGCTGCGCAACTTGGTCCGGTTCCATCTCGTCCCGCAGGAAAGCAATCACGTGCACGCCCTGGCCCACGGTGCTCATCCAACCTCGCGTGGCGCGCAGACCCAGAACGGTTGCACCCGCGACAAGACCAAGGACCAAGAACGAGCCCGCCGCAGCCCACAGGACACGGCGCTGAGGGGCGGACTGCCGCCGTGCCCGGCGAAGGATCCACCCGACGGTCACGACGACTCCTCACCCGACGAGCGGCGGACGGTCAAAGGAATCCCTTGGGACGCGTCGGCGTTTTCGCGTTGGTTTTCGGTGGAGAAATCGACCGGCGCGGGCACGAGACCGATGGCTGGCGCACCGGCGATGCGGCCACCTTCCAGGTGAACCCGCCTGCCACCCGCATCCACCAGCATCTGAGCGAAGCCGGGATCGGAGGTGGCGCACAGGACAGCGCAACCGCGATCGCGAGCCCAGACGAGCGCGCGGACAATACCTTCGCGGTCGTCTCCACCCATGCCCGCTGCTGGCTCGTCCACCACGACGAGTGGTGGGGGGCCGACCAAAGCTCGCGCGAGCGCGACCAAGCGCTGCTGGCCGGTTGACAAGGACCGGGCCAGTCGGTTTTCCCAGGCCGAATCAGCCACCATGGCCAAAGTCTCGCGCGCGTCTGCCTCAGCCGATTCGATCGGCTCACCGCGAACAGCCAGGGCCAACATGATGTTTTCCAGCACCGTTTCGTCTGGAATGAGCAGCGGATCAGAAGGCAGATATCCGACGTTGCGGCGGACGTAGGGCAGCGACGACGCCTGCAGGCCGGCTATGTTGTGCTCGGCTATCCAGACGGCACCCGAATCTGGGAATCGAGCCCCGGCCGCCACGGCGAGCAGCGAACTCTTACCCGAGCCGGTCGACCCCTGCACAACGACCAACTCGCCCGAAGACACTCCAAGTGTCACCTCTTGGAGCGCCGGACTGCCCGCGCGCAGGTAGGAAACGCCTTCGATCCAGATCACGAGATGAATCTTAATCGAGAAGCATGAGGGTCGATAGTTTACGGCCCGGGGGTTATCCTATCTGGTACTGAGAGATGCGATGTAACGTATGGTCACCTATTTCTATCAACAGGCAGATACACATCCCGAAGTTGGCGGACGCAAAGGTGAATCCAGATGAAAAACCACAAACCATCAACACACAATATATAGTGTGGTAGAGTGTAGTATAGTACTATATCTTGTGTTTTTTGTTGACACAAGCGCCGGATGGCGACACTAATCTTGCCGTCCGTCGTGCAGAGCTAGCGAGCGCTTCGCAGGCTCTGCTGGTCGGTGTTTTCGTAACTCATTGGGTCATCGAGGCAAGAGCAAGAGTGCAGACAGCAGGCTCGGCGGCCATGAAGCCGAGACAACATCGCGGAGGAGGAGTGCTGATGCTTGAAAAGCAAGATAGCCGACGTCAACGGAACCCTCGGCCCAATGGGCTAGAGTTGCCAATCCCTGGCCCAGCGTCCACGAAAGACATGCGGGTCGGTCGTGCCAGGAGCCGCAAGCAGGCACCTGGGATTCGGATTGAGCGATTCTTCACGCGGGCCGGTGACAATGGCTACGCCGGCGTGAACTGGGAGCAACGCACGGCCAGCATCATCGGCGAGGGCGGAAAAGTTGTGTTCGAGCAGCGCGATGTCGAGGTTCCCGGCGGCTGGAGCCAGACCGCGACCAACGTGGTCGTGCAAAAGTACTTCCGTGGCCAGCTGGGCACTCCCGGACGCGAACGCTCCGTGCGCCAGCTCATCGACCGCGTGGCCGACACCATCACCGGATGGGGGATGCAGGACGGGTACTTTGCTGACCAGGCCTCGGCCGACAACTACCGCGCCGAGATCAAGCACCTGCTGGTCGAGCAGAAGATGTCCTTCAACTCGCCCGTCTGGTTCAACGTAGGCATCGAGCCAGAGCCGCAGTGCTCGGCCTGCTTCATCAACAGCGTCCAAGACACCATGGAATCCATCCTGGGCCTGGCCAAGACCGAGGGCATGCTCTTCAAGTACGGCTCGGGCACCGGCACGAATCTGTCACCCATTCGTTCGTCGAAGGAACTGCTCCACGGCGGCGGAACCGCGTCGGGACCGGTCAGTTTCATGAAGGGCTTCGATGCCTTCGCGGGCGTGATCAAATCGGGCGGCAAGACGCGACGGGCGGCCAAGATGGTCATCCTCAACATCGATCACCCGGACATCGAGGATTTCATTCGCTGCAAGGCCAAGGAAGAGAAGAAGGCGTGGACGCTCATCGACGGCGGCTACGACGGCTCGTTCGACGGCGAGGCTTACAAGTCCGTCTTCTTCCAGAACTCCAACAATTCGGTGCGCGTGACCGACGACTTCATGGAGGCCGCGCAAAAGGACCGCGAGTGGTCCACGCGGGCCGTGGTTGGCGGACGGACGGTTTCCACCTACAAGGCGCGTGAGCTTTGGCGCACCATCGCGCAAGCGACCTGGGAGTGTGGCGACCCTGGCCTGCAATTCGACACCACGATCAACGCCTGGCACACCTGCCCGAACACCGCGCGTATCAACGCCTCGAATCCCTGCTCCGAGTACATGTTTCTCGACAATTCGGCCTGCAACCTGGCATCGCTAAACCTACGCAAGTACTCGCGGCCCGACGGCAGCTTTGCGACCGAGGACTTCAAACGTGCGATCGAGATCACCATCCTGGCGCAGGAGATCATCGTAGGCAACGCGCGCTACCCAACACCGGAGATCGAAGCCAATTCGCTGCGCTTCCGGCCACTGGGTCTGGGCTACGCCAATCTCGGCTCGCTTATCATGTCGCTCGGCCTGCCCTACGACTCGGCGCCCGCGCGCGCCTGGTGCGGCGCTGTCACGGCGCTGATGACCGGCTGGGCCTACCGAACCAGCGCGGTCATCGCGCGCGATGTGACCGGCCCATTCGCCGGCTACGCAGAAAACGAGCAGCCATTCCTGGCCGTGATGAAGAAGCATCGCTACCACGTGGACAAGATCGATGCTGCGCTGGTGCCCAAAGATCTGACCACCGCGGCCAGCGAGGCGTGGGACGAGACGATTCGCCTGGGGACCGAGCACGGCTTCCGCAACGCCCAGGCCAGCGTGCTGGCACCGACCGGCACCATCGGTTTCATGATGGATTGTGATACCACCGGCATCGAGCCGGACATCGCGCTCATCAAGTACAAGCGACTGGTGGGCGGTGGAACCATCAAGATCGTCAACAACACGGTCGACGAGGCGCTGCAGCACCTTGGCTACGACGAGGGCCAGCGCAAGGCCATCGCCGATTACATTGACCGCGAGGAGACCATCGAGGGCGCGCCCGGCTTGGACTGCGACCATCTGCCGGTCTTCGATTGCGCTTTCCGCGCGGCCAATGGCACCCGCTCGATCAGTGCTATGGGTCACATCCGCATGATGGCGGCTGCCCAGCCCTTCATTTCGGGCGCCATTTCCAAGACGGTGAACCAGCCCGCGGACGCGACCGTCGAAGAACTCGAAACGGCCTACATGGAAGCATGGAAGGCAGGGCTGAAGGCCATCGCCCTGTACCGCGAGGGCTGCAAGCGCACGCAGCCGGTCACCACCAGCAAGACCGATCCGGGCGCGCAGCAGGCGACGGCCCAGCTGGCGGGGCCGCCTAACATCATCCGGCGCAAGCTGCCCGACGAGAGGCGCTCAGTGACCCACAAGTTCTCGGTAGCGGGACACGAGGGCTACATTCACGTGGGTCTCTACGACAACGGCGAGCCCGGCGAGATCTTCGTGCGCATGGCCAAGGAGGGCTCGACCATCTCGGGCCTGATGGACAGTTTCGCCACAGCCATCTCACTGGCGCTGCAGTACGGCGTGCCTCTCAAGCTCTTTGTGGACAAGTTCTCGCGCACGCGTTTCGAGCCTTCGGGCTTCACGGGAAATCCGACGCTGCCCCGGGCTTCGTCAATCATGGACTACCTGTTCCGCTGGCTGGGTTCCAAGTTCGTGCGTGACGAATCTGCCGGCGAGAACCACGTGGAGAGTCGACCAGCGAGCGAGCTTCCTGCCGCTGCCGAATGGGCTGTGACGCCGACCGTACCCGCCGAACCCGCGCCTGGCCCGGCCGAGGGCCACAACGGCCACAACGGCAAGAATGGCAACGGCCACGGGCAGACCGGAGGCGAGATGTACAGCTTCCTGGTGCGCAGCGATGCGCCCACCTGTCCCGAGTGCGGCTCGATCACGGTGCCCAACGGCAGCTGCCACAAGTGTATCAACTGCGGCACCACCACCGGCTGCTCATAGCAAGGTTCCACATCCTCTCGCCGAGGTGATGACGGCCGACGATAGACAGCAGAACCCTGGAAGGGTTCCGCACCTCCCGCGACGGGCTTCGGCGAGCAAAGCTCGCCTGCGCCCACGCGCCCCGGGCCGCTGGCCGTGTCGGTCGGGCCAGCGCTTCCGGTCCTCAAGTACATCAGTACATTCCGGTCCGGTTCTCGGCCCTCCTTGCCAGCAGCCCGGCTTGTCGGCCGGTTGCTAAGTGACAACGCAATCGGCGGCTGGTTGGTGCGCGGAGAGAATCTGCAGCATCGACTTCAAAGCGCGTACACGCGGGGGAATAGACTTTCGATTCGCGCATGACAACATTGACTCATGCTGCGCAAAAGCCTTGCCGTGGGGCCGGTGGGATGCAATTGCACGGTGGTGGTTTGTCCGACCACGCACGAAGCCCTGATTGTCGATCCGGGCGGCGATGCGGGAAGAATCCTGGCGCTCTTGACCAAGTTGGGCGCGCGGGCGGTCGGAATCGTTCACACGCACGGCCACTTTGATCACATTCTCGGCACGCGCGACGTGGCGGCAGCGACCGCCGCTCCGGTGTCCATCCACGGCGAGGACCTCGACCTGTATCGGGGGTTGGTGCGCCAGGCGCGCTACTTCGATCTGGTCGCCGACGAGCCTCCCGAGCCCTCGCACATCCTCGCTGGCGGCGAAGACCTGCGCTTCGGCCAGCTCCGGGCTCGCGTCCTGCACACGCCGGGGCACACACCTGGCTCGGTGGGGCTGTTCATCGACGCGACCGGCGAGGCCCCGCTCCTGCTCGCCGGTGACACTCTGTTTGAGGGTGGCATCGGCCGCACCGATTTCCCCGGCGGCTCTTTGCAACAGATTATGCGCTCTATCCGCGACAAGCTGTTTGTGTTGCCCGATGAAACCGTGGTCGTTCCCGGCCACGGCCCGGAGACCACCATCGGTGAAGAACGCGAGCACAACCCCTATGTCGGGCGTCTCGCTAATGCCGGATGAGACTGAGCGCGATCTCGAAGACAATGAGCAGGACGATGGCCGCCTCTAGAAGGACCAGACGGCGATCGCGCGCCACATCGGTGATGAGCTCGAGCGCGTCCTGCACGCTGCGCAGTTTCAGTTCAAGGGCCTGGTAGCGATCGACAAGGTCGAACTCCGCGCGCAGCTCACCGTAGATGTGATCCGCCCCGGGATCGTCCCAGATGGCTTCGGGCTTGTCGAGCAGGTGCAGAATGGAGAGCACCTCGTTGCGCGTGCCCAGGGCCGCGCCGATGAACTTGTGCAGATGCCGCGTTCGCAGGGGCACCGTGCCCAGCTTCTCCAATCGGTCCACCAACTTGTCCGTGCCGCTGAACATCTGGTCGACGATGCGCTCGTAGTAATCCATGGCTGCACTTTGGGCCACGGTGAGCGCCACCACGCTGGCGCGCTCGAAGGTCAGCCGGTCGAGCGTCAAGACGCCGTTGACCACGTCAGGCCGCACGCCTGGATCCTCATGCACAGTGAATTGCTCGTCCATCACCTGAGCGTTCGTCAAGATGGGCCGAATACGGTGCAGACGGGCCAGCTCGGTCTCTCGCGCTTCCGGCCCCACGTCGAAAAAGACCAGCGCTCCGAACGGATACATGAAGACCGTGCCGCCGGAAGCGGGCGAAAACCACAGCTCGCGTGGCGTGCGCTTGGCCTCCGGATAGTGGGTCGCCATCTCCTTGAGCGGAAAGTTCTCGACAAAAGCCGTTGCCAAGAAGGTGTGGTCTGTTCGGCTCATGCGCGCGGAGACTCCCTCCTACAGGACAATTCTAGGTGACTCACGGGAGAGAAGCCCGCTCGACTTGGCGCGAGCCGATCAACAGAAGCGAGATTCAGCGTCTGACCATTGCTTCCGCGCCGCTATCGGTTTATGACCGCAGTCGTTGTTCTCGGGAACCCCTGCGACGCGGAGGGCCATCAGATGAACGCGACCCACATCCTGTTTGCGATTGGAACCTGTCTCAGCCTCGGGGCTTGCGCCTCGGCCACTTCAACCCCAAGGGACACGGAAAATGGCCCGCGTCCCCGAATCGTACGCGACGATACCCAGATCGTCATCGACACCGGCGGCGTCCCACCGGACAAGGAGGCAGAGATCAAGCTGCTCTTGCAAGAGCGCGATTCCTCGGCGCGTCGGTGCTATCAGGACGTGCTCAACGAAAAACACACCCGGGAGTTCAAAGGGACAGTGAAGGTTATCATCACAATCGACACTGCCGGACACGGCAAGCCCCGCGCGGCTGGGGGAACGCTGGGAAACCAGGAAGTTGCCGACTGTCTGCTCGGGGTGCTGCGGGATTTCGAATATCCCAAGCTCGACAAGGGCGGGGACGTCCAGTACGAGTACAAGTTCGAGCCGCAGTACTAGTCGAGTGGGGAAGCCCGCCGGCCCCCACAGGGCGCGAGCCTTCGCTGATTTCTCTTCGAGTCACCATGTAGGCATGGAGGACCGTAGTCCTGTCATGTAGGTATGGTGGAATGAGGCCTGCTGGCGCCAGTTGGAACGTCGCAAGAGACACGATCTCCGAAATAAATCTCGACGATTTCTCTCTGCCAGACGCTCAAATAGCTGATGGTTCGGGTCTGTCCAGCGCACGTCCGCCCGCGTTCATGGGCGCCCGACAAGGTGCACTCGTGAACGTCTTGCTGCAGGTGGCGCCGAAAAATCCGATGTATTTCTAGCAAGAATATATGTACAATACCTCACCAAGCATGCGCGGTCATACTCTTACGGTCGGTTGTGTCCTGTGGGCGCTGTTCGTCGGCTGTGCTTCTGAGCCAGAAACTGAAGGGGCGCAATTGCCGTCGCGCACCCGGCAAAGGGGCTCAATCCGCGCGGTCGGCGAAGATCAGGCGATGGACATGCAGATGTCCATCGGCGTGCTCGACGAGCGCGCGGTGGACCGGGCCATGGCGCCTCACGTGCCTGACCTGGTCGACTGTTTCGAGCGCGCCGGCGATGCAAGGAAGTATCTGTCGGGCCAGGTCGTTCTCCGCTTCGTGGTCGAGGCCAGCGGATCGGTTTCGAACATCCACGTCATCAAGAACGAGCTGGGCAACTACCCCGTCGAGCGCTGCCTGATTGATGCGGGTCTGCGTATCGCGTTTCCCCGACCCGAGGGCAACCGCAAGACTGATTTCGAGTATTCCATGCGTTTTCGCTCGACCGGCGAGATGCGCGTGCTGGATTGGAGGGGTGACAACGTGGCCATGCGTGTGGCCTCGACCAACGACTTCTCCAACTGCGGAACCTTGGGGCCACTGCAGGTGGAGGCAATCGCGTATGTCGAGCCAGCGGGCACCATCGGCTCGGTGGGTTTTGTTTCGCAGGGGCCTATCAATCCCATCGCGGCTTCCTGTGCCGAGGAGCAGATGCACAAGCTGAGAATCAGCGACAGCCGGCCCAATGTGGTGTTGCGCACGGTCTTCCCGCTGGTCATGGCCTCGCAGCGCACCAGCAAGGCCAAGCATTCCCGACATCCGTAGATCGCGGGCGGTGTTCACAAGCCGTCTTCAGTGAGGACGGCCGACCAGGCTGCGAGCCACGTTGGTGGCCACCGCCAGGAGACGCTGCAACTCCTCTGCGGTAATGTTGGCGCGCAAGAAGAGGGTCTGCGCTTCGCGCGACAGCTCGGCGCGATCGAGCAGAGGGGCAAATCCGGCCAGAAGCAGCATCGGGTTGAGCATCAAGCGGCGTTTCCACACCGGCAGACTGCCCTCCGACGCCCGCGCCTCCTCCTGGTTGGCGAACGCAGCCACGAGTTCAAAGTAGGGCTCGGGATCGATGCCCACCACCAGCGTCATCGCCTGGGGCGTCGGCCCATACGGCCCCACGTCGTGCCCGTCGTCCACCGCGCCACGTGTTCCGGGAACGACCGGCGACGGGCCGGGCAGGACGAAGAGATTGACTGCCGTGATCATGAAGACCGCATCCTCGGGCAAGGCGCTGTCCTCGGCATCGATGCGAGCGACAAGCTCGTGCCAGGCGATGCCCGTGCGACTCTTGCCAGCAGGCACAACACCCGCATCCGCGCCGCCGCCATCGACAACGCCGGCATCGCCCGTAGCCGTAGCAGAACGCGCAGGCTTGCGCGCGGGTCGCCCCAGCAGTTGTTCGGCGTACGCCGGTGGTGCCACGACAGCCAGCGATGCTTGAGGCAGAACAAGAATGCGGTCGTCCAGGCTGAGAAATTCAGGTTCGCCAGGGGCCAGCGCGCGCAGTCGTCGCACGCCCACCGGTCGGCCGTCCTGCACGCGCCATTCGATCGTCTGGCCGTTGGCGGAGGCGCCGCGGCCGAGCGCGGCCTCGAAGGCGGCGTCTTTCAAGTGGTGGCGGACGGCAAGAAAGGTGACGTTGGCATTGCGCGGTTCAGGGGTGGCAATGAGCAGGGCATCGAAGTCATGATAGAGATCGAGGCCCGTTCCGTCGAGCAGCCGCCGCCTGTCGGGCAGCAGCACGAGCAGCTGATCGAGGGCGGCCAGGTAGCTCGAACCCGCCGAGGAGGCGCGCAGGCGATCCAAACGCAGCAGTGCCGTGAGACGCGATCCTTCGGGACCGTAGTTGCGCAAGTCACCGGGCCGCCGTCGACCGCCGTCGGCCTCGTCACCTGCGTCGTGCGCCGCCTTGTTTGGGCGAGCAGAGGCGTCAGCCGCGCCTCCGTCAAGGGCTGGCGCGACTGTCACGCCCTCGCGGGATACGCGCGCGCGTGCGACTTTTGGTTGGCGAAGCGGACGCGGAGGGGACTCATTCTCGGCTTTTGCCCTGGGCGAGCGGCCGTCAGCCAAAGGTAGCTGCTTGACGTCTATGGCGATGGGCGCCAGGCGAACCGGTGGCACAAGCGCGAAACCACGCCAAGCTGCGACGGCGACGGCGGCGACTACGAAGCCGGCATGCACGGCCAGGGACAGCGCGAAGGCGAGCAGGGTCCGGCGCATGCCTTTCACAGAGGTGACCGCGTCTCAGTCACGTGGTTCGCCTGGCGCGGCCAGCGGGCGCGCGGCTCGCATGGCCGTCACCGTCGGTGGTGGAGCCGCCCCGATGGTGAGCACCGCCCCTTCGCGCGGACGAACCTGCGTGATGTCGGCGAGAGCAGCCGCCAAGAACAAGGCCGCCAATCGCGCCTCGGTTTCCTGGTGCTTGGTGGCGTCCAACGATACCACCACCCCGTCGGGGCGCAGCGCTGGAAGCAAGCCCACCAGGAGGTCTTCGGCCGCGGCCTGGTCTTCCACGTCCATGAGGTTCTCGATGAGGATGGCACCGACCATCCCGCGTCCCAGCGGCACGTCTTCCCCGGCCGACATGACCAACAGCGGATGGGCCGACTTGCTGGCCCGCCTGACGGCACGCAAGGCCGCCGACCTCTTGTCTTCTTCGACGAGCGCGAGCACCGGAAAGCGGCTGGCCAGGGCCTCAGCCAGCCAGAGTGCACTCAGCACGACAGTGGGCTGGTGTCCCAGCAGCAACCGACAAACGCGGTCAAGAGTGGCCGCACTGCCCAAGGGACCAGATAGAAGAGAGCCTCGCATGGGCGAAGACTATAGGAGGCCGCCCGAGATCACGGCAAGCCGTGGATCAACCCAGGCGTTTCACCTGGCCCCGGGCACAGGCGGGGGAGGAGGAGGCGGGGGAGGCGGCGGGGGGGGGGGGAGGCGGGGGAGGCGGCGGGGGAGGCGGCGGGGGAGGCAAGGGTGGTGGGGCGGGCGCCGGTCGTGGCTCCGAAACGGATGTCGAGAGCGGCTGCTTCGACACATCCGTCTGCTTGACCTTCTTCGCGCAGCCGCCCACCAGCGACGCCCCGAGGAGCAAGAGTAGGCAGATCCTGCGGCTGGTCGACATAGAAGGCAGTCTATGGCCAAACGCCGACGTCCGCAAACAGGGCGTTGCCTCAGAGATGGTCCACGAGTCTTTGACCGACGTGCGCTCACATATCACACACGAGATAACTAGAAATTTTCCTTACATTTTAGACAATGGCAAACTGTGCCGATAACGAGTACGCTTAATCCTGGGACCCATGGGCAACTCAATATCGGTAGCGCGGATGTGTCTTCGGGCGAACCTTCTTCTTCGGGGATGGGCCGTCTGTGTCTTGGCGTGGAGTGCCGGCTGTAGCGCCGACGACAGGTTGAGCGGATCGAGCGACGCTCCGGCGGGGATCGGGTCACCCGAAGCCGGGCCTTGGAACTCAGAAGCGCCCATTCTGATCCTGGCCGAACCGCGCACCAGCGACGGCGGCATCTGTGCGGCGCTGGCTTGCACCGCGGGAACCGCGCAGTATTGCGGAGACATCGGAGACAATTGCGGGCAGACCTTGCGTTGTGGCGACTGTCCCTCCGACCAACAGTGCAACAACCATGTCTGCAAAGGGACCAATTGCCTGCCGGCATGCACCTTCGCGGGTGGGTCGTATTGCGGTGTGATTGGCGATGGGTGCGGCGGGACGCTCGACTGCGGGACGGCCTGCCCGCAGGCCGGGTGGACCTGCACCGACCACATCTGCCAGGGCGATCCCGGCGTGTGTCAGGCAGCCACTTGTCTGGCGACCTCGGGCGACCACTACTGTGGAAAAATCGGGGACGGCTGTGGCCACACGCTCGACTGCGGCGCTGACTGTCCGGCGGGATGGGACTGCGTCGATAGTGTTTGCGTGGGCTCGTCGAAGGTGTGTCAGGTGCTGACGTGCGTGGCATCAAGCGGCGACCACTACTGCGGGACCATTGGCAACGGCTGTGGCGGCACGCTCGACTGCGGAGACGACTGTCCCACGGGATGGACCTGCGACCACAACCTGTGCAAGGCGACGCCGCCCGCGTGTACCTTGGCGACCTGCCAGACTCAAGACGGCGACCACTACTGCGGGATCATTGGCAACGGCTGTGGCGGCACGCTCGACTGCGGGGCTGACTGTCCCGCGGGATGGAGCTGCCAAAACAACGTCTGCGTGGGTGGTCCGCCGGCCTGCAATCCGGTCGCTTGCGACACCGCGGGCGGGGGACGGTACTGCGGAACCGTTGGGGACGGCTGCGGGGGCACCTTGAACTGTCCCAGCGACTGTCCCCAACCGGGATGGCTTTGTCAGAATCACTTGTGCATCGGGCCGCCTGACGTCTGCACCAAAATCACGTGTGAGGCTGCTGGCGGGAACCAATACTGCGGGACAGTGGGCGACAATTGCGGCGGGTCGCTGGAATGTGGGGCTGATTGCCCAAACGGCTGGACCTGCGCAGACGATCACATCTGCAAGGGCGACCCGACTGTCTGTACCAGCCTGAGCTGCACGGCTTCGAGCGGCGATCGCTACTGTGGGACCGTGGGGAACGGCTGCGGGGGCACCCTGGCGTGTGGCGACGACTGTCTGGCCGGATGGACCTGTGGAAGCGATTACATCTGCAAGGGCGGCCCCAACGTGTGCACGCCGACCACGTGCGATGCCCCAAACGGGGACCACTACTGCGGGACCATAGGAGACGAGTGTGGCGGCGCGCTCGACTGTGGAACCACCTGTCCTAAAGCGGGCTGGGTGTGCGACCACAACATGTGCAAGGGCGACTCAACCTGTAAACCGCTGAGCTGTGTGGCGCCGAGCGGGGACAATTACTGCGGTGCCATCGGGGATGGGTGTGGCGGGACGCTCGCCTGTGACTCCAGCTGCCCCAAGCGGGGCTGGTTGTGTCAGGATGGTCTGTGCAAGGCCGGTCCCACCTCGGGCTGTCTGCCAAGGACCTGCACGATGACGTCGGGTGACCAGTACTGCGGAACTATCGGCGACGGCTGCGGCAACTCGCTGGACTGCCCCACCACTTGCGCAAGGACGGGCTGGATGTGCCAAGACAACCTGTGTAAGGCAGGACCAACCGCCAACTGCACGCCGCTGGACTGCACCACGACGAACGGCGACGAGTACTGCGGAACTATCGGCGACGGCTGCGGCAATTCGTTGGACTGCCCCAACGCTTGCGCGAAGACGGGCTGGACCTGCCAGAATAGCCTGTGCAAGGCCGGACCGACGGCCGGCTGTGTGCCTCTGACTTGCACCACGTCCAGTGGCGACCAGTACTGCGGAATTATCGGCGACGGCTGCGGCAATCCGCTGGACTGCGGGGACACCTGCAGCAAGTCCGGCTGGACCTGCCAGAACAACCTGTGCAAAGGATCGCCGGGAGTATGTACGCCGCTGACCTGCACCCTGGCCTCAGGCGGCCGGTATTGCGGAATCATCGGAGACGGTTGCGGCCACTCGCTCGGTTGCAGCACCGACTGCTCGGCTGCTGGCAGCGGTTGGGTGTGCGGCAGCAGCAAGACCTGCGTGGGCGGATCGAGTTGCGTGAAACTCACTTGCAACAGCGCTAGTGGCGCCCAGCAATACTGCGGTGACGTTGGGGATGGTTGCGGCGGGACGCTGAGCTGCCCGGCAGCATGTGCGAACGGTCTGCCCTGCGGGGAAACTTCACCCCACGTCTGCGACAGTTGCGGCAATCTCTGCCTGAAGCAGGTTCGCTGCGATGGTGGAGCCACCACCAGCATCAGCGGCACGGTGTACGACCCCGCCGGCTACAACCCGCTGTACAACGTGATCGTCTCCATCCCGAATGCTGCCTTGGACCCGATCCCGACTGGCGCGAGCTGCACTTCCTGCGACGCCCAGGTGTCGGGCCAGCCCATTGCCACCGCGCTTACCGATGCCAGCGGCCACTTCGTGCTCGCCAACGTTCCGTGGGGCACTGATTTCCCGCTGGTCATGCAGCTGGGCAAGTGGCGGCGCCAGGTGACCATCCCTGCGGCGAAGGTCACCCACCAGTGCGCTGACAATCCCATCATTGACAGCCCGCCGGACGCGGGGACGCTGCCTGACCGATTGTTGCGCTTGCCGAGGAACATCCATGACGGGGACAACAACGGCCAGTACACCAGCATGCCCAAGATCGCCATCACCACGGGCCAGATCGATGCGCTCGAGTGTCTGCTGACCCGGGCGGGCATTGACACCGCTGAATTCACAAATCCAACCGGAGCGGGACACATCAACCTCTACAGCCTGCTCTCGTCGGGCGG
Source organism: uncultured delta proteobacterium (assembly GCA_963758155.1). Lineage (GTDB taxonomy): Bacteria > Myxococcota_A > Polyangia > Fen-1088 > Fen-1088 > Fen-1137. Next base: position 264,597 of record CAVWUP010000018.1, read on the forward strand.
GGACAACGGGGCTACACAGTACTCTGGCACGAGCGGCGCCACATTTCCCGTCGCAACAACGCTATTCGATTCGGTCGCCACGGAACAGATTTACGACATCATCATAGTCAATTGTGCCGGCTCCAACTACCTCACTCCGGGAACTGGGCAATATGTGACTGAGTCTCGCCGGCAGAATCTAAAGACTTATGTCAATGGCGGCGGCAAGGTCTTTCTCGAACACTACTTTGCCAGCTTCCTCACGTCCACCAGCTCTTTGGCCGCACCCTTTGGCGATCTGGCGACGTGGGAAACGAGCATGGGCACTGCCATCTCGAGCACAGATCTGACGACCAGCATCGATCAGTCGTTTGCCAAGGGGCAGGCCTTTGCGCAGTGGTTGAAGGTCGTGGCAGCCTCGACGACTTTGGGCAGCCTGCAACTGATCGACTCCAGCAATAGCTCGCTGAAGTCAAAGTACACGGCCAAGACCACCAAGGCGCCGGCCACCCGATGGATTTTCGACCCGGTCTCGAGCACAAACAGCACGTCAAGCCACGTCCACTACTTCGATGTGCTCACACCAACTGACCAGACAGCCAAGTGTGGCCGCGTTGTCTACACAGGAATCCACGTTTCCTCAGCGAGTTCTGGCGCAGATCAAGATGCGGTGCGCGTGTTGGGGGGCACGCCCGTGTTCCCCACAGAATGCAAGATTCGGCCGCTGAACAGCCAAGAGAAGGCGATGGAGTTCATGTTCTTCGACCTCTCTGGGTGCGTGAACGCCCCTGAATTGCCGCCAACGCCGCCGCCCACGGCTGGCGCGACGGCCCCCGCGGCGCCACCGCCCCCTACCGCTCCTCCGCCACCGCCAGCGCCGCCACCGCCAGCGCCACCGCCGCCATCCGCCTCCGCGCCAGCGGCCTCTGCACCGCCGCCCCCTGGAGCACCGCCACCGCCGGCTGCCCTGCCCGCCCCCCCTCCGCCACCGCCGCCCCCTGCCTCCCCGCCGCCATCGGTGCCCCCTGCAGCCGCGCCGCCGCCTGCGGCGGCACCACCTCCCCCACCGCCACCGCCGGCGCCACCGCCCGCACTGCCCCCGCCAAACGACCCGTACAACCAATAGATTTGTAGTGCGTCAAGAACGTTTTCGGACGGTCTTCTGGTGCCCGGGTCACGGGGGGGGGGAAGTCGCGCGTTCATCCTTGCACGATGGCGGCGATGACGAGTACGCTTGAGCGAGAATCTAGGAGCGAGGGAACACACGAATGAGGCGTGACATCTCGGTCAGCCGCGCGAGTGCGTGCATCGGCCGTCAAGCACCGTCTTCCGTTCAAGGCTTGGCAGTTCTCGTTTTGGCCTTGGCCGCGGGCTGCAGCAGCGACAACCAGGTGAGCGCGTCAACTGACGGCCCAACGGGAGTCACTGCGACCGAGGCAGGGCAGTTACTCTTCGAAGTTCCGTTGCTGACGCCGGTTGAACCGCGCACTGTGGACGGCGGCATCTGTCCGCCGCTGACTTGCCGGGCAGGAGCTTGCGGCGAGGTCACGGATACCTGCGGCCAGATAGCGGATTGCGGGCCCTGCCCGGACGGAGGGGCCGCGTGCCTCACCTTGTGTAGCACACCGGGTGGCGACTACTGTGGAGCGATTGGAAACGGCTGCGGCGGGCAACTCAACTGTCCCGACATGTGCCCTAAGACGGGCTGGACATGCGGCTCGGACAACATCTGCAAAGGCGGTCCCACTGTTTGCACGGCCGAAACGTGCCAGCCGACGGCAACGGACCACTATTGCGGCACCATCGGCAACGGCTGCGGCGACACGCTGGAATGCGGAAACGATTGTCCCACTGGATGGGATTGCGTCGACAACCTCTGCGTGGGTTCGCCGCCTGCGTGTACGCCGCTAACCTGCGAGACTTCCAGCGGCGACCACTATTGCGGAACCATTGGTAATGGCTGTGGTGGAACTCTCGCATGCGGCGACGACTGTCCCACAGGCTGGACCTGTCAGAACAATATTTGCGTCGGTGCGCTGCCGGTGTGCACACCGGCGACATGCGCCACGGTTGCCGCGGGGGGCGGCTACTGTGGCACGGTTGGGGACGGATGCGGTGGCACACTGGACTGCCCCACGGATTGTCCGGAGGCGGGCTGGGTGTGTGAGAACAATCTATGCATCGGGCCGCCGGCTGTATGCACGACACTTAGCTGCGCGACAGCGAGTGGAGACCACTACTGCGGGACCGTGGGTGACAATTGCGGCGGTTCGTTGGTGTGTGGGGACGATTGCCCGGCTGGCTGGACCTGCGGAAACGACAACATCTGCAAGGGAGTGGCGCCGTTCTGCAACCTTCTGACCTGCACCGCCTCGAGCGGGGATCGCTACTGTGGAACCGTGGGCGACGGTTGTGGCGGAACACTGGAATGTGGGGACGATTGCTTCGCGGGCTGGACCTGCGGAACCGACCACATCTGCAAGGGCGGCCCTGGGGTGTGCGCACAGGCGACCTGCGATGCCTCAAGCGGGGATCACTATTGTGGAACCATCGGGGACAAGTGTGGTGGCACGCTTGACTGCGGAACCACCTGCCCCAAGGCAGGCTGGACGTGCGACCATAACGTTTGCAAGGGCGACCCCAATTGCCCCGCACTCACGACTTGCGCTGTGGCGGCCAGCGGGGACAACTACTGCGGCGCAATCGGCGACGGGTGTGGAGGAACGCTCGATTGTGGCACGACTTGTCCCAAGGCGGGATGGGTGTGTGACAATGGACTGTGCAAGGGACTGATCGGGGTCTGCACGCCAGGCGGCTGCACCACGGCTTCGGGAGACCAATATTGCGGAACCATTGGTGACGGGTGTGGCAACTCAGTCGATTGCGGAACCACCTGCGCCAAGGCCGGATGGACCTGCCAGGGCGGTTTGTGCAAGGGCGGTCCGGGGTGCCTGCCGCTGGCCTGCACGACGACAAGCGGCGACCAGTATTGTGGCGTGGTCGGCGACGGCTGCGGATCATCAGTAGATTGCGGAATCTGCACAAAGACCGGATGGACTTGCCAGGGTGGCTTGTGTAAGGGTTTGCCAGGAGTATGTACGGCTTTGACCTGCAAACCTGCCTCGGGCGGACAGTACTGCGGGACCGTTGGCGATGGCTGCGGGAACTCGCTATCTTGCGGAACAGACTGCACTGCTTCTGGCGCCAACTGGACCTGCGGCAGCAACAGCGTGTGCGTGGGTGGACCTGGCTGCACAAAGGTCACATGCAACAACTCTGCCGGGGTCCAACAGTACTGCGGTACTATTGGTGACAATTGCGGCGGGACGCTGAACTGTCCCGCAACCTGCCCGAGCGGTACAACCTGTGGCGAGCCATCTGCCCATATCTGCGGCTGCGGCAACCTGTGTCTGAAGCAGGTTAGCTGCGACGGTGGGGCCACAACCAGCATCAGCGGCACGGTGTACGACCCGGCGGGACTGAATCCGCTCTACAACGTGATCGTATCGATACCAAACGGGCCACTGGATCCCATCACGCCCGGTGCGGGAACGAGTTGCCCCGCCTGCGACGCCCAGGTGTCGGGACAGCCCATTGCGACCGCGCTCACTGCTCCCGATGGGAGTTTCACCCTCAACAACGTGCCCTGGGGGGTCGATTTTCCGCTGGTCATGCAACTGGGAAAGTGGCGGCGGCAGGTCACCATCACTGCTGCCATGGTCACTCATCAATGTGCGAACAACGTGATTGCAGATACTACCCCCGCAGCCCTGTTGCGCCTGCCGAAGAACATCACCGATGGCGACAACAATGGCCAATACACCAGTATGCCCAAGATCGCAATCACCACTGGTACCGTCGATGCTCTTGAGTGTCTGTTGACGCGAATCGGTGTCGACACGGCGGAATTCACCAATTCCACGGGCACGGGGCACATCAATCTCTACAGCCATTTCTTGGCCACAGATGCGAACCGCTTGCAGGACGGCACAACGGGAACCGACAACGCGAGAGATGTCAACGGCGCGACCAGCTACGTGGACGGCACAGCCTTCCCTCTGGCGTCCTCAGTGCTTGACTCACTCACGGCGCTGCAGGGCTACGACATGGTCCTGATGAACTGCGCGGCAGCTCCGGCGTATTTTGCCCAAGCCGGCGCGTACGTGACCACGACGCGCCAGCAGACCATGAAGACCTACCTCGATGGCGGGGGCAAGGTCTTCCTCGAGCACTATTTCTCGACATTCCTCCGATCCGCCGGCACGCCTGAGCCAGCAGGGCCCTTCGGCGCTGTTGCAACGTGGGAATACACACCGACGAATCTCGTGAACATCGTGGCGGCCGATCTGCTCACGCAGATCGACGAGTCGTTCCCGAAGGGTTTTGCGTTTGCCCAATGGCTCGTCAACGTTGGGGCCTCGCCAAAGCCCGGCGGCACTCTGCAGCTCGTCAACGCGTACACGGGAAGTGGCATACCCACTTCCAAGTATACGGCGTCTGCAGTAAGCCCACCGGCAGAGCGCTGGATCTACAATCCAACCTCAACTACTGACAACTCTTCGAGGCACGTCCACTACTTCGACTTCCTCACGCCAGTCGAGCAGACCAGCAAGTGCGGCCGTGTGGTCTACACAGGTGTTCACGTGTCATCTGCGGCCACAGCGGCCGACCAGGACACGGTTCGCAAGACCGGCGCCACGCCGATCTTCCCGACGGAGTGCAAAGTTCGCCCATTGAACGGCCAGGAGAAGGCTCTGGAGTTCATGTTCTTCGACCTCTCAAGCTGCATAACCCCGATCGTCATTCCGACTCCGCCGCCGAACGGCGCTACAGCTACTTCCCCGCCACCGCCATCGCCCCCACCGCCCCCGCCGGCTCCGCCGCCCGCGTCGGCCGCACCGGCTGCTCCGGCTGCGCCGCCGCCCGGCGCGCCGCCGCCAGCAACAGCACTTCCGGCTCCGGCTGCACCGCCGCCGCCGCCGGTTTCCGCCCCGCCATCACTGCCACCGGCTGCTTCTCCGCCACCACCGCCACCACCGCCGCCGCCGCCGCCGCCGCCGGCTATCCAGAGTCGATAGCCCCAGCATCGCTGACGCGTCCGTGCACGTCGTCAGCGACGGTGATGGCGCTACTCCGGCCCTTCGCCCTTGGCCCGCTTCTCTGCCACGCGTGCGAGAGCCTGCCGTGCAGGGCCGGCGCGGCCATCGCTGGCGGCAGCCCAACGCTGCAGCAGCTCCTCGCAGGCCGCACGCACCTCGGGACTGGCGTCGTAGACGGCAAAGTGCTGGACGATTGTCGCAGCTTCCGGATCGCCGACGGCATCGAGTGCCCTGATGAGGTTCGTTTTGCCGTGGGACGAGGCCGTGTGCAGGGCTGTCTCGATCTGCGGCAGGGTGCGGCGGCCGATGCGGGCCAGCTGGGCAATGGCCTCGGCCACCGGGCCTCCGCCGGGTTTGGTCAGGGCGTTGATCTGCGCGCCGATCTCGCGATACGAGCGATCTTCGCAGCCCGCGGCTGACCAGAGCGCCAGCGAGCCGATGAGCCAGACACCTAGCCTGCGCAAAGTTTGTCTCCTGCCTCGCCTTGGCGCCGCCGATGGCGGGCCAGACAACGGGCTGCGATGCCGTCGACGAACAACACCTCGGCAATGTCGGCGCGTTCCCGCTGGCGCGCCTCCAAGGCGCCGAAGAAACTCTCGCCCAAGTCGATGACGGCCCGAGGCTCGGGCTCGCAAAAGGCCCGGCAACGCAGGTCGGCCCCGCCATACAGGCCGCGCGAATACCAGGCCAGGGTCTTGCGCAACTCGTGCAGACGCATCTGGTCGCTGGCGAATTCCACGACCAGATCGGCGTGGCGGCGCCACACGGCTCGCTGCTCGACAATCGTGGGCAGGGCCGGCAGCGACGCGCCGGTTTCGATGGCGTGGATGGACCGGAAAAGCCAAGGATTGCCGCGAGCGGCACGGCCGATCATCACGGCGTCACAGCCGGTTTCGTTCTTCATGCGGCGGTAGTCGTCGATTGTCTTCACGTCCCCGTTGCCCACCACCGGAATCTCGCTGGGCAAGACCGCACGAACCGCCGCGATCGGCGGGAGGCGCACCTGACCGGAGAATCCCTGGTCGCGCGTGCGCCCGTGCACCGTCACCATGGCGGCTCCAGCCTCGACCATGCGCAGGGCAAATTCGGGTGCGTTGATGGAAGAATCCGACCAGCCGACCCGCTGCTTGACCGTGACCGGGATGGACGAGGGCAGGACTGCGCGCACGGCGCTGACGATCGCGGCGGCCAGCTCCGGCTCGCGCATGAGGGCCGCGCCGCATGTGCCCGCCGTGACCTTGCGCGCTGGGCAGCCCATGTTGATGTCCACCACTGTGGCGCCAGCCTGTGCTGCCATGGCGGCCGCGCGCGCCAGCAGGTCAGGCTGGCGGCCAACGACCTGCACGACGAAGGACCGGCCGCCTAGGCTGGGCCACATGCGCCGCAGGACCCGCTCCGCCCCGCGGGTCAGCGCCTCGGCCGAGAGAAATTCGGTGAAGGTCAAAGACGCTCCATGCTCCTCGCAGATGGTGCGGAAAGGCAGGTCTGTCACTGCCTCCATGGGTGCGAGCAGGGCGCCCGGGCCTATTTCGACGGGGCCGATACGCATTGGCAGGGCCAGACCATAGCACGGCTGCAAGGCGCGCCGCCGCCCTCCCGTGGTAAGAGGCGCTGACCATGCGTACCATCGCGCTCCTAGCAGCTAGTAACATATTCATGACTGTGGCCTGGTACGGACACCTGCGCTGGAAAGGCGTCGCCCTGTGGAAGGTCGTCCTCCTGAGCTGGGGCATCGCGTTTTTCGAATACTGCCTACAAGTGCCAGCCAACCGCTGGGGCTACGGCCAGTTCAGCGCCTACCAGCTGAAAATCATTCAAGAGATCATCACGTTGGTGGTATTCACGGGGTTCGCGGCTGCCTGGCTTGGCGAGACGCCGCGCTGGAACACGGTGGTGGCGTTTCTTCTCATCATGGCCGCGACAGGATTTGCCTTCCTCCCGCATCACACGTGAGGCTGGGCGTCTGATCTTTATCTGGAATTCTCCCAGGTTCGGCTTTACGCTCTTGCCCGCGCAGCGTTAGCCCCCGGGGCTGGCGTTCATTCCAAAACCCAATAAACGTAGGGCGTCATGGGGATAGGTCAGTCATCTCAAGAAAAAGTGGTTATCCGTGCACTAGGGGCCTTGGGCCTTTCTGACCCCGCGGCCTTCCTCAAGACTGGTCGCGAAGGGCTGGCCAAGTTCACCCAGCATCAGCTGTTCGAATGCAGCAAGCGGCTGGGGCAGAAGGGCACATCCAAGCTGAGCAAGAGCGCGTTGGCGGAGCGCATCTGGGAAGAGCTGACAACCATCCTCGCGCCGGCGCGGGCGGAGAACGGCGACAGCGCCCCTCCTGCCGCCAAGTCCAAGAGCCCCAACGCGAAGCCGGCCGACAAGACCGTCAATCCTTCGCTTGAAATACCGGAGCCGCCTCCCATCTCGCACAAGTTCGAGCTGGGCTCGCACGGCAAGGCCGAGGAGCCGCGCAACATCCCGTGGGCCTACGACTACGACCGGGTGACCGGCATGGCGGTGGATCCGGATCGCCTGTTCGTGTACTGGGAGGTCACGGACCAGTCGCTGGAGCGGGCGCGAGCCGGGCTGGGCGCCAGCGGCAAGGATGCCTGGCTGAACCTGCGCGTGTACGACAGCACGGGACGCATCTTCGACGGAACCAATGCCCACTCGTATTTCGACCACGGGCTGGATCGCGCCGATCGCCAGTGGTTCTTCCACATTGGCAAACCCAGCTCGTCGGCGTTTATCAACGTGGGTCTCAAGTCGCGCGAAGGCTACTTCATCAAGATCGCGCGTTCCGGCCGCATCGATTTTCCTCGGCGCGACACCGCGCCCTACTCCGAGCCCGAGTGGCTGAGCGTGCGCTCGACCTGGGGCCCGGTGGAACATGTCGGCCGCGGATTTCATGTCCGTGGCGCGCCTCCCGCACCCGCGCCGGGCAAGGGCGACGAGGGACCGCCGCCCGCCCCGCCCCGCCACGTCGCGCTTCTGCCTTGGGAGGAATCGATCATCCTCGGCGAGGGAGGCCGCGCCGAAACGGTGGAATGGGAAGAGCACTTCAGCGATGGCCACGCCGAATTCCATCGCCAGACGTCTTGGGAAAGCCCGGTGACGATCTCGTCGTGGGAGGCCGGTCCGTTTACCCATCCGGTGGAGGCGCCCGAGGCAATCCGCCAGGCCTTTGTCGGCCCGACGCGGGTGTATCGCGTGGGCGGTCGCACCCATGTGGTGCACGGCCCCTGGCAGGTGGTCATCCGCGGGCTGGGCGCGCACTTTGGTCATGCGGTGGTGGCCCGCTGGGAGATCTTCAAGTCGTGGATCGCTGATGAAGTGAAGGAAGTCCAAGTGCGCGACATCCATCCCGCGCTGCCGCCTGGTGCTTCGGAGCAGCTTATGCCCGGGGCCAGCGAGCGGCGCCGACGCTACGCCAGCGAAGCCCGCCTGGGCGGCGCTTCGGAGATCTTCTACCTCGGCGCCAGCGAGGTGAAGGCGCGCGGGGCCAGCGAGCGCATGTACCTCGGTGCGAGCCAGTATATGATGCGCGGGGCGAGTGAACGCCGGCTGGGCGGTGCCAGTGAGGTGCGGCTGGCCGGGGCCAGCGAGCGCATGCTGGCTGGGGCCAGCGAAAGCCGTCTCGTCGGAGCCAGCGAACGACGACTGGGCGGGGCGAGCGAGACGCGCTTGGGCGGTGCCAGCGAAGGCCATTTTTTGGGGGCCAGCGAAGCGCGGATGGCGGATGCCAAGGTCAAGGGCGACGGATCCTATCCGTCGGCCGACTCGGTGGGCTCTGGGCCCGCGGTCAAGGAGTAAGCTTCATGCCAACCGGATACTTCGCGCTGGTTCTGCACGCCCATCTTCCCTTTGTCCGTCACCCCGAAGACCCGACGGTGATGGAAGAACAGTGGCTGTACGAAGCCATCAGTGGAACCTACCTTCCACTCATCCAGATCTTCGAGGGTCTGCAGGCCGACGGCGTGCCCTACCGCTGCACGGTTTCCTTGTCTGCGCCGCTCATCAGCATGCTGACCGACGATCTGCTGAAAACCAGATACGCCGATCACCTGGATGATTTGATTCTGCTGGCCGAGAAGGAGCTGGAGCGGACCAAGCCCGAGCCGCAGTACCACCGTCTGGCCGAGATGTACCACAATCGGTTCCTCAGCCTGCGCCACACCTGGCGCTGCCACGAGGGCAACCTTGTGGGCGCTTTCCGCCGCTTGCAGGATCAGGGCGGGCTCGAGGTCATCACCTCGACCGCCACGCACGCCTTCTTCCCGCTCATGGACCGCAATTGGGCTGCGCTGCGCGCCCAGGTGCACACGGCGGCGGAGCTCTACGAAAAGCACTTCGGCCGGCGCAGCGCCGGCATGTGGCTGGGCGAGTGCGGCTACGTGCCAGGGGTCGACGAGCTGCTGCGCGAAGTGGCGATTCGCTACTTCTTCGTGGACAGCCACTCTATCTTGTACGCGGATCGCCGGCCAGTCTACGGCGTGTACGCACCCATCTACTGCGCCACCGGCGTGGCCGCCTTTGGCCGCGACACCGAATCCTCCGAACAGGTTTGGAGTGCCAAGCACGGCTATCCCGGCGACCCGCACTACCGCGATTTCTACCGCGACATCGGCTTCGACCTGCCGCTCGACTACATCGGCCCGCACATCCACCCGGAAGGGCACCGGATGTACACCGGCTTCAAGTACCACGCCATCACCCACGACAAGCTTCACGACAAGTGGGTCTACGATCCCGATGTCGCCCGTGGTCAGGTCGGGCTGCACGCCTCGCACTTCCGCGGCAACATGGAGAAGCAGGCGCAGCGACTGGCCGCCGGCATGGATCGGCCGCCCATCATCGTGAGCCCCTACGATGCCGAGCTGTACGGGCATTGGTGGTACGAGGGTCCGATTTTCTTGTCCGACGTGTATCGCCAGCTTCACTTCGACCAGAGCATCATCCAGCCCATCACGCCCAGCGAGTACCTGGACCGGCATCCCACCAATCAGCTGGCCACCCCGGGCGCGTCGTCCTGGGGACTCAAGGGCTACGGCGAGCAGTGGGTGAACGAAAGCAACGCGTGGACCTGGCGCCACGTCCACGCCGCCGGTGAACGCATGGTGGAACTGGCGCGCCGTCACTGGGGCGCGACCAACCCGCTCACCGTGCGGGCGCTCAAGCAGGCGGCGCGCGAGTTGATGCTGGCCCAGGCCAGCGACTGGACATTCATCATGTCGACCGGCACCACGGTGCCGTACGCCACGCGCAGATTCAACGAGCACATTGTCCGTTTCACCCGGCTATACGAAGACTTGACTAAGGGCGCGGTGGACGAGCCCTTCCTGGCCAGCATTGAAGCACAAGACAACATCTTCCCGGACATCGACTACCGCATCTACGCCACGTAGGCGCGGCGGAAGCCGACCGTCGACCGTCCACCGTTCGCAGCCCGGAGTCGCAAGCAGTCCCCGGAGCGCTGGCGAGGAGTCTGCCCAGCGACCCAAGGCCGTCAAGGCGCCGGCATCGTCGGCCAAGAAGCTTGTTCCACATCGGGTCGCGTCCGACGCAGCCACTGCGCCGACGCGCGCGGTAGACGAACGTGCCGGGGATAGTCGCCGCGCTCCGACCGAGTTCTCGATTTCGCCTCCTCCGGGCGCCAAGGCCCCACTCAAGGTTCTGTTCGTGGCCTCGGAGGTCGCCCCGTTCCGCAAAACCGGAGGACTGGCCGATGTGGCAGGCGCTCTGCCTCGAGCGCTGGCTCGCCGGGGCATCGATGTGCGCGTGGTCATGCCGCTCTACCAGGGCATCCCATGGAACCAGCTGGAGCGTCTGGATGGACTCGTGCCCATTCCCATGTACTACGGCACGACCTGGGCAGGCGTGCGCATGGGTCGGCTGCCGGGCAGCGATGTGCCGATATATTTCCTCGAATACAACCGCTTCTTCGATCGCCCCGATCTCTACGGTCCGCCCGGGCAGGCTTACCAGGACAACCTGGAACGCTTCACGCTGTTCTCGCGCGGAGCGCTTGAACTGTGCAAGGTGCTGGGTTGGATTCCTGACGTCGTTCACGCCAACGACTGGCAGACCGCCCTGGTGCCGGTGTACGTGAACACAGTCGAATGGGCCAAGCCTATGCACGGCTGCGCCACCCTGTACACCATTCACAATCTGGCCTACCAGGGGAACTGGGAAAGCGGCGCGCTGTTCATCACCGGCCTAGGTTGGAACCATTTCAACCCAAGTGAGTTCGAACACTTCGGCGACATGAACTTGATGAAGGCGGCCATCCGGCATTCCACCCTTCTCTCCACGGTCAGCCCGACCTATGCGCGCGAAATCCAGACGTCGGAATACGGCTTCGGCCTCGACGGCGAGCTGGCCGCGCGCGGGCACGATCTGCGTGGCGTGCTCAACGGCATCGATACCGGCGCGTGGAACCCAGCCACGGACCCGTACCTGGCCGCGCGCTTCGACAGGAACGATTTGACCGGCAAGGCAGCGTGCAAGGCCGCCCTGCAAAGAGAAATGGGTTTGCCCGAGCGCCCCGACATTCCGCTTTTCGGCGTGGTCGGGCGCCTGACACCGCAGAAGGGCTTTGATGTGCTAGCGCACACGCTGGACAACATCCTGGGTTGGAACATGCAGATAGCCCTGTTGGGTTCGGGCGACGGCGAGGCGGAATCCTTCTTCTCGTCGGTGTGTGCCCGCCGGGGCGACAAGTTCCGCGCGTATATCGGTTTTCAGGACAGCCTCGCCCACCGCATCGAGGCGGGCTGTGATTTTCTCCTCATGCCCTCGCGCTACGAGCCGTGCGGGCTGAGCCAGATGTACAGCCAACGCTACGGTACCCTGCCCATCGTGCGCGCCACCGGCGGCCTGGTGGATACGGTGCAGAACTACGACGAGCGCGCTGGTGCGGGCACCGGTTTCATGTTTCACGACCTGTATCCTTCCTCCATCGCCAACACCATCGGCTGGGCGCTTTCGACCTACTTCGATCGGCCGAGCCACATCACGGCCATGCGCCGCCAGGCCATGCAGCAGGACTACTCATGGGCCAGAGCCGCGGAAGCCTACGAGCGACTGTACCTCGAAGCGTACCAGCGCCGACGCGGGCATCCTTTCGGGTAGAGATGCTCTTTTCACTATAGTCTCGGACCCGGGCCGCTGGCCCGGATCCTTCAGGGGCTGAAACTGACCCATCTGAGCCCAGCTTTCCGCTGCAGGAGCACGTCGGGACGTTCCTGATGCGTTGAATGCGGCAGGTTCCGGCCGGGACGCAGGGAAAATCCTCGACGACTGCTTCCGCTGATGGAAAATTGCGCCTTTCCCACGACAGCGTTCGTGGTGCCGTTGTTGTGGGCGATCTTTTAGTTCCAACTCGACTATGAAATGCTCAGACAGGATTCATCATAGAATGACGAGGTCGGCCGTGCTTTCTTGTGGAGTCTTGGCGCTCGCTCTGGTGGGCGAGGATTCGTCGTGGGCCCGAGACCTTCCGAGGTCCGACCCTGATCGCGCGGCAATACTGAATGCCGCTCGCGGCTCGGATAGTGTGAAGTTCATCGTCAAAGACCTGTTCAAGGCTGGTGACTTCGCCTTCTTGTGTGCGCTGGAGCAGGAGCCGAATGGCGGTGTCATAGGCACGGACGACATGCTGGATGTGCACCAGTGGGTGCTCATCAAGCGCGACAAAGCCTGGACAGCTATCAGGGCTGGCGAGGGGTTCGCCCCAGACGTCAGCCACGTCTCCTGCGGCGTGAGTGACGAAGCCGTTGGTCGTAAAGATGGGATGGTGAGGAGCCAAGAAGAGGTGGTGCGCGTCCTCGTTGGTGCATTGCGCGAGGAGATTCAAAGGAACCTGGACCAGGGCTCGTTCGACGAGGACAACCTGGCCTGGCTCGGGATGCTGAGACAGCGTGGGCTGGTATCCGGGATCAGCATCGAGCACAAGAAGGACAAGCTCGATCCGGTACAACTACGGCTCCGCGTGGACCTGTGCAAATCGTCTGCATGTGTAGACGACAACAAAGGCGCCTTTGAGGTGCTGAACCAATGGCGGGATGACGCCAAGATCAGTTCCCTGGTCTGGGAAAACTGCGCCCGCGCCGGCACATTGGTGGCCGTGCAGGAATGCGTGCGTGAGATGTCACCACGCTCCTACTGCCGCCCCAACATGACCCTTGCTCGTGACCGGAAGGACGTCGAGCAGTGCCTCGCGGAGATCGGTAGTCTATGCCGGCGGACGATCGGGACGTCCAAAAATGCGGATCCGCTGGAACGCTCCTGCAGCGACGGGGATTCGAGCGGGTGCATCAGCCTCGGCTACTTTTACGACTATGGCGAAGGGGGCGTGTCCGAGGACCGCGCGCGCGCGGCGGAACTGTACCAGCGCGGGTGCGACGCCAAGAATGGGGTGGGCTGCGGAGACTTGGCCAGCCTCTACTCCAGCGGTCGTGGAGCAAAGGCGGGCATCGCCAAGGATCGAGCCAAGGCTGTTGAGTACTACTCGCGCGGCTGCGCACTCAAGCACGCCAAGAGCTGCTACAACCTCGGCGTCGCTTATCAGATGGGCGAAACGGTGGCCAAGAACGACGCGCGCGCCGCGGAACTCTACGAGATCGCCTGTCGTGCGGACGACGCGGAAGCCTGCAACAATCTCGGTTTCATGTACTTCTCCGGCTTGGGAGTCGAGCGCGACCTCGGGAAGGCGCGGGACCTCTATCGCCGAGCCTGCGCGTCTGGGGTTGGGCGCGGCTGCTCGAATTGGGCCTTTCTCTTCGAGACCGCTCCGGCCGATCTGATTCGTGCGGCGATCCTCTACTGCCTCGCATGCGCTCTGGGGGACGCCAAGGGATGCACAAACTTTGAGTCGCTGCCGGGCCGCAACAGCCGTTCTTTCCGCAAGCGCGCCTGGGTCGTGTGGGCCGAGCTGGACCGTGATTGCGACAAGGGTTCAGCGGAGAGCTGCCGCCTGGGTGGTGTGCAACTGCAGAGTGGCATTGGAATCGCACCAAAACCGAGCGCGGCGCGGAATCGCTTCGACGAAGGTTGCCGGCTCCTGGATCACGTGAGCTGCGACGCTCTCAAGATGATCGATGAGGCGCACAACGGCCACCCTTGATCACACGTGCCCGGCCTCTCCCGTTCCGATGTCTGCGCAGCGCCGCGCATAGCTCCAGTAGGTCAGCGCGCGCTGCCCGTCGCACAGGGCGACCCGCTCGGCGTGGATTTCCGCCACGGGCGCGAGCCGCGCGATCAACGAGCGCTCACATCGTCTTTGGCAAATAGCCACGGCCGCTTTTCGCCGCCGGGAGATCGTCGTTTTTGGGACGAGATCGAGCCACGGCCATGGCTGCAATGACCTTCCGCAGGCCAGCGGCACGGATGTTCCCCGGCGTCATCGGCAGGGCACAGAACCGCTACGAAATATCCATCCGCGCCTTCGTCGCGGTTGGAACATCGACGCCTATTCGCCGCAACACTCCCATTTCCCACCGTGCCTCTCGACCCACCGACGAACACGCGATGGTGCGGGTAGGCCTCCCAAATGAGAAAGGCGCCGGTTTCGAAATCGTTGTACATCCGCTCGCGACAGTGCGGACGCCAGTGATTTCCAGGAAGGGGGTCAACGCTGCCTATGGCGTGGGGTCGCCAGCGGTTTGCGCCTGTATGTCCGGCGAAACGGCGAGGAATTGACATGATCGACTCGTTGCTCCATTCTGCGAGAATATCTCTTGTCGACAATCAGGAGACTAAGCCATGGCAGCACGACAGGTCGTCATCGTCGTCACAAACACCATCGTCGGTCAATACGAAGCGCGCTCGTACCCGGACGAACAGAAGGATGCCAGCGGCTACTACAACCTGTACAAGGTTCCAATCTACCGCATCCTGGTCACCGGTAAGGATGACACCGGCAATAGTGTCTCGGGGGAATACCGGGCGCCCAGGTTCATGCCCTACTACAACAATCCCAAGAGGCCCAGCCTCCACTACAAGACCCTGGGCTGGATCAACTGCGGGCTGTCTTCGACCCAAAGGGTGGTCATCTCTCGGTACAGGAGGGATTACCAAGTCCAGAACCGCTACTCTCCCGGCATCGGTGCCATCGTGGTTCACGATACGTTCTACATCCACGCCGGCCCGGCAACCCCCAGCGACGTCGGGTTTGGATCCGCGGGGTGCATCGAAATCATCGGCAACTTTGACGTCTTCAAGGATTCCATCGTCAGGATGTCGGGCATCGTCGGCGTATCACGCGATGACGCCATCACCCAGCTGGTGAAGGAGGGAAAGCTGATCGTCGAGATCGAGCAAGCACGGGTCCCCGACATCAAGAGCCTGTATTCTCGCAAGATCAAGGACTGGTAGCCATGAAAGCACGGCTTTCACTGCTGGCAGGATTCATGATGCTGGAGTCGTCCTTGACGACGGCGCGAGCCCAGGTCGAGAGTTGCACGCACAACATGTCGGCCATCCGCGACGGGCGCCTGCAGGTTGCTGTCGATACCCTGCGGGCGAAGTTCCCCGACTTGGTCTTCCAGGCCGACGATGCGTGCCAGCGGGCCAAAGTAACGAGCAGCGCGCTGGCCGCTACCCTACGCCGGAACTACCTGAAGCCGCTGGCCGGATTCGAATACGTGAAGGTTGTCGATGGCGAGGGCTACTTCACCCTCGAGCGCTTTCGCCTGCCCAAGGCGGTCGCGCGGAAGGGCTTGGTCGCGGCCCTGGAAAAGTGCCGGCATTGCAAGCTCGAGATCCCCGAGAACACATGCATGGCCCATTTTGTCGCCGACGACAGCGTGGTGCTCATGATCTCCGCAGCAGCCGCCTGCAAGGCTAGCAGGGACAAGCTCCAGCTGATCGAACGGGCGTTCCGGAAAGCCCCCTGAGCAGACTGGGACCGTTGCTACTCGCCGCGACGGGTTGGCTGTCCTCGCCGCTGAACGGCGGTGTGAGGGGAAGTGAGGGGCTCCGGTACTGGCAGCGTACTGATTTGCTTCCAGGGTCAGTGGCGGGTCAGGGAACCCGCTCGCTCG